>JBBCKG010000009.1:0-345595 GCA_037190905.1 Agriterribacter sp. | reverse complement strand
TATTTGGCGACAGAATGCAAACGGACTTACGATAGTATACCGTTTAAAAGAGGCGGCGCCTTGCTCTGTGAATGGAGCCGTCGCCGCCTCTTTTAAACTAGATCAAAATTATTTCCTGACACAGTTCATTTTACAGACCCGCAATCTATTCAATTGTGTATGATTTTGCATCTATCATATTTTATATTATTGGCACAAATTAAATTATTTTGCCAAACTTATATTTATCAGTCTTTCAATTTCTTCTTCTCTATTTCTTCGGACGGCATATCTACGCATCTTTAATTGGTTTAAAGTGTATTTCTGCATTACATTCCTCATAATAAACTCCCTTTCATTTTGCTGTGCCGAAAAAAGTGCTGTATCAATCAACATATCCACCAATAACTTCTCCAATGCAGGGATACTAATTTTATCTTTTTCTATCAAAGGAGACTCCGAAACCATATTCTTCACAATAAGAACTTCATCTTGATTATGAATATAACGATCAAATATTTCCTCATCAGGATTAAAGAAAACGTTTTTATTGGTTTCTGTTAGAAAGGCAAACACAGATTCAGACGCATCTTTTTCAACTTCTACAACAACATAATGTTTAAATGGCTGGTGACGCATAAAATCATTCAACCACACCGTATCCCAAATACAAAAATTGATATAAGGAAATTCACGTTTTACCTTATTAAATAATCTCTTTAAATTATTGGAAATATTGGGTTGAAAAGGGATGTTGTTATCCATCTCATAAATCCCTCTGGAAGGGGTATTGATAATCCCCTTTTTTTTTAGTTTGGACAGATACATATTGATCGTGTTATCAGACCAGGATGGAAAATCCTTTTTTATTGATCCCACAAGTTTTTGCTTGAAAAGTCTTTCACTTTCCTTAAAATAACGAACGATGTGTTTTTCTAACGGTTCTGCCAAAATTGTTTTTTATGATAAAAATAATACCATTTTATATAAGTTTGGCATAAAAAATAATTTTTATCAAAGTTATATTTCAGGAGAAAGGAAAGCAATCCCTAACCATCCTTATTGAAGAGATAATTTGTAAGAGCAATGCTAAAGGAAATATTATGGTCAGATCCCTGCCAGGGATAACGCTTAAAATTCATTCCGAAATAATAAATAGAAAAAAGAATACCGTTATGCGTGCGGAGTTATCGTACATGTAGGGGATAAATCAGAACACTAATGGGGTGTCACTGGTTCGATATTTCGTAAAGCGGGTGTTTGATGAAAAACCATAGAATTACTCTTTCTTTCAGATAAACAACCAATTACTCCAAAAATAAAAACAGGAAAAGCGATCAATGATCACTTTTCCTGTTTGGTAGCCCGTACGAGAATCGAACTCGTGATTCATCCGTGAAAGGGATGCGTCTTAACCCCTTGACCAACGGGCCATTTTGTTTTTGGGAGTGCAAAGATATAAGGAGACGGTCAACTGTCCAAAAATATTTCAAAAACTCTTGGGGATATTCCATCGTCAGCCATTTTATAATCAGGATATCCTAACTTTGCCTCTCATTTTTAAAAAGCCTAAAATAATTGTACAATGAGCACAGTTAAAGTAGCCATCAATGGTTTCGGAAGAATCGGAAGACTGGTCTTCCGCCAGATTTATAATATGGAAGGAATTGATGTGGTAGCCATCAACGACCTTACCAGTCCTAAAGTGCTTGCTCATTTATTGAAATACGATACGGCTCAGGGTCCTTTTAAAGCAGCGGTGAAAGCTTCTGAAGATGCTATTGAAGTAAACGGAGAACAAATCCGGATTTATGCGCAGAAAGACCCGGCCCAGATTCCCTGGGGTGCTCACCAGGTAGATGTGGTGCTGGAATGTACTGGCTTTTTCACCGACAAGGATAAGGCTGCGGCACATATTACTGCCGGCGCTAAAAAGGTGGTGATTTCCGCCCCTGCTACCGGCGATCTGAAAACCATCGTTTTCAATGTAAACCACGATATCCTGGACGGCAGCGAAACCATCATCAGTTGCGCTTCCTGTACCACCAACTGCCTGGCGCCAATGGCCGATACGCTGGATAAAAAATTCGGCATCGTGTCTGGCATCATGACTACCATCCACGCTTATACCAACGATCAGAACACGCAGGACGCTCCGCATGCTAAAGGCGATCTGCGCCGCGCCAGAGCCGCCGCTCAAAATATTGTTCCCAACAGCACCGGCGCTGCAAAAGCCATCGGCCTGGTACTGCCCGGCTTAAAAGGCAAACTCGACGGAAGCGCACAGCGGGTGCCTACCCTCACCGGCTCACTTACTGAACTGGTAAGCGTACTTTCAAAGAAAGTGACAGCAGAAGAAATCAATGCTGCCATGAAAGAGGCCTCCAACGAATCTTTCGGTTATACCGAAGACGAGATTGTAAGCAGCGATATTATCGGCACTACTTACGGATCTCTTTTCGATGCTACACAAACCAAGGTGCTAACCGTAGGCGACGTGCAGCTTGTTAAAACCGTTAGCTGGTACGATAATGAAATGAGCTACGTATCGCAACTGGTACGCAGCGTGGATTATTTTGCGAAGTTGATCTCTAAATAAATAAAACGGCAGAAGGCTAAGGAGTATTTCTTAGCCTTTTGTTTTTCTTCATTCACGCTGTATAACCACTGCACGCAGTTTTCCATATCAATCCTCAGCACTATGTCTAAATTTTCTGCAAGCAATTTCAAAAACAAGAAAGTTTTAATACGGGTAGATTTTAATGTGCCTCTTAATGATACATTTGAAATAACCGACGATACCCGCATGCGGGCTGCCGTTCCTACCATTCAAAAAGTACTCAACGACGGGGGTAAAGTGATACTGATGAGCCATTTCGGACGCCCGAAGAAAGGGCCCGAAGATAAATATTCTCTGAAACATCTGGTGAAGCACCTTGGCGAACTGCTGCCCGGTACCAATGTGTTATTTGCCGACGATTGCATTGGCAAGCAGGCTTTCGAAACAGCAGACTCCATGAAACCCGGAGAAGTATTGCTGCTGGAAAACCTCCGTTTTTACAAGGAAGAAGAAGCAGGCGATGAAGATTTTGCCCAAAAACTATCTAAGCTGGGGGATGTATACGTAAACGATGCATTTGGCACCGCACACCGGGCACACGCCTCTACCGCTGTGATCGCACGTTTCTTCGATGTGACCGACAGAATGTTTGGCTTGTTGATGGAAGGCGAAGTAAACAGCGCTGAAAAAGTGTTTCACCACTCGGTGAAGCCTTTTACCGCCATCATTGGCGGTGCGAAAGTATCTGATAAAATTCTGATCATAGAAAACCTGCTGGAGCAGGCTACGGACATCATTATTGGCGGGGGGATGACCTACACCTTCATGAAGGCGAAGGGCGGCAATATCGGCAATTCGCTCTGCGAAGACGACCGGCTGGATATGGCCAGACTTCTGCTGAAAAAAGCCGCTGAAAAAGGGGTACACATTCACCTGCCCAGCGACAGCATTATTGCAGATAAGTTCGCCGCAGATGCGAATACCAAGTCTGCACCAAGCGACAATATAGCCGACGGATGGATGGGCCTAGATATAGGAGAAGATGCCAGGGAGCAGTTTGCTGCTGTGATCAAAAATTCGAAAACCATTTTATGGAATGGCCCCATGGGTGTGTTTGAAATGGCAAAATTCCAGGCTGGCACCAAGGCTATCGCAGAAGCAGTAGCAGCGGCCACTCAGTCTGGCGCTTACTCGCTCGTAGGCGGCGGCGACTCTGTAGCAGCCGTTAACCAGTTTGGGTTCGCCGATAAGGTAAGTTATGTATCTACCGGCGGAGGCGCTATGCTTGAATACTTTGAAGGTAAAACCCTGCCCGGTATAGCAGCGGTATCGGCCCTGTAAAATATTCTTTTACCGATATAAATTTATAGTACATTTAACTCCAAAATGTATCTTTTATGAGCGATCCGTCTGTACGGGATCAGGTTTTTAATGAGCAAATACCCAGGGCAAAAGATTTTAAATTCGGAGCCAATGTGGCGAGCGTGTTCGACGATATGGTCAACCGTTCTGTTCCCTTCTACGAAGAAATTCAACGCATGGTTGCCGAGCTGGCAGGCGATCACGCCCAATCTGGCACGCGGGTATACGATCTGGGTTGCTCTACCGGCACCACCATGGCCAATATGAGCCCGCTGTTACCCGAAGACGTACAAATGATCGGCGTGGATGATTCGGACGAGATGCTGAAAAAATGCAGGATCAAACTCGACCAGTTATGCCCGCCCGGCTCCTTCGACCTGCTTTGCTCCGACATTGCAGCCGATAACATCATCGACAACGCTTCCGTAGTGGTACTTTGCCTCACCTTGCAGTTTGTACGCCCCCTGCAGCGGGAAGCGTTGCTGAAAAACATCTACAACGGGCTGAACAGCGGAGGAGTGCTGATACTTGTTGAAAAAATACTCGCAGAAAACAGCGCGTTCAACCGTTCGTTCATTGACTACTACTACAATTATAAACGCCGCAACCAATACAGTGAGTTGGAAATCTCCCAAAAACGCGAAGCCCTGGAAAACGTGCTTATACCTTATCGGTTGAGCGAAAACGTGGTAATGCTGAATGGAGCAGGTTTCAGCCGCACAGAGGTGTTTTTCAAATGGTACAATTTCTCCGGTTTAATAGCAGTAAAAGAGTAATTCAATAAATCCACGAGATGATTTCTATCGGCAGGTTTTTCTTTAAATACCGCAACTGGCTGTTTATTGTTTTGTATGCAGCCCTGTTTGTTCCATCGCCCCCGCTGTTTTCCGAAGCCACTTTCGGGCCAACTTACTATTATATACCCATTGTTCTTGGGCTGTTCATTACGGTTACCGGGCAATTGATACGGGGCGGCACGATTGGGCTGGCCTATATTCTCCGGGGTGGACGCGAGGGGAAGCCGTATGCCGACGGGCTCGTAACCGAGGGCATCTTCCGGCACTGCCGCAACCCGCTGTACGTTGGCAATATACTGATGCTGTTAGGGGTGGGCATACTGGCCAATTCACTCTTTTTCACAGCGGTTATGATGCCGCTTTTCCTGTTCATATACCAGGCCATCGTACTTGCTGAAGAGCAATTTCTCCGCGGCAAGTTCGGTCCCGGATTTGATGAGTACTGCCGGAATGTGAACCGCTGGATACCCGACTTGCGTGGTATAGGTAAAACTTTCGGCAGCATGCGCTTCAACTGGAAACGCTGGATTCTGAAAGAATACAATACACAATTTGTCTGGCTCTGTGGTATTACCCTTATACTGTTGTTGAAGTATCCTCAACTCACCGGATCCGATGAAGCGAAAAGAAATCAGTTGCTTTGGATTATCCTCCCCTGCCTGCTGGCATGGTACCTGCTGGTGCGCTACCTCAAGAAGTCTAAAAAACTCACGGATTAACCAGCGGAGGGCAGCAACTGCTGCAGCCTTTGCACAAATTCTTCGCGGGGTATCATATTCGCGCCCAGGCTTTCCAGGTGTGGCGTATATACCTGGCAGTCTATCAGCCCGATGCCTTCCTGCATCAGGTGTTGTACGTACAATATAAATGCATATTTACTGGTATTTGCTGCTGTACTGAACATGCTTTCGCCGAAAAACATCCTCCCCATTTTTATACCGTACAGACCCCCTGCCAGTTGTCCGTCTACCCATGCTTCCGCACTGTGCGCATAGCCGGACTCGTGCAAACGGATATAGGCTTTCTCTACTTCATCCGTTATCCAGGTACCCTGCTGCCCCTGCCGGCGTACGGTTTTGCAATGGTGGATCACCGCGGCAAAATTGTGGTTGATGGTGAAACGGAAGTTTTTTTTCCGAAGCACCTGCTTCATGCTGTTACTGACCTTAAGCATCTCCGGAAACAATACAAACCGGGGGTCAGGGCTCCACCACATGGGGGTATTGCCCTCGTACCAGGGAAATATGCCATTGCGGTATGCCAGCAAAAGCCGCTCCTGAGAGAGGTCGCCCCCAATCGCCAGCAGCCCGTCGGGTTCAGACATATGTACGGGCGGAAAAACCAACTCTTGTCTTAATGCAAAAACAGCCATCTTCTTAACAATGTTACAGATTGCCGGAAAGATACTCGCATCTTCGCAACCTGGTACTTAACAGCCACGAAAACCTCGCCGCTTCATCCGCAAAGATGAGAATATTCTCCGGGATGGTAAATTACCTGCTTCCTCCAGGCAGCGCTGAAAATGGCTCCGCTACTGTTATAATATTATTAATTCCGCTTTTGCTTTTTAACAGCGTCTGCACGCATGTTATACGCAATAAAAACCTGTTTACCAGCTTCTTGAACAGGCCATTGGAAAAATGGCTCCGCATTAATCTAAAATTGTCATATAACTGTAATTACGTACTTTTGGCGCCTCAAAAGGTGAATATACCATAACAATTGCGCTGTCCCTGAATGTTTCATTCAACAAGACAATTTTAACTAAATGAATAAGAAGGTTTCAAAAATCGGGGTGCTTACTTCCGGTGGCGATGCGCCGGGCATGAACGCAGCCATCAGAGCCGTAGTGCGTACCGGCAACTATTATGGACTGGAGGTGTATGGCATTATGAGGGGATACACCGGATTGATCGAAAACGATGTTTTTAAAATGGACTCCCGGAGCGTAGCCAATATCATACAGCGTGGAGGTACCATCCTAAAAACCCAAAGGTGCAAAGAATTTTACGAGCCGGAGGGAAGGAAAAAAGCCTATGATAACCTGAAGAAAATAGGTTTGAACGGACTGGTGGTTATCGGCGGCGACGGTTCTTTCAGAGGAGCCCAAAAATTTGCCACCGAATTCGACATTCCCTGTGTAGGATTGCCCGGTACCATAGACAAAGATATGGCTGGCACCGATTTCACCAT
This sequence comes from Agriterribacter sp., assembly GCA_037190905.1. Classification (GTDB taxonomy): domain Bacteria; phylum Bacteroidota; class Bacteroidia; order Chitinophagales; family Chitinophagaceae; genus Agriterribacter. The sequence goes on along the minus strand of JBBCKG010000009.1, from coordinate 338,704 downwards.
CGGGTTTGATACCGCGGTGAATACCGCCATTGAAGCCATCGACAAAATACGCGATACCGCTGATGCGCACGATCGCCTGTTCATCATAGAAGTAATGGGCCGTGATTCCGGCTATATTGCTTTGCACAGTGGTGTAGGCACCGGCGCAGAAAACATACTGATACCGGAACACAAAACCGATATCGGGGAAGTGATAGCCCGGCTGCAGGAAAAAGAAAGAAGAAAAAAACTGGTAAACCTGCTGGTAGTGGCAGAGGGAGGAGAATACGGAGGCGCCAACGAAGTGGCCAAAATGGTGAGAGCAGAAATGCCCAATGCCGATGTGAAAGTATGCATACTCGGACACATACAGCGTGGCGGCGCACCATCTGCCTTCGACCGGCTGATTGCCAGCCGTCTGGGATACGCAGCAGTGGAAACCCTCCTGAAAGGAGAGCAGATCAATACCATGATTGGTATTGTAAACAACAACTTGCATTATACACCGCTTGATCTGGCTGTAAAAGCAGAACATGCTATAGATCCCGAATGGCTTAAGATTGTGAAAATACTTGCTTCCTGATCCGAAGCCCTATAACACCAGAAAGCGTTTCATTTAAAATTGTAAAAAGAAATAAAATATTATGTCCAAAAATATCTCTGAATATCTTTATGAAGACATGGATAAGCAGGCCGGCATTGAGCATGCTTTTCATCGTACCAAAATCGTCGCCACAGTTGGACCCTCCAGTAATACCTATGATCAGTTGCTGGCACTCACCAGAGCTGGTGTAAATGTATTTCGCCTCAACTTTTCGCACGGCACCCACGAAGACAAACTGGAAATCATCCGGCACATCCGTACCATCAATGCAAAGGAACCTTTCAATATCTCTATTCTGGGCGATCTGCAGGGCCCTAAACTGCGTGTAGGGGAAATTGAAAATAACAGGATTGCTCTCGCTGCAGGCGACGTACTTACATTCACCAATACCAAATGCGTAGGTACGAAAGAAGGAAAAATTTATGTTTCTTACCCCAACCTTGCAGGCGATGTGCAACTGGGCAATAAAATACTTATCGACGACGGTAAGCTTGAAGTGGAGGTAGTAGAAATCACGAAAGACAATGATGTGAAAGTGCGGGTAACCATGCCCGGGGAACTGCTGCCTAAAAAAGGGGTTAACCTTCCCGACACAAGAATTTCATTGCCTGCCCTAACGGAAAAAGACCTGGCCGACCTGGATTTTATGATAGCCCAGGAGCTGGACTGGATTGCGCTTTCTTTTGTTAGAAAAGTAGACGACCTGAAAATACTGAAAGGCATTCTCAAAGAACATAACTCCAAGAGCAAGGTAATGGCTAAAATAGAAATGCCGGAAGCTTTGATCAACCTCCGTGAAATCATTCTGGAATCCGACGGAGTAATGGTAGCTCGCGGAGACCTCGGGGTGGAACTACCTGTGGAGCAGGTGCCTCTGATTCAAAAAGACATTGTACGCAAATGCATCCATCGTGGCAAGCCCGTTATTGTGGCCACCCAGATGATGGAAAGCATGATGGATCGCATCAAACCCAACAGAAGCGAGATTACCGATGTGGCTAACGCTGTACTGGATGGTGCAGACGCAGTAATGCTGAGTGGCGAAACGGCCATGGGAAAACACCCCGTGCTGGTGGTGGAAACCATGCGGAAAATTATCCTGGAAGTAGAACGGAAAGAATACGGCTACAACCGCGAAGACGACCTGAAGCCCCAACCCCACTCTCCCTCTTTCCTGAGCGACGCCATCTGTTACAACGCATGTAAAATAGCCCGCGACATCAATGCAGACGGTGTTATAGCGATGACACAAAGTGGATACACGGCCTGGGTAGTGAGCAGCTACCGACCCCGATCACCGCTGTACATATTCACAAAAGAAAAAACACTGGTAAACCAACTGAGCCTTAGCTGGGGCGTTCGCGCTTTCTACTATGCAGAGGAAGACAGTCTGGATCAAATCATTTTCGATCAGATCGCCATTCTTAAAGCCAGGGGCTTTCTGAAGCCTGGCGATACAGTTGTCAATACAGGAAGTACCCCGGTGCACCTGCATATGGCTACGAATCTTTTAAAGATCACCCGGGTAGAATAATCATTCGCCCGGCGCCACCTATTCAAACCCATGCTGTATTAACAGTATGGGTTTGCTTTTTCAAAAGGTTTTTACAATCTTTGAAAGATGTATTCAAACAGCAGGCACAAATTTTTGCTTTTATTAGCGGGTATCATCAGCTTTGCTTCGCTGCATGCGCAGGAAACACCCGATATTGCGGGCAGCTATTACGCACAGGGTATCAAGGATGCTAAAAGCGGTTTCAACCTGAGCAGCAATTCCACATTCAGCTTTTTCTATTCCAAAAACGGTATCGACCGCTTCGGTTCCGGCCGGTGGTTCATCGAAAAAAATAGCATTGTTTTTAACAGCCGCCGGAAACCGGCAAGAATATACAGCCTGCTATCCTCCCGGCGGGTAAACGATGATTTCATAACGCTCCGGTTCTCCGACGACAACCCCGAACTGATTAAAAACATAGAATGTATTTTATTTACAGAGCGGGGAAGGCAACGGTTGTTTACCAAAAACGATGGCGCTGTGCGGTTTACCAAACAAACCATCGATTCTATTCAGATACGGTCGCTGCTGTTTCCGGATCATCCGTTTACACTGGTACCGGGTAATAAACTACAAAACAGCTTTGAACTGGCGTTTGAAAAGTCGGTTTTTGAAGTGTTTTTTGAAGAATTTACATTATCCTTCACTACCGGGGTAATGAGCGGCGCGCACCCTTTGCTGAATGGGCAGTATCGGTATGTGAAAAATGAGGAATAAGCAGCAATGTTCTCCCATTTGCAACTGGCCGGCCATCAGGTATAATAAAAACCTCACGCCTTTAGTCGTATACGGGCACCACGTTGGCAGGCTTGTTTTTCCTGATCTTCTGCGGAATGCAGGATACTACTTCCTGCTTGAGCGCATCAATAAGTCCTTTTTTCACGAAATCTCTCTGCACAACCACGCTGACCTCCCGTACAGGTGCGGGACTTTTAAAATGCCGTGTCAACTGTAGTTGATTATCCGGCATATCCAGTGTAGCCAGTTCGGGTAGAATGGTAATACCGTCGTTCAGGTCTACCATCCGCCGCAGCGTTTCTATACTACCCGTTTCATAATCAAAAAAACTTCCCTTCATACTCTTTTTTCTCAGTTCACATAAGTTCTCTATCTGCGAACGAAAGCAATGTCCCTCTTCCAGCAGCCAGAGTTTATTGGGGTCTATATCCCGAGCAAGCACATAGTTTTTTTTGTACAGTGCATTCTTTTTCGATACATATACCAGTAGCTCTTCATAAAACAGTATATGCTCTCTGATACCTTTATGGTGCAGCGGCGTAACCAGTATACCCGCATCTATACTGCCTTCCTGCAAATGCCGGATGACGCGATCGGTGGTGAGTTCGCTGACGATCATTTTTACCTGCGGATATTTTTCTGTAAAAGAGGGTATGAACAACGGGAGCAGGTAGGGTGCCAGCGTGGGTATGATACCAATCCGTAGTTCGCCGGTGAGCAGCCCTTTTTTCTGCTGTACCATGTCCTGCAGCATATTCCGGTGCTGAACGATCAGCCGGGCATGTTCAATAATCTGCATGCCCGGCTCGGTGGGCATCACCGGCTGCCGGCTGCGGTCGAATATCGTAAGCCCCAACTCTTCTTCCAGCTTTTGTATCTGCATGCTGAGCGTAGGCTGGGTAACATGGCTGTGCTCTGCCGCCAGGGTGAAATGACGATAGGTGTCCACTGCTATGATGTATTCGAGTTGGGTAAATGTCATGATAGAAACAGATGATATAATAACAAAATTAATTGATTTTATCAATAATTGTGGGAGGAGTACCATCGCCCGATCAACCCCAGGTTGGAGGGGCAAGCGGAGGAGTTTTCCGTAGATAACACTACACATGCTTGGCAGATTTTCCTGATCTTCCTGCGTCAAATTAGCTATTACGCTGGTATGGCTTCTCTTCTTCCGCCCGGTGGGTGAGCCAATGCCTTGCAAAGTAAACAGCGCTGAAACCGATCGCCCGCAAAACTGCAGCGTCGCCCGCATGTACACCGCCTGCTGTCCCGGCATATGGGGATACGCGCCGTCAGGTAAATTGCTGTCGCAGCAAGACTGCTCCCGGAAATCTTACTTACCTTTGGCGGCATTCAGCAAAAATTTTTGCAAGCATGCTCACAAAACGAATCATTCCCTGCCTTGATATCAAAGACGGCAGAACTGTAAAAGGCACCAATTTCGTAGACCTCAGAGATGCCGGTGATCCGGTGGAGTTGGGAGCGCTGTATGCACAGCAGGGCGCAGACGAACTGGTTTTTCTGGATATTACGGCTACGGTGGAAAAAAGGAAAACCCTGAGTGCACTGGCCAACCGGATATCACATCATATCAATATCCCCTTTACAGTAGGCGGGGGCATCGGAAGTGTAGAAGATGTACGCACACTACTGCAAAACGGAGCCGACAAAATATCGGTAAATACGGCTGCTTATAAAAAGCCGGCACTTGTAAGTGAACTGGCTAAAGAATTTGGTAGCCAGTGCGTAGTACTGGCGATTGATACCAAACAGGAAGCAGACGGAGAATGGTATGTATACCTGAATGGCGGGCGCACCCGGACAGACACCCTGTGTACAGACTGGGCGCGGCAGGCGGTGGATATGGGCGTCGGAGAAATACTATTAACGTCTATGGACCATGACGGCACCAAACAGGGGTTTGCCCTGGATATTACCCGTACCCTTTCTGAAACCCTTCCGGTACCGGTGATAGCGAGTGGTGGTGGCGGTACCATGGAACATTTTGTAACGGTATTTGAAGAAGGGAAAGCAGATGCTGCCCTTGCAGCCAGCATTTTTCACTTCAAAGAAATAGGCATACCCGAACTTAAACAATACCTGGCCGGTAAAAATATACCGGTGCGGTTATAGCTGTAGAGAAGGCCGCCACCAATAAATGCAGAACAGAGAAAAGAACGATCAGGGTTGCTTTGTATATACCATAATCATATCGCCGCTGGCGGTTACCGTGGTGTTTGCATCCCGTTGATACTGCTGCGTCTGTTTGCCATACAAAAAAAGAGTATCGGACCTGATGGCAAAATTCATACCGATAGGTTCAGAGGGAGGTAAAGTCGGGGACTGCGGGTCGGAAGGCACTGCAAAAATAGCACCCTGCGGAAAATACAAAGAATCTGCGGTCACTTTAATATAGGGTGCATCGAATGCTTCTGTTTGTATGGGATACTCTACATGCATAGGCGGCATGGCATCTGTTTCCACCCCGTTTACAATGAGTTTGGGATATGCGTAGGTATCGATGGTGTACTTATGCTGTCCGGTAATGGTTGCTTCTTCGATTGTAATACTGCCCGAGTTGTCAGTAGTGGTATCTGTATACCGAGTAACGGTTTCTACACGGAAGCCTGATTCCTCTATAGACAAATACGCCTCCATTTTAACAGCAAGGTGCACAAAATTCCATTTGCCGAGCAACCCTGCAGGCGGGGGCGGTTCAGGAAGATCGGGTATTTCGAATGATTTCTCCTTGCTACAGGAGTAAAAAACAACCGAGAACAGGAGCACCAAAACCGAAGCAAAAACCTTCATACCTGATTGATATATTTTTGTAATGCAAAAATCGTAAACTTATTGTAATAATCCCTTAATTAGTACGAACAAAAAAGCCCGCAGGTTGGTAGCAGGCTTTTTTATGAAAACTTTTAACAATTATCAGTCTTTGAGATTCAAATGCTGTTTTACCGCATTATAATCGTTCCAGTCAATATCGCCCCCGCCACCTGCTTTACGGGCCGCGGTACCCCCCGGAATAAGAATATACCGAAACTGACCGACCATATTATAATTAGAGGTGAGAAAAATGGACCCTACCTCATAGTACGGATCTATAAAAACATCAGGCTGATTCTCTTCCGGCTCTGGCTCCAAAAGAAATATAGGAACAACACATGGAACAGGAACCACCATTGGTGCAGCGGGTGTTCCGATGTTCCAGTAAACTTTTATATCACCTCCATTCAAAATATCTTCAGTCAATTGCGTTGCCTGAATTTCTGCTACCCCATCCTCAAACTCCGCTTCCAGCCATCCGGAGTATATCACATTGGCGGTACCGGCAGGGCCGGGTGAACCGGCGGGGCCCTGCGGACCCTGTGGACCTGTTGCTCCGGCTGGGCCGGCGGGGCCATCTTTGGAGCAGGATACGAATAACAGCGACGACAGTACCGCTGCCGCCAAAAGCGAAAAAGTCCATCTTTTCATAAATTACTGTTTGGTTATGTTGAATGCTCCTAAAGTTACTGATTATAGACCGTGAAAACCATTTTTTTTCGATGGGTGTATGCTACCAGGTACGTTGCCAGTGGAGCCAGGTTTTGGCATCGGCGGCGCTTACCATATCATAACCATCGCCGGTGGCTATCATATAATACCCCTCAGGTATCAGCAACTGCTGCAGGGTCTGGTATACCGGTCCGGAACCCGGATACGGCCCATAAAAACCCAGGTTATCAAACACAACCCTGCCATCGGAAGTGAATGTGGGTATATTCGGTGCAGCGCCATACAGCAAGTCGAGCCCGTCGCCTGCATCGTTCAAAAACACGGGGGCAAAAAGATCGTTTTCACCTGGTTCGTACGCCGGCCAGTAGATCAGGTAATAATAACGCTCCTGGCTGCTGATATCGAACAAATCCTGCCTGGCCGAAGACCGAAAGCCTTTGTCTGAAAACCAGTACGAGTCGGCCACCCTTCCCGACTGCCACCATTGCTGCGGAGCCTGTACATTAACCAGTAATGGAGCCACGGCCCCCTGTATGCTGCCGGTAGTGCCTCCGCCGGACAGTTGGAGTGTCTGCGCGGTGGCATTCCAGGAAAAATCATATAAACGGTCAACCGTCTGGTTACCATTAACGAGGGGATTATGCAATATCATACCCTGGCTGCCAAAAGAATAACCGGTTATGAAAGATTGCAAACTGCCACCAGATAACCACTGAAACCGAATAATACGGCCCACAGGGTCTACAGTAATTTCATAAGTATTGCCCCCCAATATCAGGCGCCTGAAATAGGTTTCTATATCCTGAAATTTTAAAAAATTCAGAATGTTAGACCAGGTACCATTCTGCCAGGCATCCAATTCTGCCTGTGTGGCTTTTTCCAGTTTCAACACGGTACCGTTTGCCTTTCCTTTCAGCACAATGCTGTCTTCTGCTGCACTCTGAAAAACAAATTCAAAATCAGAAAGCAATCCCAGCCCATCCACGCCTCCATTTTTCGATCCATCGGGATCTGCCAGTATGTGCAGGTAGGAATAGGTGTCGAAAATCAATGTGGGCTGTTGCATGGCTTTTACACGGTAGCTGCTTTCGCCCCGGGTAGCCGCTGTTGCTGTGTCTACATCGGCGTACATAAACACCCGGTTCTCATTATTAAACTGGAAAAAGAAATTGTACGGTGCCCCCAAAGCGGGCTGCAGGGTGGCTTTCCATCCGGCGGGAGCGTCTGTTAACGCTGCCTGGTAATCTGCCAGCGCTTTATTCAGTCGCTCGTCTGGCGACTGATCGAAGATGTAGTCGTCTTTTTTGCACGAAACCACTGCAATAGTCAATAGCGCCAGCAGCGTGAATGTATATTTCATACCTGTTTTTTCTTCCGTTAACAATTTTTGCCGAAGCTCCGGCGGTCTGCTGAATAAACTAGTAAAGCTCGTTAACAATGGCCTGTCGTTTCTTTGCCTGCAGGCTGTAAAAATCTATATTCCAGGCTCTTTTGAAATAGTTTACCACCTGCGTTTCCTTTTCCCTCAGCCTTTGCCTTGCTACTGCCGCAGTGGTACCTCGGGTACTGGTGCCTGTAATACTGTTTACGATACGATCAAATCCATTTTTCCCTTCTATCAGCATGATCGATACCATCTCGGCGAAATCTTCTGAGTTTTTTGAAGATGCATAAGCCGTAATAATGCCATCTTTTCTTGCTTCTGCATCATTGGTGTTGATCCAGTCGCCGGTATAATAACTGGCGCTGATGGCATCAAACTCCTGTGGTCTGCGGATCTGCTGATCCAGGATATGGGCAAACTCATGCTCAATGGTATGAAACATCTGCTTGGCCACTGCACTATCTGCCCTCGTGTAGCCCGGAATATATTTGTTCATATAATCGTTCAAGAGGTATAGTACTACCTTACGTCCTCCCTCGGCGGTACCGAGTGTAATAGAGCCGTCCAGGTTCCAGCTTGCACTGCCGGCCAGTACGAAAAACTTTGGGCTGTATTTATTGAAAAAGATGCGGCCGCCTTCTTCCACATAGGGGTCTATCCATACCTTTTTGATAGATTGCATAACGGGTATGATCTTTTCTTCTTTAGGCGGCACAATGGTTTTATTCACCTCCAGTTCAAACTGATCCCATTTGTATTTTACCGATATATTGTAGGGTACCGTCAGGGAATCGAACAGCCATTCGTCCAGCGGGGTTTTCACCCAGGTATCGCCTCCCAGCCCTGGTATATCGTCCACCTCCAGCGGGTCTTCTTTTCTGCATGCCGTAACAACGGCGGCGAGGGCTATGACAGTGATAATTTGTTTCATACTCAATTTCATTACAATTTATCGGGGGTTTTGCGCTATGCCTGATTGCGCTGCCGTAGGCGGTATTTGAAACACCCTGCGCACATCGTCTGGTTCCAGTATATTGATTTCGCCCTCCAAAGACATATGCAGCACGGGTATTTTATATCGTAAAACATCGAACCAGCGCAGCCCCTCATGCAAAAATTCCGCCCTCCGGTATGCCAGTATGGTCAACACCAGGCCATCGCGGATATTACTTCCCCAATGCGAAGTGATTTTGGCGGGGGTAAGGGTGTGGCTGGCACCGTTGTAGGATGTTATACGGGTACTCAGGTAAGTATTCAGGAGCTGAATGGCCAATGCCTGCTCCCCGGTATAGGCATAGGCTTCCGCAAGATTGAATAATACTTCTTCCATCGTAAACAGCGGCAACACTACATAGGCATCGCCGATATCGGCGCTTACTGAAACCCGTACAAAATGCTCGTTGATTTTTGGAATCACAGAATGCCCCGTCAGGTACGAGCCGAGGGGCATTGCCCAGCGCCCGCCCGCAACTGCAACCGCGCCCAGTATTTCGTTGCCCAGGGCGGGCGTCATGGTATACCGGGCAAAACTATTGGTACGCCACCAAACTGATTTCGTTTCCACCAGCAGGATATTGGCATTTTCCGTGGCCCTGGCATAGCGGGGCGCTACATCGTTCAATCCTATGTCAGCATACGCTGTGTTCCAGGGACGCAGATTGGGCAGGTAGTTGTTATTGGGTACTGCCAGCGCTGCATAGTATATTACTTTTTCGTAATCTTTTTTATACAGGTAAAATCTAGTGGCGAACGCGTAAGCAGCCACCCGTGTGAAATGATATTTAGGTATCGTGTAGCTGTTGTCGTCGATGAATCCGATACCAGCTACGAGATCCTGCTCCACCATTTCATACACATAGGCTACCGTTTCCCTTGAATACTGCTGAATGAATTGGGTTTCGGGCTCGGTAACATAGGGAATGCCGGGGTCGGTAGCTGCCGTGGTTGAGTCGTAAAATCTGGCAAAAATGTTTACCAGCATGAAGTGTGCATAAGCCCTTGCTACGAGGGCTTCGCCGCGCTGGGCGCGATAAGCATCCTGATCCGGGGCAGCGGCAATGGCAGCGAGCGCCTGGTTAGCAGCCGCGATGGCTTTATAACAGGCAAACCAGTAATATTCCGGCGTGTCTTCACCTATAGAGCGGGTATCGCGGAAAAAGAAGGCATCTGCATTGGCCGTGAGCTGGTCTGCGCCCATAAAGTCGCTGAAAGTTCCGTTATCGCCCACATTGTCTGAATAGGTTTCGGTAAAAGGCGCATAGTTTGCCTGGGGATAGGCCGTGCCCAGCAACTGTGCCACTTTTTGGGGAGTGTTCAACTGTGCCCTGTTGTCGGGCTCTACTTCCAGATATTTATTGCAGGATGAAAGCACCATCAGGCTTGCTGCCAATAATATATATGTGTTGATCGGTTTCATCGTTACTGTTATTTAGAATCCCATTTTCAAAGAAACGGTTACCTGTTTTTGCAGGGGCTGTGCTACGCCACCGGCATTATAAAACTCGGGGTCCTGCCCACGTAACGCAGGATCGGCATACAATAGCCAGAAGTTTTGCATTGCAGCCGTTAGCGACAGCGACTTAAACGCCCGTAGTTTGCTGAGCAGGGGCTGATCTGCCGCATAGGTGAGCGAAACAGTTTTCAAACGTGCAAACGCTCCGCTTGCTACCCTGGCGTTGGAGTAATTATAATTATTGAACGGATAAGCGCCCTCAGCCGCCATGAGATAACTATAGTATGTATCGTTGATAGCGGGTATATTGGTGTACTGTTCATCGCCCGGCATCACCCATCGGTCGTAAAAGTCACGGGGCATCGCGTCAAGATCCACATATCCTGCTCTGAAAGCAGGATATAAACGCATTTTATTGCCCGTTTGATAGGTGATAAATACGTTCAGCGACAGATTTTTGTAATGGAAGGTGTTGGAAAAGCCTCCTGTAACGGTAGGGTCTACCGGCCCTTCATATACCAGGTGATCAATTTTATCGTCCTGCAGGTATACAGCGGCACTAACCTTTCCCGTTTCGTCTATGAACTGCGGAATTCCGTTTTCCGGGTTCAGTCCCTGGAAGTTGATAGAGAACAGGCTGTTTACCGGGTAGCCCTGCCTGTTACCTCCCTCTGCTTTCACGAGGTCAAAAATCAGGGGAATATTCTGGGCATTGGTAATTTTTGTTTCATTGAATCCAAAAGTCAGCGTGCTGGTCCATCCATAGTCTTTAGCGCGGAAAACACGACCGGATACCAGAAACTCAAACCCGCGGGATTCCATGTCAGCATAGTTGGCCACCTTATGACTTTCTCCCCCAATACCAGACGTTTTGATCCGGCTGATCAGGTCAAAACTGCGCCTCGAATAAAAATCTATGCTGGCGCTCAGCCGGTTCGAGAACAGTCCGAAATCTGTGCCCACATTTGCCTGGTAGTTTTTTTCCCAGGTAAGGTCATCGTTCTGGATGTTTACAAGGTCGAGTATAGATTCGCGTTCATCTGCGTAGGGACGGTTGGAGGTTTTGCTACGCAGTATATACCTGGAATTGGTAGCTGGCCCCATACTGGCGGTAATACCGTAGCTGGCCCTGAGCTTCAGGTAATTGATGAAATGCAGATTGTCCATAAACCGCTCCCTGTCTACATTCCAGGCACCGCCAAAACTCCAGGTGGGCAGCCAGCGTGCAGTGGGAGAAGCGCCCAGCATATTGGAACCATCGTAGCGCACCGTTCCATACAGATTGTATCGCTCATCGAACGTGTACTGCGCATTGAAATAAAATGCGGCAAACCGGTCGTACAATCTTGTCATTTCATAATAGGGAAAGTTCGATTCTATGGTTTGTTTGAGAATGCGATAGTCCACGAAGGGAACGCCTCCGTTTTCGTATTGGTAACCATAACCGGTGTTATTGAAATGCTGCCGGTCGGTGTACTTTACCTGTTGGCCCAGCAGCAGGCTCAGGTCGTGTTTATCGCGAAAGCTGCGTGTGTAGCTGATGCTGTTGCGCACATCATAATGCAACATCTGATCTTCTGCCCTGTTATAAAAGCCTCCGTAAGGCAGTACTACCTGCCGCGGCGCATCGGGATGTTCCGGATCCTGGTACAGGAATTTGTTTCGCTGATTAACGGTAGCATTCTCGTTTGCTCTGTAAGCATTGGCCATGTTGGCGTTTTCGGTGATCTGGTGTTCGCGGGTAGAGCGAACATAGCGCAGAGCGCCAATGAATTCGTACTTCAGGTGTGGAGTGATCTGATAACTCAACTCCCCCTGCAATTTAAGGTCTATCACATTCAGGTCTATGTAGTTGTGCCTGAGTTCGTCGATGATATTGAAGGGGGCAAAATTTCGCCTGAAATATTCCAGGTTACCGTTTTCGTCGTAGGCAGTAAGTGCCCTGTTGGTATTGAGGGCATAATTGAATGGGTTGATATCAAACTCGCGGTCAAATTGACCAAACACGGGGTTACTCGTTCTTTCGAGCGTTCCGGGCGCCCGTTGCTGCCGCACCGAACCATTGGTAAGAAATCCTGCGGACAGCTTTTCGGAAAACTTATAGTTGTTTCTGAAATTGAGGGTATATCTTTTTACGTTGTCTGCAATGGTCCACCCGTCATCATTATAAAAACTGGTGGAAAAAAAAGATTGCGAACGGTCGGTACCGGCCGATACACTCAAAGAGTGCTCCTGTGTAAATGAGTTCCGGAATAGCAGATCGAACCAGTCTGTATTGGCATTTGCATACCGCATCAGAAAAGCTTTCCGGGCTTCGGGATCGTTCAGCAACGGAAAGTTACCGTTGTCGTCTGCATTGAGGCGGCTATACATTTGCCCATACACCCCATACGCAGACCTGCTCAATACATCTGAGGTAAGGTACCCTTTACGCTCCAGTTCGCCCAATACCGACATCTGCTGTGCAGAATTCATGATATTATAATCGGCGTATGCCGGTTTCAGCTGACTACTGAAATTACCGGTGTACGAGACAGCGGGCTTACCGGATTTTCCTTTTTTGGTAGTGATTACCACCACCCCATTCATAGCACGGGCTCCATACAGCGCGGTAGCAGCCGCATCCTTTAATATATCAAAGGTTTCGATATCGTTGATATTAATGCCGGCCACGGATGACCCCAGCATGGTAGTAGGGTCGCCACTGGATAACTGATCGTTCGATATGTTCACAATATCTTCCAGTACTACCCCATCTACCACCCATAGCGGTTTATTATCGCCGTTGATGGAGGTAGCGCCCCGCACCCTGATCTTGGGTGCCGACCCGAAAGTACCCGATACATTTTGCACCGATACACCTGCAGCCCTACCCTCCAACATACGGCTCACGTCTGCCACTCCGTTCATTTTAATATCATCGGCCTTCAACGAAGTAGCAGCCCCGGTAAACTTGTTCCGGTCCAGCGTCTGAAAACCGGTTACCACCACCTCAGACAGCGATCCCTCTGCATTCGTCAGCTCCACTGTTATTGTCGCTTCTCCGTTGTAGCGGATGGTTCGGGTAGTTTTACCAATGAAAGAAAATTGCAGTTCATCGCCCCGGCGAACCGTTATGGCGAACGATCCGTCTGCGTCGGTGATGCTTCCCCTGCCGCTGCGCAGGTTCTCTACAGACACGCCCGGCAGCGGTCCGTTCTCCTCCACGTTCAATACTTTCCCCTTCAGCACTACAGAGTCCTGCAGCAGGCCGTTCATTGTATCAGGCAGCGCAGTCCTCGACCACACAGGTACTGATACAAAACTCAGTAGTACAAAGAGCAGCAGTATATTTTCAGTAAGGTGATTCCTATAAGCAGGATGCATAGTAGTGTTCAGTTTAAGCAGATGTACTTGTTGCCGCCCAATCCCAGTGTTCTATATTGCAGGCAAAAAAATTACTCCGAAGGTAAGCAGATCTGCTTAAATTTATTCACTATTTCGTTGTAGTTGCGGTCGGGCTTATACATAGGGCGATATCATTTTACCCGCATTTGTTACAGATTTCTATCAGCGGCGTCCGCCGATCCTCCTCTCTTCCAATTATACTATATACCCCGTTATACTATATACCCCGGCTAAATTGGAATTTTATATAAAGTTATCCCTGATTATCTTTGCAACGCTTTGATCTATTAATTATTTATTTAATCCCACAAAAAAGAAGTATGAAAAAATATACAGCAGGTGTACTGTTTGGTGATGAACTGGAAGCATTGTACAACGATGCCATCAGCAACCAGTTTGCCCTGCCCGCGGTAAATACCATTGGCACCGACTCTGTAAATGCAGTGTTGGAAACGGCTGCAAAAGTAAACTCACCGGTTATCATACAGTTTTCGAACGGTGGAGCGCAGTTTATGGCCGGTAAAGGTATGCCGAACAACCACCTGCAGGCCAATATCTCCGGCGCGGTTTCCGGTGCGCTGCATGTGCATAATGTGGCAAAGCATTATGGTGTACCAGTGGTTCTGCATACGGATCATGCTGCTAAAAAATGGCTTCCCTGGATCAGCGGGTTACTGGATGCCGGCGAACAGTTTTACAAGGAAAAAGGGCAGCCTCTTTTCAGTTCCCACATGCTCGATCTCAGTGAGGAATCGATCGAAGAAAACATCACCACCTCCGTGGAATACTTTGCACGTATGAAGCCCCTGGGTATGAGTATTGAAATAGAGCTGGGCGTAACGGGTGGTGAAGAAGACGGTGTGGACAACAGCGATGTAGACAACGATAAGCTATATACACAACCCGAGCACGTAGCTTATGCTTATACAGAACTCGGCAAAGTGGGCAAATTGTTTACCGTAGCGGCGGCTTTCGGAAACGTACACGGAGTATACAAGCCCGGTAATGTTGAGCTGCGTCCGGAAATACTACGCAACAGCCAGAACTATATTGAAAAACAATTTAAAACCGCTCCCAAGCCGGTGTACTTTGTATTCCATGGCGGCAGCGGATCGCCGCAACACCAGATCAGAGAGGCCATCAGCTACGGGGCTATTAAAATGAATATCGATACAGATATGCAATGGGCTTTCTGGGAAGGTGTACTACAATATTACAAGGCCAATGAAGCTTACCTCCAGGCGCAACTCGGCAACCCGGAGGGAGAAGATAAACCTAATAAAAAATATTACGATCCCAGGGTATGGCTGCGTAAAGGCCAGGATTCTTTTATCAAAAGGCTGGAAACAGCTTTTGAAGACCTTAACTGCATAAACCGGAACGCATAAACTGGCGGTTTATTCAATTGAGGCGGGATTCAACCGGATACTGACTCAATAAATAACGGATCGTTCTTCCAGTCCCAGTGAGGAATAGACAGACTGATTTATACAGGCTATGTTGAGTGTAAAAACTTTGCATAGCCTGTGCCTTTTTGTATACCTGTATGAGCCGGGGAGAAAACGGAATTCCTTCTCCTCCGGATCAGGAGATTCCGCTTAGTTCCAAAAAAAAGCGCCGGACATGTCCGACGCTTTCCAAAAAAATTTACAAACTGATTATATTAATCGAGCTTACCGGGTGTTACCGGCTGCACCTGTTCAGTAGGCGCTTTCCTGTCGAATTTATGACGGAGGTTTTTCCAGGCAACACCATCCCATAAAAATGCGGCGATGAACCATATAAACAGCGTCAATGGTAACAGAATCGTCAACTGAAGGCTTTTGATCTCATCGCCCAGGTGCATAAACGTCATTACGATATACACCGCTTTCATAATCGACAGAATGATCATCGAACCTTTAATAAAGAGCAACAGAAACCCTTCATTGATAGCAAAAGCATAATGCGATAGTCCCAATGCCAGTTCTGCAATAGTGAGGAACAGCAATATCCAGAACGTCTTCCATATCTTTTTGGTATTGGACGGTGGCTCGTGTTCGTAGGTAATTTCCGGCGAGGCGAGTTGTGGTCCGTGTATGTGTTCAGTATGTTGATCTTGATGTGACATATTCAGTAATTACTGTTTTTACAATTAAATGAGATAGAAACAAAGGAATACAAATACCCATACCAGATCTACAAAGTGCCAGTACAGTCCGATTTTCTCTACCATTTCGTAATGTCCTAGTTTTTCAAGGCGCCCTGTGGTGGTCCACACAAATGCCAGTACCAGTAAAATCACGCCGCTGAAAACGTGTACACCGTGAAAGCCGGTGATACCGAAGAAGAATCCGCCGAAAGCAACGGGTCCGGGTTGCGTCACCGCATGACCGTTGTCCATCAGTCCGGGCACAACCGGTCCGTACGGATTTACACGAATGTTAGAAGCAATGTGTTCCACCTGTCCGTCTATGAGTACTGCATTGCTGCTGGTGATCATGTGCGTCCACTCCCAAGCCTGACAACTCAGGAACAAGGCCCCGCCCAGAATGGTCCAGCCAAGCCATTTCTGTACACCGTACCTATTCCTCTTATGCCCTTCATGCACTGCCAGCACCATGGTTACAGAGCTCATGATGAGTATAAAAGTCATAAGGCTCACGAATGCAAGCGGCAGGTTGGCATGTCCCATAAAAGGGAACGCATTAAAAACATAGTTTGGATCCGGCCAATAATCGTGACTCATTCTCACGGTTCCGTAAGAAATAAGAAATGCGCCAAAAGTAAAGGTGTCGCTCAGCAAAAACAGCCACATCATCAGCTTACCGTAACTAACATTGTAAGGGCTTTTTCCTCCGGACCACCATTTAAATCCTGCCGGTACGTGTGTTGACATGCAGTATAATTTTAATTATAAAACTAAATTTCTTTACTTTTTTATTAATGTATCAGCGTAAAAAACACAAACAAATACAACCATAGTATATCCACAAAATGCCAATAGGTTGCCACTAATTCTATAGGTATAGCATCGTATATTCTTTTTTTGGTACTCAGTGTTTTAAAGAATACGATCAGCAAAGCTACAAATCCCCCCACAATATGTACCACATGCAATCCTGCTATGGCCAATACAAACGAATAAGCCGGGTTAGAGCCCAGTCCTATCATCTTCTTTCCACTTGCCTGGAACTGAAAAAACCCAACAATCTGCATGATCACAAAAGCCAGTCCCAGCAGCGCCGTAGCTGCAAAATACATCCGGTATTTCGTCATCAGCCGTTCTTTAAAAGCCTTATAGGCCATTTGAATCGTCAAGCTGCTTAACAAAATGACCACGGTTGAATACATAAAGATCTTCGGCAGGGCAAAGCTCTCCCATCCGGGCTGGCTTCTTTTCACTATATACGCACTCGTTAAGCCGGCAAACATCATAATAACCCCAGCCAATCCCAGCCACAAGCTGAATTTGTACGGATGTATTTTTTTGCGTTGCGCATTCATCACCTCATCCATTATTACTTTTTTTTATCTCCTCCTATATCCGCCGGAGCCATATACTTTCACCAATGCCCCTTTTTTCTATGCGTGGGGCTTGTTTGCATGCTGCTTAGCTCCCAGTCTCCGGCTTCTCTGCTTTTCCGGCTTATACATTTCTACTATACCCCGGCTACTTTATCGGCCAGTAAACTCAACAGTACCACCGGCAGGTATATGTAGGAACTGAACATCACCCGTCTTGCCGCGGGCACTGTCATTTCCCGGTATAATCTTATACACTGCCATACCATATACAGGTTGGCCAACAATACAATCACCAGGCTAATTTGCCCACTCATATTGATCAGGTAGGGAATAAAGCCCACCGGCAACATCAGCAGCGAATATATAATAGCCTGAATGGCTGAATATTTTGTAGGCCCGGCATCAGACGGCATCAGTTTAAACCCTGCCTTGGAATAGTCGTTGTGCGCTACCCAGGCAATTGCCCAAAAATGCGGGAATTGCCAGAAAAACTGGATAGCAAACAACACCCATCCTCCGGCTGATAAACTATCCGTAGCTGCCACCCAACCAATCAAACAGGGCAAGGCACCCGGTACAGCCCCCACCAACACCGATACAGAATGCACCCGTTTTAGCGGGGTATATACAAACCCGTACAAAAACAAGCTAAAAGCTCCCAACATCGCAGCCGTCCAATTGAACCATACTCCGATGATGTATACCCCAACAGCGCCGGCAATGGCTGCAAAAGCAGAAGCTTCTGTAACGCTCATCCGCCCACTGGCTACGGGTCGTTTGGCCGTACGCTTCATCAGCGCATCGGTTTCTTTTTCCGTAATCTGGTTGATGGCATTGGCAGCGCCAGTGATCAACATGCCTCCGGTCAATAATAAAAGAACTGATACAATATTGAAAGTAATATTCGGCGCCAGCAAATAACTGATAACAGAAGAAAACACCACCGTAAAGCTCAGTGTGAACTTTATCAGCGACATATAGTCTTTGAGCTTATCTACCACCGTAAAAGAAGTAGATTGCTCCAGCCTGTTATTTGTTTCCGTCACCTCCAAGAACCTCCATATTTAAACCACGGCCTCGTGCAGCCGCAGAGTATTATAATAATAAAACGCTAATGCGCGTCTTTCGACTCATGCTCACCGATCGGTGTTACCTGATCTACGTGATCTACACCGTCTTTTCCATAATCGTATGCCCAGCGATGTACCTCAGGTATCTCACCCGGCCAGTTGCCATGCCCGGGGTTGATAGGAGTAGTCCACTCCAGGGTATTGGCCTTCCAGGGATTCTTGGTGGTCACCTTTCTTCCTTTGAAAATGGAATAGAAGAAGTTGAACACAAAAAGAATCTGAACCAGGAACGACAGAATTGCTGCGAAACTGATTACTTTATTCAGTTCAACGAACTGCTTAAATGACTCCCAATTGGAGTAATCATAATAACGGCGGGGCATACCTGCAAAACCTTCATAGTGCATGGGCCAGAAAATAACATAGGCACATACCATGGTTATCCAGAAATGGATATATCCCAATGTATTATTCATATACCTTCCGTACATCTTCGGAAACCAGTGGTAAATACCTGCAAACATTCCCATGAAAGCAGATACCCCCATCACAATATGGAAGTGAGCAATCACAAAATAAGTATCATGCAGGTGAATATCCATGGTAGAGTTACCCAGCCAGATACCTGTTAACCCACCCGAAATAAACATACTCACAAATCCTATACAAAACAACATGGCGGGGGTAAGATGTATATTTCCTCTCCAAAGCGTCGTAAGCCAGTTGAACACCTTAATAGCGGACGGAACCGCAATAAGCAGGGTGAGCAACACAAACACCGACCCCAGGAATGGGTTCAATCCGGTGACGAACATATGGTGTGCCCACACCAGGAAGGCCAGCAGTGCAATGGCAAACATAGAAGCAATCATTGCCATGTAGCCGAAGATAGGCTTACGCGCATTTACAGACATTACTTCAGACACCAATCCCATCGTCGGCAGAATGATAATGTACACTTCGGGGTGGCCCAGGAACCAGAACAAGTGCTGATACAGAATGGCACTTCCTCCCTCATTCGGAAGTATGTTGCCGGCCAGCACAATATCAGCCAGATAGAAGCTCGTGCCCAGGTGGCGATCGAATAATAACAGTATAAAACCAGACAACAACACAGGGAAGGACAATAATCCCAGAATAGCGGTAAACAAAAGCGCCCATATGGTTAAAGGCATCCTCGTCATGGTCATACCCTTGGTACGCAGGTTCAGAATGGTGGAAATATAGTTCACGTTACCCAACAGGGATGATACAACGAACAAAGCCATGCTGATCAGCCACAAATCCATGCCGATTTTGGAACCCTGCGACGCATCACCGAGCGCACTAAGCGGCGGATACACCGTCCACCCACCAGCAGCGGGCCCGGTTTGTACAAACAACGATGCCATCATAATGATACTGGACAAAACAAAAAACCAGTAAGACAGCATGTTCATAAAGGGAGAAGCCATATCGCGGGCACCCACCTGATAAGGAATCAACAGGTTGGCAAATGTACCGCTCAGCCCGGCTGTTAACACAAAGAACACCAGGATGGTTCCATGCATGGTTCCCAGCGCATAATAAAACTCCGGGGTGATTTTCCCGTCTTTCGCCCAATGACCGAATATATCTTCCAGCCACGGCAAGGTAGCGTCCGGGTAGCCCAACTGAATACGAAACAGCACAGACATAGCCCCACCGATCAACGCCCATATGATACCTGTTATCAAAAACTGCTTAGAGATCATCTTATGATCCTGACTAAACACGTATTTGGTGATAAAGGTCTCATGGTGATGGTGTCCCTCGTGGTGTGCATCATGCACGTCGTGGGCGCCTACTCCATGTTGTATTACAGCTTCGTTACTCATTTCTATGTATTTAAAAACTAGTTAAGACATTTTTACTACTGCACCTCTTCCTGTTGCGCTGCACCATCTGTCTGGGCAACATCGGGGTGTGCCATTTTATACTGCGGAGTCTGTTCAGATATCCATTTGTCAAATTCCTCCTGGGTTTCCACCACAATAATGCCCTTCATGGAGTAATGTCCGTTGCCGCACATCTGGTCACAGGCAATTTCGTACACAAAATTGTCATTTCCTGTGATCTTCCTCATCTCTTCCGTGGTGTATTTGGGAGTAAACCACATCGTGGTGGGGATACCGGGCACGGCATCCATTTTCAAGCGGAAATGTGGTAATCCCACGTCGTGTATTACATCCTGCGAACGGATGATCAACTTTACCGGTTTGTTTACCACCAGGTGCAATTCGGTAGGGTGCAGATCGTCGTGATTGGCCGCATCCGCCCAGTCTTGCCCCAACGGATTCTGATTGGCATAGTCTACCAGCTTGTAGTGCTGCCGGCCCAAAATACCATCTTTCCCTGCGTAGCGATATTCCCAACCGAACTGGTGTCCGGTAATTTCCACTTCCATGGATTCTTTGGGCGCTTCACCTGTGATACGGTACCAATAGTACAGACCAAAAGCTACCAGTACGGTAAGCGCTATTGCCGGTACCACCGTCCACAACAATTCCAGCTTATTATTGTGAGGATAATAATGAACTTTCCTGGTTTCAGTAGCCTGATACCGGTATGCGAACCAGAACAACAGTATCTGCGTGGCGATGAACACAAACCCGGTAATATACAGGGTAATCCACATCATGTTGTCTATTTCCTCACCGTGTTCAGAGGCAGCCGGTACGCCCAGCAGGGTTTTATCGTACAACAGGCTGTTGCACCACCAGGCAGCAGCAAGCCCCAGCACCAGAAACACCAGCATGAGGAATGCGTTGATCCGATTATTTTGCAGGAAGGCTTTTTTCTCACCTTTCAATACAGACACATACTCGCTGGCCTTCGCAATCTGAAAGATGACGATGAATATCAGCGCTACAATAATTATAACAAAATACTCGGTCCAGGTCATTTTATATACAAATTATTACTTAACAATTTATTGTCTTCAGTCGCTTGCCTAGGTATGATGTATCACACTTTCCTTCAAATATGGATGATGGGTTGCCAGCATCGGGGCTTTAGACAATGCCCTTCCGGTAAAAAACAGGATCATGCCAGCATACAAAGCAAAGATACCCCACTCAAACCATCCCAGACTAAAATGATCTTTTACCGTTCCGGGCATCACCATCTGGTAATAATCCAGCCAG
This sequence comes from Agriterribacter sp., assembly GCA_037190905.1. Classification (GTDB taxonomy): domain Bacteria; phylum Bacteroidota; class Bacteroidia; order Chitinophagales; family Chitinophagaceae; genus Agriterribacter. The sequence goes on along the minus strand of JBBCKG010000009.1, from coordinate 317,354 downwards.
TGACCCAATATAACCAGCACCGCCATAAAAGTAATCACTGCGTAATTTCTTTTTGATCCCCTGGTCATGAGAATCAGTATAGGTGCCACAAAATTCACAATCAGATTGAACCAGAAAATTCCTTTGTAGGGACCATTCACCCTGGGTTGGAAATACACTGTTTCTTCGGGTATATTAGCATACCAAATCAACATAAACTGTGAGAACCACAAGTAGGTCCAGAAGATGGAAAAAGCGAAAATAAATTTACCAATATCGTGCAGGTGCTCCCGGCTGGCATATTCCAGATAGCCGTGGTTCTTAAGAAATACCACGAACAAAGCAATCAGGCCCAATCCACCTACAAAGCTGGAAATAAAAGTATACCAGCTATACATGGTAGAGTACCAGTGGGCATCTATGCTCATAAACCATATCCAGGGAACGGTAGAACCCGTTGTAAGTGCGAAGAATACGATGAAAATAGAAGCCCACACTGTATTCTTAAAGATATACTTCTTAGCCTGTTCTCCTTCCATAGGCTCGTCTGCCTCGCGGGAAAGCTGCCTCATTTTTCTACCCACCACGGTCCATACCGTTAGTGTGATAACAGTCCACACCATAAAGAACGTCGGGTTCAGAAAGCCTTTTTTCCAGGTAAGTATGGGGTCGTTGGCTACCTCAGCTTCATCTATCCAGTGATAGATGTGATGCTGATGCCCGTATATAATACCGATGAACACAATCAACGCCAGAATGGCAAAAACCGGCACTACAGCAGATATGGCCTCAGGCACCCTGCGGAAAGCAATGGGCCATCCGCCATGCGCCAGCGTGGTAGCGCATATAAAAAACATAGCGGCATTTACGATCATCAAAAAGTACACACTGTTTTGCAGCAATACCGCCCAAAAACGGGTTACATCGTGTTCATCCTTGCTAAAGGCAAGTACAAAAATACCGCCCAGCAACGCGGCCAACCCTATTCCCAGCAGTGCAAAAGTCCATTTTTTATAACTTGCAGGCGTCTCGAATTGTTGCTTAATCATTGCTCAATCAGTTTTAATTTGCCGCACTGCTGTCTGCAGCAGCAGGTGCTTTTGATTTACCCAGTTTATCTTTCATGTAATGTACTATCATCCAGCGTTGCTTAACATTAAGCTGTGAGGCATAACTGCCCATTTTATTTTTACCGTAGGTAATAGTATAAAATAACTGGCCATCTCCCTGGTTAGCTACTACAGGATCGGTCAGGTTTTTGGGAGCAGCAGGGTATGCTCCATCTCCGTCATTCCAAAGCGGACCGTTACCATCCAGCTTGGCGCCATGGCAGATACCGCAATAAATCAGGTACAAACGCTCTGCTTCTGTTGTCTCTTCTTCACTCAGCGGTGGAAGAGGATTGCTGATCAAACGCGCTTTGCCGAAATTAGTGGTATCACCCGGTGTATCTTCCGCTATTCTGAAGGGCAACATCTGTCCGCGGGCTATGGTGCCCTGTACAGGCGTACGATTGGTTTGATTATCCTCAAACAACGGGTTTTCAGAATAAGTTTCATACGCACGGCTATAAGCCATATCCGGCATATATATTTTGCCGGGCTTTTTGTTATCGCCACAACTGATCGCGGTAACTACTACCGCCATCGTCACAAAAGATATAACTGTTAATTTTTTCATCCCTGTTAAGTTGTCTGTTAGGTTTATGCAGTTGCAGTCTCAGTTTGGGTTTCAAATAACTTTCTCTCCATGTCATAGCGGCCTATCCACCATCCGGCTTCTGCTACCTGTACATTGATGTCCTGCGCACCAGCACCTGCCAGAAAAGATTCCAGCTCCTGTACATTCATTTTAGGTGTAGCCTCTATTACCATCACAAACAGATCATCTGTAGCCCGTAAACTGAAGTGGTGCTTCTTTACAAACGGCGCCAACTGGCACAGATAACAAAAAGTCAACACCATTCCCACTGCAGAAAACAGTACCGTCAGTTCAAACATGATCGGTATCCATGCCGGCAGTGAAAAATGAGGCTTACCCCCATAGTTTTGCACCCAGTCTCTGGTAAGGATCCAACTGATAAAACCCAGTGCTGTAGAAAGCCCGGTGAGTCCGTAAATAAACCCTGCCGTATGCAGGCTGGTATCGCGCAATCCCAGGGCCTTATCCAACCCGTGTACAGGGAAGGGCGTGTATACATCGTGTATTTTATACCCTGCCTTACGTACTTTTTCCACTGCGGGAAACAATACCGCCTCGTCGTCAAAACTTCCTACAACAAATTTTCTTACATCCATAACCTTACACCAATTGGCTTTTATAAGGTGATTAAATAAATATGTTATCGACTACCATCCGATTATTAATGATGGTTCATCTTCTTTTCGAATTCTTCCAGACTCAGTCTTTCCAGGTCGCTCATTTTTGCTTTATAGCTTTCCCCGCTTGTTTTCAATATGCTCTTCACCTCAGCAATAGCAATAGTGGGGAAGTATTTAGCAAACAGGAAGAAACATACAAAGAACAAACCGAAAGTACCCAGGTAGAAGCCTATTTCAAATATGGTGGGGCGATAATACAGTGACCAGGAAGAAGGCAGATAATCGCGGTACAAAGAAGAAACGATGATCACAAATCGCTCGAACCACATCCCTACGTTTACTATAACACTCATGAAGAATGTAAACCCGATGTTTCTTCTCAGCTTTTTAAACCAGAACAACTGGGGTGAGATCACGTTACAGGTCATCATCAGCCAGTAGCTCCAGCCGTAGGCACCCGCTATACGATATTTATAGAAAATGTCAAACTCGTAAGGGTTGGCGCCATACCATGCAATAAACAACTCGGTTAAGTATGCGCAGCCCACGATAGACCCCGTCAACACGATCACTTTGTTCATCGCCTCAATGTGTCCCAGGGTAATATAATCCTGCAGGTTCATCACCTTACGCACAATCAGCATCAGCGTTTGCACCATCGCAAACCCCGAGAATACCGCACCCGCCACGAAATAGGGTGGGAAGATGGTAGTATGCCATCCAGGCACCACAGATGTGGCAAAGTCGAACGATACAATGGTGTGTACAGACAGTACCAGCGGCGTACTTAAGCCTGCCAGTACCAACGACAGACTTTCAAAACGCTGCCAGTGCTTGGTAGAGCCGTTCCATCCGAAGGAAGCCATACCATATAATAATTTACGAAGCTTGGTTTTGGCCCGGTCGCGAACGGTAGCAAAATCCGGCAACAGACCAGAATACCAGAAGAGCAATGATACCGTAAAATAAGTGGATATCGCAAACACGTCCCATAGCAGCGGAGAGTTAAAGTTAGGCCACAACGGACCGCGGGTGTTGGGGTAAGGCATTACGAAAAAGGCCATCCAAACCCTACCCATGTGCCAAATGGGGAACTGTCCCGCACACATTACCGCAAATATGGTCATTGCTTCTGCCGCCCTGTTTACACCGGTTCTCCAGCCCTGGCGGAACAATAGTAATATGGCAGAGATCAGCGTACCGGCGTGACCAATACCTACCCACCATACGAAGTTGGTAATATCCCAGCCCCAGCCAATGGTCTTGTTCAGGTTCCACTGCCCGGTTCCGTATACCACCTCCATGTACAACGAGTACACACCGAACAGCAACAATGCCACCGAAATCCAGAAACCTATGTACCACAGGCGGGTTGGCTTGGCTTCTATAGTATACACTATATCTTCCGTTACCTGCTTGTAGGTTTTATCTCCATCTACCAGCGGCTCCCTTACAAACGATTCGTACTTAATTACGCTCATTGACTTGATTATTTTCCTGCAGCCATTACTATAACTGCCTGTTTATAATTATTTATAACTAATCAAATAACTACTAACTGTTTCCTTTCTATCCGTGAGATTCTTGTCCTGCTTCTACTTCGTGTTGTACCTTCTGCACACCTACCGGCCTGTCGGTATTTCTGATTTTGGCCAGATAGCTAACATTCGGCAACACGTGAATCATTTCCAGCGCGTAATAAGTACGACGCTTCTGCTCTATATTTCTCAACTTGTACACCTTGCTCTCCTTATCGTTCACATTACCAAATACAATGGCGTTGGTAGAGCAGGCCTGCATACAGGCTGTTTGCACATCCCTGATCAGGGTAGGATCTTTTTCTTTTTTAGCCTGCAGCTTAGCGTCCTGCAACCTTTGCACACAGAACGAGCATTTTTCTATCACACCGCGCGAACGAACGGTTACATCGGGGTTCAGTACCATACGGGTAAGGTCTTCGTTCATCTGGAATACCGCAGGATCCAGCTTACCTACCCCTTTTGTTTTCTGGTTGTCGCCGAAACTGTCTGCACCGGTATAATCAGCCCAGTTGAAGCGGCGAACTTTATAAGGGCAGTTGTTAGCGCAATAACGGGTTCCGATACAACGGTTATACGCCATCTGGTTGAGCCCTTCGGTACTGTGATTGGTTGCCGATACCGGACATACGTTCTCGCAGGGCGCATTATCGCAATGCTGGCAAAGCATAGGCATGAACACCACGTTCAACGCATCGCCTTCTGTATTATCTCTGTAAGATGCATAATAACGGTCTATCCGCAGCCAGTGCATTTCGTGTGCACGCAGCACTTCGCTTTTTCCTACCACCGGCACATTGTTCTCTGCCGTACAGGCAATGGTACAGGCGCCGCAGCCAGTGCAGGCATTCAGGTCGATGCTCATTCCCCAGTGTGCACCAGGAAATTCGTGTACCGGATACAGGGTGGCATCGTCGCGGAAATTATGCGTTTTAGGAGCAAAATCTTTTGCCAGATGCTCCCGATAATGAACGGTGTCGTCCGGGTTTTTCCTGAAGTCTTCCAGGGTATATTCGCGTACTACCTCGGTACGTCCTTCGTATTGGTTATGCGTTTGCGTATAAGCAATATCATACGTCTTCTTGAGTTTCTGGTAAGCAGTAGCTTCTGTTAGATATTTACGGTTGCCGCCTTCCAGTTTCACCAGGGGGTAAGCATTAAAACCTACTCCATGCGCAGCCTTACCTGCACCTTCTCCCCTTCCGTATCCCAGTGCCAATGCCACCACTTTGGGGTGCATGCCGGGTATGGCGAGTATCGGCAGTTCAACCGCCTGCCCGTCTATGGTAAACTCCAGCACGGGTTTATGTACTTCCACTTCATAATGATCGTCCAGCTTTATGCCCAGCTCTTCGGCCATAGCGTACGATATCATGGCATAGTTATCCCAGGCAGCCCGGCTGATCGGGTCAGGCATCTCCTGCAACCAGGGATTATTGGCAGCCGAACCGCTTCCGAGGGCCACTTTCTGGTACAATACGATTTCCACACCTTCTCCCGATGACCTGCCAGCCGCCTTTGCCACTGCATCGGCCAAACCAGCATCGGTATAGGGGGCTGTTGCGAAAGGTTCTGTAGCCGGTTCAATGATACCAGCCTGCAGCGCACGATCGAGCGCAGATTCGCTGCCGAGCTTTTCAATCCAATAGTTCTTGAAATAATCTTCGTAGTCTGTATCATTACCACTCCACTTCAGCAGAGCTGTCTGGAAATACCGGGTTTTGAAAAGAGGAGCAATCGTAGGCTGCAACAGGCTGATGAAGCCTTCACGTCCTTCTGCATCTCCCCAGCTCTCCAGATAATGGTGATGTGGTATAATATATTTACACAAACCGGAGGTTTCATCGGGACGGTCGTTGAATGAAACAGAGAGCTTCACTTTTTCCAGTCCGGCTTTGAATCCTTCCGCGTCGGGATAGTTGTAAACGGGGTTGGCATCGTAGATCAGTAAGGATTGCACCTTACCTTCTTTCATGTCGGCCACAAGCTGTGCCATTTCAGCATCAATGCCCTGGCGTATGAGTCCGGGATGTGCCCAGTTGATGGTGTTGCCGTTGGCACCGGCCAATTCGTTAATGGCGTTTACCACCAGTTGCACCGCCGGGTCGTTGCTTCCGCAAACTACCAGGGAGGCACCTTTATTGCTGTTGATAAAAGACACGGCCATATCAACACCGCGGGCCAGTTTTTCATCCTGCAGCGCAGGAGCAGACACCGCCCCCCCAAGTTTAGACAAGATGTTGAGGGCTACAGCACCCAGTTCAGAGGGTCTGCAAAGAAAGCGATCGTCGGCATTTGAACCCGTAAGGCTCAATGCACCCTCAAACTGAATATGCTTGCTCATTTGGGGGTTCTCCTGATCTATCTCACGTCCTTTGGCATACTGGCAGGCGTATTCTTCGCTGCTCAGCCAGGTACCCAGGAAGTCTGCATCGAGACTGATAATAGCTTTTGCTTTATCGAAGTGATAAGCAGGAATGGCTCTTTTACCGTAAGAAAGCTGGTTGGCTTCCAATATGCCGCTGTACGACACTGCATCGTACTGCACATGCCGGCTGCCAGGAAACTTTGCCAGAAATTCACCGATCACCTGCCTGGTGGTAGGAGAGTTAATGGTAGCAGTAAGTAACACCACATTGCCGCCAATCTCTCCTGCTATTTTTTTATCGATTGCTTCAAACAGGGGAATTTCTTTTGGTTCACCGTCTGCCATCTCAGCGGGATAGCGCAACCGTGCGGTATCATACAAATCCAGCACAGAAGCCTGTACGCGTGCGGATGTACCGCCGCTTTTTCCGGTCAGCAGCGAATCCGGATTACCGTCTACTTTAATAGGACGGCCGTCGCGCACTTTTGCTATCAAGGGTACTACCTCACCTTCTGCCACGTAAGTAGTAGCATAATATTGGGCAACACCCGGCGTAATATTTTCAGGTTTATTTAAATAAGGAATGCTTTTTCTTACAGGCGCTTCACAACCCGCAGCGATAGCAGCCGCAGCGGTGCTGAATCCAACATACTTTAAAAAGTCCCTGCGGGGAGCTTTCGCATCAAGCAATCCTTTCTCCTCATCCCCTACCGGTGTTTCCGATGGGAGAGCGGGCAGATCTTCCTGGAACTCATCCTTCAGGGATTTCCGGTAACCTGCTGAATTGTTTAATTCACCTAAATTTTGCCAGTACTTTTTTTGCTCCATTTATAAAAGAGATTTGTATGATTCGCTCCACTTATAGGATTGAGAATAAATAACTTAAACCAGTGTGAAAAACTCACCTCTCCCTGTTTAATAGTGGCATTTCTGACATTCCAGTCCGCCGATCATTTCTACAGTTACACTGTCTATTTTTTTCTCCCTGATATCATCATGGAACTTTTCGTATATGCTGTAGAATTCGTTATCGAACTGAACTTTTGTAGAGCGGTGACAGTTAATACACCACCCCATGCTCAGGTCAGAAAACTGGAACACCTCATCCATTTCGGTGATATTGCCGTGACAGGTCTGACACTGCTGTTCGCCTACCACTACGTGCTGTGAGTGATTGAAATACACGTGGTCGGGCAGGTTGTGAATGCGCACCCACTCAATGGGTTTTCCTTCGCCGGTGTACGATTGGGTAGCTTCATCCCACCCTGCATATTCATATAATTTTTTAATCTCAGCGGTACCGTTCACTTTGGTTCCATCCGCACGGTAGAGATCGGGACCTTTTACATATTCATTTACCGCCATATGACAGTTCATACATACGTTTACAGAAGGTATCAGTGCCTGCTTTCCTTCCTGAGCCCCGCTATGACAATACAAACAACTGATTTGGTTGATACCCGCGTGTACTTTGTGAGAATAGTAAATGGGTTGTTCGGGCTCGTAGTTGGTCTGGCGCCCCAGCCCTACCGCACCCTGTATGGTGAGATAGCCGCCCAATATAAATAAGGCGATGATAGTCAGGGCAATATACATTTTATTGCGATAGAAAGGTACTGGCTCCTGAGCAGGAATACCTTCCTTATCATCCGACATTTTTTTGAGGTTGGCATTTACCTGTAATAAAGTAAGGGCTATAACAGCTAATATTAAGGTAAGTACACCAAATAATAAGGTATTGTCGCTTTCCGGGGCTGCTGCGGCACCTCCCTGGGGGGTGGTAGGCGTAGCGGGAGGAGCATTGATATAATCAACTATAGCGTCGATCTGCTCATCGGTCAGGTCGGCGTTTCCCGTCATCATCACCCCTTTGAACTGTTTGATCAGATCCTGTACGTAAGGGCTTTTCTCTCTGTAAGCGAAGGGGTTACGTACCCACTCATATACAGCCTGCCGGTCGCTCCATGGGCCTCTTTCTTCAAAATTCTGCAGCGCAGGCCCCGTCATGTCCTTTGTAATACTGTGACAGGTAGCGCATTTCTGGTTAAAAAGCGCCCTTCCATCCTGCGCGTTGGCAGTACCCACCAAAAAACACGAAAAAACTAGTAATATACATCCAGAAAAAATTGCCTTTACAGTTGATCGGTAGCTCATTATATCCAGGAGTTTGTGTGATGTGGTATGTATCCCGTATGGCTGCAAAAATAGGTCACCCCATTGACAAAATATTCACATTCTGGAAAAAAATTTTCCCAAGCCCACATTGGTTTTCAGCCGATTTTGATGATGCGATATGATTTTTGTCATGTTTTTGTAATGAGCTTTCTCACCCCTTATGGATGATTTCATACAGCAACAGTTTCCAAATACCGAATTGTTTATATTTATAAATATCAGCATATAAAACAGCTTTCCTGACTTCGATGTTCATGATCGCACCATTATAATTCATCGTCTTTCCCGGATTTTTACCAAATTGCAGGGCATGTTCAAAAAACTACAGCAAAAATGGAACGTCAGTGGCGGGCAATTCATTGTCATACTGATTGTTTTTGCCATAACCGGTTCTACTACAGCCTGGCTTTCAGCACTCGTAACCGGATGGGCCGGATTTACCAACGAAACGTTCTGGCTATGGAAACTACTCCTGAAGCTGGGCATGCTGCTGATAGGGTATCAGATCATTCTGCTGACGGTAGCTTTCGTTTTTGGGCAATTTGCCTTTTTCTGGAATTTTGAGAAGAAAATGTTGCGGAGAATAGGGATCAAGTTGTAATTGGGAAGTGATGTGTTATAGTAAATTACGGATTAAATTGTATGCCACGGGTTGTGGAACGCAAGTCGCACCTTACGGTCTTACCATCTTACCGTATCTTACTATTTTACCATCTTACCATTTTACTATTTTATCATCTTACCATCTTACTCACTATCCCATCACGCTGAAGTACATCAATAAAATACTATTCAAACTTAAATGATCATACATAAATGCTGAATTTGGCCATTTTTGCCTCAGGTACAGGATCCAATGCAGAGAAAATAATCGACAGGTTCAGGAATCATTCCCTTATCCGGGTACGCCTGATCGTATCGAACAAACCACAGGCGGGCGTTTTACAGATAGCAGAAAGAGAGCAGTTGCCAACACTAATCATTGAAAAAGAAAGGTTTTTCAGAGGCGATGGCTATGTGGCAGCATTACAATCCGCCGATGTACACTGGATAGTACTGGCCGGCTTTCTCTGGAAAGTGCCCGAGCAGTTAATAGCCGCCTACCCCGAGAAGATCGTTAACATACACCCTTCTCTGCTACCCAAATACGGCGGTAAGGGCATGTATGGGAGGTTCGTACACGAAGCTGTAATTGCCGCAGGTGAAAAAGAAAGTGGTATCACGATTCATCTGGTAGATGAACATTTCGACCACGGCGCCCGGGTTTTTCAGGAAAAATGCACTGTATCTCCGGAAGACACCCCCGAAACACTGGCGCAAAAAATACACAGGCTGGAACACGAGTACTTTCCTGCAATAATTGAAAAACTGGTGCTGGGCCAGGCATGATGCAATTATGCTTTACCGTTTTGCGTAGCTTTACCAACAGCGCGCTTATTCAATGCAATACTTATGAAAATTTTCGCTTGTGACCACTGCGGGCAACCCCTGTATTTTGAAAACTACGTTTGCGGCAACTGCGGACGGCAGTTGGGCTTTGAGCCATCCAGCATGGAGTTTATCTCCATTGCCGGCAACAATCTTCCACCAGACAGGAAAATCGGTGCATACAGGTTTTGCTTTAACCGCACCTACCATGTATGCAACTGGCTTACACCTGCCAATGAAACAGATGAGTTTTGTATAGCCTGCCAGCTCAACCGCACCATTCCCAACCTCAGCGATGAAAGCTACCGCCAGCGATGGCATGCGCTGGAATTGGCCAAACACCGACTTGTATATAGTATGCTGCGTTTATCGCTGCCCGTAGTAAGTAAGGCAAAAGACGCTGACTATGGGCTTTTTTTTGACTTTAAGGCAGATGAAACCAACAAAGTGATAACCGGCCATGCCAACGGCATCATTACAATTAATATCTCAGAAGCAGACGATATTGAACGGGAAATGGCCAGAAGAAACCTCGAAGAGGTATACCGTACCGTGCTGGGGCATTTTCGCCATGAGGTAGGGCATTATTACTGGGACCTGCTGGTACGGAACGGTGTGCTATACAATGAGTTCAGGGCATTGTTTGGTGATGAAACCGCAGATTACGGCCAAGCCCTCAAAACCTACTACGACTATGGCGCCCCCGCCCGCTGGAACGAACGCTTCATCAGTGCTTATGCCAGCGCTCATCCATGGGAAGACTGGGCAGAAAGCTGGGCGCATTACCTCCATATTGTAGATACCCTGGAAACAGCTTATGCCTACGGGGTAAGCCTCTCGCCGGTTATCAGGTATGATCGCAACGAATTTCAACTGGCTATAGACAGAGACCCCTATACTATTGCCGGATTCGACCATATTCTTCACCAATGGATCTATTTCAGCGTGGTGCTCAACAACCTCAACCGCAGCATGGGGCTAAAAGATGCCTACCCTTTTGTGATTCACCCACCGGTAGCTGATAAGCTAAAATTTGTACACAAGGTTGTGCACGCTTTCACCCGCACCTGATCAACAAATACCATATATAAACATTAACGTTTCTTAACGTAACCTTATATTTTTTGCTAAAACCCGGCTATTCATGCATATTTTAACAAACTTCCCGGGGGTATGCCCTATATTTGTACGGCAAAAAAAGCGACCGCAGGTTTAACTTATCATTCATGTTCAAAATAGCTCAAAAGATAAAAAGAAAGGTAGCGGGTCTTCTTCTTTTCAGCTTTCTGAATATCCTTACTTTTTTACCCGGCAGTCAGATAGAGGCAAAAGAAAGCAACGATTTTTCGCAATGGCTGAGCCTCGGTCTGATTACAGAAGATGAGCTGAACCGCTCTACTGTGCTTGAACTGATTCTGGAAAATGTAGCCGGATTGCAGGATGCCCTGCCTGAATCGGAAAAACCTGACTTCAGCTACGATTATTTTAGCGCAAAGCTCCGATGCTTCAGTACCTTTTTGCCGGATATGCTGCTCGCCGACGAGCAACCCCTGCCCGGTAAGTTGCTGAAAGCCGCCGCCCCACGATTGTATTGCCCTGAACAATCAGAAGAACTTTTACTCCAACATCATCATTTCATTTTTCGCCTTACTCCTTTTTGAACGGACTTTTCTGTATTCCCTACCTGTTTTCTTTGACCAACAACATACTAATTATCATTTTTTATCATTGCCTGCTTTATAACAAATGAACAGGCATGTGCTTCTATAAACTCCCTGGAACATATTGCGGGGGAAGGTGTTTAAACAACCAATAATACATGAAACAGTATTTATACATATTGATGGCTTCTGTAATTGTAGTGGCAGGGTGCCAGTCGCAGGCAGTTGAAAACCAGGAAGTAGTGCAGGAGCTACCGGTTATTGAGGTTACTGCCAGAGATACCGTTCTATACCAGAATTACGTAGCCAGCATTGAGGCCGTTAAGAATGTGGAAATAAGAGCCAGAGTGCATGGCTTCCTCAACAGGATTTTTGTGGATGAAGGGCAGGAAGTAAAAAAGGGACAATTATTGTTCCAGATAGACCCTAAAGAATTTGAGATCGAAGTTTCGAAAGCAAAGGCTAACGTCAGTAATGCCATAGCAGAATCCAAAACAGCCGAGGTGGAGCTATCGCGGGTGAAGACCCTGCTGGCAAAAAATATTGTGGCTCCCTCTGAACTGGAAATGGTAGAAGCCAGGCTAAATGCGGCGAAGGCCAAAATAGAAGAAGCGCAGTCTGAGCAAAGAAATGCCGAAACAAAGCTGTCTTATACGTTGATGCGCTCACCGTTCGATGGCATCATAGACCGCATTCCCTTAAAAGCGGGCAGCCTGATAGATGCCGGCTCGCTGCTGACCACCATATCAGACAATCGGGATGTATATGCCTATTTTACAGTTTCAGAAAGCGAATACCTTCGCTATAAAAAAGACGTTTCCAATACACGCAATGAAAAGGTGGCGCTGATACTTGCAGATGGCGAACCCTATAAAGACTCTGGTATGATTGAAACAGTGGAAGGCGAATTTGACGAGGCTACCGGCTCTATTGCATTCAGGGCAAAATTTCCCAACAAGGAAAAATTGTTACGCCACGGGGCCTCGGGTAAAGTGCAGTTGACCGTACCGGCTGAACGGGTAATGCTGATTCCCCAGAAATGCGTGTTCGAAATACAAGACAAGAACTATGTTTTTCTGGTAACAGACGATAATACGGTACAAATGAAGGGAATTGTTCCCCAGGCACGGCTGGCTGACGCATACCTGATAAAGGAAGGGCTGGAAGTGGGAGACAAAATTGTTTTTGAAGGGGTGCAAAACATTAAAGAGGGAGTAAAAATTCTTCCCAAACCAGTAACAAACTGGAGTTTATGATACCCCATGGCCCTTGTTAACACACGCGTTTGCGTATAGTACATTCTTTTTTACAATTCGAAACTTATGGTTGAAACTTTTATCAGGAGACCTATTTTATCCCTGGTTATATCGCTTATTATAACCTTACTGGGTTTACTGGCGCTGTTTACGCTGCCTATTACCCAGTTTCCCGACATAGTACCACCTTCCGTAACCGTAACAGCCAATTATACCGGTGCCAACGCGCAGGTGTGCGTAGATGCAGTAGCTACGCCGTTGGAAAGAGCCATCAACGGGGTGCCGGGCATGACCTATATGAATACGGTTACCAGCAACAACGGTATGACACTCATCACCATCTCGTTTAAAGTAGGCACAGACCCCGATGTGGCAGCCGTAAACGTACAGAACCGGGTTACTACTGTACTGGATGAATTGCCGGAAGAGGTGATCAAAGCGGGGGTGGTAACAGAGAAGGAAGTGAACAGTATGCTGCTGTATCTCAACATTGTGAGTGAAGACAGCACAATGAACGAAGATTTTATTTTCAATTTTGCCGACATCAATGTATTAAAAGAACTGAAGCGTATTGAAGGGGTGGGCTTTGCCGCCATCATGGGTGCAAAAGACTACGCCATGCGGGTATGGCTGCAACCGCACCGCATGCTGGCTTACGGCGTGTCTGCAGACGAGGTGATCACCGCGCTGCGCAATCAAAACGTAGAGGCAGCTCCCGGAAAAACAGGCGAAGGCTCCGGTAAGGAAGTAAATACGCTTGAATACGTATTGCGGTATACTGGCAAGTTTTCCATACCGGAAGAGTATTCTAATATCGTAATCCGTGCAGATGCAGATGGATCGATTCTCCGCCTGAGCGATATCGCTGAAATTGAATTCGGTGCGCAAAGCTATAGTATGGACTCCAAAACAGACGGTAAGCCGTCTGCCTCTATTATGATCAAACAGCGCCCGGGCTCCAACGCGCGAGAAGTAATCTCCAATATCAAATCTAAAATGGAGGAGTTAAAGGAAACTTCCTTTATCCCGGGTATGGATTACAACTATGCCTACGATGTATCTAAATTTCTGGATGCGTCTATCAGCGAGGTATTGAAAACCCTGCTTGAGGCTTTCATACTCGTATTCATTGTGGTATTTATATTCCTGCAAGATTTCAGGTCTACGCTCATACCGGCTTTGGCGGTACCGGTGGCCCTGATTGGTACGCTGGCCTTTATGCAGGCGCTGGGGTTCTCTATCAACCTGCTTACCCTGTTTGCATTGGTGCTGGCAATCGGTATCGTGGTCGATAACGCCATCGTAGTCGTCGAAGCAGTGCACGTGAAAATGACAGAAGAGCATATGGGGCCGATGGATGCTACCATCTCGGCTATGAAAGAAATCACCAGCGCTATCATTGCCATTACGCTTGTAATGTCGGCAGTGTTTGTGCCGGTAGCCTTTCTGTCTGGTCCGGTAGGCGTATTTTATCGTCAGTTTTCGTTAACCCTGGCCATCTCCATCGTGATATCGGGCATCAACGCATTAACGCTCACGCCTGCTCTCTGTGCATTGATGCTGCGCCACCAGGAGCCAGGCAAGCGAAAAGGCTGGCTGGCCAGGTTTTTCGGCGGCTTCAACCGGGTATATGATGCTACCCAACACAAATACCAGGGGCTAATTGGGAAGATAGCCGGCAGACGCGTGGTTACACTGGGTCTTTTGGTAGCATTTTTTGTAGCTACCTGGGGCGCCAGTTCTATATTACCTTCCGGCTTTATTCCTACAGAAGATCAGGGAATCATCTATGTAAACGTTACTACTCCTCCCGGCTCTACAGTGGAACGCACCGGGGTGATCCTCGATGAAATTCAAAGCATAGCGCAGGAGTTCGACGCCGTTGAAAACATCTCAACCCTGGCTGGATATAGTCTTATTACTGAGGTATCGGGGGCTTCTTACGGAATGGCCATGATTAATATGAAACCCTGGGATGAACGCGATGAATCGGTAAACGATCTGATCAAAGTGCTGGAAGAAAAAACCATGCATATTAAAGATGCCAGCATTGAATACCTGCCCCCACCTACAGTACCCGGTTTCGGCAACTCCAGCGGTTTTGAATTCAGGCTGTTAGACAAAACCGGCAGTGAGAACCTGCAGCAGACAAAGGATGTAGCAGACGATATCATAAACGAAGTAATGAAATCCGGCGTGGTTACTACAGTTTTCACCGGTTTTAATCCCAACTTTCCGCAATACCTTATCAAGATCGATCAGGATATGGCGGCGAAAAAAGGCATTACCATCGACAATGCGATGAGCACCCTGCAAACCCTGCTGGGCAGCTACTATGCCACCAACTTCATACGGTTCGGCCAGATGTATAAAGTAATGGTACAGGCGGGACCGCAATACAGGAAAAAGCCGGAAGATGTGCTGGACCTCTACCTGAAAAATGCAAAGGGAGAAATGGTGCCTTTTTCTACATTCATCACCATGGAACGGGTATTTGGCCCTGAGCAGCTTACAAGGTATAATATGTATACTTCCGCGCTCATCACAGGAGATGCAGCCCCCGGACGAAGCAGTGGAGAAGCCATACAAGCTGTGCAGGCTGCTGCCGACAAAGTATTGCCCCGCGGCTTCGACTACGAATGGTCGGGCATGACACGGGAACAGATTCTGTCGGGTAACCAGGCGGTGTACATTTTTGCCATCTGTCTTGTTTTTGTGTACCTCATCCTTGCGGGTCAATACGAAAGTTTTCTCTTGCCGCTGGCAGTAATACTATCGCTGCCGGCCGGAATTTTTGGTTCTTTCTTAGCCCTGAAACTGGCGGGGCTCGAAAACAATATATATGCGCAGGTATCGCTGGTAATGCTGATCGGTCTATTGGGCAAAAACGCCATTCTGATCGTAGAGTTTGCCATTCAGCGAAAAAAAATGGGTATACCCGTGTTAACGGCAGCCATTGAAGGAGCAGCCTCCAGGCTACGACCTATTCTAATGACTTCATTTGCCTTTATTGCGGGTCTGATTCCCCTTGCGATTGCATCGGGTGCCGGGGCGTTGGGCAACCGGTCTATTGGTACGGCAGCAGCCGGCGGAATGCTTGTTGGAACCATATTCGGCGTTATTATCATACCCGGATTATATGTGATATTCGCCGGCATTGAGGAGAAAATGGGGCTTAGAAAGAAAATGAAACTCAAAGTACGCCCGATGAAAGTACGAGTAGATAAGGAGGATGATGTCTGATACGTACAACACAACACCGATACCGGGTGGCTGAACCAGCCTACCCGGTATCATACTATTCATATTAAAAACAGCTTTTACTGTATTGGTTTATGAAAAAGTTCACACACTATACCGGCCTTGCCGCCTTTGCATATACAATCATACTGCTCGGGGGATGTAGCATGCCGCAGTCTGCATCGAAAAATACCCTGCCCGTTCCTGCCGTCTATACCAGCTTTGAAGACAGCACTCGAATAGAAAGCGTCAGTTGGCAATCGTTGTTTGAAGATCGCGTGCTGAAAAGCCTGATTGATACAGCCGTTAACAACAACCTCGACTTGCAGAATACACTGGAGTATATTGCTATATCAAGGGCCAATCTGCTGTACAACAGGGGGCTGGGACTACCGTCGCTGGATGGGTTTGTTTCCGGCGCCGCTGATAAATATGGTAAATACACCATGACCGGCGTTGGTAATTTCGACACCAACCTGTCGCCGAATATTACAGAAAAGCAAAAAGTAGGTACCTCCCCCACTCAGGAGTATTTTCTGGGGTTGAAGAGCAGTTGGGAAATTGATATCTGGGGAAAACTAAAGTCGAGAAGAAAGTCAGCAGCCGCGAAACTGCTGGCAACAGAACAGGGCAGGCAATGGGCCATTACACAACTGGTAACCGAGGTGGCCACACTGTATTTCGAACTGCTGGCCACCGATAGCAAACTGGAGATTATACGGCGGAATATAGCGTTGCAGGAACACAGCCTGGAAGTGGTAAAAGCTATGAAAGAAGGCGGAAGGGCTACTTCGCTGGCCGTGCAGCAATTTACTGCGCAACTACTGCAAACCAGGAGCCTGGAGCAGGAAACGACGCTCCACATCATACGTCTGGAAAACGAACTCAATACCATGCTCGGAAGATTTCCGCAACCTGTACCCCGCGGAGAGGCCATCAATCAGCAATCCATACCACAGGCGATTGCAGCCGGTATCCCTGCTGACCTTCTGCGCAAACGTCCGGATATTCTGGAAGCAGAACTGCAACTGGAAGCCTCTAAAGCCAATACGAACGCCGCCAGAAAAGCATTCTTTCCATCGCTTACACTCACTCCCTATATTGCTTTTAACGCCTTCAAACTGCCGCTCCTGTTTGCCAACGGGTCGCTGGCGTATGGACTACTGGGAGGCATCACCCAACCTATATTCAACAGGTACCAGCTAAAATCTGATTTTGCAGTTGCCAATGCTGAGCAAAACATCGCTTTCAACACCTACCAGAAAACGATACTGCAGGGGTACCAGGAAGTATTGACCAACCTGCAGGCCATGGAGCAATACAAAAGAGTAGTGGCGTTGAACGATGAAGAAGTACAAACCCTTGCCGACGCTGTAGCCACGGCCAACGATCTGTACCTCGGCGGATATGCCAACTATCTGGAAGTGATCACTGCCCAAAAGGGTGTACTTGATGCAGAACTGAATAAAACGATGTCTCAAAGACTGCTGTTGCAATCTATAGTAGATACCTACAGAGCGCTGGGTGGCGGCTGGTGATAACCAGCCGGGTGAGCCTGCTACAGAAAAATGGAGCTGCATATACTATCATGCGGCTTCGTAGCAGACCTGATGCCGCGTGATTGAATAGTGGCCGGGGATGCGCAAGGCACTCGCCGGTTCCAAGCAAACAGTTTGCCAGGGGCGTAAGAATCTTGTTGGTGGTGCAGCCCATCATGAGGAATCATATGCTAACCTGGCATCGCCTGCTTTATGATATTGATAATCACATTGCCGGTTTTTTGGCCCGCGTCTACATAGCGGTGGGCTTCCACGATGTTGTCGAGAGAATAGTTGCGGTCTATTACGGGGCTGAACTTTTTTTCCTCTACCAGTTTTCTGAGAAACAGGAGGTCTTCTTTTTTCATCGACGGTATAGGGAATATTACTTTCTTTCTGCCGTATAGCGGCGTTGTAAGCGCATACCAGATGTTTTCGCCGTTTTTTCCGGGTTCGGTTGATACGTATATCCCCCGTTCCGTCAAAAGCGGCTTGCACTCCCCGAAAGAACTTTTGCCAACCGCATCGAAAATAAAACTGAAACGCTGTGAGGTTTGTGTGAATTGCTCGTTTTGGTAGTCTACCACTTCATCTGCTCCCAGCGACTGCAGCAGTCCCACATTCCGGGTATTGGCCACCGCAGTTACCCTGGCGCCGATATATTTCATTAATTGCACCGCTGCGCTGCCGATTGCCCCTGTGGCGCCATATACCATTACGTTATCGCCCGCTTTCACCTTCGCAGCCCTGATATTTCCCCATGCATAATGCGCGCCCTCCGTGGAAGCTGCCGCTTTTTCGTAGGAAACGCCTTCCGGAATAGTGGCTATCGCAGCATTGGATTTGATGGTAAGGTACTCCGCATGTCCACCAAATTGCTGGTCATTGTAGCCAAACACCCGGTCGCCGATAGAGAAGCCCTGCACCTTGTTGCCAACCACTGTTATGTCTCCCGCAAATTCACAACCGAGGATGGGGTATCTGGGCTTGAACAAACCACTCCATAATCTTGAAACGATATACACGGCACTCCTAAACCCGGTATCTGTACGGTTTACCGTAGAAGCTATCACTTTTACAAGTACTTCGTCCTCCGCGGGAACCGGTGCTGCCACTTCTTTAACCATCACCACTTCCGGTGGACCATAACGGGTATATACAGCCGCTTTCATGAAACCCTGATTTTAGCGTACAACAATACTTAAATGTACTATTCTGCTTCAAATGCCCTCTGAAAACAAATCGTTAATTGATGAACGGCGGAAATATGATGCAATGCGGCAAAATAATATTGGGTTTATACCCTTACAAGCAATAACCCAAACACTGGCTTCGGTTTACCTGCGCCAGCGGCACAAGTTCGGCAGCTAATTCATCAGAAAATGAATCAGACCGGCAATAAAAAGAGAGACCACCAATGGTGGCCTCTCTGGTCAGTTACACAAACCAACGTCCAAAAGTTTATTTATCTGCCCGGGTTGCTTCTTCCACAGAAGTGTAAGCCGGAATAAACAATAATTTTTTCCTGTCTTTATTTTCGTCGAGTTTGGCATATTCCGAGTTATTGCTGATGAACTCGGGCACCATCTGTTTCATTTTTGCTACCAGTTTGTAGTTGTCTCCCTGTTTGCAAAGGCTGGTCAGGTCTTCAATATCCTCCAGCACTTCCCTGTACTTACCAGCTACCACTTTCGCAATTTTGATTTTTTCGTGGTAAGTCGGAATGGTGGTTTCTTTTTCGTTCAGCAATTCTTCATACAATTTTTCGCCAGGACGCAGCCCTGTGTATACCACATTGATGTCTTTGTTGGGAACCAGCCCCGCCAGTTTGATCATGTTCACCGCGAGATCGGCTATTTTAACCGGCTCTCCCATATCGAACACGTATATTTCACCACCATTGCCCATTATCGCAGCTTCCAGCACCAACTGAACGGCTTCGGGTATGGTCATAAAATAACGGGTAATCTCCGGGTGCGTTACTGTTATAGGTCCACCCTGCTGAATTTGTTGCCTGAACCGGGGTATCACCGATCCGTTGGAACCCAGCACATTGCCAAAGCGGGTAGTGATGAATTTGGTTTTGATGTTGTTCACTACAGAAATCGTTTCATCATCATCATCCTGTATCAGCCTTGACAAAAACTCGGGCTGACTCATGGTAGAGTTGTTGAGCGATTGTACATATTTTTCTGCCAGTCGCTTGGAAGCTCCCATGATGTTGGTAGGGTTCACCGCTTTATCGGTAGATATCATTACAAACTTATCTACGCCAAAGCATACGGCCAGATCGGCTATATTTCGGGTACCCATCACGTTGGTGAGGATGGCCTCTTCCGGATGTTTTTCCATCATCGGTACATGCTTATAAGCAGCCGCGTGGAATACGATATGCGGGCGATATTCCTTGAAGGGAATCAACATTCTGCGCAGGTTGCGTATGCTGGCGATGAATACTTTCACTTTCGTGGAAGGATATTTTTCTTCCATTTCCAGTTGAATTTCGTGCAGAGGCGATTCCGCCTGGTCGCACAAAATCACCATTTCGGGGTTATAGGTCATCACCTGGCGCACAATTTCCGCACCTATAGAACCGGCAGCACCGGTTACCAGTACACGCTTTCCTCTGATTTCACGCGATACCAGGGTATTATTGATCTGGATTGGCTTACGGGGCAACAGGTCTTCGATTTTCAGATCCTGTATTTGCACCAGGCTCAGTTGTCCGCTCACCCATTGCTCAGAAGGCGGCACTGTCTGTATTTTAATACCCAGGTTGAAGCAGAGGTCAATCAGATCGCGAAACTCCGGCTTGGCAGAATTGTCGCTGGAAAGGATCAGCTTATCAATTTTCAGTTTCTTATGTAATTCAGCAATCTCTCTTACATGGTATACTTTCTTCTGCTCTATAGTGCTGTTGATTTTTTTACCGCTGAGCTGTACAAAACCGCTTACAATCACTTTACCGTTGCCGGCAGCTTCTATAGCCTGCTTTACCAGCAGGGCCTGCTTATCAGAACCGTAAACCAGTACCCGCTTAACATCCTGCATGGCATATCCCTTCAGCAGAATATAGGTTTCTTTGATCAGGGTACGGAACATGATCAGAGACGATGAACATATGAAAAAGTTCAGAACAAGCAGGGTCGGCATATCCAGCGACGGAATATTATACATCCTGTGTGCTACCAGTTCAGCAGCCAGCGGATAGAGCAGGCTCGCTACCAATACCGCTGAAAAGATGCGAAACATATCCTTGGTATTGGAATAACGTATTAATCCTGAATAGATACGCATTACGTAAAAAACAGACAAAGAGATGGCAGCAAACAGTCCGGCATACACAAAGAAGTGCTGTGTTACTAAAAAAGGAGAACTAAATTCTCTTAAAATAAAGTAAGACAGTGTAAAGGACGCTGTTGCAATAACGGTATCGATCATTAAGATGATCCAACGTGGCACAATCAGGGGAGCACCGTAAAAAATTTTCATACTGTAGTACTGATGTTATTGACAAATTATTTTACTCAAATTTGGTAATTACTCATAGTGGAATCAGGATTCAGTAAAGGCTTCTGATAGGATTTAGATTGTGCAGCGATATTGTAAGCCTTACGGTACCTACTCTTCAATTATTGCAGAACGGATGTTTCGCTCTGACTTTCTTTTGAGGATAGGAATTGGGATACTGGCAGGTACACGTTGTAATTCGAATTGCAAAGATTAGTAAAAAAAACTACTTTTAATCGTTTTAGACGGATTAATATCGCCGTTCGTATCACATTTTATCAAAAATCATCCGCGTACAAATCAAACTACTAGCTGGAAAAATATTACACATATACTATATTAATAATAACAGATCTTGCTTCTATCCGTATTTCTCCTGCCATTCCAACATTCCCCCAGAGAGGTTTTTAACATTGGTATAGCCAGCGCTTTCCAGCACAAGACAGGCCTGCCCGCTGCGATTACCACTTCTGCAATACACAATGATTTCCTGCTGCTGTAAAGGTTCCAGCCCCTCTAGTTGCAGAGACCGGATATTGCCCAGGGGCAATAATGTGCCGCCTATATTAAACTCCTGGTGTTCGTGTGGCTCACGCACATCCAGTAAATGCACTTGTTCTCCTGCATCCAGTCTTTTTTTCAGTTCATCTGTTGTGATCAGTTGCATGGTTCTGTATATTCGTTGGTTACCAATTAATATTCGTTGGAAGCGCTCTCAGGGTTGGCTTCCTGCGACTGTTTTTCGGGACGGTTAGGTGTAATGCGTATATCTATCATCTGACCTCTTCGCAAACGGTTGATCACCCCATCCGGACTAAATCGCTCCGGATACTGCCTGAAAACAAAGGCCGAGGCGGTATCTATAGGAGTCACATCCGGCACCACAACGCCCACCACAAATCCGGAAGCTTCTATAAATGTTACCGCTTCCTCGAAATTCATGCCAAATAAATCCGGTACCGGAATTTCCTCCGCCCCTACTCCTTCGCCCAATACCAGAGCAATAGTAGACCCCATAGGAATTTTGGTGCCAGGCTTTATACCCCTATTGTCCAGTAACTGTTCCAATACCGCATTTTTAGCATAATCCGGTTTATAGCTAATGTTGCCTATTTTCAAACCACGGGTTTTTAGCTCTACCTCGGCACTGCGTATGCTCATGCCTACCAGATTAGGCATTTCTATCTCGGGCGGTACAGCCCTATTCACCGTCAGATATACAATGCGGTTTACTTTAACAGATGCATCAGCGTCGGGGAACTGCCTTACCACCGTGAGAGGCGGAATGGTATCGTGGTAAACAGAATCCTGCACCATCACCTCAAATCCCATCTCCTCCAGCAGTTGAGATGCTTCCGCCATACTGCGGTTACTCACATCCGGTACTTTCAGGTAAACCCCGTGCTGTGTAAAAAAGCGAAGCGATTGCAGGAACAATAACACCAGCAAAACAAATACAACTATTAACAGTGCAATGTTGACCCAAACCGGCTTTTTACTTACTACTTTTAACATCTTACTGATTTATGGTTTGAGGTCGTTATTGGCTTTCTTTTTCCGGAGCGCCTCTTCAATCAGCATGGTGTAAAACTCCTTGAGGGTCCAGCCTTTGGCCGCCACCTGCTGGGGAACAAGGCTTGCAGCGCTCTGCCCGGGCACGGTGTTAATCTCGAGTAAAAAAGGTTTGCCGGAAGATGCATGGTAAATAAAGTCCATCCTTACCACCCCGCTGCAATTGAACACTTCGTAAACCTGTACCGCAGTTTTCCGCAGCGTCTCCGCCAAATCTTCGGGTATCACAGCCGGTGTTATTTCGTCGGCCATACCCTTGGTATACTTGGCCTCGTAATCAAAAAACGCCTTTTTTGTGACCACTTCTGTTATCGGAAGGGCTATGATCTCGCTACCCCGCCTGAATACACCGATCGTAAACTCACGCCCTTCTATATATTCTTCTATCAACACCTGGTCGTCTTCCCCAAATGCCTTCTGGATTGCTTCATGCAGCCCGTCCGCACGTGTATTCACCAGCGACATGCCGATGCTGGAGCCACCGTTGTTCGGCTTCACAAACACCGGAAAACTTAACCCGGCAGTTGCTGCATCCACATCGCTGAAGCGGTCTTTTATCAGCAACACAGATTTCGCCACCGTTATACCCCGAAAAGCGGCTATCGATACCGTATAACTCTTGTTGAATGTGAGCGCAGATACAGCGGCATCGCAGGAGGTGTAGGGAATGTTCAGCATATCAAGGTACCCCTGTAGCTTTCCGTCCTCTCCCGGCGTTCCGTGAATACCAATAAATACGGCATCGAAGACTACTTTTTCACGCGCCGGCGACACCGAAAAATCATTCCTGTCTACGGGGATTTTTTCATCGCCCCATCGGCAAAACCATCCACCCGGCGTAAGATCTAACGTATAGACGCTGAACCTTTCCCGGTCGATATTTTTCTCAATGGTAATAGCGCTTTGATAAGATACTACAGCTTCGGATGAGTAGCCCCCTGTAACAAATGCAATATTTGGTTTCATACAGATATGCGCGGGTTTGGGTGCAAAGAAACAACTTTTGCCCCTATTTGCTACATAAACAGATCTAGCGCAGCGCTATTATTTATTTACAGCAAGTTAATTTTTCGATTCGCGGGCACATTAGCCGGACACAATAGCAAGGGTCGTAGTGCCATATATTTTTGGGGAATTACTGTCCACATGCTAACTTTATGGCTATGGCTACGGTAAAAATCATGAGAATGATAGGTGTAAGTATTCTGTTCTCAGGCATTGCGCTTAAAATAGCCGGTTTACCCGGGTATACACCGGCCTTTATTACCGGCGCTGTTATGATGATCTTATCACGCTTATACCAATGGTACAAAACTAGCCCCCGATCCTAACCATTGCTGGTGTGCTATCTAACAAGCTATATACACCGAACCATCATCTATAATACAATATATATCTGCAATAAAGAGTAGGAATACGCCCTGTTTGACAATGCAGAACTCCGGAACAGGCTCGGCAGGAAGAAAATAAAAAGGGGCAATGTTAACTTTATGTAAAAAAATCCTATATTTGGGAATAAAAAAAGGTCTTCTGTAGAAACAGATGACCTCTAACGATTGCTTGCCATATGAAAAATCTTGAATAATCTTTTTTGGTCTTTGCAGATTTACTGCAGCCTTGATGCCTCTAACACTTGCCCGTTCACCTCGCGATTGCTTCCTTTTCCCTTTCTGATGCAAAACTAACACAGCTTTTTATTGTAGAAAAAGCAAGTTGTTCGTAATTTTATCATCGCAAAGCAGCGTTTGATTTGATAAAACACTTTATGGAATTGAGTTTCAGGAAAAATACACTATGACGGCCAACAGTTCTACAGATGCATTATTTCAATTGGTCCGTTCGCTGGAAAAGTCTGAAAAGCGGCATTTTAAACTTTATATCAAAAGAAGTTCAGGCAAGGAAGACCTGAAGATCATACAGTTGTTTGATGCGTTGGACAAGCTGACGGAATACGATGAAAAATCGTTGCTGAAAAAACTGAAAGGCGTTACCAAACCGCAACTGGCCAATCTTAAAACCCATCTTTACAAGCAGGTACTGTCGAGTTTGCGATTGCTGAGAACCGGCGACAATACAGATCTTCAGTTGAGTGAGCACCTCGATCACGCCCGTTTGCTCTACAACAAGGGGTTGAAACACCAGAGTTTGAAAATTCTGGAAAAGGCCAAAGACCTGGCACGTGCCAACCAGAAATTCAACTTTCTCGCACAGGTTATTTCATTGGAAAAAAAGATAGAAACGCTTCATATCACCCGCAGCAGCCTCGAAAAAACCGAAAAACTATCGATCGAAGCATTGGATATCAGTGCGCATATCGACAGGGTAACCCGTTTGTCGAACATGGCGCTGCTCCTGTACAGGTGGTATGTAAAATACGGGCACGCACGAAATGAAGCAGATGAAGAAGATATCAAGGTATTTTTTAAAAGCAATATTCCCGCCGATACAGCAGCCATCAACGGGTTTTACGAGAACCTTTACCTGTGTCAAAGCTATTGCTGGTATGCGTTTATACGGCAGGATTTTTTAATGTATTACCGATACAGCCAGCGATGGATGAATCTTTTCGACAACCATCCCTCCATGATAGCTGTAGAAACGGGGCACTATGTTAAGGGAGTACACAATCTGCTGAACGCACATTTTGATCTGAGAAATTATCGGAAATTCCTGGGTACCCTGCAAAAATTTGAAGAGTTCTCCACCACGCATGTTGCGCAGCAACATGATAATTTCCGCACGCATACTTCCATATATATCAATATCGCCCGTATTAACTGGCACCTGATGACCGGTTCCTTTAAAGAAGGGCTTAAGCTCGTGCCGGAAATTGAGGAAAAATTGAAAGAATACGAATTATTCGTAGACAAACACCGGATCCTGGTGTTTAATTACAAATTTGCCACCCTGTATTTCGGCGCCGCTCAATACGATAAGTCTATTGACTATCTGCTCAAAATCATCAACGGCCCTATGGACCTGCGCGCCGATCTCCAAAGCTATGCACGGCTCATCAACCTGCTGGCGCACTACGAACTGGGTAATTACGACCTGATGGAATCGCTGATGAAGTCGGTATACCGGTTCATGGCCAAACTTAAGAACCTGACGGTGGTGGAAGAAGAAATGTTCCGCTTTCTCAGGCGTTCCTTCAGCCTTTCGCACCGGCAGCTAAAACCGGAACTGGAAAAATTCCTGGACAAAATCAAACACCTCGAAAAAAACCGGTTCGAAACCCGTGCGTTTGCTTATCTCGACATCGTATCCTGGGTAGAAAGCAAAGTATACAACAAATCTTTGAGCGGCATTATTCAGGAAAAGTATTTGCAAAGCCGAAGAAGCGGTCACCGGGCAAAAAGCCAGTCTGCTGCATAAATCCTCCACCACCGCGATTTTTTTGGCCGGAACACTGGTTGAATACACCATCCCGCTCCTAAAAAAAACAGCCTGTAGCATTGCATTACTACAGGCTGCAGGAGAAGCCGTTCTAACGTAATCCGGTTAGCGGATATTGGCTACTTTCGACTCCAGTTTTTCCAATCGCTTTTCATTTTTCTCGATCTTTCCCTCAAGCTTTTTAATGTCTTTTTCATTTTTTTCCAGTCGTGTATTGGCTTTTCTGGCTGCCTTGGCTTCAGAGGCGGCACGGCTGGCTGCTTTTCGGGCATTTTTTGCCCGTTTTTTACTTTCAGTATCATTGCTCAGGCGGCGGGCCATATCCTGATTTTTGTCGGCAGCTGCTTGTGCCTCTTCCTGCTTCTTATCACGTTCGCGGGTATATTTTTCTTTTGCCTTGTATAGCTCAGCCAGCTTTTCCCGGTCTTCCAGCAGTGTTGTCTGCAATTTTACAATTTCTTTCTGCTCTTTAGATATCAACGCGGGATCTACATGCTTTTGCTGGGCGAACAGGCTGCCGATAGAAAAGAACAGTACCATCATCATCAGGTTTCGCAATAGAATTTTTTTCATTGTATAGCTTTTTAGTGTTTCTAATAGTTTCACGGAAATGCATTCCATGAACTTTGTTGCACTGCTGTAAGAGTATCTTTCGGGTTTACAGCAATAAGGCACCGGGCAAAATAAGCCAACTTTCGTGCCTTGCCCTGTTAACGTTAACATAATAAAAGGCTGTGTACCATTAGATAAACAATACGTTTGGCAGCCGGCTTGGTGTGTTATCTAAAACGAGGTAAATGCAGGCAGAATTTAGGCTGCGTTGTTTTGCAGCTTATCAAATTTCCTGTAGGTTTGCTAATTCTATCTACATATATACATATTCTACCATAATTATGAACTTCAACAGAATTAACAACATTACAGGGTGGATTGTTTTTGCGATTGCCTCCGCCGTTTATATTCTTACCGCAGAACATGGCGGCAGCTTATGGGACTGTGGAGAGTTCGTAAGCAGTTGTTACAAACTGATGATCCCTCACCCGCCGGGTGCTCCGCTTTTCGTGCTTATTGGTAGGATATTTATCATACTATTCGGTGATGACCCGATGTCGGCGGCAAAAGCCGTGAACATCATGAGTGCCCTGTGCAGCGGATTCACCGTGCTTTTCCTGTTTTGGACCATTACCCACTTTGCCAGGAAAATATATCAGAAAGCCGGCAAAGCACTTACCGGCGAACAGGTGTTTACCATCATGGCCGCCGGCGTGGTAGGCGGGCTGGCCTGTACTTTCAGCGATTCGATCTGGTACAGTGCGGTGGAGGGAGAGGTATACGCCGCTTCGTCTTTCCTGACAGCACTGGTATTCTGGATGATACTCAAATGGGAACATGTGGCCGACGAACCCGGCGCGGATAAATGGATTGTACTGATATTTTTCGTCATAGGGCTGTCTATCGGTATCCACCTGCTCAACCTGCTGACCATCCCCGCTATTGTGATGGTGTATTATTTTCGTCGTTACAAAGCATCCGGATGGGGTATGTTCTGGGCCTTCGTTATCGGCTGTATCATCACCGGCTTCACCCAAAAGTTCGTAATACAATATACCATCAAAGGTTCGGGTATGTTTGACCGCTGGTTCGTAAACGGCCTGGGACTTCCTTTCTTTTCCGGATTTACCACCTATTTTGTACTGCTGGCCGCTGTGATTGTAATAGGCATCCGCCGGGCAGACAAACTCATCAATAATTTTACTGCATTTGCTATATGGCTGGGAGCGTTTATTTTCCTGTTCGCCTTCCCCTTTATATCTTCCGTATTTACCTTTTTGCTGTTCGTAGCCGGTACCGTGCTGGCAGTGTACGGCGCTTACAACTACAAACAAAAAATACTGCATTACCTGAGGCTGGGGCTCTGGTGCTTTGCCTTTATGCTGATCGGCTACT
Organism: Agriterribacter sp.; assembly: GCA_037190905.1. Lineage (GTDB taxonomy): Bacteria > Bacteroidota > Bacteroidia > Chitinophagales > Chitinophagaceae > Agriterribacter. The sequence continues at coordinate 289,425 of JBBCKG010000009.1, read as the reverse complement.
CCAGCTACCTCACCACCATGATCCGGTCTGCCGCCAACCCGGCTGTGGACATGTATAATGTAGACAATCCAATAAGCCTTGTTGGCTACCTTGGGCGCGAACAGTACGGTGATTTTCCGCTGATATACGGGCAAACCTTTGCTGCCGAGATCAAAAGAAACGCCGATGGCACCCCGGATGTAATTGACAACGGATACCGCTGGCAAAAAGGAGCGGATAAGTACATTCCCATCGGCAAGGATTATAAATTCCAGTACGAGCCGGAAGATATGATGTTTCTGCCCCGTATATGGGATGGCAGCAACGATATGGGCCGCGCCGACTACTACCGGAGCTGGCTTGGACTCGACAGGGAAGAAAAACCCTCTTACCTGGATAATATCCGCTGGGCTTTCGGCTACCAGATAGGCTGGATGTACCTGCGCTACTTTGGATGGAACTTTGTGGGTAAACAAAACGATCTCCAGGGCCTGGGCAGCGTGCGAGACGGAAATACCCTCACAGGCATCGCATTCATCGACAATATTTTCCTGGGCGATCAGGGCAAACTGCCCGACAGCCTGAAGGAAAACAAAGCCTACAACAAGTTTTTCGCACTGCCACTCCTCCTCGGACTGATTGGCCTATGGTACCAGTACAGACGCGATCAGCAGGATTTTCTCGTAAGCTTTCTGCTATTTTTCTTCACCGGTCTGGCCATCGTATTTTACCTGAACGCTGCCGGACCACAACCACGCGAAAGAGACTATGCGTATGCCGGATCGTATTATGCGTTCGCCATATGGATAGGGCTGGGTGTGATGATGATACGGGAATGGCTGCTGAAATACCTTAGCCCCAAACTGGCAGGTCCTGTAGCTGCTGTAGCCTGTACGCTGGCCGTACCGGTGGTTATGGGTATGGAAGGATGGGACGACCACGACCGCAGCCAGAAAATGCTGGCGCCCGACCTGGCCAGGAATTATTTGGAGAGTTGCGCACCCAATGCCATATTATTCAGTTTCGGCGATAACGATACCTATCCCCTGTGGTATGCACAGGAAGTGGAGGGCGTACGCCGCGATGTAAGGGTGGTGAACTACAGCCTGCTGGGCATTGACTGGTATATCAACCAGATGCGGTATAAAGTAAACGACAGCGATCCCATTGATATGCTGTGGGGGCCCGAAAAAACCGAAGGTGATAAACGTAATGTGGTGTACTATGAGCCCAAACCGGGCATTCCGCAAAACCAATACCTGTACCTGTCTGAAGTACTCACCAAAATTATTGGCAGCGACGATCCCTCCCATATGATCAATTACGGACCGGATAATATTTACAATACATTCCCCACCCGCAAATTCAGCGTGCCGGTGGATACCAGCCTGGTACGTACCAACGGTACGGTCTCGGAAAAAGACATCGTATTAAGCGAAATGCGTTTCGACATTCCGCAAAACAAAACCGCCCTGATGAAAAACGACCTGGCGGTGCTGAATGTAATCGCCGCCAACCAATGGAAAAGACCCATATACTTCACATCCCCGTTCAATCAACTGGGTTTTGCGGCCTACCTGAGAGCGGAGGGACTGAGTTACCGCCTCGTACCGGTACAGCCAAAGCAAGCCGTGAACAATGTGGAGAACGACATTGCATTTAAAAATATGATGGGCGACCATTTCCGGTTCGGCAACGCGCAAACAAAAGGCGTGTACTTTGATGAGGAAAACCGGCGTCACCTGCTCACCATCCGGCAGGCCTACGCCGCGGCGGCTGAAAGCATGGCAGACGACGGGCGCAAGGAAGAAGCCAGACAACTACTGAAAAAATGCGATGAGGGCATGCATCCGGAAACCATGCCCTACGGTATGGTAAGCAGGAGCAACCAGCACAATATTGTAAGTATATCTGTAATGGAAGCTGCTTACAAAGCAGACGATAATGCATTGGGAGATAAAGTACGCGAGGCTGTGAAAAAAGACATTACCCAGCAACTGAGCTATTATGCTTCGCTGGGCAATATGTCGGTAAACGAACTGATGCAGCATATACAGCAACAGCATATTGAAGCACTAAGCAACAAACAGCGCGGCCTCTATTCAGAAATCGACCAGACATTCAGGGTACAGGGCTACCTGGGTATGCTGGAGGCACAATACCGCCCGGAAACCACCGGTGCTTCGCAGGAACTGCCGGCTACCATCAATACAACCAGTCCGGATTCCGGGCAAAATACGGAACCGGCAAACGAATAAAAGAAGGGATCAGCTATGTTAGCGGGATTGCAGGATGTAACGTTTGAATTCGGAGCAAGAACCATTGTACAAGACGCCACATGGCATATTCAGCCCAATGAGAGAATCGGGCTGATCGGCTACAACGGCACAGGTAAATCTACACTGCTGAAAGTACTGGTGGGCGAATACCTGCCATCGGCAGGATCGGTGGAGAGAAGCCGCGAAACCACCATCGGCTACCTGCACCAGGATCTGCTGAGCTTCGATACCAACGAATCAATTTTGCAGGTGGCACTGGGTGCTTTTGAAAAGATACTGCAACTGGAAAAACAGATCGAGGAGCTGGGCCACCGCCTCGAGAAGGAATACGAGAACGAGGCGCTGGTACAGGAGTATGCCGATAAACTGCACGAACTCGATACCCTCGGCGGCTATAACATCCATCACCAGACAGAGGAAGTACTGCAGGGGCTTGGCTTTGTAAATGCCGACCTGCAACGTCCCTATAAAGAATTCAGCGGAGGATGGAGAATGCGGGTACTGCTGGCAAAAATGATCCTGCAGCAACCCGATCTGCTGCTGCTCGATGAGCCCACCAACCACCTCGACCTTCCCTCGATCGAGTGGCTGGAAAAATACCTGCTGCACTACAAAGGTGCCGTGGTGATCGTAAGCCACGATAAGTATTTTCTGAACCGCATGGTAACCAAAATTGTTGAGCTGTACCAGCAGCAACTGCATTTTTATAACGGAAATTTTGATTTTTACGAAGGAGAGAAAGCGTTGCGTATGGAAATGCAGCAACGCGCTTTCGAAAACCAGCAGGAATACATACGGCAGCAGGAAAGATTTATAGAACGCTTCCGCGCCAAAGCCACCAAAGCCGCACAGGCGCAGAGCGCTATCAAGCGGCTCGACAAACTGGAGCGCATCGAAGATGTATCGGTAGACCGCCCGGAAATCAAAATCAACTTTCAGGTAGACAAGATCCCCGGCAAAATCATCTGCACGCTCAAAAATGTTACCAAGCAGTTTGGCAACCTTACCATTGTGGAAAACACCGGGGCCGAAATCAACCGCGGCGATAAAATAGCGCTGATCGGCGCCAATGGCAAGGGGAAATCAACCCTGCTGCGCATAGTAGCCGGCACAGAATCTTTTGAGGGTGAAAGGATATGGGGCCACAATGTAGACGAAAGTTTTTATGCGCAGCACCAACTGGAGGCTCTGGACCTACAGCAAACCCTACTGGAAGAAATGAAGAACTCCGGCAGCCAGAAAACCGAACAGGAACTGCGTACCCTGCTGGGCTGTTTTCTTTTTAGCGGCGATGATGTAGATAAAAAAATACGGGTGCTGAGCGGTGGCGAAAAAGCCCGGGTAGCGCTGGCCAAAACCATTGTAAGCAAGGCCAACTTCCTCATACTGGATGAGCCTACCAACCACCTGGACCTGCTATCCATCGACCTGCTGATAGAAGCGCTGAACCGTTACCAGGGCAGCATCATTCTGGTAAGTCACGACCGGCATTTTATTTCCAAAACTGCCAACCGCATCTGGGAAATAGATAACCACGAGATAAAAGATTTTGCCGGCGGATACGACGAATGGATGGAATGGAAAGCCAGGAAGGCAGCCGAAGCAGCCAACACGGCCAAACAGGCTACAGCCATTAAGCCTGAGCCTAAACCGGCAGCAACGAAAAAAGAAGCGCCGCCACCGAATAAAAACAATGGCCCGATCGATAAAGAGCTGAAGAAGGAAATGCAACGATACCAGAAACAGTTGCAGCAACTGGAAGAGAAAATAACCGGCTTTACGCGTAATAAAAACGAACTGGCCACCCAACTGGCCGCACCGGAAATATATTCCGACAAAAGCAAATTCCTGGAAGCTGAAAACAATTATAAAAGGGCAGAACAACAACTGTCGGCAGCCAATAAGGAGTACGAAAAGGTTTTCGAAAAACTAATGGAGCTGGAAGAAAAAACCGGCTAGAGCCGGGAAACGGAACAACCAATGAAACCGCTCATTACCATCACTTATTGTCCCAAATGCGGCTGGATGCTGCGAGCCGCCTATATGGCCCAGGAAATACTCACCACTTTCTCCGAAGACATCAAAGGCGTGTTGCTGGAACCTGCCGCCGTAAACGGGCAGTACACCATCCACGTAGACGATCGTCCGGTCTTTGACCGCAAGACCGCCGGCCGGTTCCCGGAAATAAAAGAACTCAAGCAATTGATCCGGGATATTGTTAATCCGGAAAAACGCCTGGGACATAGCGACGCGAAGTAAAAGACGCCGAAAAGCCAGGTTTCTTATCCGTTAAGCCTGTCTCCGGCATCATTGTATACGTGCTGGTGTTGTGCTATGGTCTACTACATGCGCCTCTCCGACAACTAGTTCATCACCATTTTCTGGCACGTAATCATTGTGCTTTAGCATCTGCCTATAACCATCTACACTACAGAGTGTGTTGATCCTCTCATTCAGGTATCTAAAAAAAACTTCCATTCCTGATTACCTTTTCTCTGTTAGCCCGATAGGAGTATAACCGCACCCTGGCGGTATTCAAAAACCGGCATGAACGAATCCCGGAGACCAGCGTCGTCCGGGCATGCAGCCCTTTCCTGTGGGAACCATCCTGAAACATTCCATCATCGTCAAAAAAAAACAACAATGAGCACTCAATCCCCTGTTTCCGTTATCATCCGGTACCTGGAAGGCAAACAAAAAGGTTCCACCAAAAAATTCGTTGTCAACGAAAATCTTTCTATCACCATCGGACGCGGCGACTCCAACAACGTACCCTTTTCGCTGGATGAAGACAGCATCAGCCGGGAACATTGCGTCATCCATGTGAAGACAGGCACGCCCCATACGTATGAAATCAGCGATCTGCAAAGCAAAAACGGCACCTTTGTAAACGGCCAGCCGGTTACCGGAAAAACGCTGCTCAGCGCCGGCGATACCATCACCCTCGGTAAAAACGGTCCTGCTTTAGGCTTCACCCTCGATCCGCTGCCCGCTGCGCAGGCCCCCAAAACCCGGCTGGTAGATACACCCAACGCCACGAAAGTACACATTGCAAATACGGCAGCTGCTGCCCCTGCGGCAAAAGAAACCATCGGCAAGCAAACCATGCAACACATGCTGCAACAGTCGGAGAAAAAGAGCAAAAAAGGGCTGTTGGTTACCGCCGTTTCCCTGTTGCTGCTGGTACTTACTGCCGGCTGGCTGATCTACAGCAACCGGCCTGCCACACAGGTCGTAAACGTAATACAGGAAAAAAAGGAAGAGGGTATACCCTCCCTGACACCCACACAGATCAACAAGGAAAACGAGAAAAAAGTGGTGTTGATAGAAGTGGGCTGGAAGCTGGAGCTTACTTCCACCGGCGATCAGTTATATCATGTGTACCTGCCCGATAACAACAATGGTTTTGTAGCCGCCTATATACGAAACAACACCGGTGTAATAGAGCCCTACCTGGCTACCAAGGGAGCCTCCCCGGATGGAGCAAGACTCGTACCGGTGGGCGGATTTGGCAGCGGCAGCGGATTTGTAGTGGATGAACGCGGCTTCATCATCACCAACCGGCATGTGGCAGCAGGCTGGTTAACCAGCTACGATTTCCCGCAGGATGCTTTTCCAGGCGTGTTGGTCGGTAACGCAAATGAAGAACCTGTTCCCGTATATAGTCAACAGGTGCCCAACTGGGTGCCCGCAGATGCCATGAACTATAACCGCCAGATGCTGGAAAGCGGTGTAAAGTTCATCGACGGCGTGTCTGCCTATCTTGATGTTACTTTCGCGAATAACTCTCTGCGTACACCCGCCAAAGTAGTTCGTATTTCCAACGTGCACGATGTAGCCATGATAAAAATAGAACTCCCTGAGTCGCTTGGTAAGGTAGACATGTACGACAGTAAAGAAATAGAACCCGGTAATACTGTGGTGGTGATGGGTTACCCCGGTTTGTCTCCCGATCAATATGTAGCCAATCGTTCGCAGGATGGCTTCAATCGCAATCCCAACATCGTGAAGGTGCCGGTACCCACCCTCAGTACCGGTAATATCGGCAGACTGGTGAAAGGAAAAACGGGTAGCGATAAGGTAGACGATTACCTGAATGTGCTGGGCGACTATTACCAGCTTACCGTTAACTCCACAGGTTCAGGAAACAGCGGCGGCCCCACCTTCGACGATCAGGGCAGGGTAATCGGCATCTATTCCGCCGGCAACGACAAAGTATCCTACTCTATTCCCATCAAGTACGCCATAGAACTCATGGGAAGACAGGAAGTGATCAATTAACCATCATAGCGAAAGGACGGGCGATTTACGTTCGGGTATCGGCAATCAGTAACCGGATTTATCCCGTAGTCTCCTGTTCTTTTTTTTGACGCGCTGCCTTCAGGAGCCGCAGACTTATCCAGGTCTGCGGCAGGGCAGTCGCTACCCCATCATCTGTTTACAATACTTCCACTATGTTTATCTGGAAAAAAAAGAACAACCGAACCAATCATACGGCAACTTCTGAAGAAGAGCAATACAAATACCGTGTATATGAACTCTCAGAAACAGGTCCTTCCCGCAGCAATAACGAAGACGCTATTGTACATTTTCAACCCGATGGATTAAATGGAGAAACCCTTTTTGCCATGGTGGCCGATGGTATGGGCGGGCATAATGCCGGAGAAGTTGCCAGTGGCATCGCTACAGATACTGCCAGACACTACGTACAAAACCACGCAGCAAAAGATGCGCCCGGTATGCTAAAAGGGATGTTTGCTGAAATCCATCGCTCTATTCTGGCATCTGCTGCGGCAAATCCCGAACAGGAAGGTATGGGTACCACCGGTACCGCCGTATTCATCCGGAAGAACAAATTATTTTATGGCCATGTGGGCGACAGCAGGCTCTACCGCTATGCAGAAGGCACGCTGATGCAACTGACCACCGACCAAACCCTGGTCAGCCAGTTGATCCGGGAAGGTAAACTACAGCCCGGTGAAACCGCCACCGGCGACATGAAGCACCTGTTGCTGCAGGCCCTGGGTACCGCTGCCGATATACAGCCGGAACTCTCTAAAAGTATTTTTATACGTAAAGATGACTGTTTTTTGCTGTGCTCCGATGGCATCTACGATGTTTTGAGCGACGAAGAAATAAAAGCCCTCCTGTCTATGCAGCAGCCGTCGTTTGCAATGGAGTGCATCAAAAGCCTATGCTATGCACGCCGGGGCAATGATAATTTTTCCGTGATCCTGATAACCGTTACAGACAAAAAAAACCTGCCCGATCTCGTCACCAAAGAACAAAATATTATGTTATGAGTTTGGACCACCATGAGCAATACATCATTCGGCATAAAATCGGAGAAGGTGGCATGGGAACCGTGTACCTGGCAGAGGATGTGCTACTGCAACGCCTGGTAGCCATCAAAGCGCTGAATAACCCACAGGGACTTTCGCAGGGGCAGATGGAAGAAAGGTTTCAGCAGGAAGCGCTGGCCCTGGCACGATTGAACCATTCCAACATCACACACCTGTATGCATTCATTCCCCGCCAGCAAACCTACTGGATGGTAATGGAATACGTAGAGGGAAAAACCCTGGAAGAATGGTTGCATATGCAGGGTACTATAGATGCATTAACAAGCTGTTCCATCATCGCTCAAGTACTGGACGGGCTGGAACACGCACATCGGAAAGGCATTATTCACCGCGACCTGAAACCTGCCAACATAATGGTTTCATCTGAGGGAGAAGTGAAGATCATGGACTTTGGCATAGCCCGCATCCGAAACTCCCAGCGGCTGACGCAACACGGCAAATCTGTAGGAACACTGGAATATATGGCGCCCGAGCAAATACAGGGAAAGGAAGGAGACGAGCTTACCGATATATACGCCACCGCCAACATGCTGTATGAGATGCTGGCAGGCACACCTCCTTTCAAAAGCGATACTGATTACCTGCTGATGAAAGCCAAGCTGAATGAACGCCCGCCTGTAACGCCGTCACTCACCGCGCACGCCGGGAAAAAACTATTGAACGTGGTTTTGAAAGCTATGGAAACAAACCCCTCACGTCGCTATACCAATGTGCGCACATTCAGGGAAGCACTTCTGAGTGCTATACCCCAGTCAACACTCCATACCGGCCACTCCCTGCAGGAAGCTTTGCAAACCGGGCGACCTGGAGACCCGCCACCAAACAGCAATAAATCACCATTGATCCGCATTCCGGCACTGCCGGTCAACAAAGCAGTCCTCTTGCGCAAAAAGGATGCGCTATTTTCATTGTTGGGTAGAACAGATAAATCGGTGAAGTTGCTGGCAGGGGTTGCCGCACTATGCGCGGCACTCATTATCTGGAATACTTTTCGCATGGAGAAGAACGCCAGCATCTCTGCAGTGAACGATAAGACGAACGAACAGGAAACAACTTACGATGAAAAAGAAAGCGCCGCTACCACTACCGGAATCATAGAGGCTCAACTGATACAAAACAACCGTCCTTCCTATGCTCCCATAGCATATATAGCCGATAGCAGCACAACCAGTAACGACACCCTTGCCGCGAAACCCGTAAAAAAAGAAACTCCTAAAAATACAGCACCGGAAAAAAAAGAACCTGCTCCAAAAGAAAAAGCAGCACTACCGAAAGAGAAAAACATAAAAGATACACCCGAAGAGTCCGAAGCGACACCCGTACAGCAAACTACTCCCGAAAACGGCAAATCGTCCGGAACAGAAAATACCCCCCGCAGAAGTATGGTGCAAATTCCGAGGGGCACCACTATTAGCCTGGTGCTGCAGGAGCCTGTGAGTTCTGAAGAAAAAAGCAAAGACGGCAAACTCATACAACTAAGCTGCGCGGCAGACGTGGTGGTAAACGGCGAGGTTGTGGTGCACAAGGGTGCAGAAGCTATAGGAAAGATTGTGGATGTGGAGCCATCTGCCAAAAGACGAAAAGGGCTGGTAGGCTTTGTTATACTGAAAGTAAAGGGGCGCGACGGTAAAGATATCAGGGTGGAATCTCAGCGGTTTCGCCTGCGATCCGACGAGGTCAATGAGCCTGCCGTTTACCATGCCGGAAAATCGTTTAATGCGCTTTTAAAGAAAGGAACGGTTGTAAAGTAAAATGCCTGCTGTTACCTAAAGTAAGCACCCAACAGGGGGCATATATATAAACAGAAGGTCGCTAATAACCCTGCGTTCGGAAGAGGGAATATATTTTTACCTGACCGCTATAAAACAACGTCGTCATTATAAGAATAAGGAGATTTTTTCTACGACATTCCTGCAGACCATCAGCTTCAACCCAACTCAATTTAATAGTGCCAATCCGTTGATCTGACCATCAAAACCGGATAGTAAAATGTTGTTTCTCTTTAAAATCGGAACTACACAAAATGATGCCGATAAAAAACAGGTCGATGCTGCAGGTGACCGAAGGATGCCGGATGAGCTCTTTCCAGGCATCTTCCATTTCAGCGCTCCAGTGAATATCGTCGAATACGAGTATTGACTGATCGTCTACATAGGGCAACAGTTGCTGGAAGTAACGGAGGGTAGGCTCTTTTCGGTGGTTGCCGTCTATAAACACGAAGCCTGCTTTTTCTATCCCGTCCAGCAGAGGGGCTAACGTATCATCGAAGTTGCCGGTTATTTGTTGTATGTTGGACAGGCGCAGCCGTTCAAAATTTTTTTGTGCCAGCGCTGCAATGCCTGGCGCGCCTTCCAATGTGTATACCTGCCTGCTTGTGTTGGCAGCAGCCAGATAGGCCGTTGTGATGCCGAGGGAGGTACCCAACTCTATTACCGATGCCGGCTGGTAGTAATTCACCATCCTGAACAGCAATTGGGCATATTTGGGTGGCTTTAATGATCGTTGTGCAATGTGTTTTATTTTCCGGTTACCAGACAACCCCGCACCCAAGTCGAGCACGGCAAGTTCGGTTTCATTCTCTTTTAGTTCGTTTCGCACACGCTCTATTTCGCTGTAAGCGTAATATCTGTTTCGATCGTTCAATACCCCGGTTATAAAGTCGAATACAAAAGGTGAATGCACTCCATGTCCTTTACTGCTGGAAGCAGAAATGAAATAGTAAAAGTATTTTAGTATTAGTTGGGGCGTGGTGTACATATGTTGGTAAGACCGTGCAATGGGAAGATAGTAGAATTGTAAGAAAGTAAGATGGTAAGAAGACGGGAAAATAATCACATTCTATTTCCTCGTTTCCGCCATCTAATGACCCTCTTTATGCTTTCTTACCCAGGTCTGGAACGAATAAGCATAGGCGTGTCTTTCGTCTGCGTTAAAATTCAGTTCGTATATTTTCTTCCATTGCTCTTCCGGAAAATCGGGAAAAAATGTATCCCCTTCCAACTGCGTCCGTACCCTGGTGATGTAGATTTTATCCGCTACGGGCAGATAGGCGTTGTATATTTGTCCGCCTCCAGCTATAAATACCTCTCTGCAATCGGTATCCCTTGCTTTTTCAATAGCTTCTTCTGTGGAAGATACCACAGTGATACCGGAGGAGAGGTCCAGTCCGTGATCGGACTGTCTGGAAACTACGATATTGTACCGTCCCGGTAAAGGCTTGCCCGACAACGACAAAAAAGTTTTCCTACCCATGATCACCGGCATACCCCAGGTAGTGTTTTTGAAAAATTTCAGATCATTGGGCAACCGCCACAACAATGCATTATTCCTGCCAATGGCATTGTTCTCGTCTGCCGCTACAATCAGGGATATGAGCATACATTCAAATTTTGACCAGCATGTTAACCTGCTATACAGCCACCGGTGCTTTGATGGCAGGATGGTACTGGTATTGTTCGAGTACAAAATCTTCAAAAGTAAAACTGAATATGTCTTTAACAGCCGGATTTAACCGCATCGCTGGTGCGGGGTAGGGCTCTCGGATTAACTGAAGCGCCGCCTGTTCAAGATGGTTGTTGTACAGGTGTACATCCCCGAAACTGTGTATAAATTCACCCGGTTCCAAATCGCATACCTGCGCCACCATCATGGTCAGCAGGGCGTAAGAGGCAATATTGAACGGCACGCCCAGGAATACATCTGCAGAGCGTTGATAAAGCTGGCAGGAGAGTGTGGGCTTGTCTGAGCCTTTGGGTACGGCTACGTAAAACTGAAACATGTTGTGGCAGGGCATAAGGGCCATATCCGGCAGGTCGGCTACGTTCCACGCGCTTACGATGAGCCGTCTGCTATCCGGGTTCTGTTTGATCTGCTGAATCACTTCGGATATCTGGTCTATGGTATTGCCTTCAGCACCCTCCCAGCTTCGCCATTGCTTGCCATACACCGGGCCAAGATCTCCGTTGGCATCTGCCCATTCATCCCATATGCTTACCCCATGCTGTTTCAGGTAGCTGATATTCGTATCTCCTTTCAAAAACCACAGCAGCTCATGTATGATGCTTCGCAAATGTAGTTTCTTGGTGGTAACCAGCGGAAAGCCTTTGCCCAGGTCGAAGCGCATCTGATAACCGAAACAACTCAGGGTGCCGGTGCCGGTACGGTCATGTTTTTGTACTCCGTTGTCCATTACGTGGCGAAGTAGTGTCAGGTACTGTTCCATAGGCGCAAATTACATCAATTGCGGCAATGGTGCAGATGGCATTGTTTCCATAGAAAATTGTTGTGGATATTATCGGCATAAAAAAAGCCGAACCAAAAGATCCGGCTGTTATTCACCCCCGTCTGTTGCTCATTTTATCCTTCATCCATTCCGCCACCGCCGTTATTATTTCGGTTCCTGTTCAGGATCGAAAATTCTGCATTTCCAAACTTGTAGCTAACTGTAAGCCTGAAGTTCCGTACATTCCACCGACGGTATGCATCCTGGTAAAAGTCATCTGTATCGTATATAGTACCCCATCTCCTGGAGTCCAGTACATCGTTTACGGCGAAGGTAATCGTCATACGGTTGTTCTTCAGCAGGTCCTTTCGTATGGCAAAATCTACTCCATACTGCGACAGCATTCTACCCTGCGGTATTACCCTTGGGGATTCATAATCACCAATCACCTGGAAACTCATGTTGTGAAAAACCTTTTGTGCAGGTGCATTTATTTTATAGCTGGTCATCAATTTCGCTGTCCAATTGAACCCTTCATTACTCAGGTCCACATTTCCTACGCTGGCTTTTACCGTACGATACTGAAGATTCAGCGAAGGTGTGAAATCGAAACCACCTGTTTTGTGTTGTAAGGTAAATTCTGCACCGTAGCGATTGGTGGTTCCTGCATTGATGAATGTATTCAGTATAGCATTTGGATCTACGCCGGCGGTTTGGAGTTCCTCGTACTTTTCGGCGGTAATGGTATCGCTGTACTGTGTAATATCTCTCGGGTTGTTGCGGAAATAAATTGTAGAAAGAATATTGCCTCCCTGGTACGACCGGCTATGGTTAAATTCAAAAGAATTGATGAATTCCGGTTGTATAGCCGGGTTGCCCTGGCGCAGGTTAAACGGGTCGCTAATTTCTATAAAGGGGCTCATCTGCCAGAAATTCGGACGACGTATTCTTCTGGAAAAGTTCAACTGCAACTGGTCGTCTTCCGTTACCTGGTAACTAAGATACAAGCTGGGAAACAACGCATTCATCAGATTTTTGAAGTTGGAAGGGAACTGATAGCCGAACTTGTATGAGCTATCTATCAACTCTCCATCGAATTTCGAATGTTCTGCCCGCAGACCCAACTGATAAGAAAACATTCCCATTTTATGTGAATACGTAGCATAAGCCGCGTTGATCATCTCCCGGAACTTGTAGTTATTACTGAGCGGTAAGATGGTTTTACCGAAGTCGTTCACACTATAGACGTTGAAATTACTGTTGTAAAAATTATGATAACTTCTAACGCCCATTTCCAGCTTGCGGCTTTCATCGATCGGATTGGAATAGTCTGCCTGAAAAGTTATATCATGACTGGTATTTCCACCATCATTTTCAACGGTATTGGGCGATCTGTTTGCCGAGCCATCCGGATTGATATAAGAATTGGTGACAATAGAAGAGCCCGTACGTTTACCACGGTTGTAGTTAATGTCTGCGGTAAGTTCTTTTCCCTGCTTCGGATAGGTTCTCTTAAAATTCAGGCGGGTACCCATACGATTGAACTTATTAAGATTTTCGCCATCGCGATAGCCATAATAGTCCAGCACTTTACTACCGGTATAGTATATCTGTTCCTGATCTTCCGTTCCGGAAAACCGACCACCCCCAAACGTCTGACTTACAGAGATAGAGTTCCGGTTATCAATATGATAGTCCATTCCAAAATTCACGAAATTAAAGCGACGCATGCGATCGTTTTTGGAAAGCTGGTCAAAATAATTTTGTACAATACCATTTTGTTTATTCTCCCGGTAAGCTTCTCCACGCGCAACGCCACCCGATTGATTATAGCCTGCACTTACGAAAAAATTGGCGTTTCCTTCCCGGAGGTTAAGGTTTACATTGCCTCCTGCCAGATTGGGATAACCGGCACTCGCCGTCACGATGCCATTCAGACCGTAGCGTTTATCTTTTTTCAAAACCACATTGATGATTCCCGCACCGGATGCAGCGTCATATTTTGCGGATGGGTTGGTGATAATTTCTATTTTTTCGATGTTGTCAGCAGGAATCTGGTCCAACGATAACACGGTAGGCCTGCCATCTACAAATATCTGGGGCGACGCGTTTCTGAGCTGCACATTGCCATCCACATCCACCGACACGGAAGGTATGTTACGCATGATGTCTACAGCAGATCCGCCCGTTGTATTCAGACTTCGGGCTACGTTAAACACTTTTCTGTCTACCCCCATCTCAAGTGCCGGACGTGTACCGGTTATAATAACGTCTTCCAGTTGTTTGATCTCCGGTTCAAGATAAATATCTCCCAGATCCCGTTCATAAGCCATCCCTGCAGGCACGTCTATAATCTGCTCGTGACTTTCGAAGCCCAAAGCGGTTACCACCAGCCGGTAGGTGCCTGAAGCACTCAGCCTTGTTAAGCTGAAGTCGCCGTTGGCTCTCGTAAGCATACCATCCACCAGGCTGTCGCCTGCGTTGTACAACTGTACGGAAGCAGCCTCCAGTCCTTTACCGCTATTCGGGTCCAATACTTTACCATACAACTTACTGCTTTTGAACCGAACTGCCGGAGCATCCACTATCGGCTCTCCTTCCTGTCCAACCACAGCTATCGTTAATAATAAAAAGCCAGTCAAAAACGTGATGTATGATTTCATGTACGAGGGTTTATAATGAATTCCGCGTCAGGGAATTTGGGGTGAATGCAAATTTACTCTGCGATGGCGGGCTTTAAAAATTGCCGACGCTATTTAATGTTAATCAAAGTTAATCTGAAGAGATTTTTAGAATTTGTTAACGTCTGTCAGGTGGTGAGTGCTTTGAATACAGATTCGAGGCTTTGTGTTTCGCTGTGCATGGATACAATAGTGAGGTTGTGCTGCAGTGCGATCTCCATCAGTTGCCGCCGCAGCATTTCAGGATTTTGTGTAGAAAGTTGGAATTGCTGCCCGGAGACCTTCACAAGGTGGTCTGTACCGGGAATAGCGTTCAGTATATGGTCGGGTACCGCAGCGCTGAACTGTACTACAATCTGATGAGCTTCTTTGCTGCCCGTCTGCAGGTTGCGCACCGTATCGTTGGCCACCAGTACGCCTTTGTTGATAATGATTACGCGGCTACAAACAGCTTCAACCTCCTGTAGTATATGTGATGAAAATAATACCGTTTTTTCTTTTCCCTGCTGGCGTATCACTTCCCTGATTTCGCTGATCTGGTTGGGATCTAACCCTGTAGTGGGTTCGTCAAGTATCAGTACTTCGGGATCATGTATTAATGCAGCGGCCAGCCCTACCCGTTGCTTATACCCTTTAGAAAGCTGCCCGATCTTCTTCTTCGATTCCGGAGAGAGTCCTACCAGATCAATCACCCTGTTCACTGCGGATTTTTTATGAGGCACCTGGTGAACCGCGGCTACAAATCCAAGATACTCACGAATATACATATCAAAATAAAGCGGATTAGCTTCTGGCAGGTAGCCTATTTTTGCTTTTGTCTGCATAGGATGATCCTTCACACTAATACCGCCCACAAATGCTTCGCCCTGGGTAGCAGGCAGATACCCCGTGAGTATCTTCATCGTGGTGGATTTACCGGCACCATTGGGTCCGAGAAATCCCACGATCTCTCCCTTCCCTACAGAAAAGGAAATGTCGTTCACCGCCCTCTGCTCTCCGTATATTTTTACAAGATTTTTTACTTCAACAGACATGCCGCAAAAATACTTAACTTTTAATGCATTGAGATATAAAGGCCGTAACCAAGCCGCCCGAGTAAAATCTGAGCAACCCCAACAGCAGGTATGTCAGCTCCTTTGTGCGTACACACGGTAAACACAGCAACCATTATAATTTTGCCTAATCTGTTTCCCTGTTGTATTCGCCTTTCCAGGCATACCATCCAAACATCATGAGCCCTATGGCAATAGGTATGGCCACAACTATAAATACTCCCCACTGTATTTTGGTATCTATAACCGGGTTCGAAGCAATTTCAGCAGCCGCAATTTTTACCAGATAAAATATACTCAGCGGCCCCAGCAGCATCCATACCCAGCCCAGCCATTCTCTTAACAGGTTTGTCATATCTTTTATTTTACAGAAGTTCAGATTATTTTTTTCAGTGATGATCGTGCTCATGCACATTTCGATTGGTACGATTACTTACGTACAATGTACCGATTACAAGACATACTGCCGATACCGCAATCGGGTAGCTAAGCCCTACCAGTTGATCATCTGTGTTGATGGTAGTCAGCAGCAACGCAATAAACGGCGTCAGCCCGCCGAAAACGCCGTTGCCAATATGGTACGGCAGCGACATGGAGGTATACCGGATTCTGGTGGGAAACATTTCTACCAGAAATGCTGCAATAGGGCCGTACACCATGGTTACAAAAATGACCTGCACAAACACCAGCCATACAAATTTCCAGTAGGTGCCGTTATCAAGCTTTTTATCTATATGAAAAACAACAGGAGGCTCTCCGTTATGTTGCGACACGGTTTTCTGGGTATAGGCCGAACCATCTGCAAAAGTTTTTACAACAGTGGTGGTAGTTACTGCTGTACCCTGTATCGTTTCGTTCAGCAACTGCGGCGTACTTTCATGCACCAGCTCTTTTGCCTCAAAGTGTTGAATATTGCTTGCAGTGAGAAATTGATTATAGATGGGGCGGTAAAAAACAACAGCCGCCAGCATGCCAGCCATCATAATCCATTTTCGTCCCACTTTATCGCTCCAGGCGCCGAATACTACAAAGAATGGTGTGGCAAACAATATAGCCCAGATCAAAATCGTTCGCGACTGCTCAAAATCTATTTTACACACCGTTTCCATAAAGCTTTGCGCGTAGAACTGTCCGGTGTACCAAACCACTCCCTGCCCCATAGTGGCTCCGAACAGTGCCAGCAGCACCATTTTCAGATTAGCCTTCCGCGTAAAACTTTCCTTGAGTGGGTTGGCAGACACTTTACCTTCGGACTTCAGTTTGGCAAACAACGGCGACTCATTCATTTTTAGCCGTATATAAATAGAAACTACCACCAGCAGTATAGATACCAGGAACGGAATACGCCATCCCCAATCATTGAATTTATCGATGGAAGTTTGCACATCGCTGTCCAATCCATGGCGTACCAGCAAAATAACACCAAGCGAAACGAATAGTCCGAGCGTAGCGGTGGTTTGTATCCACGAAGTGAAGAAGCCCCGCCGATGGGCCGGTGCGTGTTCTGCGACATACGTGGCGGCGCCACCATATTCTCCACCCAGAGCCAGGCCCTGGATCAACCTCAGCAACAATACGATCACCGGCGCGGCAAACCCGATGGATTCATAAGACGGTACCAACCCGATGGCAAAGGTAGACCCACCCATAAGGATGAGCGTGAGTAAAAATGTGTACTTGCGTCCGACAAGATCACCCAGCCGACCAAATACCAACGCTCCGAACGGACGCACAATAAACCCCGCGGCAAAAGTAGCCAACGTGGAAAGCAATGCTGCAGTAGGGTTGGTTTTAGGGAAAAACTGACTGGCGATTACCGTAGCCAGACTGCCGAAAATGTAGAAATCATACCATTCTATAAGCGTTCCAAGCGAGGAGGCTCCAATAACTTTCCAGATACCTTTAGCGGGTTTAGCGTTAGACATATATGCAAACAACGTTTAAAAAAATAAGAGGCTGAAAGTACTAAACCTCATCGGTAGTACAAAAGGAATTATAGTACAATCGTACCGAATGAAGCTAAAAATCAAAATGCTGCTGGGTATTCAATTAAAAGGAGGTAATTTTAAGGCTTCTATTGAACGAATCAAATTTGCAAAGCTATATGTCTTACCCTTACCAGATCACAAGTTTAGAAGAGTACAAAGAGACCTATCAAAAAAGCATAGACGATCCCGAAGGATTCTGGGGAAAAATTGCTGAAAATTTCACCTGGCGAAAAAAATGGGATAAAGTATTAAACTGGAATTTCAAGGAACCAAAAGTAGAATGGTTTGCAGGTGGCAAGTTGAACATTACAGAAAATTGCCTTGACAGACACCTGCCGACGCTAGCCGATAAACCGGCTATCATCTGGGAACCCAACAACCCGGAAGAGAGGGTAAGGATTGTAACTTATGAGCGATTACACAAAAGAGTGTGTCAGTTTGCGCAGGTGCTGAAAAACAACGGTGTAAAAAAAGGCGACCGTGTTTGCATCTATATGGGGATGATTCCGGAGCTTACCTATGCTATACTGGCCTGTGCCCGCATTGGCGCTATACACAATGTGGTATTTGGCGGCTTTTCGGCACAAAGCATTGCCGACCGGCTCGAAGATTCAAATGCGGCGTTCATTGTTACTTGCGACGGCGCTTATCGCGGCGGAAAGGATATTCCGCTGAAAAGCATTGTAGACGATGCGCTGATAGGGAATAAAATCGTTAAAAAAGTAATTGTATATACCCGTACCCGTATACCCGTAAGTATGATCAAAGGACGGGATGTATGGTGGGAAGATGAAATGCTGAAAGTAACAGATACCCTGCCTGTGGAAGATTTTGGTGCAGCAGAAGAAATGGATGCCGAAGACCCGCTGTTTATTCTCTATACTTCAGGCAGCACGGGGAAACCCAAAGGCGTGGTGCATAGCTGCGGTGGGTATATGGTATGGACCAATTACACCTTTGTAAATGTATTTCAATACCAGCCGGGGCAGGTTCATTTCTGTACGGCAGATATTGGATGGATTACAGGGCATAGTTATATTATATACGGGCCGCTCAGTGCCGGCGCTACCAGTCTGATGTTTGAAGGCGTACCCACCTGGCCCGATGCCGGCAGGTTCTGGGATATCGTAGATAAATACAACGTAAATATTTTATACACCGCCCCCACTGCTATTCGAAGCCTCATGGGACATGGGTCGCAGCCGCTGGAAAATAAAAAACTTTCTTCCCTCAAGGTGCTGGGCACTGTAGGAGAACCCATCAATGAAGAAGCCTGGCACTGGTACAATGAAAATGTAGGTAAAAAGAACTGCCCGGTAGTAGATACCTGGTGGCAAACAGAAACCGGCGGCATACTCATCAGCAACCTGGCCGGAGTAACGCCCGCCAAGCCCTCCTGGGCTACACTGCCCCTGCCCGGCGTACAACCCGTGCTGGTAGACGACCGGGGAAACGAGGTGACTGAAAAAGACGGCGACGGATTCTATAAAGGCAATCTCTGCATCAAAGCGCCCTGGCCTGGCATTATCAGAACAACCTACGGCGACCACGAACGATGCCGCACCAACTATTTCGCCACCTACGATAACCTCTATTTTACCGGCGATGGTGCCCTGCGGGACGATGAAGGCTTCTTCAGAATTACCGGACGCGTGGATGATGTGCTGAATGTGAGCGGACACCGCATCGGAACGGCCGAGGTGGAAAATGCCATCAACATGCATTCCAGTGTGGTGGAAAGCGCAGTAGTGGGCTATCCGCACGACGTAAAGGGACAGGGCATTTATGCCTATGTAATCGTCAGCAGTTTGCATGGAGATGAGGAGCAAACACGCCGCGATATTTCGCAAACGGTTGCCCGCATCATCGGCCCCATCGCCAAGCCAGACCGTATACAATTCGTAAGCGGACTACCCAAAACCAGGAGCGGTAAGATCATGCGGCGGATTCTGCGCAAGATAGCCGAAGGAGAAATGGACAAACTGGGCGACACCAGTACCCTGCTGGATCCCGGCGTGGTAGATGAAATAAAGGCTGGAAAGTTGTAAAATAAACTATGAAAGGTTTCCAACTTCAATGTTGAAAACCTTTCATAGCTGTTAAAGACGAAGGAGTATCATACAACAATGTATACTTTATTATTTCGCAGCCTCGCTGCTAATACTTGAACCTTTGGATGGAATGCATTTGGCCGGTGATTAACGTTGATGAATTACCTCCCAAAATCCGCCTCTCGCTCCACCGACACGTCGCAGTTTATTTTCCGTTTGCAGTTTCCGGATGTTTCTTTCAACTGAACGTACCGACAGGTTGACCAGAAGGGCCAGCTCCGGGATAGTAATGGCCGGATTTTTACGTATATAGGCTATAATTTTCCCCGACGTTTTCCCCGACGTTTTCTCAACAGCCGGATAATGGAAAATTATCATCAGCCCACCAAATGCTGTAGTAAATTCCGGCATAGGCAGTCTGGCAGCCTTACAGGCCTCCGCTATTTTTTCAATGCCCCGGCCCCACGACTCTATGTAACCGGCCCTGAAAAAGACAGCAGCTATATCCGGATTAAATGGTACCGAAGGATGTTTGATCATCAGCTTTTCTATGGTCCAGTTATCGGGCAACTGTCCGTCGTTCCATATAATGATTTTGTCGTCGTAGACGCTTATCTGCACTGGCACACCATTACTGTAATCTTTATGGATGATAGCATTAAGTATTACTTCCCGCATGGCTTCCTCTGGAAATGGATAAGTTTCTATACGGTTAAGTCGGTTGTACCTGATGAAAGCTTTTGAATATTTTGTAAGTAATAAATCCATCGTTTTTTCTACCTGTTCAAAAAGATAGCCATGCACAGTATCATGGTAGAGCAAATCAGCGTGGTTTTTAAAGAACCCTATCTTTACAAAAGCCCCTGTTACATATTTTTCCGGGTCGGCGTGAAAGAGAAGCGCGGCCGCCCGTTTGAGGTACTTCCCTTCAACCAGCTTTAATTTTTCAAGGAGTTGTCTGTTTGATTCCTTCAAAATATCAGGAGCCAGACGCTTGCTATATGTTGCTTTTTTTCGAAACAAAGAAAAGGCTTTGTTTTCCAGTTGCGATACACTTACACCCGGAAGGGGTACGGCATCCCAACGTTTCCCTTGTTTCTGCAACAGAAATTTGTCTAACGCAGCCCCTTTCAGCTCCTGCTTCGTACTCCCTGACCTGTAAAAGTACTGGCCTTTATAGCTTACAGGATATGGATGGGGATCCGTACTGATCTCTATATACGTTTTCCCGGTTTTCTTTTTTAAGTTAACTTCTGCAAGTATCCCCAGGATATTTCTTATCTTATTCGGAATATCTTCTAGTAACTTTTTATAATCCTCTATACCGGTCATCTTCCCGTTGTCATCAATACCAATAAATATCTTACCTCCTTGCGCATTGGCAAAACCACACACCCACTTCAGGTACTCATCCCGCCAGGTTTCTTTCCATTCAATATTTTGGCTTTCCTTGCTCATTTTACCGAAAATACATAAATCGTACAAAACCAACCTGCCGATGCCACTAAAACAATTGCTACAAAAGTGCTACTGCTACCTTTTAGGTTGAAACGAATTGCATACACACCCGAATACGAATCGGGGCTTTGTTTTATAGAGTTACCTGCTCTTACCAACGATTGGTTTTCTCTTAGGAGCCGGAAAAAAGTATGCATGCGCTCCCATCAATCAGTGTCCTATATGGACTAAAATAAAAGGGTTCCAGCCGTTGAAAGGTTGGAACCCTTTTATTTTAACCTAAAACAGTATTGTTATTTTTTCTGATAGATCGGGTGATCCTCATTGCCATTGGCCACCAGAAATGCCAGCAGGTCTTTCAGTTCCTCGGCATTCAGCGGATTGATCAACCCGGGCAACATCGGTGATACTTCCGATACCATTGTTCTTGTTACTGATTTCTTCGGCACCTCCCTCAGTATCTCCGGAGCAAAAGGATTCTGTGAAACATAGTAGTTATTGGCATCTTCCCTTACCATACGCCCAATCACCGATCCGCCTTCTTTCAGGAAAAACGTAGTAGCACCATATTGATCAGATATCTGCTTGCTAGGGTCTATGATGGCTTCCAGTATGTCTTTTGCCGAAAAGCGGGTTCCCAGTTGCGAAAGATCCGGACCGGAAGTTCCCCCTTCTCCTTTCATGTTATGACAGGATAAGCACATAGTAGCAGCAAACATCGCCCTGCCGTTGTTGTAATCACGTCCTTCCAGGCTATCCAGCAGCGGGGTAGCATTTTCCATGGTCCACCTTCTGCCTGGCCCCTTCGGCTTCTGTGCATTGCTTAAACCCTGACCACCGGAGAGAGACGCGATAGAATCTCCTGAAATAGTATTGTAATGCGCGAACTCTGCTTTGGGTACATTTTCCAGCGCTTTCTTTCTAACGTTGTTCACGTATCCCCTGAAGCTGTACCCGCCCTTGAAGCTGAAGGCATTGTAAAACCATTTGAAGTATTCTTCTCTCAACTCGGTTGTCCATCCTATTTTGACATCAGACAGTGCGATGGCCAGGTAAGTTTGCTGCCCCGCAGGCATTTTAGACAACATACCGGCAATATCCATTCCGTATTGCGGGTTTCGCATGATGAGGTCAGACGATTCCATAAAGGTTTTCTGTCCTGCTGAGTTATCATCCTTAGCGGTATTCAACAGCGGAACCGTTTTCGCCACCAGATTGGGCGCTTCGAGGTAAGCCAGTACTTTTATCAACAACCGCGACAGTTCGTTGTTTTTAGCAGGATAATGCGGATCGAGATAGGCGATGATCTCAGCCTTCCCTGCAGCATCGGGCATTCCCATTCTGGCGATGGTGAGTTCGATGGCACGCACCAGATCTATCTGCTGACTTTCAGAAAGCGAACCGAAATTGATGCCTGCAAGCCCATGGAGCAATTGCCCCTTCACCGCAGGTGCGCCCTGCCTGGCTAAGGCTACCGCTCCCTGTATAAGGGTAACGGGATCTTTTTCAGCAAGTACCCTGCTTTGCCATTCGCTCACCGGCTGGTGTTCCAGCACAATGCGCGCAGCATACCGAACAAAACGATCTTCGTGCTTCAGATAAGGCCAGGCAGCATCAACAGCGCCGGCTTTAGGTCCACCGGAATGATATTCTTCCAGTTGACGGCGTATTTTGGCAGCTTCTGTTAATTCAGTAGTTGTATTCGATTCATCGAGCTTACCATCGTAATAAACACGGTACAGGTCAGACTCCAGCCTGCGACCGCCGGTAAGGAAGTAAAGCGCACCATCCGGCCCGATCACACCATCTGTCAACGGCAATGGCGTACCCGAAATAAATTCTTCTGCTTTAGACGAATAGGAAGCGCCGTCGGGCGTGGCAGTGATAGCGTAAATAATTCCGAAGCTCCAGTCAAACGCCATCAGCGAGTGCCGGTATTTTTCCGGGAATTTCGCATTGCCCGCCCATATGAAATTGGTGGGAGATCCCTGCCCAACATTTAAAAACGCCGGAAGGTTATCGGGATACACCGGCGACCAGGTGCCAGTGCCGGTACGCCATCCGTATTCACTGCCGCTGGTTGCATGCAGCACGCGGGTTGGACGATACCAGGGCAATCCAAAGTTCCATTCCATATCAGAATCGTAAATGAACAGATCGCCTGCATCGTTAAAAGCAATATCGTAGCTGTTGCGATAACCTGCGCTCACCAGTTCCCAATGCTTACCCTCGGGATCCGTTTTGGCTATCCAGCCGCCGGGCGCCTTACGGTCTACTGCGTGCCCGTTGGGGTCGGTAAACAAAGGCATCAGGTTGTCTTCTTTCCAGTTGGAAGGAAGACGATAGGCATCCATGGCAGGTACATCTGTATGGTTGCCCGCCACTAAGTATAAAGATTGTTTGTCTGGCGAAAGGATAATGCTGTGCGGACCGTGCTCCCCGTCACCCTGGAAAGCTTTCAGTTGAGTGATCTTGTCGTACTGATCGTCGCCGTCGGTATCTTCGAGGCGGTACAATCCGCTCTTACGCTGCAGATTCTCCGCGTTAAGGTTGTTGACCATCACATACAGGCTGTTGAAAGCATATAATAACCCCTGGGCGAAACCAATACTAACCTTTTTTCCAGTGGTATCGTTAGCAATAAGCGGGTCGTTGGGAAATAACAGTTTTTCAATGTCTACTTTGGTAGTGGTATCGCCGATCGCCGGTAAGGTAAGCCGGTATATATACCCGTACTGATCAGAAGCCAGCAGCCGTCCTTTATCGTCAAAAGCCATAGACACCCAGGAGCCTTCTCCATTCTCGGAAGGCCCGAAAAGTCGCTCGGCTTTAAAACCTTCAGGCATTCTCAGTTTATCAATTTTCGGATCGCCGGTAACTGTGCTTTCGGGTGCTTTTTTCCCATCGCCACAGGAGATGACCCCCACAGACAGGAATAGTGCAGCAGCAAGCGTTCGTGCAAAGTTTCGATACATAGTGGAAAAATTAATATTTATTTAAAAGTAATCAACTTTACAATGATACAATGGCATTTTATCAATAACAGGCGCATATAGGGTCGGTGAAAAAAGCCTGGTCTGGCAACAAGCGAAAGCCACATCAACAGCATCCGTTGCTCCCATCCGTTCATCGCAATGCAAAAATCCAGGCCACCTCTGGCAATATACAACAACTCCCGGCGGAAGTCCGCGGAAATGTGCAGGTAATAATACTATATTATTGTATACATTTCATACTCTGAAAACCAATATTTAAAAAACAGCGATGCAGCGGGCTCTAATGAATGCACAACGGGCATGGCGTGGTTAAATGGTTTATAGCACCGCAAACCCTTGCCAATACTGCACTCCGGCATCTTATACCGTTTTAGCATTATGTTCATCATATCTACCGGCATAGCTGTAAATGATCAGGATGGAACGGGACGCAGCACGGCTTTCTTTGCCATCCCCGGGTATACAATAACAATCAACTAAATTTGCATAAATTTTTACAGATGGATCTTTCGAAGATTAAGTTGGTGGCGGTAGATATGGACGGTACTTTGTTGAACAGTAAAAAACAACTCCCCACAGATTTTTACCCGGTGTTTCACAGATTACAGGCACAGGGCATTCAATTTGCCATTGCGAGCGGGAGACAATACCACAACCTGGTGGCAGAAGTGATGCCAGTGAAAGAGCATATTATTTTTATTGCTGAAAATGGCAGCTATGTGGTGCACAACGATACGGAAATACTGGTACAGCCATTGGAGCAATCAAGGGCGCACTCGCTGGTGGAAACGGCGCGAGCCATAAAGGACGTATATATTATCTTATGCGGTAAAAAACAGGCCTATATCGAAAGCAGTGATCCTGTGTTTCTGGAGCATGTGAATATGTATTACAATAAATACCTGTTGGTAGACGATCTGTTGCAGGTAGAAGGGGATGAAGTGTTGAAGATTGCTTTGTGTGACTTTGGCGGTTCGGAGCAAAACAGCTATCCACATTTCAAACCGCTCGAAAACGATATACAGGTAAAGGTGTCCGGCGCACTATGGCTCGATCTTTCTGACAGGCTGGCCAACAAAGGCAGGGCCCTGAAGGCCGTACAGGAACTATACCATATCGGTTACAATGAAACGATGGTATTCGGCGATTATATGAACGACCTGGAGATGATGCAGGAGGGCTATTTTAGCTATGCCATGGCCAACGCACACCCCGATGTGAAGGCAGCAGCCCGGTTTATTGCGGAGTCTAATGATAACAATGGAGTAATGAAGGTGGTGAGCAGGTTGCAGGCGGATCAAGGGTACAGGTAGATACTTCCGGCAATGAGACTCGCATGCGGCATCTACCGCACCCCATGCATCAGCTTCCGGATGATTGGTGCGAACACGATAGCGATCACCCCGGCTACATCAGATACAATTCATACTGCCCTGCGTTTTTAACTCCGGATACGATAAGTTATTCCTTTTTATTATACCAGGCTGCTGCCTGCATCTGGATATTAGAGTGGCACCAGCAGGCCGGCAATTGGTTTTATCAGAAACGGCACTAAAGAAGCACTTACCACAGCCTCCCTCCACGGCCCCATGTATAATGTTGTCTTTTAAAAGGTTGAGTACTATTGTGAGAAAATCCTTTCTAAAATCAAATTATTCATTAAATTTGCAACTAAAATGTAGTTGCAAATTATGATTGTAATTTTGGTGAGTTAAAATAATTAAATCCAAAATATAAAGCCTAATGAACGCTGTAAACAATGGCAAAGCGTGACAAGTTATTTGAACGATTAATATCTGTTCCCAACGACTTAACATGGGAAGAATTAGTTAAAATCCTTTCTTTATGCGGGTACACCGAAATAACGAAAGGCAAAACGGGAGGCTCCAGAAGAAAATTTTCAGATGCAAACAAAAACATTATAAGCCTGCATAAGCCTCACCCGAAAAATACAGTAAAAGTTTATGCGATCCGGCACGTGATCGAATTTTTAAAAGAAAAAGGACATATCAGGGATGAATGACATTTTAAAATATAAAGATTATCTCGCAACAGTTCATTTTTCCATGGAGGATGAAATTTTCTTCGGAAAGATATTAGGAATTGATGATCTGATCAATTTTGAAGGTAGTTCTATAAAGGAATTAAAGAAAGCCTTTCACGAAGCAGTTGATGATTATATTTCAACTTGTAAATCACTCGGAAAGAAGCCTAATAAAACCTATAAGGGTACTTTTAATGTAAGAATTCCATCTGAGCTTCATAAAGAAGCGGCTGCATTTGCGGCAGTAAACAGTCTGTCTTTAAACGACTTTGTAAAGTCTGCTATTAATTTTGCATTAGCCCACCAGGAGCAATTAAATAAAAAACTGTTATTAAAGTAGCCGTCATCGGTATATATAGATGACGGCAGCAACGGTTTTACGGAATAACAGCACCCCTTGCTGACAGATAGTGTTTGAGATGTAGAAAGCCCAAATGCCCAGCTATACCATTCCTGCAACCAACTATTGCCCACTATCTACTTACTACTGCCCACTTACCGCACCCCATGCATCAGCTTCCTGATGATTGGTGCGAACACAATAGCTATCACCCCGGCTGCAGCAGATACGATGGTCAGTATCCAGAAGAAGTAACTGATACCGTTTTCTGCAGCGATTTTATCTACATTTTCACCAAACTTGGCCGCCCCCTTCATACCGATGGCCACGGCCAGGTACCAGATGCCAAACATCATGGCGATCATACGGGCGGGCACCAGCTTGCTGACATAAGAAAGTCCCACCGGCGATACACACAATTCGCCCATGGTATGAAAAAGGTACACCAATATAAGCCATATCATACTCACAGAAGCGGTTTGCGCGCCCGGCGCTATTCCCGATGCTCCTATGGCCACACATGCCATACCGATGGCCAGTAAAAACATACCAATGGCATATTTGGCATTGGCAGTGGGGTTATACTTACTCTCCCACCATTTCGAAAACAGGGGAGCCAGGCTGATGATGAACAACGAATTCAGTGTGCCAAACCAGGAAGCCGGCACTTCCAGCGATTCTTCCTGAATCTGGTTATACAGCATCCAGATAGCAATGCTCCAGACAATCACAAAACTGCAGGCCAGGATCATATTGGATACGGCATACTTTTTAAAAGTTTGTCCAAACAACTTGAGCAATACCCAGGTGATGATGGCCAGCGGCACAATCGTGATCAGCGAATTCACTACTTTAAAAGTTGTACCTGCACTGCCTTCGAGCACGCGGTTGGTATAGTCTCTGGCAAAAATGGTGAGCGTGCCGGGCGCCTGTTCAAAAATAGCCCAGAAAAATATAGTGAGGAAAGCAAAAAAGGTAACCGCAATCATTTTATCTCGGGTAAGCGGGGCGTATACAGTAAACCGATACACAAGCAGTATAATAAACAATATCAATGCCACAAGTATGGTAAAATTGTTACCGCTGATGCCCATGATGGAGAAATTAAACAAGTCAACTGTTCCGCCGGAAATGATTTTGGCGGGTTCAAATATGATCCAGATCAAGCCCAGTAGTACCATAATACCAATCAGCACCAGTTGCCATGCAGTAAAGGGGTTGGGCTTGTCGTTGTCTGCCACCACGGCTTTCTGCAGTTCCGCTGCGGATTTCTTCACAGGTTTCAACCCGATATTGCCGAAAATATTCTGCGCCAGCCAGAATTGCAGCAGTCCAAACAACATAAATATACCTGCCAACCCAAAGCCCCAGCTCCAGCCTACTTTCTCACCCAGGTAACCACACAACAAAATCCCGAAGAAGGCGCCGGAGTTGACCCCCATATAAAATATGGTATAGGCACCATCTTTTTTCTCCGGTCGTGTTTTATACATTTCCGAAATAATAGAAGTCATATTGGGTTTGAAAAAACCATTACCGAATACCAGCAGGGTCAGCCCCAGGTAAATGAAGAAAGGCGTTTCCACAGCCATAGAGCCGTGCCCCAGCGTCATCAACAAGGCCCCCACCACTACCGCCCATCTATACCCGATAATCTTGTCGGCAAAATAACCGCCCAGCATAGTAGACAGGTATACCAGCCCCACATAGGAGCCAAACAGCGCCATAGCCTGCTCCCGCGTCCAGTCCCACCCACCGTTCATAACAGCCGCCGTGAGAAACATCACCAGCAGCGCGCGCATACCATAGAAGGAAAAACGCTCCCACATTTCGGTAAAAAACAGTACAAACAACCCGGAGGGATGGCCGAGCACCTTCGACTGAAAAAACACTTCCGTATCATCGTGCGCTGGGGTAACAGCGGGATTTTCGTTTAACATACTCAACCAGGTTTTAGCTTATTTTACACCGTGCATCATCTTTTTGATCACCGGCGATAATATCAGTAACAAAATTCCGGATCCTATACCCGTATAAAACATTACTTTAAACAAATAGGTGTATGCCGACTTGGCGTGCGACAAATCTGCCACCTGCTCTTCAGATACATCAATGCTGGCAATATTGGCCAGCAACGCGGCAATATACTCTGAACCGGCAGTGGCCAAAAACCAAACCCCCATCATAAACCCCACTATCTTTGCAGGCGATAACTTGGTAACCGTAGAAAGCCCCACAGGCGAGAGGCACAATTCGCCGAATGTATGCAGCAAATAAGTAAACACCAGGAAAACGATCGCCACTTTGCCATCGCCCGATACAGCATCGCCCCACACCAGCATGCCAAAACCCAGGCCCGCCAGCAATAAAGCAATAGCGAATTTCACAGCGGCGTTCGGATTGGCATTCATGCGCGAAAGCTTAATCCACAACCAGGCAAACACCGGCGCGAAACTGATGATGAAAAGTGAATTTAGGCTCAGTACCTGCCCGGCCTTGAATTCAACCCCCATTACATTACGGTCTATCACCCGGTCTGCATACAGGTTGAGCGAAGTATAAGCCTGCTCAAACAGCGACCAGAATACCACCGAAAATAAAATCAGTATGGTAAGGGCAAACAGCCGGTCGCGGGAAACGGTATCCAGCTTCGTGAGTGCATACCAGACAATATAAATAAGCGATAATATCCCCGACACCAGCAGCAGCACTTCCACTACACTATGGCGCTGTATCATCTGCCACACCACAAAAGTGCCCAGTACACTGGTGGTGTATATAAATGTTTCCGTAGTGAAGATGCCCAGTACGGGTTTGCGGAGCGCCTCCGGATCGGGCGGTTCGCCCCTGCCCATCAGGTATCGCTTTCCCAGCGTAAAAACAAGCAACCCCAGCAGCATACCTACACCCGCCGCGCCAAATCCATAGCCCCAGCCATAGGTTTCGCCCAGCCATACACATACAATAGTAGCCAGGAATGCACCCAGATTGATTCCCATATAAAAAATGGAAAAAGCAGCATCCTTACGCGGGTCCTGCTTATCATATAGCTCGCCCACTATAGAAGAAATATTGGCTTTCAGGAAGCCCACCCCCATTACAATCAGTGCCAGCGAAAAATAAAACACCTGCAACGCCGCCTCATCCTGTTGTACGGCGCCGTCTGTCTGGGAAGCCGGATGCCCTTCATACACCATTCCCAAATGCCCCAGCACCAGCAATACAGCACCAAAGGTAACTGCCTTGCGAAAACCCAGGTACCGGTCTGCCAGGTAGCCCCCCAATACCGGCATGGCATATACCAAAGCGGCATAACTTCCTACCAGCAGGTTGCCGGCTGTATCTGTAAACAGGTGATACTTGGTAAGGTAGAAGATCAGCAATGCCTTCATTCCGTAAAAAGAAAAACGCTCCCACATCTCGGTAGCAAACAGAATATAAAGTCCTGTGGGATGTTTCGCAGATACCGTTGCATTCATTAAACCCATGTTTTGTTGCCGGACAAACCCCAATATAGCACAATATTTTTAACGACCTTTTTTTTGACAGGATTGTTCATAAAATAAATTGCCTGTACGAAAGGTTCGTTCTAATTTTGCCAATCCGTTTTTATAAGCTATAATCAATCATATGCCTGTATTGCATTTTTGAATACAACAGGCGTCTGCCCCGCGAAAACGATAACCGCAGGTGGTATAAAAAAACAAGCATGAACATTCTAATACTGGGCGCCGGCGGCAGAGAGCACGCACTGGCATGGAAAATAAGTAAAAGCAGTCTTTGTACACATCTGTATGTAGCGCCCGGCAACGCCGGTACCAGCCAATGTGGCATCAATGTCAACATAGGTGTATCAGATTTTGAAGCACAAAAGCAATGGTGCCTGGAGCATGCGATAGACATGGTGGTGGTAGGTCCGGAAGAGCCGCTGGTAAAAGGAGTGTATGATTTTTATAAAAACGATCCGCAACTGAAGCATATCGCCGTAATCGGCCCTTCGAAACAGGGCGCCCTGCTGGAAGGAAGCAAGGCCTTTGCCAAAGAGTTTATGAAAAAGTACAATATTCCCACCGCAGGATACCGGGAATTTGATATGTCTAACTATCAGGAAGGCGTAGACTATATTAAAAACCATCCCTTACCGGTAGTATTAAAGGCAGACGGGCTCGCGGCCGGTAAAGGAGTACTTATTTGCCATAATCCGGTGGAAGCTTTAGCGGAATTTGAGCTGATGATACAACGCTCTAAATTTGGAGAAGCCGGCAAAAAAGTAGTGATCGAGGAGTTTCTCGACGGGATAGAAATGAGCGTTTTCGCACTCACCGACGGGCGCAACTATATTTTGCTGCCCGAGGCGAAAGACTATAAACGAATAGGTGCCGGTGATAAGGGGCTCAATACCGGGGGCATGGGCGCCGTTAGCCCGGTTCCCTTTGCCGACCAGGGCTTTATGCAAAAAATAACCGACCGCATCGTTAAACCCACTGTAGAAGGACTCCAGAAGGAAAACATCGACTACCAGGGTTTTATTTTTTTCGGACTTATACGGGTGGATGGCGAACCTCTGGTAATTGAATACAATTGCCGTATGGGCGACCCCGAAACAGAAGTAGTTATACCAAGGATGAAAAATGATCTGGTAACGCTGTTCAAGGCGGTAGCTACGCAAACCCTGGACACCGTACAGATGGAAACCGACGACAGAACTGCCGTTACAGTGGTAGCAGTAAGCGGCGGCTATCCGGGAGATTACGAAAAAGGGAAGGAAATCGCAGGACTGGAACAAACGGCTCCGGCTGATACCCTGGTTTTTCATGCTGGAACCAAAAAGAACGAGGAGGGTGCGGTTGTTACGAACGGAGGCAGGGTGCTCGCCATCACTTCCTTTGGATCTTCCATAAAAGAAGCTGCCGAAAAATCGAAGGCTGCGCTGGAAGTGATCGGCTACGACGGCATGTATTTTCGCCCCGATATAGGGTATGAGTTTTACTGATAGCACCGGTATAATTTTGCTGCGGGAATACCGGAACAGGCTTTGTTTTATATAAAAAAATTTTATTTACTCCAAAGTCAATAAAAATCAAGGTTTTGTCGTTGTATTTCAAATTATTTACAACAACTTTGAAAAAAATTTTCTAAAGTATAACATTCCGATATCAATTATGGGTCTATTTAGTTGGTTTACACAGGAAATAGCTATTGATTTGGGCACTGCCAATACACTGATCATTCATAATGAAGAAATAGTTGTAAATGAGCCTTCTATCATTGCTTTAGACAGGAATAACCCCAAAAACGTGCTGGCGGTGGGTAAAAAGGCATTGATGATGCACGAAAAAACCCATGAGAGTATTCGTACCATACGTCCGCTGAAAGACGGTGTAATTGCCGATTTCAATGCAGCGGAGCTGATGATAAGGGAGTTGATTAAAATGATCTACCCCAAAAAGCCCCTGTTTCCGCCCAGTTGGCGGATGATGATCTGCATACCATCTAGCATCACCGAAGTGGAGAAGCGCGCAGTAAGAGATAGTTCGGAGCAGGCAGGTGCAAAAGAAGTTTACCTTTTACACGAACCCATGGCTGCGGCGCTGGGTATAGGCATAGATGTGGAAGAACCTGTGGGCAATATGATCGTAGACATAGGGGGTGGTACCACCGGTATTACCGTCATAGCACTGGCCGGTATCGTATGCGACCAGTCTATACGTATTGCAGGCGATGAGTTCACAGCAGATATCATGGAAGCGCTCCGCCGCTACCACAGCCTGCTGATTGGTGAAAGAACAGCCGAACAAATCAAAATA
Source organism: Agriterribacter sp. (assembly GCA_037190905.1). GTDB lineage: Bacteria > Bacteroidota > Bacteroidia > Chitinophagales > Chitinophagaceae > Agriterribacter. Next base: position 257,165 of record JBBCKG010000009.1, on the reverse strand, counting down.
CAGATCGGCGCTGCCATGAAAGACCTGGACGCTCCCCCGGACGATCTGCCGGTAAACGGACGCGATCTCGTAACCGGCATTCCCAAGCAAATCATGGTGAGTTACCAGGAAGTAGCGGAGGCGCTGGACAAAAGCATCTTTAAAATTGAAGAGGCCATATTGAAAGCGCTGGAAACAACCCCTCCTGAACTGGCATCGGATATTTACAGGAGAGGTATTTATATCACCGGCGGTGGTGCCCTGTTGAGAGGGCTGGATAAAAGACTGAGTCAAAAAATAAAACTGCCGGTACACGTTGCCGACGATCCGCTGAAAAGCGTAGTAAGGGGTACCGGTATTGCGCTCAAAAACTACCAGCGCTATCCGTTTGTGATGAGATAGGTGTAACATTTATTCCTGGCGCTGTACCATACCTGCTAACCCGGCTTACAGGTTGCTGCACCAGTAAAAGATACCAATGTGCGTAATGTTTTCTTAAAAATCAGGCAGTACTTCAATCTGATCTTCTTCTTAACATTGCAGGCAATAGCCTGTTATATACTTTTCCATTACAACAGGTTTCACGAAGCAGTTTTTATGGATACTGCAGGACAGATAACGGGGTTCATCAACGAGCGATACAGCAATATAGAAGGCTACTTTTCGCTGAAGAAAACCAATACCGAGCTGATGGAAGAAAATACCCGGCTTCGCAACCTGCTGCTGCAAAACTTCGAAATTCCCGACACCTCTGTTACGGTGGTGGTAGATAGCATTCGGGTAGATTCCATAGCGCAATACCGGAAATACGAGTATTATTCCGCCAGGGTGATCAACAACTCGGTGACCGCTCAGAATAATTATATTACTATCAACCGGGGCTATGCACAGGGTATCACCAAAGATATGTCTGTTATCAGCCCGTCTGGCATTGTAGGTTCCGTGGTCAACGTGAGCAAAAACATGTCTACCGTTATGAGCCTTTTGCATTCACAGGCAGGTGTAAGCGCCAGTTTGAAAAAAACCGGTGAAACGGGAAGAGTAGAGTGGGATGGCAAAGACCCGCATGAAATACTATTCAAAAATATCCCCAAAAGTGTGCAGGTACAGCCGGGTGATACGGTGATTACCAGTTTGTACTCTACGTTCCCGGCCGGGTACCCGATAGGAGTGGTTACCGAAATCGGCGAGCAGCCGGGCGCCAATTTTTATGTGTTAACGCTGCGCCCGCTGACCAATTTTTATAACATACAGTTTGTATATGTAGTAAAAAATCTTTTCAAAGAAGAGCAGGTTGCGCTTGAAAAAACCAACCCCAAATAAGAAGCCGCATGAATGATCTGCCCAAAAATATAATACGCTCCATCCTTTTCATTCTGGTGCAGGTGTTCATTTTGCATAAGATTCCCCCATTGCACCAGTTCATAACACCTTATCTCTACTTTTTAATGATTTTATGGCTGCCCTTCCGAACCTCCCGCACTGCACTCACGCTATTCGGTTTTTTGTACGGGCTGTCATTGGATTACTTTCTGAAAACACCGGGATTGCACGCAGCAGCCTGCTGTCTGGTAGCCTACCTGCGCCCTTTTGTAATCAATATACTGATATCCAAAGAAGATTCCGGCTTTAACTATGTATCCCCCGCGCCCTCCAGTATGGGATGGTCGCAATACATGGTGTATGCGTTTGTATTATCGTTGGCACACAATACCTGGCTGGTTTTTCTGGAATGGCTGCAATTAAGAAATTTCCTTTACCTGGCAGGCAAGATTATAGCATCTACCGGCGTTAGCTTTTTATTGATTATTATTACAGAGGGACTGTTTTTCAGGAAACAAAAATTCAAGACCAATATATAGACCGGCATTATGTCTGTATTCAACCAATCGAGGCAAAATGTAATACGACTGATATTCGGCGTCACTTTTTTAATTATAGTGATCCGGTTGTCTGTATTGCAGATATTCTCGGATGAATACAAAGTACAGGCAATGGACAATGCCGTTTTTAAAAAAGTGGTTTATCCCGACAGAGGCATAATTTACGACCGGAAAGGACGCCCGGTGTTAGACAATACCATTATTTACGACCTCACAGTAACCCCTTACGAACTGAAGGGCATCGATACCACCAGGCTCTGCGCGCTCCTGAATATTGATACAGCGGAATTCCGCTCCAGAATCATCACGGCCATTATAAAAAACGGGCGGTATCGCCCCTCCGTATTTGAAGGGCTGCTCTCCATGGAGCTACAGGCCAGGCTCGAAGAAAACATCTGGCAATTCCCCGGATTCAATCTCATAGAACGCCCCATCCGCACCTACCCCTATAAGGTAGGCGCGCACCTGCTGGGCGATATCGGAGAGGTGGATACCGCCATCATTCGGCGAAGCAATCATTTCTATAAAATGGGCGACTACGTAGGGCGCTCGGGCATGGAACAGTTTTATGAGCCGGTACTGATGGGTCAGCGAGGGGTGCAATACCTGGTGCGCGACAACCGCAACCGCGTGCAGGGCTCCTGGGAAGACGGCAGGTACGATACGTCCGCCGTTGCAGGCAGAAACCTGCATACCTATCTGGATATTGAGTTGCAGCAACTGGCGGAAAAGTTGATGACCAATAAAGTGGGGAGTATAGTGGCCATCGACCCGCAAACCGGTGGAATTCTGGCCATGGCTTCCGGCCCTGTTATAGACCCCAACGACCTGACCGGCACTAACCGGCAAAAAAATTACGCCCGTTTGCAACTGGATGTGTCTGCTCCGCTGATGAACCGAGCCACCCGCGGACTGTATGAACCGGGCTCTACCTTTAAACCCGTGGGCGGACTGGTGGCACTGGATATGGGGCTGATCACCCCTTCGTTCGGCATGAGCTGCTATGGCGCCTACCACGGTTGCTCGCGGGTAGTGCGTTGTGAACACAGCAACCCCGGCCACGCAGCCAATATACGAGCTGCACTCGCCAACTCCTGCAACTCGTATTTCTGCCATATATATCGAATGGTGCTTGATAATAATACCGACAGGCATACCAAAAAAGGGTATGATCGCTGGAAAAATTACATGAACGCATTCGGCTGGGGCCAAAGACTCGGCATAGACCTCCCTAACGAATTACCAGGGGGCATACCCGATACATCAGAATACAACAAACAGTACCGCAACCAGTGGAACTCCTGCACCAATGTTACCCTGGGTATAGGGCAGGATAAAATGCAGGTGACCCCCGTTCAACTCGCCAACGCCATGTGCGTTATTGCCAACAAAGGCTACTATTATACACCGCACTTTGTAAAGGAAATAGAAAAAGAAACCGATACTGATACCATATTGCATCCCTTCCGTATGAAGCATGAAGCGCTCACCCATATCTCCAACGAAGCATACGAGGCCATCCATGCCGGCATGCAGGATGTGGTAGAATATGGCACGGCACGCGGCGCCAGAGTGCCAGGAATAAACATCTGTGCCAAAACAGGTACTTCGGAAAAATACACTGTACTGGACGGCAAAAGAATAAAACTGCCCAATAACTCAATGTTTGTATGCTTTGCCCCCAGGGAAAACCCCAAAATAGCCATCGCTGTGGTGGTAGATAACGCCGGCTTTGGTTCCACTTGGGCTGCCCCTATTGCCTCTTTTATGATAGAAAAATACCTGACGGATTCTATCCGCACGGAAAGAATGAAAGATGTAGAGCGGATCGCCAGCGCCAACCTGATGCCTGCCTACCTCAAAAGACGGCAGTTTATCGCAGACTCTACCCGGGCCTACTACTGGTTTGAATTAAGAAAAGACAGCAGCTATATTAAAAAATACCTGAGGGGATATTCTGTTCAAACCGACAATACCAGAGAGGTTATTCGCCCGGTGAATCGTCCGGATAACAAACAAAAACGGGCCAAAGATCCTGCATATGGATCCTATGCCCTGAACAATAAACAACAATTTGAACCAGGAGATGAGGGGACATTCTGATACATCACGGGGCATTGACAGCCTGCTGCTATGGCTGTATATACTACTAAGCCTTGTGGGCATCGTGAGCATTTTTGCCACTACGTACAATGATGGCGATGATATTATGCGCTCTTTTCTTGATTTCAAGACAGACTATAGCAAGCAGGCTTTCTTTTTTATCGCATCGCTGGTGATTGGCACCGCTATTGTACTTACAGACAGTAAATTCTTTACTGCCACGGCCAACCTGTGGTATGCTTTCGGTATATTTTTACTGCTGCTGGTATTTCCCTTCCATTCCAACATTAAGGGTACAGAATCTATTATCCGGTTCGGAAACAGTTTCCAGTTGCAGCCTATCCAGTTGTGTATTGTATTCACTAACCTGGCGCTGGCCAAATACATATCACGGGTAGACACTAATTTCACTTCCACCCAGGCCCAGTTGGTAGCTGCTGCCCTGGTGGTATCCCCCGCCATTCTGGCTATTCTGCAAAAGGAAACGGGATTGGCACTGGTATACTTCTCTTTCTTTTTGGTAATGTATCGCGAAGGGTTGCCCGCTGTGGTACTGGTGATTGGTTTTTCACTGGCTGTATTGGTAGTGGCAACGCTGCTGATAGACCGTACAGTGCTCGCGCTGATTCTTACGGGCATCATGCTGGTGGTTATCTATATCCTGCGGCGTGCCATCAAACGTCACCGGTCTATACTGTTCGTCATCATCGCTACCTGGGGCATTTGTGTGGTGACGCAGTTTTTTGTAGTGCCCTTTGTTTTCGACAAGGTATTGAAACCCTATCAGGTGCTGCGCATTTACAATACCATCGGCAAGGATTATATTCCCAAAGACGAAGCCGCCCGTGCCGATATTGCACGAAACACCGATGCACAAAAAAAGGGCGACGACAACTATAATGTAAAGCAAAGCAAAATCGCTATCGGAAGCGGCGGACTCACCGGCAAGGGGCTGCTGAAAGGAACCCAGACGAGGTTTGCTTTTGTACCGGAACAAAGAACCGATTTCATTTTCTGCACCATAGGCGAAGGGTTTGGCTTTACCGGCAGTGTTATTTTCATACTAATATACCTGGCGCTGTTGATGCGCATCGTTACCATTGCCGAACGACAGCGAAGTGTATTCAGCCGGTGCTACGCCTATGGCGTGGCTTCTGTATTGTTTTTCCATATCGCCATCAACCTTTGCATGACCATTGGCCTCGCTCCCGTAATAGGTATTCCCCTGCCCTTTGTCAGCTACGGCGGACTCTCACTGGTTACCTTCAGCATCATGATATTTATTTTACTGCGCCTGGATAAAGACCGGCAAATGGTACTGCGATAAATAGCTCCACCTCATTTCGAGCCCAATCGAAGGGGGGAGAGAAATCTGTTGAAGGTGCGCAGTGTCTTATTTAGGAATAATAACCTCTAGCCGGCAGAGCTCTCCTGCGTTGAGGTGACAGTAAAGCTCACTCTTCATAATACACCCGCTGCACTCTTTGGGATATACCGGTCATTATTTCGTAGGGAATAGTATTTCCCCAGGCGGCCAGTTGCGTCACAGAGAGTTCCTCTCCAAACAGGATCACTTCATCATCTTCCTTCACATCGGGTATACCAGTAATATCTACCATAGTCATATCCATGGCCACACTACCCAGCACCGGCGCCACATACCCCTTTATCCACACATGTCCCACTCCGTTGCCAAATGCACGGCGGTATCCATCGGCATACCCGATACGAATAGTGGCAATGGTGGTTTCTTTCTGCATTACTGCCCGCCTGTTGTACCCTACTGAATCGCCTGCAGGTATTCTTTTAATCTGCGCAATCGTTGTTTTCAGCCTGGATGCTTCCTTAAGTCCGAGGTTGCTTAAATCGGGCAGTCCGTACATGGCAATACCCAGCCGCACCATATCGAATTGAAGAGCAGGGTGGCGCATGATAGCCGCAGAATTGGCTATGTGTTTCAGGAAAGGATAGGCAAGTTGCCGCTGCAACACTTCACAGGCTGCAGTAAATGCACCTGCCTGTTGTTGCGTAAAATAATCCAAACCCGGGTCTTCACTGCCGGCCAGGTGGCTGAATACCGACCGGACGGAACAAGTCTGATCGCCGGATAACACACCCGCCAGCTCTTCTATTTCGTCCGGAGAAAACCCGAGGCGGTGCATGCCCGTATCTATTTTGATATGTACAGGATAATGCTGTAAACCTTCCCGCTGTAAAAACAGCCGAAACCTGTTGAGCAGACTGAAAGAGTAAATCTCCGGCTCCAGCGAATGTTCGGTCATGGCCGCAAAACCACTCTCCTCCGAATTCATCACCATAACAGGCAAACGAATTCCTGCTTTTCGTAGTTCCACCCCTTCATCCGCATACGCTACCGCGAGATAATCCACCTTACTGTATTGCAAAAGATTGGCTATCTCAAAACTTCCGCCACCATAGGAAAATGCTTTCACCATAGCCATCATTTTGGTGCCCGGCTGCAGCAGGCGCTGCAACTGCCGGATGTTGTGCGCAATAGCGCTCAGATTGATCTCCAGTACAGTTTGGTGCGTTTTCTGTTCCAGCAACGCACTAACGTGTTCAAATGCAAATTGCCGGGCGCCCTTGATCAATACCAGTTCCTGCTGAAAACGGAGCTGGCGAAACTGCTGCAACAAGGCTTCCGTATCGGGAAAAAAGCGGGCCTCTTCACACACTTTTTCCAGCAGAGCCCTGTATCTGCTGATCTCTCTGCCAACGCCTATAATACGCCGCACACCTTTTTGCTGCAGAAGCCCGGCAATTTCGGCATACAGCTCATGGGGCGATTTTCCGGTTTGTACCAGATCAGACAGTATGACCGTACGGCGCTGATACTGCTGTACCTGCTGTAAAAAATCCAGTGCTATACGAAAGGAATCCAGGTCGGCTACATAGCTGTCGTTGATGAGCGTACAGTTGTTGATCCCCTTTTTCATCTCCAGCCGCATACTTACAGCGCGCAGATTTTGTAACCGCTCGGCCAGTATAGGAGCGGCGTACCCCAGGCGAATTAATACACAGGCACAGGTAATACCATTTTCAAGAGAAGCATCGTCCGTGAAAGGCAATAGAAACGAAAAAACGCCTTCATTGTCAACACCGGCCTGCAGCGATACCTGGGTATGGTGTTCCTTTTTTTCTACAGACAATACCCGCACGTTATTATCTCCCCCTTTTCCATAGCGAAAAACGGGTATCGTCGTACTTGCCAGCATATCCCGAACGATCGGATCATCACCATTCGCTACCAACCAGTCTACCCCCCTGAACAATTGAAATTTCTCCTCTGCTTTTTCCTTACGGGTAGCGAAATTTTCATCGTGCGCATCGCCCAGGTGCGTAAACACACCAATAGTGGGGCGGATCATCTCCTGCAATAGTTGCATTTCCCCCTTCCGGGATATACCCGCTTCCATAATAGCCAGGGTATGCGTATCATTCATCAACCAGATGCTCAGCGGCACGCCCACCTGAGAGTTATAGCTTTTAGGGCTGCGTACGATTCGATAGTCTTTCTCCAGCAACTGGTACAGCCATTCTTTAACAATGGTTTTTCCATTGCTGCCTCCGATGGCAATAACGGGAATGGTAAACTGTTGCCGGTGGAATGCCGCCAGTCGCTGCAACGCCCCCAGCGGACTGTCCACACGCACTAACCAGGCACCCGGCTGGCTGGCAGGGAAATGTTCGGGTACTACAAAACAACGCACTCCTCTTTCATACAGCTCTTCCACATAGGCTTCTCCATTGCGCAATCCACCAGGCAATGCAAAAAAAAGCGTGGTAGCCGGATGCACCAGTTTCCGGCTGTCTGTTAGCAAATGTTCAACAACAGGTACGTCCTTTGCCGGAGCATTGCTCATCAGTTGTCCGCCCACAATGCTGCAAATTTGCTCTATCGTATATATCATCGCCATTTTGCCGGGTAAAAGTTTAATTAACACGCAAATAACGTCAATTATTGCAAGCCGGCCTCAAAACCCATATGGGCCTGCCTTTGCATCGCTACACGCCCACGTTCGAAGCTTGCCGGAATACATTACGACCACAGTTTTTCGACTGTACCTTGCGGTTTTCCCGGTAAAGACAGTTTTATTTTCCGCATTGGATGCATTCTTCTATTTTTGCCAATCTTGCAAACAAGTATTCAAAATGGTTGATGTTTTATTAGGCCTGCAATGGGGCGACGAAGGCAAAGGAAAGATAGTAGATTATTTTGCTTCCAATTACGATCTGATAGCCCGGTTCCAGGGTGGCCCCAATGCAGGGCACACCTTGTACATAAACGACAAAAAGGTAGTATTGCACCAGATACCGTCCGGTATATTTCATGATAATATTGTAAACCTGATAGGAAGTGGCGTGGTGCTGGATGCTGTAACCCTCAAAAAAGAATGCGAAACAGTGGCATCCTTTGGAGTGGACTATACCAAAAACCTGTATATATCTGAAAGAGCCAACCTGATACTGCCCACACACCGGGCCCTGGATAAGGCTTCAGAAAACCTGAAGGGCAACGATAAAATCGGCTCCACCCTGAAAGGCATTGGACCGGCCTATATGGATAAAACCGGGCGCAATGCACTGCGGGTAGGCGATATCCTCGATAAGAACTTTACTACGCAGTATATCAGGCTGCGGCTTAAGCACCAGAAATTACTGGACAGTATGCACTTCAACGAAGACATTTCGGCCTGGGAAGAAGAGTTTTTCGAAGGCATTGAGTTCATGCGCAAATTCAAGATTGTAAACGGAGAATATTTTATCAACGAAAAGATACGCGGAGGCAAAAAAGTACTCGCTGAAGGAGCACAGGGCAGCATGTTGGATGTAGATTTCGGCACATTCCCGTTTGTGACCTCTTCCAATACCATTTCCGCAGGTGTTTGTAACGGACTGGGCATTCCGCCTCAAAAAATAAGAGAAGTTATTGGCGTTACCAAAGCATACTGCACGCGCGTAGGCAGTGGCCCCTTCCCTACGGAATTACACGATGAAACCGGAGAGCGGCTCCGGAAGACCGGCAACGAATTCGGCGCTACTACCGGAAGGCCCCGTCGCTGCGGATGGATAGATCTTGTTGCTCTGGACTTTGCCTGCATGATCAACGGTGTTACACAGCTCGTTATGACAAAAGCCGATGTATTGGATGCGTTTGAAGAGCTGAAAGCATGTACCGCCTACAAGGTGAATGGCAAAGAGCAAAAACAGGTGCCGTATCAAATGACCAAAGTAAACATAGAACCTGTTTACCAGTCATCCAAAGGATGGAATACAGACACATCGGGTGCAAAAACCATCGACCAATGCCCCCAGGCAATGAAAGATTACATTAAAAACATCAACGAATACCTGGGAGTAAAAATACAATATGTATCAAACGGACCCGGCAGGGACCAGATCATTCCGATAGTATAATTATTATTATATTTAGGATGTAAAAATTATTATTGAAAATTATTTGGCTATTTAAAAATCTCGTAGAAATTTTACGCTGTAATATGTTCAGACTATGGCAAAATCTGAAAAACTAAAAAAAGCTGGTAAAGACGCTGCTCCCAGAGAAGAGCAGGAAACCCCTCGCAAAGCTTCTACCAAATCTAAAAAAGAGGAAGAAGAAAACGATGAGGAGGATGATTTTGATTTAGATGAGAAACCAGCCTCTAAAGGCGGGAAAAAAGCGAAGGACGATGAGGAGGACGAAGAAGATGTAGAGATTGAAGACGACTGGAACAAACCCGATGAAGATGACAACTGGGATCCTGATTTCGACGAATTCGACATTCCCAAGTCAAAATCAAAAAAATCCACGGGCAAAAAATCCAAGGAAGAAGACGACGACCTTGGTATCGACGACGAATTTAAGGATATGGGCTTGTTCGACGATGGGTTCGACGACGATGACGATGATTTCTAAAATACAGCTTTGAAAAGAACGTATCGTTCCTTTCCTGTAAGCGAGTGTTTACACATAAAACAACAGATGTTATACTGGTGTGGCCGGCATAACATCTGTTGTTTTTTAGACAATCACCAATACCAGCTTGGGGGAAATTACGAATGTATAGCCGGGGCCGGGGCTTACCGGCTGGTAACAGCCAGCGCAGGCAATGCATTGGAACAACTGGACCGCTTTCTTCATCAACACGGAAACGACTGGCATTTCGGGCATGTGGGCTACGATGTGAAAAACGAAGTGGAAGCATTGACCTCCCTGCTTCCTGACCACATAGGCTTTCCAGACCTTTTTTTCTTTGTGCCAGAGGTGGTGCTGATCCTTTCGCAAAACGAACTGACCATTGGCGCCTTCGGGGAGCATGATGCTATCATGAACGCTATTAACAGCGCGTCCGCTGTTCCCGGACCTCATCGGGCAGCTACCATCAGCCACCGGCTTACCCAGACCGAATACCTTGAAAGGGTACAACGGCTGAAAGAGCACATACTGCGCGGCGATTGCTACGAAATCAATTTTTGCCAGGAATTTTACAGCGAAGACGCCGATATCAGCGAAATAATGCTGTATCAGTCGCTATGCCGCGAATCGCCCACTCCCTACGCCTGTTTTTACAGAATAGACAACCAATATCTGTTGTGTGCAAGCCCGGAGCGTTATATTCAGCGACGCGGCGATCGCATCCTCTCGCAACCCATTAAAGGTACCATTGCCCGACACCCGAACGACGCCGCAGCCGACCAGCTTGCCCGGGTTCAATTGCAATCCAATGCCAAAGAGCAATCAGAAAACGTAATGGTGGTAGATCTGGTAAGAAACGACCTTTCCAAAATATGCCGCGAAGGCAGCGTAATCGTGGAAGAACTTTTCGGCATTTACAGCTTTCCACAGGTACACCAGATGGTATCCACAGTAGCGGGCACGCTGAAGGAACAGGTTACGACCGGAGACATCTTTCGTGCAAGTTTCCCCATGGCCAGCATGACCGGAGCCCCTAAGAAAAAGGTTATGGAACTGATAGAACGGTATGAAACCGTCAAACGCGGACTATACTCAGGAACGGTAGGGTATATTGCCCCGGGTGGAGATTTCGACTTTAATGTGGTCATCCGCAGCATCCAGTACAACGCCCACACAAAATATCTCTCGTTTCACACCGGCTCTGCCATCACCATCAACAGCGACCCCCTGGCTGAATACGAGGAATGCCTGGTGAAAGCAAAACACATAAAAAAAGTGTTGAATTAAGCATCCAACACTTCCTGTCGAGAAAGATTTATCAATATTATTGCAGGCTACTTTTTCTTCCGGGAACCGTTGTCACCTACCATTGCATTCGGCTTACTTACTTCTATGGCTTTAGGATACTCCCGTTGCCGGTCGGTACTGATGATGCTATTGCTTTCATTCAATATCATCTGGATTGACTCGGCCAGTATTTCATGCTTTTTAGTCGTGAACAACTCCATTTTTTCTTTCGGTAACCGAAGTTGATAACCATTGATGGCTACTTCGGCATCAAACCCGGGATTGTAGCTATCGAACATGGCAGGCTCCATATCCAGCGCCTTTGCCAGAGCGGCGGCGCGGTACTTCCCTGTAATAATAGCCGAAGCGTCTACATCGTCGGAAGAAAACCGTTCAACGTTCAGCAATTTCGGCGTAATGCTTCTTTTAGCCTCTTTGGCTTCAAAATAATACCTGGTAGCTATAAATTTTTTTACGTGCCCCCTGGTTTCCGCCGGTAAATGATGCTGCAATTTCCAGAAATCACGACTGCCGCTTTTACGAATGGCATACTCTACCCTTCCCGCCCCACTGTTATAGGCAGCAACGGTCAGGTTCCAGTCGTTGAATTGATTGTACAGTATTTTCAAGTATTTAGCAGCCGCCTGGGTACTCTTTGCTAAATCCCGCCTTTCATCGCGATGCCTGTTTACAGTGAGTCCCATCAGCCGCGCCGTTGGCGCCATGAACTGCCAGGGCCCCACCGCACCCTTGTGCGAGACCGCTCCGTTGTGTAAGCCGGACTCAATAACAGCCAGGTATTTCAATTCTAAGGGTATCCCATTCTTTTCCAGAATGTTATCGATCATTACCAACTGACGGGCATTCTTTTCGGCAATCCGCTCAAACCTAGTTTCATTTTTGCGGTTGTATTCCCTTACAAAAGAAACAGAAAGGGGATGCAACTGACTGAAAAGCAATTCCGGCGTTACTACAGCCTTTATCTGCTTTTCCTCCACCCTGGCTTCTGTTGTATTTTCAGCGGCAAAGTTGATGGATGCATTATTACTATTGGCAACAGCCTCAACAACGGCCATATCTTCCGCTACATCCAGCGATACTATAGCCGTATCCTGGCCCTGGAAACCCAGCTCTCCTGCAACAGCCGTTTGCACAGCAATGGCTGTAAATGAGATGATCAGGGAAAAAACCGTTTTAAACATTGTTAACATAACTCAATTTTTCAGTCACCCCCCTATTACAAGAACAGTTCCAGAATTCGAGGGAGCAAAATAATTGGTTGATTCACAAGGATCAAAGAATTCTTAATCTACTTAGCGCATTAAGATAAGCGTCGTTTTACAAAGGATGTCGGAATGGAATGGAAAGGCAAAGGTAACCTAAGCATTCAAGCTTTTCTAGTAAATGGCGAAAATTGTGCCATGATCAATGGTAAAAATTCAAAAATATACGCCATTTTGTCACATTTTTGATCAAAGGAAAGACAACACGGCACAAAAACGCAGTATGCACCTTCACTACACCATCCTTTCCCTCCAATGAAATCCAAATGGACAACCTTATTACCCCGGTGCAGCGCAAACCTTATATATCATAATAACCGGCATCCCGGTAAAGTGAACACGGTTTTATTTCACTTCAACAACAGCATATAGCCGGAGCTTCGACAAATAAGGCAAGTCTGCTGAAATATTACCGGAGTCCGGCGATGCCTCTCCGCCTGTGCGGTCAGAAGGCATCTCTGTTTTGAGTCAACTTTCACCATTAAGGTCAATAATATATCTGATCAGGTTCCCGGGGATAGATACTGCTATCTTCCATAGTATATCCATCAGCCGTTAATTGTTACCGTTCTGAAAAAAATAAATGGTTAGGATTTTTTTTTCTACATTTGCACTCCGGTAAAACATAGGTCTTTCTTACACTGATAATATCATTCCTCTTTGAGGAACGGACCCTTAGCTCAGTTGGTTAGAGCACCTGACTCATAATCAGGGGGTCGCTGGTTCAACCCCAGCAGGGTCCACATTTTTTCCTTCCGGGAACCACTACTTACACCATTCTTCTTCTTTCATTTCGGTACGCGTTTTTCGTCCGCCGGTGATTATTTTTTGCAAAAAATAAATCAATCCAGTTGAATCTCAACCCTTTTGTGCGGCAACGCAATGCGAAACCAGGTTTCGGTACCCCTCTCTAAAAGCCGGAGGCATCAACCCTACTTCGCCGCAGTAAAGGCATCCAGCACCTCCATGCAAACAAGCCCTTCCTCTATAGGGCAGGGGTTTTGCTGCCGCCCTAAAAAATATTGTACAGTTTGTGCTATCATGGGTTCCTGCACATGCGGCAAGGGGTCAAACGAAAATTCTTCGACACCGCCTTCAGCTTCCAGCAGGATGGGGGTTTTGTCGAAAAACGAAAAGCGTACACTGCCTTTTGAACCATTGATCTCACAATAGTCTTCTTCTTTTTCCTGGTCAAAATCCCAAACGCCGTTAAACAGTATATTATCTGGAAACAACATTTGTCCGCCTACCCGCACCGCGGGCCTCCGGGTATCCGGTATGCCGCTGTACTGTAACGGGCGACCGAATATCGCCACCATCAGGTCTACCTGATGCGGCGCCAGATCGTGAAAAAGACCACCACCCGAAACAGCGGGGTCCATGCGCCATTGTATTTTGGGTACCGTCAGCTCTTCTGCAGACAATGCCTTTTTATACAACCGGAGATTGATGAGCCCCGGCTGACCAATTCTCCCTTCTTCCAGTATCGATTTGATCTTTACAAAGTACGGAATGGCACGTCGATAATGCGCCACCACGAGCTCACCGTTATATTGCTGCACCAGGCTTTGCATCTGCCGGGCTTCCCGGGCATTCAATGTCACGGGCTTTTCTACATACAGTTTCTTCCCGGCCTGCAATGCTTTTTCCGCGTAGTGCAGATGCACATTCGGTGGCGTGGCAATATATACAGCGTCCACCTCCGGATCGGCTATCAGTGCATCCGCATCTGTGTACCAGTTGGCGATACCATGTCTTTCCGCATAATCCCTCACTTTAGATTCGTTGCGGCGCATGACCGCCACCAAATCCGAATCCGGCACTTTTTTAAACGCAGGACCGCTCTTCACTTCTGTTACATCGCCTGCTCCTATCATTCCCCATTTTATCATAAACGATCTCGTTGAATGTATTGTTTCACTTATCCGTAGAAGTATAGCTATGATTTATCCGGGTCCGGACTTTGCAGTCGAATATTGAAAGCAAACCTGTTGTCATGCTTTTATTACAAATTCGGACTAAACAATTCCATCTGCTGCGTTGCACCCTCCAGTTGCAACAATTGCTGCTTTACTTTTGTGCCACCTGCATAACCGGTGAGCGATCCATTGCTGCCCACCACCCGATGGCAGGGAACAATGATCGAAATGGCGTTGGCCCCGTTAGCTCCGGCTACCGCCCTGATCGCTTTTTCATCGCCCAGCTGCCTGCTCAACTCCAGGTACGAAACGGTTTTTCCGAAAGGAATATCCATCAGCGCCTTCCATACCTTTTGCTGAAATGCAGATCCGGCAAACACCAGCGGCAGGTCAAAATGTTGTATTTCGCGGCGCAGGTACAAGCCCAACTGCCGGATGACTTCAGTATGCAGATCGGTTTGTTTTTCTACGAAGGAAGCTTTAAAAAAACCGGCAATGCGCTCATCCACCTGCTTTCTCCTGGCCCGGTATTGCCAGTCTACCATGCACAAACCACCTGCATGATCCCCAATAATCAACGATCCCAGCGGACTGCTGTAATAACAAATATGAATGTCGGCCATAACAGACCATGAAGTTATTCGGAATTTATCACTTCAGAATAAAAAACCAGGCTATTTTTGGCGTTCGCTTCATTCCAGAAAACAAACCATGTCAGGAATAGTTAAAACAGTATTGATCTGTACGGTGATCTCCTTATTGTACGGTTGCAGGCAGCCCGAAAATAAAACAACGGTTTCCTTCTATTACTGGCAGCAATCCAATTATTTTACCGACAGCAGCGCATCATACATAGACAGGCACAATATCCGGCGGTTCTACGTTCATTTGCTGGATGTGGTATGGAATACCCAACAGCAGGGTCCCGAACCTATAGCCATCAGCGCCTTATCGGCTCCGAATCCTGTTGCCCTCTGCGAATGGGTACCGGTGATTTTTATACATAATCAGGTAATAGAAAAAACCGACAGCGCCGGGCTATCAGTACTATCCGGCAACATCATCAGCGCAGCCCGTGCCTTTATGAATAAGGCGGGCAGGAACGATCTGACTGAAATCCAGATTGATTGCGACTGGACGCCCGGGACCCGCGACAAATATTTTCACCTGCTACGGCTGTTGAAACAGGCTGGTCCGGAAATCATTTACTCTGCCACCATACGCCTGTACCCTTTTAAATACGATCATCTGATGGGCGTACCGCCGGTTGATTACGGGGTACTGATGCTTTACAATCTTTCGCCGATAAAAGATATTAAAGAGGTGAACTCCATCTTCACCTACAACGAATTGATTAAATACAGGCGCAACAGCGCATATCCTATACCGCTAAAACCAATTCTTCCTGTTTTTGGGTGGTATGCCTGGTTTCGGGGCAGCAGCTACAAGAACATTGTGTATGCACCACCCGGACTGGTATCCACACCTTTTTTTGAAAAGCAAACGGCTACCCAGTACAGGGTAACCGGCGATACCGTGATCAATGGCAACTACCTGCGTAAGGGAGATATTCTGCGAAATGAGTTCCCTGAAAAAAACGAATTGTTAGCGCTAAGCAAAAATCTCAGCAAAATGCCGCTGAATAGTGAAGAAATCATATTTTACCACTGGAATGAATCGACTGTACAATACTATGCCCCGGTTATTAAAGCCATCACAGCGCATTAAACTATTGGTATGCATCGCGATGGCCTGCTGCCTGGAAAGCATCGCCTGCGGTCCGGGTTTATATGAAGACGACGCCCGCTTCTGCCTGTTTCGCCCTTCCATCATCCAATATCCGCAACTGGATGCCATGCAGTACAGCCAACGGCTGTACCATCCATTCGATCCGGATGATCTTCATTCAGAAAACGACGACAATTGCAAAGAGTGGCTGCAATTCACCAACGGGAAGGTGAAGTATGATCACATCTACGAGTTGCAATACAACACGCCGCCGGATAGTTTTTTAATCGCTTATCAAACCAACAACTGGGAGCGCTTTAAAGGCAACAGTTTTATAAAATGGCTGCTTGCCCGGAAAAACAAACATGCGCTTGAATATTTTGCCGTAGCAAAATCCATCGAAAAAACACAAACAACTTACCGCTCAGACTGGGGCGCTTACATATACGAGGTGCAATCCGAATCGCTGGATTCCCTGAAACAAATCTGTTACGATCGCAGCCAGAAAAAACTACCCGCCTTTCTGAAACACCGCTACGCTTTTCAATACCTCAAATCCGCCTACTATTCCACCAACAGCGAACACGAACAAACAACCATACAAGAGGTCTTTCAGTACCTTATCGCCAATAGCAACAGCATCACCACCCAATGGTCGTACATCTATTACGCACTGCTTCAAACAAACAACCAGCAACAGGCGCATTACCTGGTGCAGGCTTTCGACAAATGCGATGCCAAAAAATACAGAGCTTTCTCTCTACTGTCTGCTTCCACTTTAGACACCCTGGGTAAAACCACCGATGATGCTTACATCAGGGTAATGGCACGTGCCATCGCTGCCATGAAGCATCCCGGAAGATCACTGGAAGATATTCGCTTCGTATATGAAGCCGATCCGGACAACAAATATCTTCCACTATTGATCACCCGGGAGATTAACAAACTGGAAGACTGGCTCTACTCTCCCGAGGTGCTTTATTTTTCGCCTTTCTTACAAAACAACTGGCTGCACACCACTACAGACGAATGGTATGCAAGGCATAATATTGAATTCGACAAAAAATACCTGCGCGAATTACTAATACTGCTGCAGCATATGCAGCAAACCGGTTTTGCCAGGAAGAATTTTCTACTTCTCTCCATTGCTCACCTGCATAATATGCTGCACGAACACCTGCATGCAGAAAGTATACTTTCCAGCATGGAAACACCTTCCGAAGACGAAGAGAAAGCTTCTTTTCTTCTCGAGCAACTCTTCACTTTTATAAATACGCAACCGTTGATGGAGGAAGGTACGCAGCAACAGGCTGCACTGCTGATCAACGAAATGGAAGCAATAAACAGTGGTCGGAAAAACAAACATACGGACACCTATCAACACGAACTCGGCAATATGCTGCTCTACCTCAGCCGGAAATACCAGGCTGCGGGCGCTACGGTTGTCGCTGGTCTGCTCTACGATAAAGCATCCGTAATGACGAACGAGTATATTTACCCCGCGCGAAATGAAGATGGCTTTTACGGCTTTATTGCCTATTTCGAAAAATACGCACATACTGACGACATAGATGCGTTGCTGGCGCTTAAACACAAACAAAACAAAACGAGTTTTGAGCAGTTTATTACACCGCCTATATGGGGAAGCGACAATATATACCTCGACCTGAAGGGCACGCTGCATTTTCGAAAAGGTGATTTTAAACAGGCATTGAAAGTGTTTGAAAACCTGCCGGAAGATTTCTGGCAGCATACGTATGCATTTGCAGACTACCTGCCGCTGACTTCTGTTTCTGAAGTAGAAAAAGAAATTCCTGTAAGCGTGGGAAATAAGAAGACCTATAGCATTGCCAGCAAAAAACAAATTGTTGAAGATATACTGGGAATACAACAGCAGTTGAACGCTTCAGCCACCAACCGTGAAAAAGCGTTGTATACCTTCTGGCTTGCCAACGCCCGTTTTAACATCTCCTATTTTGGAAAAGCCTGGATGGCTTACGCCTACGGCAAAACCAGCAGAGAGCCCAATACCGACTCCCGCGACATGCACCGTTTTGCCTACTATTACATCAACCCCAATAAAACCAACGATGTAAGCAACTACTATTATCTGAAAGAAGCGCGGAAGCTATATGAACAAGCCCTGCAATTGGCAGGCAACGACCGCGAACTGCAGGCGCAATGCCTCATGATGCTGGGCATCTGCGATGAATACCAACACGTCTTCGATCCTCCGGCAAATACGGGTTTTGTGAACGGTCCCTCTTACAGATCGCTTCACTTTACAGCGTTGAATAAGTTGTACAGTAAAACGAAGTTTTTTGAAGCTGTAGCTGTAAGTTGTCCGGATATAAAACGAATCGCTGCGAACGACGCTCGTTAGATCCAGCTTATGCCATAGCGCTGTTGACCAGCAAAACCCGGATAGGTCAAATTTAATTAGCTTTGCTCCCAATGAAGATTTTGCATACTGCCGACTGGCATATAGGCCAATTATTCTTCGCATACGACCGTACGTATGAACATCAGCAATTCCTTGACTGGCTGGTGAATACGGTGGTCTCGGAGCAGGCAGATGTATTACTCATCAGCGGTGACGTGTTTGATGTAGCCAATCCTTCAGCGGCAGCGGTGAAAATGTTCTACCGTTTCCTGAACAAAGTAACGAATGCAAGCCCGGGTCTACAGGTGGTGGTAACAGCAGGCAACCACGACTCCGCCGCCAGGCTGGAAGCGCCCACTCCCCTACTCGAATCTTCTAACATTCATTTAGTAGGTGTGGTAAAAAGAAAAGAAGACGGCACAATCGACTACGATCAACTAATCATACCATTATACAACAAACGGAATGAAGTAGAGATACTTTGTCTCGCTGTTCCTTTTCTTCGTCTCGGCGACTATCCTGTGACTGCGGATGCCGGCAACAGCTATACAGAGGGTGTGGCTGCACTGTACAGGGAACTCACCAACCACGCTGCACAACAACTGAAGCCTGACCAATATATGATTGCTATGGGCCATATGCACGTACAACAGGCAGAAACAACGGAGATGGATAAGGCCGAGCGCCCTATTATGGGCGGTGTGGAAGGTGTGAGTGCTACGGCATTCCCGCCTGGGCTCCGGTATATAGCACTGGGGCATATTCATAAAGCACAAGCCATAGACCCTGCCGGAATTGTGCGATACGCCGGCAGTCCGCTACCTATGTCTTTTTCCGAAACAAACTACCAGCATCAAATACTAAGCATCCAGATCAACCGCGGCGTTGTTCAGTCAGCGACCAGCATTCCCGTTCCTGTAACCATTCCGCTGCAACGCATACCCCAGCGACACGCAACTTTGGAACATGTTTTGACAGCATTGCAACAGTTACCGGCAGCAACCGGCGATCTCTGTACGGCCCCCTATCTGGAAGTAAGGGTACTGCTGAATGGTCCGGAACCTTCACTTCGGTACACGATAGAGAGCATACTGAAAGATAAACAGGTAAGGCTTGCTAAAATCGATACCCGCATACCGGCTGCGGAGCACTCCGAAACAAGCAACGCAGCTCCCGTACCCGAGGCATTGGCTGCACTACATCCTGTTGAGCTGTTATCAAGACTGTATTATTCAAGATACAACACTGCCATTCCTGAAAGCCTGTTAGCTTTGTTTCACGAAGTGGTAACAGAAGTAAACGCAAAAGAGCAACAGGCATGAAAATACTGGTCATACGCATACAGCACCTGGCATCACTTGAAGGGGTAACCGAAATTGATTTTACCAGGGAACCGCTGAAATCGGCCGGTATTTTTTCCATTACGGGCCCCACAGGAGCCGGCAAATCTACCATACTTGATGCGCTTTGCCTGGCATTATATGCCAAAACGCCCCGATACGCACAAGCCACAGAAAACATAAACATACAAGATGTAGGGGGCGCTGGCATCAACCAGAAAGATGTAAGATCCATCTTACGGGACGGAACAGGAGAAGGAAGTGCAACAGTGGAGTTTCTAGGAAACGACGGTCATCACTATAAAGCAACCTGGCAGGTACGAAGAGCCGGGGGCAAACCGGAAGGTAAATTGCAGGCCGACACCATGCTGCTCGAAGACCTAACAGCAAAGCGCATTATACCAGGAAAGAAAAAAGAAATACTGGAAGAAATTGAACAAAGAGTAGGACTCAGCTTTGAACAATTCACCCGGTCCGTACTGCTGGCACAAGGCGATTTCACCGCCTTCCTCAAAGCAGGAAAAGATGAAAAAGCTTCTCTGCTGGAAAAGCTTACAGGAATCAGTGTATACTCCGATATATCGACATTGGTATTCGAAAAACATAAGCAGGCCATTCAGGAAATATCATTACTGAAACAGGAAATAGAAGGCGTTCGCCTACTCGAACACGATGTGCTGCTTTCGCTGCACGAGCAACAACATGCAACCAAAGCATCCATTGCCAATGGCATACAACAACTGGCAGTATGGCGAAGAGAGTCGGAATGGTGGGTAACCCTCCATACCCTGAAAGAAAATACCCGGCAGGCACTGCAAGATTGGAACCAGGCACTGCACACCTGGCAACAGGCCGAAGAACAAAATAACAATCTCGCACTGGTGGAAGCAGTACAGAAAACCAGAGGTTGGACAG
This sequence comes from Agriterribacter sp., assembly GCA_037190905.1. GTDB lineage: Bacteria > Bacteroidota > Bacteroidia > Chitinophagales > Chitinophagaceae > Agriterribacter. Next base: position 236,407 of record JBBCKG010000009.1, on the reverse strand, counting down.
AAAACATCCGGGACCTAAACCAACAGGAGCATATAAACAACGAAGAACTCAGGACGTTTACAAAAACGCTGGAGGAGCTGGACAGTCAAAAACTGGCCCTACAACAAGAACTATATATTGCAGAGCAGACTCTGGAGGATGCTAAAAAGCAGGAAACTGCCGCAGAACCACTGCTGGAAAAAGCACGCGAACTGGATGTGCTACTGAAGGAAAGAAAACAACAGCTCGATCACAAAACAAAAGAACTGGATACGCTCCGTCAACGCAGTAAACAATTATCCGCGCAATTGCTGCAAACAGAAAAAACAGCAGCGGAACTTTCATCCACAAGGTCAACCCTGGAAAAGTGGCTGGAGACCAACCAGCAACGGGAAGCCGTAGCAGACAACCTGCATTTTATTGTATCCAAGCTGGAAGATATCGGGCACTTATACCTGGAACTAAAGCAAAAAGAAGAGGCGGCCTTCAGAGAGCAAAAACGCGTGCAATCCATCAAAAAAGAAAAGCATACTCTCGAAAAAGAGCAGCAGCAAATCAACCAAAATATTGCTGCCTTTTCCGAACGATGGCAGCAGCTTCAAACAGAAATTCAGGAAACCGGAGAGGAAGCCCTCAAGCAGGCCATAGTTGACAATGACAGGGCAATAGAAACCCTGCAGGATGCTACAGGAGTCTGGAGCCATCTCAACCGGCTTTCGGAGGAGTATATGCTGTTGCAACAAAAACTGGCAGACTCCCTTTCCCTTCAAAAAGAAAATGAAGAAAAACTTCTCAAGCAGTATGAAGAGCTGAAGACGGCTGAAGTACAAAAGCAAACCTCCGGACAACTGCTGAAAAATGCATTGATACAGGCAGCCGGCAATGTGGAACAACTCAGGGAAACACTGGTGGAAGGAGAACCCTGTCCGGTATGTGGCAATACCACCCATCCCTACACCCATCAGCATCCTGTACTGGACAACGTGCTTCAGAGTCTTGAAAATACGCACGCTGCTCATGAAAAGGAATACAACGACGGCCTGCAAACCATCAGCAGACTAGAGCAGGAACTTCGGGGGTTGACTGCTTCCATTACTGAAAGCCGTAACGCACTCTCCGGAAAGCAACAGCAACTCGCCACCTTCCGGGATCAATGGAGTACCTATATTTTTGAAAGCTCTCTTCCCAGGGAAACAGCAGTAAACGAGTGGCTTCAGGAAAAGCTGAAAGACCATCGTATAAAGAAAGAAAGGCTGCAAATGCAACTGGCTAACCTTCATGCCAACATGAAGCTGGCCAACGAATGCAAAGAGCAGTGGTTAGCGGCAGAAAAAGAAAAAGCCCAGACTGATAATGCAGTAAAAGATGCAGACAGAAGCATATCCACTGCCCTGGAAACGATACAGCGTTTGCAGGAGGAACAGGAAAAACACCAGCAGCGATTAACCGAAACCGCACAACTGCTATCTCCGTTTTTTTCTGCAAACAACTGGATGGAGCACTGGAAATCGGATCCCGCAGTTTTTGTGAACAAAATCAAAGACTTTGCCGTGCTGTGGAAGAAAAACAAAGACGACCTGGAAAAAACCATCCGCGAACATGCCGTAGTTTTGGCAGCACTCCAAAAAGAGCAGGCACAAACAGATGAGTTACAATATAGCATACGGCAACAGGCATCACTTACTCATGAATTACAGACGGCATTTGATCGGTTAGCAGCAGAACGAAAAAACATCTTCGGCGGACAAAATGTACAGCAGGTAGTAGATCAACTGGCAAATGCTGTTGGTGCAGCCCTGGAACGGCTTAATAAACGTAAAGAAGTAAAGGACGAATTGCAGAAAGAGGCGTTAACGGCCAAAACACGCCTGGAACAGTTACAACAACTCACAGCATTACAGCACAGGCAGAAAGCAACTTACGAAGCACAGCTAAGCGACTGGATAAGCCATTACAACCAGGCGCACAAAATAATGCTTGACCAGGCACAGCTTAGCAGCCTGCTGGCATACACCGATGAATGGATAATGAATGAAAGAAAAACACTGAAAGAAACAGAAGACAGTCTCACCCGGGCCCGGGCCGCTCTTGAACAGCAACAAAAAATGCTACGCCTGCATGAAGAAAAACGGATGTCAGATAAAGACTCCGAAACGCTGAACCAGCTTATTCACGCTACTGAAGAAACGGTGGAGCAGCAAAGAGAACAACTAAACGAACTACGCCTGCAGTTACGACAGGATGAAGAAAACAGGAAGCGTTCGGGCAATATACAACAACAGATAGCGCAAAAACAAATCACCGCCGACAACTGGGGCAGGCTTAATGAACTGGTAGGCTCAGCCGATGGCAAGAAATTCAGACTGGTGGCTCAGGAGTACACCCTCGACATTTTACTGTCGTATGCCAACCTTCAGCTCAGTCAGCTTTCAGGCAGGTACACTTTACAACGCATAGCCAACTCACTCAGTCTGCAGGTGATAGATCAGGATATGGGCAACGATATCCGCCCCATCTATTCACTATCTGGTGGTGAGTCATTCCTTGTATCGCTGGCGCTTGCTTTAGGACTGGCATCTATTTCTTCCAGCCAGGTGCAGGTGGAATCACTTTTTATAGACGAAGGATTCGGCTCACTGGACTCCATAACGCTTGCTACTGTAATGGATGCCCTGGAACGGCTCCATAACCAGGGACGAAAAGTTGGGGTTATCTCTCATGTGGAGGAAATGACCGAAAGAATTCCGGTACAAATTCGGGTAAACAGGCTTACCAGCGGCCGAAGCCGCGTTACGACAAACAGCAGTTTGCTATAGCATTAATCTACTTTTTTCAACTTCACATAAAAGTTCCTGTCTACTGTAAATGATTCACCCCCTTTCCTTTTTATAGTAATACTCTTCCAGTCTGTTGTTGGTTTCAGCCATCGATCGCCATTAAAATTCACTTTTACCGGCATATCAAATCCCTTCACTACATTGTTCCATCTGTAGGTGAGCTTTCTTTTTCTGATTTTATATTCCAGTACTGGTATTTGCGTGGTCCGCAGATATTGATCAAATACCTTAGAAAAATCAATACCGGACTTATTACTGATATATTCCTCCAGTTGCCTGCCATCAATTGTCTGATGGTAGAAATCCCTGTTCAATCCCCTTAATATACTTCTGAAAAGAGAGTCGTTGTTAACCACTTGCCGTATAAGATGTACCAGGTTACCTCCCTTGTAATACATATCGCCCGATCCCTCCCGGTTAACGCCGAACGGTCCCTGCACCGGTATATCGTTTTGTATCCGCTTTCTGGTGCCTGTCACATAGTCATTGCCAGCTTCCGTTCCAAACTTACAGGTTGTAAACAGCGCTTCGGAATAATTAGTGAAGCTTTCGTGCACCCACATGTCTGCCACATCATTGGTGGTGATATTATTGCCAAACCATTCGTGCCCGCTTTCATGTACCAGTATAAAGTCCCATTTTAACCCCCAGCCGCTTTCAGAAAGATCATTGCCAAGATAGCCGTTCTCAAACCGGTTGCCATAGGCCACCGCACTTTGGTGTTCCATGCCCAGGTGAGGCGCTTCTACCAGTTTAAAGCCATCTTCGTAAAAGGGATAAGGACCAAACCAGTATTCAAAACATTGCAGCATTTCCGTTGCCTGTGTAAATTGCTTTTTAGCTTTCGCCAGGTTGTAATCGAGTACCCAGTAGTCGCAATCCAGGTTCCCCTTTTCGCCTGCGAAGATCTCACTCCAGTGAACGTATTTACCTATATACGGGATAATATTATAGTTATTAATGGGGTTAACGACCTCCCAGGTGTACGTGTGGGTGCCATTTTTATTATCTGCAATATTTTTCAGCCTTCCATTACCCACTGCAACCAGCGTGTCTGGTGTAATGATATGCAGCAAAGTATTGTCTGGCTCATCGCTCTGGTGATCTTTGCAGGGAAACCACACGCTGGCGCCGAGTCCCTGACAAGCCACGGTTATCCATGGGTTCCCGTTGTCATCTTTGCTCCATATTACGCCTCCATCCCACGGCGCGCGTATTGCAGGCCGGGGGATACCTGAGTAATATACTGTTATGCCGGCCACAGTTCCCGGCTGTTGGCCGGACGGCGTGGCCACAAAATATGCGTTACCATCTCTCCGGAACCGCAGGTGTTGGCCCTGGTATAGTATACTGTCAATATTAAGTCCCACCTGCAGGTCTATCTGCATTTCAGCAGCAGGATCCGACACCACCTTATAGGAAATGGCATTACTTCCGCTAAGGCTCTTATTATGGTAGTCAAACCATACTTCAAGGTCATACGCGGTCACGTCCCACCAGGCACGTTCCGGATTGATGCTGCCCCGAAGGGTATCGGCGCGGGTAAATTCTGTTTTCCTGCTCAATGGCTGGGCATGGAGCAGAGATACTGAACAGGATAAGAATAGAATGAATAAAAGCCTGTACACGATATTCTTTTTTATAAATATAGTTCAAATGCCCTAATGCATGCTCGCAAATAAAAAACAGTTTGGGTTCATTTATTTTCACCTACAGCGAGCAGGATTGTTGTAGTTAGGTCAGGATTCAATATCTGTTAGCTTTTTTTGATTTATAAAATCAATAACTCACTCATATGGTTGGCGGCGATGAAGTGTCAAGGCTGCATATACCATATAAGAACAATCCCCGGACTAGCCAGGGATTGTAAATTGATCAAATAAACATATCCTTTATTTGTCCCAAAACACACGCACTGAAAGATTCGGCTTTTGCCCGGGATTATTTGGATTGATATCTATTTCAGATTGAGGATAAGGAAGCGACCTCGGAATATCATCGACAATCGCATTCCCTACTTTCTGGAGTCCTGGATACCCTGTTCTTCTCCAGTCGGTCCATGGTTCCATAGATACTCCATAATTTGCCACGTATTTCTCTTCGATAATTTGCTGCAACTTTTCTTCATCAGTACCAGCCAGGGTTCCGTTTGCAGCTAAATAAGCATCAATTTCAGCCGATTCTACTCCTGCACTTTCCATAGAAGCTCGTATACCCGCTTTGAAAAAAGCATCGGCATCCCCCGGAGCACCATACAATGCAGCCTCCGCCCGAATAAAATTATACTCAGCAAAAGTAAATAGTCGTATAGGAGCTGTACCGGTATAAGTGATAGCCTGCTCGGTAAATCCCCCTTCACTATTAGGTGCTCCCATTGATTTCACATCTCCGCGTAAAAAAGTGTGTATACGAGAGTAATTAACAGAAGACGGAGCGCCAGATAAAGCACCTTTGTATTCTCCGCTGCCCGCGGGGAACTCCACAAAATAACTAGCTCGTCTTGGATCGCTTTTTAAGTTCATCATATCTACCAGAAAAGCATTTGCAAACAGGTAATTCATACGAATAACCTGAAACTGATGAATAGGATTCTGCCGGTCTGTCTCATCAAAAAAAGCCATTTCCAAATTGTCATCGTTCGATTCAAAAAAAACGGAGGAGGGACTATTGACAAGCGATGTTATTTCGTTTACGAGAAAGGGTTGATCCGCCTTCGAGTAACGTATCAATAATCTCAGCTTGAAAGAATGCGCCAATTTCAGCCATTTAACCTGACTAGCGCTCCAGGGTCCTGAATACAACGTAGAGTTGGTACCTGGCGATATACTTGATTCAGAAGCACTGATCTCTGCTATGGCCTGATCTACCAAAGAGAGTAACTGCTGATAAATGGCTTCTGAATTGTCGTAAGTTGGAAAAAGATCATCCGTGTTTTTTAAAGCGTTGGTGAAAGGTATATCTCCCCAAGCGTCTACCATCCAGTGAAAATTAAACGCTTTCAGCAACTTGGCAACTCCGGAATAATGAGGAGCGTCTGTAGCTGAACGGTTGATAATGGTCTCAAGATCGAACAGCGTTTCCGCATAAAATGAGTTCCACTGGTTGTTTACATCGGCAGACTGGAGGTTGTATTTTTCCCAAGCCTGTGTTTGCGTTTCGCCTCCTGTTGTTTGACCAGACAGGTGTTGTGCAAGCAACGTACTAAAACGGTAAAAATCGCTGCCGCCATCAAATGCGGTATTTACCGTAGCATTCGTAAGCAACAGATTAGTCGGCACTTCAGTTGCCAATATGGAATCAGGATCTTTATTGATATCGAGATACTTCTTGCACGATCCCATCGTGAGGGATAAAAATGCAATAGATATAATTGAATATTTTTTCATTTTGATAATTTTTTGGGATTAAAGCGTAATTCTCAGATTCACCCCAACAGTTCTGGTGGAAGCATTCGCATTGAATTCCAGCCCCTGAACATTACTCGCACCAAGCACGTTCTGTTCGGGATCAAGATGCGGATAATCTTTTGTCCACAAAAACAGATTGCGTCCAAATACACCAAACTCTATATTTCCAAAGGGGGTTCTGCTGGTAAGATTTCCAGGAAGCCTGTAATAAATATTGGCCTCCCTTACGCGAACCCATTGGGTATTGACTATATAACCTTCGGCCGCAACGTATTTACCGCTGTTACCCCAATATTGTTCAGCGCTAATGGGAATGTTAACTGCATTACCACCTGCGTCTACACCTTCAAACTGGTAATTTTTCAAAATGGTATTGTTATCCGTATCTACCCTGGGGCGATCTGCGGTTTCTACCACCACACCGTTTCTCCTCAAATCTGCCAGATTCCGGGAATAAATATCTCCTCTTCCTCTGATATCCAGCAATACGTCAAATGTAAACCCTTTATATGTCAGGGTATTGGTGATGCCCATAAAGAACTTCGGATTGGGATTACCCAGCTTGAATACACCGCTTGTAGGCGTGGGCAGGCCACTGGAATTCAAAAGGATTTCTCCCTTTTCGTTCCGGTTGTACATATTTCCATATATCACGCCATACTCTTCTCCTGCCATAAGACGGATATTGGGAGTAGTAAACCCTGCCAATGTAATTACGGATACGCCATCTGCCAACTTCACCACCTTGGTCTTAAATTGTGTATAGTTTGCTGATACAGACCAGGAAAAATTCTTCGTCTGGATGGGCACTACTGTTAATGCGAGTTCAACACCCTTGGTATCCATTTCGCCTGCATTCCTGAACACAGAAGTAATACCCGATGCACCCGAGTATGGTACAGCAAACAACCCTTCGGTCAACTTTCGGGTGTAATAATTAGCTTCCAGCATAATGCGGTTTTTGAACAGCGAAAGATCCACTCCTATTTCTGCTTCTGTAGTAAACTCAGGCTTCAGTTCGGGATTTCCGGCACTGTTGTTAATCGTGTACCCCAAAAGTCCGTTGAAGGGAAAAGAAATGGTTGGTCCAAAACCATCTAACGCCTCCCCAAGTGAAGCATAATTATCTGTCCTGTAAGCCAGTGGACCACGGCCCACCTTTCCGTAGTTTGCGCGAAGCTTAAGATTGTTGATCACGGAGCTCTCCCTTAATCCAGGTATAGCTTCTGTTAACACTACACTTAACGCTGCTGCGGGGTAAAAGATAGAGTTCGCCGCAATAGGTAGTGTGGAGGTCCAGTCGTTACGGCCTTTTAAATTAAGTGAAATCCAGTTTTGATAATCAACTACAACATCAGCGAAAACGCCCACTATCCTGTTTCTGGAATACAGCGCCTCAGGAGCAAATAAAGTAGTAGCGTTAGAAATATGGTCAAAGCCAGGAACATTAAGTGAAGTAGCCCTATTTTTCAGCCACCTGGATCTGTTGTCGGTCACTTCATTACCAAGCGTTGCAGAAAGGCCGAAATCTCCAAATTTCTTATTCGCATTTAGTGTGAAGAATGATCCTACATTACGAACATCATCCCTGTTTTCTATAACTCCACCCAATGTGCCGGAGTTGGAATTTCCACCTCCGCGAACGCCGATTTCATCGAATCCATGAGAAAAGAATGAGTAGAAGTCGCCGCCCACTTTAAGGTCTGCAGTCAGCCAGGGCATAATCTTATAACTTAAGCTTGCATTTCCAAAGAAGCGATTATTCTCGTCATTGTAGCGAACATTATCCATGCTCCAATACGGGTTATCTTCTGCGCCCCAAAACCATTGTTTACCATTGGCATCATAATAAGGAGAGTTGGTAAGATCGAAGCTCCTCGGCGTAAACCATCCTCTGAATACCGGATTAGACAACTGGTTGCCCTGCTGGGTACGAATTGATGATGTATTGACATAGCTTCCCTGGAAAGCCAGTTTCAGCCTTGACGTTACATCCGATGTGATATTCGCGGTTATATTATTTTTCCGCAACCTGTTGTTTCGCAATACATAGGTTTCATTCTGGTTACCGTACGATACCCGGTAAGAAGTTTTATCCGTCCCCCCGCTCAGACTCAATGTATTTTGCAAACCAAAACCGTTTTGAAACATGTCTTTGACGTTGTTCGGATACGCCTGGAGTGTTGTTGGATTGCCATAATAATCCGTATACGCCCTTCCGTCTATTCTGGGTCCCCAGGATGAGAAACCCGCCAGGTTGTGCATAGCCTTATTGAAGTTGGGATTAGGAGCCCCGTCTACAGTTTCCCGGTAATCACCTGCCCCCTGGGCATACTCATTCTGGTATTCGGGGAAGCGATTTACCGTTACCATGTTATAGGAGCTGACCAATGATATAGAATTTTTTGATCTTTGGGTTCCCCTTTTTGTAGTGATTAATATAACGCCTGCTGCACCACGCGACCCATATAACGACGTTGCAGCAGCCCCTTTCAATACAGTCATATTTTCAATATCATCGGGATTGATATCTACAACTCTGTTGGAACTGGTGGTACCGGTTTGCAATTCGGTCGAACCACCACTATTGTCAATGGGGATTCCGTCTACCACATACAGCGGAGCACTACTTCCTGTTACAGACGTATAGCCACGAATAAGAATGCTGGATCCGGTAAAGCTACCTCCCGCGCCCTGCGTGCGCACTCCAGCTACTTTTCCTACAAGCGCATTGCTGACGTTAGAGTTACGCACAGCAGTAAGTTCCTCTCCCTTAAGAACCGGAGTTGCGTAACCCAGTAGTTTCTTATCTCTCTGAATACCCATAGATGTAATCACCACTTCTTCCAGACTGCTCTCACCCGCAGATAATAGCACTTCAAGATAAGCCGCTTCTGTTAACGACACATCCCTCGAACCATAGCCTACGAAAGAAAAACTAAGCGCCTTTAATGTAACAGGCACATTGATGGAGAAGTTCCCATCCGCATCGGTTTGTACTGCCGTGGAACCCGCAGCAACGGTTACCCCGGGAAGCGGACTACCATCTGTGGCGTCCATCACCTTACCGGTTATGGTTCGGGTTTGGGCGAATGCCATTACGGTAAGCAATAGCATCACCATTAGTGATACAAGTTTTCTCATGTTCATGTTTTTTAGTTGAAGAACAAATATAGTTATTAACAACAAATCATTAAACATTTGTTAATTAACACTACCGCTTTAACCCTAATGAGACAATCATAATATACGTTATGCTGCTTGGGCAGGATGAAAAGAATATCCCTTGTAAGTAAATAGCAATGCTACTCATACGTGCACCATCATATATAGTATCCGGAGAATGATAGGTTGGAATTATGTTTATTTTATTCAGGCCATACCGGAAACAAAAACCCCACTGAACGTGGGGAAGCATTTTATGAGCCGGGGTTAGCCGGGCTTCGGGGGTTGGACGCATACGGGGATTTAGGTAGATAATAGCGTAAACGATGAGTCCAAGGTGTCTAGGCTGCACTGGATTTTAAAACAGGTGCTGGTTTCTCTTCGGCTTTATCAGCATGAACGGTGTCAATTCAAGGGGTAAAGCGGATCATTTCCAAACAAAAGAAAGTTGATTGACATTGGATTTTAATACCTTTTTCAACGGATTTGGATTTCAATTTTTTTAGGACGGTTTAAGGATTTTGGATGGTTGGAGGCATGATTTCCTCATCAATCAACTTCAAGCCAAAGATACCCACTAGTTATCCACCATGCAAGAGCATTTTTCCCCAATTTTTAACGATGTTTTTAACATTTTTTTGTTAGTAAAAAAACATTGAACAACGACGTAATTTTACGAACATCAACCGCAACTCACTCATTATCAACCTTCTAAACTCATTTTGCCAAGGCCTGTATAATATCGTACTTGGTTACGATATGATAAGCTTCTGTTTCATCTTTACTCAGCACGGCGCCATTATCCTTGTTAATAAGCTTCAGGAGGCGTTCTATTTGGGCATCAAACGGCACCTCCGGATAAGGCGGTTCCATCACCGAAGATACCGGCTGTGCTTTCAGGTCGGGTTGTTCGAAGAGCTTTTCGAATAAGCCACCATCTGACACCGACCCTACCTGCCCGTCTGCATTCATCACGGGAATGTTCTCAATATCATAGGTACGCATCAGCTCAAACGCTTCGCCCACCGTCTGATCGGGCGATACCGTAATCAGCGGCTGATTACGCCCGGCAACAATATCCCTAAAAGACTTTAGCTCAATAAAGCCGCGCTCCCGCATCCACTGATCGTTATACACTTTACCTACATACCTGCTGCCATGATCGTGGAATACACAAACCACAACATCATCCTTTTTCAACCGATCCTTCAATTGCATCAGCCCCTGCATACAACTACCGGCGCTGTAGCCGCAAAAAAGTCCTTCTTCCCTGGCTAAACGCCGCGTCATCAGTGCGCCGGCCTTGTCCGTCACCTGCTCAAACCAGTCAATCACACCCATATCAAAATTGGCCGGTACAAAATCCTCTCCGAATCCCTCTGAAATATAAGGGTGCACCTCATTCATATCTACTTCACCGGTACGAAAATATTTCGTCAGCAATGAACCATATGCATCGATAGCCCACACCTGTATATCAGGATTCTTCTCCTTCAGATACATAGCAGTACCAGTAACCGTACCACCGGTTCCGGCGGTTGAAACAAAATGTGTTATTTTCCCATCGGTCTGGCGCCATATTTCCGGACCGGTTGTTTCGTAGTGTGCGAGGCGGTTTGCCAGGTTATCGTATTGATTGCACAAATACGCGCCCGGTATTTCCCGGGCCAGTCTTTTTGCCACTGAATAATAGCTTGCCGGATCGTCTGGCTCCACATTGGTAGGACACACAATCACCTCTGCCCCAACGGCTTTCAGTATATCAAATTTTTCTTTAGACTGCTTATCGGTAGAAGTAAAAATGCATTTGTATCCTTTCACTATGGCAGCCAGTGCCAGCCCCATCCCGGTATTACCCGAAGTACACTCAATAATGGTACCTCCGGGTTTTAATTTTCCCTCTTTTTCCGCCACTTCTATCATCTTAACCGCCATCCGGTCTTTAATAGAATTCCCCGGGTTGAAATAATCTACTTTAGCCAGTACCGTACAGGGCAAATCTTTCGTTATAGCATTCAGTTTTATCAACGGCGTATTACCAATGGTGTCGAGTATATTGTTTTTAATATCCATCTCCGGTACTTTTAAATTATAGTTACTTTCTCCGCGCTCATTGATCCCGGCTCCGCAACTGTGTTTTCAAAATAATGGTCTCTTACAACAGCCTGTGTTTCCCATCACCGTTCGCTTGTATCTCATCACATCCTAACGATTCAGCGCTTCCAGCGCTTTTTGTACTACAGGATCTGTATGATTTACCACCTCAAAATATCCTTCATTCCTCCACTGCTGGCGGGCCAGCAGCCCTTTCATCCGTTGCTTAAGCATTTCTTTATCTTTCTGGGAGAGTTTCTCCAAAGATATGCTGTCTTTATGGGCATACATCGTAAAATCGCTCCATATCGCCTCATCCACAAAAAAACCTTTATCAAAATCGGCCGGGGTAAGAAAAAGTCTAAACTTTTCCTGATGATCTACGTAATGGCGGTATACAAAATTATTGAGGGTGTTTCGGGCATACAACTGCGCCATTTCTGTACTGATAGGGGTTGTATCAATCGCTACAAATACATCGGGCATAATGCCACCTCCGCCGTACACCATTTTACCGGCCGGGGTATGAAAAGCTGCTCCGTTGTCGCTATGGTTACTGTCTGCATTTACCATGGCGCCACTCTGATACCTTTCCATCAGTTCTTCGTTGTAACTCTTCCTTCCGTTTTCATAGGGTTTCTGAATAGACCTGCCGAGGGGCGTATAATAGCGGGCTATGGTTAATCTCAGCGCACTGCCATCATTCAGACTGTATTGTTCCTGCACCAACCCCTTCCCGAACGAACGCCTGCCTATCACTTCCGCCCTATCCCAGTCCTGCAAGGCCCCCGTCAGCACTTCGCTGGCGGAAGCGGAGCTTTCATCTATTAATACAATCAATTTCCCGTCCTCAAATATTCCTTCACGCTTCGCCTTGTATTCAACTTTGTTCACACTGCCTCCCTGGGTATATACAATCAATTTATTATCGCTCAGAAATTCGTCGGCGATTTCCACCGCTTCCTGCAAGATACCACCACCATTGCCCCGTAAATCGAGCACCAGCCGCTGAATGCCCTCTTCCTTCATCTTTTGCATAGCTTCCATAAATTCCTCGTAGGTAGTTTCCGAAAATTTGTTCAGACGTATATAACCTGTTGCCGGCTGAATAAGGTAAGCCGCATCCAATGAATAAAGCGGAATAATACCCCTGGTGATGGTAAATGTTTTCGTTTCGTTGTCGCGCAGTACTTCTATGTTTACTTTCGACCCGCGTAATCCACGCAGTAGCTGCCTTACCTTGTCATTGGTGACGCCGCTTCCTGCCACTGCAGAATCATTTACTTTCAGAAACATATCTCCCGCTCTCAGACCGGCCTGTTCGGATGGGCCTCCTTTTAATACAGTAATCACATGAATGGTATCATTAAAAATGTTGAACTCTATGCCTATGCCCTCAAATTTCCCTGCCAGGTCTTCATTCACCATCTGTAAATGACTGGAAGGAATAAAAGTAGAGTGAGGATCGAGATGCGACAACATTTCTTCTATAGCTGCATAGGCAAGTGTATCTGTTTTCACCGGATCAACATACCTTCTGGAAATAAGGTCCAACACCTCCTGCACAGTATTTTTTTTATCGGTAGCAAAGAAGCGGGTGGCAGGGGGCATTTTTTCCTTCATTTTATACCCGAAAAACATGCCGATGATCATCACAAAGGAAAAAATCAGCGGCAGCCAAAGCTTCATTTTATTATTACTCATTCGTCTCTTTTTGTATAGTATCTTTGAAACACGAATTTCACAAAATAAGTTCAATTAACACTTAATGTCTTCCGTTAAATTAATAGCCGATAGCGGCGCAACCAAAGCCGAGTGGTGCCTCTTAAAAAACAAAACCCGAAAAACGATATTTACGCAGGGCATCAGCCCTTATTTTTTAACCAGCGATCAGATTACAGCCATCCTCCGGGAAGAACTGCTGCCGTTTATCAAAAGATACAGCATAGACGAGATTTACTATTATGGCACCGGGTGTATTAGCCCGTCTAATAACAGCATTGTTAAAAAGGCGTTGAAAAAAGTTTTCCCCGATGCCACAGGTATTGAAGTAACGCATGATGTAATGGCGGCTGCAAAAGCCCTGTACGGAAACGAAAAGGGGGTGGCCTGCATACTGGGAACCGGCGCCAGCTCCTGTTATTACAATGGTAAAAAGATCACAATCAACCGCCCGGGCCTGGGCTATGTACTGGGAGACGAAGGAAGCGGTGCCTACCTGGGCAAAAAAGTATTGCAGTACTACCTGTATCAAACCTTCGATGGCGACCTTATGGACGCTTTTCAGGCCAGTTTTAATATAGACAGAAATACTGTTCTCGACAACGTGTACAAAAAACCGTTGGCCAATCGCTACCTGGCTTCTTTTACTCCTTTTCTGTCGCAACACAGGGGGCATTATATGATAGAAAATATACTGGAAGACGGCATCAATGATTTCTTCTTCCACCATATCTGTAAGTTTAAGGAAAGCTGGACCTCACCCATCAGTTTCGTGGGCGGTGTGGCGCATCATTTCAAAGATATCATTCTCGAACTATGCCATATGTACGAGTTCACCCCGGGCCGCATCCTTAAAAACCCAATGGAAGGACTGTCTGCTTATCATCAAACGAATACAACAGCATAAACCCGACATATGTCTTTTATAAAAATCACCGAGCAACCATCTGTTTACCGACACCTCGAAAAAATGCCGGTCAGGGAAATACTGGTCAACATCAACACAGAGGATAAGAAAGTACCCGAAGCCATCGAAAAAGTTATACCCGATATTGAAAAACTGGTAGTGGCTGCTGCCGACAAAATGCTTGCAGGCGGACGATTGTTTTATATAGGGGCGGGTACAAGCGGAAGACTGGCTGTTGTAGATGCCAGTGAATGCCCCCCTACCTATGGCGTTCCGCCCGAGCTGGTGGTAGCCCTTATAGCCGGAGGCGGGAAAGCAATGACACAACCTGTAGAATTCGCAGAAGATAATACTACCCGTGGGTGGGAAGAGCTGCAGCAACATCATGTTTCACCCAAAGATGTAGTCATAGGTATTGCCGCCAGCGGTACCACTCCCTACGTGATAGCTGCGCTGAAAACCTGCCGGCAACATGGCATCATAACCGGATGTATTACCAATAACCCCGGAGCCCCCCTCACGGAACATGCAGACTTCCCTATTGCCGTAGCTGTAGGACCCGAATTTGTTACCGGCAGTACCCGCATGAAAAGCGGCACGGCACAGAAACTTGTGTTGAATATGATATCCACCACACTGATGATACAACTGGGAAGAGTAGAAGACAACAAAATGGTGAATATGCAACTCAGCAACGAAAAGTTATTTGAAAGAGGCGCCAGAATGCTGATGGAAAAAACAGGCATTACAGATTATGAAAACGCAAAAACATTGCTCCTAAAACATGGAAGCGTTAAAAAAGCAATGGAAGAACTACAAGGTACAACAGACAAGCGCCAATAAAAAAAGCCCCTCACGAATGAAGGACTTATTATGTGAATGGGCTAGTAAGTAACGGGAAATAAATTCCCGACACAATATTAAAAATAAATTTGGCTATCAGGAAATAAATTTGAAAAAAAATTATACACATTTTCAAAGTTCTTTTTGTGGATATCAATTCGTCATCAACCATTTTAAAAAGGTAGTGGGTGTATGAACAACACTAAAAATGAAAAGGAAACGATGCGATGATTGTTGATACTGTTTTTAAAGCAGTATGAAACACAACCCCGCATTGCGTTTGAGAAGGGCATGCGGAAAGAACGATATCCGGAACCAATTACTTTTATAAACCAGCAACTGATTATGAAGTTTCCATCTCCCGTTTCAATAGAGTGGTTGGCCGCATTGATCAACGCAAAACCGGTTGGTAACCTTAACGCTTCTGTAACAGGAATCAATGAAATACATACCGTACAATCCGGCGATGTGGTATTTGTTGATCACCCTAAATACTACGATGCATGTATCCATTCACCGGCAAGCTGCATTATCATTAATGCGGAAACAGATTTTCCGGCAGACAAAGTTTTGTTGATTACACCGGAACCTTTTGAGGCATATCTTACGATCGTTGAACATTTCCGCCCGTTTACACCGGCATCTAAGCCTGTGAGCGATACCGCTTCTGTTGGCGAAGGAACGCAACTGTTTCCTGGTGTTACCATCGGCCATCATACCTCCATCGGCAGCAACTGTATTATATATCCCAATGTTACGATTCTGGACCATTGCGTAATCGGCAACAACGTCGTTATTCATCCCGGTGCTGTGATTGGTTCGGATGCTTTTTACTACAACTCCAAAAAAAACCGCGACGTATGGTACAAAAAAATGAAAAGCTGCGGACGCGTGATCGTGGAAGATGATGTGGAAATCGGAAGTAACACTACAATAGACAGGGGGGTTACAAACGATACCCTCATTGGCAGGGGAACAAAAATCGACAACCTGGTGCATGTAGGACACGATACTACCATAGGTCCCAACTGTTTAATCGCGGCGCAGGTAGGTATTGCAGGAGGAGTGGTGATCGGTACCGGGGTAACCCTCTGGGGTCAGGTAGGAGTTAGTAAAACACTTACTATCGGCGATCATGCTACCGTACTGGCACAAAGCGGGGTTCCTTCTTCACTTAAAGGCAATGCCATTTACTTTGGTACGCCTGCAGACGATGCCATGGTTACCAAAAAACAGCTGGTTTGGATCAGGCGTATTCCGGAGATATGGAAGAAGGTGATGCAATAAAAAGACTGCCTTCTATGCGGTTGCCTGATCTCCGTTGCAGTCACCCGAGAACACCGGCAGGTAATGATGTATACATGCCAATACCTGAACTCAATAGCCCCAGATCAGCATTCTCCACACCGGTAGCCGGAAGTCATTATAGCGTTCCTGCCCTGAAATGTCGTCTTCGAATTCCGGCTCGGGAGGCATGGGAGGCTTCCTTGGCTCAGTTTCTGAATAATCATACGGAAGAAAATCTGCCATTTTTTCCCATGCCCAATAACCCAGGGTCAGCACATCTTTCTGTTCGTAATAGTAACCATTCTCCTCGATGATGATACCGTCTGCCAGGTCTAATATCGAAATCTGAACGGGCGTACTCAATGGAAGCTTTGCTTCTCTCAGGTATGCCTTATCCGGCTTTTCGTTCGAATATACCACCCGCAACCGGCCGGGAAAATACAACCCTATCCGGCCATAACCCAACTGATCGAAATAAGTGGTGTCGTAGGGATTCATTACCGGCAGGTTTTTACCACTTTCGTCCTCAATGATATCAATCCGAAATCCTGCTTTTCGCAAAGTGCTGTCTCTGTAAGAGCGCATAAACTGCAACACCGAACCTTCGTAAGCTGTTTTCCGGTTCTTTATCCAGCGTTCCACCGTTTCATCCTCTCCTTCCATCTCTTCATAAAAAGGAAACCCGGTGAATAGTGTCTTTTTTTCATTGTATTCATGAATAAAAGAGTCGAGCCGGTATTTGATCAGGTATCCCAGGGCAGTATTCCGTATCAGTACGATGGAGTCTGAAATAACCTTCAACTGGTTTTTCTTTCTGCTGAAGAAAAAACGCAATACTTCGGGGTTCTCTATCACACATTCCTTACTGTTGGCAGTTTTTCCGATGAAGTTCTCTGTAAGAAAACTTCCATATTTTTCCCATCCGTTCCTTACCTCTGTAGTGGCCACAATGGATATTTCTTCCATGCTTTTTTCCTTCGGCTGCAATACAATCATAAGTGATTCGGCATCCTCCATATTGTTCGAGATGCGCGAAGACTGCGTTTCGTAACCTGAAAAAGAAACCACCAGGTCGTACCCTCCGTTACTTAACCGTAGCGCAAATTCTCCATCAGCATTCGTAACGGTGCCCGATGTGGTATTCTGGCAAAACACTGAGGCGCCCTGCAAAAACTGCCCGGTGGCGCCGTCCATCACCCTTCCTGCTATCCTGAAGGTATTTTGTGCTAAGAGCGATGCCGGTAACAACAGCAGCACCAACAACCATCTCTGTATATTGCTCATGTGTTTGTAATTATATGCATATATAATAACATCTGCCGGGCTGAATTATTGTCTCGCGGCATACTCCAGGCAATACGCCTCAATGGTATCACGCAAAGGAGTATAGCGAAAACCGGGCAGCGCCTCTAAAAGTTTGCTATTGCTAAAAAACACTTTCCGCTGCGCTGTATCTACGGTTTCTTTGGTGAGCAGGGGATCTTTCCCTGTAAAAATATTCTTTATTTTTTCCAGGCGCCAGAGCATGGCAGACAGGAAAGGTTGCACTTTTCTGTGCGGGGGTTTTTTACCGAACCCTGCCGCCATAGCAGAAAAAACATCCCGGAACGACCAGTTTTCGGCACTCAGAATAAAGCGTTCGGCGCTGATATCACTTTGCATAAGGGCTACCATGGCCCTCGCTGCATCGGCTGCATCTACGAAACCGCTGATGCCTTCGGTATACCAGGGAAATTCATCCCATGCGCTGCGAAACAAAGCCGCCGAACCTTCCGTCCAGTCTCCCACCCCCAATATCATCACCGGGTTTACGATCACGGCGTTCAGTCCTTCTCCTATGCCACGCCACACTTCGAGTTCCCCTAAAAACTTACTTCGTCCATAGTGAGAATTATTGTTTTCTTCCGTCCATTTTGCCTCCTCCGTTACTGCCGTACCCTCTCGTTTTCTACCCAGCGCAGCTACCGAACTCACATGTACCATTTTCTTTACACCTGCGTACAGGGCTGCATTCACCACATTGGCAGTACCGTCTATATTCACTTTCATCATCTGGTGTTTCCTGGCTGGGTTAAAAGAAACATATCCAGCACAGTGATACACTTCCTCCACGCCTTCCATCAGCTCCTGTAGTAATACAACATCCAGTATATCACCCTTCACCCAACTGACATACTTCGCGTAAGGAACATCAGGCACTTCCGAACGATAGATAGCCGTAACCTTCCTGTTTCGCGCAACAAGTTCTCTGAGCAGGTATCCACCTAGTAAACCGGTGCCGCCGGTAACAAAAACCATCTGCTGTGTTTTTTGATCAAAACTATGCCATACAATGCTGTCGGCAAAGAATAGTTACATCCGGCCGGCTCCGGCAGAAGAACACAGGAAGGTGCAGGATGAATACTATGGACAAAGGGGGTATTTTTAGTTCAGATTGCTATTTTTATAAAACTGCTATATGAGAACTGTAAAGGGGCTTCCCACTACACGTGTCCGTTTAATGCTGGCTTTGTTGTGTACCATACTCTACCTGCCACCCTGAAGCTCTCCCGCTTTATGTGTCAACAATCCGAATTTTCATTGTAAAACTTTGCTTGTCATGCTTCAACAACTCAAACTAAGACATAGCCTATTAAAAAGGTTATCCCTACTACTTTTATTGCTTACAACTGTTACTAATTTTCTTTTTGCGCAGGAGACCGTAACCGTTTCTGGTAAAGTGCTTTCGAATGACGGAACTCCTCTCTCAGGCGTGTCTGTGAAAGCAAAAAACACCTCGTCGGGAACTGCGACTGACGACAACGGCGATTTTAGCATTACA
This sequence comes from Agriterribacter sp., assembly GCA_037190905.1. Taxonomy (GTDB): domain Bacteria; phylum Bacteroidota; class Bacteroidia; order Chitinophagales; family Chitinophagaceae; genus Agriterribacter. Next base: position 217,345 of record JBBCKG010000009.1, on the reverse strand, counting down.
GTCGTACGAGGAACTATACTTATATTAAGTGCCGTAGGGTTTCAGGAAACGGAGGTAGTAGCAAGCACCGGCGAACACCTGACGCTTACGTTAACTCCGGCCAATCAGGGACTGGAAGAAGTAGTAGTAATCGGGTACGGCTCACAACGGAGAAAAGATGTTACAGCCGCCATGTCTACCATCAACCTCCGGGAAGTGGGAGAATTACCGGGTCGAAACGTTACCCAAATGATCCAGGGGCAGGCTCCCGGTGTAGTAGCCACACAGCGCAACGGACGCCCCGGCGCTGAATTTGAGGTAAGAATTCGTGGTATAGCGTCCATAGGAACAGGCAGCAGCCCGTTATATGTTATAGACGGGTTTCCGGTGGGCACTAGTGTTGGACAGAACCTGAACCCCAACGACATAGAAAGTGTTTCGGTTCTCAAAGACGCAGCAGCTACCGCTATTTACGGAGCCCGCGGATCAAACGGCGTTGTGCTGATCACCACCAAATCAGCGAAGGATGGACAATCTAACCTGAACGTATCATTCGACTACGGAATACAAAATGTACCCAGGTCAAGAAGAGTGAAAGTGCTGAATGGTCCTGAGTTCGCCCAATTCCTCAATGACGTATTCACAGATAAAATCCGATACTTTGAGGGAAGAGAACCTTCAATAGATGAAATACCAGAGGGATATCGGTATCCTGAGCAAACCAAGCACTCCACTGACTGGTTCAATGAGATTCTGAATAACAACGCTCCTTACACTGATGTAAATGTTAGCCTTACCTCTGGCAAAGGAGACATCAACTCATTTCTTTCCGTAGGATACTACAAAGAAGAAGGCTCCTTAAAAGTTACCAATTATGATCGCTTCTCCGCCAGGGCAAATATTTCAGGTAAAGTGAGGGATAGATTTACACTGGGGCTGAATGTGAATGGAAGCTTTTCCAGACAAAATGAAGCGGCAACAGACGGTCGCGATGCTATAGTAGGCTCCAGCCTACTGATTGACCCCAGAGAACCAGCCTACGACGAAAACGGCAATATCCGCCCTTTTATCGGCGGTAAGGACGGGGTTTTCGCCTACCCAAGTCCATTATTTCTTTTGTATAATTATCCCAAAAAAAGAAACATTGCAGACGTCCTGTCGAACGTCTATGGAGAGGTTGAAATAATGAAAGGACTTAAGTTCCGCTCCTCCTTTAATGTTCGCCTGAATTATAACCACTACAACGAGTATAAGCCTTCTACCATAGGCAGAGGGCTAACTACGGGTACAACGGGAGCACCACCACAGATTGCAACAGCCGCTGAATCTAATAGTTTTGTGTTAAACTATTCCGCGGACCAACTTCTTACTTACGTACCTACCATAGGAGATGATCACTCACTGGATTTTATGGCAGGCTTTACAGCCCAGGACGAACTCCTGAGGGGACTTAGCGGTTCAGCCAATACATTCCCGGACGACCTGACACCATTTCTTCAACACGGTGCCATCCGTTCTTCCAGTTCGTATTCATACGGCTGGGGACTTCTTGCCTATATGGCAAGAGCAAATTATTCTTATAAGGATAAATATTTATTGTCTGCATCCTTTAGAAGAGAAGGCAGTTCACGCTTTTCTGAGGGTTACAAATATGGTAATTTTCCCTCGGCATCAGTCGGCTGGAGAATCAGTGCGGAAGAATTCATGTCTGATGTAGCCTGGTTAAGCGATCTTAAACTAAGAGCAAGTTATGGTAAAACAGGCAATAACGATATCCCCAGCATTTTCGGTAATCAGGTGGGTAATTATATAAGCCTTCCATTCCTCACACCAAGCGGATATATACTGAATAACAGTTTTGCTCCCGGGGTTATCCTTTCTTCTTTCGCGAACTCTTCGCTCCAATGGGAAAAGTCAGACCAGGTTAATCTGGGTATTGATATGACCATCTTGCAAAACAGACTGACCCTGACAGCCGAAGTGTACAATAAAATAACCAACGATATGTTGCTACCGGTAAATATTCCCGCCGTTGCTGGATTTACCTCCACCTATGACAACGTAGGCCAGGTACGCAACAGGGGACTTGAGCTTGCACTTAACTACAACGATCGTATAGGACAACTCGGATTCAGAAGCAATTTTAATATCGCGTTTAACAGAAGCAGAGTGATGGAAATAAATGGCCCGAATGATATTATCTGGTACGGCAGCTTTTACGGAGGATACAACGTGAATAAAGTGGGGCGCCCCATCGGCATGATTTATGGATACGACAAGATCGGCATTTTCAACACACAGGAAGAAATAGACAGGTCACCCAAACAGGATGGTGTTATTCCGGGGGGAATGAAGTTTCGGGATGCAGATGGAAATGGCGAAATCACCTACGACACCCAGGATATGGTAGAGATAGGAAACCCCAATCCTAGATTTACCTGGGGTTTCAATATAGACCTCGACTATAAACGCTTCGACCTGAATATTCTTTTCATGGGTACCCAGGGGTTTGATGTATACCGTAATATTGAGGCTTCTACAATGAATATGGACGGTGTATTTAATGTACTGGACAAAGCAAAAGACAGGTGGCGCTCTCCCGAGAACCCTGGTTCTAACCCGAATCATGTTAATTCCCAGGGCGGCACAAACTACTTTAAATGGTCGCGGGAAAGCAGCAATCGTTATGTGTACGATGCCAGCTATGCATGGGTTAGAAACGTAACTGTTGGCTATACTTTGCCGAGAGCAAAGTATTTCAATAGTATCAGACTGTTTTTAGGAGCGAACAATCTTTTCATCTTTACCAAATATCCGGGTAATAATCCTGATGTGAGCCAAAGAAGCGGCACTCAGTTAGGAAATGATGACGAAGCCTACCCCGTTCCCCGTACATTTTCATTTGGTGCAAAGTTTAATTTTTAAAGTATTGGAATATGAGACACATTACAGCGATATTGGGTGTATTTTCTATTTTTCTAATTGCTTCCTGCAAGAAAGGCTTTCTCGACCGGACAGACCCGACCCGAATCGGCACAGGAGTATTTTATGAGGATGTGCCACAAGTATATAGAGCTATCAACGGCATCTACGGTCAATTACAAGGTATTACCAGTGTCAATTACATTTTTAAGGAAATGCAGTCTGATAATACAACTATTGACATGAACCCTTCGGATAGAGGCGGCGCTGCAGGCTGGGAAGCATTTGAATACTCAACAGTGAACCCCGGCAATGGTGAGATTACAAATTTGTGGGTTCGGTATTATTCAGCTATAGCCAACGTAAATGTTGCTTTGGAAAGATTGGCAGAAGCAGAAATAGCAGAGTCAGATAAAGTTCCGTTATATGCAGAGCTAAAATTCCTAAGGGCTTTTCTATATTTCGACCTCGTGCGATTTTTTGGCAATGTAATCATATCGACGACACCTGCGAAAACGCCGGACGATGCATTTGCATTAGTAAGAAGTCAGTCTGAGAATGAGGTGTACAACTTAATAGAAACCGATCTGACAGAGGCCGTAGCCGGTTTGCCAACAAAAGCAGACCAGCCAACTGCCAGAAAAGGGGCGGCTACTAAGGGCGCTGCTTTGGCTATGCTGGGAGAGATGTATCTGACGATTAAAAAGTATCCGGAAGCTGTCGCAACCCTGCAACAAATACTTCCCATGGGTTATAGCCTGATGGCGGACTATGCCGATGTATTCAACATCGATATGAAAAACAATGCGGAGTCTGTTTTTGAGATTCAATATCAGGGCGACAATGACCTCGGCGAGCATAGTAATTTTATGTATGTATTTGCACCCAGGGAGTCTGGCAGTAGTATTGTAGGGTTTGCCGGGCAGGGGCTCGGAGGAAGAAACATCCCTACCAATAACATGATAGCTGCTTACGAAACCGGAGACCTAAGAAAAGACGTATCTCTAAAAACAGGCTTTACTGTTGATGGAACCTTCCATCCGATTCCTTATGTGAATAAATACAACCATACACACAGCATTCCGGGCAGAACGAACGATAATTGGCCCATATATCGATATGCCAATGTATTGCTCATGCTGGCGGAGGCAATCAATGAAGATGCCGGACCGTCTTCCGTGGCGGAAGGGTATCTGAACCAGGTACGCACCAGAGCCGGTTTAGGCGCTGTAACCGGCCTTGGTAAAGACGCTTTCAGAACCGCAGTACTAAAAGAACGAAGAGTAGAACTTGCTTTTGAAAATCATCGCTGGTTCGATCTTAAAAGAACAATGAGTGATACAGAACTGGCCGCATTTATGAATATTCACGGAGCAGAAGAAAGAGCGAACCCTACGGTACCCAGAGGGGGCGTTGCCTTCAATGACCTCGACTATGTATATGAAAAGCATGAGTACCTGTTACCCATACCAGCAACAGAAATACTTGTAAACAACAAGCTTACTCAAAATGACGAATATTGATCGTTATGCCGTTGTTCTGATTTCAAATGGTTAGCACATATCGAAAGAGGCTGTTTTTACAACAGCCTCTTTCGATATAATTTATATTGACAGTATTTTCTACTACGCCAATAAATCCAGTACTGGCTCTCCCTTTCCGTCGGGGGTAGTATAAAATGGTCTTCCTTCTATCTCGTATTCTGTATCCGGAGGTATGCCCAATGCATGGTAAATGGTTTGGTGTACCCCTTCTATCCGGATCGGGTTTTCTATGGTTTTACAGGGTCGTTCATCCGCCGTTTTACCATACACAAAGCCTCTTTTAATTCCTCCCCCAAACATCAGCATAGAACAGCCATCAGTAAAATGACGATGCATTCCATAATGTTTCATCTCGGTCAGAATATCGGGTTGATCTACCTGTTCCTGCACTTTTGCGTCGGGCCGCCCTTCTACCATCATATCCCTGCTGAACTCACTGGCCAAAACAATCAGGGTACGGTCCAGGTGCCCGCTCTGATCAAGATCCTTTATCAATTGCGCAACCGGCCCGTCTATCATCTTCTTCATATCGATCATCCGGGTATGTCCGTTTTCGTGTGTATCAAATCCAAAGAATGGTTCATACTCCGTGGTAACGCTGATAAAGCGTGCGCCCTGCTCGGTGAGCCGTTTGGCCATCAGGCAGCCCAGCCCAAACCGGCCGGTATTATAAACGTCGTACACTTCTTTCGGTTCCTGACTCAGGTCGAATGCTCTGGCTTCCGGTGAATTTAACAGCATGTAAGCCTGTTCCATAGAGCGCCGCAAAGATTCCTTTTGATAATCGCTGCCAAATTCGCCGACCGGGCTGCTGCTGATCAGATCGTTGTACAATTTGTTGCGCTGCTCAAACCTTTTGGCATCCATACCTACCGGGGGACGAACGCTCTCCAGCCCCTGGCTGGGGTCGGGTATCAGAAACGGACCATATTCGTTTCCTAAAAAGCCCGCCGTATGAAAAGCCTTCAACTCTTCCGCTTCGCCTACAGTAAACCGTTGACCAATATTTATAAATGCGGGTATCACAGGATTTTTCGGGCCCAATTCTTTGGCGATCCAGGATCCCATATGCGGAGCTGCTACTGTTTGCGGTGGCTCGTAGCAGGTATGCCAGTGATACTGGTGGCGGGAGTGCAATATATGCCCCATATCTGCTGCCACATACGAACGGATCAGTGTTCCCTTATCCATCACACCGCCTATCGACTCCAGCCCTTCTGAAAAGTAGATATCATCCAATACGGTTGGTACCGGTTTAAAAGTACTCAGCACGCGGTCGCCCTCCATACCAGTCTCAAAAGGAGTGTACCTTTTGGGGTCAAAGGTTTCCGTATGCGCCATGCCACCGGCCATCCACAACAGAATCACTGTATCGGCAGTGCTGTTGGTACCCGCCCGGGCTTTACCACAACCTGTCAGCAGTCCGGACACAGGTGCACCGGCTGCCATTGCCGCCAGAATTGAAGCGCCCGACTGCCTGATAAAGTCCCTTCGGTTCCAGTTTCTCTTTTTCATAACAATTTTTTTCTTACAAATACAGTTGTTGTCAAAAGATGAGTTGAAATTCAGGATGCAACGTCATCGCCCATATAAAATCTTCCACTGCTGCCTGACCCGGTTTATCTCCCATTTGCTTTTTGGCAATCGCTATCTCTTTCTCCACCGGATTCCTCCCCAGCGTATTTCTGTAAACCGCCGTTACCAACGCTTCCGTATCTACGTATTTTTTTATCCAGTTAGCAGCCCCACGTCTAACAGCCAGATTAAACTGTTCTCCGTTCGTCAGTTCCAAAGCCTGCAGCAGGTTGGCCTGCGACATGCGGCTGGTAGATACATTTTCTCTGTTGGGTCTGCCTAAAGCCGTCAGGAAGGGATCATTTTTTACCAGTGCGGCCCGTGCAAAAGGCAATGTTTCCTTTACGGTTTCCGGCAACAACCTGTATACAACCATACTGTCGCCATATATCGGTTCTATGGATTTGCTAACTGCATCCGCAAATTGTTCCGCGGTTAGCCGTCGCCGTACCATGCCCTTAAAAACAAAATCGGGGGCCACCAATTGCTCTACCTGGTCTACACTTACCGAAGGAAGCTGATAGGTTTTGGAAGTAAGTATCGTATATATCAGCTTTTTTGTATCGTATCCGTTGGCGGTAAAATCAGCCGCCAGCCAGTCCAGCAGATCCTGACTCCAGGGTTCATTATCCATTACATCTACCGGCTCTACTATACCCCTGCCCATTAACTGCGCCCAAATACGGTTCACCAGCGTCCGGTAGAGCCGTCCGTTATTATCCTGCACCAGGTATTGCGCCAGTTGCTTCAGCCTTTCGCCGGTAGGTGCGGTAGTGTCTATATTGCCTAACTGCTGGTAATACAACATCCGACGCCCTGCCATCACACCCGTGGGTTTATCGCAACGATTGATTTCAAGGGTACTATCGCTGAATATGTTTGCAAAAGCATAGGCGTCTTCCAGCTTCCAGTCGTTGATAAAACTATCATGACAGGACGCACATTTCAGATTCAGGCCCAGGAAAACCTGCGATACATTCTGCGCAGCCTGCATTTCCGTACTCTGGCTAGAATTGATTGTACCGCGCCATTTTATCCCCCTTATGAACCCCTTTGATTCATCTATAGGGTTGATCAATTCACTTACGAAGCGATTGTAGGGCTTATTTTCCAGTATCGCGTTGTAGAGCCATCTGGTAATATCAGAACGCCCTCCGGTAATATATCCCGTACCGGTGTAATCGTTACGCAGGGCATCGTTCCAGAAAGTAAGCCAGTGCTGCGCATAGTCGTCGTTGCGGGTGAGCAACTGTGCTACCATCCGCTCCCTCTTATCGGGCGCCGCATCGTTTACAAAGGCATCTACCACCTCCGGCTCCGGCAACAAACCAATCACGTCCATGTATACACGCCGTATATATATACGATCATCCACCGGATTTGGCCACTGGATGTTACGTTGGTTAAAATAAGCATCCACAAAGCGATCCAGCGGCTGAACAACACCACCGTTTGCAGGAGGCAGCTCCGGCATCCGTGGCGAGAGTTCTGCTACCCTGAAAAGACTTTTCAGTTCACCTTCCGGCCATGGTGCTCCCTTACGGATCCAATAGTCGAGTATGGCGATTTCTTCTTTTGTAAGCCCTTTGCCTTTGGCGGGCATATACTCTTTATGATTACTCGGCAGCAACACCCTGCGCATGAGCTCACTTTTGCCAGGGTCGCCAGGTACGATTACGGGACCGCTTTCTCCCCCCTTCTCAATATACTCCCGCCCGTCTAACCGAAGATCTCCCTTCACCTTTGCTGCACCATGACAACTGTTACAACTGTGCGCAAATATCGCCCTCACCTGCAGGTTCAGCTCCTGCACCTGCAATTCACTCAACGGACCATCGGTTGTAGCCAGCACAAAGTCTGTTTTTACCGCGGCATTGTTCGAATTAGGCAACACACTGGTCAGGTAATCTTCACCATGCGTGAGCGATGCTCCGTAATGCCCCGCCACCGTAACACCCACTACGGTAATCGTTAGCAGCAACACCTGCAGTTGTCGCGACATGCGGATATAGGCATAGCTTGTGAGCCCGGCCAGCAACATCGTTGCAATACCTGTCCACTGATGTATGTCTTTTACCGAGCCGCCGTAGTCTTCCGCTTCCGCCAGCATCAAACCCATCACCACTGCCAGTACCGAGGAAATAGTACCGATCACCACTATTGTTTTGATAGCATCCTGATAATTATTTTTCTTACGACCTATCATTTCCATCATCAGCGCCACCACCAATAAACCTATGGGAAAATGTACGATCATGGGATGCAATCTTCCCAAAAAGGCCCATAGCCAATACACGGGTTCACTTCCCTGTGCAAACAGGAAATGACTTTTTACGGTAAACAATAATAGCAGCACAACGATTCTGTATCGAAAAAAGAGCGTATGGGTAAACGAAGAAAGCAGGCGCTTTCTATCCCTGAAACCTTTATAAACCGGCAAGCGCATAGTAGTGAAAAATGAATGCTCAATATAAGATATTTAACCGCAATAACCATCCTGCACCTCCTGCCTGTATACGCCGCAATACATATGGAAATCTCTCTTGATATTTAAAAGCCCGGATGATCCGTGTCGCCGCAACTGTTGAACACTGATCTATGGTATCCCTTACTTTATCTGCCAACCAGTTTGTACAGCAACTTTTCGTACACTTTAGTACCATCGTGCAGTTGCTGCATGGTTATATACTCGTTATTGTTATGAAACGACAGCAATTGCTCGCGTGAGAGCAATACGGGGGTAATGCCATATACCGGAACACCCTTTTGTCTGAGAAAATTATTGTCGCTGTGCGCCGGCGACATTACCGGCAATACTGCACTTCCCTCATATACCTCTTTAAGCGCTTCTTTGAATTTTTTGTAAAAAACATCACCGCCGGATACCGGAGCGGAAGGCGTTTCCTTGATTACTGTTATTTCTATTTCCGGGTTACGTAATGTTTTCCGGATGCCTTCTATAAAGGTATGCGGGTCTGTTTCAGGAAGCAGGCGGCAATCGAGCAATGCTTCAATATGCTGTGCTATCTGGTTGGCTTTCAAGGCAGCAGTATTGATATTAGTGACGGTGACTGTATTAGACAACGTTGATTTTACCAATGGATTACTGGTGAGCTTTCTTTTGATAAAGGGCTTGAAAAACCTGGGGTGTTTCAGCGCCAGTCGCCGCATGCCTTTTTCGTGTTTACCAATCGTTTTAAAAAAGTCTACTGTAGTCGCATTGAAATTTATTTTGTCTGGTTGATTCATCAACCTGTTTAGTGCAAGCGTCATTTCCTTGTTGGCGTAGGTCTCCGGCGGCACAGACCCATGTCCCGATGTGGCTATTGTAAGACTTAGTTTTATCCACAAAGCTTTTTTTTCAGAAACAGAAATGCAATAAAAAGATTGTCCGGGTTTTGCCTTCGATAATTCTGTTACGCCCGTCCCCCCTTCTCCGAAGGCTACCACTGCATTCAACTCGTCGAAATGATTCTGTACGGTACTGATAATACCACTGTTGTCTGACTCTTCTCCGGAAACGCACAACAGCGTAATGTTGTACGGCAGCCTGGTTTCACCTGCATATTTTCTTATTTTCTCAATCGCCATCAATTGCATCACCGCCACGCCTTTCAGATCAATGGCACCTCGCCCCCATATCCTGTTTTCGGCTATTACACCGCCAAACGGCGGATATTTCCATCCCGCTCCGTTTCCTTCGGAAACCACATCTATATGATTCAAAAAAACAATATTGGGACGTCGCTCTGACAGGGGGTACAACGATGCGGCAAAATTATAATCATCTTCTCCAGACGACAGCTTTTGAACTACCAATCCTTTTTCACGGCAAATAGCTGCCAAAAACTCGCCTGCTTCCCGCTCCGTGCCGCTAACAGATTTCTTTTGAATATACTCACTCAACAGAATGGCAGACTCGGATATGATATCCGGGGGCTGACTATACCCTTTGTTGCAAAAAATGATGCCGGCCAGCAGACACAGGCAACTCTTGACACCGTACCACCTCATTTTTCTCATGATATCTGTTTAAAGTTTTGATGCCTGGTTGTGAGATTTATTGCCGGCTATTCGCGTATAAAATTATCCAATATTAACGAAGATTTCGCCCATTTCTTTTATAAGTTCCTGAAATAAAATAACTCCTCAGTAAGTGTTCCTGAAAAACCTGTGGGTACAGACGGCGGATTTGGATAGTTTTGTACCCTACACCAATAAAAAAGCATATGTCTATTACTCATCCATCCGAAATGGAAGGTATGAAAACCATCAGCAGCATCGTGGCTGTAACACTCAGGAAAATGCGGGAATACGCCCGTCCGGGCATGAGTACGCTTGAACTGGACGCGTATGGCGGCAACCTGCTCCTCAATTCGGGTGCACGATCTGCTCCTATGCTAGCCTACCAATTCCCCGGATATACCTGCATCAGCCGCAACGAAGAAATAGCACATGGCATTCCTACCGCCGACACGGTACTACAGGAAGGCGACCTGATCAATATTGATGTATCGGCGGAACTGAATGGCTTTTGGGCAGATAATGGCGGTTCTTTTGTACTGGGCAGGGATATTCACCACCATCAACCTCTTGTAGATGCGTCCAGAAAAATATTGTACAATGCCATCCGGCAAATCAGGAGCGGTACAAAAATCAATGAAACAGGCCGCATGATAGAATGGCAGGCAAAACGATACGGTTATAAAGTGATCAGGAACCTTACCGGGCATGGTGTTGGCAGAAGTCTCCACGAAGAACCCGCTGAAATTCCCTGCTATTATGATCGTTATAACCAAACCCGCTTCCGGAAAAACATGGTGGTTGCAGTAGAAACGTTTATTTCCACTCGTTCTGCCGATGCAATAGAACAACCAGACGGCTGGACGTTACGAGGCAGAAACGGAGGGTTTACTGCGCAGCACGAACATACCATCATCGTTACCGAAGAGCGCCCGGACATTCTCACCTTGGAAAATGATATATGGAACTAACGGTTAAAGCCCTTACTCTTCCATATAACTTTCTACAGGCTCGCAGGTGCAAATAAGATTTCTGTCGCCGTGTGTATTGTTTACCCTTGATACTGCCGGCCAAAACTTATTCGCACGGATATAAGGCAATGGGAAGGCTGCCTGCTGACGTGAATAGCTGTGTTCCCATTCATCTGTGCACGCCACCTGCATGGTATGCGGCGCATTTTTCAACGGGTTATCTGTTTTGCTGCTCTTTCCCTCTTCTATTGCTTTTATTTCGTGGTAAATACTAATGAGTGCATCACAAAAACGATCCAGTTCCTCCTTGCTTTCGCTTTCCGTTGGCTCTATCATAATAGTTCCCGGCACCGGAAAGCTCACCGTAGGTGCGTGAAATCCGTAGTCCATCAGGCGTTTGGCCACGTCTTCTGCTTCCACACCCGTGGATGCTTTAAACGGGCGCAGATCTACTATAAACTCATGTGCACAGGTGCCGTTGTGTCCCAGGAATAAGATGTCGTAGTATTTCTGCAGTCTCACACGCATGTAATTGGCGTTTAGTATAGCATATTCCGTAGCTGTTTGTACCCCACGTGCACCCAGCAGCCTGATATAAGCATAGCTGATCAGCAATATGGAGGCCGAACCATGCGGAGCCGCACTTACGGCACCCGTACCGCCCAAAAACACATGCCCCGGAAGAAAGGGTGCCAGGTGCGCCTTCACGCAAATAGGCCCCATGCCGGGTCCACCACCACCGTGTGGAATAGCGAATGTTTTATGCAGGTTCAGGTGACAAACATCTGCTCCTATAAAACCCGGAGAGGTCAACCCGCTTTGCGCATTCATATTCGCCCCGTCCATATACACCTGCCCGCCATTTTCATGAATAATACTACAGATTTCCATGATGCGTTCTTCAAATACACCGTGCGTAGAGGGGTAGGTAACCATTAATGCCGCCAGGGTGTCTTTATATTGTACAGCTTTTGCGCGCAGATCCTCTACATCAATATGCCCTTCTGCATCGCTCTTTACCACTACTACCTTCAGTCCGGCCAATACTGCGGATGCCGGGTTGGTACCGTGCGCAGAGATCGGTATCAACACAATATTGCGCTCATGATTGCCATTGGATTGGTGATATTTTTTTATTGTGAGCAGTCCTGCATACTCGCCCTGAGCACCGCTGTTGGGTTGCAGACTGCAGGCATCAAAACCTGTAATGGCACAGAGGTATTCACTGAGCGAATTTACTATCTGCTGATAACCTGCTGCCTGCGCTACAGGTACAAAAGGATGTATGTGAGCAAACTCCGGCCAGCTCACCGGCATCATTTCGGTAGCCGCATTCAACTTCATGGTACAGCTTCCCAGCGGGATCATAGAAGTTACCAGCGAAAGGTCTTTGTTTTCCAACAACCGGATATAGCGCATCATTTTGGTTTCACTGTGGTATGTGTTGAAAACAGGATGCGATAAAAACGGCGAAGTTCTGATCAATGCCGCAGGCAAATGATCCAGCACGGGCTCTTCATCAAAGGCAGCGTCAACTCCTGTTTGACCGGCTACAGCTGCAAACACAAACAGGATGTCTACAATATCCTGCTGTGTGGTGGTTTCATCCACGCTGATGCATACATATTCGCTGTCCATATAACGGAAGTTGATCTCGCGGGCTTCAGCCACCTTCTTCAAAGCCGTTACATCCTTTACTGCCACTTTAATGGTATCGAAAAAACATTCATTGACGTTGGAAAATCCATTATCGCTAAGGCAGTCCGATAATGTTCTCGCCAATGCTGTCACGCGGGTCGCTATTTTTCTCAGCCCTTCCGGCCCGTGGTATACCGCATACATAGCCGCCATATTGGCCAGCAATGCCTGGGCGGTACAAATATTGGAAGTAGCGCGTTCGCGCTTTATATGCTGTTCTCGCGTTTGCAAAGCCATGCGCAGGGCTCTGTTACCACCGGCATCAATACTAACGCCAATAATACGACCCGGTATTTCGCGCTTGAATTCATCCCTGGTGGCAAAATAACCTGCATGCGGACCACCAAACCCTATAGGCACACCAAAACGCTGGGCCGATCCTACGGCAACGTCTGCCCCCAGTTCACCCGGGGCTTTCAGCAATGTTAACGCGAGTAAATCTGCAGCCATTACCACATATACATTGCGGGCATGCATTTTATTTATAAAGTCCGAATAGTCTTCTATACTGCCGTCGTTATTCGGATACTGTACAATAGCGCCGAAAAATGTTTCATCTATATCTGCCAGACGGTAGTTGCCAGACACCAGTTCAATGCCGATTGCAGTGGCCCGGGTTTTCAACACATCGACAGTTTGGGGAAAAATAGCTTCGTCTACAAAAAATCGGGGGTGCGTAACCTTATCCGTCTTGTTCACATGATGAAACAGCATAGCCATGGCCTCTGCTGCTGCAGTAGCCTCATCCAGGAGCGATGCATTGGTAAGGGGCAAGGCGGTAAGGTCGGCGATCACGGTTTGAAAGTTCAGCAGACTTTCCAACCTGCCTTGTGATATCTCCGCCTGGTAGGGCGTATATTGGGTATACCAGCCGGGGTTTTCAAATACATTCCTAAGTATCACCGATGGTGTAATGGTGCCATAATAACCCTGTCCTATATAAGTTTTGAATACTTTGTTTTTGGCAGCAATCTTTTTCAGTTCCTGCAGGTACTCAAATTCGCTTTGCGGGGCAGGCAGCTCCTGCTCTTTCGAAATCCTGATCGTTTGGGGTACGGTTTTGTCTATCAGTTCTGCAACAGATTTACAACCAATCTCGTGCAACATGTCCCTGGTTTCTGCCGGTCCGGAACCGATGTGACGGTAAAGAAACTCACCAGACTGCTCATCAAAAGTGTTCATATAAAATAGGGTTATTATCGTAAAAAGATGCGCAAAGTTACTATATCTCCCATATTTGTATCACTCTTATGTAAAGGATCAGCAACTTCCGGACATCATCGCCCGTGCCTACCATACGCGACCCATGCGTTTTACTACCAACTTTCGCCGGCTCTCTGTAACTTGCACGCTATAAACTGAAACAATGGACGCTTCAGACAACAGCCCGTTTACAAGTGGTGAATGGAAGGGAAAGCCCTGGAAAATAAAAGCTGCGGGGCAACAAAAGCAATATGCCGGCTTCCTGAAACGTGCCAACAAAAACAAAGTGCTAAAAGCGTTGCCGGCACTTCATAGCGAAGCGTTTGAACAAGTAGACTGCCTGCGATGTGCTGTCTGCTGTAAAAACTACTCACCCCGTTTTAAAACACCCGATATCAAAAGAATCAGCAAACACCTTCGCCTCAAAGAGAGTGTGCTTATTGATACCTATCTGCAACTGGACCATGAAGGCGACTATGTGGTTAAAAACACGCCCTGCCCATTCCTTGGGTCCGACAACCGGTGCAGTATATACGATGTTCGCCCATCCGATTGCAAGCGCTTTCCTTATACCGATGAGGATGTGTTTGTAAACAGACCGCGTATTACGGTCAAAAACTCGGAATTCTGTCCGGCTGTTTTTTATGTGCTCGAACGCCTTTTAGCCTCGAAATAACTACATTTGTAAGAGCCGCTTCCATTCCGAAACAACTTCAGTTTTCTTAAAAATCAGGGGTTTAACACATGGGGCATCTACCTAAATTGATCGCAGATCTGGCGCTGATACTGGGTGCAGGCGCCATTACCACACTACTGTTCAGACGGCTCCGGCAGCCGCTGGTGCTCGGCTATATCATCGCAGGGTTTCTGGTGGGTCCTTATGTATCGGTTGTTCCCACCGTCATTGATCATGCAAATGTAAAAACACTGGCAGAGATCGGTGTTATCTTCCTGCTTTTCAGCCTTGGACTGGAATTCAGTTTTAAAAAACTACTGCGGGTAGGCGGCGCGGCCTCCATTACGGCTATTGTAGAAATTGTAGCCATTCTGTTGTTGGGATATATGGTTGGGAGGTGGATGGGGTGGTCTACCATGGATAGTATGTTTCTGGGAGGCTTACTGGCCAGCTCTTCCACTACCATCATCCTTCGTGCCTTTGAAGAGCTGGGACTGAAAAGACATCAGTTCGCCCGCGTTGTATTTGGGGTGCTTATTGTAGAAGATATTGTGGTTATATTATTGATGGTATTACTCTCCACCATGGCGGTAAGCCAGCAGTTCGATGGCACCCAGATGTTGGTATCGCTATTGCAGTTGCTGTTTTTTCTAACGGTATGGTTTATCGCCGGCATATTTCTGCTGCCCAGTTTTTTGCGAAAAGCAAAAAAACTACTGGACGAAGAAACACTGCTGATACTGTCGCTGGGATTATGCCTCGGCATGGTGGTGCTGGCCACCCGGATTGGCTTTTCGGCCGAGTTGGGCGCTTTTGTAATGGGATCCATACTGGCGGAAACCACCTCTGCAGAGAAAATTGAACATATCTTCAAACCCGTTAAAGATCTTTTTGGAGCCGTTTTTTTTGTATCAGTCGGTATGATGATCAATCCCGCCGCCATGCTTGAGCACGGCTGGGCTATATGCTGGGTAACCATACTGACGATCTTCGGCAAGATGATTGCCACTACATTAGGTGCGCTGATATCCGGGCAACCCTTAAAACAATCGCTACAGGTAGGCATGAGTATGGCGCAAATCGGCGAGTTTGCATTTATTGTTGCCACCCTCGGTATCACGTTGGGTGTAACCAGCGATTTTCTTTTCCCTGTAGCAGTAGGGGCTTCTGCCATTACCACTTTTACCACCCCGTACTTCATCAGGTTATCGGAGCCTTTCCACCGGCTACTGGTAAAATTGCTTCCTCCGCGTTGGCTTGATTCCATCAACCGCTATTCGTCCGGGGCGCAAAATATACAAGCCGAAAATGAATGGAAACTCGTGTTGAAATCCTATGCCATGATCATTGCTTCCAATGCCATTATCATCATAGCACTATCTATGCTGTCATTTACGCTGCTGCTGCCTCTTCTCGAAACCAGGATAGACAACCCATCGTTGAACCGTGCCATCGTGCTGATCATCACCATAGGCGCAGCCATGCCTTTTTTCTGGGCTATGATGGCAAAAAAGCCTAACAACTCTGCCTACAAGTCTCTTTGGCTCGACAGTAAATATAATCATGGCCCACTCGTAGTGCTGGAGGTATTGCGTGTGATCATTGCGATCTTTTTTATCGGATTTATGGTAGACAGGTTGTATTCCGGCATGATTGCCTTTTTTGTGGTAACACCCATTGCTGCCGTTACTTTATTCATTTTCTCGAAAAAAATACAGCAGTTTTACGATCGGATTCACAGCCGTTTCCTTAACAACCTGAACGAAAGAGAAACCGCTCCGCCTACACCTGCCCTGCTGCAAAGCAATGGAGCCGAGTCTGTACTATCGCCGTGGGACGCACACCTTGCTGATTTTTCTGTAAACCCCAATGCGCCTTTTGTAGGGAAAAAACTATACGAGCTGGCCTGGAGGGAAAACTTCGGCATTAACATAGCCTTTATAAAAAGGGGAGAAAAAATCATTTATGCCCCCGGCGCCGGCGAAATACTGTACCCTCTGGACGACCTCGGCATCATTGGCACAGACCAGCAATTGCAGCAGTTTAAACCAGTAATGGAAGCTACGGAAATAACCCTGAACGAAAATTTGGACGACACAGACAACATTTCCCTGCAAAAAATAGTGGTGAATGAATATACCCTGCTAAAAGGGCAAACCATCAGAGCGTCCGGCATCAGGGAACGAACCAGCGGCCTGGTAGTTGGCATAGAAAGAAATGGCACACGCATACTCAATCCCGACTCTTCTACCGTTTTTGAATGGGACGATATTGTTTGGATAGTAGGCGACAGGAGAAAAATACAGCACCTGGTGAAAAAATAAATTTTCGAAATATCTCCGCGTTCCCTTCTGGTAATTAAGAAAAATAAAGCCGGCTCCGGCAAAATTTAAGCGCCTCTTGCAGCGTTAATAGTTTCCAACCATTATTCTAATACACTATGAAATCATTTTCAGCAGAAATACCACCTGTGGTAAAAGAAATGATCGTTATCAAAATTGATGACGAAGAGCTCAGAAATGAGCCCTTTGAATACAGTATTGTGAATCAGGACAAAAAGGTATGCAGAAAGGGACAGTTTATCGGCAACTCTGTGCAGCTACGTATTACACATCTGAAAGATGGTAAATATCTATTCTTTCTAACTACTGCATCCCGAAAAACCAATCAGTACCCTTTTGAAAAAAAGTCAAAGTCGTATTCAGATATTGTTGAATTTGACTTCAACTAATCGCTACGGTATCCGATAATGCCAGGCATCTTTTGTTTCGGCAAGTCCTGATATCGGCCACACAGTTTGCGCAATCAATCCCTCAAAAATTGTCGGGTTATCTAGTTCGCTACACTTTTATTACTTTAATACTACTATTGGCTTTCGCCGACAGGCATAAAAAAATCCTCCCAAAGGAGGATTTTAAAAAATTATCAAAAGTCAATCACTATTCGTCTATACGGAAAGTTACCGGCTGCCTGCGATAGGCTTTTACCTTTCTTCCGTTCTGCTCTGCAGGAATCCACTTGGGTCCTTTCCGGATTGCGTTCACGCAAATCTCAGCCAGCTTTGTACCTTTCATTGTAAGCGCTTCCACTTCACTGATATTCCCATCTCTATCCACAATAAACTGTACCACACAAGTACCTGCTCTACCATCGTCCTGCAGCTCATCCATGTACCTGGATATTTCTCTCTGGATATACCGGGTCCATGCTCTGTCGCCACCAGGATAAGAAGCCTCAATTTCCACTTTCTGGAAAACCTTATCTTCATCCTCTACCTTGGGCGCTACTACCACACCACCCTTATCTTCAACAGGCGGTGCCACAATGCCTAAATCTTTTTCACCTTCCTGATTGATGGTACTGATAGTGGCTTCTTTCAGCTCTTCCACCTCTTTCATTTCTTCTTCCGGCTTAACTTCTTCATCCTTTACAACTTTCGGAGGCGTAAATTTAGCCATCTCAATTTTCGGAGGATCTGGTGGTTTAACTGGTGGGGGCGGTGGGGGTTCCACAGGTTTTTCCTCCTCCAGTTGGGTCATCTCAACCTCCTTAATAACGATTGCCTGCTTTTTTTCCTCAGCAGTATCGAATCTCGACGCCACCATGGAGAGGATAAAAATCAATATAACCAAAGCCACTGTGGCCACTATGGCCGATCCCATTCTCCTGGCGTACTTGGACCGCAACTCATACGCCCCGTAGTTTTTATTTCGGCCATCGAAAATGATGTCCAAAAGACTGGCGTTTAGTATTTTGCTTAATTCCATACTTAGTTATTTAATATTATTTAGATACACAACTCTTCGAAACAAACCACTATTGTATACCATTTGCTGCTTCTGTAGTTTTCAGAATCTCATTCTCCTGGGGAGAAATATTAACGAGGGCAAACTTTTTAACCTCATTAATGGTCATTTCGTCTAGAATCGCCACCATATTTCGGTAGTTGGCTTCGTCGTTTGGTTTTATCACCACAACAAAGTCTTTAGGATCGGTGCTTTTCTTTTTACGAATGATCTCGTCCCGGATTTTTTTATAGTCAGAAGCCTGTAGTTCAGACGCTTCCTCTCCTTCGTAAAAATATACACCATCATCCTTACCCATCAGGATTGTAAATGCACCGGAAGCCTTTACCTTACTTTGCTCCTCTTCCTTTTCCGTATCCTTGGGCATAATCAACGACATGGTCGTTGGCTGAGACATGGTCGTAGAGAAAATAAAGAAAGTAATTAACAAAAATCCCAGATCCACCATGGGTGTCATATCTACTAAAGTAGACTGGCGTTTCGCCTTCTTGACGCCTGGGCCTTTCTTGCCGCCGTCGCCACTATCTTCAATCTGTGCCATATGCGGTTATTTTAAGTTGTCAATTATTATAAATAAATAAACGTTCTTATCATTTAGTGCCCCCCTGCCTGGTCTGCCAAAGGGCTGTTCCTACGGGAGCATCCTGATACTTGGTAATCAATTGAAATTTATTGATATCATTTCTTTTAAATGCTTCCAATACGTTTTTGATGACCGGGTATTTGGTTTCGTTGTCTGCCTTTATCAGCCAGTTTACTTTTTTACCTGCGTAGGTAGACTTGGCGTCCCTGATCCAAAAGTAAAGTTCACCGCCTGTTGAATCCGGAACCGGAATACCTGGCTGATGTACAGCCTGCCGTTGCTCGGGTGTCAACGCCAGCAGGCTTTTAAAATTGGAAAACGGCACTCCTATACTCGGGGCATTGGTAAATGCCGCTATTTCCTGGGGCGTTAAACTAAGACTCCGCGTTTCGCTCAGGTTCTCAGCGATGGTTTGGCGTGCTTTGGGATCATCCATTTGCACAAATACTCTTCCATCCTTGTCTACCGTCACCAGAAAGGCGTCCATTTCAGGAAACTCATCCGCCGACACAGAACTGGGAAACTGCACTTCTACAGGCTCATCCGGCTTAAACTTTGTAGCAAGGATGAAAAAAGTAAGAATGAGAAAAGACACGTCCACGAAGGCTGTCATATCCACCCATGTACTTTTGCGTGTTACCCTTGATCTTCCAGACATATTAATAATTTGATTTGATACTTATTAGATTCATTACTGCTGCTTTTCCATACGCTCTTGTACAAAATTATTTGTACTGTGAAGCGAAGCTTTGTGTCAGCGTGAATCCTGATTCATCAATACCATATGTAATGGAGTCAATTTTGGTAGTAAAGATGTTATACATAATCATCGCAAAGGCTGATGTACCAATACCAATAGCTGTGTTATACAAGGCCTCTGAGATACCTACCGCCAACTGGGTAGCTGCGGCTGCACCACCTTCTTCACCCATTGAAGAGAAAGAGCGAATCATACCCATTACCGTACCCAACAATGCGATAAGCGTACCTACCGATGTGATGGTTGATAAAAACACCAGGTTTTTCTGCAGCATAGGTATTTCCAGCGCAGTAGCTTCTTCTACTTCTTTCTGAATGGCCACCACTTTTTGCTCAGTAGTCAATTCTGTATCGGTGATCAACTCCTTGTATTTTCTTAAACCGGCTTTCATCACATTTCCTACAGATCCTTTTTGCTTGTCGCACTCAGCTAATGCTGCGTCTACATTTTTATTGGCCAGATGATATTGCACCTTTCTTACAAATTCGGAATTTGAGCCTTTGCCCATTGCCTTCGTAATAGTTAAGAAGCGCTCTATAGAAAAAACAATCACCATTAAAAACAAGGATATAAGAATCGGGATTACGATTCCACCCTCATAAATGCCATGAAGTGCATCGATGGGACCGTGATGTTTTGGCCAAAATCCTCCAGCAGGATCGGGCTTTGTAAATCCAGACTCAGCTCCAAGAATAAATCTCCATATAAGGTATCCTCCTATCAAACATGCCACTGGAGCGATCCACGAAATAATGTTACTGTCTCCCTTAGGTTGCACGGATGTGGATGCTTTAGTGGCACTTGCGGTTGGTTTAGTTTCAGCCATAACTCTTGATTTTTGAAATTAAAGTTTTACAATTTTAAGTGTGTGGTTTGGATGTACAATTCTAATAAATTAAAAATACAATTTTTGAAATAATCCTAAAAATATTTCGTTGGGAAGGCAATATAGTGATTTTCTAATACCCGCAACAGTTTTCTTTTACCGATTTTACCGCTTTCAGGCTGACATTCAGCCAGGCGCCAGCGGCAAATATTCCACATTAACAGCGAAAAAATGCATTATTTTAACGTTATCGTTAATTTCAGCATTTGAACCTGTTTTTTATCAAATGTGTTTTTTTTGACCCCCCATCTCTGCTTCACCTTGATAGCAGGTTACGGCCTGTTGCAGGTGAGGATACTGCCCGTTTTGGCAGTCAGGAAAGCTGGAGGCCGCCCTAACCCGGGCCCGAATATCATTTCGACACCTTAATATATAATATCGAAACTGCGTTATGCCAGATGAATTGCAACAGGTAAGATCAATTACAGACAAGGTACATCCTCTGTCCGAGGCGGACTGGCTTGCATTTGCTTCGGGCTGGTTGCCGGTCAGCTTCAAACGAAAAGAAATCATTACAGCGGCTGGCGATAGAGAAAAATACCTGTACATCGTATGTACGGGTGTGCAAAGAGTGGTTTATTATGACGACAACAAGGAAGCTACCCTTATTTTCACCTATCCGCCCTCATTTGGCGGCGTGCTGGATTCTCTGATGCTACAACAGCCGTCTAAGTATTACTACGAAGCGCTTACTCCGTCTTCTCTGCTTAGAATGCCGCGGGAAACCCTAGACGATCTGATGCATTCGCGAGCCAATATTGCCCTGCTGGTACGCAAAGGCATCAGCGGAGCCCTGGGCGGGCTGTTGGAAAGGCTGGTAGAACAACAGTGTTTTTCTTCGGAAGAGAAATTCCGTAAGCTGCTGCAGCGCAGCCCCCATATCCTGCAATGGGTACCGCATAAATACCTTGCCAATTACCTCGGAATTGACGCCACCAACTTCAGCAAACTGATGAACCGGGTGCGGCTATAACTTTATTTACTGCAGCACTTCGCGTGCGATCACTATTTTCTGAATTTCGCTGGTACCTTCTCCTATTGTGCACAACTTGCTATCCCGGTAATGCTTTTCAACCGGAAAATCTTTTGTATAGCCATAGCCTCCGAATACCTGCACCGCGTCGTTCGCCACTTTCACTGCCACCTCGCTGGCATAGTATTTAGCCATGGCAGATTCTTTTGTTACAGGCAGCCCCCTGTTTTTTCTGTCGGCAGCCTGGTGTATCAGCAAGTCAGCCGCGGCTATCTCTGTAGCCATATCTGCCAGTTTAAAAGAAATGGCCTGAAAGCTGGCTATAGGCTTACCGAACTGTTCACGCTCCTTTGCATATTGAAGGGCTGCTGTATAAGCGCCGTTTGCAATGCCAAGGGCCAGCGCCGCAATGGATATTCTTCCACCATCCAGCACCTGCAGCGATTGTTTGAAACCCTCGCCCACTTCACCCAGGCGGTTAGCATCCGGTAACCGGCAGTTATCAAAAATCATTTCGGTGGTTTCGCTGGCACGCATTCCCAGCTTGTTTTCCTTTTTTCCTGCGCTAAAGCCCGCGGTTCCTCTTTCTACGACAAAAGCGGTGGCATTGTTTTTCGTGCGGGGCTCTCCCGTGCGGGCTATTACCACTGCCACATCGCTGGATTTACCGTGGGTTATCCAGCACTTGGTACCATTCAGCACCCAATCGCCTCCATCCTGTACAGCGGTGGTTTGCATGTTGCCGGCATCGCTGCCCGTACCCGGCTCCGTAAGGCCCCAGGCACCTATCCATTCTGCTGTTGCCAGCTTCGGAAGATACCTGTTCTTTTGTTCTTCGCTGCCAAAACTGAGTAGATGCCCGGTGCACAGTGAATTATGGGCAGCCAGGCTAAGTCCTATAGATCCGCATACGCTGGCTACCTCGCGAATAACCGCCACGTACTCCATGTAGCCCAATCCCGCTCCTCCGTATTGTTCGGGAACCAACACGCCCATCAATCCCAGCTTTCCCATTTCCTTGAATACCGCTACAGGAAATTCCTGGGTTTCGTCCCACTCCATTACATGGGGCTTGATATGCTGTACGGCAAAATCCCTGGCCGTTTGAGCCACCTGAAGCGTTAATTCATCTTGTTGAAAGTTCATTTTCCATTTTTTATGATTAGCAATCATTCTACTGTCAGATAAGGCGCCAGTTTTTCGAAAACCTCATCGGTCACCAAATGCAGTTTTTTTATATCCGCCGGTATTCGGAACGGTCCATGCTGCTGTCTGTAAGCTATAACGGCCGCTGCCATCTGATATTTTATATACGGATGTTGCTTTAACACTGCTTCATCCGCCGTGTTGATATTAATTTTCCGGATGTTGCTCGCATCGCATTCAAGCTGCGGCACCATGCGCGCTAAAGTACTATCCGGGAGCCCATATACTTCCGCCAACTGATCAACACTGTAAAAACCGCCCAATTTCTGCCGGTAGGCCACCATTCGCCTGGAAAGCACCGGGCCTATGCCACGCAGTTTTCTAAAATCGCTGGTGTCAGCCGCATTAATGTCTATGGTTGCTGCGCCGGGTACTGGATCTGCCTGCCTTTCCTTATCAGCCCGGGCGGGAGGCCCCGCATTGCGGGCCGCTCCCGGCTCTTTACTATCAATACGAATGTAGGGATACAATCTATTGTATTCTTCCGGCTTTAGTCCAAATATTTTCTTAAAGTCTTCCGGCCTGAAAAATTTACCGCCGCGAGACCGGTACTTCTCAATAGTAGTGATGGTGCGTTCTGGCAAGCCCAGCTGCTGCCACCCTTCACGACCCAGCCGGTTCGGGTCAAAATAAAAAGGCTTTGGCGCACGCGCTGTGTCCGGATTTTCGGGGGGCAGGGGCACGGTCTCCGGCCGGGTACTTTCCCGGAAGCCAATCAACTCACCGCTCATCCATTCCAACTCCTCCACCTCCGGTTGCTCGGTGAGGAAGAATACCGGCAACAACCAGATGATTACGATCAGCGTCAGCAGAACCAATATGCCGATCCGTTCCCTTCGGGAGAAAATAAAATATGATTTCCACGGGTTAGCCACACCGCCGGATTTTGGTTAAGATAAGGTGGTTATAAAGATATTGAATTTTATCTGCTCAAACCTGCCCCTGTCAACACTTGGGGAAAATAAACTACCTTGCCGGGTAAACAATACACTATGTTGAAATCAATGACGGGGTTTGGCCGGCACGAGCATGCGTTGGGAAAAAAAACATTCCTGGTAGAAATAAAATCGCTAAACGGCAAGCAATTCGAAATACTGCTGAAACTTCCCAATATCCTCCGACCCTATGAATTTGAGATCAGGAATATAATATCGGAAAAGCTCCTTCGCGGGAGTATCGACTGCACGATCACGCTCAAGCAAAACGGCGCCGCCAAACCGGTGGTCATCAACACAGAACTGGCAAAATCATATTACCAACCACTGGCCGAACTGGCTGAAAGCCTTCAACTGGATACAGGTTCCATACTCAGCTCATTACTTAAATTGCCGGAAGTGGTAGTTCCCTCTACCGAAATCATCAGCGAAGAAGAATGGGGCTCCTTTAAAGAGATACTGGCAACAGCGCTGGACAACATCAACCGGCACCGCATGAATGAGGGGGCTGTACTGGAGAAAGACCTGATACAACGCATTGAAAATATAGAAGAGCTGCAGAAACAAGTGATAGAGCTCGAACCCCGGCGTCAGCAGAAAATAAGAGACGGACTTGCACGTTTATTGGAAGAGAAAGTAGGAAAAGATAATTTTGACAGTAACCGGCTTGAGCAGGAAATCATCTATTATATTGAAAAAATAGATATCAGCGAAGAGCAGGTACGTCTGAAAAATCATTGCGAGTATTTTAAAGCCCTGCTGCAGGATGCAGATGATGCCAAGGGAAAAAAATTATCCTTTCTGCTGCAGGAAATCGGCAGAGAAATCAACACCACCGGCGCAAAATCGTATGACGCGGAAATTCAAAAATGCGTGGTACTGATGAAGGATGAACTGGAAAAAGCGAAAGAACAGATTTTAAATGTGCTATAAATACCTGAATAGATTGAAATCCATCCTCTTTTACCCGGTGCTGGCTATTTGTGTTTGCTGGCAGGCATCGGGATGTAAGACGGTAGACGTTTTTGAAAAAAATGTTTCCATACCCGACAACCACTGGCAGCACGGCTTTAAACCATCGTTCCGGTTTTCAATAACGGATACTACAGCGCTCTATAACATTTATGTCACCTTGCGCCATACCCATGCTTACGGCTATAACAATATATGGCTCAACCTTCACTATACACTTCCCGGCGACACTGCACGTCAGCAAAAAGTAGATGTTCTGCTGGCAGATAATCAGAAAGGCAAATGGCTGGGTAACGGTATGGGTGATATTTACGAAGTGCGCCGGCTCGTATCCCCACAGCCTTTCCGGTTCGCAAGATCCGGGGAGTGCAGCTTCGAACTGGAACATATTATGCGCGAAAATCCGTTGATGCATGTTGTTAATGCGGGCGTGCGTGTTGAAAAAGTAGCGCAGTAATGGCGAACCTTTACAAAAGAAAAAGATTTACCGTCATCACCATCGTTTACTGGTTTTTGCTTACTTATATTTTAACGGCCCTCTTGTTCTGGCTTTTTTCGCTGCTTAGGCAAAACAGCCAAATGGCCGAATACCGCATCCTGCAACTCAAAAAAGACGCCCCGGATTATGTTAGCCGGGTAGAGGCTATACGAAAACAGGAAAGTACCAAAATTGCGCAATACGTGGGAGAAGGGGTAACGTTCATCTTACTCATACTGGTGGGCGCTGTATTTGTTTACCGTGCCACACGCCGGCAAATTCGTCTCAACAACCAGCAACAAAATTTTATGATGGCGGTTACCCATGAGCTGAAAACACCCATCGCAGTAGCTAAACTCAACCTCGAAACCCTGATCAAGCGAAAGCTGGAAGATCATCAAAGGGAAAAACTTATTAACAACACCCTGCACGAAGCCAACAGGCTGCACATTCTTTGCGACAACATACTGGTAGCTTCCCAACTCGATGCCGGACGGTACCTGAGCACCAAAGAATCGTTCAACCTCAGCGACCTGGCTTTCGAGAGCATTTCCAGCTTTGCAGAACGGTTTCCCGACCGGAAGATGGAACACGATATCACCACCGGGATTTTTATAACAGGAGACCGGCTGCTGCTGCAACTGGCCATTAACAACCTGATCGATAACGCTATCAAATATTCAACGAAAGACAAAACAGTGACAATTGTACTGAAGCAGGTGGGAAATAAGGCGCAACTGGAGGTAATTGATGAGGGCGAAGGTATTGAGGATAGTGAGAAATCGAGGGTGTTCGACAAGTTTTACAGGAGCGGCAACGAAGGAACCCGGAAGACCAAAGGTACCGGATTGGGGCTTTTTTTAACCAGGAAAATAGTTGCAGACCATAAAGGATCCATAAAGGTGACCAATAATAGTCCTTCCGGATGTATTTTTGTGTGTACACTTGCTGCAAACTAGAGGAACTATGCATACGAACGCCCATGGATACATACTATTGGTAGAAGACGAGGAAAATCTTCAGGAAGCGCTGAAACTGAACCTTGAGCTTGAAGGATATGAAGTAAGCTGCGCGTCTGACGGCACAGAAGCATTGAAGAAAATCTCCGAAGAGTATTTCGACCTGATCGTGCTGGACATCATGATACCCGGCATCGATGGTATAGGTGTAGCCGAAAATGTACGATTGAGCAACAATGATGTGCCTATACTGATGCTGAGTGCAAAAAGCAGCAGCGCTGAAAAAGTACTGGGACTAAAAAAAGGAGCAGACGACTACATTACCAAGCCTTTCAATCTGGAAGAGCTGCTGCTGAGAGTAAAAAAGCTGATCAGCAAAAACAAGAAAATACAGGAAAAGGAAACCATCGATGAATACTACCAGTTTGGTAAAAACAAAGTAGATTTCAAAGCGCAATCTGCCATTAACTTCCGCGGCGAAACCATAGCGCTCAGCAAAAAAGAAGCCATGCTGCTAAAGTTGCTGCTGGAAAACAGGAACGATGTGGTTCCGCGGGAAAAAATACTGCAATCCGTTTGGGGGTACAATGTATACCCTACCACCCGAACAGTTGATAACTTTATTCTCAGCTTTCGAAAGTATTTTGAAGAAGACAGCCGGAGCCCCCGCTATTTTCACTCAATCCGTGGCGTTGGATACAAGTTTACCAACTGATATTTTCGCAAATCACATTTTCATTACCTCCCGTTAACAGTCTGGTAACACATACTGGCGTTATTTGTATTGCAGAACACAAGTAATTCATTTCTCATGTTTGTTAAGTAAATGGGTAAATCAATCGTTTGAATCGCAGCAACCCCGGTTTCTACCGGGGTTTTTTAATGGCTGATCAATAAGGTAGTGAAAGGCTAGTACCCTTATCTGTACCTGATCGGTCTCCAAAAATTAAGGGTGGAGTTATTTAAAAAAAGTATTTTAGAGAATAAACAAACCTTTTCTCAAAATGAACACGAAAATAAAATCCTTTACTACCAGCCTATGGACAGCGATCGTTTTGGGTATCATCAGCAGCAGTTTCAGCTCCTGTAACGAACAGCCTCATCCAATAACACATGCGGAGGCCGAAAAAGCGGTAAGGGCTCTTGAACAAAAAGAAATTGATGCTATTTTAAAAAAGGACCTCGAAACCCTTTCTACCATTTGGGATCCTAGTTTCACAGTCAACTCACCATTGCTTCACAAACTGGTTAACAGGGAACAGGTGCTGGCAATGACAGAAAAAGATGTGATTTCGTATGAGAAGTTT
Organism: Agriterribacter sp.; assembly: GCA_037190905.1. Lineage (GTDB taxonomy): Bacteria > Bacteroidota > Bacteroidia > Chitinophagales > Chitinophagaceae > Agriterribacter. The sequence continues at coordinate 189,889 of JBBCKG010000009.1, read as the reverse complement.
GAACGTAATATTGAAAAAACCAGTTTGCTGGGGAATGTATTTGTAACGATGGGAGAAGAGATCATTGTTCCCCAAAACAACAACCCACATGCCGGACAAACTATCAGACGCCGTTTCACCAACATATGGCACTATAAAGATGGCGCCTGGAAAGAAACCAACCGCCACGCCCATATAGTACCCTGAAATATTATACAGGGTTTTTCGGTCAGGGTTTTTCGGTCAGGGTTCCGAAGCTTTCTTTCACAGCCGTAAGGACAGCCACGGCCTTCCAAACTTCGGAACCCTTTATCAACTTTACTGGTTGATCAATATTTTTTCGCCACCCTTTTTAAGCGACTCGTAAATGGCATCAATAACGATCATGTCTTTGAGTCCTTCTTCACCCGATACATTGGGGTCGGGTTTATTATTGAGGATACAGTCTGCAATGCCGTCCATTTGCAAAGCCTGGTGCGTAAGCTCGGGCTGGTTCAGCGGCCCCAGGTGTGTAACCCCCTTTATAGGTCCATAGCCAAACGCCGGCTTTAATTCGGCAAAACCTTTTTCGCCGGATAGAAATAACCGCTCGGCATGATTGAAATTATACGTACATCCGCAATTGGCAATAGCTCCACTTGGAAAACCCAGTTGAAACAATACCGTTTCATCCACCTCTGCAAACTTTACGGGGTCGGTCTTTATCTCCTGTGCGGTCACCCATACAGGTTCTTCGCCCGTGGCATAACGCGCACCGTTCAACGAATACACACCCACATCCATGATGGCGCCCCCTCCTGCCAGCGCATGCTTCAGCCGCCACTGGTTGGGATCTCCTATCCGGAAGCCCATAAAATTATCTACGTATTTGATAGCGCCAAACTCACCGGCCTCGCGCATGCGGATCACTTCGCGGGTATGAGGCTCAAAATGCAGCCGGTAACCGATATAAAACTTCACGCCCGCTTTCTTGCAGGCTTCAATCATTTCCCGGGCCTGCTTTGCGTTATCTGCTATAGGCTTCTCGCATATTACATGCTTGCCGGTTGCCGCTATTTGCAGCACATGTTTGTGGTGTAGCGAATTGGGAGTGGTGATATATACCAGGTCTATTTCATCGTTATTGGCAATCTCGTGCACATTGTCGTAATGATAGATATTCCGGTTAGGAACATTATAATTTTTCTGCCATTCCGGTATTTTAGCAGGGGTTCCGGTAACAATGCCTGTAAGCGTTGCCAGCCGGCACTCCTTCATGGCGCGCGCTACAATATTGGCATAGCCACCCAGCCCCATTAAAGCCACCCGCAGGGTGTTTCTGCCGGCAGCATAGGGATAGGGCGCAGAAGAGGACGATAAAGGCTGCACTGCCAGCGCACCCAGCCCCATAGAAACTTTGTATAAAAAATCACGACGCGTATTCATATTGCAATGGTTTGTTGATGTAGCGATACAACGAACTAAGTTCCAGATTTTTCTTTACCCGGCAAAGAATAAAAAGCAGGTTTTCTTCCATGCACTACAGGTGAAGCGCATCCGTAAAACAAAACTTTAACGGCAACCTCTATCAGGTTCAACTCAGGAATGTTTGTTATACCTCTGTAACCAGTATAGGTAAGAATATCGGCTTGCAGCAATAAAGCTAACCCGAAGCAACAGAAAGCTTTCCATTTTGATATACCGGCAATACATTGGCTGTATCAGGCGTAAAGCAATAGCGGATATCTTCTTCCAGTCCGTAGCTGCTTAAACGAAGAAAATGAGAGGCCTGCTTATTTTTTACATAGGTGAATAAGTCTGAACCCGCTTCCCGATAAACAGCATGTGCCATAGAAGATGAGTCGCAATCAATGGCAAAAAAATCTCTCACCCTGTCTACCACCGCCCCGGCAAATAAAGTATCTTCTATATTCACCCTGTCTTTCCAGGCACCGCAGGCGAGTATCACATTTTGTCGCTGGTTGATAAGGTACTCCACTACGGCAGAGAGATTAGAAAATGCCCCGGTAATAATGGAAGCCGCGCCCCTGTCCAATGCCATATACAGCAACTTTGTACCATTGGTAGTGGTGAGCACCAGGGTCTTGCCGGCTATGAAAGTACGGTCGTACTCCAGCGGGGAATTGCCATGCTGTAACCCTTCTATTACTTTCCCTTCCCGCTCCCCCGCCGTAATGCCTCCGCTGGATCTGCCCAAGGCAATACATTTTTCTATGCTGTCTACGGGCATTACACTTTCAGCACCGTTGTACAGGGCCGTTGCAATAGTTGAAGTAGCGCGTAATACGTCGATCACCACCACGATGGAAGTATCGAGGTTGTACAGATGTAATAACGCAGGAGACAGTACCGTATATAGTGCAGGCTTACTACCACTCATAAGATCAATTGCTTTTCAAATGGCTGCAAATATCGCATCCTGTTTCGATTCTGCAGTTTTTCGTTTTATCTCACCGGCATGCAGCCTGTTCTGCCCCTATCTGTTTTTTTGTGAAAACGTTTTATTGCGGTTACTCCACTACAGCTTCTTCTCCATACATCTGGCTCTTATACTGTAAGGATGGCGATGATACAAAAGCCCCCAGTCTGAGTTCATCCCATTTTTTATCTACAGAAGCAATGGTGGCATCGTCAGACACCACAATATTCGGCCAATCGCGGTAGAAATCGTCGAACTCCCTGGTTTTACGCGTTCCGTCGAGTCCCAGACAGGCAAATAGTTTCCCGGGTGCTTGTCCCGACTCCTTTTCTACAAGGGTAGCATCTCTTTTGGGATCGAGGTTATTGCAAAACCGCCACAACGCCACAGATAAATTGTTAGGATCTACGGTATGCTCTACATATAATATCATCTTTACGCTTTCAATACCGGGTATAGCGTCGCACAATTGCCGATGCAGTTCGCTGATATGCCCTTTCCGGTTTTTCTTTACTGCCAGTATCAGACAGGGAATATGGTGCGAAGCCGATAAAATATTGGCATCATATATTTCCGGAAAAAAATGTTTCAGATCAGACAGTGCTATGCTGGCATTTGCGGGAGCAACTGCGTACCGTTCGTCTACCTCTTCGTCCAGTTTTCGGGTGCCATCGATCGCCATTTTACCACCGAATCCCATTTTGCTGCAACTGTGATCCAGCACATCCATCGGACCGGTTGTAAACGATACATCCGTGGCTACATTAAGGTTTTTAAATACCGTTTGCGCCAGCGATGCATAGTCGGTGATATGGGTGCGTTCATCCGCTATCACGAGTATTTTATTAAACATCATCTGCCCGGCGCCCCACATGGCGTTCATTACTTTTTGCCCCTGTCCCGCGTATTCCTTACGGATTTTTGCAATCACCAGATTATGAAATACTCCCTCCACGGGCATATCCATATCTACAATCTCCGGCACCAGGGCCATCTTGATCGGTGCCAGAAAAATGCGTTCGGTGGCTTTCCCCAGCCAGGCATCTTCCTGAGGGGGTATACCAACGATAGTGGCCGGGTATACTGCACTTTTTCTTTGCGTAATGGCTGTAACATGAAATTTCGGATACCAATCGGGCAGAGAGTAGTAGCCGGTATGATCTCCGAATGGACCCTCCCAAACCATGTCGTCTTCCGGATCCACATAACCTTCAATAACAAAATCCACATCCTCGGGCACTTCCAGTTCCGGCTGGGTGATGCACTTTACCAGCGACACTTTCTTTTTCCGCAGAAATCCGGCCAGCATATACTCATCTACATTCTCCGGCAACGGCGCGGTTGCAGCGTATGCATATACAGGATCTCCGCCCAAAGCCACCACAACGGGCATACGTTTTTTTTGCTTCTTATATTCTGCAAAATGTTTAGCAGATACTTTATGCTTATGCCAGTGCATCCCCGTCATAGTAGGCGTAAACACCTGCATGCGGTACATCCCCACATTTCTTATGCCAGTTATCAGATCCCTGGTGTGTATAATGGGTAATGTAATAAAAGGCCCTCCGTCTTTTGGCCAGCAGGTAATAACCGGCAGCTTGGTTATATCCGGATTGTTTGTGATCACCACTTCCTGGCAGGCTCCCCTGCCGCTTCTTACTTTCGGCATCCATGAAGCAAACTGTCCGAGCTTCGGCAGCATGTTCAGCTTATCCAGGATGTTTTCCTTGGGCTTGGTAAGCATTTTAAACAGCTCTTCGATCTGCCCCGCAATATCATCCAGTTTATCCACGCCCAATGCCATGCACATACGCTTCTCACTTCCATATGCATTCATTAATACCGGAAAGGCATATCCGGTATTCTCAAACAGCAGGGCTTTACCGCCGCCGGGGGTTTTACTTATACGATCGGTGATTTCTGCGATTTCAAGTCTGGGATCCACGTAGGTTTTTATCCGAACCAGTTCTCCCGCCTGGTCCAATGCCTCTATAAAAGCCTGCTGATTTTTAAATGCCATGGTTGAATAATTAGTGGTACAAAGGTACTACACAGTGATGAACTAATCTGCGGGTGTATTTATCCCTACATTTAGCGAAAAACATCAAAGTGAAAAACAGCTGCATGCACACATTCAATGCATGTTCATTTACATACGAACACCCCTATTCCCAACCACCACCAAGCGCCCTGTATAGTTGTACACGGGCTATAAGCATATTCGCTTTCACCGTCACCAAGTCGAGCTCTACGTCCAGCAGATACCGCTGTGCTGAGATCACTTCCAGATAAGTAGCAAAGCCGGATTTAAACAACATATCCGCATCCTTTACTGCTTTTTGTGCAATATTCACCTGCCGTTCAGCAATCACCAGTTGTTCCTGCGTTTTATTAATAGAAATCAGAATATTCTCCGTTTCTACAATAGCTTCGTACACCTGCCGCTGAAAATCTATCTCTGCTATTTCTCTTTGCTTCCGTGCTACTTCTATGTCCGCTTTTATAGCCCTGCGGTTAAACAGCGGCTGTGTTAATCCGGCAGTAATGCCTCCCAGTAAAGCGCCGGGTATATTGAACCAGTTCTGCGGCAACATGGCATTTACCCCTCCTGTGAGCGATATAGTAAGATTAGGGTACTGATACGACTGGCTTACGCCCACCCTGGCGTTGGCTGCCCGCAATCTGTATTCTGCTGCCAATACATCCGGCCGGTTTTGAATATACGACAGCGGTACATCGTATAAAACATTGTATTCTTTCCCAACGTCAATGTCCGTAATATTCAACTCTCTTTCCATATGCCGGGGTAATTTGCCAGCCAACAAAAGCAAAGAGTTCTGATGAATGCCAATTTCTTCCTCCAGTTTGGGAATCATGGCGGCGGCTTCCAGCATTTGTGATTCTGTTTGTTGCACAGCCAGGGCGGTAACTTCGCCGGACTGATATTGCAATTCCACCATTTTCAGGTTATTGCTTCTGTAGGTATAGTTTCTTCTGGCTACTTCCAGTTGTTCATCCAGCATCAGCAGAGAATAGTAGCTGTCTGCAATGGTAGCAATCAAACTCGTCTGAAGAGCACGCTGCACTTCAAAATTCTCCTTATAACCGGCAAGCGCCGCTTCTTTTTGCCAGCGAAACTTTCCCCATATATCAGCCTCCCAGGATACAGCAAACGAATTGCTGAACTGCGATTGATAATGATACAGGTTAGCGGGCGCATCTGTTCCTTTCTCGGCATACCACTTTGAGGAGGGAGAACTGTAAAATTTTTCGGAACGGTACTGCCTGTCAAAGCCCAGTATCCGGGCGCTGACCGAGGGATAAAAGGCGGCTTTCGACTCTCTAAAATAGGATTGGGCAATTTCTATATTTTTCAGCGCAGACCGCATATCAAAGTTATGCGCAATAGCCCCTTCTATTAAATCAACCAATACCGTATCGCGAATAAACTCTTTCCAGCTAATCAGTTTAACCGTATCAGTAGCAGAGGGTAAATAATATTCCGGCAGGTCCAGGTCCGGCTTCTCAAACTTTCTGCCCACACTGCACGCCGTTAGTATACCCACCATGCCTATCGCCAGTAATACCCTATGATAATTCAGGCTCTTCATTGCTATTAAATTTTGCTTTAAGCGTTTCGTCTATTTTTTTGAATACAATAAACAGCAGCGGAATAATGAATATACCCAACAATACCCCGGCAAGCATGCCACCCGCTGCGCCAAAACTGATGGAGTGATTTCCTTGTGCCGATGGTCCCTGTGTCCACATCAACGGAACAAGTCCGGCTACAAAAGCGAGAGATGTCATCAGAATAGGACGCAACCTTAGTTCAGCACCTTTCAGTGCGGCATCTACGATAGACAACCCTGCCTTACGCTGTTGTACAGAAAACTCTACTATGAGTATGGCATTTTTGGCAAGAAGACCAATCAGCATAATCAGCCCTACCTGTACGTATATGTTATTCTCCAAACCCACAAGATTAATGACGCCATACACACCCGGCAACCCTACCGGAACGGATAACAGGATAGCCAGCGGCAATATATAGCTCTCATATTGGGCAGCGAGCAAAAAATACACAAAAACAATGCTCAGCAATATAATCAGTGCATTCTGACTACCTGAATTTCTTTCCTCCAGACTCATACCGGTCCATTCGTAGCTATAATTTCCCGGCAGTGTGCCTGCAGCCAGCTCTTCCACAGCTTTCATGGCATCGCCGGTACTGTAGCCTTCCGCCGGAGTGGCATTCACCGTTATGCTATTGAAAAGGTTGTACCGGTTCACCACTTCCGGCCCCAACCTTCGTTTTAGTTTGATAAGCGTATTTGCCGGTACCATTTCGCCGTTTTTGTTACGAACGAATATAGAATTAAACGTTTCAGCCGTAGCCCGGTAATCCACATCAGACTGCATATACACCCTGTATTGTCTTCCAAAACGGGTGAAGTCGCCCGCCTGCACCCTGCCGTAATAACCTCTTATGGTTGTTACCAGCTCTTTTACACTCACCCCCATAGCTTTGGCTTTCACCTGGTCTATCTCCAGCTCAAATTGCGGAAAATTTGCCTGAAAGGAAGTAGATGCCGCAAGTATCTCCGGCCGGTTTTGAAGGTGGTGAATAAACGTATCCACCACGTTGCTGAAAGTCTGGAAACTGCCGCCTAGTCGATCCTGCAACACAAACTCCAGCCCGGCTACGTCGCCAAACCCCTGAACAGTGGGCCTGGGAAATATGGTGAAGGAAGCACCAGTTATTTGCGACAGGTCCTTACGCAGGGTATCCATAAACCTGTTGATATTGGTTATTCCCGAACGCTGTTCGTGGGGATACATGGTTACATAGCCAACTGCATAAGCGCTGCTCGCCGAGTTATCTATGCCGTTGAACCCCGAAATACTGGTAATACCGCTCACCTCCGGCCGAAGCCTGATAATGCTGTCTGCCTTGTCCAGCAACTCCGCAGTTCTCGACAACGAAGCACCCGGCGGCATTTTTAAGGTATAGGTTATAAAGCCGTCGTCTTCTGTAGGAATGAAACTGGTGGGTGTACGCCGCATCAGCAACACGCCAATCAATATCACCAGTGCAAGCCCGGCAAAGGCTAGTTTCCGGTTGCCGATGATCCGGCGCACCGCTGTCATATATTTACCCGTAAGCATAGTAAACGCGGTGTTAAACGCGGTAAAAAACCGTTGCAGCCATGAACGGGAGGCTTGCCGGCTTTGCGGAACCGCCTCCACCTGTTTTTCAACGGGAACCACATGGGTATGCTTTTTCAGCAACAGCGCACAAAGAGCCGGACTCAACGTGAGCGCATTCACCGCGGAGATCAATATAGCCGCCACCAGGGTATATGAGAATTGCCTGTAGAACACACCGGAGGGACCTTCCATAAAACCGATGGGTAAAAATACCGCGGCCATTACCATGGTAATAGAAAGAATGGCTGAAGTAATTTCTCCCATAGTAGCTATAGTGGCCGCTCTGGGACCGAGCCCTGTGAGTTCCATCTTTTGATGAACAGCTTCTACCACCACAATAGCATCGTCTACCACAATACCTATGGCCAGCACCAGCGCAAACATTGTGAGCACGTTGATGGAAAAGCCCATAACCAGCAAAAAGAAACAAGTACCGATCAGCGATACGGGTATAGCAAGCGCCGGTATTAAAGTAGCGCGAAAGTTCTGAAGAAATACAAATACTATAATAAATACCAGTATAAACGCCTCCAACAAAGTATGCATCACCTGACTAATGGATTCATCTATCTGGTTGCGCACCGAATACGTAATCTCATAGCTGATGCCCCGTGGAAATGATTTTTCCAATCGCTCCAGCACTTTCCTCACCTCTATATCTATATCTCTTGCGTTGGAACCGCTGGTTTGCGTAATATTCATGGTGAGTCCGGGAAATCCGTTCACACGGTTGTCGCTGCCGAGATTAGATGCGCCAAATTCCAGCCGGGCAATATCTTTCAGGTACAAAACAGAACCGTCTTCATTGGTCTGGATCACAATATTTTCGAACTCCTCCGGCTTGCTCAGCCTTCCTTTGTGGCGGATGATGGTTTCAAATACTTCATCCGATGTTTCCCCGAATCTGCCGGGGGCAATTTCAAAGTTCTGGTCTGCAATGGCTTTCGACACATCCTGCGGAATCAGGTTATACACAGCCATCTTTTCCGGGTTCAACCATACGCGCATACTGTAATCTCTGGCGCCTACTCTCGATACTTCTGCGATGCCGTCTACACGCAGCAACTCTCTTATAATATTGATTTGAGCGTATGCCTGTAGAAAAGTTTCGTCGTACACCCCCTGCGGATCTTCGCTAAACAGGTTAATAGTCATGATCACTCCGCGCTGCCTGGGCATTACCGTTATGCCAGCTTCATTCACTTCTGCCGGAATCCGATTGACGGCACGCGATATTCGTGTCTGTACATTTACAGAAGCCTGATCGGGATTGGTACCGGCTTTAAAGTATACACTCACCCGCCCTGCGCCCGAATTACTGGATGAAGAACGCATATAGGTCATATCTTCAACGCCATTAATCGCCTCTTCGATCGGTAACAGCACGCTTTCTGCCACCGTTTCAGCGTTAGCGCCGGGATAGGTAAACGACACCACTACACTGGGAGGAGCAATTTCCGGAAAGCGGGTAACGGAAAGCCTGCTGATACCCACAAGCCCGAGAATAATAAACAGCATGGAAATGACGGTAGCCAGTATGGGCCTGTTGATAAATGTTTTGAGCATGACAAAGCTTTAGTATAAGGAATAGGATAACGGGGAGGCTACAACGTTGGTTCAACCCGCGACAGCAGCCTGCTGGCAGCCCCGTTACGGTCTGTCACAATATCATCTTTGAAAAGAGGAGTAACACGCGTGCCTTCCGATATTTTGTCAAACCCTTCTACTATGATCATATCTCCCTGTTTCAAGCCTTCGTTTACGATATACAGGTTATTGACAGCGCCGGATATCTTTACGGACTGCCGAACTGCTTTTTGTTCTTCGTCCAGACGGGTTACAAATATTTTGTCCTGAAGTTCTGTTGTAGCTTCCTGTGGTATGAGAATTACGCCGGGATGTGTTTCCTGCATTTTTAGCGTGCCCGTATTGCCGGAACGGAGTATATTATCTTTGTTGGGAAAAGTAGCCCGTACAGAAACGGAGCCGGTATTCCTATTTACCTGCCCTGCTACTGCATCTACCATCCCCGTGTGCGGATATACTGTGCCGTTAGCAAGCACCAGGGTTACATTCGATAAAAAGGTGGAGGTTTTCAGGGAGTCGCGTTGACCATTTCCGGCGCTGTTATCGCGATTGTTTACAAAGTAATAGAAATCAGACTCACTCAATGAAAAATATACATATACTTCATTTACATCAGTAAGTACCGTAATAGGCTCGCTATCTCTTCCACTCACCAGGTTACCCACTCTTTTGGGGATTCTTCCAATATAACCGCTTACAGGTGCTGTAATGGTGGCAAAATCCAGGTTAATGCGGGCACTTGCCACCGCTGCTGAGGCCTGGGTCAGCGATGCTTTGGCCACTTCATAGTCCGACTCTGCTTTGCGAAGCCTAACCGTAGAAATCACCTCATGTTCTACAAGCGGCTTGATGCGTTCCAGCTCAATCAGGGCATTGGCCAGCCTTGCTTTTTCCACATTCTCTTTGGCTATAGCATTATTCAGCAGTTCCTGATAAGCCAGCGGATTAATCCTGAACAGCTTTTGCCCCTTTTGTACAAAATCTCCTTCGTCTACAAATATCTCATCCAGCAACCCTTCTACCTGCGCCCTGATTTCTACGTTCACTTTGCCTTCTATGGTTCCAAGAAAGTCTTTAGTAATAACGGCAGTAGCAGTATCAACCCGGTATACCGGCAAAATAATTTCATTTTTTGCCTGCTCCTCCGCCTTGTTTTCACTACAGCCTGTTATACATACCAGGCTCACACCCATGGCAAAAAAAACAAACAACGCTCTAACAAAAACTGATTCAATGTTCCTTTTCAATCTCATGATCTTCTGATTTATACAAAATTTTCCTTGTCCGCATTGTATCGATGCAAACAAGATTTTTACTTTACCGGTAAACAGATGATTTGCCTGTGTACGCAGAAATAACTGCTATTAATTGCACAAACAGATAAGGGCAAACTAAGTTGGCCTATCTCTGAAAAAAACCGTGCCAAATTTATCAGGCCCTCAAAAAGAACGAAAATAGCATGAAAACGATACCGCATTTAACAATTACTTAATACCGTTCAGGCAGAACGCTTTTTTCGGATGAGGCACCCCTGATATCTTTTTTTGCGGACAATCATACTTTCAATATCGAGTACGGCGCAGCGATAAAACACTTTCACTGTACAGCCAGTACATACATTTCAGCGGCATGCTTTAATTATATCAGTTGATGTGTTTGCTTAATCACCCCCATCACAAATATGCTTTGCACATTGCCTATATTTTCTGCTTCACTTAATTTATTAACGTGAAAGTGATAATATTCGTCCATGTTCTCCACTACTACTTTCAGCATAAAATCAAAATCACCTGAAATATTATAACATTCTATCACTTCCGTCATTTCCAAAATGGCTTTAATGAACTTTGAACCCGCCGTTTTGTTGTGCTGTTTCAGAGAAACATAACAGATCACCATCAACCCTTTTTTTATCCTGGCAGGATCAAGCAATACAGTATATTGTTTGATCACCCCTGCAGCTTCCATGCGCTTGATGCGCTCATGCACCGGCGTAGTGGTCAGGTGAACAGCATCTGCGATCTCCTTTACCGTAAATCTGGCATTTTGCTGAAGCATGCTGAGTATGGCCAGGTCTTTATCATCCAACTGAACAGTTATATTTTCTTTTTGACCTACTTTTTCCATCGTGATACAGCTATTTATTCTAATAAGATAAGAAATTTTAGCATTAACCCCCAAAAATATCTAGTATTTCCATATAATATTCTGCCAATGTACCTTTGCTTAGGATTTTACCATCTTGCTACTATCATATAAAACAATAAACAATATGTCAACAATTTCAAAATCAATAGATTTCGCGTTGCCGAACAAAGTAAAAGATATCAGCTTGGCGGCCTGGGGCCGTAAGGAGATCAGGCTGGCAGAAGCAGAAATGCCGGGGCTGATGGCTATCCGCGAAGAATACAAGGGCCAACAGCCGCTCAAGGGTGCCCGTATTGCCGGCTGTTTACACATGACTATACAAACGGCGGTTTTAATAGAAACGCTGGTTGCCCTGGGGGCAGAGGTAAAATGGAGTTCGTGCAATATTTTTTCTACGCAGGATCATGCAGCAGCAGCAATTGCAGAAGCAGGTATCGGCGTATTTGCCTGGAAGGGGCAAACCCAGGAAGAAGCTGATTGGTGCATTGAACAAACGTTGTTCTTCGGCAGCCAGGACCGTCCCTTGAACATGATTCTTGATGACGGTGGCGACCTCACGAATATCGTTTTCGACAAATACCCCGAACTGGTGCAGCATGTGAAAGGGCTGAGTGAAGAAACCACCACCGGCGTACACCGGCTATACGAAAGGATGCAGAAGGGAACCTTACCGGTACCCGCTATTAATGTGAACGACTCTGTGACCAAATCGAAGTTCGACAATAAATACGGTTGTAAAGAGAGTCTGGTAGATGCTATCCGTCGTGCTACGGATGTTATGCTGGCTGGCAAAGTTGCCGTTGTAGGCGGCTATGGTGATGTTGGTAAGGGCTCTGCCGCTTCGCTGGCCGGAGCCGGATGCCGCGTCATCGTTACTGAAATAGATCCCATATGTGCGTTGCAGGCTGCAATGGACGGTTTTGAAGTGAAGAAAATGATTGATGCCGTGAAAGAGGCCGATATAGTGGTAACCGCCAGCGGATGCCGCGACCTCATTACCGGAGAACATTTCAGGCTGATGAAAGACAAAGCCATTGTTTGCAATATCGGGCACTTCGATATCGAAATAGATGTTGCATGGCTGAATGAAAACTATGGTAATACCAAAGATACCATCAAACCACAGGTAGATATTTACAATGTAGATGGGAAAGACATCATTCTGCTGGCAGAAGGCAGACTTGTAAACCTGGGATGTGCTACCGGTCACCCCAGTTTTGTAATGAGCAACTCTTTCAGCAACCAGACACTGGCGCAGATAGAGCTTTGGCTGCATCATAAAAATTATGAAAACAAAGTGTATGTACTGCCCAAGCACCTCGACGAAAAAGTTGCCAGGCTGCACCTGAAGAAAATCGGTGTGGAACTGGACGAATTGACTGATACACAATCAACGTACCTGGGCATACCCAAAGAAGGACCATTTAAGCCCGAACATTACCGGTATTAATTAAACAGGATAGGTACTGTTACATCGCATGTAAAAGCCCGGTATCAGCCGGGCTTTTATTATACCATAGCCAGCCGTGTTTATCATTTCTTTGCCGACCGGCCGAAAATCAGGGAAATCAGGAAAAGGACAATAAAAATAAAAAAGAGAATTTTGGCTATAGAGGCAGCACCCTCTGCGATACCCGTAAAGCCGAATACAGCCGCAACGATGGCGACAATCAGAAAAATAACAGTCCAGCGTAACATATTACTTGATTTTTAGTGAATAATGCCTGTGGGAAACCGCACATTACCCATCACCACAAAACCTGTAACCGTTTCAAAGAATAAGACTGTCACGAAATATACACATTAATTTGAACACATATATCAATAACCAGGCCTAACCTTTATCCTTCCCTTGCCATTCCTTCATATATCAAACAAAAAACAACGTATACAAGCCCGTTGTCCTAACTTACAGAAGATTATCACAAAGCGAATCCATGACACCGGAATGGCGAATCAGCTCCTTTGATGCCCTTAACAATACAGAACTGTACAGGATATTGCAGTTGCGAACCGCTGTGTTCGTTGTAGAGCAACGATGCATTTTTCAGGATATGGATGATAAAGATTTCGCGTCGCAGCATCTCTGCGCCATTCACAACCACCGCCTTATTGCTTGTTCCCGTATTGTGCCACCGGGCATGTCTTATAAAGAAGCCTCTGTGGGTAGAATTGTTACCGACCCGGAATACAGAGGCTTGGGAATCGGACGGGAGTTGGTTAAGCGATCCATCGCTGCAGCTCATTTAACATATGGTAACGTACCACTAAAGATAGGCGCACAACACTATCTCAAGCGGTTTTACGAAAGTTTCGGCTTCATTCAGCAAAGTGAAATTTACCTGGAAGATGGCATAGAGCATATCCACATGATTCTTAGCCAGATATAAGTTTAGCACATTTTTCCTTCTTTCTGCTCCTTCGAAAATGATAATATTTTCCCGCCTTCGACGTTTATAAAATCAATCCAAACTTGTTGAAAGCTAAATCCGCTCTCATGAATATGAATATTTACACAAGGGTTTGTCGTGCCTTTATAGTACTGTTGGTCAGTATGGTCTCTGTTACCTCGTACGGTCAATACCGATTCTTTGATAACCCTGTATACGAGATTGGTCTTAATGTGGGCCCCTCTAACCTGCTAGGAGATTTAGGCGGCAATTACGGGGTAGGTAAAACTTTTCTGAAAGACAATAACATAGAGATGACGCGCCTGAACAAAGGCGCTTATTTTACCATTCGTCCCAGTGAATTCTTCGGATTAACATTATCGGTGAACTTCACCACACTGGAAGGAGCAGACAGTGTAATTAACGATAAAGGCGGCCCCGAAGTAGCACGCAAGAACAGGAATTTATCAGTAAGTACCCCCATCAAAGAGGCCACACTTACGACCGAAATATATCCCACCGTTTTTTTGGAGCAGGATGATAAAGAAGTATGGAATAAATTTCGCCCCTATGGCGTAATCGGTATAGGCGTTTTCCATTTCAACCCACGCGGCGAATATACAGCGCCGGACGGAAGCAAAAGAATGGTCAACCTGCAACCACTCCGGACGGAAGGACAGGGCATGCCCCAATACCCCGATAGAAAACCTTACAATCTTACCCAGATCAATATTCCCTACGGCGTGGGTATCCGGTATTATTTCAATGAAAGACTTACAGCCGGATTTGAGATCGTTAACAGAAAGACCTTTACCGATTACATTGACGACGTAGGTAATACCTATATCAACGACAGCGATTTTGACAGTTATTTCGGATCCGGGTCAACAACAGCAGCTATAGCCAAACAAATGCACAACAAGGCGCAACAGCTAAGCCCTGGGGTAAGAATGCACCCTTACAATGGCGGTGATAAAAGAGGTACACCGGACAGAATGGACTCTTACTATAGCATGACACTAAAAGTAGGCTATCGTTTTACTTCGGGGGGCTCCGGCAACACCCTGAAATGTCCGGTCAGATTTTAATACTGCGAAACATTACACTATGATAAAGAAATCTCCATCCGTGAACATTATTATCATCAGAACAGCTCTGATACTCGGGTTACTTATTTATACCCTCATAGCCAACTCACTTTAAAAACAAAAAACGCATATACATCCCGGCTCACAAGCCGGGCTTTTTTATTTTTAGTACCCTCCTGCTTTGTAGTCGCAGCCCACCGCTTTCCACGTTCAGCATTGCAAAAAAGCATAATCGCTGATTCCCTTAATTTTGCGGTATGAAAATCATCCCGCTGAGCGAAGGCAGTTTTACCGTAGATCAATCCAAGCGTTTTATTCCATTTACGAAAGAGGATGCGCTCGGAAACCGCACACCTGGGAGTCTGTTGGTGGAAATACAGCCATTCGTGATTCAAACCTCCCGCGACCTGTTGTTGCTGGACACTGGTCTGGGCTTTGCCGGCCAAGGCACGCTTCAATTATACGATAACCTGCTGGCGCACGACATAAATCCTGCCGATATTTCAAAAGTATTGATGACACACCTGCATAAAGACCATGCGGGAGGTGTGAGCCTGTTAGACGATCTTCAACAGCGCAGGGTAGCCTTTCCCAATGCCACTTACTATATTCAACAGCGCGAAATGGATTACGCTTTTGAAAAAGGCGATTCCTCTTACATAACAAGCGAACTTGAAGTGTTGAAAACTGCACCCAATGTGCAGCCTCTTAATGAAGACACAGGAACAATAGATAACTATATTACCTATGAAGTTACAGGAGGGCACAGCATTTTTCACCAGGTATTCTGGATAGAGGAAGAGGGTGAAACCATATTTTTTGGCGGGGACGATGCACCGCAGCTTCAACAGATGAAAAGCAGATTTGTTGCCAAATACGACTATAACGGTAAAAAATGTATGGAATTAAGGCAGCAGTGGTGGGAGAAAGGCAATGCCGGGCATTGGACCTTTCTGTTTTACCACGATGTACAAAATCCGGTATGGCCGAACCCGGAGTAAAATTCAGCCTGCCATATCTTATGAAAAGCAGTTACTTTGCAATTTCTATGATGTACATAACCATAAGCCAGCTTGAAGCAGTTCATCATTAGTACCCTTGATTATTTTTATGCACCTGTTGAAAAATGGATCAACAGGCAAACCTTTCGCTACATAGCCTGCGGAGGCGCCAATACGTTGCTGGATATATTTCTTTACTTTATCGCTTACCATTTTATATTCAAAAAGGAAATTGTACACACACCATTCATAAGTATAAGCCCTTATATAGCTGCTTTTATTTTTTCTTTTACCATCACTTTTCCTACCGGCTTTTTCCTCATGCGGAACGTGGTATTCACTGGTTCTTACTTAAGAGGAAGGGTGCAGTTGCTCCGTTACTTCCTTTTGGTGGTAGCCTCTGTACTGCTAAATTATTTTTTCATAAAACTATTCGTAGAAAAGTGTAACTTCTATCCTACTATCGCTAAGATAATTACTACAATCATTGTAATTTCATTTAGCTATGTGAGTCAGCGGTATTACACCTTTAAGGTGAAAAGACAGGAATAGATTACTTAAGCCTGTTGCCAGGCTCAAGTAAAATATCCATGAGGTTTTCCGGTATTAGCAACAGCCGGAATATAGATAAGGTTTAGTGTATCAACACGCAGGCAGGAATTATATTAAGCTGAATATCAGTCACTGTCATCAAAATTGCTGCTACTTAAGCTCCCAGTTCAAAGCGGTTACGCCGTTGCTAATTTCAGATAAAACACACATACACCTTTTAAAAACACAACGTTTTTTACCCCCGTTTTTTAACGGTAGATTTTGCCAATTTTAAACGGTAGTAAATAGGGGGGCAAAAACGGTTTTTACAGGCTTTTTAAGCGGTAGGTATTCGTCACAAAGGATCATTACAGTTGACATATATCAATGTATAAATATTGTTAATTCATAATCGAATGAATTACATGTATTTACTTATTAAATCTCAGAAAATATCCGACTACTTTTAGGTGGTAAAAATTACTCACTCTTTAAACCACTTAAGTTATGCTTACAATTGAGAAAAAAAACCTTAGCGTAGGAAAGTTTGTTTCAACTAAACATGTAGACACACTCATTCGCACCTACAAGCAGGAAAGATGGGCACAGAACTCTTCCAGAATCGGGAAAGAAGATTCCCTGACCGTTTGGCACAGTATAGAAGAACTGGAAGAGTTTCTGCAGACCGCTAAAATGCATGGAGGCGATGGTATAAAATTTTGCTTCGCGGTGTATCCCGAGAGCTATTCCGAAAATCCTGATTATGCCGGCCGTCAAACCATTGTAATGGTGGCTACTAAAACCCGGGAGCAGGAAAACGGGCAGGGTCAAAGAGACATCTATATTCAGGGTAAATCAGGGGTGGAAATTCTGGCCTACAATACAGGTCGTTTGTGCCCGCCGATGTGCCCGCCTCCAAACGATGTTGATAATCCTGAAATTGGAACAGCGATTGTGAATAAGGCAGAGGGAATGGTGATCGTATAAGCATCTTACCAAGACCATCTAAAAAGGTACCGGAGTCCGGTACCTTTTTTTTTGAATACTTAATGCTTAAAGTTATGCGTTAAGAATATCTTTAAGCAGAGAATATTTTCTAAACATGGATGATATATATATACTATTTATTCTTATATCCTTTCTGGCAAGTCTCTTCTTATCTACCAAGAGCAATCAGCCGCTGTACTTATACCTATTTCCACTTAACCTTGCTTTTGTATTGATATTGGAAATACTGGCAGTGAAACTGGCATATCAGGGTAAACCCAATGCCCGACTTTATAATATTCTAAGTTCTGTACAGATAGTGTTTTACTTGTGGGTATTCAGCCAGGTGATTGCCCGTGCATCCGTTAAACGGTATTTGAAAGTAGTAGCTGGACTATACCCATTTATGGTTATTTTTAATAAACTTCTTATACAAAAAGGGGATGCCTATCATTCTCTGACCGTTGCACTCGGAAGTCTTTTTATCGTTTTGGCAGCTGTCTACTATTTTTATGAACTCTTTCAATCTGAAAAGTCAATACACCTGGTAGAGGAACCGTCCTTCTGGATTGCTTCCGGGTTACTATTTTTCTATAGCTGTAGCTTTCCGCTATTCGCTTTGATCAATTACTTTTATAGTCCGTCGAATAGGATTATTTTCAATCTGATATACCTATCTTCCGTTCTCAACATTTTATTATATTCATCATTTACGATAGCCTTTCTATGCAGGATCAAAATCAGGAAATTCTCTTTATAACGGTCATTGGCGGTTTATTGGCTTTGGTTCTTGTAGGGTTTATCGTCACTATCCTCTTCTTGTACCAGCGGAAACAACACCGGCAGACACAGGAACTGATACGTTTAAAGGAGGAATACGATCAGGAGGTATTAAAATCACAGCTCGAAATACAGGAACAAACGCTTAAGTCCATTGCGCAGGAGTTGCACGATAATATCGGACAGGTACTTTCAGTGGTAAAATTATCTTTAGCTGTGCTGCCGGTACAGCCTGAACATGAAGCGCATGCCCCCCTACAGCACATAAAAGAAGTATTAAACAAGGCCATTTACGATCTTTCTGATCTCACCAAAAGTCTACATACCGACCGTATCGCTCAGATCGGTTTATCCGAATCCATTAATTTTGAACTGGAAACACTGAAAAAAACCGGATTGTTAGAAGTAGATTTTGACCAGAAGGGTACGGAATACAGGCTCAACCAACAAAAAGAAATTTTTATATTTCGCATTTTTCAGGAGCTCGTCAACAATACGCTGAAACACGCAAACGCCGGGCAAATCGCTGTACGGCTTGACTATAGCTCCGAAAACCTTTTCCGGCTGCGCGTGCAGGATAACGGGAAAGGGTTTGATATGGACGAGAAAAGAAACTCTAAATCACCGCTTAACGGCGTGGGCCTGAAAAGCGTCGTCAACAGATCGAAGCTAATCGGAGCCACCCTAACCTTTGACAGCGCCCCCGGCAAGGGTACCCTGGTAACTATGGAACTACCCATAGAGAGTGATTTGTAAAACATATACAAGGCATGGAAAAAGGAATAAAAACGACAGTTGCCGTGGTCGATGACCATACGTTGCTGCGAAACGCATTGGCAAAGCTGATAGACTCATTCGATAACTTTCGTGTACATTTTGAAGCTGAAAACGGGAACGACCTGAAAGAAAAAATAAGACAAAAGGCGCTTCCGGACATCATACTGCTCGACGTGAACATGCCTGGTATGAATGGTTATGAAACGGCAGAATGGCTCTACAAATACTACCCTCAGATAAAAGTACTCGCACTATCGATGTACAGCGATGAAAACACCATTATACGTATGCTCAAACTGGGAGCCAAAGGGTATATCATGAAAACTGCCGAGCCGGAAGAATTGAAGCTGGCACTTGAATCGGTGGTAGAAAAGAATTTCTATATTTCTGAGCTTATATCCGGAAAAATTGTTGGCGGATTGAACAGGAATACAGAATTACCGGATGAGTTCACGCTCAGCGATAAAGAAAAAGAATTCCTGCAATGGTGCTGTACTGATCTTTCTTATAAAGAAATAGCAGAAAAAATGTATGTAAGTACCCGGCGGGTAGAAGATCACCGCAACGCACTTTTTGAACGATTGAAAATCAAGTCGCGCATCGGTCTGGTCATTTTTGCCATAAAAAACGGGATGGTAAACGTTACTTAGAACTGAAACGCTTCGAACGAATCTATGGAAATGCTTACATCGCCGCTTGCGTGAAACCGCAATACGAGATTGTCCTCCCCCGGGTAAATGTCTTCCAATTGAAGGCGGTTGAGTTTTGCGGTCGTACGCACGCCATTATTCCAGTTTTTGTTCATTTCGTTATTCAAACCTGCAGCCAGTGCTGTGGCGTGTTCGGCTATATCAAACACTGCATAGCGGTTGAGCTCCTGAATGATTCTTTTGTTGAACAACCACCTGGCCGTGCGAAGCAATGCATTCCGGGTATAGAGGTCGTAGTCGAGGTCGTTTATCGTCAGTCGTTTCTTTTCTTTATCATATACCGGCTTTCCTGTCAGGTACATTTCGCCGGCAGCAGACCCTGAAAACTGCAGCTTACATACCAGTTGATCGCTCCCTACTCCATACAACTCGCAGCTTTCTACCACTATATATTTTCCCAACTTCTCCATATCTATCCTCTTCTTATACATTTGGCCGTTCAATACCCTGCTCAATGAATCGTATTGTATAACAGCATCAGCATATATTGAGAAGCCGCTCCGCTGGCGAAAATCGCTGATATCCGGAACCAAAGTTTGTATTTCGGGTTGTTTTTGAAAGCTGATACGCGGGCGGGCGGATATGCCTAATGAAATGTTCAGGGTATCGTTGTTGATATAAAGAGTGCTCAGCCTTATTTTTTCGGGGTTTACTTTCAGATAACCGAGATCGTACAACGATATATTGGCATTCAGCATATTCCATAATTGCTGAAATTGCGGACGAAGATTCAGCCCGTTAACAGAATCCTGTATATCTCTGCCTGCTATATCCAACTCCTGTTTCAGTTGTGCCATTACAATATCTGTAATATCCTGCCCCCAAAAGCAAAGCGTACATTGATCAAGCGGCCGGGGCTCCTGGCGCTGCATAATAACAGCTACATTGTAGTTGTTGCGCAAACGTAAAAAAGCCTGGTAGCCTATCTCCACCCTTCGTTCCGGCTCGTTTAGTCCGCAGGTGCACGGAGGCGACCAGGGTGTTAAGGGTACCCTGTTGCTGCCAGTGCCATTGCAAACACGCTGAGCTCCTGCAATGATATAGCTGCCCGTAAAACCAATATTTACTGTACTGCCTCCGCTTTTTATATTCAAGGGACCTCTTTTAAACCGATACATATAGCGGGTATCGCAATTTTCTACCACAAAATCTTGCGGCCACCCCGGCGAGGAGTAAATGGTCTGCACCTTCTTTTCTGCCATATTGTAAAACGGCTTCAGATTAACCTGTATGGGTATGTCAATTTCACTCAAAGGAAGCGTGTCGGTAAGGAAGCCGGATTTAGCCAGCACCGGCTTCTCTGGAACAATTTTTCCGGAGCAGGCACCCAGTAAAACTGCACCCACGAGAAGATACACCAACATTTTGTATGTAGTTAACTTTATCCGTACCGATATCATCCTATAAAATTACGAACAGGAAAACCAACTAGTTGTATTTGTAAAAAAAATAATACAATGTTATTTTCTGCCGTCTGGTGCAAAAAAAAGTCAATTACTGCCAATTTTTCACTTTTTTCAGGCTGGCATAAAGCTTGACAATTAGCTTATACGATAACAAATGCAATAAATAAACGTAAATAAGTAATATGGGAAAAATAATAGGCATAGACTTAGGTACAACAAACAGTTGTGTTTCTGTAATGGAAGGCAACGAACCGGTTGTAATTGCCAACGACGAGGGCAGAAGAACCACTCCTTCAGTAGTGGCTTTTCTGAAAAACGGAGAACGGAAAGTGGGTGACCCTGCCAAACGCCAGGCCATTACCAACCCGGTAAATACCATCACTTCGGTGAAGCGCTTTATGGGACGCCGGTTCGATGAGGTGTCTGAAGAAATAAAACACTGGAGTTACAAAGTAGTTAAAGGTGACAATAATACAGTGCGGATAGATATTGACGGACGTTTGTATACACCGCAGGAGATATCGGCTATGACCCTTCAGAAAATGAAGAAAACGGCCGAAGATTACCTGGGGCAGGAAGTGACCGAGGCCGTTATCACCGTACCCGCCTATTTCAATGATGCACAGCGTCAGGCTACCAAAGAAGCAGGGGAGATCGCAGGATTGACCGTTCGGAGGATCGTGAATGAACCTACTGCAGCCGCCTTAGCATATGGACTTGACAAAAAACATAAAGATGAAAAAATAGCAGTGTTTGACCTGGGTGGTGGCACTTTCGATATTTCCATTCTCGAACTGGGAGATGGGGTATTTGAAGTAAAATCTACCAATGGAGATACACACCTCGGTGGCGATGACTTCGACAAGGTGATCATCGACTGGCTGGCCGACGAGTTCAAAAATGAAGAAAATATTGATTTGCGCAAAGACCCTATGGCGCTGCAACGTTTGAAGGAATCGGCAGAAAAAGCAAAGGTAGAGTTATCTTCTTCCAGCGAAACTGAAATCAATCTGCCTTATATCACAGCGGTTGATGGTGTACCCAAGCACCTGGTGAAAAAACTGAGCCGGGCCAAGTTTGAGCAGCTTGCAGACACCCTTTTTGAAAGATGTCTGAAACCTTGCGAACAGGCGCTTAAAGATGCAGGCATCTCCACTTCACAGATCGATGAAGTAATACTGGTGGGTGGTAGTACCCGTATACCCAAGGTGCAGGAAATAGTGGAAAGATTTTTCGGTAAAAAACCTAATAAAGGGGTAAACCCAGATGAAGTAGTGGCAGTTGGTGCCGCTATACAGGGCGCTGTTTTAACGGGAGAGGTAAAAGATGTACTGCTGCTGGATGTAACCCCGCTGTCTTTGGGTATCGAGACAATGGGCGGAGTGATGACCCGTTTAATCGATTCCAATACCACTATTCCCACCAGGAAGTCAGAAGTGTTTTCTACTGCATCCGACAACCAGCCTGGCGTACAGATACATGTGCTGCAGGGAGAAAGACCCATGTCTTCACAGAACAAAAGCCTGGGTATGTTTAACCTGGATGGCATTCCACCGGCACCCCGCGGCGTTCCTCAAATTGAAGTGATCTTTGATATAGACGCGAATGGCATACTGAATGTAACGGCAAAGGATAAAGGAACCGGTAAAGAACAGAAGATCAGAATTGAAGCAGGTAGCGGACTAAGTAAAGATGAGGTTGAAAAAATGAAGGCGGAAGCAAAAGCAAATGAATCTGCTGATAAAGAGGCCAGGGAGAAGGTTGATAAAATCAATCAGGCCGACAGCCTCATTTTCCAGACTGAAAAGCAAATAAAGGAATTTGGAGATAAGATCCCTGCCGACAAAAAGGGAGCGATCGAAGAAGCATTGACTAAACTCAAAGAGGCGCACAAACAGCAGGATGTGGCTGGCATTGATACTTCCATGGCAGCATTAAACACTGCCTGGACCGCAGCATCAGAGGAAATATATAAAGCACAACAGGCTGGCGGTGCCACTGCAGGTACAGACAATCCTACCGGCCAACCGAATACGGAGAGCGCTGCAGCAGGCGACAACGTGACCGACGCTGAGTTTGAAGAAGTGAAATAAGGCAATAAAATAATAACTTTAGCCCCTGCATAAGGCAGGGGCTTTTTTTATGAAAAAGATCGGGATTATCTCAGACACCCATAGCTATCTGGATGATAACATATTCACCCATTTTGAAAGCTGCGATGAAATATGGCATGCCGGAGATTTCGGCAATAAATCTATAGCGGACCAATTAGCAGCCTTCAAACCCCTTAAAGGCGTACACGGAAATATAGACGGCTACGATGTGTACTCCCTCTACCCGGAAAAAATGCATTTTACTGTAGAGCAGGTGCCTGTATTTATGCAGCATATAGGGGGTTACCCCGGCCGTTATGCACCTACAGTAAAAAATGAAATCATTACCCAAGGCAGCCGGCTTTTTATCAGCGGACATTCGCATATTCTCAAGGTAATGTTCGACGAAAAACTGCAATGTCTGCACATCAATCCGGGCGCTGCCGGAAAAGAAGGCTGGCATAAGGTTCGCACCATCATACGCCTGGATATTGATGGTGCCAACATGAAAAACTGCGAGGTAATAGAACTTGGTAAACGGTAAAAACCTGCGAGCTTCTGATTAACCTATGAGGTTTTAAAAACCTCATAGGTTAATCAGAACAAACTGCCTTGTTGCGCCGGGCGACGAAAAATAGTCGTGTCCAACTCACTGCGCTCCTCATTCATTCTGTACATCTTTCCATATTTTTTATATTGTTGCGCAATCAGATCGGCTATCACTCCTTCGCCAAGCATACGCAGTCCCCAGCGGCTATCATTTACTTTTCCATCGTGGCTTTGTTCTATAAGATGCCAAACCTTATCGGCCCTGTCCGGGAAATTTTTATACAGCCAGTCATGAAAAAGAAATTTGATGGCACCATTCAGGCGAATGAAAGTATAGGCTGTGAAGGTAGCGCCGGCGTCTGCCGCCGACTTCATTATTCTTTGCATTTCATGATCATTGAGTCCGGGTATCATAGGCCCCATCATGATGCCCATGGTAATGCCGGCATTGCTGAGTTCTTCAATTACCCGCAACCGTTGAACAGCTGTAGCTGTACGTGGCTCCATTATACGGCGTAATTCTTCGTTAAAGGAGGTGATAGACACCATAGCCGTCACCAGCCGTTTCCGGGCCATCTCCTGCAACACATCCTTATCTTTGAGAATCCATGCATTTTTAGTAAGTATACCCACCGGGTGATTGTATTCGTTACACACCTCCAGTAACGCCCTTGTGAGCCGGTATTTCTGTTCCGCAGGTTGGTAACAATCCGTATTGCCACTCAGCATAATGGGCATCACCTCCCATTTAGGATGATTGAACTGCTTCCGAAGCAACTGTGGTGCATTTATCTTCACGACAATCTTCCTTTCAAAATCCACCCCCGCACTATATCCCCAATACTCATGCACATTTCGTGCATAGCAATAGATGCATCCATGCTCACACCCTGCATAGGGGTTCATGCTGTATGCCATACGCACATCCGGACTTTCTACCTTGTTGACAATGGTTTTAGCCATTTGTTCTATGTATTGTGTGGGTAGATTGGCATCCGTCCAGTCGTCTATACCTTCTGCATGTTCGCGGGTAACCTCCTCTTTCAGAAACCGGTTTTTTGTATTGAATTGTGCCCCCCTTCCATGCAGGTATTGTTCAGCATCTTCCTTATTCCTCGAGGATACTTTATAATGATCCTGTTGTAATTTTCTGCTCATACTATCATACGTTTTATTCCGTCTTTCATCAGTGGTACGTGAAAATTAAAAAGGAAACCAAGGCGGTTACCCGTTAATTTCAGGTAGCTTAACAATTGTGCTTCCCAAACGGGATGATAATTATCCTGCGCTTTTAGTTCTACAACTATCTTGTCGTTCACCAATATGTTGATCAACAAACGTTCATCCAATTCCATTCCGTCATATAGTATTGCTATCATCTGCTGTTTCGCAAAGAGTATACCCTTTTTTTTCAGTTCATGACAAAAGCATTGCTGATATACGCTTTGCGATAAGCCCGGCCCCAGTGTTGCATGAATGGTAAATGCTATGTCCACAAGTTGCCTAGCAACAGATTCTTCTTCTACTGTTAACAAGTGATGAATTTTTGTCATAGCGGTATTCGTTTTAGTTTAGCAATCTTTTCTCCTTCAACCACAAACACTATAAGCCGATTCACGAAGCACTTTGTGTTGTATGCTTTGCTCCCGGGCTTAAAACAACTCCCCCTGTTTCGTTGTTACCGGAAGATTTTTGAAAACCAACCTTTGCACTATCTGATAAGCTTTGTCTCCCCGGATTCTTTTAAGCAACAGCATGCCATCGGCAATAAAACGGCCGGTAAACTGCCGGTTGCTGTATTCCTGCCATCCTTTCTCATATTGCCACGGCACCAACTTCCGGGCAATAGTAAGATGGGGCTCCATTATGAAAAGTGGCTTATGTTCATCATCCGGTTTCATCAGTCGCTGTGCTCCGGAGCGAATGTTTTTAACCAACTGTTGGATCGGAACTTTTGCAACAACATTTATATAGATAGTATGAGAAGGAAAACTTCCATAATCTTTTAACTCCACTTTAAAAACAGGAGCACCCATAACTATAGTATTCAGTTTGGCTAAAAGCCGCGGCTCGGCCACCTCATATTGAGAAAAGTGTGCAAGGGTAATATGCGGTTTTCCCCATTTTGCATGGTCTACCTGGTATTTATCTGCAAATTCCTCCTTTACACGAAGTATCTTTTTTTCCAGGTCTTCGCCGGGTTGCAATACCAGCAGGTATTCATTTATCCTATATCCTGCCAGATGATTAACCAATGCCATATTGTATGGTTTTATTAAAATATTTAGCATAAAAATACTAATATTTTTAGCAATTTGTCAAATAAATTCTCTCACCCTACTAAGCCTTCCTACTACAATAGTATATAGTGTACCTTTGTTTTAAAATCGGTTAGTATGAAAGGGATTGTTCAATTGCTTGTAGCTCTTACATTGTTTTCCGCCTGCGGCGATGCGTCTAAAGAAGCTTCCACTAACAATTCGGCTGTACCGGTTACAGCCTCCGACAGCCTGTATAAGGCCGTGATGGAAGGGCATGATGTGGCTATGGCGAGGATGGGAGATATTGTGCGGTATAAAAAAACACTGCAACAACGCATTGACTCGCTTAAAGGGCTAAAAGATGGCGATAGCGCCGCACTCTCCGCGTTTGAAAAAGCCGCCAAAGACCTTGAAGCAGCTGAAGAAGGAATGAATACCTGGATGATGGATTTTGATCCCGATGCCGCAGGGGAAAAAGAGTCTGATATGCTGGCTTTCTATACCACAGAAAAAGAAAAGGTAGATACTGTAAAGGCAAGGATATTCCGAAGTATTGAAGCAGCCCAAAAATTGCTGCAATAGTTTATAGCTTTCTTTTCACGATGAATGCCTCAATGTAGGCATCTATTTTTTTCTTGTGCAGATCGTGGTCGATACGATTCGACAGTATGGGATTGACGGGATTTAAAACGGAATAGCTCTGTTGCAAAATGCTCTTCATACGTTCTGCTGCATGGTGTATACCACATTCCAGCAGGCTGTTTTCATCTCCTTTAATATAATCAGTATCCAGGTCTTCGAGGTCGTCCAGCAACAGGTAATAATCTATAAACGCCCGCCAGGCTTTTACCATAGCGTGCAATAATCCGGGAGACACATCAAAATAGCTGAGTGCAAACAGGTAGGCATCCCCGCGATTCAATGCCTTGAGGGGGTTGCCGGGCCAGTAACTTACCTCTTTCCGGTTTCCCGAAAAATAGTTTGCAAGTTCATCCAGGTAACCATCATTGCTGCTCACGCCACGGCTCAACTCCAGGCATTCGCGTGTATGCTCTTCCGGTGAAATTATGGAAAACTCTTCCCTGGCAGCACTATGCAAAATGGACTCTACGAAAGCAAGATGTTGTTCAGACAACAGGGTTTCCCGCGGAATACCCAATCGGTACTGCAGGTCTATAAACACGGGTATGAACAGGTATCCGGTCATCGGCGGAATGTACAGGTACCGCTCTTTCCAGTACAGGTTGCCTGCAGGCACCTGTCGGTCTACCAGGCATTTCCCTATGAGCAGGTCTACTCCGTAGGTCAATTTTAAATCGCTGTCGCTTACAAACATGGTTATCGGGCTATTTATTACAATCCCTGCAGGTACCGCTTATCACTACCTCGGTTTGTCCGGTGGTATATCCTCTCGGCAGTTTCACCTGCGGCACATTCACCTCCAGGCAACTGGTTACGCCACAGGCAGAGCAGATAAAATGCACATGATCATCGTGGTGATGCCCTTCTTCACAGTTGTCTTTACAGAGTGCGTATTTCACGGCATTGTCACTGGTGGGTATGGTATGGATAATTCCCTTATCCATAAACGTCTGTAGGGTCCGATAAACAGTCACCCTGTCGAATTTCTCTTTTAATTTAGCATCTATATCGTGATGCGCCAGCGCAGCCTCTGATTTCAGGAACAGAGAGAGTATTTTCGTTCTGCTCTCTGTTACACTCAGGCGATGTTTTCGCAACAGTTCTGTTACTTGCTCTTGCTTCGACATGATTCCCTTTAAATTTTACCTACCATGTTTTCAGGCACCACCCATTCATCGAATTGTTCGGGAGTAAGGTAACCGAGTTTTACGGCCATTTCCTTCAGTGTAGTGCCTTCTTTGTGTGCTTTTTGCGCAATTTCTGCCGCTTTATAATAACCTATTTTGGTATTCAGGGCAGTTACCAGCATCAATGAGTTATCTACGTGCTTTTTGATATTTGCTTCAATAGGCGCTATTCCAACAGCACATTTATCGTTGAAGCTCACACAACCGTCGCCTATGAGCCGGGCGCTGTGCAGGAAATTGTAGATCATGACCGGTTTGAACACATTCAGTTCAAAATGACCGGTGGCTCCACCTATGTTGATGGTTACATCATTTCCCAGCACCTGGGCAGCGATCATGGTCAGCGCTTCGCACTGGGTAGGGTTCACCTTACCTGGCATGATGGAGGATCCGGGTTCATTGTCCGGGATAAATATTTCTCCGATGCCGCTCCGGGGGCCGCTGGACAGCATCCGGATATCGTTGGCTATTTTCATCAGACTCACCGCTACTGTTTTCAGCGCCCCATGTGTTTCCACAATTGCATCGTGGGCCGCCAGTGCTTCAAACTTATTGGCGGCGCTTATAAACGGAAGCCCGGTGAGGGATGCAATATGCCTCGCAACATTCTCCGCATAGCCGGGGGGCGTATTGATACCGGTACCCACGGCAGTTCCACCCAGGGCCAACTCGCTCAGGTGCGGCAAGGTGTTTTTAATGGCTTTTATACCATGATCTAACTGCGACACATAACCGCTGAATTCCTGTCCCAGCGTCAGTGGTGTGGCATCCATAAAATGGGTTCTTCCGATCTTTACCACCCGCATAAATTCCGTGCTCTTTTCAGCCAGTGTATCCCGCAGTTTTTCTATCCCCGGTATGGTTACTTCCATCAGCGTTTTATAGGCAGCGATGTGCATGGCAGTAGGAAAGGTATCGTTGCTGGACTGTGATTTATTCACATCATCGTTCGGGTGAAGAAATTTCTCCTTGTCGGTTAAATTACCGCCATTCAATACATGTCCGCGGTAAGCGACCACTTCATTTACGTTCATATTACTTTGCGTACCGCTACCTGTCTGCCAAACAACCAGCGGAAAATACTCGTCCAGTTTACCCTGCAATATTTCGTCGCATACTTTTCCGATCAGCGCTGCTTTCTCAGACGTCAGTACACCAGCTTCCTGATTGGTAATCGCAACAGCCTTCTTAAGGTAAGCAAAAGCCCGGATGACCTCTTTCGGCATACGGTTGATATCCTGTGCAATCCTGAAATTATCGATGCTTCTTTGTGTTTGTGCACCAAAATAGGCCTCAGCAGGTACTTTTACTTCGCCCATGGTATCCTTTTCTATCCTGTACTCCATAATACGACGATACTTTAAGTATGAATGATCTTTATTGTCCTTTAAAAACGGGTTTTCTCTTTTCCATAAAAGCCGTGGCTCCTTCTTTTGCATCTGCTGTATCAAACAGCTCTCCAAATGTAGCTATTTCCGTTGCATAGCCACTCTTGTCATTATCAAACCAGGCGTTGACAGCTTTGATACACCCCGCTACGGCAAGCGGTGCGCGGGTGATAATGAGGTTTGCCAGTTCCTCACATTTTACCATCAACTCAGCCGGAGGCAAAACATAATTTACCAGCCCGTATTGAAGTGCAGTTGCTGCATCTATCATAGCGCCAGTCATCAGCAGTTCCAGGGCACGGCCTCTGCCTATCAGTTGTGTAAGCCGTTGTGTACCACCGTACCCGGGTATCAGACCCAGGGTTACCTCCGGCTGCCCGAATTGCGCATTACCGGCAGCCAGCCTGAAATGGCAAGCCATTGCCAATTCGCACCCACCACCCAACGCAAAGCCGTTTACGGCAGCAATCACGGGCTTGGGGCATTGTTCTATTTTATCAAACACCTGTTGCTGCCCCTTTGCAGCCAGTTGCCGGCCACCCTCTGCATTAAGCTGCCGGAATTCACTGATATCAGCGCCAGCCACAAATGCTTTTTCTCCGGCTCCCGTAAGGATGGTCACCCGAATAGCCGGGTCGGCATATATATGATCCATGACTGCCGACAACTCTTCTATCACCTTATTATTCAGTGCATTTAGCTTTTCAGGTCGGTTAATGGTCACATAACAGATACTCCCTTCCTGCCGAACCAGTAATGTTTGATACATGCTATCTGATTATACGACAAATTTAACTCAAACCCCCATAAATACAGATGATACACAGCAATTCTTGAGCAGAAGACTGTTTTTGTTTATTTGCCGCTAAAAAAAACGGCCCGCATGATAACCTTTCGTCTTCTCAGACGATATACCGTAGAAACATGTACTATTATGCAAAAAAGAACATTCGCTTTAAGAGGATTTTGGGTGCTGTCACTTTTAATAATCCTGTCGGGTTGCAAAAAGAACGCGGAAAACCCTGAGCCTGATCCTGATCCAGACCCAATCCCTATTCGACAAAAAGATATAAACGAAATAGACAGCCGTGTAGACGGATGGATGTATCAAAACAAGATGCCGGGCTTTTCTCTGGCCATCAGCAAGAACGGCAAGCTGGTTTACAGCAAGGGCTATGGCGCAGCCACATCGGGCGGACAAAGCCCATACACACCCGTCTCCACCGAATCCCAGTTCCGTATCGCCAGCGTGAGCAAGCTGGTTACTTCTGCTGCCGTGATGAAGCTGGTGCAGGAAGGAAAAGTAAAAATGGACGATAAGGTATTTGGTACCGGTGCGCTCCTCGGCACTACGTACGGTACTCAGCCCTATAAGACCTATGTTGCAGACATAACCGTCAGCCACCTGCTTCACCATACCGTTGGCGGCTGGGGACAGGATGACGATCCGGCCTTCTTTGATATAAACCTGGATGCCACAGCGGTTATCAACCGTACATTGAATAACCTGTCGCTGAACAAACAGCCGGGAACCACATTTGCCTATAGCAATTTTGGCTACATGCTTCTTGAAAAAATCATCGAAAAAGCAAGCGGTAAAACTTACGTACAATATATAAACGAAGAGATATGGAACAAAGTAAGGGCAAAACAATCCGCAATTGCCGGCTCAAAAGAGGCAGACAGGCTGAGTAAAGAAGTGTATTACCTCGGACAGGCTGGAGATGCGCCTCATGTATATGGTATGAATATTCAAAGGGCGGCCGGTGCTATGGGATGGCTGAGCACACCAGAAGATTTGTTACGCTTTGTAACTGCAATCGACAGTTCGGATACGAGGCCGGATATCCTGAGCCCACAGACCATTAAGATCATGGCTACAGGCACCCCTGCCAGCAAAGGCTTTGGATGGAATTTTGGTTGCGGCTGGGTGGTAGAGGGGCCCGAGTGGTTTTGGTGGGGAAGTTTGCCCGGCTCTTTTGCTATTCTGTACCGGAATGCCAACGGCATTTGCCTTGCGGCAACAGCCAACAGCAGGCTGCAGCCCAACCCCGAAAATGCGCTGGCGCGTTTCTTCGATGTTTCCAACTTTATTGCTGAAGACCATACAATTCCATGGCAGGATATTGACCAGTTCGCGGATTAGTTCCTGAAAGAATAGAATTATTGTTTTTCCGGTGATCGTGGTGCACCGCATACATGAGAAGTAGCCTGATTGCTTGTTCCTGCAATCAGGCTACCGATCCAGATTGCGGGATTTATCTGGCTGGGAATATTCCCAGCCGGACATTTTCACCGTGAGGTATGAAATGCGATGTAATGCTATAGCGGGGAGGATTTCAAAGCGTTCGTTTCCCGTAGCGATTCATTTATTTCCTATAGTTGATTACCGGCACGCAGCTAATCGGCAGGCTGATACAGATCTATCCTTCTTCTCTGCCCTCTTGCATCCAGGGTATCCAGCATTACTTTAAAAATATCCGGGTGTTTTTTGTAAAATTCGTAACTTTTTTCAAATTCGTCTTTCGTTACCTGGTACAGCAGAAATACTTTTTGGTATTCCTTTTCCAACTCCTGTTCTTTATTGCGTGCACTGTCTTTTGCCACATACAGGCTTACAAATTCTTCCGCCATATTCAAGGCGAACAACACTTTCCCCATTCGTTCCGGCTGAAGAATATCTCCGGGTATACGGTCGCTGTTTTTGCACGACAGCATCACACACAGCGGCAACCATACTATCATCAACCATTTCCTCATTTCAGCTCTTCCTTGTATTTATTCGCATTGGAAATATCCAGCCGTTGTAATATTTCGGAGGCCCTCACCCGTTCCTGGGGAGGCGATTTTTTGAACATTTTCACCAGCTCATCCGATTTACCCAGCAAAAAAACGTAGAGGCCCATCAGGTTTCGATTGTCTGTATTCAGGGTATTCAAAGCATTCAAAGCATTCAGCACCTGTTGACGCGCTTCGTTTTCATCTTCATACATTTTGTCCATGCCCAACCTATAATAGGTATAATAAGCGTCATGCAACAGGGTATAGCGGCTGTTGTTAAAATTTTCTGCCAACCAGTAGCGGTTGCGCTGTCCGTCAAAAGCTTTCCAGCCTGTTATATTTCTTCCATCCGGCGCAGCCCCTGTAATAATCTGGGCTTTTTTGAAAAACGGATCACCGCCACGCGGTGAAAAAGAATCATAATCAAGCCCGAGGATAATATTCACATAGAAGGCTATTACCGCCGTCAGGTTAGAAGACAGCGCATCCGAGCCCGCCACATTGTTTTCGTTGAAATCGAGCGGCTGAAACTCCACGTATTTAAACACTACATCGTTATCCTGAAAATTGAGTATAGGCGACAAATAGGTGCTGTTGTATACCGGCCGGCCAGCCTGTATTCCCAGCATAGCTCTGTATACATTTGGCTCTCCTGCTTCCGAGAGATTGAGCAGAAAATTACAAACAATTTTTTCATTCTGGGCATAGGTATCGTTGGTCCATCGACGGCCGTTGAGAAAATTGGTTAATGCAGTCTGCAATGTTTGAAAAACCTTCTTATCCGTGGCGCTGCTTACCTGTCCCGCGACCACCGTTACCCGTGCATTCAGCTCCTGTGCACTGGCAGCTTTACCGAACAGTAAACAGCAAGCAAGAAAAATAACTCTAGGCATGGGCATATTGGGTTATACAATCAACAATATCTTTTGCTACCGCCTGTTTGGCTTTTGCATCAAAAACATGCTTTTTCCCTTTTTTGTCGAATATGGTCACCTTATTGGTATCGAGTCCGAAACCGGCGTCTTTATCATTCAGGGAATTCAGCACAATCATATCTGCGTTTTTGGTATGTAGTTTTGCCAGCGCATTTCCTTCTTCATTAGCTGTTTCCAGCGCAAAACCCACTAAAGTTTGCCGTTCTGTTTTTATTGCTCCCAGGCTTTTCAGTATATCTTTTGTTTTCACCAATTTCACAACGAGTTCCTCATCCTTTTTTTTGATTTTTTGATCGGCGTAGGTTTCCGGAGTATAGTCTGCCACGGCGGCGGCCATCACTGTAATATCCATCGATCCGAATCTGCTAACACATGCCTGATACATCTCTTCCGCTGTCTGTACGCGTGTTACAATCAGCCCGGAGAGGTCAAATGCCATAGTGGCAGGCCCCAGCACCAGATGTACTTCCGCGCCTCTGGCTGCCAGTTCCCGGGCTATTGCCACGCCCATTTTACCACTGGAATGATTGCCAACGAAGCGCACCGGGTCAATGTGCTCGTAAGTTGGGCCAGCAGTTACCAACGCTTTTTTTCCGTTCAACTGCTGTTTGTTGCGAAAAAAATCACTGATAAACTGCAAAATTGTATCCGGCTCCGCCATTCGGCCTTCGCCGGTTAAACCACTTGCCAATTCTCCGGATGCTACCGGTATAATCAGGTTGCCGCGGTCGGTGAGCGACGAAAGGTTTTGCCGCGTGGAAGGATGCAACCACATATCTTCGTCCATGGCTGGTGCCAATACCACCGGGCAGGTAGCCGAAAGGTACACGCTCAGTAAAAGATTGTCGCAAAAACCATTGGCCATCTTGGCCATGGTGTTACAGCTTAATGGCGCCACCACCATCAGATCGGCCCAACGCCCCAGCATCACATGATTACTCCATTCATCTTCCTCAAATATCTCAGACAACACCGTGTTTTTAGACAGCGTAGATAAAGTCAGCGGCGTAATAAAATCTTTGGCAGCGGCGGTCATCAACACTTTTACCTCCGCTCCCTGCTTCACCAGGGCACGAACCAGCATTGCGGATTTATAAGCCGCTATACTACCGGTTACGCCTAGCATTATTTTTTTACCCTTCAACAGCATTTCTTAAAAATACAAAAAGCGGCAATCGTTACTTGCCGCATACCGATATTTTATATTAGTATAAAATTAACTAAATAAGTCGTTATCGTTCTTGCGGAAATATATTTTATCTTCCATGAACTCCTGTGTAGCCAGCAATGCAGGATTGGGCATTCTTTCGTAAGCTTTCGATATTTCTATCTGCTCTTTATTTTCGTGAATCTCTTCCAGGCTATCGGTATGGCTGGCGAACTCTTCGAGCTTATTATGCAATTCTTCCTTCAATGCTATATTGATCTGGTTAGCTCTTTTAGCTATTATGGAAATGGATTCGTACAAATTGCCCGTTTTTTTCTTGATATCCACCGCATTTCGCGTTTCTACCACATTGGCGGTATTGCTACTCCATTGTTTTCTTAGTGTGCTCATTGAGAAATCGTTTTTATATTATTCTGCGACAAAGATAGAAAACGTTCTGCTTCTTTCAGGTATTTACTTTCCGGGAAGCGATCCTGGAAATCTTCCACTTCCTGTATCACCTGGTTAAAACGCTCGGTCTGTCTGTTTATTTCGCTCAGGGATGCGTAGCGGTACTGCGATCGTACCACCCAAAGCTTGACTTCATCAGCATTCGGCGCATCCGGATAAGTAGATAACACTGTATTAAAGGCTACCACAGCCGCCTTATATTGACCTAAATTATAATACAATTCGGCGCTTTTATAATCCTTCTGGATGAGCTTCGCATAACATTCCTCTATAATAGCCTGCGCTTCCTTGTTTCGCTCCGAGCCGGGATGTGTATTGATGAACGTCTGTAACTGCCCCATTGCCTTTATAGTATTGGTTTGATCCAGTTCGTAGCGGGGCGACTGTTTATAAAAACAAAGGGCATGCATAAAATCTACTTCCTCTGCTTTAGGGCTGTTGGGGAAATAGTCCAGAAAACTTTTGAATTGCGCCTCTGCACTTATATAATCCTTCAGATAATAAGCGCAATAAGCAAACTTGTAGTGAATATCTTCAAAGCGATTGGAACCTTTAAATACCGGGAACAGATCATTGTACAACTCCTGTGCAAACCGATACTTCTTCTTTACAAAATACTGATCCGCCATTTTCAATTTGTACTCATAATCCTTGCTCTTCATCACTTTCGCGAATTTGGAACAGGATGAAAAGGAGATAGCGACGATAAGAATGACGGCTAAACGCGTAAACAGTTTCATAATCAGGCGGACAAATGTATATTATTTAACAATAGGTACCTATAAATACTACTGTTTTAGCAAGATATTAATAAAAAAGCCGGGATTGACCCGGCCTTTCATTTATGAAATAGGATTATCTTCTTCTTAAGTTCGGATGCGGTGCGGGTACTGTATTCGGACCTTCATCACCGGCTTCTGCCACCCTCAGGTCTACGGTATTACAATCACCGCCAGACTCGCCGTATTTGAATACCAGCCTGTCTGCGCTGATCCCCTGCTTTTCTACCAGGAAGTTGATCACCGTGTTTACACGATCCCAGCTCAACTGCTGCGATGATTTGGAAGGCTCGCATGTATAGCTGGTTACCACAATCTTACAATCGGGATTTTGACGGAGTTTGTCGGCAACGCTGGACAATACTGCCTCTGCATCTCTTCCGGCACGGTAAGTTCTGGGATTAAAGGTAACATTGGGCAAATCGCCAATACCACAGTTGCCACCTCTTCTCAGGTTATATCCTTCAAAGCATGATTCGTCAGGGCAGGGGCACTTACCAACGCCATCCGCATCAACAGGCTGACAGATAGTTGGTGTAATCAATTCTTTGTCTTTGTAATCAGGTACGCCATCCCCGTCTGTATCGCGGCTCACACCATGGCTGTCAACCGGAGCACCGGCGGGCGTATTCGGTTCCATATCAAACTGATCCGGTACGCCATCTCCATCGGAGTCGTCGAGTACAGGTTTGGGCAACTTCATGTGTTTGGGAGAGTTCAACTCACTATACCCGTAGTCAAGCGGATTAAGCCACCAAAGCGGTTCGGTTCTTTTGGCACGGCTTCCTAAGTTTATATTCACACCGAGGCTCAGATAGTTATAAGTATCGTCCTTGGTAGTCATTACGTTGTTGCCGGCGGTAGGTACATTCTGCCAACGAACACCATCCAGCAAATCATCGCCGATGAAAGTAATCCGGTCTTCAAGGGAAAGGTTTACTCTTTCGCTTAATTTATAAGTAACCCCCAATCCTACCGTTCTGGAAAACTTTACGGTTTGACCAAACAGGCGGGGCCCCGCAGGACCATAATTCTCTGCATCCGTTGTGTAACTGCCTGCATCCAAAACATTTTTTACATCTTTGATGGTTTGCCGGCGATCTTTATATACGTTAGAAGCTATACCGGAGAAATTGTAAGGTGCTCCGGCATCGGTTAAT
Organism: Agriterribacter sp.; assembly: GCA_037190905.1. GTDB lineage: Bacteria > Bacteroidota > Bacteroidia > Chitinophagales > Chitinophagaceae > Agriterribacter. Next base: position 153,482 of record JBBCKG010000009.1, on the reverse strand, counting down.
ACATTGGTTTTTGTTTCGTAAATAGTGGCGCCTACACCCGCAAGCGCATATACCAGAAATTTGGTAGAGCCTTTGTGAAAGCGGATGCTGTTAAGACTGGCCACAGCCTGCAGAGACAGGTCCTGAACAGTGGTTCTGTAGTTATCGAAAACCCTGGTACCGGGAGCACCGTAACCCGCATCAATCCAATGCTGGGCAAATCCGGAGGTGCGTGCTTTCCAGCTTACCCCTCTTCCGATACCGTAGAGATACTCTGCTCTAAGAGAAAATACATATCCCAGCGATTTTCTTACGTGTGCCGCAAACCCGGGCATCGGCAATTGGGCAGGAACATCACCGTTTACGTGAAAGTTGCCAACTTTAATACCAAGCTCCCACTGATCCCGCGGTCTTGCCGGGAAGTGGTACTGGTTATTCATAAATTCGTTATGCTGGCCAAGCCGTTTGGCAGGAATCAGAGATGAATCTCTATAGTCGTAACCTCCTGTATTTTCCTGAGCGATAACAATGGTACTCAGCGAAAGCAGAAAGCCTGCTAATAAAAATACCCTTTTGGTTGTCATAAGAGTGATATATGAATTGATTAAATGAATAAGGTATGTGGCGAAAACTAATGCAAAAGTATTGAATGCTAGTAAAATACCAAATTTTTTAGAAATAATAAATAAATAATAAATAATTCCCGCAAATAAACATTCTGCTGGATAGGCACGGCTCGTTACATTTGTGGTCACGCCTTATAACAAAAATGGATACAGCCAAAAGGATCATAGCAAAGGAGTTGGAGATTTTTGAGTCTAGGTTTAAGGACTCGGTAAAAAGCAATGTACCATTACTTGATCGCATTATGCAATATATCGTACGGAGAAAAGGAAAACAGCTCCGGCCTATGTTTGTATTGCTATGCGCAAAAATGACAGGAGAGATCAATGATGCCACCTACAGGGCGGCATCCCTGGTAGAATTATTGCATACGGCCAGTCTGGTACACGACGATGTGGTGGATGAATCGTATGAGAGAAGGGGTTTTTTTTCTACCTATGCCTTATGGAAATCTAAGATATCGGTTCTGGTGGGCGATTACCTGCTTAGTAAGGGACTGCTCCTCTCACTCGGCGGCGGCGATTACCGCATTCTTCATATATTGTCAGATGCAGTAAGAAAAATGAGTGAAGGTGAGTTGCTGCAAATTGAAAAAGCCCGGGGCCTGAACCTGAAAGAAGACATCTATTTTGAGATCATCAAAACGAAAACGGCCTCTCTGTTGGCCTCCGCCTGTTCTGCTGGCGCATGGTCTGCCTGCCAGGATGAGGAAATTGCCGAAAAATTCAGGCAGTTTGGGGAGTATACCGGTATAGCCTTTCAGATAAAAGACGACTTGTTTGATTATGGAACCGATGCCATCGGAAAACCTACAGGCAACGATATCAAAGAAAAAAAACTCACCATCCCCCTCATTCACACCCTGAATAATATAGACCGGAGCAAGAAGCGCGAACTGATATATATACTAAAAAACCAAAACCGTATTAAGGCAAAGGTGAATTACGTGATAGAGGAAGTAAAAAAAGCCGGCGGAATACAGTATGGCATACAGAAAATGGAAGAATACCGTGACAAGGCCATAGCATTACTGCATGAATTTGAACCTTCTGAAACCCGCACAGCCCTGGAAGAGTTGGTAAACTATACCACCGACAGAAAGCACTGAACAATTATTGCGGAAAGGAGTAGCTTGCCTGTTCCGGCTATTATTTATTCAGAAAACGGTTGGCATGGAAAAAAAATGGCAATTAAAAGATCTATATACCGAAGAAACGGAAAACCTGCACCAGGCACTGCAAATACACCCCGTACTTTGCAGATTGCTGGCACAACGGGGAATCTACACTTTTGAACAGGCTAAAAACTTTTTCAGGCCGCAACTGACCCACCTGCACGATCCTCTCCTGATGAAAGACATGGATAAGGCCGTGGCACGGATTGCAGGGGCTTTTGAACAACAGGAAAAAATACTGGTATTCGGCGATTATGATGTGGATGGCACTACCGCCGTTTCCTGCATGTACGATTTCCTGGCGGCAATATACAGCGAATCATACCTGGAATTTTACATTCCGCATCGTTACCGGGAAGGGTACGGCGTATCCAAACAGGGAATTGATTTCGCTTATTCCCAGGGCATTACCCTTATTATTGCACTGGACTGCGGTATAAAATCTGCCGATCTCATCGCATACGCCAGTGGCATGGGCATCGATTTTATAGTATGCGACCACCACCTGCCTGACCCGGTGCTACCCCCTGCCGCCGCTATTTTAAACCCCAAGCAACCAGGCTGTAACTATCCGTATAAGGAACTGTGCGGATGCGGAGTAGGTTTCAAACTGATAACAGCACTGGCCAGGCATTTCGGGATGCCGGAAGAAAGTTGCTACTACTACCTCGATCGCTGTGCCACGGCCATTGCAGCAGACATTGTACCCATCACAGGCGAAAACAGGGTGCTTGCCTATTACGGGCTGAAACAGATCAACGAAACTCCATCGCCTGGTATCAAAGCGCTGCTGGAACTCGGGGGTCTCCAGAATGCTCCCGTGAATGTGAACCAACTTGTATTTGTAATAGCGCCCCGGGTAAATGCAGCCGGACGAATGGATGACGCCCGGAAAGCCGTGCAGCTATTCATTGAAAAAGATTACCCTACCGCACTGGAATATGCCCGGGACCTTCATTCTGATAACGACTCCAGAAAAGAAGTAGACAGTCATATTACAGAAGAGGCGCTGGAACTGATACAGTCGGATGCAGGTATGCTGCAACGAAAAACAACGGTACTCTATGGGCAACACTGGCATAAGGGCGTTGTGGGTATTGTAGCTTCCCGGCTTATTGAGAGATATTTCAGACCTACCGTGGTGCTGACCCGGAGCGGCGAACTGGTTACCGGCAGTGCCCGCAGCGTACCGGGATTTAACCTGTACGAAGCCATACACGCGTGCCGGGATCAGCTCCTGGGGTATGGCGGCCATTTTGCTGCAGCCGGACTTACCCTGCTCCCTGAAAAAGTGGAAGCCTTCAGCCGGCAATTCGAAGCCATCGTAGCAGCCACCATTCCCGAAGCCCTGCTGACACCGGTGCTGAACATCGACACTGAAATATCCTTGTCAGACATCAGCCCCTCATTGTATAATATCATCCGCCAGATGGAACCCTTTGGCCCCGATAACCTCCGCCCGGTTTTTTTATGCAGGGAGGTTACAGACACCGGCTATTCAAAACTGGTAAAAGAACAGCATATCCGGTTCTCCGTAAAACAGGGGCCTACCGTTATGCACGGCATCGGCTTTAACCTAGCAGATAAGTTTTCGCTCCTGCAAAGCCGGCAACCGGTTGATATTGTTTTTTCTATAGATGAAAACGAATGGAACGGCGAAAAGAACCTGCAACTAAAAGTATTGGACCTCAGAATCTGCCAGCCTTGAAAAAATGGATTGAATACATAAAACTCTTTTGGTACTTCGCCTCGAACTGGAATCCCCGGCTCGCGTTTTTTCTGCTTCGCCACGAAGTGCGAGGTGAAAAAAAATACCAGATCGCCACTTCCCAACCGGCCGAATTGAAAGACCTCACCATACACCAGAAAGACACCAGGCAGGCTTCGCGGTACGAGGCGGTGAATTACTACATACTGGAAAAACTGCTCGAAAAGATGACCAGTTTTGCTGAGCCACGCAATTTTGTTGATCTCGGATGCGGCAAAGGACGGGCTATGGTGGTTGCAGCCCACTACGGATTCAACAATATAAAAGGAATTGATTTCGCAGAAGAAGTTTGTGCCGCCGCCGCCCGGCATATGGAACCCATGCAACAACGGCTGGGGATTACCTACTCGGTTGTATGCGCCGATGTGCTGGAATATTCCATCGAGCCCGAAGACTCGGTGTTTTTTATGTTCAACCCTTTCACCGGCGAAACCATTGCCCGGTTCCTGGATAAACTGGAAGATTCTTTGCTACATCATCCGCGCGACATCTACTTTTTATATGCCAGTCCCCGATTTATCGAAATATTCTTTGAATACGAATACGAACCCGTATTCCGCAAAAGAAAGCTGCACTGGCTGGATGGCGTGATATTGAAAAAACAGGTAGAACGGAAATAGGTACATCTACAGCAAAACAGATGTTTACCAGACTATGGCTATTTTTCTATAGTGATGGCACCCGTTTCGGCGGTATCTGATACATTCCCGGAACGATCCCTGAACCAAAAACGGAATACGGCCTGTTCGAGGGTGTCCTGCGTGCCACATTTATTTCTCACAAATTCTCTTTCCGTAAGTTTCAGGGTAATCTCTCCCTTCTGGTTCTCCGTAGCCGGAAGATCTGTAGGAAAAGCAAAAAGGGTACCGCTACTATCGACCATAGTCGGTCTCTGTTGATTGGGGTCGAGGCATAGAGAGTCAGAGGATGACAACTTCTGGATGGTGATTGGGAGACCGGCAAGATCGCCATCCGGTGCCGAATATTCCAGCGTGACATACAGAACGTAACTCTGACTGGTAGACGGAAGCGGCAGGTAATTACCGCTCATATCTGTCAATTTTAATGCAGGTCCTGATCCAACCTTATCTTTGCCGCAGGAAGCCAGAAAAAGCAGCAGCAATGCCAGCCCTCCAAACTTTTTCATCTGAATCTTTTTATTGATTAAAACAAATGTAAATATTCCGTTTGAATAAAACACCCGACCATAACAACATAGGCCAGCGGATGTTCGATTTTAACATTTACAGCTTTCCCGAACGGGCCATTGAGCTATATCAATTCCAAATGGCACACAACCCGGTGTACAGGCAGTTTGCCGAACTAACCTCTCCCTATAACCGGACACCCGCCAATATAGCAGAAATTCCCTTTCTGCCGATTTCTTTTTTCAAAACCCACCAGATCACTACCACCCGTTTTGAACCTGCCCTCGTTTTTGAAAGCAGCGGCACCACACAAACCGCAAACAGCAGGCATTTTATCAAAGATTCTTCTATATATACGGAAAGTTTTACCCGGGCGTTTGAATTGTTTTATGGTAAACCTGACCAATATTGCATATTAGGGCTGCTACCTTCCTATCTGGAACGGCAGCACTCCTCACTGGTACTGATGGCAGATACACTCATCAAAAAAAGCAGGCATCCCCGCAGCGGGTTTTACCTGCACAACCATGCCCAACTGGCCAACACCCTCCGCATGCTGGAGCAGGAGGGGCAATCCACCCTGCTGATCGGCGTTACTTTTGCCTTACTTGATTTTGCCATGGCCTATCCCATGCCGCTGAAGCATACGATTATCATGGAAACCGGAGGTATGAAGGGAAGAAGAAAAGAACTGGTACGCGAAGAAGTACATACCCTGTTAAAAAACGCTTTTAATATTCCTGCTGTTCATTCAGAATATGGCATGACGGAGCTACTGTCTCAGGCCTATGCTAAAAAAGATGGCCGGTATTACTGCCCTCCCTGGATGAAGGTGGTGCTGCGAAGTGAAGACGACCCCTTTGACATCATCAAGGAGGTATCTGCGCCTGCCACAGGTATTATTAATGTGATAGATCTCGCAAATATCTATTCGGCGGCGTTCATTGCCACCGGCGACGCAGGCAGGCTATACCCCGACGGTAGCTTTGAGGTACTGGGCAGGGTAGACCACAGCGATATCCGGGGCTGTAGCCTGATGGTGGTATGATACTCGCTAAAAAGGATACCCGATTCCAAACTGAAAAGTAGGCGTTTTCATATTGGACGGCACCAGCCAGCCGCCACTGCGGGCATGTCCGTTCGAAGCATAGAGCGGATCCTTCAACCGCCAGCCCAGATCAAACCGCAGCAGGAAGAACTTGAAGTCCAGGCGCAGCCCTCCCCCGCCGGCAACTGCAATATCTGTATACAACCTGCTCAGCCGCAGCACGCCCTCCGCAAACTCCGGCTGTCTTGATCTTCGAATCCACACATTTCCGATATCAGTAAACAAAGCGCCTTTCATCCAATACCCGTACACCGGAAAAATATCGAAGCGGTATTCTATATTGGCTTCCAGTTGAATATCTGCGTAGCGGTCGTCGTATCTTTTTTCAATAACCGCTACAGGGTCCGTAGTATACGTTCTGAAGCGTACGGTATCGTAAAAAATACTGGAACCGGGGCCCAGCTTCCGGAGATGCCACCCACGCATACTGTTCGGGCCGCCACTGAAGAACTGCCTGAAGAAGGGAAGCGATACTTCTCCTTTTCTCGACTCGGTTTCGAAAGCTATGCCATATCCGCCAAAAACCCTGAAGGCCCAGGACGTTCGCTGCATATTATAATAGCGGCGATAGTCTGCACTGAGCTTTATAAAACGATACAGGTTCGATAAAGGCTGACCCGTTGCCGTAAATTTTTTCAGTAAGGCACCTGTAAGCAATCCAGATTCTTCCGCATATATTTTCAGCATACTGAAACGCCGGGGATTGCTGGTTCCCAGCCGCTTTGTAAACGTGGCATTATTGCCGAGAATCAATCCGTCGTTATAAGAGTATTCCAGCAGCGGGTAGTCGCTGATCAATTGGTTAAAGCCCACATCCTTATCATAAATACGGGTGTATTCTATATTGGGAAAACGCACCTGCCAGGTCTCGCTCGCCTTCCGCTGAAACTCATAACCAAGATAGGCGTTAAGTGTATTGATTTTATAAAATTGATGCCGGTCTATATACGACCCATCCAGGCTGAGATAAGTTTTAGCATTCAGGAAATCGCGTTGTGCTTCCGGGTCAAAAAACGGTATCAGCAAAGTAGGAAAAATCAGCCGGTTGCGTAAGCCGATCTCTGAAGAAAGTATCCGGTTAAAGTTGGTGAATTCAATACCCGTACGGAGCACATTCTCCAGCTGGAGTGCCCTTTTGGCAAAATTCCTGTTTTTGAAATTGAAGTTCAGCGCCAGCCCTTTGTTGCCTGCGCTAAATATCTGGTCCTGCGCGGTAAGAATGCTGGACCCTTCAAAGTCGACGGAGAAAAAGTATTTACGCGCGGGCACCATACGTATGAAAAAGTCTACGGCTTTTGTGGAATCCGACAACCGGCTGTTGATATTCACACTTTGCCAGGCTTCAATCCGGTTGTACTTCAGCAGGGTACGGTTGTAATTGGATATACGGTACAACTCGCCTGGTTTTAACAGTACGCGCTGTGTGAGAAACGACGGTCGGAACAGATCGTACCGGCTGTAAATATTGTACCCGTCGTGCCGTACGGGACTGATACCCAAACGGGCCGGCACGGCTTCCGGCGGCAAATCCGGAAAAATAGTCACATTACCTATGTGATATTTCTGTACAACAGCGGGGTCTTTCACCGGTATCTGTAAAATGGAAATACTGATGGTAGGCTGCTCCATTCTTTTGCCGGCTTCCAACTGACGGGCCAGTTGTTCGAACGGGTCCATCGAAACATCGATCAGAGAAACATCAATGGTGTCTAATTGCGCCCGCAATATTTCACGATTGATATTATAATAACCATTATCCTTAAACAGTTCTATTAACCGGTTGAGTTCCTCATCTATCAACTGCCGGTTGTAGCGGGTTGATTTTTTTAGCAGCGTTTTGCCAATATGCGCATCATTGATCCGCTGTAAAGCGGTGTCTATGAAAGAATAACTGATGGAATCAATCAGGAAAGGCTTGCCGGTTTCTACGTGATAACGCACGCGTAAACGATGCTGATCGGATTTTTTTCTGCTGATAACAGTATCCCAATCGGCAGTTACACTACTTCGGTAGTATCCGATATTGTGGAGCAGATTATTCATATTCATCAGGGTCTGCTTCACATAAATGGTATCGAAAACAGCGGGACCAGTCATGATGTTCCGGATAAACATCACACTTTTATACACAGGCTTCACACTGTCTTCAATCTGGTTTGCCAGCCTTGTTTTCAACTCACGGGTATTCACCCCCTTCAAATCACCTTTTATTTTGATGCTGTTTTGATAAACAAATGGTTTGGACGGCTGGTATTTCCTGACGATGTTGCAGGATGAGAAAAACAACAGGGTTAGTAAAACAAAAAAAAAGTACTTGACCGAAGAAGAATGTATTTTCGTTGATGAAACAGGCATAATCAATTTCAGGAATGCTCAGCAAATCCGGTGTCAAATATATTCAAAGTTTATACCACAAAAAATTTAGAGATGCATACGGCGTCTTCGTTGTAGAAGGTCCTAAGCTTGCTGCGGAGTTTTTAACGGAGGTACCTGCATTGGTGAAAGAAGTGTATGCAGTTAAAAGCTGGTTAAAAAACAATACAGCTTTGCTGGAGCCGATAGAAGATAGCCGCATACATGCTATAGAACCTTTTGAACTGGAAAAAATATCGGCACTGACCACCCCCAATCAGGTATTGCTCGTGGTAGCATACCTTTCTTATCCTCCATCAGACAATGCCGGCATCACGTTGCTGCTCGAAGATATACAGGACCCAGGCAACCTGGGTACCATCATTCGCACAGCAGACTGGTTTGGCGTCAGCAATATTGTGTGCAGTATGGCTACCGCTGATGTATACAACACTAAAGTCATACAAGCTACCATGGGCAGTCTGTTAAGGGTGCATATCGACTACTTACCCCTTACCGACTGGTGTCGGCAGCATCCCGATATACCCGTATACGCTACCGCACTGGAAGGCAAAAACCTGTATGAATGTACGCCTCCCGAAAACATGGCATTGCTGGTGGGCAATGAATCCAGGGGTGTAAGCGAAGCGTTACTGGCTTTGTCTGCACATACCATTACCATACCCCGCAAGGGAAAAGCAGAATCTCTCAATGCCGCCGTAGCTACCGGCATAACACTATCACATTTCACATTTTCCTCCGCAGTCCGTTAAATGCTGTATAATATCGGTTAATATATGTACGGGCAGATGCCGTAAAGTAGGTAATTTTGCCGCATCCAGAGAGATTTGAGTACATACCCATTGCCTTTTTCTCGTAACAGTGAATCATAATACTATACTGATGAACGAAATCGACATGATCATGCAGCATGCCCGCGAGGCATTCCACAGCTACAAAACACTTTCCGGCATACAAAGAGCTTCTTTTATAAGGACCATAGCCGAACAAATCGAATCTAACCGCGAGGCATTGGTAACTATTGCCAATGAGGATACGAACCTGCCCCTGCCGCGGCTGAACGGAGAGTTGACCCGTACCACCAATCAGTTGAAACTTTTCGCCAGCCTGGTAGAAGAAGGAAGCTGGGTAGAAGCCGCCATCGATACAGCAGATAAAAACAGAACGCCCCCGAAGCCTGATACACGTAAAATGCTGCTGCCGGTAGGGCCTGTGGTAGTATTTGGCGCCAGTAATTTTCCCTTCGCTTTCTCTACTGCAGGCGGCGATACGGCCAGTGCCCTGGCTGCGGGTGCTTCGGTTGTTATAAAAGGACATTCCGCACATGCAAAAACCTCGCAACTGGTTTTTGATGCCATCAAAAAAGCAATGGAAATATCCGGTGTTCACCCGTTTACCGTACAGCATGTACTGGGCTCCGGCAGCACCGTCGGAGCAGCGCTTGTTCGCCATCCCCATACTACAGGTGTAGGCTTCACCGGCTCTTTCAGCGGTGGTAAAGCCTTGTGGGATATAGCCAATCAAAGAAGCCATCCCATTCCTGTTTTCGCCGAAATGAGCAGTATCAACCCTGTAGTACTGCTCGAAGATGCACTACAGCACAACGGAGAAGCGATTGCCAAAAGCTATGCAGCTTCCATTACCCTGGGCATGGGCCAGTTTTGCACCAACCCCGGTCTTCTACTGGGTGTGAAGAGCGCGGCGCTGGATGTATTTATCTCCGCGCTGGGTAAAGAAATTGAGCAGATAGTACCGCAGAAAATGCTGCACAGCGGCATACACCAATCATATGTAAAAGGACTGGAAAGCGCGCTGGCGCAAACCGGAATAGAAAAAATAGCGGCGACGGCGAAACAACCTGCCGCGCATGAACCCTTTCCTACAGTAGCCAAAGTGAATGCTGCCGATTTCCTGGGCAACCCCCATTTAAGGGAGGAGGTCTTTGGCCCCTATTCGCTGGTGGTTGTATGCGAGAGCCGGGCAGAACTGAAAGAAGCGCTGGGTACCTTACACGGGCAACTTACCACTACGCTTATGGCCAGCGACAAAGACATAGCCGACAACAAAGATATCATTGATCTGCAAACCAGCCTGGCCGGGAGAATCATCCTCAACGACGTGCCCACAGGAGTGGAAGTTTGTGCCAGCATGGTACACGGCGGCCCGTTTCCCGCTACGACTGACGGGCGCTACACCTCCGTAGGTACCAGTGCCATCAAACGCTGGGTGCGACCGGTTTGCTTTCAAGGATTTAAGGATAGTATGCTTCCGGATGAACTTAAAAACAGCAACCCGCTGAACATCTGGCGTATAGTAAACAACGAATGGACAAAAAACGAACTATAATAGCTTTGTACAAGCAACAGAAAATTTTATAAAACGGAGGCAGGCAGTATAACGCCTCCCCATTACCTACGCGTCCCGCACGATTACTACGTTCGGGGCGCTTTGTACACCGGCACCGTACTACAGGGTTCGCCGAACATCAGGCTCTTTACTACCGGACGAAGCTTTTGGGTGATGGCCACATAAGCCCCCTCCGGAATCGTAACGTCGCCACAGCCCTTGATGACAATCCTTTTACCGGCATATTCATCGGGTAATATAGCCGCTATTTTTTCCAGCATGCTGGACTGGATAAGCTCTTTTTCAGAGCCAAAAAAAATCGACTTTGTATAAGGCCCGGCATGGGTAGCCACCAGCATATATGCCCACATGGGAATAATGGCATCAGCCGTATTGGTGATAGACAGGTTTTTATCCTGATACTGGCGCCAGTCTGTATTTTTCAACGCTTCCCGAAAATCCTTTTCTTTCAGGATCAGGCCCCGGAACAGGTAATCTTTGATATCGAACACCACGATCTCTCCCTGTGGATAATACTCCTTCAGGTCTATGGTAACAATGCCACTTTCCGCCACCCTGTTGATGATTGTATCGCTCATGTTGCAAAATTACTGATAAAAGCTGACGGACACCACCGATACAAAAAAGGCTGTATACGACAACGCTTTCAGCAGGGTACCCGAGGCTCAGAACGCCTTTGGTATACCTCAACAAAAAGAATTCCCCGATTTCTGTCATATTTTTAAAATACTGTACCTACTAATTGGACGATATTTCGCTTACCCTTACCTTTGCCGCACTATTGCCCATATACCTTAAAATATTTTAATATATGCCTATCAAGGGTAAAATCAAGCAAATTATCGGAGCCGTTATAGACGTGCAATTCGACGGACAATTACCGGAACTCTACAATGCACTGGAACTGAAACGTGAATCTGGCGAACCGCTGGTACTGGAAGTACAGCAGCACCTGGGAGAAGACAGTGTACGTACCATTGCAATGGACGGTACCGAAGGGCTCGTAAGAGGAATGGAAGTAGTAGACACAGGGAAGGCCATTGCGATGCCTACCGGCGAAGGCATCAAAGGGCGCCTGTTCAATGTTACCGGCGATCCTATCGACGGTTTGCCTGCTGTGGATAAAAGCAATGGCAGACCCATTCATGCCATGCCCCCTGCATTTGAAAACCTGAGCGTATCTACCGAAGTGTTGTTTACAGGCATCAAGGTAATCGACCTGATCGAGCCGTACGCCAAGGGAGGAAAAATCGGTTTGTTTGGTGGTGCCGGTGTGGGCAAAACTGTATTGATTCAGGAACTGATCAACAATATAGCAAAAGGATATGGCGGTATTTCGGTATTTGCCGGTGTGGGAGAGCGTACACGCGAAGGAAACGATCTGCTGCGTGAAATGATTGAAGCGGGGATCATGTCCTATGGTGATGATTTCAAACATAGCATGGAAGAAGGCGGATGGGACCTGAGTAAGGTGGACCTGGAAAAGCTGAAAGATTCCAAAGCTACTTTCGTATTCGGACAGATGAACGAACCCCCCGGAGCCCGTGCAAGGGTGGCACTGAGCGGTCTTACTGTTGCGGAATACTATCGCGATGGCGACGGCACCGGACAGGGACGTGATATTCTTTTTTTCGTAGACAATATATTCCGTTTCACCCAGGCAGGTTCTGAGGTATCGGCGCTGCTGGGTCGTATGCCTTCTGCTGCCGGTTACCAGCCTACGCTGGCTACCGAAATGGGACTGATGCAGGAAAGAATTACTTCTACCAAAAACGGATCCATTACCTCAGTACAGGCCGTGTACGTACCTGCGGATGACCTTACTGACCCGGCACCGGCTACTACATTTGCTCACCTCGACGCCACTACGGTATTGAGCCGCAAAATTGCCGACCTTGGTATCTACCCTGCTGTGGATCCGCTGGATTCTACTTCAAGAATTCTAACGCCCCAGATCGTGGGCGAAGCGCATTACAACTGCGCCAACCGCGTAAAACTGATCTTACAACGTTATAAAGAACTGCAGGACATCATCAACATCCTGGGTATGGATGAATTGAGTGATGAAGACAGGAGCACAGTATTCCGCGCCCGTAAAGTGCAGCGCTTCCTGTCTCAACCATTCCATGTGGCAGAGCAGTTTACCGGTCTGAAAGGTGTGTTTGTTAGTATTGAAGACGCCATCAGGGGCTTCAATATGATCATGGATGGTGAGGTAGACGATTATCCGGAAGCAGCTTTCAACCTGGTAGGTACTATTGAAGATGCGATGGAAAAAGGTAAAAAACTGCTGGAAGCGGCAAAAGGTTAACAGCAAAACTATACTGCATGGAACTGGAAATACTAACACCGGAGCGCAGGTTATACAGCGGCGAAGTATACGGAGTACAACTACCGGGTATCAGCGGCTCGTTTGAAGTGCTGGATAAACATGCGCCGTTGGTAAGCGCCCTCAAGGAAGGAAAGCTGAAAATACTGAAGGATAAAACCACTGTGGAGGCTACCTATACTATTACAGGCGGGTTTGCAGAAGTACTGAACAACAAGGTATCGGTACTCGCAGAAAACGCGCTGGAAGCATAGCACCCCATCCAGCAAAAGATTTCGAAACCGGCAGATAGTCTGCCGGTTTTTTTGTTCCTTCCGGCTCTCCAGAGCATTTCATCAGGAAGATTGCGAAAAAACAAAATAAATAGTCTATAAATAAAGTAGACTAATATATTTCTATTATATTTGTGCTATGGATGTCTTTCCGACATATGTATACAAGAGTTCAATAGCGCGATGTTGCGTAGCTTCTTACAACAATGTTATCATTACTTCCAGGCAGACAGCGTAACGCAGTTTACATTCACAAATAACATGGTGCTGTGGCCGAGTGGCTAGGCACGGCTCTGCAAAAGCCGATACACCAGTTCGAATCTGGTCAGTACCTCTATTGTTTGGGTAAAATACTTAGAGTGTAAAGATGCGCTGAAAAAAAATTCCTGGCTTATCAATCAGTTTTAAGGTTTATTTACATAATTTTAACACATTCCCATCTCTAATATCCTCACCTTTTTACCCGATCGAAAGAATAAAAAGCATCCTGCTTATTTCAGGCCTCCTGAATTGAGTATGCTTCATTTAGAACTATCAATCTTGTTGGGATGGCTGATATGCCCTTCTATACTATTTAGGCTTTTTAATTCACAGACCAGCATTTGCTGATTCGGTATTTATTATTGATTGTTAACTTAAACACAAAACATGAGAACGACATTTCTTCTCTTTAGCTGCCTGCTACTGTTTCTCGGGCATCTGAATGCTCAATCCAAAGCCATTTCCGGCACTGTAAGCGATATAAACGGTGATCCTGTTGTAAATGCATCCGTAGTTATTAAAGGCACTTCTACAGGTGTTCTGACCGGCATTGATGGAACCTATACCATTCAGGTACCGCCTGGCACATCAGAATTGGTGTTTTCGGCTGTCGGTTTTGTTACGCAGGATATAACCGTTGGCAATTCCAACAACATCGATGTAATATTAATTACCGATGAGAAAGGGCTGGACGAAATTGTAGTGACGGCATACGGTACGCAAAAACGAAGCGATTTCACCGGAAGTGCCGCCACCGTAAGAGCCGAAGTATTGGAAAACAGACCCGTAACCTCCTTTGAAAAAGCGCTTCAGGGACAAGCAAGCGGTATTACCGTACAAAGTGCATCCGGTCAGCCTGGGGCACAAAGTACAGTCAGAATAAGGGGAGTAGGCTCTCTAACAGCGTCCAACGCCCCTTTGTATGTGCTGGATGGCGTGCCTATTACCACAGGCGATCTTACACAAGCTACCGAAACCGCTGATATACTTTCTACATTGGACCCAAGAGACATTGAGTCTGTCACCATATTAAAAGATGCTACAGCGGCAGGTTTGTATGGGTCCAGGGCTGCCAATGGTGTAGTGGTCATTACCACCAAAAAAGGTAAATCCGGAAAATCGCTCATTAATTTTGTAGCCAATCAGGGATTTTCCTCAATTGCTGTGGATCGTCACAAACTGCTTACCGGCGAACAGTATTATAAGTACTGGTGGGATGGTTATTACAAAAATGCATTGGCGAGCGGCGCTAGTCCGGACGATGCCGCTACCCAGGCAAACGCTGCTACAAATACCAGTTTGCAGGCCAACCCTTACAATAGCGATGAACCGTACAATGCCAACGGCACATTGAACACTGGTGTGGAGCTATTGTATGATACCGATTGGAGAAGCGCCATATTGAACCAGGGGAGAACGCAGGACTTCAGTATAAGTGTTGCCGGCGGCAACGATAAAACCCGGTTTTATCTGTCAGGTGGGTATTTCAATCAAAAAGGCATTGTACTGGCTTCAGATTTCAAACGCTATGCTGTTAAGATCAACCTCGAAAATAATACTACCCGTTTTCTCAAAGTGGGCGTAAACACCACCCTTTCCTTGACAGATCAGAATACCCCCGCGGGAGCCGGCGGAGCCGCTAATCCGGTTCGATTCTCAGAAATTGTTTCTGGTGTATATCCACTGCATCAGTTGGATGCAGACAAGCAGCCTGTTCCCGATCCTGCCGGGGGATACATCTACAACTACCGCACTCCGGTAGTTTTCGACTACAACCCCGTAGGACTGGCACGTAAAAACCGCTATACCGTACAAACGGTTCGCGGTATCCTTAGCGGTTTCGCAGAGGTAAGCTTTTCGAAAGACCTCTCTTTTCGTTCAACCGGATCGGTTGATTATGTTGACCTTGCCGAAACCCGATATTTCAACCCTATCAACGGAGACGGTTCCGGTGTAAAAGGGCGTACCAACAAATTCCGTCCGAGAGATTTAACGCTAACCATCACCAATCTCCTTACTTATAATAAACAATTGGGTGAACACGCTATTAATATACTCGCGGGTCAGGAAGCTGTTAAATTTGAGTATCAGAATATATATGCCAATGGAACCGGATTTCCATTTGACGGCATCAGCGAGCTATCTGCTGCATCCACACCTGTAGAAGTATATTCCAACACCACAGAGAAACGAATATCATCCCTACTCTCAAGGGTAAACTACAACTATGCAGAAAGGTATTACCTTACAGGCAGTGTTCGCCGTGACGGCTCCTCTGTATTTGGTGAAGACAAACGTTACGGCGTTTTCTGGACCGTGGGCGGTGGATGGCGGATCGGAAGAGAGCGCTTTTTAGCAGATGCGCTCTGGCTGGATGAGTTAAAACTGAAAGCCAGTTATGGCATTTCAGGAAATGACAACATCTCAAGATACGCCAGGTTGGGCCTTTACAGTGTATACAGTTACAATGGATTACCCGCTACATCCTATTCGCAATTGGCCAACTCCAACCTGCAATGGGAAACCAACCGGGTGACCGATATAGGAGTAGAAATTTCCTTTCTACAGCGCTTCCGTGCAGAATTTGGGTATTTTTCCAGACTTTCGAAAGACGTGCTGTTCGATCAGCCCACATCTTTCCTGACAGGTTTCTCTACCATCACTACCAACCTGGCAACTATCCACAATTCAGGGTTTGAAGGAATGATAGAAGCCACGGTGATCAATAAACGCAATTTCAACTGGACGTCATCCCTGAATGTTACGACCACCCAAAATGTTATTAAACACCTGAACGACTCTGTAGTACTCAATGGATCGACGCATGTTTTCAAGATAGGAAAAGACCGTTACCAGTGGTATATACGAGAGTGGGCGGGCGTAGACCCTGAGGATGGAAGTCCCACCTGGTACGAGGATGAAATCGTAAGTGGCCAACCCACCGGTAAGAAAATACCTACGAAAAACTGGAACAATGCCACCAGGTACGAAAACGGCTCTGCACTTCCCAGATTCTATGGCGGGTTTAATAATACATTCTCATACAAAAGCTTCGACCTGTCTATACTCACTTTCTTCAGCGTGGGAGGCAAAATATACGATGCCGGTCAGGCACAGTTACTCCATATGGGCGCCAATAGGGGTCAGCAACTTACGGCCGATGTATACAGGGCATGGCAAAAACCCGGCGACATCACCGATGTACCAAGATTCCAGGATAGAAATACATTCCTGTTCCAAAATACATCCACCAGATTTTTGTATGATGGCAGCTATGCACGTCTGAAGAATGTAGCACTGGGGTACAGGCTACCGAAGACGGTACTGGAAAGGATCAATGTAACCAGTGCGCGCATTTACGTATCTGGCGAAAACATGGCCACCTGGGCCAAACATAAAGGAATGGATCCTGAAGTAGCCATCTCCGGACTCCCCAACAATCAAATTCCTATCATCAAAACCTTCACCATTGGTATTAATGTAGGGCTTTAAAAAATAATTGTATGAAAAATTCAACTTATTATATAATCGTAGTACTGTTCGCTGTACTCGCAGGTTGCAGCAAAGACTTTCTGGAAACGAAACCACACAATTCTATATCAGAATCGGACGCATTTAACAGCCCGGATAAAGTAGATGTGGCTCTCAACGGACTATACGATCTCATCACCAATACGAATTTCAATACCCATATATCGCTTACGTCCGATATAAAAGGTGGTGATATTTTAGTAGTATCAACCGGAAATTACGGCCGTTTCGTTACGGAGTACCAATACATTCAGGCGCCCACAGTAGGCTATGGGGAGGATTTTTGGAACAATGGATATAAAATCATTGCCAATGCCAACAATGCCATTACCCAATTGCCGGCAGCACCTATTGAAGACAGTAAAAGATCTGACTACCTGGCCGAAGCAAGAGCTATAAGGGCCTACGCCTACCTGCACCTTGTACGGCTGTTTTCCCAACCCTACGCGGTAGACCGAACCAGTCCGGGCATACCTGTACTCGACAGGGTTTTTAAGTATGATGAAGAAGCCCCTTCGCGTGGTACGGTGGAACAGGTTTATACGTTCATATTGGACGACCTGCTCTATGCGCACGACAACATATCTCCATCCCGCGCCAACAATGCCGGCCGGCTCACCATTAATGCGGTTGATGCTTTGCTGGCAAGGGTTTACCTGGACATGGAAAACTGGGAAAAGGCATCAGAGTTTGCCAAACTTGCACGGACGGGTTACCCCCTGGTAGCACCGGAAAAATTGCTGGATGGATTTGTAGACCCCACAGACGAATGGGTATGGACGCTGGTATACCGCTCAGACGACAACACCGGGTACCTCCAAATCGCGTCCTTTTTCTGCCCC
The DNA here is from genome assembly GCA_037190905.1 of Agriterribacter sp. Lineage (GTDB taxonomy): Bacteria > Bacteroidota > Bacteroidia > Chitinophagales > Chitinophagaceae > Agriterribacter. Next base: position 135,706 of record JBBCKG010000009.1, on the reverse strand, counting down.
TATGATATTGGGTATAGTACGTTCAGGGCCACAGAAAGTTTCCTCAACCTTTTCGCTGAAGACGACATTCGCCGAAAACAGTTTTATGTAAACGAAAACAAGGTAGCTACCGGCGCAGGCGATTTCCTGCAGAGAGATGGTATTATCTTTTCCCGCGACGGTTATCTCATTAATAAATTCTATTTCAGAAGCGATTGGGCGCTAGATGTACCACTAATCCGCTCTGCCGAAATGTATCTTATAGAAGCAGAGGCGGAGGCTGAACTGGATAATGACGACCTGGCACAAACAGCATTGTTTGAAGTTCAGAAAAGAGCCATCACCGGGGCTGTTAAATCTACCAATACCGGCGATGCACTGAAACTGGAAATCAGGGATGAACGACGCAAAGAATTGTTTGGCGAAGGATTCAGACTGTACGATATAACCCGGCGGAAAGAAACGCTGGTACGCGATGAAGCAGAGCACTGGGCTCCCATTGTACTGGCGCCGGGCGATCATAGAAATATTCTTCCCATACCACAGAAAGAGCGGGATGTAAGCGGTATACCACAAAATGCCGGGTACCCCAATTAACAGGATACCATACCATGACTAGCAAACGAGAGAGAGCAGACTCCTGTCCTCTCTCATTTGCTTACCAACCAGCCCACACTGTAAATGTGGATGATACGTGCTACAAAAGAAAAATGGACGATAAAAACATATCATCCATTCTCTTTCCTTAAAACAAACACAGGGTACGGATCCTGTATGCTTATGTATATGAAAAAACGATTATAATTTTGCGCCCCACTCTAACCAAGCGCTGCCAGCAGGCAGTTTCACTCCACTTCCTGCAGCTAAACAAGCAGTTTTCTTTTTGAGTACCGAACCCGCTATCAACTTTCTTCGGGAAGGTATACTGTATACATAACTATCGCATTTCATCGCTGGGTCTGCTCAATATAGACACCGCAGACTCAATGTTGCAACATAAACAAAAACTGTGCCTCAATACGCCTTGAGCTGCCGCAAGCATTTTACTGATTGTTAAAGCCGCGCCATACAGTTGCTGGAGCAAGCTTCGTCTGTTTCACGATATCGCTTAATATTGCAGCATGCCAAACCCTTTCTTCCGGTTCAAGTCGTTCACCATTTTTCAGGAGCATTGCGCTATGAAGGTTACTACAGAAGCCTGCCTGCTGGGCGCCTGGTTTGCTTCGAAGCAATTAGTCGCTGAAAGAGTACTGGACATCGGTGGTGGCACCGGACTGCTCAGCCTGATGCTGGCGCAAAATATGCCTTCGCAGTTGTATGCTATTGAGAAAGATGATGCCGCCTTTCAGCAGATGAAGATCAATATAGCAGCCAGCCCCTGGAAAGATAGGATACACCCTCTACAAGGAGATATACTGGATTATTCGCCCCAGCACCGCTTCGATTTCATTATTACCAACCCGCCTTTTTACAACAATGCTTTACAATCACCGGATGCAAGAAGAAATATGGCGATGCACGACACGTCGCTGACGGTGGAAAAACTGGTACCGGTGATTGCCTCCCTGCTTACAAACAATGGCCGTTTCGGCATACTGCTTCCTTATAACCAATCTACCCCTTGCATAGCGTTGGCTCACAAGAACGGATTTCATCTAACGGAGCACCTGCAAATACGGCAAACACCCCGCCATGCTTCTTTCAGGAGTGTATTGTTTTTCTCACGCTACCCATCCACCACCATCGGTCTACCCTCAATGACGATCAGAGATGCTTCAGGCAACTATACAAACGAGTTCCGCGAATTATTGAAAGAATACTATCTGCACCTTTAATCGTACTTTAACTAATGGTAATTGGCAATATTGATCAAAGATGTAACATCAGTGATAACAATTTTTCTGCCCTTCGTATTAAGATATCCCTTACTTCGGAACTCACTCAATACTCGTACCACATTTTCACGGGCCGTACCCACGAGGCTGGCAAGATCGTCGCGGCTCATATTGATCTCTACCAGACCAATCTCATCGGTTTTGTATTTTTCACGAAGCACTACCAGTTGTAACGCCGTTCTCTCCCGAACAGATTTCTGCGAAAAAAGAGAGATACTGTTGGCCAGTACGGCAAATTCATGGCTGAGGGTTTTCAGTAGCTGGCGGTTAAGATAGGCGGAATGCTGAAGCGTTTTTAAAAAATCTTCCTTGGGAATAAAACTGACCACGCTTTTTTCCAGCGCTGCCGCAGAATCTGTATAGCGATCATCTGCCAGCACAGAGGCATAACCTATCAATTCTCCTGTGTTCGCTACGTATATAATATGCTCTTTAGCAACTTCGTTTACTTTGTATTTTTTAACTTTCCCTGAACGAATAAAAAATATTCCGGACGGATAAGCTCCTTCACGAAAAACGACCTCGCCTTTCTGGTACAGATGTTCGGTTTGATTGGCTGTAAGCATGGCCAGATCTTCCGGCGGGATGCCCTGCAGGATAGACTGACTTTTAAAATCCCATTTTTCAATCGGGAAAATGTCTTTAATGCTCACATCCCAAATGTAGTGTTTAATAAGTTGACAATTATTACTTTTTAGAGTGATAATATTTACCGCTTTATCTCTTTTCGGGTGATAGCTTTGCAGTATGAATACCGATATTACCTTCAGCAGCGATGCAGAGCTGAACAAGGTGTACCCGGAACACGTGCAGAAACTTTCCCGGAGGCACTGGACGCCCCTGCTGATCGCACGGGAATCCGCCAACTTTTTGGCCGGAAGCGAAGAAGTTACGATACTCGATATAGGAAGCGGAGTGGGAAAATTTTGTATCGCAGCGGGGTATTTTCATCCGCAGGCCCGTTTTGTAGGCGTTGAACAAAGAGAAGGATTGGTAAAGCTGTCTGAAGATACCAGAACACGGCTGGGGCTCAGCAACGTTAGCTTTATATGCAGCAATTTCACCCAGATAGACTTCAGCCTGTATGATCATTTCTATTTTTACAACTCATTCTATGAAAACCTTTCCGGCACCGATAAAATTGACGACAGCATCGACTATTCCGCAGAGCTGTATAATTACTACACCCGTTATCTTTTCAAGCAACTGGATAAGAAACCGGCTGGCACCCGGCTGGTGACGTATCATAGCCTGGAAGACGAAGTGCCGGCCGGCTATCACATTGTGAACTCAAGCAGGCATGAGACTTTGAAATTTTGGATCAAAATATGATGTTCAGGCCGATAATATTCGACACGCTCAGGCACTACAACCGCCAGCAGTTTCTAAAAGATATAATGGCGGGAATTATTGTAGGAGTGGTGGCACTTCCACTCGCAATTGCCTTCGGTATCGCTTCCGGAGTGTCGCCCGAAAAAGGACTGTATACCGCTGTCATAGCCGGGTTTATCATCTCGGCGCTGGGCGGCTCTACCGTACAGATAGGCGGGCCCACCGGGGCCTTTATCGTTATTGTATACGGTATCGTACAGCAACACGGCGTTAACGGACTCATTATCGCTACTTTTCTCGCTGGCGTTATACTCATCGTTATGGGGTTCGCCAGGCTGGGCTCTGTGATTAAATACATTCCTTACCCACTCATTATTGGCTTCACCAGCGGCATAGCTATTATCATCTTCTCGTTACAGATAAAGGATTTCCTGGGGCTCAACATGGAGGTGCCTTCGGGGTTCTTCGATAAATGGGTGGCTTACTTTCACCACCTTTCCTCCGTGAGCCTGCATGCTGTGGTATTATCGGTAGTTACCGTAGCAGTGGTATTGCTCTGGCCGAAGGTTACTGCAAAAATTCCCGGCTCTTTGGTGGCAATTGTGGTTACCACGGCAGCCACTCAGTTTTTTTCGCTTCCGGTAGAAACCATCGGCAGCCGGTTTGGTGAGATATCGTCCGGTCTTCCCAGGCCGGTGGTACCCGATCTGGACTTTGGCACTATCAAGAACCTGATTCAGCCTGCTTTTACCATTGCCTTGTTGTGCGGAATAGAATCACTGCTTTCTGCGGTAGTAGCAGACGGCATGACGGGCCATAATCATAAATCGAACATTGAACTGGTGGGACAGGGCACTGCCAATATCTTCTCCGCCATCTTTGGCGGCATACCTGCTACCGGAGCCATTGCCCGTACCGCCACCAATATCAAGAACGGAGGTCGCACGCCCGTGGCGGGTATGGTACATGCTGTGGTATTGCTGCTCATCATTCTGTTTGTGGGCAAATGGGCTGCGCTGATTCCAATGGCTACGCTCGCCGGCATACTGGTGGTGGTGGCCTACAACATGAGTGAATGGAAACATTTCATCACCATGCTGCGGGGCCCGAAAAGTGATGTGGCAGTGTTGCTTATAACTTTTATCCTCACCGTACTGGTAGATATTACCGCCGCTATAGAAATCGGAATGATCATTGCCGTTCTTCTTTTCTTACGGCAAATGATACAATCGAGCCGGGTGCATCTGGTTGAAAAAGATAAAGAAGGAGACATAATCGTGGAGGGTCAGCATATTCCTTCAGGGGTAGAAGTATTCGAAATAAATGGTCCGCTGTTTTTTGGAGCGGCTTACAAGTTCAAGGATGCCATAAAGTTTCTCAAAGACCCGCCCCAATTCCTCATCATCCGAATGCTGCATGTACCCGTCATAGACGCTACCGGTATCAAAGTTATCCAGGATGTGTATAACGATACAAAACTGAGGGGAACCAAACTACTACTGAGCGAAGTGCACAGTAAGCAGGTTATGCAGGAATTAAAAGACGCCCGGTTGCTGTTTGCCATCGGGAAAGCCAATGTTACCGACAGTTTTGAAAAGGCGCTGAAACGGTGCCACGTACTGATCACTGATGCAAAAAAGGCAGCTAATATTTCTCATTAAATAGCTGGCAGCCGAAGCCCGTTGGGGCCATATCACAAGACAAGCTGCACATGCAACCTTTCCAGCGTTTCGTCAAGTGCAGAAGAAAACCCTACATGTACTTTAGACGATTGAATAATAGTGCTTCGAACCGCTGTCAGCCAGCGAAAGCGGGAAGCGATATCCAGCTTTGCAATAGGCCCTCCATTTTCCGCACCTACAGCTATCTTCTCAAACGATTGAAGATGTTCTTTTACCTCATCAAGATCAATCTGATCACAAAAGCATAACACGCGCTTTTCATGTAGCGTGAATCTCGTTTTAAGATACTTCTCTTTCCTGGAGTAGAGAATAATGCCGGTATTGATAAACTCCTCCCGCTGCACACTCGGCACAATACGCACCACCGCATATTCATATAAGTGTTGCTGCATGTTGCGCTTCTTTTACAAAGATGGAAGATTGAGATAATCTTGTTAACAGAAACTGTACATACACCTCGCGCTGTTGCGCCGGCGTTCCTTCATTTCCGGTGCCAGGCAACCAGTCATCGGGTATAAGCGCAACGATATTGGTCAACCTTTTTTCAGTCAACATTGGCTTCAGGATTGCATCTGCCTCTTTAAGTTTGGTTGCCCGTGGCAACAACACATGATCACGCACCTGGATAAAGGGCTTGCCCGCTGTTTCCTTCCAATGGTGCCAGTTATGATGAAAATAGAGCGATGCCCCGTGGTCTATAAGCCAGAGATCTTTCCGCCACATCAGCATATTCGTGTTACGTGCTGTGCGGTCAACATTCATCAGCAAACAATCGAGCCATACGATTGTACTGGCCAGTAGTGGGTCCAGGGGATTGACCACCGGGTCGTAATTGATAGCGCCAGACAGATAATGCACGCCCAGATTACGCCCGGTGCTGGCTTTCAGCAGGTCCTGTATTTCCTCATCAGGCTCCGTTCTGCCAAAAGCCTCATCTACCATAGCATATACGAGTTCGGGCACCCTCAACCCCAATGCACGCGCTGTTTCTGCACCGATCACATCTGCTATCAGCGCCTTCACACCTTGCCCTGCTCCACGAAACTTGAGTGCATACAGGAAGCCATCGTCGGCTTCCACGATTGCAGGCAGCGAACCACCCTCTCTGAGCGGGGTAATATATTGTATAACCTGAACTGTCCTCAGCGACATGCGGGCTCATTTGGTAAAGCAGCAAAGATACTGCACTTGAACCAACCCTGCCGTTTATTCAACACGCAATAAATAGGCGGCCACATCGGCAAGTTGCTGTTCGGTCATGCCTGCAACCAGCGGTTCAGGCATCAAACTCTTTTCCTGCTTTTTTCGGGTAGTGATCTGGTCTTGTGGTATGGTATGCAGTAAACCCGACACATCTTTAATGGTGATGGTTTGCTTATTTTCACTTACCAGAAATCCGAAATAAGATGTTCCGTCTTTGGTATTCACCAGCCAGGCTTCGTAGCCCAGCAGTATAGCCCCACTTGGATATATGATGGCATCGAGTAAACCTGTTTTGTCGAACTTTTTACGGATATGGGTCAGTTCAGGCCCTATATCCATTCCGTTGACGCCTACTTTATGGCAGGAGGCACAAAAAGATGCGAACACGGCTTTTCCTGCAGCCGCATCACCCGCGAGGGCTGCTATATCGCCGATACTGAACGTTTTTTCCACACCTGGCTGTTTAAAATAATTACCGGCCTGCACGCGCACCGTTACATCGGGATTACTGAAAATAGCCTGTTCCATGGCAGGTATCATCTCATCCGGAAACTTTTGCTCAGCTGCCAGCGCTATCAACACCTGACCGCCAACAGAATCCCGCGCTATCTGGCGCAGCCTGCTTTCCCGTACCGACAGTGGAAGGTTTTGGTCAAAAATAGCCTGCATACGCGCCCTGATTGCCGCAGACTTTCTTTCGTAGGCAGTATTAAGGCCTATCGCTTTCCAGTTCAGCAGATCGTACCAGTCGTTGCCCTGCCGGAACGCCAGCCAATAGTGTGCCTGTTCTGCAACATCGGGCAGATCGGATTGACTGATAGCAAGCATTGCCTCAGCAGCCTGCCTGTGGTTTATAAAAGCAATGGCCGTTATCGCCTTTCGCCTTGCAGCAGGAGACAAGCCCGTATCTGTTGCCCGGGCACTAAAATCTTCGAGTGCGGCAAGAGGGTGCAGTTCCCAGGCCCAATCCGCCATTTTCTCACTCCAGTCTCCAGGCGTCTGCCCGGGAGCCAGTTGTTGCCTGATCTCCGGGTACAGTTCCTCCACATGTTGCCGCAAACCCTGGCTTACAGCGTTCAGGTACCATCGGTCATCTCCCTCATACTGCCGGATGATATCCAGGTATATATCCCTTGTCTGTTCAAACGGCAGATCGCCCAGCGCCAGCGCCACTTCTCTTCTTACGTAAGCAGAGGGGTCTGTTTTTAACTGATGTATATAAGGCAATATATCGTTTACGTATACGCGCAAAGCCCGAAAAGCAACCACACGGGTATCTTCGTCGGGATCTTTCAGCAAGGCGATCACTTTCTGTTTTCCTTTATCATCCAGGGCGGCCAGCAGCCATATAGCCCTGGCTCTTATATAAGGATTCTTATCGCCGAGCAGGTCGGCAACATCATCTGTAACGGCATCACCCTGACTTTGCAACGCCAGGTAGCCCAGGTAGCGCACGTGTATAGCAGGATTCCGGAAAGCCGCAATCTGTCCGGCAGTCGTTTCGAGGTTTATAACGGGGGGGCGTAGTTTTTTTTTCTTAGGCGCTATCCGGTATATTCTGCCGTAGGCCAGTGAATCGTGTGTTTGATGGCCGCCCACGACCGGGTCGTACCAATCGGCCACGTATACAGCTCCATCGGTTCCTACTACTACATCGCTGGGGCGAAACCAGTTTTCTTTCCGATTGGCAAATGAAGTATCATTCCATATATAAAGGGAATTGTCTTCCCGGAGAGAGGTCGCAAATGACATCCTGCTGCCGGGGATCCAACCCGATTTTTCGCGCCGGGGTATGTAGCCAAAAATAACGTTCCTGCCAGCATCTGCGCTCAGCAGCATACCGCGGTATTTTTCTCCCAGCGCGTCGCCCTCGTTCAAGACTATACCCGTTGGAGAGCCAGCACCGATCCGGTCACCCACCGGCATTACGCCGGGGTCTTCCTGGTGCCAGTGCGCGGTAAAAAGGTCCTGGTCGGGACGCTGGTCTGCCTGCCAGGTACGCGTTCCGTCTGCACTGAAAAAACCAGCATTGGCGCCCTCCATCAACCACGATACTCTGCAGGCGGCTACCTCGTCATCGTTATCATTCTGCCAGTAATCACCACGGGAATCCACTGTCAGTTCAAAGGCATTTCTGAAATTATGCCCCTGCACCTTCATTCCCGTTCCATCCGGATTGATGCGCAACGCCAGCCCACCTACCCATACCCTGCCATCATCGCTTTTCAGGTTGCCTTCGTTCTTCGTATTATACGGACTTCCACCTGTGTATATACTACCAGAACGTAGCGTCCACCCTGCTTTATCGGTTACTATATGCGGCCCTGCATTGCCCACATTAAAATGCCATTTCCCATCCGGACCTGCAAGCAGGGCATGCAGCGAATGGTCGTGATCTTTTCCACCGAACCCCGTTAGTAACAGCTCTCTTTTATCCGGCACATCATCCCCATCCTCATCCGTATACACAATTATATTGGGCGTGCAGGAAACAACTATTTTGTTACCGATCACGGCTATCCCCATAGGAGATACCAGCAAACTGTCCTGAACAAATACCTTTACCGAGTCGGCTACCCCATCGTTATCTGTGTCTTCAAGTATCAATACACGATCGCCTTCAGGATGTGATCGGAAATCGGGGTTCTTGTTATTGAACTTCCGGTAATTAACGGCTTCGGTTATCCATATTCTCCCTTTGGCATCAACGTCCATATTGGAAGGGTTGTAGAGTAAAGGAGTGGTAGCCCAGAGGGTCACTTCCAGGTCATCCGGCACATACAGATCTTCGCTGATGGCAGATTTGTTTTTTTCGTTACAGGCAAGAAAGATACAGATGCAGACTGCACAGATAACAAGATTGGATCGCATTCGCGCATATATTATGACGGTTAAGAGAATAAGCTTCGCAGGTAGCTGAGGTTTTTCCGGTAGCTGGCAACAATTTCTGCACCACGCGGTACGGCGCCTTCTATCTGCATCCAGCGGTTGCCTGTATAACCCGTTTCGTAAATAGCGTCGCGGATGGCTGTCCAGTCAAGCGTACCGTTTTCCAGCAGCGTACCGTTTTCTTTCATGTGCAACTCACAGATCATTTCTTTTTTCAGCTTCTTAAATTCAGCTATGGCATCATGGCCCGCATCCTGCGTATTTCTGAAGTCGTAATACACTTTGAGGCTGGAAGACCCTACCCCGTCAATAATCTGCATATGTTCTTCTGCATTCAGGTAAGATTCAATACCCAGGATAACACCCTTTCTTTCCGCATACGGCGTTAATTTTTTCAATATGTCTATAGCCGTTTTTTGTCGGTCACGGTCATTGCGCAGATCACTGGCGTTAAAAAAAGCCAGTAACAACACCTGAACGCCCAGATTATGCGTAGCGTCGATAGCCCCTGCCACCCACTCTTCCGTTCTGCTGTCGCTGTGAAAAGGAATCCTGTTGTATACCCCCATGGCCAGGCTCGTGATGGCTATACCCGAAGCGGCAGACGCTGCAAGATAAGCCTGCTGCATATCCTTTTGCCTGATGTGCAGGTTATTTTCCGCAGCGCCCATATCTACCATAATGCCGTCCAGCCCTATTTCCCGGGCTACCTCAAAAGCCCCTATCTGACTGGCTTTACCGATCGACCAGTCGCAGGCGCCTATAGAGAACGACGGGCGCCGCGGCATAGCCATCAGGCTGCGGAATACAGGGGTCTGCAACATAGCCGTAAGGGTGAGCGTTTTTTTCAATAACATTCGCCTGGATAACATGATCGTTATATTTATACCGTTTGTTAAATATATTAATTATTTGCAAACACCTTTCGGCTCAGGCATTCTGGTGAACATACTACAAAAACAATGGTGGGCTGTAAAACACGTTCGGAGAACAAGTGCCAGCCATGATAAATATGGAGGGCCCCAAAGGGAATACGGCTAAATAGGAACTCCTGACGGAGCGCATCGCTTCCTTTGCTATTTTTGGGAATGTTTAGCTTAACCAATACCAGGGCTACCACGTATGCTGTCATCATTTTTATAGCTACTATGCTCCTAGGCTACCTGTTTCCAGGACACACCATCACCAGTTCAGGACTGCTGATCGCCATTTTTCTTACCATTTTTATCCGCCATGCCTATTCCACTATCGTTGCCGGCGCATTAAGCATTGCCCTCGCGATAATATACCCGGTGGTGCATCAGTACCAAACCGGCGAAATGATAAAGACCACAGAAAACCTGTTTATCATCCTGTTGCTATTTTCTTCTACTTTACTGGCCTGGTACATCAAATCGCTGCTGGTGCATCTGCAGTTCGACCGTACACACATGACCTCTCTGTTTGAAAATGCAACCGAGGGCATAGTGCTCACCGACGGGGCGGGCACTATTGTACTGGCCAACCCTTCTGCCGAGCAGATATTCGGTTATGAACCGCATGAGCTCATTGGGAAACCTATTGAAGTATTGATACCCAAAAAGTTTGCGCCCCATCATACAGCACTTCGGAAAAAGTTTTACCACGACCCTTCTAACCGTACCATGGGTTCCGGAAGAGACCTGTATGCAGTAAGAAAAAGCGGCACTGAGTTTCCCGTAGAAGTAAGCCTGAGTCATTACCGCCAGAATGAGGAGCAGTTTGTAATCGCATTTATAGTAGATATTACAGCGCGAAAGGATACCGAAAAAAGCATCCGGCAGAAGCAGGCAGAACTGGAAGCTATTACCCAGGAAGTGCAACTCCTCAACATGCAACTGGAAGCCAAAGTGGAAGAAAGAACCGCCATATTAAAAGATGCCCTTGAAAAGCTGGAACAATCGCAGGTAGAGCTGAACGAAGCACTTAAAAAAGAAAAGCAACTCAACGAATTAAAAAGCCGTTTTGTATCGATGGCTTCGCATGAGTTTCGCACACCTCTCAGCACCATACTCTCGTCTGCCACACTCGTATCAAAATATCCCCTTACCGAAGATGAAAAAAAAAGGGAGAAACATTTACTCCGCATCAAGGATGCGGTGAATCATATGAATGAGCTGCTGGAAGATTTTTTATCGCTCGGTAAACTGGAGGAAAACAAGGTGGGATTTTCTCCTGTGGCTTTTACACCCAAGGAGTTTATTGATGAAATCATCGATGAGATGAGGGTGCAGGCCAAACAGGGCCAAAGCATTGTATTTGATTACACCGGAGCAGATCATTTCAATACCGATAAAAGGGTGCTGAAAGTTATTCTGCTGAACCTGCTGTCCAACGCTATCAAATTTTCAGCAGAATCGCAACCGATCCATATGCAGGTTGCCAATAAGGAAAACGCGCTATACATTTCGATACAAGACAGAGGAATCGGTATACCTGAGGAAGACATCCCTTATCTGTTCGATACTTTTTTCAGGAGCAAAAACGTATCAAACATACAGGGTACCGGTTTGGGGCTGCCTATTATCAAGCGCTATCTCCAGTTACTGCATGGTCATATACAACTAAACAGTAAGGTGGGTGAAGGCACCCAGGTTCTGATTACCATTCCAGGGGAAACGGCATTTTAGAAGCCCAATGCCGCCCCCACAAAATAGTTGCGGGACGGCGCCGGATTAAAAAACCGGTTGCCAAAAGCATTCAGGTCGTTACCAAGGCTATATAACTGGTTGAGACCATTGTCCATACCAGCAAACAGGTGTACCGACAGTTTTTCCAGTTTTTTTTGCCATCCTGTTTTAACATGGAGCAGGCGGTAACCGTCGGCAAAAACGGTATTGGCATCGTTCAGCGGCATACCGGAAGTATAGCTAAAAGAAGTATGGAGGTACCATCCCGGACGCGTAGAAATATCCACTCCTATGGCTGCCACCTGTTTGGCTACACCAGTTAGCCGGTTTCCTGAATAATCGTGTAGCCCCTGGGCATTTTCCACTTCATATTTCGCGAACCTGAAGTCGTTGAGGGCGGCGCTGCCCCATATTTTCAGGTTTTGCACCAGGCAACGGGCATTGCTTATCGCCATATAATCTGTATACAATTCTAATCCTTTCTGTTGTGTGCTTCCTGCATTTATGAAGTAGTCGGCTCCTGCATCTGTTCGTCTTACCACAATAGCATCTTTCAGCCTGAAGTCGAAGGCTGTTATATCAAACTGCCACCTTCCGTTCAGCGCATGCCCTTTGATACCTATTTCTCTGTTCCACCCGAATTCTGCCTGCAGATTGCTATGGATGCTTCCCTCAGAAGGTCGTATTTCTGCAACAGTGGGGGGTGAAAACCCTTTAGCTACTGATCCGTATAGCGATAAACGTTCATTAATGCGGTACAGTGCCGCCAGCCGGGGCAGCAGCGACTCGTTGAGCTGTTTGCCTTTTTTAGTATCGCCGGCATCGGTTGGACGGCGATAAGTAAAATGGTAAAAATTACTGCTAATACCAGCCTGTACCTGCAATCGCTTATGGATCGTCCAATCTCCCTGCAAAAACGGGTAGAACTGCGAAGCACTTATTCTGTCTTTATATTGAACGGTATCTCTTACGCCCTGCCTGTTGCCGTAGTTATTAATAACGCTGTAGTTGTACGTCCATTCCACTCCTCCTGCAAGCTGTAAAATATGTTTTCCAAAGGTTTCGCGGTAAGCTATTTTGGTACGGAAACCCGGGTTGGTTTCGGCTCGGGTTTCGAAATTAGAGAGAAAAGGATTTCTGAAATCTGTGTAAGAAAACGCAAGGGAATTCACCAGCGCCCATTTACTATTGATTCGAAACTCATTGCTTACTCCGGCTAACAGGGTTTTATTATAAATGCTCACTTTCAATTCCTGTACGCCGGCGCGTGCCTGGCGGGGATTCTCTTTCATTTGTTCTGCGGTAAGCCCTCCGGGCGTCTGGTAAAACATATCCGCATACAATACTACCCAGTTCAGTTGATGGCGACTGTTCAGCCGGGCCTTCCCATTCCATTGCAGCAGATCGCGGCGCATAGCGGTGTTGTCCCGATACCCGTCGGATTGCAAATGACTCTGCTGGAAAGAAGAACTAAAATTTTTATTCTGGTATTTCCATTGTGCATTTTCCCCAAACAGCCCAAAAGATCCGCCGGTGAGTTGTAAGTAGCCGCTGTGAACGGGCTGATCCAGCAATGGACGCTCGTTGGTATGCAGTAATACCACACCGCCGGTATTGGCACCATACAGACTGCCTCCTGGTCCTTTTAATATTTCTACCTGTTGCATGCCTGATTGATCGAGAAGATTGAAATAACTGTTGCCGCCTGCATCTGTAAATGGAATATCATTCCAGTATACCTTAACATTGCGTACCCCAAATGGCGAACGGAGCAGGCTTCCGCGTATACTGAGCCTGTAGCTGCCAGGCGATCTTTCTTCCATGCGTACCCCCGGCACAGAATTTAACGCTGGCAACAGCGATACTGGTGAAAAGCGTTGCATCTCCCGCTGCCCCACCACACTTACCGCCACCGGCGCCTCCAACAGCCTGCGATTGTTCTCATATCCACGGATCACCACTTCTGAAAGAGAGGGAATCGTGTCTGCCGCTTTATTCGCCGGATCCGGGAACACATCGATCCCGGTATGTTTTTCCATGCCCGCTGATCGGAAGCGATTCCCGGCATTGGCTGCTACAGACCAATCCTGGCACCCCGCCGCGCTGCCCCATCCCGGAGCCATTCCCACTATAAGAAAAACAAACTTTAGTAACTTCATGGTTCAAAAGTAAACAATCACCCTTAATTGCGGCAGCGCTCATACACCGAACGCTATACGAAAAAACTTTACTTCCAATGCGCTATCACACAGTGTTTCTCACAATTGCCGTGTTTTGCAGCTTTTCCGGTTTTACACAGCATACCGACGAAAAAGCCATCTTAAAGATCATGCACGATCAGGAAAAGTACTGGAACCTGGGCGATCTGGACAATTTCGTGACTGGCTACTGGCAAAACGATTCTGTAATGTTTATTGGCAGCAAAGGCGTTATTTACGGGTACAACAATACGCTGAATCGTTATAAAAAAAGCTATCCCAACAAAGAACAAATGGGCATGCTCAAGTTTACCGTTATTCACCTCAAACCACTTTCTCCCGGATACTATTATATGGTGGGGAAGTTCCATCTCACCCGTGCCGTGGGCGACCTCTCCGGACATTTTACGCTGCTGTTTCAAAACATCAATGGTGAATGGAAGATTATTGCCGATCACAGTAGTTAGCCCGGGTTCTTTACACATTCACTTTCCTTAAAGGCAGCCCCCTGCACAATAGCGTTCAGGGTCTGCTACAGCCTGTTGTAACAACTATTTGCGCAACTTTCATAATGGGGCTGGTAGCATAGAAAGAAGCTCCATTAGGCAATCTGCGACAATTATCCATAATAAAATCGCCCCGGTATTTCCGGGGCGATTTTATTGATTCAATATGATTACGGAATACTAGTATTCCCAAAGATCCTGTTCGTAGTTGAAAATCCTGTTCTTAATGTTTTCTCCTTCCAGTAATCTCAAAATATCGTCTTTAACGTATTGCTTCAGGTATTGGTCGTGGGGGTTATCAAGCGTCGACTTTACGATATAGCTTCCAAAAAAGCGGCTTTCGAAAAGTTCTTCCCAGCTCATGCGTGCACCAAAGTTTCTTCCGTTGTACACCTCGTACCTTGCAAGTGAGGGGCGCATATCGGGATAGTACACATAGAATATGGGCGATTCACCAATCACTTCACCCGTTACTTTGTTAGTATAGGTTTTAATTGGGGCAATACCCAGTATCCTTACAAACATTCTGGAAGACTCCTTATCAAATACCCACTCTTCCTTAATCCTGAACTTTACGATCGCATCCATATCGAACTCTTCACATACTCTTTCGGTTTTCATGATACCGATAGACATATCCGGATCCTTTTCCAGGTCGGGCACCATAATGGTATCACATCCTCCGGCCAGTTTGGCGCCAATTTGCTCCACTGTCATGGGTGTTGTAAACCGGTCGTCCACAGAGGCATCGAAGGCCACCACTTCACCACTTTTGATTACGTTCAGCAGGATGGCAATGAACCGTTGATTACCATTGTCCTCATCGGCTGAGTAGCGAAAAGGCTGGTTGATTTTTTCCCTAATATCAATTTCGCGCCACACTTTTTCTCTGTAAATGGCATCATCCTCACGGATATGCTCATACGCCAACGGAGTACGCTCTTTTACCAGGTTTTTTTCAATAGCATTGTCGTTGCGGAGAGACTTCCGTATGGTGTCCATCTTCAACGGATCCTGCTTTTGCACCACAATCGGTGTGGTATCCTGCTTGTTAACGCCCAGGCTCGCATCTGCTACGGCAGCCTGTGTTTTCTGAGCGGTTGCCTGTTTTTTTGCAGCAGGCTTCTTGGTTGTGGTAGACCGGGTGTTCTTTTTCCGGGTGGTTTGTGCATCAACCGCCTGGATCGTCAAACCGAAAGCCATCAACAACAGAGCATATTTTGCGGATTTCCATTTCATATCAAAAAGTGTTAAACTAAACAAATGATAACGCTGAATTCAGGGAATTTTTATCTTAAAATGAATGACAGAGGTTTCAGCGTGATCGTTCTGCCATCCGGTCCTTTCGCTTTAATATTATCAATATATACGCCTCTTCCGGGTTTCAGGTTATCTACCAGCGATTTGGCATTACCGCCCCAGGCTGCACCACTGTTCGCTACCGGATTGTAGTCGGCAGCACTCAGGTCTGCAATGGTATAGCTCTGCACCACATACTTGGCGTCGAACTCAGACTCAATCGCAGCCCTTACACCACCCATAGCCTTGAACTGTGCTGTAGGCACCTGTCCACCGTCGAACTGACCTACATAAGCATTGGGATTGGGCAGATATTTCACACGAAACCCTACTTTACCCACCGATTTGCCATCTACCAATACATCCACAGTTGCTTCGCCCGGTTCTTTCGGAACGGCTACATAATTACTGCCGCTTCCTTTGTTCAGGCTGCCGTTGTTAATTCTGGCAGATACCTTTTCACTCCCCGCGCCTGCGGTAATGTTTAAAGGATTTTCAACGCCCACATACAACACATTCATTTTTGTAGGCATCACCGCTACACCTGAAGGCTGACCTACAGTATACTCAAATGGTTTGGAGATGCTCTTAGATTCGCCTGTATTAGGATCGAGGTATTTGATTTCGATATTCAGCTTGTGTGATCCGGAAGCGCCTGCAGGCATTTTTACCTCGGCCACGCCGTTATCGCTCACTGGTACCGCTTTGCCGTTGATCAGCACCTCAGGTTTTACTGAGGAGTTAAAGGCACCGAGACCCGCTTTCAGTTCCACCTGTTCGCCGGGCATCAGGTAAGTAGCGTTCGCTGCCACCATCGGCTCGAACTTATCCAGCTTAAACACAACGCCGCCTACTTTTTCGAACAACTTAGCCACCATTTTGTTTTCTGAATTCTTTACATCATTCTGAAATTTACTCAGGATGGTCATCGCTGCAATAGTAGGTGTCATATGGAAATAAGCAGCAGTCCAGGACTGATTCGCATCACTTTTACCGGTAGAAGACTTGGGCTTCTCGATATCGATGGGTAGTCCCTGCAATTCTTTTGCAACCTCAGGGTCTACTGCTGTCAGATCGTTCTTGAATTTTTCCAGCGCCAGGCGCAGTTTTTCGCCTTCACCCTGTGTATCCATCAATCGGGTAGGTGCATCCAGGTTACTGATCCCTTCGCCGGTTTCTTCGTTATACTGACTTTCTTCTTTCAATCTTGTTTTCAGATTTTCGATATACGAAGTCATGTCAGCAGAAAGCTTTTTCACCTGATCGGCTTTAGGCTTCCATTGAGCCGCTTTCTCGCGGGTTTTCGGATCTTCAAGGCTTTCCTCAAACCCCTTATATATAGCATCCGAAGATGCTGTTAACGTGCTGTTGGATTTCAACAGACTGTTATCGACTGTTTTAAAGGCATTGATGATCTCGGCAGATACGTTCAGCGCCAGCAATGCTGTAAGCACCAAATACATCATATTGATCATCTTCTGCCGTGGCTCTTTAGGTAGTGCCATGATTTTTCAGGATTTAATATGTTTTATTTACGAATAAGGTTTAAAAAATGGATTGTGTTGTTCAATCCATTACTGTGGGTTTATCTGCCCTGCATTGCAGCAAGCATATTACCGTATACATTGTTCAGGTTACCCAGGTTTTTAGCCAGCAGACCAATTTGCTCCTGTGCTTTTTTGGCATCTTCCACGCTACCCTGCATGCTTTGTGAAGCCTGTGCCAGGTTGCTGTAAAAGCCATTCATAGCTTTCAGGTGATTGTTGGTATCCTGTAACTCTAATTCGTAAACAGTGTTTAATGAAGACAGGTTCTTGGTAAGCACCTGTACCTGATCGTGAAACTGCTTGCTGGTTTCTGCTGCATCGTTAAAGCTTTTGGCCGTAGTGGCAGCGCCTGCATACGCTTCTTTCACTTGTACCAGGGCCTGTGTTGCTTCTTTGGTTTTAGCTGAAAAGTCGGATGTTACTGCGGTAACATCTGCCATGTCGGCCATTTTTTCTACGGTTACACCCAGTTTGCTGAAGTTATCACCAAGTCTCTGCAGGTTGGCAGGTGTAATGGAGGCATCCTGCAACATTTTATCCATAGAAGCCAGTGCAGGATTGCCGCCGGCAACACCAACACCACCTTTCAGGGATTCTGCTATTTCTTTCATTTCACCACCGGGAGGGGGTAAAAATGCATAGATCAGGAATATCACAGCTTCTGTTAAAAGACCAACTGTGAGCATGATGTCGGCAAAAGACTTATGAAGAATTTTGGCCCATGCGCCGAAAATTACAACTGCGGCGCCAACGCACACTAATACGTTAACGAGTCTTTCTGTGGATTTGTTTGTGCCTGCCATAAAGAGAATTTTTGTTTTGTTTAATAGGGTTTTTCTGTTTTAGATTTCAAAAGGTAATGATCATCATACAAGGCAAGGGGTGGATAGGCCTCCTTGCAAAGCATAATTAGTTATTGAGTATTGTTCAAGTTATTGTTCTGTTTAATTGCGGTGTACGTAACCTGCCGTTTACCTGCTGCGTTTGCCGGAGGGGGGAAGGTCGATTACACAACGAAAACCGATATAAGATTTGGCAGTATCCTGGTATTCATACGTGCGGGCGCTTGTCTGCAGGAAGTATCCCACATCTTTCCAGCTCCCGCCTCTCAGTACTTTACGTTTCATACGGGGAGGATCACTGTCTTTTGCATTCCAGCGAATGTCCGGGTTCATATCGTGCTGAAAGTTGTAGGCTCCTTCGTAGAAAAATGAAGAGGTCCACTCTGCAACGTTGCCGGCCATGTTGTACAAACCGAAGTCGTTGGGCCAATAGGCATCTGCACGCACCGGATACAATCCTCCGTCTTCTGCATAATTACCACGTCCGGGTTTAAAGTTTGCCAGCAGACAGCCTTTTCTGTTGCGCAGGTAGTAACCACCCCAGGGGTAAGGTGCCTGAGAGCGTCCGCCTCTGGCTGCGTATTCCCATTCTGCTTCGGTGGGCAGCCTGAAGTCGGACTCCTGGGCTCTTTTCTGTTGTTCCAGGTAACTGTTCAGGAACTTGGTTCTCCACTCGCAGAATGCTACTGCCTGCTTCCAGTTTACGCCCACTACAGGATAGTTGCCGAAAGCCGGGTGTGAGAAATACCTTTTAGACATGGGCTCGTTGTAGGAGTAAGAGAAATCTCTGATCCATACGAGCGTATCGGGATAAATGGGGGTATCTTTTTTTACGATGAATTTCGAACGAACCTGAGACGCGTTCTCCTTCTTTACAGCTTCGGCATAATCGAAGGTTTCGGAATGGTAAATCAGCTTGTTGGCATCGATTTCTTTTTTACCGAAAATTCTGTTGTCGGGCGATACGATCATCGCATCCAGTTGCTCCATGGTTTTGGGATCGTCCCACTTGATGGTCTGAACCTTTTTCCAGTCAAGGCTGTTTCCATCCTTTGACTTATAACCAAGTTTATCGCCTGCAATAGAATCACGCACCCAGTTTACAAACTGACGGTATTCATTATTGGTGATCTCAGTTTCATCCATCCAGAAACCATTGATGGTAATCTGCCGGTTACGGGCGGTGAATGCATAATTGATGTCTTCATCGCTGGGTCCCATATGGAAAGTTCCCTGAGGAATGTACACCATACCGGGGGGTTTGGGCAAACTATACTTGCCTCCCGGAGCCACACCATGTAACTGCCCCTTAAAATCAGGGGACTTGGAGGATTTCGACTTACCACAACTTGCCACAGCTATGGTCAACGCTGCAACGACTGAGAGGTTGAGTAAACGGCCTTTCATTTTCATAATAATAGCTTAAAGGGTATATGGACAAATATAAACGAAATATTGATTTATCATTTATCAATTGCTAATATTAAACTTTTTTTAGCTTATCGATCAGATGTCCTTAAACTGGAATATAAAACGGTGCCGCCTGTTAGATATTGTGTTTTTTCTGTGCAGCAAACCATGCTTATTTCTTCAATAATTGCAGTAAGCTGCCAACATCTGTTACTGGTTTTAGGCACGCATACCCCTTGCATAAATAAAGGTTTGTTTCCTGTGGATGATACCGGTTTTGCAGCAGAGGAAAGGTGGAGTCGCCGAGCTTCGAAGATTGTAAAACCCTGTCTGGCAAATAGTTTGACAGCAACTCCCGGGTCAGTGGTTTGTGATGGTTGCCCACGATAGCTATTTCATTTATGCCATGTACCGAACCTGTTATCATACCCGCCCATTTACCAAAAGAGGTAGGGTACCGCGTTATCATATGCAGCATTGACGCCAGCATCTTGTTGCTTATGCTCCTCCACTCGTTATTATCAAAGATCAACGATAAATATCTCAGGTTCCAGGCCATTGTTGCATTGCCGGATGGTGTAGAGCCGTCATAGATTTCGCAGGTTCTGAATATTACATCGTGCTGGTGTTTGCCCGTGAAATAAAACAAGCCCGTATCGGCATCGTAAAAGTCTGTCAGCACTATTTCCAGCAGCTTTTTCGCACGGAGCAGATAATCCTGATCGCCCGTAAGCTCCTGCAAATAAATCAGCGCCTCTATAAGGTTGGCATAATCGTCCAGAAAGGCGGGGTTAGACGCTACTCCATTTTTATAGCCATGGCGCCAGGTTGTTCCGGAAAACACCCGACATACAAATGCCATATTGGTCTGTGCCAGTTTCAGGTACTGCGCTTCGCCTGTGGAGGCGTATGCCATAGAGCAGGCGGTATTCATGAGAGCGTTCCAGCCAAGCAGTATTTTATCGTCTGTCAGGGGACGCTCGCGCTTCTCTCTTTCTTTTAAAAGCGTAATGCGTGCTTTTTCTAACAATTCTTCCAGTACATGTTCCTCCAGTCCTGCCTCCCGGGCGAAATCCGGAAGAGGGGTGCGTATATTCAGAATACTGGTATGCTCCCAGTTGCCTTCCTCCGTTACATCGTAAAAACGGCAAAACAATGGTGCATCTTCTCCCAACAGTTGTTCTATTTCTTTCTTATCCCACACATAATACTTTCCTTCCACGCCCTCGCTGTCGGCATCCAGTGCAGCGAAAAAACCACCTTCGGGAGACATTATCTCGCGCTGCACAAACGCCATCGTATCGGCAATGGTACGCTTGTATAGAACGTTGCCCGTTAACTGGTATGCTTCCGACAGCACCTGTACCATCAGGGCATTATCGTACAGCATTTTTTCGAAATGCGGAGCCACCCACTCTGCGTCGGTGGAGTAACGGGCAAAACCACCCGCCAGCTGATCGTATATGCCACCGTATATCATTTTATCCAAACTCAGCACAGCCTGGCGCAGCGCGTCGTGGCTGCCGGTGTAATGATAATGCCGGAGCAGGTATTGAATGGTAAATACCTGTGGAAACTTGGGGGCACTCCCAAAGCCGCCATGAACAGCATCTGCCGATTGCATGATATGCCGGTATATGGTATGGGGGGTATCGTCGGTGGGAAGCGACGAATCTGTAAGTCCATAACCCGATGCCTTCATCAACTGATCCGTGAGGCTTTCTGCACTTTCCTCCAGCTTATCTCTTCTTTCATAAAAAGCTTCGGCTACGCCCATCAATACCTGTTTCCACGAAGGGCGGTTATGTACAGGATGAGGAGGAAAATAGGTGCCGCCATAAAACGGCTTTTTTTCTGGTGTAAGAAAAACGTTCAGGGGCCACCCGCCGGCGCCGGTGAGCATTTGCACCGCATTCATGTAGATATGATCGAGGTCCGGGCGTTCTTCCCGGTCGATCTTGATATTTACAAAATGGGTATTCATGAAATCCGCCGTATCCGGATCTTCAAAACTTTCTCTTTCCATCACATGACACCAATGACAGGCGGCGTATCCAATACTAACCAGTATAGGCTTATCTTCTTCTATCGCTTTCTGCAATGCTGCGTCGCCCCAGGGATACCATTCCACCGGATTATGGGCGTGTTGTAAAAGATAGGGACTCGTTTCATGAACGAGATGGTTGGAATAAGCTGCCATGCAGCAAATTTCCGGGAATTATTTTTTCTGCTCTGCAAAATATTTCTCCAGTGCTGCTACCATTGACGGTGTTTCCGGCGCAGGAGCTTTGATGTGAAGGGTGAGCCCTGCTTCTTCTACAGCTTTAAACGTATTAATACCGAAAGCGCCTATTTTGGTACCGTTTTGCTCGTATTTAGGCAGGTTTTCAAACAAACTTTTTACACCGCTCGGCGTGAAAAAGCAAATGATGTCGAACTCAGATTTTGACAGTACTGATTTTACGTCGGTGTTGATGGTGCGATACATAAAGGGAGTATCAAACTCACAATTGTTCGATTTCAGCCAGTTAACTATATCATTGTCCTGCTGGTTTTCTGAACAGGGATAAAGAAACTTTTCATTCTCCTTATGTTTGCTTATCACATCAAACAGGCTTTTGTTGGAGCCGTCTGCCCCGTAAAACACTTTCCGTTTTCTGTAGAGGATAAACTTCTGAAGATAGAGCGCCACGGCCTCCGTAATACAGAAGTACTTGGTATCCTGCGATACTGAAATTTTCAGCTCTTCACACATCCGGAAGAAGTGGTCAATTGCGTGACGGCTGGTAAAAACAACCGCGCTGAACTGGGTAATGTCAATTTTCTGCTTTCTGAAATCCTTCGCCTGTACTCCTTCCAAAGTAATAAATGGAAAAAACTCCAGGTGAACGCCATGTTTTCTGGCCAGTTCAAAGTAGGGAGACTTGTCCGATTCGGGGCGAGGTTGGGTAATAAGGATTTTCTTGCTGCTTACAGTGCTCACTCGGTTTCCTGCCATTTTATCCAATTTTCAGTATATGTTTATCTTTAGTTGGCAATAATGGTTTGCAAATTTACAAACTTCTTTCAAAGAATAGCACTAAGCCCCGGTAAATCAGCAATACAGGTATAATTTCAAAACCCAATACGAACAGCGCGAGGTGTAAAGCACTAATTTTTAGATCATTACGTAATCCGGTGAAAGTCAGCATGTATCGATATAAAAACAAAATTATTACCAAAATCAATGATACGATAAAGGCTACCTGCTGTAATTCGGTATCTGCAAAGGCCAGTATCAGCAAAAAAGGGATGAGCAGTACGCCCAGCACTTTGTTGATCAGCAGTACAATAAAAAGGTAGGTATTTACAATCTCCCGGTGGCCAAACATCCACCCGGTAATATTAAAAATCACGTATTTGCCGCCATATAGCAATAATACGCCCAACACAGAGGCAGCAAATAACAACCAGGTATCAGGTGTATTCGGCCTCAGGTATAGTATAGTGAGATAAGAAAAGAGCCCCAGACTGAATGCAAAGAATATATTGAATGCCAGCGTGGCGGCGCCGGATTCCTGAAGATGGTCGCGGGTTTGGGTCTGCCGGAAGGCCGGTCTCCAGAATGCAGTAAACAAATACTGAAAATACCTTGGAAAAGCCATCCGTAATGCAGCGAGTATCAGCAGCAGACCACAGAGCATGTAAAAAAGCATGTCTTTGTCTGGCGGAGAGAACGGCCGCGAGGGCATATGAAGCGCTTCTGTAGTAGTGTTGAAGTACGGATGGTGTTGTATGAGTGCGGACGCATAAGCACCATATACCGTAGCCGGCTGTGCGGAAGGCATAGTATCCTGCAGCATATGTGCTGTATCCGCAGAGGCTAACGCGGGCGGACGGATAATCGTCTGGCCCGTATCTTTCCGGGGCTGTGCCGCGCGGGAGGGGGTAACCACAGCCCGCGTAATGGAATCTTTATTGCGGGCGCTATCGTTTACTATTACCGGAGATAACGTTGTTTCAGGTGCGGTATCTTTGGTTACAGCCGGAAGAGCACCGGGCGGTTGAGGAACGCGCACAGAATCCTCCTGCGCCAAAACCGGCATAAGGGTTGCATACCATACCAAAAAAAACAGTAATCTTTTCAACTATACCGGATTTTCGTTGCAAAATTATCTGAATACTGCCACTATAACTCGTGGAAGTGGTATTATATTTTAAAAGAGACTTATTAATCCGAAATGAATTTTCGCCTGGCGGAAGTTCAGCGGCAGATCTTCCCGCTTGCCGACTGCATAGCTGAGGTTGAATATACCTGCTCTGGTTTCAAATGCCATACCCAGCCCAAACCCCAGATAAGTGCTTCTATTATTGCGGGTTTCGTGATACATCCGGCTGTTGACCCAGGCTCCATCCGCAAATCCAAAAAAATAGGAATTCAGCCCAATGAAATAACGATACTCCGCAGTTAACACGGTATAGCCACTTGCAAAAATGCTTTCCTCATCGAACCCTCTCAAAAGTTTATATCCCCCTATCTGGTACATCTCATTTCTGAAAATACCAGGGGTCAATATCCATCCTCCATTGACAGCAGTCTTTATAACCGACTGGCTTCCGGTTCGGATATAGTGGGCGCCTGCAGCATTGAACCGCATCACATACGTACGCAAGGGAAGCGTATCGTACAAAGATGAAAAATCAAAATCATTCCCTGTAGCGTCTTTTGTAAGTCCTAGTATGGCGTTATTGCGTTTAATACGCCGGATACCGGCAGCCGCTGTAACATTCCATTCACTTCCCTTCCGGGGGTTCAAACGATAGTCTGTATTATTGAACCGGTAGCTTACGCCCAGGTTAGTGGTACTTACATCAATGAATACCGGCAGGCGTTTAGTAGATTTGATAACGGAGGTATCTGTACCAGCCGGCAGTACATTGGTGAAAAGCGACTGAACAAATAGCTTTCCACTTTGTTTTCCGGAAGAAAAGTATTGTACCCCCAACAGTGCATTCAGGTTTAAAAAAGAAGAATCTTTTTTCAGCAGATCGAAATTAAAATCAATGCCGAACGGCGTACGAAACAGGTAGGGCTGCTCGTACAGTAAATGTAGCCTGGGCGACTGCACCTGTATCTGTTGCCAGTTGATTCCCACCGTTTCTCCGTTTCCCAAAGCATTTTTCAGACTGATATTCGCTTCGCCGGTGAGTTGCATTTTTGTGCGCCCCGGTTCTCCGGTAGCAGGTAAAAAGCCCAGGATCACGTCTGCCTGGCTGCTTCTTTTCGGTTCGAGGTAGAGATTCAATACAGCACCCGTACCCAGCATCGAAACATCCCAGGGTTGTGATTCTTTCAAATAAGGAAGCTCCAGCAGCTTTGCGCTTACAGTCTGCAACCTGTTCTTACGATAAGGAGATGCATCGGCAATACCCAGATGCTGCTGCAGAAAATAGTTCGATATCCTGGCCTTGCCGTATACCCTTATGCTGTCTATTCTGTAAAAAGGCCCTTTATTGGTCACCAGCCGCGCCTGTACCCTGTCTTCCTGTATGGCGATTTCATCCAGCCGGACCTCTGCAAACGGATGCCCGTTGTCTTCAAAATATCGAAGCAGTCGTTCCTGCCAGCTGTTGACTGTTTGAAAATCTACCACTACCCCCCTCAACGTTTTGTGGTTCCAGCCGGCGGCAGACAAAGCTTTTTTATCGGCACTGTCGGTATTGACCTCCGTCCACTGGTATCGCTTACCTATATAAGTCCAGGCGGTGGCCGACAAAGAATCGTACGCCACACTGTCCAGCGACGCGGTGATGTACCCTCTCGTACGCAGCAGATCTGTTATGCCTGTTATATACCGCCTGCAGGCCTCTCTGTCAGCAAATATCGTTTGTAAATCCAGGGCTGCGGCGGCCCATCCCTGTTCCTTGTCTTCAAAAACATAGTTTAATTCATACTTTTGCTGCGCAGGTGCCGAAAAAGCCCAGCAAAACACCCCCATAAAGCAACAAAGCCTACTCATTGTCCACAAACGTATATGAATTCTTTCACCCATAAATTACACAAAAAATGAATGACAAATTTTATGGGAGCTCATGCTGACCGAAAATAATAATTCATATTGAACAGAAATTTGCTGGTTCACTTTAAAAAACATCGTCTTTGGCTGGTATTTACATCCATATTCCCTTCTGCAAACAGGCTTGCAACTATTGCAATTTTCATTTTTCCACTTCTCTAAAGCAAAAAAACGATTTAACAGGCGCTTTATTGAAGGAAATCATCCTTACACCACTATTTAACGCAAACCCTACGATAGAAACTATCTATTTCGGGGGTGGCACACCCAGCCTGTTGGATGCAGGCGAACTGGCGTCTATTATGGCCGCGCTATATAAAAAATTTCCGGTGTCGGCAGCAGCGGAAGTAACACTGGAAGCCAATCCCGACGATATAAATGCCCAACGGCTGGCACAATGGAAGCAATCCGGCATCAACCGGCTGAGCATTGGTATACAGTCTTTTTATGAACGCGATCTGCAGTGGATGCACCGTGCCCATAATGCAACGCAGGCTGCCGAGAGCATTGTGCTGGCACAGGCTGCCGGCTTTTATAACATCAGCGCCGACCTGATATACGGCATTCCGGGGCTGTCTGACCAAGAATGGCACGAAAACGTGAATAGGCTGGCAGCATTGCAGGTGCCGCATATCAGTTGCTATGCACTTACTGTAGAGCCCTCCACCACACTGCATCACCAGATAAGAAAACAGCAGCGGGCCGACGTTGACCCGGAGCAACAGGTCAGGCAGTTCCTGCTGCTTACCGGCTGGCTCAAAAACCTGGGGTATGAGCATTACGAAATATCTAACTTTTCGCTGCCCGGGCAGCGAAGCCGGCACAACAGTTCTTATTGGCAGGGGAAACCTTACTACGGGCTGGGCCCCTCCGCTCATTCTTTCGACGGGAAGGATACCCGGTACTGGAACATTGCTAACAACAGCCGTTACATCCGGTCGCTGCAGCAGCAGATCGTTCCATCGGAAAAGGAAACGTTGACTACTGTTCAGAAAGCCAATGAATACATCATGACGGCACTTCGTACTGCAGAAGGCATTGACCTGGAGCTGGTAAAAAACCGGTTTGGAAAGGAGGTCAGCGAAAACCTCCTCGTGCTGGCAACCTCCTTTTCGCCTGCCCAACTGACGATACAGGGAAGTTGTTTGCAACTTACGAATGAAGGGAAGTTGTTCGCAGACGGAATAGCATCTGCGATGTTTCAGGATGAAACAAACTAACCGGCAGGAATTTCTATGGTGGCGCCTATGCCACGTTCGGTGATGGCGTCGCACTGCGGTTTCAGCTCTTCATATTCTCCTTCTTTTACCGCATATTTTCCTTTAAAATGGATGATATATGCGCATTGCTCGGCCTGCTCATGGCTGTGCCCGCACACCTCCTGCAATGTTTCAATCACCCACTCGAAGGTATTTACTTCGTCGTTCCACACAATCAACTGGTAGGGCTGTTCTGTAGTTACAAGCGTATCCAACTCTTCATCTGCCAGTATATCTGTTTTTGCCATATCGTATATCATTAATCGTAATACTACATACAATTGCAACAAAAATAATATTTAGCTTCAAATTCTTCCCTGTTTGCCTGGAAAATCATTTGCTTTACGCAGTATTTCAAACAAATATTAACCGAAGGGTAGCGTACGGATATGTTTACCTACACATTTTTGTACATTTGGCTCGATTGTTTATAGCTAAACCGATAAGATGACAGCATTATGATTTTACTAAAAGGAATAACATTTCCGCTGAGCGACCCCGTGCCGATATTTGTTATTGTCCTTTTCATCATATTACTGGCTCCCATCGTACTTCGAAAATTACGCATTCCCGGCATTGTAGGGCTTATCATAGCCGGCATGTTGATCGGCGATCATGGTTTCAATATTGTAGCCAAGGGGAGCATAGACCTGTTTGGCAATGCGGGGCTATTATACATTATGTTCATCGCCGGTCTGGAGCTGGATTTGGCCGAATTCAGGCGCAACCGTTACAAAAGTCTGATTTTTGGGTTTCTCACATTTATTGTTCCCCTCTCCCTGGGCTATCTTTTGTGCAGGCAGGTACTGCATTTTACCGAAACCGGGTCAATACTGGTGGCAAGCATGTTTGCCACGCACACCCTGGTAGCCTATCCGCTGGTCAGCCGCATGGGCGTTACGAAAAATGAAGCAGTTACCATTACCGTTGGCGGAACCATCATCACCGATACGGCTGTATTGTTGATACTGGCCGTACTCAGCGGCTCGGCAGACGGAGAGCTCACACAAATGTTTTTTCTGAAACTAGCCGGTTCTTTCATTGTTTTTTCTGCTGCTGTATTGTGGGGTTTTCCATTTGTAGGGAGATGGTTTTTTAAAAAAATGAAGGACGACAGTATCAGCCACTTTGTATTTGTACTGGCGATGGTATTCCTGGCTGCTTTTATGGCCGAACTGGCGGGAGTGGAAGGTATTATCGGGGCTTTTCTGGCGGGGCTGGCGCTCAATCAATTGATTCCCCACGCCTCTTCTCTAATGAGCCGGATTGAATTTGTAGGGAATGCTATATTCATTCCTTTTTTCCTCATTAGTGTAGGGATGCTGGTAGACCTTAAGGTATTGCTCAAAGGCAATACGGCACTTTTTATAGCGGGAACCCTGACCGCCATGGCACTTGTAAGCAAGTGGATTGCCGCTTTTCTTACGCAGAAAATATTCCGGTACAGTGCCATCCAGCGCAATATCATCTTCGGGCTGAGTACTTCGCATGCCGCCGCCACCATCGCCGTGATACTGATAGGATATCACCTCGGAATGGTGGATGAGCATGTGCTGAACGGCACCATTATGCTTATACTCGTTACCTGTATGGTAGGTTCGTTCGTTACTGCCAACGCCGCTAAAAAGCTGGCGGTGATTGACTCTGTTGATATCCCCGGTATTGCTAATATACAGGAGCGGATATTGATACCCGTGAATGAGGAGGGCAACCAGGATCTGCTGGATTTTGCCGTCATGCTGAATGCCTCTCAGCAAAAAACACCGGTGTACATGCTCACAGTGATGCAGGATGAAGAGGATGTAAAAGAGAAAGTAGTACAGAACAACAAAAATATGGAAAGCGCCGTACGGCATGGTGCAGAAACCGAAACCAGGGTGTTTCCCGTAACCCGCGTAGACCTGAACGTAGTGAATGGCATTACCCGTGCCGTAAAAGAAATGCTCATCTCCGATGTGGTAATCGGATGGTCTGACAAAACGAATACAACCACCGGCTTTCTTTTCAACACCTTTTTTGGCACCACTGCACAAAACGTGCTGGAAAGCGTTTGGGAAACAGTTTTTGTTTGCCGCCTGCAACTACCTGTCAGCACCTCCCGGAAGACCTTTATCTTTCTGAGCAAAAATGCGGAGTTTGAGTTAGGCTTTTCGCACTGGGTGAAAAGAGTTGCTACCCTCTCCAAACAGGCAGGTTCCAAACTGGTACTATGCGGTGCCCCCGCTTCGCAGGAAGCTTTTAAAAGGGAGTTGCAAAAAAACAAAACGAGTATAGACGTTACTTTCAGGCTGTTTGAAGCGCCCGAACACCTTCCGGCACTGGTAAAGGAGGTCGGCAGCAGCGACATGCTTGTAGTAGTAGGCGCCCGCCAGGGAACCATTTCACACCATTCCTATATGGACTCCCTGCCTGCCAAACTTATCAAACATTTCCCGAAGCAAAACCTGGTACTTTTATACCCCGAGCAAAAGCGGGAAGCCGGCATCCAATCCGAGAATATTACCCTTACACCCATGCACGATCAGATAGACAACCTCAACAAACTGGGCAGAGCTGTTAAAAGAATCTTTAAAGGAAAGGGGAAATGACCTAAATAAGGAGCAGGATTGTTAAAATCTTCCCGATTAAGCAAGCGCCATATAGCCAAAAGTCATAATTTTGTTTATGGAGTTGTATTTTAGGGATTATGTTACATAATCTTTAGGTATTAGACTCTTAAAGAATTTTAGGGTAGTTAACATTTAATAACTCACGGCCTGCCAGTGGCATGCTACAATCTGCGGTCAACATATGAATTTACAATCCATTGAACGAGTAGAGGGTTTGACAAAAGAGGAGTTTGTTGAAAAGTATGTGAAAACCAAGACTCCCGTTATCCTCAAAGATTTTGTTAAAGGCCCGGCCCTGGAACTGTGGAACTACGACTACTTCAAGGAGGTAGCCGGTGATCTGATGGTTCCGGTACATGGCAGTGAAAATGCGCACCCCGACATGGTTCACAGCGCTCCGATGGCTAAAATGCCGTTTGCTGAGTACCTTGATCTTATTCAGCGGGAACCTACCGAATCGCGGTTATTCCTTTTCAACCTGCTGATTGAAAAACCCGAGCTCAGAAAGCAACTCCAATTCAACAAAATAGCGGACAACATACTCACCTGGCTGCCGCTGATGTTTTTTGGAGGAGGCGGATCCAGCACCCGCAACCATTATGACATCGACATGTCTCATGTGTTCCTGACTCAGTTTCACGGGCAGAAACGTGTAACCTTATTCCCCAATGAAGCCTCACCCTTTTTGTATAAGCTTCCCTATAACTTTCATGGGATCGGGGATATGAAGAATATGGATTTCGATAAATTCCCTGCGCTGAAGTATGCCAACGGATGGGATTGCACCATTGGTTTTGGCGAAACCGTTTTCATGCCGGCAGGTTACTGGCACTATATTCAGTATGTAACCGGCGGATATTCTGTAAGCGTACGGGCCTTATCGTCTGCGATGGACAGGGTTACAGGATTCAGCAACCTGGTCATCACCCGCAACTTCGACAATGCTATGCGTAAATTGTTGAAGGACAAATGGTATAATTACAAAGTAAAAACAGCTTACAGCCGGGCCGAAAAGGCCATTCAGAAAGTGGAAGGAAGATAAATAACCTTTGTTCGGTACGAACGGGAAATTGAAAGAGTATTTGCTACGACAGCAAATACTCTTTTAGTATGGCATAGTCCGGCCTGATAACAGTTGACTGCTTCGGGAGGTTCAGTATGGGTGCTATAGATGCAGGAATAGCCACTTTTTCACCAACAACCGGCTCCACCACATCATAAAACTTAACCGGGTGTGCCGTTTCCACAAAAATCCCTTTTTGTCCCGGATGGGCTTCCAGATATCTTTCCAGGGCGAGGTAAGCTACTGCGCCGTGGGGGTCGGTAAGGTATCCGGTTTTCTGCTTTACCTGGCGGATCGTTTCGCGGGTTTCCTCGTCCGTAACGGTATATCCTGAAAGTATTTTCGTAAGGCCGGGGAAATTATTGCCAAATAACTGCATAACACGCACAAAATTGCTGGGGTTACCTACGTCCATTGCATTGGAGATGGTAGCTATTGCAGGCTGCACTTCGTATTTTTCACTTGAAAGATAGCGAGGCACCACATCATTTGCGTTGCAGGCTGCAATAAAATGCTGTACCGGCAACCCGGATATATGCGCCAGCATGCCGGCACAAATATTGCCGAAATTTCCACTGGGTACACAGATAACGGGCGGAAACGCTTTTTCAGCCCATTGTTTATATGCCAGGAAATAATAAAACTGCTGTGGCAACCAACGCGCCACATTAATGGAGTTGGCTGAAGTGAGAAACTTTTTGCCTGTCAGCGATTCATCCGCAAATGCCTGTTTCACCATTTGCTGGCAATCATCGAACGTACCCTCCACTTCCAGCGCTTGTATATTCTTACCCAGTGTGGTTAGCTGTTTCTCCTGTACAGCGCTTACTTTCCCCGATGGATAGAGTATCACTACTTCCACGCCTTCCACATCGTAAAATCCATTGGCTACTGCTCCACCCGTATCGCCGGAAGTAGCTACCAGTACCGTTACCTTTTCGCTTCTCTCTTTCGCAAAATACCCCAGGCAACGGCTCATAAAACGAGCGCCCACATCTTTGAATGCGAGGGTGGGACCATGAAACAATTCCAGCGAAAAAATATCCGCTGTTACTTTTACCAGCGGTATGGGAAAGCTGATGGTTTCTTTCACAATGCGCTTTAGCTCAGGCACAGGAATATCATCACCCACATAGGGGCGGATAACGTCATATGCAATCTCTTCGTTGGGTTTGTTCCCGATATCGTCCAGCCATCCCTCCGGCAATGACGGTATGGTTTCAGGAAAATACAATCCCCTATCAGGCGCCTGCCCTTTGATGGTGGCGGTTTTAAAATCAACCGGCGATGACTGTTTGTTTAGACTATAATACTTCATTTTCAGATAAGCTGTTTATTGTATAAGGGTGCAACCTTCCATGTTTACCGTAGTTACATAGGTATGGTAGTCTATTCCTGCTTTTGTGTATACGCTTTTCATTTCTTCTGCAATCTGTTGGGCGGTACCTTCTTCGCGACTGAGCATGAATATGGATGGTCCGGATCCGGAAATGCCGCCGCCGAGCGCACCTGCCGCCAGGCTTTTTTTCTTCACTTCTGCAAAAGCCGGGATCAGGATGCTTCTTACCGGCTCAATGAGTACATCTTCGAGCGAGCGGCCGATCAGTTCATAATCAGATTTCATCAGGCCTGTTACTAATCCGGCAATATTTCCCCATTGGCGTATGGCATCTTTCAGTAGTATCTGTTTTCTCAGTATTTGCCGCGCGTCTTCTGTACGCACTTCTATCTGCGGGTGCACAAGGGTAACGTATAGCGGAGGCGAAGGCACACTGATAATATCCAGCGGGTGAATAGCCCTGATCAATGTAACACCACCATAGATGCAGGGGGCAATATTATCGGCGTGTTTTACCCCGGAAGCCAGTTTTTCTCCAAACATGGCCATCTGAACCAACTGAGGTTTTGAAAAAATACCGCCCAGCAATATATTGGCCGCTACTACGGCGCCTGCAGCACTTGCCGCACTGGAACCAACGCCACTACCGGGTTTGATCTTTTTTTCTATGGTCACCTCAAAGCCTGCCTTATCTCCTAACTGGCGAATCATTTCCAATAGCGACACGCCGGCTACGTTTTTTTCCGGCATCGTTGGCAGCCCGTAGCTATCCACATTGTGTATCACCACTTCGGGTTTTTCGATAACGCGTACCGTCATTATATCGTAAGGGTCATTTACTGCCAGCCCCAACACATCGAATCCGCAAACCATATTGGCCACTGTGCCTGGCGCATGTATGGTACATTGCCTGCCCATTGCAGCAGCTACTCCCCTATCTATTACTTCTTCAGTCAAAAAACATTCTTCTTGTATTATATCAACAGACATATATTCCATATTCTGATTATAAGCCGTACATCATTATTGCGTTAGCAACGAAGTATCGGTCTTCGGTTTTTAAAATGCCGTAGCTCTGATAATATCCGCAAACACCCCCGACGCCGTTACTTCAGCTCCTGCTCCTGCACCCTTTATCACAAGGGGTTGCTCCGGATAGCGCTCGGTATAAAACAACACTACATTATCTTTTCCATACAAATGATACAAATCGTGCTGGGGAGCAATATGCTGTAAACCTACAGATGCTTTTCCGTCTTCGAATCTCGCCACGAATTTAAGTTTACACCCGGCCGCCGTTGCCTCATCGTATAAGCCTTTGAAATGCGCCTCCTGTTTCTCCATTTCCTTGTAAAACGCCTCCACATCGCCTTCCATACAGGATTCCGGCAGGAAACCATTGCAGCTAATCTCTTCCATTTCGATTTGTGCGCCGGACTCACGTGCCAATATCATAATCTTGCGCATCACATCTTTACCACTCAAGTCAAGCCGCGGGTCTGGTTCGGTATACCCTTCCTCCTGCGCCTGACGCACCACTTCTGCGAAACTGCGGCTGCCATCATAATGGTTGAACACGAAATTGAGCGTACCGCTCAACACCGCCTCTATCCTGTGTATCCTGTCGCCGCTGCGCATCAGGTCGTTCAGCGTGCCGATTACCGGTAGGGCTGCCCCCACATTAGTTTCGAAAAGATATTGGCAATTATAGGTACGACACAGCTCTTTGAGCTTTTTGTAATAAGCATACGACGACGACGACGCCACTTTATTACAGGCCACAACGGATATGCTTTTTTGCAGCAGTTGATCGTATACCACTGCCACCGCATCACTGGCGGTGATATCCACAAAAATAGAATTTCGAAAGTTCTTGCTGATGATGGTATTTACATACTCCTGCAGCGTAAGCGATTCTCCGTTTTCCAGGGCTTCCCGCCAACTGTTCAGGTCAATGCCACCATCGTTGATCACTACTTTTCGGCTATTGGAAAGTCCCACAACTTTTATATGAAGACGCAAATTACTGGACAGCCACGCAGCCTGCTGCTGTACCTGTTGCAATAATTTACCGCCCACATTACCCACACCCGCTACAAAAAGGTGGATTTGCTTACTGGTGGTTTCAAAAAACTCTTCGTGTAAAACATTGATGGCTTTCCTTACATCTCTGGAAGATACCACGGCAGATATGTTTCGCTCGGAAGAGCCCTGTGCAATGGCTCTTACATTCACACCGTTTCTTCCCAGCACACCAAACATTTTGCCACTGATGCCGGGCAAACTTTTCATATTTTCTCCTACCAGTGCTACGATAGACAATTCGGTTTCTAACCGCAGCGGAAATACCCTTTCCATCCTGATCTCATCCGCGAAAGCACCGTCGATCACTTCCTTGGCGCGGATGGCGTTAGGGGCTTCTACCCCTACGCAGATAGAATGTTCGGAAGAGCCCTGCGTTATAAGAATTACGTTAATGCCTGCCAGCGAGAGCGCTTCAAATAGCCGCTTGGAAAAGCCCGGTACTCCTACCATCCCGCTGCCTTCCAGACTCAGCAAGGCAATGTTGCTGATGCTCGATATGCCGCGCACCGGATTACCATTTGAAGCTGCATCTTTGCCAATCAGCGTACCAGGTGCCCCTGGGTCAAAAGTGTTTTTGATCACTATGGGAATACCTTTGCCCAATACGGGCTGAATGGTGGGGGGATATAATACCTTAGCACCGAAATGCGACAATTCCATCGCTTCCTGATACGATATGGCTGAAATAACTTTTGCTCCGCTTACCCACCGGGGGTCTGCCGTCATCATACCCGATACATCGGTCCAAATTTCAAGTACAGATGCTTTTACGGCAGCAGCCAGTAAAGCAGCCGTATAGTCCGACCCTCCCCTGCCCAATGTAGTGGTTTCGCCCTGAGCATTGGCAGCTATAAAGCCCGGTAACAATACCAGTGATTGCTGGCAGCCGGCAATAAACTCTTTAATGTTGTTTTTTGTTTCAGCAGTATTTACAACAGCGTTCCCAAAATTGCTGTTCGTCAGAATCAACTCACGACTGTCTTTCCATAAGGCAGGTACCCCTGCGCTGCTGAAAGCAGCAGCAATGATCTGCGAAGACAGCAGTTCTCCGAAACTCACCATACGGTCTCTGGTTCTTACCGAAAGCTCCTGAAGCAAAAAAGCGCCATTGCATACATCATCTATTTCGTTGCAAACTTTTTTTACCAGGCTCAGCACACTGCTTTGCTGCTGCACCGGTATGAGTTGCTTTACCGTTTCCAGGTGGCGTTGCTCTATTTTCTGCAACTCTTCCCTGAAAGATTCGTCGCCTGTAGCGGCAAGATTACCAGCATTGAGCAACGCATCGGTGGTACCACCGAGCGCCGACACTACTACCAGAGTAGGATTTTTTTGAAGCCTTTCTTTTACTATCGCTATTACCCGCTTAATATTGTCGGCGCTCCCAACCGAAGTACCGCCAAATTTCAAAACCTGCATATAATGATGTGTTTGAGAAAATTTACTTAGAATGATACCAATAATGATTTGTTTAAACGAACAGCTATTTCAGCCCAGCGGATTATATGTAAAACGTTTACCCTCACACGAGGGTAATAATGGTGGCAATAATGGTAACCGGAGCGGTTACCGAAAAAAATGATATGACCTGATAGTAGTGCATCATTGCTCTGTACGAGTTTGCGAAGGTAACGCAGAAATAGTCAATTTCAAACATTTTCTTTCAGCCGCCGGTGTACCGGGCGCACCGGGTATAACTTATCTTTGTTAACCACGAAAACACTACAAAACGATTTGCCATGAAACGAACGCATGCTCTTTTATTACAGGGTTTTCTCTGGTGGCTGGCAGGTTTGCTGCCGGTTATTGCTGGTGCACAGGATATACCAACCCTGGCGCTTTATGAACAGGCGCCGGATTTCTCACTGAAAGGTGTAGACAACAAAACCTATACGCTTTCTTCTTTCGACGATAAAAAAATACTCGTAATCATATTCACCTGTAACCACTGCCCGACAGCCCAGGCTTATGAAGACAGGATCATCCGGCTTACAGCTACATACGAACAAAAGGGGGTAGGCGTGGTAGCCATCAGCCCCAACGACCCTAACTCCATTACACTCAACGAATTGGGCTATTCCGACCTGAACGATTCTTTTAAAGAAATGAAGATAAGAGCCAAAGAGAAAAGTTTCAACTTCCCTTATCTGTACGATGGAGATCTGCAGGCCGTATCCCGCGCCTACGGTCCCGTAGCCACACCACATGTATTTATTTTCGACGCCGGCCGAAAACTTCGTTACCAGGGTCGTATAGACGATGTGGAAAATCCGGCAAAAACACCCAACCACTTCAACACGATAGATGCTATCGAGTCTTTACTGGCAGATCGGGAAGTGAAAGAGCCAACTACCAAGGTATTCGGCTGCTCGGTGAAATGGGCAGAAAAAAGCGACTATAAAGAAAAGCTGGCGGCCGAATGGGCTAAGGAACCTGTTGCTTTAAAGGATATTGACACAAAAGGAGTGAAAGCGCTGTTGCAAAATAACTCCGGCAAGTTACGCCTGATCAACGTATGGGCAACCTGGTGCGGCCCCTGCATCAGGGAGTTTCCGGATTTTATCACCATCTATCGCATGTTTCGTGACAGGGATTTCGAATTTATCAGCATCAGTGCCGATGAAGAACACCGGAAAGAAAAAGCCCTGAACTTTCTGAAAAAGCAGCAGGCTTCTGGTGAGAACTATATTTTTTCCGGGAAAAGTCGCTACGATCTGATAGAAGCGATCGATAAAAAATGGGCAGGTGGGCTACCCTATACCATACTCGTAGAACCGGGAGGAAAGATCGTGTATGCGAAACAGGGCATTATCGATCCCCAGCAGATAAAAAGAACAATCGTTGATCATCCGCTGATCGGGAGGTTTTACTGATGACTGTTTGTTGCCGATCAACAGGTTGCATTATCTTTC
Source organism: Agriterribacter sp. (assembly GCA_037190905.1). Lineage (GTDB taxonomy): Bacteria > Bacteroidota > Bacteroidia > Chitinophagales > Chitinophagaceae > Agriterribacter. The sequence continues at coordinate 98,953 of JBBCKG010000009.1, read as the reverse complement.
GAAGAAGCAAACGAATGTTTCGACTGAACTATCTTAGAAAGCCATAGTAGTGTTGCGTATGAAACAGATACGTACCGGGCAAATAGAGTGGCACCCGATCGGAACCCCGGAGGCTATTAACAACAACTTGCTTTAACCGGCAAAGGAGAAAAAACGATGATGAAAAGAATTGCTTTTGTATGGTGCATTTCCCTGGGTATGATCATGCATGGTTATGCCCTGGAAAAACACACACTCGAAAATGATATCTACCGCGTTACGGTAGTAAGCAAGCGGAATACTGTAAAAACAGTGCGTATAGAACGCGAAGGTGTAGCCAGGGAAGTGAGGCCCGAACTGACGGTGTGGTATATGGCGGATGACCCCGGCTACAGCAGGGGTACCTTGGATGTGGGAAATACACCCGTAGCTGTATGGAGGAAAAAAGGCGAAAAACCGGTACGGAATATATGGCAGGTAGGGGTGCCTGTATGTGCGCAGGCTGTCTCCGCATCCAAGTCAGGCCGGTCCATCCGTTTCAGCTTCCCGCACGGTCAGCAATTTCAGGTAGCCCTTGTACTTTCGCTGGCGCCCGGCGCCACAGAACCGGTCTTCTCGTGGGAACTGGAGGCGCTGGCAGACGGATGGTATTCTGTAGCCTTCACCGGACTGAAAGAAAAGCAACCGGAGACACTTGACTTTTTGTACCAGCCACTGGTCTGGTCGTGGAAACGCTTCCCGGCCGAGCCTGTCCTCACGCCCGAAGCGTTTGCAACAACAGCTTCGGTATTTACCAACAGCCGGCAGCTAACAGAGGGGCTGGTGGTTTCTCCGGAAGAGATACCATATCGTTTTGCCACATTTGACAACTCGTTGTTCGGCCTGGCACTTCATGGCGATGATGGTCAGGCAAAGCCTGTCATTTTTGCCCCCGTATTGGGCGGGCATGGGTCGGCCTTAAAAGCCGGACAGCAGACATCCTTCAGTTGTATATATTTCATCAAAAACGGCGAATGGGAAGCCGGGGTGCAATACCTCTATAAAGACATCCTGCAATACCGAAGTGAGCGGCGCAATGCGACGGTGTCGCTTAACCAGACATTCGAGAACATGGTAGACTATGCCATGAACGACTTTTATGCAGGCTGGGTAGAAGACCTGAAGGGAGCTGATTACCGGTTTGATGTGCCCGGTACCGTAAAAAATGTATCCGCACTGCACCCCCTGAGTGTCGCATTGACGACCGGAAGTCCGGATATATACCGGAGGCGGGCCGTTCCGATGATCGCCTACCTGATGTCGAGGGAGAAATACCTGTATGCTATCAGTGAAGAGATCATGCAGCAGAACCCTTCCCATTTCCTGAAAGGGCCCTGTATGGAAATCAGTGAACTGGTGAGCCTCGACCTGATGACAGGGCGAAGGAATCCGGCTTTCAGCAAGGAAACCGACCGTGTTTTCGGAAAGGTCAGACAGTTGAACCTGGTGACTGAAACGGGCGGAGAAACCTGGCAGGATTACCTGGCAAAATACAGGATGAACCGCACAGATGATCTGCTGCAGCATGCCGTTACACTGGCGGATGCCTACCTGGAACATTTTGTTTCCAATTACCCGAAGGACTTTACGTCGAGTGCCGGACTGAAAGACCGGCAGGCTTCGTTTGTAACGGATTATACCAACCGATGGTATGATCTGCTGGAGCTCTATGAAGAGACCGGCTACGAGAGGTATCTCAAAGCCGCTGAAACCGGAGCCCGCCAGATGCTCCTTTGGATGCGCTCCAACCCGATGGCTCCCGATTCGGTTATCCGTGTCAATGAGGGCAACCGTGTGGCAGGGGTATTTCCCGGTAGAAGGTTTAAACCCAACAGTTACGACTTTCAGGAGTATAATACCGCTACTGAGATACAGGAGCAGGAAATAGAAGCCTGGAGAACATCTCTCGTAGGGCTACCGCCTGAAGCACCCAGTACCTACCGGTATGGACCGGTAATGCTCACACACCATGCTGCCTGGATGTTGCGGCTTGCCAGGCTTACCGGCGATGACACCTTCCGCGACGCTGCGTACAATGCTGTTCTCGGACGGTACGCCAATTTCCCCGGTTATTACTTTACATCGTTCGCCACCAACGTATACCAACAGCAAGATTATCCGCTGCACCCCTATCTGGATGTAAAGTACAACGCCATATTCTACAACCATATATGGCCGCATATTGCATTGCTGCAAGACTTCCTGATCAGTGATGCCTACCTGCGGTCAGACGGCAGGGTCGATTTCCCCTCTGCTTATTCCTTCGGATACGCCTTTCTTACCAGTAAGGTGTACGGGCATACACCCGGAAAGGTATTCGGCCACGAAGGAGTATACCCCTGGCTGCCAAAGCGGCCATTTACCCGCATAGACCCGATGCTGAACTATGTACTGGGCCGTTCCGGTACCGATACATATGCGGTGCTTATGAATACCTCGGATCAGTTGGTAAGTGCGCCCCTGGTGTTTAACCAGGATGTAGTGAAGTGGCATACCGGAAGGGAGTACAGGGTGGAGCTCTATCAGGGAGATACCGTCGCCAGCAGCCGGATGAAAAATGGGGTCTTTTCCGTTGAAGTGCCTGCAAACGGACTGACCGTGGTCAGGATCATCGGTCTGAAAAACGATGTTGCCCTACAGGTTGATTGCGCTACTGCCGATAACATACAGCAAGGGTATTTCAGACAGCAGGTGGATGGGGCAGGAACCATAACGGGTATGTTAATAGGCATTGCAGATGACTATACAGAGGCATTCGTATACACCGATGCCACTGAAAAACAGATACAGCAGGTAGAACTGCAATACCGGCAGGGGAACGGCACCTGGGAAACCCTTACAGACCAGGGGTACCCGTTCGAGTTTTCGTGGCGGGTAGACATGTCGAAAGACCTGTGGGTTCGGCTAAAGGCGACCGGTGTGAATGGGAAGATTACTGAGACCGAAAGCTTTCAGTTGAAATAGACCCGACAGGGATTTGGGGAAAGTACCAGAAAAGAATTTGAGCTATGAAAAATTGGTATTTTTTGGTGTATGTGTTTTATTCTGTGCCGGTCTGGCATGTGCATAGTCAGGCAATACATACGCTGAAATGAAAAGTTATTATCCCGGGCAAGCCGCCGCTTTGAGGACAATTAGTTCTGACCCAGCAGATACATGATTGAGCAGCGTACAAACCAAGATGCGGCGGCCTACGGGGGCTGGTCTTTTGACCCTGGAGCCGGCTGACAGAGGTGACGAACAGGGTAATCATCAACCGACCTCCGCCAGCGACACCCTTTTCCTTTCCACTTTCAGTATGTAATCTGCGCCGCATTTCAACGCATAGTTTTTTGGGGTATGGCTCACCGGAAAATTCATGCATACCGGATAGTGGTACTCCGCCACCATTTCGCGTACCATTTCAAAAACATTCTTCCCGAATGGACGTACGGTATCTTTGATATCAGAAAATCCCCCCACAATCAAACCCGCAAGCTGCCGCAGCTTACCGCTGCGCTTCAGTTGATGCAGCATCCTGTCTGTTGCATAGAGATATTCTCCCACATCTTCGATGAAAAGTATTTTGTTGCGCGTATCAATATCCGAGGGCGAACCGATCAGGTGCGTCAGCAGGGTAAGGTTACCACCGGCAAGCTGTCCGCGGGCTTCCCCGGCAATATTCAGCCGGTGTGCCGCACAGGTATAATGCGCTTTTTCGCCACTCAGTGCCTCGCGCAGCGACCGCACATACCTGTTTTTAGAACCGCTGCCATTAAATGCCGCCGCCATGGGTGCGTGCAGGGTTGCCGTTTTATACCGGGTATTGACATGCGCATGCAGTACAGTAATATCGCTGAAGCCAATGATCCATTTTGGCTGCTTGCGAAACCGTCTGAAATCGATGGCATCTACGATCCTGCTTACACCATAACCACCCCTTCCGCACAGGATTGCTTTTACATTTTCATCGTCCAGCAATCCCTGCAAATCTGCCAGCCTTTCTTCATCCGTTCCTGAAAAATAGGTACGCGATTTCCCGCCTACCGTAGCGCCCAACTGTACTTGATACCCCCATCGCTGCAAGGTTTGTGTGCAATCAGTTACTTTTTCAGCATCCATATAACCAGCCGGGCAGGTGATGCCGATCAAATCTCCTTTTTGCAGACGGGGTGGCTGTTGTAGCATATTTCTTATATTTCAATCAGTTCAACATTGTTGCGCGTAACGCTGAGCCGATGCATCACACCACACTTCAACGCGTAATTATTACGCTGGTGCCCTACGGGAAAATCAAAACAAACAGGATAGTCGTATTCTCTTACTTTTTCGAGCACAATATCCTGCAAAGTCCTGCCAAACTCTTCTCCGGGATCATCCCGACGAATAGAAAAGCCCCCTATTATCAACCCTTTCAGGTGCTTTAGCTTACCGGTTCTTTTCAGGTGCCAGAACATTCTGTCCAGACTGTACAGGTATTCCCCTGCATCCTCCAGAAAAAGTATCTTCCCCGCTGTTTTAATTTCCGATTTCGTGCCGGTAAGGGTCTCTATGGTTTTGAGGTTGCCTCCTGTCAGTACGGCTTCGGCGATACCGGTTCTGTTATGGTCATTCGCGGGAGCGTTATATTTCATTTTTACGCCTGTAATAGCATCTCTGATGGAAGCGATAGTATCGTGCTGAATGGCATCCGCGGCGGAGGGATCTTTTGGAAAACTATTACACATTTTTGAATGCAGGCTGGCCACCCGGCAATTTCCGCTGATATGACAATGCAATACCGTAGCATCGCTGAAACCCATCACCCATTTCGGACGTACTGCCAGTTTTGAGAAGTCGAGCCTGTCTATGATCCTTACTATACCGTAGCCACCACGTGCGCACATAATGGCTTTTATCTTAGGGTCGTTCAGCATTCCCTGAAAATCACGGACCCGCTCCTCGTCGGTTCCTCCAAAACTGTGGTCGCGTTTACCAATAGTAGCACCCAATTGTACCACAAAACCCCAGGCTTCTATTTGCCGTATAGCCGGCATCAGTTCTTCGCGGTTAATAAACCCTGCCGGCGAGGTTATACCAACGGTATCTCCCCGCTTCAGCGCGGGGGGCACGATAGCCGGTTGAAAAACATATTCACCCGGCAGCGCATCGGCAAAAGAAGGCAATACAGAAGCCAGGGCCACAGACAAAAATTGCTTTCGTTTCATCAGCATAATATAAACGATAGAGCGGCCGCAACAAAGCATGCATCAAATACCACACAGCTCGTGTGCAGATGGGTACATCGCGCGGCTCCACCCTAAGCTATTTCTATCCGGCTAGAGATGCGGGCATGGGAACAGCATGGATTTCCTGTTGCGCGCCGGTGTGATCTTTTTTGATTACCTGTTCGGCTGCGTGCGAGCTGCCGCAGCCCTTTACAATATACAACATCAATAAAAAAGCAGCTACTGCTAAAAAGCCGGGATTAAACCAGCTACTTTTTTTTGTTTCTTCCTGATGAGTGTGCGAAGCCATAATATTAAAAGTTTGGTAGTACAAATTTATTGGGTGCAAAATACCGAAAAACTATTGGTCAACATACCATAGTTTGCGGTTCACTCCTTTCGCAATTTTAACGCGTAACTTTCGTTTGTACCTGATGAACATCATATATAATTTGAAAAAAAATTAATACCTGTTCACTTTACCACAATATTGTATTAATATTGTTTATTAAACATCGACTACGGCAAATTTATTAAATAGCCGTTTGCCCACCTACCGGAATTCACCCGCACGTTTCGTTTTTTCATCATTAAACCTTTCCATCATGCAAACGCATGCGCCAATAGAAAAGAAGATTACCATCCTTATAGTAGACGATCATAAGCTGCTTAGGGAAACCTGGTCACTTATCCTCAACAGCGACCCCAATTTTGCCGTGATTGCACAGACAGACAATGGAAAATCGGCAGTATCCATTTCAGAAGAAATCCGCCCCGATGTTATACTGATGGACATCAACATGAGCCAGATGAACGGATTTGAAGCTACAAAAGAAATCAGAAAAGTATCTCCCAACTCCAAAATAATAGGTGTTTCCATGCATTCCCAACCTGCCTACGCAAAAAAAATGCTGCAAGTGGGAGCTTCGGGGTATATCACTAAAAACTCGTCGAAAGAAGAGATGATAACCGCTATTTCTGAGGTGTCGAATGGCAATATATATATCTGCAACGAAGTAAATGTGCAGGAAGACATAACCGATGATACACGACCTGCCGGACCCCAGCAGTTGTCGTTGCGGGAAATGGAAATCATTGAGCTGATCAAACAGGGACAGTCTTCCAAGGAAATTGCTGCGCAGCTCAACATCACGCTTAAAACGGTAGAAGTGCACCGCCACAATATTCTCAAAAAACTGAATCTCAAAAATACAGCAGCATTGGTGAATTTTATCAATGACAGCGGTACTGCGTAGAATGCTGCAAATATCTTAGCTTGCAGTTACTAACAACGCAGGGCTATGTCTACACTATCAGTAACGGTTATTCAAACCGATCTCTTCTGGGAAAATAAAAAGGCGAACCTGGAAATGTTGCAGGCTAAAATAGAAGCTGCGGGAAAAACCGAAGTGGTTGTTTTACCTGAAATGTTCAGTACGGGATTCAGCATGCAACCTGCATCATTTGCCGAACCCATGGATGGAGAAACCATCCGGTGGATGAAAAATATATCTGCAAAGCAACGCATCATCCTCACAGGCAGCATCATCATTAGCGAAAACAATCGTTATTACAACAGGCTTATATGGATGCTCCCCAATGGCAGCTATGGCTATTACGATAAACGGCATCTTTTTTCTTACGCCGGGGAAGATAACTACTATACACCGGGCAACAAACGACTGATCGCTTCCGTAAAAGGGTGGAAAGTGAACCTGCAAATATGTTACGACCTGCGGTTTCCGGTATGGGCAAGGCAGGCCGCGCATGACGCACCCGAATACGATCTTTTGATAAATGTAGCCAATTGGCCCCAACGCAGAAACCTTGCATGGAAAACCTTACTGCAGGCGCGTGCCATAGAAAACCAATGCTATGTGGTGGGGGTAAACCGGGTTGGGAATGATGGCAACGACATATGGCACGGGGGAGATTCAATGATCATTGACCCTAGGGGTGAGCTATTGTATCACAAAGAGGGGTCAGAAGATGTTTACACCCTGCAGTTGGAAAAACAAATGCTGGAAGATACGCGATCAAAATTTCCTTTCTGGAAAGACGGAGATCACTTTTTACTCGAAGGATAAACTAAAATGCATGACAAACAAGATCGTTTATACAAACGCTAATATATATACCGGTACGGATGTGCTGACAGGAAAAGCCATTGTTGTACAGGACAACACCATTCTTGCCATTATAGACAACGAGGTAGCAGCCGGCGTGGAAGGCGTTCGATACGATATGCAAGGGCTCAGCATGGCGCCTGCTTTCATCGACCTCCAGATATATGGCGCCAACAATAAACTTTTTTCGGCCATGCCGGATGCTGCATCCATTGCAGATACTTATGCCTATTGCCTCGAGGGCGGATGCACGCAGTTCATGATTACTATGGCAACCAACAGCATGGAAATATTTCTTAAAGGAATGGAAGCCGTACGCCATTACTGGCAACAAGGCGGATCCGGGCTGCTGGGATTACACCTGGAAGGACCTTATCTGAATCCCATAAAAAAAGGCGCCCACCTGGCCCAGTACATCAAAAAGCCAACAGAAGCAGAAATAGCTATGCTGCTGGAGAAAGGAGAAGGCATTTTTAAAATGATGACCCTGGCCCCTGAAGTGTGTGATGACAACATCATTCATATGCTTACAGACAACGGCATTATTGTATCTGCCGGACACAGCAATGCCAGCTATACAGAAGCGCAAAGAGGGTTTGCCTTGGGTATCCCCACCGCCACCCACCTGTTTAATGCTATGTCGCCCTTCCAAAGCCGTGAACCGGGGTTGGTAGGGGCCATATACAACAATCCCAACGTAAAAGCCAGCGCGGTAGCCGATGGCATACATGTAGATTTTACATCCTTAAAAATCAGCAAGCAGATAATGGGCAACCGCCTGTTTTTTATTACCGATGCGGTAACGGGCTGCAATACCGGTGGGTATCAGCATGTATTTACAGGCGACCGCTACACTTTACCCGACGGAACACTATCGGGCTCGTCGCTCACGATGATGCAGTCGGTACGGAATGCCGTTCGCCGGGCAGGTATTTCACTGGAAGAAGCACTGCGAATGGCGTCTACCTATCCCGCGAGCCTGCTTTCTCCAAACACGCGCTACGGAAAAATTGCCCCGGGATATGCAGCAGAAATGGTGGTATTCGACGACACACTGGCTGTGAAAAAAATAGTAGGCGTATAAAAGTAACGATATGAATACCATAGACGTGCGTGCGGAGCTGCGGTTTAAAACCGCCCGCAGCGGGGGAAAAGGAGGACAAAACGTCAACAAGGTGGAAACAATGGTAGAGGCGTACTTTCACATTGCCAGCTCCGCATTATTATCCCCTGAACAGAAAGCGCTATTAACACAAAAACTCAGCAACCGCATCAATGCCCAGGGCGAGTTATTCCTGAAAACACAGCAGGAAAGAACGCAGTTGGGCAATAAGCAGTTGGCAATCAAAAAAATAAATGAACTGATCCACCGCTCCCTGGTTGTACCTAAGAAACGAATTCCCCGCAAGCCCTCTATGGCTTCAAAGCTGAAAAGACTGGAAGAAAAAAAACGAGACAGCCAGATAAAAGACAACCGTCGAAAAATACGACCGGAGTAGCTTCACCCCCAGCCTTTATACAAGGTAGTAGTTGTTACCTGCAAAATACCTGCCTAGATATATTTTATTGTTAAGTGGTAACATATGCCACAATGCCTTTTGCATTGTACTGTTCCTCTCCGTCGGAGAGGTATACAAAGAAGCTGATTTTACGGTCAATGTCTTCCGAAGGAGACGCGGTGTGTTTTATTAAGAAAACATGCCCTTCCCAAAATCGCTCACCGAAGTTTTTTTCCCGTCGATCGAAGAAAAGAAGCATATAGCCGAATAAAGTTGAAACACCAGTATGCAATGACCATCTTTGTTATGTCAAAAGCAAACAAAAAAGTATCCAGATCCTTTTAAAAACAAGACGAACCCCTTTAGAAACCCTAATCCCTGAATCCAAACCCTTTGAGAAAGATCAACGCTAACCCTGAAACAAAATCCAATCCCTGATTGAAAAACAGGAATCACACGAATGCACCTAAAGAATTAACAACCTTACTTGCACACCTTTGAAGATTTCAATGAATTGGCCCGGGTTTTACAACCCGGGTTTCTCATTTATCGCCATTGATAAACCTTATCCAGTCGTTCAATTGTTCCCCCTTCATAACCCGGGGAAATTTATGTTGTCCGCCAAGCTTTCCTTTCCATTCCATGAAGTCCATGAACTTTCTTTCCGGCAATACGGTTACAAGTACATCTTTCAAAGCACTCTTCCGTTCCACAGCATAGTCATCGTTCAATTGCTTCAAATAATAGTCGAGGTGATTTTTCAATTCATCCGCATTTACCGTTGTATTACAGGCCACATACCAATGGTGGGCAAAAAAAGAACCATGCGGCACGCCCGCCACCGTAAACTCGGGAATCGATATATTCATTTGCTGGCCCGTTAACTGAATAGCTTTATTCATATTATCCACACTCAGGTGTTCGCCCACTAAACTCAGGAAGTGTTTTGTTCTCCCGGTGATGATAATTTCTGCCCGCTGCTTACTGGTAAATCGCACCGTGTCGCCGATAAGGTAACGCCATGCACCCGCGGAAGTGCTGAGCAGGATGGCATAGTCTCTCCCCTCTTCCACCTCGTTGATCCGCAATGTTTCCGGGCTGGCAACCAGGTTGCCGGATACATCAAAGTTTCTGTTGTTAAACGGAACAAATTCCAGAAATATATGCTGACCGGTACAAAGCTTCATTCCCCGCTCTGACTGCCGCTCCTGGTAGGCAATAAACCCTTCCGAAGCAAGATAGGTTTCTATATACTGTACCGGTTTGCCCAGTAGTTTTTCAAACCCTTTTTTATACGGATCAAACGACACCCCTCCATGAACATAAAATGCAAGATTGGGCCACAACTCATGAATATTGTTGAGCTTATGACGTTCTATGATCATTTCGAGACACATTTGTATCCACGCAGGAACCCCCACTATAAAACCTATATCCCACTGCGGCGCCACCTCCACGATCTCCAGCAGCTTTTCATTCCAATCGCGCGTACGGGCTATTTTTTTACTGGGTTTATAAAAAGGGGTGAACCAAAACGGAACATTCTGTGCTGTAATGCCGCTCAGATCTCCGGCATAGTAGCCTGGCCCCTCCTGCAATTCGGTGCTGCCGCTTAACATCAGCCAGCCCTTACGGATAGATTTGACAGGAATATTCTCGTAATTGCGCAAACTCAGCAACTGCTTGATCATAATCACCCGGTTGCCCCTCAATAAATCGTTGGTAATGGGAATATACTTACTGGCTGAGCCGGATGTACCGGAGCTAAGTGCAAAATACTTTATCTTACCAGGCCAGCACACATCCGGTTTCCCTTCCAGTGTTTTATGCCACCAATGCTCATAGATTTTATCGTAATCAAATACCGGTACCTTTTCCTGAAAAGCCCTGACGATATCTTTTTCCAACAATATACTGTCGAAATGATATGCCTGACCAAATGCTGTATTCTTTGCCTTCCTGAGCAACTTTTTCAACACACGCTGCTGTTGCCGCTCCAGCGAACCCGGCAATTTCAGGCTGCGGGCAATCGATGCAGGAATCTGAATATCTATAATCCCCATGGAAGTTGTGTGTAATAAATAAATGTGCCTGCAAATGTAGAACAGGTTTGTATATTAATCGTCTCTTATTGTGTTTAGCGGAGATTTATCCTGTACAACAGGCAAATATATGGTTTTGCTATACGCCATATAATACTGATATTGCATTATTATTCAGCCATATAGTCTTATTGCCCCCTTCCATGGCAGAAAGTTTGGCTGTAGTGATTGAGTGACTGATCTTTATCCTCAAAACTGGTTTTGATGAAATACTTACCGCTCCCGCAGAACATTTTTATACAAAACAGGAAACGATTTACCCGGCAGATGGATAAAAATGCCATCGCCATCTTCAACAGCAACGACGAAATACCTTCCAACGGCGACGCCTTGTACCGGTTTAAACAAAATGCAGACCTCTACTGGTTGACTGGTATACCGCAGGAAGACAGCATGCTTATACTCTTTCCTGATAATCCTGATAAACAATACAGGGAAGTACTGGTGCTGGTGCGCCCCAATGTGTTGAAGGAAAAATGGGATGGCAAACGGCTCAGTGCAAAGGAAGCTACCGATATATCCGGCATCAACACCATCGTATGGCTCGACTCGCTGGAATCCCTGCTGCAAACATGGATACATATTGCGGAAACTATTTACCTGAATACCAACGAGAACGACAGAAAAAACGGCTACTACCCAGCCAGAGACTACCGGTATATAGAACATATACGGCAACAATACCCGTTACACCAATACCGGAGAAGCGCACAAATCATTAAAACATTACGGTCGGTAAAAATACCCGACGAGGTGAGCGTGATCCAAAAGGCCATCGATATCACAGAAATTACATTCAGGAAACTGCTAAAAACCATTCGCCCGGGAATAACCGAGTACGAAATTGAGGCAGAAATACATTATGAATTTCTCCGTAACCGGGCAACCGGCCCCGCCTACAGCTCTATTATAGCCAGCGGCGACCGGGCCAGAACCCTGCACTATGTTTTTAATAATCAGGAATGCAGGGAAGGCGAACTGGTACTCATGGATTTTGGGGCCGAATACGGCGGCTACTGTGCAGACCTTACCCGTACCGTGCCGGTGAGCGGAAAGTTTACAAAAAGGCAGAAAGAAGTGTACAATGCCTGTTTACACCTGCACCGCTATGCGGCATCCATTTTAAAACCTGGCATCACCCTGGCAGATTATACCGAAAAAGTGGGAGAGGAAGCCACCAAACAGTTTGTGAAAATCGGGTTGCTCAAAAAAGCCGACCTGAAGAACGAAGATAAAAACAACCGTGCGTACCGGAAATATCTCTATCATGGCATCTCCCATCACCTGGGAATTGATGTACACGATATCGGACTTCGCATCCAACCCATACAGGCAGGCAATGTATTTACCATAGAACCCGGCATTTATATTGAGGAGGAGCAGATGGGGATACGTATAGAAAACAATTTCTGGATCACTAAAACGGGCAACAAAGACCTGATGAAAAAAATTCCCATTACAGCGGAAGAAATAGAAACCCTGATGAAGCGTTAAATATCCAACCGGAAACCACAACAACCAATGAAGCAAATTCCCAACCTGTTTACACTTCTTAATCTGTTTTTCGGCTGCATGGCCATTATAGTAATTCTACAGAACGGCATCACCCTGGTACATACAGAAGCAGGCGGGCAGATGATGAGCATGCCCGAACAAATATACCTGGCATCTCTTTTCATTGCACTGGCGGCCGTGGTAGATTTTCTGGATGGATTTGTAGCACGGCTCTTCAACGCACAATCTGAAATGGGAAAACAACTGGATTCACTGGCAGACGTCGTGAGTTTTGGGGTGGCGCCGGGCATGATTATCTACCAGTTTCTACGCCTATCGGTTGCCAGGCAGGAAGACGGACTGGATGCTTCATCGGCATGGTTATATCCGGCTTTGCTGATACCCTGCGCAGCCGCCTGGCGTTTGGCCAGGTTTAATATCGACGACAAACAAACCTATTCTTTCCGCGGAGTGCCTACTCCGGCTGTAGGATTGATGGTAGCCTCGCTGCCGCTGGCTTTCTGGCATACGGACAACACACAAATCATTGACCTGTTTTTGAACAAATGGGTATGGTACGGACTGGTATTTGCATTGTGCTACCTGATGACCTGCAATACCCCGTTTATGAGTTTTAAGGTGAAAGAACGCGGACTGAAAAATGCCATACCCCAACTGGCACTGATTGCCATAGCCTTAATAATAACAGCGGTTTTTGCATGGACAGCAGTACCGCTAATATTTATAAGCTACATTCTGTTATCTTTGCTCTTTAAAAATAAGATAGCATGACCTACGCTGTACATATTAATGTGATGCCTCTGAAAGAATTGCTCGATCCACAGGGTAAAGCCGTGTTAAGCGGACTGAAAAACCTGGGTTTAAAAAGCATCGACGATGTAAGAATTGGTAAGCACATCACCCTGCACCTGGAAGCAGCATCGGAGGAAGAAGCGAGGTCTATTGCAGAAGAAGCATCGAAAAAGCTGCTGGCCAATCCCGTAATGGAGCACTTTGAAGTAGCAGTTACACCGGCATAAGCCATTTATTATTTTGGATACCATTGCTGTCAACAAAAATAGTCCGGAACCTGCGGAAAATGGAACCTTGTTGTATATTGTTCCCTCTCCTATCGGCAATCTGGCTGATATCAGCTTCCGGGCCGTAGACATACTGCAGAAAGCAGACCTGATACTGGCAGAAGATACCCGCACTTCTTCGGTTTTACTACGACATTACAACATCCAAAAGCCGCTGACGGCCTACCACCAGCACAATGAGCATAAAGTAGTGCACCACCTGGCAGAACAATTGCTGCAGGGCAAAAAAATGGCCCTGCTAACAGATGCCGGCACCCCGGGCATATCAGACCCTGCCTTCCTGCTGGTTAGGGAGTGCGTGCGCAGAAATATACAGGTAGAATGCCTGCCCGGCGCGACCGCTTTTGTACCGGCCCTGGTAAACAGCGGTCTGCCCATCAACCGCTTTTGCTTTGAGGGATTTTTACCGCTAAAAAAAGGAAGGCAAACCCTTTTTAAAAAGCTGGCAGATGAAGAGCGCACCATCGTTTTTTATGAATCGCCGGTGCGGCTGGTAAAAACCCTGGAAGAATGCATTACCTACTTTGGAGCCGATCGCCCCTGTAGCGTAAGCCGCGAACTGACCAAAAAATTTGAAGAAAACAAAAGAGGAAGTTTACGCGAGGTTTGCGACCATTTTAAATCCAAAACCGTAAAGGGCGAAATAGTAGTAGTGATACAGGGAACGGAATAGCCCCCCCTGCATAAAAAAAGCACTCCCATGGGAATGCTCTCGCAAGAGGTAATATCTTATTTTAAAGGCTTACGCCAGAGTACTTACTCTTTTCGCCAGCTTACTTTTCAGATGCGCCGCTTTATTTTTGTGGATCACACCCCTCTTCGCCAGCTTATCAATCATACTTTCTACGGTAGGCAATTTCTCACCAGCCGCCTTCTTCTCAGTCAGCGATTTCAGATCTCTGATGGCATTACGGGTGGTTTTGCCGTTATACTTATTTCTCTCCCGGCGTTTTGCCGCCTGCCGCGCATCCTTTTTCGTAGCTTTATGGTTGGCCATTATTCTTTTTTTAGGACGGCAAAGGTAATGCTGTGTTTACTATTAACCAAATTTATCAGAAAATATAATAGAAATCGGCAGAAATTGCACCGCAATCCTCTGTCGCCGACAATTACTTCAAACCCGGGAAAATTATTAGCCCAGTCCTGCGTTTAACAATAAGGCCGGCATTGCGCTAACTGGTTGTTTTTGACAGTCATTTAAGACCTGATATCAGCAAAATGCTGTACGTTTGTGTACCATTTCAAATGACATATCTCCATGATTGATTTTTCATATATCACTGGTTCTGATCCCGCTTACATAGATGAACTTTATAAAAACTTTGTCGACAATCCCGACAGTGTAGATCCGGAATTCAGAAAGTTTTTTGAAGGATTCGATTTCGCTGCGCGCGGTGGAAAAGCATTTCCGAACGATGAAGGGGCGCAGGTCGCGGCTGCACACGTTAACGGGAAAAATACAGGCAAATCAGCCGACTTCACCACTACCGACGGGGTAGACTGGAAAAAGGAACTGGGTGCCTACCGCCTCATTCTGGGCTACAGGAACAAAGGGCACCTGATTGCCGACACCAACCCCATCCGCAAACGTAAGGACAGAAATGCCAACCTGAACCTGAATTTTTTCGGTTTTACCGAGGCAGACATGGACAAAAACTATTTTGCCGGTAATTTGATAGGGTTGGGTACCACCACCCTGCGCAAAATACTCGAACACCTTACAGCCTGCTATGCCTCCAAAGTAGGTATAGAATTCAAATACATTAGCGACCAGACCAAGGTAGACTGGCTGACCAGGGAAATGGAGCGAAACTTCATCCTTCCCCTGGATATCAAAAAGAAAGAACGCATCCTGGAAAAACTGAACCAGGGCGTCATGTTCGAAAAATTTCTCCATACCAAATACATAGGGCAAAAAAGATTTTCTCTTGAAGGAGGAGAAACCACCATCCCTGCGTTGGATGCCATCATCAACAAAGCAGCAGAGTTTGATGTACAGGAGGTCGTGATCGGAATGGCGCATCGGGGTCGGCTGAACATTCTGGCGAACATCATGGGGAAAACCTACGAACAGATATTCAGTGAATTTGAAGGAACGGGAAAGGTAGATCAAACCATGGGAAGCGGTGATGTGAAATACCACCTGGGTTTCGGCAGTGAAGTGAAAACACCCGATGGCAATACGATGCTGGTAAAACTCATGCCCAATCCCTCACACCTCGAAGCAGTGGACCCGGTGGTGGTGGGTTTTGCCAGGGGACGCGCGAATATCCTTCATGAAGCAAACTACGACAAGGTATTGCCGATACTCATACACGGAGATGCTTCTATAGCAGGGCAGGGAATTGTGTACGAAGTACTGCAAATGTGTAAACTGCAAGGGTTTTATACCGGAGGCACCATCCATTTCGTGATCAATAACCAGATCGGCTTCACCACCGATTTCGACGACGCCCGCAGCTCCGACTATTGCACCTCACTGGCAGCTATGGTACAGGCGCCTGTGCTACATGTAAACGGCGACGATCCGGAAGCCGTGGTAAAATGTGCCGAAATAGCAGCGCGCTACCGCAAAGAATTTCACTCCGATGTATTCATAGACATGGTTTGCTACCGAAAACACGGCCACAACGAAGGAGATGATCCTAAGTTTACGCAACCCACCTTATACAATCTGATAGACAAACACCCCAACCCCCGGGAGGTATACATCAACTATCTCCTGAATCATGGCGAACCCGAAGCAAGGGAACTTGCCAAAGCAATGGAAAAGAAGTTCTGGGATGACCTTCAGGATCGGCTGGATGAAGTGAAACAAAACCCGCTGCCCTATACATACCAGCAGCCGGATAAATGGTGGAAACAATTGCGCCGGGCAGAAGAAAAGGACTTTGAACGATCACCCGAAACTGCTATCTCCCGCGAACAGTTTGACAGCATCTTCAACGCCATGATGCATTGGCCGGAAGGATTTACGCCGCTTAAAAAAGTAGAAAAAATACTGCAGGATAAAATAAAATTATTTGATTCGGAAAAAAAACTGGATTGGGCTACTGCTGAGCTGCTGGCCTATGGGAGCATTCTACTCGAAGGAAAGGATGTAAGAATGAGCGGACAGGACGTTAGGCGGGGCACTTTTTCGCACCGCCATGCAGTATTGTACGACGAAAAAACAGATGAGCAATATAACCGGCTGAGCCGGATTCCCGACGCTACGGGCAAATACCGGATATTCAACTCTCACTTAAGCGAATATGGCGTGCTGGGCTTTGAATACGGGTTCGCACTGGCCAACCCCAACGCCCTAGTGGTATGGGAAGCACAGTTTGGCGATTTTTGCAACGTAGCGCAACCCATGATCGACCAGTTCATTGTAGCCGGAGAGGAAAAATGGAACCGTATGAACGGATTAGTGATGTTGCTGCCGCATGGATACGAGGGGCAGGGGCCCGAACACAGCTCGGGCAGAATGGAAAGGTTTTTACAGATGTGCGCGCAGTTGAATGTGGTGGTGACCAATATAACTACTGCCGTTAACTTCTTCCATGTATTGCGACGCCAACTTGCATGGCCATTTCGCAAACCATTGATCAACTTTTCACCCAAAGCCAATCTTCGCCATCCGGGCAGCTACTCGTTAGCGGAAGATTTTACACGTGGCAGTTTTCAGGAAGTGTGCGACGACCCCTTCGTGAAAGACGAAAGCGTGGTAAAAAAAGTTTTATTCTGCAGTGGTAAGGTGTATTTTGATCTGGCAGAGAAGCAGCAGAAAGAAAGCCGGAGCGACGTAGCTATCATCAGGCTGGAGCAGCTATACCCCCTGCCCTACAAGCAGCTTTCAGAACTTTACACCAGGTATAAAAGAGCCATATGGTATTGGGTACAGGAAGAGCCGCTGAATATGGGGGCGGCTTCGTTTTTGCAAATGAACCTCAACTCCGGGCTCAGGCTTCGCGGATTACCCGAAATCAATTACGGAGTGATCAGCAGGGAAAGCAGCGCTGCACCTTCTACCGGGTTTGTAAAAATACACGTACAGGAACAGAAAGAAATTGTGGATACAGCATTTTCAATTTAAATTTGGAGCTACATTTTCAGCAATAAACAGCAACATATGATCGATATTAAGGTGCCGGCAGTAGGAGAATCTATCAGTGAAGTAACCCTCATCAAATGGGTAAAAGCGAACGGAGACTATGTAGAAAGAGATGAAGTGATAGCTGAGTTAGAAAGCGAAAAGGCTACCATAGAAGTGCCCGCGGAGAAGGCTGGTATATTGACCACTAAAGCTAATGAAGGCGACACCATTGCTATTGGATCTGTACTTGCCATAATAGACGAAACGGCTGCAGCACCCAACGATCTCCAGGATAATGCCGTAAAAGAAGAAGCGCCGTCCATAGCGCAGGTTGCACCAACGGAAACCCCGGCTCCCACACAGGAGGCCAAAGCTGTGGGTAAAGGGAAAATACAGGTAGTGGTGCCCACCATAGGAGAATCCATCAGCGAAGTGACACTCGTAAAATGGCTGAAGAAAGACGGCGATCTGGTAAAAATAGACGAAGCGCTGGCAGAACTGGAAAGTGAAAAAGCAACTTTTGAACTGAACGCTGTAGAATCCGGCAAACTTTCATTGAACGCCGGAGAAGGAGATGTTATAAAAATAGGAGATGTAGCAGCAGTGATAGATACAGATGTAGCGGTACCGGATGAGGAGTCTGCACCAGCAAAACAACCGGCAGAGCAGACAACACAACAGCCGGCGGTAACACCTCCGGCAAAACCAGACGTGAAAGCAACGCCTGTAGCAGCAGCAATTATAGCAGACAAGAAAATAGACCCCAAAAGCATTACCGCCAGCGGCAGCGCCGGAAGGATTGTAAAGGGAGACGTAATAGCAGCCCTGGCCAATCCCGGAAAAAAAGCATTCGACGGACAGGTTCTCGGCAGCAGAAATGTACGAAGAGAGAAGATGACCAACCTGCGCAAAACCATCAGCCGCAGGCTGGTGGAATCCAAGAATACCACCGCCATGCTCACCACATTCAACGAAGTGGATATGACGGCAGTAATGGATGCGCGAAAATTGTATAAAGACAAGTTCAAGGAAATACACGGAGTGGGGCTGGGATTTATGAGTTTTTTCGCAAAAGCATGTGCTATAGCCCTTTCGGAATGGCCGGCCGTAAACGCATATATAGACGGAGAAGAACTGGTTTACCACGACTATGCCGATATCAGTATAGCAGTAAGTACACCCAGGGGGTTGACAGTTCCGGTAATCCGCAACGTAGAAAGCCTTAGCATGGCAGATATTGAGAAGAAAGTAATTGAACTGGCAGCCAAAGCAAGAGATAATAAGCTGGGGATGGACGAACTACAGGGCGGAACCTTTACCATTACCAATGGCGGTGTATTCGGTTCACTGATGAGCACCCCCATCATCAACCTGCCACAAAGCGCCATCCTGGGTATGCACAAAATACAGGAACGTCCTATGGCGGTTAACGGACAAGTGGTAATCAAACCCATGATGTACGTAGCCCTGAGCTACGACCACCGGATCATAGATGGAAGAGAGTCTGTAAGCTTTCTTGTAAGGGTAAAAGAACTGCTCGAAAACCCGGCTTTACTGCTAATGGGAAAAGATCCTGTGAAAAGCCTGCTGGAGCTTTAACTTAAATCAATTTGTACCGTATGTCCCATTTCATGCGTGTTGGCGTGGTAGCACTGATTGCCCTTTTGACTTCTTGTCAGAAAGAACTGCATTTTGAAACCGACAATTCAGACCGGCCTTTCCGAATCGTCTCTACCATTGCTGTAACCGGCAACGACACCCTGATCACCACCTACAGCTACGATCAGCAACTTCGGCTGGCATCTGAAGTAACCACAGGGAAAATAGCAGGGAACGCCTATCATAACAGCCTAACGTTCACCAGAGATGCCCAGGGACGTATCATTACCGTTGTACATCAGCTTCCGGAGGGCAATGAAACAGTAAGCCTTGAAATACACTACCCGGATGCCGCTGTGATGGAATACGATTACGCAATTTCCACCCTGCAATCCTCCTCCGGCACAGTGCGGGACAGCATAGCGTTTTCTTACAATAACGGCAATATGGTGAAAAACGAGCGGTTTAGGTATACAGCAGGCACCGGCTATCTGCTGGCAGGCAGGGAGGCATTTACCTTTAACACTACAGGCAACGTTGAATCTACAGATATATATTCAACCGTAGGTAACGTAAACGGACACGTTGTACTGTTCGCCACAGCACAATACAGTTATGCCGGCTATTCCGATTACATATGGACGACAGACAACGCGGCCCAGAACTACCTGATTGTCGGGCTGCCCAATAAAAACCACGAAAGCATCAGTGAACGCATCATCAGAGACCAAACAGGGTTGTCGCCAATAGATTACATCGAGTCTACCACATTGGTGCTGGACGAAACCGGAAGAATGCCCCAAACAGGCGAAATATACCTCTTTCCCCAGAACACCAATACCAGCCTGGCTTTTTATTACCAGTTTTTTTAGCAGGGAATACGCAGCTTCTCCACACATCATTCAGTGATCCATCGCTTTCAAAGTAAGTGCGATTGATAAGTTCCTGCGCAAACTTGTGGCACCCGCCGCCGGGATTGATAAGACCCTTGCCATGCACATCGCCCGGCACACGTTTGGCAGCATTGCCGGAGATGCCATCCCTATCCAAATGCTGCAGAAGCTGTACAGGCATTCTAATGTAACGACAACCATTAACTACCAGCAGAATTCATCACCCAGGCCGCCGATGACGCTTTGGATGCAGTAATTAACCAACCGAAGAAGTAAATTCAGCCAGAGTAATGTTATTTGTTGAAAATCAATGATTAAGTATAAATAAACCAATTAGGATAAAGACTTTACTCGCAATTCCCAAAAAATCATAATAATATGGGATTAAAATCCCTTTTCATTATGTATTTTTGGGATTACAATCCAAAATGATGATACCACGTCTCCTTCACCAGTCTATTGAAAAGCGCCTGTTCAAGGGTAAAGCCATTATCCTGTTCGGCGCAAGACAGACAGGAAAATCGACCCTGATTGAAACCCTCCTGGAAGAGCGGGAGCAGGAATGGCTGCATATGAATGGCGATGATGCTGACATCCGGGAAATTCTGACCAATACAACCGCCACCAAACTGAAAGCCCTTATTGGGAATAAAAAAATCCTGTTTATTGACGAAGCGCAACGTGTCGAAAATATCGGGCTGACGATCAAGCTGGTAACGGATCAGATCAAGGATGTTCAAGTAATCGCAACCGGCTCATCGGCCTTTGAGCTTTCCAGCCAGGTAAATGAGCCGCTGACCGGCAGGAAATATGAGTTTATGCTCTACCCTGTAAGTTTTGGAGAAATGGTGAAACACCATGGCTTGTTGCAGGAAAAGCGGCTTATCGAACACCGCATGATCTTCGGTTATTATCCTGAGATCGTAACCAATGCGGGAGAAGAAAAAGAGCGGCTAAAACTTCTTGCCAGCAGCTATCTGTACAAAGATCTGCTGATGTTGGATCAGATCAAAAAACCCGCCATGCTGGAAAACCTGTTAAGAGCGCTGGCCTTGCAGCTCGGCAGCGAGGTGAGCTATACTGAACTCTCTCAGACGGTGGGGACAGATCGCAAAACTGTTGAAAAATACATTGACCTGCTTGAAAAGGCCTTTGTCGTGTTCCGCCTTCC
Organism: Agriterribacter sp.; assembly: GCA_037190905.1. Lineage (GTDB taxonomy): Bacteria > Bacteroidota > Bacteroidia > Chitinophagales > Chitinophagaceae > Agriterribacter. Next base: position 77,687 of record JBBCKG010000009.1, on the reverse strand, counting down.
GGCGTTAAGCAGAAATGTGCGCAATGAGATCAAAAAAGGTCGAAAAGTGTATTTCTACGATTGCGGCATTCGCAATGCCATTCTCAACAACTTCAAGACTTTAGGAACACGCACGGACACCGGAGCGCTGTGGGAAAATTTTGTTGTTTCAGAAAGAATGAAATTCCTGAAATATCAGGGCATTGATACGACATATTATTTTTGGCGCACTACGCAACAGCAGGAAATTGACCTTATAGAAGAAAATGAAAATGGAATGACAGCCTATGAGTTCAAGTGGAGTAATAAAAAAGCCTCTGTACGTTTTCCGCAAACATTTACTGACAATTATGCCGATACAAAAATGGTCGTGGTAACACCAGAAAATGTTGAAGACTATCTAACTCATACGTAAAAGAGCAATGCCACACGCCCGTCCGGCAAGGTTACAAAGAAAATCTATGCGGAGCCACCTGGCCACAACTTCACTGAGGTCCGATACAAGTTTCTTTGAGGGCCTACAGCGTCACTATCAAAGTTACTGAGTGGCAGAGCTATGCCCCTTCAAACGAGTTAAAGGTTCACCTGATAACTAGTGCTTCTACCGCCTGCTTCACCAGCAAGCATAAAAGCGCCGATTTCCAACAGTCCCTGCATATCTCTTGTTGCTGTGGCTTTGGAGGTTTTGGTTATGCCGATATATTTTCTGGCATTCATGCCGCCTTCAAAGCCCTTCAGCCCTTCCTCAAGCATTCTTCGAATAACCATTATTTGACGTTCGTTTAGTTGGTCTTTGAACCGGTCAAAGAATTTTGTTTTCTTCAGGGTAAACTCAATCTGACTTTCGGCTTCGATTTGCGCATCAAGCGTTGTACGGATAAAATACTGCACCCACGGTGTAATCTCGTTTGATTGTTGTGCTTTTTGCAAGGCAGCATAATAAGCATTTTTATTCGCCTCCATCGTTCGGGATAAACTGAGCATCACCGGACGACCGATCGTTTGTGATAATGCTTTTTCTGCAATAGCGCGTCCGATCCTTCCATTGCCATCCTCAAACGGATGAATGGTCTCAAAATAGAGATGCGCGATGGCTGAACGCACAGGCGCTTTTTTGATTTCCTTCCTGCCTCCGGGAGCTGTTTCATTGAACCACCGGATAAATTTTTCCATTTCGGAAGGAACTCTTGATGAAGGCGGTGCCTCATAATACACCCTGGTCTTACCCATTGCGCCCGAAACCACTTGCATGGGGTCTTCATGCGTACGCCACTGACCGACTTTTATATTCTTACCCTCACCAAGTAACATGCGGTGCCATGCAAAAAGCTTTTCTTCCGTCAATGGTTCCTTAAAAGTGGTTCGCACGTCAATCATCAATTCACCTAATCCGGCAGCCGATTTGTCTTTTATATATTCCTGGCTGGTATGCAATCCTAAATTCTTGCGAATAGAAGAAAGAACATCTTTCCTGCTGGGGTATTCTCCTTCTATTTCGGAGGTCTTAATCGCCTCAGCAAGGATAATATCAACGATAACCTCCTGTATGGTTTCTTCCGGCAACCCTTCCAGAATACCCGATATCCGCCCTACTTTTTCACTAAAAGCAAGGAGTTCATCCTCGGCAGTACCTTGCATGAATGTAAATCTTGTCCAGTCCGGTTGCTGCCAGTTATACTTTGTCATGAGCCGATTATATTAGATATTCGGCTCAAAAATAACATAAAAATGAGCCAAATAAAACAACTATTCGGCTCAGAAGTAACATAAAATGATCCCGGATAAAACAACTATTCAACCATTGAAGGTTTAAATAAAGTCCTCAAATAACTAATTTTGGGCATTTATGGGTAATGATGCCATCTTGATGATAAAAGGAGTGTCGCAATGGAAAGCCGACCATAGTGATGCATTCAACCCCACAAAAAAGCAGTGCTGTTTACAACACTGCCTGCATTAAGCATGTAACTATTAAAACCTAAGTTTTAAATGGACGAATGTGAACATTTCGACGACTTCCGTCTGCCAAATTTTCCATATTCTGACCCCTCGAACCATGCCGACCACCAAAGCTCAAAACTCTTCGAACCAATAATTTGAATCCTACCATTGGCAATGTAGTCATTCGAAAAAATGTTGTCGGATTGTTGTAGTAATAAAAAAAGCAGCTACAATTTTATATCATAACTGCTTTTCTTCGTGGTGTGGGGCGGGATCGAACCGCCGACACAAGGATTTTCAGTCCTTTGCTCTACCGACTGAGCTACCGCACCATTATTTCAAATTTTGTCGTTTTCCTCGAATCAGACCCGGATTTAGCAATTGCTCTGCCCGACTGATTGATACAAATCATTTGTCCCGGAAAGATTAAATGATTTGTTTTAAACGGGCAGCAAAAATAACGGATTCCCCGATAATAGCGAAATATTATTGGTGTGTTTATTTTTTTGAAGGAATTTTTGATTTCAGCAGCGTTCGCGCTTCGTGCACCCGATCGCTGTCGGCAAAAGCATCTTTGGGCAGCAGAAAAAAACTGCGGGAATTGAAATACAGATGAAAAAAGTGAGGGGTTTCCATGATTTCACTGAATTCGCGCCATGCCCAGGTTTTACTGCCCCGCTCGTTGCCAATGGAAAAATGATTTTCCTGTAGCATTACTTCGAAATGATCCCGGAAGGTGGCTGATTTTCGGTAAATAGTAAATGGCAGCCACCACCAAAAAGCCAGCATAATCATCAACCATACAAACGAACTGATCAAAAATGCCAGTGGCGTCACTTTTTTGTAAGCAAACAGAAAGGCTGCCAACAAAGCGAACACATTAACAACAACAATCATAAGCTTTATTTCCCGCTTGCTTATAAAATGATAGCGCAGCGCCTGAAGCACCTGTCCTTTTTTATAGTCAATTTGTACCTGCATTACGGAATGAAGATAAAAAAGAAAAGTTTAAGTAGCCGATTAAATATGCCGCCGGTACTTAAACTTTTCACGCGTGATTTTCAGGAAAACAGGTTGTTGCTTTTAGAAAGCTGGTCGTTGCCGGTTATCGTACACTACGACATTTCACTTTGTTGAAGTCGCCGTTTGCCGCCTCATAGGGCGTGAGAGACCGGGTACAGGAGGACACTAAAATAATCATCAATAATCCAATTGTTAATCTTGCCATTCTTACGAGTGTTTTTTTCTGTTGTAAATTCTTGTGTAAAGAAAGTGAATGAAATATTAAAATGCAATGCCACCATGTTCATATTCTTTCAACCCATACCATTACTTCTGTAAACGACGTTTATCGTCAAATTGCTTATATACAGCGGAACGAAAGGTTCTCCGTTCCTGCATTCCGTACGGTATGCAATAAAGTATGGGCAAATAAGATACGCTCACCAACAACGCTTATCTTATATCAAGTATTGTGTGTTTGCACCCGGCGTCATTGCTGGAATCGGAAAGCTTCTTAAAAAATTTACCTCTACCTTTATAGCGATCCTCTTCAGACAGATCATATGAATGAATCTCAGAAAGCAAAAGCTGTTTTTGCGGAAATAATCGTCCCACTTGCCCTGCCTAAAAACTATACATGGCAGATACCGGCCCACCTGCAGGACAAAGTAGTAGTAGGTTGCAGGGTGGAAGTGAACCTGGGTAAAACAAAAAAATATGCCGGTATTGTAAAAACAGTTCACCATCGCAAGCCCGACGCTTTTGAACCCAAACATATTTTAAATGTACTGGATACCGACCCGGTAGTGTTTCAGCACCAGTTAGCTTTATGGGAGTGGATGGCCGGCTATTACATGTGCAGCGAAGGCGAGGTGATGGCAGCAGCGCTTCCGGCCCATTTCAAGCTCAGCAGCGAAACCATCCTTCTGTTTAATGAAGAGTATGGCGATGACTTTTCAGGCCTCGACAACGACGAATACCTGGTAGCGGAAGCCCTGCTATTGAAAAAAGAACTGCGCTTGAACGAGATCCAGCAACTGCTGGACTCTTCGCATGTGTATCCTGTAATTAAAAGGCTGATTGAAAAGAAACTGTGTTTTGTATGGGAAGCGCTTAAGAATACCTATGCCGAGAAAAAGGAAACCTACGTGCTACTGCACGACACCTACAGTGACGAAGCTAAACTCTCTGGGCTCATGGATAGTATGGGCAGGGCGCCCAAACAACTCGAACTGCTGCTGAGTTACCTGCACCTGATAAAAACCGAAGGAGAGGTTACCCGCAGCAACCTGCTAAAAAAAGCTGGCGCTTCCGATGCACACCTGAAAGGATTGGTGGAAAAAAACATACTGATTCTGGAAAAAAGAACGGTCGATCGCGTCCGTTACCTTGCTAAGGATATAAAAATAGACTTTACGTTGAGCGAGGCGCAACAAACAGCGCTGAAACAGGTGCAGGATCAACTGGAGCAAAAGCAGGTATGCCTTTTGCACGGGGTAACGGCCAGCGGAAAAACGCAACTCTATATACGACTCATTGAAGAACACATACGCCACGGCAAACAGGTACTCTACCTTTTACCGGAAATAACCCTCACTGCACAAATCATCCGCAGACTGCAAAAACATTTCGGAGGCTACATCGGTATATACCACAGCAAATTCAGCCAGAACGAAAGAATTGAAATCTGGAATAAAATAAAATCAGGTGAGCTGAAAGTAGTACTGGGTGCCAGATCTGCGCTGTTTTTACCCTTCAGCAACCTGGGACTGATCATTATAGACGAGGAGCACGATGCATCTTTTAAACAACAAGATCCGGCACCCCGCTATCATGCCCGCGACAGTGCTGTTTATTATGCCGGAATCGCAGGCGCAAAAGTATTACTCGGCAGTGCTACGCCCGCTATAGAAACCTATTACAACTGCCTCCACGAAAAGTATGGAAAGGTGGAACTGAATGAGCGATTCGGAGGTGTGGAACTGCCCGTTATACAAGTAGTGGATACCAAACACCTGCCCCTGACCGACAAGCAAAAGGTAATTCTCTCTCCCCAACTGAAAGAAGCCATACAACATTCGGTGGAGCAATCTAAGCAGGTGATCCTGTTTCAAAACCGACGCGGCTATTCTCCCTACCAGGTATGCGAAACCTGTGGCTGGATACCCCAGTGCAAGCAATGTGACGTAAGCCTCACGTTTCATAAGCTGACCAACAAATTGGTTTGTCATTATTGTGGCACAACCTATCCCCAGGTAAATATCTGCATGGCATGTGGCAACCACCAGTTTATGCGCCGCAACTTCGGCACCGAAAGAATTGAAGAAATACTTGAAGAAGATTTTCCTCAGGTTAAGATCGCGCGTATGGACATGGATACCGTGAGGGGTAAGCAGGCGCACGACGCACTGATACAACAGTTTGAGCAAAGAAGACTGGACATACTGGTAGGAACGCAAATGGTGGTAAAGGGACTGGACTTCGACAATGTGAATCTGGTGGGTATACTGGATGGAGACAGTGTGCTGAATTTTGCAGACTTCCGCGTAAACGAACGCGCTTTCCAGTTAATGGAGCAGGTAAGCGGAAGAGCGGGCCGCAAAGACGGACAGGGTCATGTAATGATACAGGTAACCAACACCCGGCACCCTGTGCTGCATTTTGTACAACAGCACAATTACCCCGGCTTTTTTTCGTACGAGCTTGAAGCCCGGCAGCGCTTTTTCTACCCTCCTTTTTCCAGGATCATATTGCTCACTTTCCGTCACCGGATACAGGACACTGTACATACAGCCGCCGAATGGTTTGCCACCATGTTGTCTTCAGGATTTGAAGAATATATCGTCGGTCCCGCCGAACCCATAGTAAACCGTGTCCGCAACCAATACCTGATAGAAATATTGCTGAAACTGCCAAAAGACAAGAAGCTGATCAACGCCTGTAAGCAAAAAATACATACCACCATTGCCGAAATGCACCAGCAGAAAAATTTCAAAAGCGTGGTAGTTATTGCGGATGTGGATACAGTATAAATGAGTAGCTACCTGTTGCACAATCAGCATGCGTGTAAACGGCCAGGCTTGTGCGCTATCATCGCTATAGCACCCTCTATTCCGGATAGCCCTGCAATAACAAAAGCCACCGGAGTGGCTATTGTTACTATGCTGTGAATTCTTACTGGAAAAGGGCGGATGCCCTGTTATGGAGGCCTGGCAGTCAGTATCGGTTCCTTTATCCTAATGTTCTGTTGTTGTGTAAAGATGCTATTTGCACAAAGATTGCGAAACTATATTCGCCCACAGGTATATTTTGTTCGATACGCCCGATACAAAAGACGATAAGCAGTAAAAACCAGGGGCAGTTAATAAAAGATAACCGCTTCAGCATCTGTACGTCCAATATGTACACACCATGTGCGTTTTCAAACACATCATTACCTGTTCAGTTTGATTATACTGCAAAACCAGGGGCAAATATCCGCAGAACCATTTTGCCCAACGCTAATACCTGGTCTTCAACGTAATCTTTCCCAAACCAGCCAGTTCTTCCTCTCCGGCAAAAACCACTCTTCCTTTTTTAGATGCCACTTCCCAGGAAATAACGCTTACTATATCATCAATGGCATTGGGAACCGTTCCGTCTGACACCAGATGAAACGTACGCTCCGACTCCATTTCAACTGGCTGTGCATACCCCTGATCTATCACCAGCAGTTCGCCACGTCCGTCAATAGCCGCCTGGTATATTTCCTGCAGATCGGTCAAAACAGTACCATGGGATATGGACTCTTGTATTTCGCTCACCGCATCCTGCCTCCTTTTTTGCTGTAATGCTTTCACTATTTCCCAGGTCTGCTTTACGATCTGATGCGGCGCTGTGTTGTTGTAGTCAATAGCCGCATACCCGTGATAGATACCCGGTTTGTCTGCCACTTGCTGCAACTTGATGTAATTATCTTCCGTGCTAATCACTACGCATTGCAGCGAGGTCTGCAAATGCTCTTTTATCAGTGCTTTATCTACCCTGTTAAGATATTCTCTGATAAGGTTATCAATCTGTTTACCATCGCTGCCCTGTTCAGCGTGTCTGGCAGACATTGCGTTTTCAGGAAAGGGAAAGTTCTCATTGGTTACTTCGCCTTCTATACCATCATTCAAGGCAATATACAAACGGGCGCCGCTCTGAGACAGCAACAAAATATAGTATTCTTCTTCCCTGTTTACTGCTTTCAACAGCGGCCGTACAAAAAAACGATCGGATACGTGCACCGTATTTTCGCTCACCGGCCATATGGATTTGATGATATCCTTCGTATTGTCCGAGAGAAACAGGTGCATACTATCCAGATTATAGTTCACATCAATCTCGTTCTCGATAGCGCTTATATTGTCCAATAGTGCTGAAGCTTCTCTCTTTCCATATGTTTCAATCACACGGTCCGTTGCATCTTTCAACAGATTTTTAAGCACCACCCTGTCCTGCTCACTATCCGGGTGGGTTCTGTGGGTATTGAACGAAATAGTTACACAAGGAGTATTTTGCTCTTTTGCCAGTTTTTCTAACTTCTGTTCGTTTGTCATAGTATAGCTTTTAATTAAAGTTTGTTGATTAAAACAAGGGGAAGGGAAGAGAATAGTAGTCCGGCAGAACCGATCTGCCGTTATACATCAGCAGCGGATACAGAGAACTTATTACTAAAAATAAAAAATATAGTATGATATTCTGTTAGACAATTCCTAATTTTTACCGCTATAAACGATGGCTTAAAAAAATTACTCAATCGCCATTCCCCGCCAGATTGTCTGTAAGTTTTCGTAACTTAAACCCATAAACCTTATCAACATGAAATGGGCTAACCTTATTCCTATGGGGCTGCTGTGTATGCAAGCCGCCTACGGACAAACCGTACGTTATCCTTTATCGCTTCCCCATATATCAGCAGGTGTATATAGCAGCAGCTTTTCCACCGCACTATCCGCACGTTCCAATATCGCCTCACTGGCAGGCATCCGGCATTTTACAGCAGGGGCCTATGGCGAAAGGAGATTCTCTTTGCAGGAAATCAGCAGCCTTACGGGCATAGCAGCACTCCCCACATCATCCGGAAACTTTGCATTTATGGCAGATTATTTCGGCTATTCCGGTTACAATGAATCAGAACTTAGCCTGGGCTACGGCAGAAAACTGAATGACATGTTGGATATAGGTGCTGCATTCAACTACTACAAGGTGCGCATTCCTTCTTATGGCCAGGCCGGCAGCTATAATTTTGAAGCGGCATTGATCATACATATCAGTGACGAGCTCCATACAGGCGTGAGGATTTACAATCCACTCCGAAGTACATTGGGACGCCATAGCATGGAACGACTAGCTGCTTCCTACACAGCAGGCATTGGCTACCAGCCATCGGATCATTTCCTCGCATCGCTGGAAGTGATAAAGGAAGATGAAAAAAGGGTTGCAGTACATACCGGCATTCAATACCGGCCAATACGTCAAGTGGTTGCAACAGCCGGACACATAAGCAACAGCAACCAGTTCTATTTCGGATTTGGTTACCTGCACCGGCAGATACGCCTGGATATGATGGCCGCTTTTCATCAGCATATCGGCATATCGAACGGCCTCATGATCGTGTACGTGCCAGCGCCCAAAAACAACTGATATGAACCGGCTGCTACCAATCCTGATAATTGTAATTGCCCTGTCACCGGTATTGCAAGCGCAAGAACTCTCAAATGATCTGGAGCAACAACTGGAAAACATTGCCGAAACAATGGAAGACACTGAAATAACCGACGACAGTTGGTTGCAGCATGCAGAGAGCCTAAGAAAAAATCCGCTGAACCTCAATACCGCCGGAGAGGATGACCTGAAGGAGTTGCGGTTGCTGACACCTCTGCAAATTGCCTCCTTTATGGATTACCGTCGCTTGCTGGGAAAACTGATCAGCGTGTATGAACTACAGGCTGTTCCGTTTTGGGATATACCTACCATAGAAAGCCTGCTGCCGTATGTAACTATTTACAGCCATCAAACACTCCAAGAAATTTTTTTTAACCGGTTGAGAACCGGAGAACACCGCATCACAGCACGCTTTTCGCAGGTACTAACAAGGGCTGTCGGATACACCATCACCGACAGTGGAAGATCCCGGTATATGGGCGATCCTTCAAAATTAATGTTACGATATCATTACCAGCATCAAAACAATCTGCAATACGGTATCACGGCTTCTAAAGACGCCGGGGAACCTTTTTTTGTATCCCCTAATCGCTATGGCTTTGATTTTCACTCATTTCACTATTTCAGCCGTCACAAGGGATTGGTAAAAACCGTTGCATTAGGGGATTATACCATCAATTTCGGACAGGGACTGGCTCACTGGCAATCGATGGCGTTTGGAAAAGGCAATGCCGCGGTGCATGTAAAACGGCAGTCGCAGGTGCTGCGTCCCTATAATGCAGCCGGCAGCTTTTTCTTCAACCGCGGAGCCGCCGTTACCCTTCAAAAAGGGAAATGGACGTCTACTGTATTTACATCTATCCGCAAACTGGATGGTAACATCGAAAAAAATGAACAGGGGCAAATAGTCGTGACTTCCATAAAAACATCCGGCTATCACCGAACGCCGGCGGAAATCGAAGATAAAAACAGTCTTCAACAGTTTTCCTGGGGCGCCAACCTATCTTATCATACCACTGCATTTAAAATAGGTTTCAATACCATCCATCACCATTACGATAAACCGATCCGGCGTGAATCCAAACTTTATAACCTGCATGCCATATCGGGATCACAATGGAGCAACTACAGTATAGATTACGCCCTTTCATACAGAAATATTCACCTTTTTGGTGAAACAGCGCTCGACCGCAGGGGCGGATGGGCTACATTAAACAGCCTCATCGCTACCCTTCACACGCGGGCAGACTTTGTATTACTGCATCGCAGTATTCAGCCCCGGTACCAGGCTATGTATGGAAATGCCTTCACGGCCAATACCCATCCCACCAATGAACACGGAACATATGCAGGTCTGAGCCTGAAACCCTGGCACGCCATACAAATAAACGCCTATACGGATGTATACAGGTTTCCCTGGTTGCGGTACCGGACAGATGCGCCGGCATCAGGTACGGACTATTTCGTACAAATCAACTATAAACCAAACAAGTTAACAGAATTGTATAGCCGCTTCAGCATACGGCATCGCCCCCTCAACCAGTTCTTTGAACACAATGCGTTGTATGAAGCCGCGAACACTTCTCACCGATCCTGGCGAACGCAGGTTAGTCACCGCATTAATCGCAGTGTAACCATCCGTCATCGTTTTGAAATACTCTGGTATCATCGGGAAAATGCACTGCAGGAAAGGGGATTTCTTGCGTTCATTGATTGTTTATATAAACCCGTCGGTAAACGTTTTAGCATGAACGGCCGGCTACAGCTTTTCGACAGCAACAGTTACAATTCCAGGCTGTATGCATACGAAAACGATGTATTATACCACTACGCAGTACCCGCTTTTTACGATAATGGGCATCGTTATTACCTGAATGCACAATACCGGTTCAGCCGGCACGTACAATTATGGGTCAAGCTGGCGCAGACTGTTTATACCAGCACCCATACTATTGGCAGCGGACTTGATTTGATAGAAAACAATAAAAAGCCGGAAATCCGTGTTCTGGTATCTGTTCGATTTTAACGCATTGACGAATACATGTTGACCCTATGCATTTTCTTAACCCCGGCTCACTGATGTTTTTCGCCTTTGAGTGCAAACTGTGCATGACGGGCGTCAGGAACAGAACGAACAAGATAGATAAGGATAAATATTTTTATGGCAACACTTCCGCCCAAAAACGAAGGCTTGGCAGCCGCGGCCATAATAGACCCTGCAATAAAAACAGCCAATGCCAGAAAAACAGCAATATAGGGATTCTTGACGGCCACAAAAGACAACACCAAAAACAATACTACCTCCGCCAGGGTGATACCCGTTGCCCACCACGACAAAACTCCGGTTGCAAGTAAGGCCACTATTTCGCTAATGATAACAAGACAGGTGACATCCAGCAGGACATTCCTGGTTCTTTGCAGACTTACTGCGCGTGAATGAAAAGGATCGTGCATCAAAATGGTGTTGGTTGCAAACTAATTCAAAATCATAATATGTACAAATTTGACAACCTGTTTGTTTGATACACCTGCATCTCTCTGCTCGTTCAGTGCAGCAACGCCCCTGTCCGACGCCTGATCAATAAAGCAAAAATCCGGCAAAGTATGGCATCGGTTGACAAACCGATTGTTTAGCCGCACGCAAGGAGGCTGGATTACAACCAATCATTTATAAGCCACCCGCGGAAAAAGAGTAAATTTCCGTTACAAAATTTGAATTGGAAAGCTTACCTTTGCCGTCCTTTCATCCTGCCTGGAGGCAGATCGGGTGTGGTGACCCGTCTGAGCAATGGCAAATGGCTTGAAACAGTTCGCTTCTCCGGACTATTTTTGTAAGTGTAAAGTAAAAATATTATGAAACGTACATTTCAACCACATAAGCGTCGTCGTAAAAGCGTACACGGTTTCCGTCAACGTATGCAGACAGCCAATGGCCGTAAAGTATTGGCCAGCCGCCGCAAGAAAGGAAGAAAAAAATTGACAGTTTCCGACGAAAGAGGCGCTAAATAAAAGACTTTTTTATCGTATTGGCATAAACAGCTCTCATGGGCTGTTTATTTTTTTTCATCCCCTCCCTATCATTTCCCTGGCATTCTCTAAGGCAGATGCACTGGGCTTTTCGCCACCCAGCATCTGTGCAACAGCTGCCACTCTTTCATTTTCAGAAAGTGTTTTTATGAAGGTGTTCACCGTATTTGCAGATGATTGCTTATATACAAACAAATGCATGTCTGCTCTGGCAGCAATCTGCGGCTGGTGTGTTATAGAAATAACCTGATGAGACCGGCCGAGTTCTTTCATTATAATCCCTACCTGTTTGGCAGCTTCACCGCTAATACCGGAGTCTATCTCATCAAATATGAGCGTAGGCAACTTCACAGAAGCCGCCACCAACGATTTGATACACAGCATCAGCCTGCTGAGTTCGCCCCCGCTCGCCACCTTGCGTAAAGGCTCAAAGCGGCCGCTGTTGTTGCCGTCAAAAAGAAAAGCAATGTTATCGCCCCCGGTATTATTGAGTGCAGCATCCGTTATCTGCACTTTGATTTTAGCGTTCGGCATACCCACCTGGGTTAACAGACCCATGGTTTTCTTTTCAAACGCAGGCAATTGTTTTTTGCGGTTGTCCGACAATTCTGCAGCCAGCTTTTTTGCCTGCTTCAACTGCTTGTCGAGCTCCGCTTCCAGGCGGGTGATGGTTGTATCCAAATCAGTAGAGCGGGTTAGTTTTTCACCCAGTTCGGATTGTATTGCCAATAGATCGGCTGTATTCTGCACGCCATGCTTTTTTTGCAGCCTATACCCTAACGCCAGCCTGTCGTTCAGTTCTTCCATTTTTTCGGTGTCAGGCACCACCGTATCACTGAGCCTCTCCACATCCTCGGCGATATCTTTTAATTCAATTTGCGCAGATTGCATCCGATCGGAGAGTGCGTTTGCTTCCGGATAAAACTCCCCCAGTGACTGTAACAGATTTGCCAGACTTTTGAGTTGATGCACTACCGGATGCTCCCCACCGTTTAGACCGTCGTTCACCCTGTCGAGCGAAGCTTTAACCTGCTCCGCATTGCTCAGCAGCTTCAATGTAGCTTCTGCTTCTTCCAGTTCATTTTCCCGGAAGGCAGCTTCTTCCAGTTCGCTGAACAAAAATGTATGATAGTCTTTCTCCCTGGAAAAAGCGGCCTGCTGCTTGCGATAATCCTCCAGTTGGTGTTGCAGTCGGGTATATTCTCCAAATACAGTCTTGTAGTGATGCAATAATTGCGTATTGCCTGCAAGTGCATCTAATACTTCTCTCTGAAAATCGTCATCCCCCAATTGAAGGGTGTCAAACTGCTGGTGCATACTAACCAAAAGAGAAGTGAGCCGCTTCAATTGCTGCAGGGTTACCGGGGTATCGTTGATGAATGCACGTGACTTCCCATTGGCAGCCACCTCCCTTCGTATCGTCAGTTCATCTTCCGCATCCAGATCACTTTCCTGTAAATAGTTTTTTACGGCCGGGTATTCCTTTACATTAAAAGCTCCTTCAGCTATACATTTTTTCGTGGCATCCATTAACACAGCGCTGTCTGCCCGCTCGCCCAATATCAGCCCCAATGCACCTACAAGAATGCTCTTGCCCGCCCCGGTTTCTCCTGTAATAATGTTCAGTCCGCGGGAAAAGCTGATCTCTATCGATGATATGATAGCGTAATTCTGTATGAATAATCGTTGCAACATGCAAATGCAAATTATGCAGTTTTATGGTTTATTCTTCCGAAAGCGGTAAGATATTTACTGATATACATTTGCTTTTGCCTTAGCTTGTATTGCATGATAAAGCGGGGGTGCTCTAATGGTACTATTTCTTTAAAAAACCGGTAGTTCTCATTCAGTTTACGAAGAAATTGTTCATTTTTACCGGTACCGAAGCAAAATGCAAGGTCTGTATGCACGCCCAGTTTTATGAGTTGCCTGACAGACCGCACAATAAACGGATGAACAGCATCCAGCAGTTCACGGCTGTCGTAATAATTATAGTTAACTGATTTTCCTCCCGGTTTATCGATGGTAAACCCCAGTGGACAGACCGAGTTGATGAAAAAAGAGCGGTAAAACAAGGAAGGCCCCCCATAAGCAGCTATCATATCGTATACAAAAACGGAGGAAGGCTCATGCGCAGGTTTGCCCTCGTAAGGTATATTGCATACCTCAGCCAGCTTTTTAGGATCAGTAAAAGGAATACCCGTTAACCCAGCTCCGAACCTGCCGGGGTTGATGCCCAGAATAAGATGCCTTTCTCCGCTGTCGTTATAATATTTCCGGTAAAACTGTTCGGATATGGTAACCGCCTGTTTACTCTCCCTGAAAGGGTTCATAATACGGATTCCACCAGGGAGCTCTTCCTTAAAATTAAGCCGTCTGTTAAAAGCAATGACTTTGTCGGCAAACATTTGCATCCGGCAATAATAACCAAAAAAGGCATCCTCCGGGAGAATGCCTTTTGTTAATCTTTATAAAAAGCTTAATTTACTTCAATGCCGTTGTACAGATCTTCATCGATCAGTATACGTCCGCAGTTCTCACAAATAATGATTTTTTTCCGCTGGCGTATTTCACTTTGTCTTTGCGGGGGAATAGCGTTAAAGCAACCGCCACAAGCATCACGCAACACCGGTACGATAGCCAGCCCATTCCGATAGCTCGTTCTTATACGTTCGTACGATGCCAGTAATCTGGGGTCTACTTTTTCTCTTGCACCATCTGCCACCTGGTTATATTCCTGCTCTTCTTTTTCAGTATCAGCTACTATTTTTTCCAGCTCTCCTTTCTTATGTTTGAGCGTACCATCTTTTGCTGTAATCGCTTTTTTTGCACTCTCCAGCAAACGGGCCTTTTCGGCAATCTCCTCATTGGCATCTTTGATATGCTTTTCGGAAAGCTTAACTTCCAGGCTCGCCAACTCTAATTCTCTGTTGATGGCATCGAATTCCCTGCTGTTCTTTACATTCTCACTTTGCTTTTCGTATTTTTTTACCAACTCCAGCGATTCTTTGATCACATTCTTTTTCTGCTCAATAAATTCCTGTATGCCGTTGATCTCCTCTTCAATTCTGGTTTGCCGGGCATTCAATCCCTGAATCTCATCCTCCAGGTCGCGCACTTCCATCGGAAGCTCTCCTTTCAATATCTTAATTTCATCTAACTTGGAATCAATTTTTTGTAAGGACACCAGGGACGCCAGCTTTTCTTCAACTGAAAACTCTTTTACGTTGGACATAAACTGTGTAATGTAGTTTTTTATTAGGCGTGGTAATATACCGGGTTGGTATTTACCTCCGTTTTAAGGACGGCAAAGTTAGGGAATTTTTCTATGATTATATCATATAAAAGGTTAATGGTAAATTGTTCACTTTCATAATGTCCGATATCTGCAATAACGATCCGGTTGTCCGCATCGAAGTATTCGTGATATTTAAAATCAGAACTTATATAAATATCTGAACCATAATCAATTGCATTTTTAATTAGAAAGCTTCCTGCTCCTCCGCATACCGCCACTTTTCTGATAGGTTTTCCCAGCAGCGCTGTATGCCTGATCACCTTAAGCCGGAATACAGATTTCAGGACAGACAGAAATTCCTGCTCGCCGACAGGCGACGATAATTCCCCCCTGATTCCTGAGCCGACGGCCTGCCAGTCGTTATCCAGTGATACGATATCATATGCCACTTCCTCATAAGGGTGGGCGCTGCGTAAAGCTTCTATTACAGTCCGCTCCAGCCATTCCGGAAAAATCAGTTCCAGGCGGGTCTCCGCCTCCTCGTGTAATTGTCCGGGTTGTCCCGCAAATGGCTGACTGTTTTCGCTTCCCCTGAAAGTTCCTACGCCTTCTGTATTAAAACTGCATTCGCTGTAATTACCTATATGCCCGGCGCCTGCATCGAACAGGGCAGTACGCACCAACGGCAAATGTGCAGAAGGCACAAAAGTGTACAGCTTTTTCAAGAACCCCTTTTTAGGTAATAAAGGCGCACAACGGTGTAGTCCGAGCAGCTTTGCGATATACCCGTTCACGCCCGTTTGTATATTGTCGAGGTTGGTATGAATAGCATATATAGCTATATCATTTTTAATAGCCTTGATAAGGGTTCGTTCTACATAACCACTTCCCGTAATCCGTTTTATACCCTTGAAAACGATAGGGTGATGTGCTACAACCAGATTGCAGTCCCTGCGGATGGCTTCATCCAGTACGGCTTCTGTAGCGTCCAGGCAACAAAGTACCCCGCTGCATTCAGACAACCGGTCGCCCGTAAGCAACCCGGCATTGTCATAGTCTTCCTGTAAAGCAGGCGAGGCCACCGCTTCTAAAACGTTAAGGATGTCCTTTATTTTAATTTTCTCAGTCATGGTATAAAAATAGCCATTACTTTGCTTCTAAAATAACAGACAACATTGATTAAACCGCTACTGGTGTTCACTACTATAATGTGGATGCTGACAGGGTATGGCCAGGCTCAGGAGGATTGGGAAACCTACGTGTTGCAGGTGAAAGATAAACCCATCTCTATTATGGTAGACTTGGGGTTCAAAAAAGCCCCGATAACGAAAGAAAACAAAAATGTACTGATTGTAAGCCTGCGCCTGAAAAGCGTTCAAAGTAACGGCTTGCCTCAACGGAGCGAACTCAGCAGGCTCGATAGTCTGGAAAACGATCTGGTGGAACAGCTATACAGTTCATTAAATGCAGTGTATACCGGGCGCTACACGAGTAACGGAAAACGCGATTTCTATTTTTATACAAATGACACCTCACGATATGCCGCTCTCATAGATAATATTGTAACGCCCTATACGTACACGGTTTCCACCCTCTGCAAGAGCGATCCAGAACTAAGCAACTACAAGGAGGTATTATACCCCACTCCGTTGGAGATGCAGCGTATATACAACCGCAGAATGATCGAACAGCTCGTACACGCTGGCGATCTGTTAACCGCTCCCCGACCGGTGGATCATCTCATATTTTTCAAAACAGAAAAAGACCGGAGGCGGTTTGCAGATATAGCGGCGGAAAACAGGTTTTCAGTAATCCATGCAGGAGAAGAAAAGGGCGTAAGGGATCGCCCTTTCAGTCTGGAACTCTCACGGATAGACAGGGTAGATGAAGCGTCGATTGAAAAAGCAAGTCTTTACCTTTGGGAGCTCTCCCTGACGTTTGGCGCACAATATGAAGGTTGGGAAACATTTGTCGTAAAGCCTTCCGAACAATAGAGCAAGAATGAACAGGCAACGTCAACGGGTATAACAATGCTGTCCGTTTCTTTCTCGCAAACAACACTCCCAGAAGTCACATTCAGTACCTTCTCCCGAAAGCAGGCTTTTTATTTTTTCAGGATCTTACCCAGTCCCCTTCCGGCAGTTGCATATGTTTCACCAATGCGTAATCCGGTATCGAAGTCTGCTCCGAACATAGTACCCCCCGGAGCTTTCGTTACAGAAATACGTGCCAGCACTTTATCTCTGTTAGCGGTTTCCACAATGATTGCTTCGCCGTTGATATGTGCGTTTCTCCTGGCAACCCCCACATTGTAACCGGGCTCTATAAAGGATGTATTGAAAATAATGGTGTACCGGGCGGAAGGATCTTCCTGCAATCCGGAATATTTGGAAAACAACTCAATAAATCTTGGACGAAACCGCTGTTCTCGATCATCTACCCATTTGATAGCCCAGGTATCGCCAGTACCTGCTTCTTTTGCATTATACTCGTCCTTCTTTGTAGCAATATAGTCTGCCTCCCGATCATATTTCCCTACAGCTATATTGTTGTAAGTAAGTTCAATATTGATGGTTTTTTCGTCTTTAAGGTTAGGGATTGTACCTTCAATTACCTTTACTTTTTGAGCATGAGCGCTGATGGTCAACATCAACACGCCTACAAACAGGAGCTTTTTTAACATAGAATTTATTTTTAATTACACAATTTAGGAAACTCAGCGACAAATTTTTATTTTTTAATCAGGAAGATTTGCCTGTAATGCTCATGTCTCTTTAACGATCGGAAAAGCCTTTTTAACCAGTTCCGATACAATTGCAGCGCTTTTCAGGCAAAGGGGTACGCCTCCACCCGGATGCACGGTTCCACCACAGAAAAACACGCCGGGGAAGTCTTTATCAAAATTAGAAGGGCGGAAAAAAGTACCGCGCAGCGTGTGGGCGCTTTGGCCGTACAACGCGCCATGTAAAGCATTGGTAGCATCGCGAATTATGCCGGGATGCAATACCTGTTCCACTTCTATCAGTGGTTCAATGTCTTCTTTCAGCATACCTCGTATTTTTTTTAGTACCTGCTGACGTATTTGCGGCAACTGGCTGCTCCAATCTATACCTGCATCAGAAGGTGCGTTGAGCATCACTACCCAGTTTTCACAGCCTTCCGGTGCCTGGCCAGATTCCATTTTAGAGGTGATACTGATGTGTAAGGTTGGATCCTTATGCAGTATCCTCTTCCCGAAAATATGTTCGAACTCGTGTTTGCACGATGCACTGAAAAGTATATTGTGCAAATGCAGTTTGGGAAACAGTTTTTTGATACCCCAATAAAATACTACGGCACTGCTGCCCGGCTCCTTTCCTGCTATACATGCGGCCTTCGCCGGCTGGCGCAACAAACGGCTGTACACAAAATGTATATCCGCATCCGCCACTACGATATCTGAATAAATATTCTCATCGTCTACTACTACACCCCTGACCATGCTGCCTGTATGAATGATACGTGTGACCTTTTTCCCGAATTGAAATAACACACCTTTTTTCAGCGCCAGTTTGTAAAGTGCCTGCACCATGCTGGTCATTCCCATTCCCCCCTTGAGATAAAACACTCCGCTGCTCAACGCCAGGTGGGCGATCATAATCAGCATAGCGGGCGATCTAAACGGACTGGAACCGGCATACGCAGCAAACTGGTTAAATACCTGGATGGCTTCACCTGTTGTAAGATGGCGTTCGTTATACTCATTAAGCGTATGGTACAGCAGAGAAGGGTTACAGGATGTTATGCCTTTCCATACCCCCTTCTTCCACCATTCGCTGCACCGGTATATCGGGCGGCTGGTAAAAACATCCCCTATACCCCTGTACACTCGTTCAGCGGTTTCCATGTATTTGCCCAACATCTTCTCCGGCTCTCCAAGTTTATCAGCAAATTCTCTTTCCAGGGCGCTGCTGTTTGTGTACGCATTAGCTACCTTTCCATTGAAAAAAAAATACCGGCAGCTATTGGTTAACTCCTGATAAGAAAAGCAAGATGCTACAGGCTCTTCTGCCAGGTGAAACAATTCCTCTATCAAATGAGGGTCAGTAAACAAAGCAGGCCCGGTATTAAAACGGTAGCCATCCGATTCAAGCAAAGAAATCCTACCACCCGGGGAACTGTTCTGCTCATACACCGTTACCTGATAACCCAGCACCGCCAGCCGGATAGCTGTTGCCAACCCGCCTACTCCTGCGCCGATTACAATTACCCTCTGCATGCCCATATGAGTTTATTTAGGCAGCAAATTAATCTAAATTTTCCGTAGCGTATCCCTTACTATATCAGCTAACAGCGAAATGGCTGTCGTATCCGAAGGGTTGGAAAATGCACTATTATTAGTAGCCAAATCTATCATTTTTTACATAGATTTGGCTACTAATATTATGGCTTATGTTCACACTTACAGGCAGAGAAGAAGAAACAGCAATATTAAAAGACCTGCTTCGCTCCGACAAACCGGAGCTGCTTGCGGTATATGGAAGAAGAAGAGTAGGTAAAACATTTTTGATAAAAACGTTTTACAGAGATCATATCGTTTTTAGCTGTACAGGCGAGTACAAAGCCAGTACAGCCATCCAGCTTGCTAATTTCAATGAGAAGTTAAAAAGCTGGTTTCCACGAAAGGCAAAAGGCCCCGCTCCACAAACCTGGCAACAGGCTTTTATACGCCTTCGGGATATGTTACTATCCCTCAAAAGCAGGAAAAAGAAGGTGATTTTTTTTGATGAGCTGCCATGGATGGATACTCATAAATCCGGATTTCTATCGGCTTTCGGATATTTCTGGAATGCATATGCTTCTGATATGCCCGGCATCGTTGTAGTAATCTGCGGATCCGCCACCTCATGGATCATAGACAAGGTGGTAAACAACAAAGGAGGATTACATAACCGCATTACCCGGCGCATCCGGCTACTGCCGTTTACCCTACGGGAAACAGAAGCATTTTTACTAAGCAAAAACATCCGGTACAGCCGGTATGAACTGCTACAATTGTATATGGTAATGGGCGGTATTCCTGCCTATCTTAACGAAGTGAAACGAGGCAAAAGCGTGGCACAGAATATACAGGCAATTTGTTTTTCAAAAGACGGACTACTTACGGGAGAGTTCGATAACTTATATACAGCACTCTTCCGCTACCCCGAAAGGCATATACAAATCATTCGCGCACTTGCTAAAAGCAACATCGGGCTTACCCGTAGCCGGCTGTTATCTGCCGGCAAGCTGCCTTCCGGAGGTACGCTTACCAAAACCCTGTCTGAATTGATCGAAAGCGGGTTTGTTGAAAAAACTTACCCATTCGACAAAAAAGAAAAGGAGAGTTTATACCGTCTCGTAGATGAATTTTCGCTGTTTTATTTCCGTTTTATATACCAGCAAAAAAGCAGACTCAAAGACCAATGGATCACGCGGCAGGCAACACCGCAATATCAAAGCTGGTGCGGGTACGCCTTTGAAAATATCTGTATACGACATATTGTACAAATAAAACAGGCGCTGCAAATCGGTGGCGTGCAAACCGGCATATCATCGTGGGTATTTGCCGGCAGCAAAACGGAGAAAGGCGCACAAATAGACCTGCTCATTGACCGGGCAGACCATATTGTAAACCTGTGCGAAATGAAATACAGCAATAACATATTTCTTATAAACAAACGATACGCAACGGATTTACAGTCCAAAAAAGAGGTGTTTAGAATGCAATCCAGGTCAAAGAAAAGCATTCATCTTACAATGATTACCACGTATGGAACCGCAGACAATAATTATAAAACACAGTGGGTTGACAGCGAGGTACAGATGAACGAACTATTCAGGTGACCCATGAAAGCTATAGAATATTAGTAGCCAAATCTATTACTTTTTAACTACTTTTGGCTACTAATAATGTAACCGGCAACAAAAAAGAAAAGGCAGAAATACGCATATACAACCTGCTTTTCAGATTAAAGGGTACGAGATTAAGGCATGCTTCTATTTCCTGCTCACTAACGGAATGAATCTCTTCTTACCGGAAATGTTTGTACACCTCTCTTTGCTGCCGCGATTGCTCAACACCGAAAGCTGTGCAGACGCACTATTACAGGCATTTTTCCTTTATATTTCTGTACCTTTGCAGCCATTTTTTAAGTATATGGCTACGAAATACAGGGAATTTACCGGCTTACACCTTCCTTCCATCGAACAGGAAATACTGCAAAAATGGCAGGACTCCGGAGCTTTTGAAAAAAGCGTCTCTTTACGAGAAGGTGCCCCCTCTTTTGTTTTTTATGAAGGCCCGCCCAGCGCCAACGGCATGCCGGGTATTCACCATGTTATTTCCCGCACTATTAAAGACCTTGTATGCCGCTATAAAACCATGCAGGGGTTTCAGGTAAAGCGTAAAGCCGGCTGGGATACCCACGGACTGCCTGTAGAACTGGGAGTGGAGAAAATGCTCGGAATTACCCGGGAAGATATTGGCAAAAGCATTTCCGTTGAAGATTACAACGCCACCTGCCGAAAAGAGGTGCTGAAATATAAAAGTAAATGGGATGAGCTGACGCAAAAAATGGGGTATTGGGTAGACCTCTCCAAACCTTATATTACATTCGAGAACGACTACATAGAATCGCTATGGTGGTGCCTGAGCGAATTGTACAAAAAAGACTATCTATACGAAAGTGTCAGCATACAGCCCTACTCACCGGCCGCCGGCACAGGCCTTAGTTCCCACGAACTGAATCAGCCCGGTACCTATAAGATGGTAAAAGACACTTCTGCCGTGGTGATGTTCCCCTTCGATGCTGTGCGTAACCGGGAACATGTGATCGGGAAACGTTTAGCAGCGTCAGAAAACAATATTTACTTTCTGGCATGGACCACCACCCCCTGGACCCTGCCTGCCAACCTGGGGCTGACGGTAGGGGGAGATATTGAATACGTACTGGTGAGAACCTTTAATCCCTATACCCATGCGCCCGTCTCCGTAATACTTGCAAAAGCGCTGCTCGGTAAATACTTTCATACCGATGGCGAACAAAAAGACTGGAGCAATGTACATTATGAAGGCGGCAAAGGTGAGGTGTTGCCGTGGATGATACTGGATAGCTTTTCCGGAAAAGAAATGGACGGCTTACGATACCTGCAACTGCTGCCCTTTGAAGCAAATGCACCGGAAAACATAACAGCAAGCATGCCGGACGCAGACCCTTTCAGGGTGATTGTGGGCGACTTTGTAACAACCGAAGACGGTACGGGCATCGTGCATACGGCCCCCGACTTTGGAGCTGATGACTATAAAGTCGGGCAGAAATACAACCTCGGCTTTTTCACCGCACTCAATAAATATGGCGTACTGGAAAAGAAAGTACTGGTAGACCGGGAAGGAAAATTCGTTGATGGTGTAGGTGAGTTCAGCCACCGTTATGTGAAGAATTATAAAGATGATAAAGACTACATAGATGTAAATGTAGACATCTGTGTAAAACTCAAAAAGGATGGCCTGGCTTTTAAGGTAGAAAAATACGAACACAACTATCCTCATTGCTGGAGAACGGACAAGCCGGTATTATACTACCCGCTGGATGCCTGGTTTATCAAAACCACAGCCTTGCGCGACAGGATGGTGGCCCTTAATAAAAACATCAATTGGAAGCCCAAATCCACCGGCGAGGGACGCTTTGGTAACTGGCTTGAAAACATGGTAGACTGGAACCTCAGCCGGAGCCGCTACTGGGGAACACCGCTGCCCATATGGAAAACAGTGGATGACGCTGGCAACTATATCAGCACAAAGGAAGGAGGAGAAGAGTTATGCATCAGCTCCCTGTCTCAACTCCAGGCAGCAATAAAAAAGTCCTGGGAAGCAGGCATTTCAAAACAGCCTTCTTTGGAGGGGAAAGACGGAAATCCGGATTTACACAAACCTTTTGTAGACGATGTTGTATTGGTGAGCAGCCAGGGTAAACCCATGAAAAGGGTACCGGATTTGGTAGATGTATGGTTCGATAGTGGCGCAATGCCCTACGCACAATGGCATTTCCCTTTTGAAAATAAGGAGATTTTTGCGAAAAATTATCCTGCTGATTTTATCTGCGAAGGAGTAGACCAGACACGTGGATGGTTTTACACCCTGCACGCACTGGGCAGCCTGCTGAAAGAATCGGTACAGGAGGCTTTGCAGAAAGATGGTTTTGAAGTGAGCGATAACGATTACCCGGGACTTGCTTTTAAAACATGCGTATCCAACGGACTGGTATTGGATAAGAACGGAAACAAAATGAGTAAGCGGCTGGGTAATGTAGTTGACCCGTTTGCTACCATCGATCAGTTTGGTGCAGACGCCACCCGCTGGTACCTGATTACAAATGCTTCACCCTGGGATAACCTTAAGTTTGACCTGGACGGTATCAAGGAAGTGCAAAGAAAATTTTTTGGTACGTTGTACAACACCTACCAATTTTTCGCGCTCTACGCTAATGTAGATGGTTTTACCTATCAGGAAGAAGATATTGCCATCGCCGACCGGCCGGAAATAGACCGATGGATTTTATCGTCGCTTAATTCTTTGAAGAAAAAGGTGACGGAGTATATGAATGATTACGAACCCACACAGGCAGGGCGCGCTATAGAAGACTTTGTAGACGAGCACCTCAGCAACTGGTATGTAAGGCTTTGCCGGCGCAGATTCTGGAAGCCCGCCCAAAACGCCTTGGATAAGGCAGATAAAGTAAGCGCTTATCAGACCCTGTATGAATGCCTACAAACCGTAATACAACTGATGGCGCCAATTTCTCCATTCTTCAGCGAGGCCATCTTCAGCAACCTGAACGCGGTAACGGGCAAGTCGGCATCGGGTTCTGTACACCACTGTACATTTCCACTCGCGGATGACAATAAAATAGACCTCGGCCTGGAAGAAAGAATGCAGATGGCCCAGGATTTATCTTCACTTATCCTGTCGTTAAGAAAGAAAGTAAACATCAGGGTGCGGCAGCCGTTGCAAAAAGTATTGATCCCAGTGTTGAACCCCGAAATGAAGCAGCAACTCGAAAAAGTAGCCGACCTGATAAAATCGGAAGTAAACATAAAACAAATAGAATATATACCAGGAGACAATGATTTTATCAGTAAAAAGATAAAACCGAATTTCATAGCGCTCGGAAAAAAACTGGGGGCTAAAATGAAGCTGGTTTCCAATGCTTTATCTGCATTTACTCAAAAAGATATTCGCCAAATAGAAAGAGAAGGATATTATGCGCTGGAATTGCAGGGAGAAAAGATAACAATACAATTATCGGAAGTGGATATCCAGAGTGAAGACGTACCCGGGTGGACTGTAGCCAGCAAAGGGGCACTGACCGTTGCACTCGACGTCACCATCACCCCCGAACTCGAAAGCGAAGGCAATGCCAGGGAGTTCATTAACCGTGTGCAGAAAATAAGAAAAGACAATAACTATGAGCTGACAGACAGGATTTTGGTAAAGCTATCTGAAAATGCGGAACTTATGCCCTCGATTAACAAATTTAATACATATATTTGCGCGGAAATTTTGGCAGAGTCTATAGAATGGTTACCCGATATCAAGAATGGTATTGAGATTGAAGTAAATGACATAACTTTAAACATTTTAGTGACCAAAAAAGCATAATTGCATGGCAACCAATAAAAAAGCAGTAAAAAAGACTGCAACGAAAGCAGCCAAACCTGAAAAAAAAGCACCTAAAAAGGTAACGCCAGCCAAAGCCGCCCCTAAAAAGGCAACGGTTGCCGCTAAGAAAACCAAGCCGGCTGCAAAAAAACAGGTTGCCAAACCCGCTGCCCCCAAGGCTGCCGCAAAGAAAGCTGTTGTGGTCAAGAAACCGGTTAAAGCAGTTGCGCCAGCCAAAAAAGCAGCGGCGAAGCCGGCTGTAAAAGCGGCTCCTCCAAAAAAATCGGCTGCTGTATCGAAACCAGCCGTGAAAGAGTCGAAAGTGACGACGCAAAAAGTGGTTAAAGAACCGCAAACAGCAAAACAACAAAAGCCGGTGCAACAACAACAAGCTCCGGCCAAACCCGCTGCAAAGGCGAAAGAAAAGCCAAAAGCGGAGCCGGTAAAACCTGTGGTAATTCCCAAGCTGAGTACCAGTGTTGCAAGAAAATACGAACCGGAGTTTACACAATCCGTGCTGGACAAACCGTCTGCACGACAAAATGGACCAATTATGAGGTATGGAGACGCGGAACTTATGGAGTTCAAAGAACTTATTCTTAGAAAGCTGGAAGCAGCGAAGAAAGAATTAAATTATCTGCAAGGACTTATCACCCGCAAGGATGATATGGGCGGCGATGAAAGTGAAAACAGGTACATGACCATGGAAGATGGAAGCATCAGCATGGAAAGAGAACAACTCGCGCAAATGGCCAGTCGCCAGATACAATATATCGACCATTTGGAAAAAGCACTGATGCGAATAGAAAACAAAACTTATGGTGTGTGCAGAGTAACTGGTCAATTAATCGATAAGGCGCGCCTGAGAGCCGTACCACATGCCACCCTCAGCATCGAAGCAAAAATGGGATTTGCGAAAAATCCGAACATCCAATAACAGATGTAACTTCTTCCATAGCAAAGGCTGCCTGTAAGCAGCCTTTTTTTATACATGTTGGAAAAGACAAACTTGTACGTCGTCGTCCAATTACTCTTCCGCCTCGGTATTATCGGCATCCTTTTCTTCATCGCCGCCTTCGTCTTCGCCATCGGCGCCTTTGGTTTCAAACCCCTCGAGGTTACGGGTAAGATCATACTTTTCCTCAACATCCACGAATTTATCTCCCAAAATACTCTTCGTTCCATACTGGCTCGGTGCAATGCCTTCTGACCGGGTAACAGCGGGATAGGTAAGCTTGGCGCTTTCTTCTTTCGACACGCTGATGAGCTCCACAAGAAAAGTCCAGCCTTTTACAAAATCATACGTATATATGAACCGCTCATTGGGATTTTTAATTTCAGAACCGATGGTGGTGCTGGCCATAATCAGCGGCTCTACCCGATAGTCTTTGTCGTATTTCTCAACACTGATTTCCCGTCCGCGTGCCCAATTATCATTGCTCCGGTAAAATGTAGCCTGATGCTTATTATCGAATTCAAAACTGCCCAGTATGGCATTGTGCAGATCGAAAAAAGTTTGTGTATGCTTAATTGCTATATCTCTGTAAATGCTGTCATCCTCCTCAAAATAGATCCTGAATTTTAATACGGCCATGTGAATTGGATTGGATTTTTTAAACGGTTTAAAATATCAAAGTTAACATAAATATAGGAGTTAATACTGATTTCCATGCATGAGATAAACGGCTCACTATGGGAAACGGACCGCGCTACAATCTGCGATAACATGACAATGAAAATGGATAAACGGGCAAGACAACAAACCAGAAAGAACTGCGGTTACCATTCACATCCTACTCATATTTCATACTGAATTTCTCCAGGTTAGGCATGTGCTTTCTCTTTCTATGCAACTCATAATCATAAATGATGTTTCCAATTTCGTGAAAAAAAGGATACCCTTTTTCTTCATACTCATACTTATTGTCGTTCAGTACGCCGTCTTTATTCGTATACACACTACCGGCGAGCATGAATTCAATATTATTCTGAAAATCTACCACATAGGCAACATCGGTTAGAAAACCGTAACTCCAGCCCGCTTTATTAAACACCCGGATATGCGGTGGCAGAGGTTGCTTGCCTGCTCTGAAAAAGAAAAACTTGGTATAGCTGTTAAAGAAAGCAGCAGTATCGTAGGCGGGGAAACGGCTCTCTGATGGCAGTTCGGACATACACTGGTATAAAAAACGATAATCGTCTGCTGTAAGGTCGAATCTTTGTTGTACCGCTACCTGTTCCGGGAACAAAACAGACAACATCAACTGTTGAAGGTCTTCCAGCGGAGCATTGTTGTGGGTGGTAAAATCCATTGGTGCTGCTACGTAGTTTTCCTCTCTGTCGTAATGGGCACTCCCCATCAATTGTTGCTTACTGAAATCGAAGAGCGCTGTACTGTAGGCGGGTGGCTGGCGATAAATAAGGCTGCCGTCTGCATTTACAAAACGAATAGGATTGGTGTGTCGGTTTTCTTCTTCTGTAGCCCGTACAAAACGCCGGGTAATTCTACAATCATTGTAACCCATTTTCCACAGCCGTTCATTGATGGTTTGCTGTCCTATAAACTCGTACAGGCGGTTATAAGCATCGTTGTCGCTGACCAGGAATATTTTTTTGATATAATGGGCAACAGAAGGCAGTCCGTTTTGCGCAGAACTGTCCGCATGCACGCTTGTCTGTCCATTAAAAGCACTATCTGTCAACATTGGGGTGTTCCTGTTTACACCGGCTACACTCATCCGGTTCAACTTTTCCAGCGCCAGAAATGCGAGTGGCATTTTTACAGTCGAAGCAGGATTGAAATACAGGTTTCGATTTACCTGAAGGTAATAGTTTTTAAAAGAGGGGGTATTCTTTGCATCCCGATTGATTTGGGTATAGATGAGTTGATACCGAAAAATATCCGGATTATTCAACACCTCTGATAGAAGGGGAGACGCCTTTTTTAAAAGCAGCTCTTTCAGCCATGCATCGCTTTTTTCCTGCGCCTGTACTGTTGCGCTCATAGTAACCAACATAATGATTAAACACCTTACCATGGCAAACGCATTGACTTGCTAAGAAGGCAAATATAGCTTCAATATTATTTCGCAGACCACCATATGAACAGATAGCAGCGCTTTAAATAAAAATGGCTGCTATACGAATAGATATAAGCACAAAAAAGGCTGCCTTTCGACAGCCTCCTTCTATTAATTCGTTTTAAGAATTATCCCAGGTAGGCCTTCAGAGAGCTGCTGTAACGCGCCTTTTGCAGGCGTTTAATAGCCCTTTCTTTAATCTGACGGATGCGTTCTTTGGTAAGGTCGTATTTCTGGCCGATCTGCTCAATGGTCACTCCATTCTCACCGTCTAATCCGAAATACGCGTTTACGATTTCAGCTTCACGCGGGCTCAACGATTTCAGCACGCGACGGATTTCGTTGCGCAAAGAATCTTTCATCACGTCATCATCGGTATCAGCACCACCTTCCAGCAAGTCTCCCATTGCCACGTCTTCTGCTTCGTGCACAGGTGCGTCCAGTGATGTATGGCGCGTATTACTCTGGAAGATATTGTTGATTTCTGTTTCGCTCATTTCCAGCAATTCAGCCAGTTCTTCGGTGCTTGGTTCACGCTCGTGCTCCTGTTCAAAAGCCATGTAAGCTTTGTTGGCTTTGTTATAAGTACCGATTTTATTCTGCGGCAAACGCACCAGACGCCCCTGCTCTGCCAGCGCCTGCAAAATAGACTGGCGGATCCACCAAACCGCGTATGAAATAAATTTAAACCCTTTGGTTTCGTCGAAACGTTGGGCAGCCTTGATAAGGCCCAGGTTTCCTTCATTAATCAGATCGCTCAATGATAATCCCTGGTGCTGGTATTGCTTGGCCACAGAAACCACGAACCTGAGGTTTGCCTGTACCAGCTTATCCAGTGCTCTCTGGTCTCCCATCTTGATACGCTGCGCCAACACCGTCTCTTCTTCAGGCGTAATCATGGAGATTTTAGAAATCTCCTGCAGGTATTTTTCTACCGCCTGTGAATCACGGTTGGTAATTTGCGTTGCTATTTTAAGTTGTCTCATATTATAAATTGTTTGTCGAAGGCGTAAATCCTGACGGAATCAAATATTGTGTAGCTTTCTACGCCTGTAAGACAGTAACTGAGGGCAATTGCGTTGCAACATAAGTGCAAACGATATGTTATTTATAGTCCCGCTAACTGTGTATGAAGCGATCTGCAAAATTAATACGCATTTACTTCATCTCATAGTATTTATCAAAATTTATATCGTCATTCATTTAAATTAATAACCTTTATTAACATTTGCGGCCTCTTGCTTTCCCTTTTCATAGAAGGGCCGTCTCCAAAATGTTAAAAATCAATACCTTTATCGCATTACAATTACCTATAATCTTAGAATGAGGATTGACCTGCGCTCCGATACTGTCACCCGCCCTACGAAAGCAATGCTGGACCGGATGTTGTCTGCCTCCGTTGGCGATGATGTAATGGGAGAAGACGCTTCGGTAAATGAACTGGAAGCGTTTGGAGCAAATATGTTTGGGGTAGAAGCGGCAATGTTTTGTCCGAGCGGCACCATGTCGAACCAGATAGCCATCAAATGTCATACACAACCAGGGAATGAGATTATTTGCGATTTTTCGTCGCACGTATACCAGTACGAAGGAGGTGGTATAGCTTTCAATGCGGGCTGCCAGACAAAAACCCTGAACGGAGAACGGGGCAGGATTTGCGCCCAACAGGTAGAGGAAGCCATCAATGACACTGACGTGCACAAGGCACCTACCCGACTGGTATGTGTAGAAAATACAGCTAACCGCGGAGGCGGAAGTTGCTACGATCTGACAGCACTCGAACAGATAGAGCGGGTATGCCGGCAGCATGATTTGGCTTATCATCTGGATGGCGCACGTTTATTTAACGCCATTATAGCCCGCAGAGATTCACCGCTGGCGTACGGACGAATTTTCGACAGTATTTCTATATGCCTGAGTAAGGGGTTGGGCGCTCCGGTTGGGAGTCTTTTGCTGGGATCACAAAAGTTTATTGGCTCCGCACGAAGGGTAAGAAAACTTTTTGGTGGCGGTATGCGGCAGGCCGGGTATATGGCAGCGGCTGGCACGTATGCTTTACAACAGCATGTAGGCCGTCTTACGGATGATCATAGGCGTGCAAAACAGATTGCCTCTGTTCTGCAGAATGCCGGGTATGTAAAGGATGTTCTGCCCGTGGAAACCAATATCATCATTTTTGAACTGGAGAAGGCCGGTACCTCCAGACGATTTGCAGCACAACTAGAAGAAAAGGGTATACTGGCTCTCGCCGTGTCGCCCTCGCAATTGCGGTTGGTCACTCACCTCGACATTGATGATCAAATGACAGGTTATGCCTGCGATGTATTGAAAAGCCTAGGGCGTACCTGACAGGCTTTTAAAACCTGTCAGGTACGCGGCCTTTGAAAGCAGTATCTTTGACAAGCCGATACCAAATTTGGTGGACGTTATATATTGCTTACAACCATGCATAATCCTAATCTGAATACAGACAAAAACGCGTTAAGTCCGGTGGATAAGGAGTTTGAGAACAACATCCGACCGAATGAGATTAGTGATTTCGCGGGACAGGATGGCGTTATAGAAAACATCAGGATATTTATAAAAGCGGCACAAATAAGAGGCGAGGCCCTGGATCATGTGCTGTTTCACGGTCCGCCCGGCCTGGGAAAAACCACGTTGAGCCGTATTATTGCTAATGAGCTGAACGTAAACATCCGAGAAACTTCCGGACCTGTTATTGAAAAGCCCGGAGACCTTGCAGGACTACTCACCAACCTGCAACCCAATGACGTACTGTTCATTGATGAAATTCACCGACTCAGTACTGTGGTGGAAGAATACCTCTACTCTGCCATGGAAGACTATAAAATCGACATACTGATTGATACCGGTCCAAACGCCCGCAGTATCCAGATCAACCTTAACCCCTTTACGCTGGTGGGCGCCACTACACGAAGCGGATTACTGACAGCACCGCTGCTGTCGAGGTTTGCCATTAAATCAAGACTGGAATATTATAACGCAGCCACCTTAAAAAAAATCATCCATCGATCGGCTGCCATTTTAAAAGTGAGTATCGACGAAGATGCCGCAGCAGAAATCGCGGGCAGAAGCAGGGGTACGCCGAGGATTGCCAATGGCCTGCTCAGGCGTGTACGCGATTTTGCGCAGGTGTTGAACGACGGAAAAATAGACAAGGGCATTACGCTGCATGCATTGAAAGCCTTGCATGTAGATGAGCACGGGCTCGATGAAATGGACAACAGAATTTTAACAACTATTATAGAAAAGTTCAAAGGGGGGCCGGTGGGTATTACTACCATAGCCACTGCCGTTGGAGAGGAGCCGGGCACGCTGGAAGAAGTGTACGAACCTTTCCTGATACAGGAGGGCTTTATTCTTCGTACTTCAAGAGGCCGGGAAGTAACTCCCAAAGCATATGAGCATCTGGGAAAATACAGCCCGCGGCAGGATCTGCTCTTCTGATGTTCGATCAATCATGGCTCGCCGTGGTTTCAAATGTGAAATTTTTCCCCTTTTGCAACTATTTTTTCCATCAGTCGTCATAATATTGTACGCGAATTGTATTTTATTCAGTAAAATTGAGCATCCAAACACTACATAAACATAAGCGACCTTCTTTAGCTCTCTGTATCTTCATGGATCTGTTGGGTTATGTTAGTTATGCCATCCCCGTTTTAGCCGAGTTTACAGATCTGATCTGGGCACCTGTTTCCGGTTTCATCTTTTTTA
Organism: Agriterribacter sp.; assembly: GCA_037190905.1. Classification (GTDB taxonomy): domain Bacteria; phylum Bacteroidota; class Bacteroidia; order Chitinophagales; family Chitinophagaceae; genus Agriterribacter. The sequence continues at coordinate 46,318 of JBBCKG010000009.1, read as the reverse complement.
AATTATTTGGCGGCTGGAAAGGCGCTTTCGGGGGGGTATTTAACTTTATTGAGGAACTCATGCCCGGGCTCGACTTTATTCCGAGTTTTACTATTGTATGGCTGTATACCTATTTCAGGCAGCCGAAAAATCTGTCAATCCAACCCATATAAAGCTGAGGCGCTTCAATTCGTTTGAGGCGCCATTTTTACCCCGTTACAAATCTGTAACCCACTCCTTTTACGGTGATGATCTCCAGCGAGGGGTCTGATCGCAGATAGCCGCGGAGTTTAGTAATGTATACATCAAGTGTTCTTGAATTAAAAAAAGAATCGCTCCCCCATAAAACATTTAGTATATCCCTCCGGTCTATCACCCTGTTGCGGTTCTCGTACAACAGTCGCAGCAGCTCGCTTTCCCTGAAAGAAAGCTTACGATCTTCTCCTTTTCCGGCAAGTGTTTGACGATGGGGGTTGAAGATGAACGCCCCCACTTTTGTTTCTTCCTGCTGACCCTCCTCTATCTTCTCACCTTTCCGGCGAAGCGCATTTTCTATCCGCACTATCAGCTCTTCCATACTAAATGGCTTTCGTATGTAATCGTTTCCTCCCATATTGAATCCCTTCACCAGGTCAGCCGTTTGCACCTTAGCAGTTAAAAATATAATGGGGGTATCTGCATTGCTACTACGGATTTCCTCGGCAATCGTAAAGCCATCTTTATTAGGGAGCATAATGTCCAGCACGCAGATATCGGGTTGTGTTGCGTTGTATTGTGTTACAGCCCGGGCGCCATCGGTTTCCAAAATAATGGTATAGCCCCTGCTCTCCAGGCTTTCCCGTACAATTTTTGCAAGGAATATCTCATCCTCTACATATAGTATTTTAGCCTTACTCATGAACCGGTAGTTTAACGAAGAATTCAGCACCCTGCCCGGGTTGGCCTTCCACCCATATTTCGCCACCATGCCGGGCTACGATATGGGCTATATAGCTTAATCCCAGCCCATATCCTTTCACGTTGTGACGATTATGGGTAGGTACCCGGAAAAATTTTTCAAACACTTTTTCCCGGTATTCTTCAGGAATACCAGGACCATTATCCTTTACTGAAAGAATGCAAAAATTGTGATCGCAGGCAATCTTTATATCCACAACAGGGTTATCGCCTGAATACTTCAGGGCGTTGTCCACAAGATTGTACAGCACACTGGTCATGTGTATTTTATCTGCCTTGATAAGAAATTGATCACCCGTGGTGTAAAGGTGTAATCGGGCGCCAGCTTTCGCAGATTGCAACCCCATAGAACTGATCACTTCTTCTGCCAGTTCTTTAATATCAAATAGCTCAGGCGCCAGGTCAGCCGCTTGTTTTTCAAACATCGACAATCTCAACACTTTGTCTACCAGCATCGATAAACGGTTCAGTTCAGCACCGGCTATATCCAGGTATTCCTTTGCTCTCTCGGGCTTGTCGAGCACATTAAAGTTCCTGATCGCTTCAATCGCCACGCCCATCGTTGAAATAGGGGTTTTTAATTCGTGGGTAATATTACTGATGAACTCGTTCTTTATATCCGTAAGCTTCTGCTGCGATCGCAGGTTTTTATACAGTACCACAAAGGCTGTAATCGTAAGTCCTATCAGGAATAGAGAAAAAATAATCTGAGAAGCAAGCTGCTCTAACAGAAAGGGCAATGTATTTCCCAATTCCAGTGTGTAGGTAACGGGGTTGGAAAAGCCAATGGTTACCTTGTTCCATTCCGGCTTGGGTGCATTTTGTGTTTTAACCGTGTCGAGTGAGCGATTGATATGAAAGGGCACTTCTACGTTTTCCTTTTTAAGAGTGGCCAGGTACGACAAAGCAATATCACGCACTTTTAAAGAATCCTGCAAGGAGTCTATCCCTATCAGGAACTCAAAAAAACGTCCGGCAGACCGGTATCCGGCCCTGGGTACTGAATCGGCAACATCCAGCCCTCCTTTTTTTTCCAGCGAGATAATCTCCAGTGTCGGCCGCTCCGGAACAGGCTGGGGCCCGGGCTCTTCGATTTTACTGCGAATGGCATCCATGAACCGCGATACGTCTGGAGGTAATCCATACCGCAGCCGGGCGGTGGTATCCAGCTTCAACTTGGTTGCACGAAGTTCGAAAATAGTTTCCCTGAATAAAAAATTAGTCCGGTACCGCAGATCCCGCTGCCGCTGTTCATAACTCTCATGCAACCAGTACAACTGGAAGGCAGCCACCACGAGGATAGCCGACACCATCAGGATCAAAGAAATATTACGGCTCATGTAAGCAAATGTAAAATTTAGGTTATGTAATCCTGCCGGGTGTTAACCTTAATTAACTTACATAATAATTGCAGATTTCCTTCGTTATACGGTCTTAACACTAAAAGTCCGGTATGAATAAAATAACAGTTTCTAAGAGGGTCAACAACTGGTTCAACTCATTGCTGAATAAACTTTTTGAACGACCAGATGTATATTCCCTCCGGTATTACCACCGTAAAAAAAGAACAGAAGATACACTGCGCAGCATGTAACCCGTTTACCCTGCCGCATCACCTCTGAAATCATGCACTACGTGCCGAACACCCTGATATATCAGGGTGATTTTGTTTACACACGTACGCCGTATTCTCTGATCGCTACCCGCCAACCCTGAGTCCCGGTTTTGACTTCCCTACTCTGCAGACTGCATGGGTATCGGGGGGGGGGTTAAATAACGTAGCTGTCTGGCAGGATGGCTCCTTTTTTAACCACTACGATGCCATCTTTCACAGTATACAGCGGATTGTCTGAATCCGGCAGGTGATTTCCTCCGTTGATACGTACATCGTTCCCTATGCGGCAATTTTTATCGATGATGGCATTACGCACATAGCAGCGTTCACCTATCCCCAGCTTGGGCAGGCCGCGTTGCGCAGCGCTTTGCATATCTTCCAGCGTTTCGTAGTAATCGCACCCCATAATATACGTATCTACGATAGTGCTTCCGTATCCAATACGCGACCGGATACCCATTACACCTCTCTCAATGCGCGAAGCGTTGATAATACAGCCCTCGGCCAGAATGGTTTTTTCCAGCGTTGTGCCGCTGACCTTCGCAGGCGGTAACATGCGGGGACGGGTGTAAATAGCATGGTTGGTATCGAACAAATTGAACTGCGGAATATCTTCCGTCAATGAAATATTGGCTTCAAAAAAGGAATAGATATTACCAATATCCGTCCAGTAACCGTCGTATTGGTAGCTCACTACCTTGTGTTCGTCTATAGAGCCCGGGATAATTTCTTTTCCGAAATCTTTCGCTTCTTTCTTAGTGTCGAGTAGTAAGTCAAAAAGTAATTTCCGGTTGAAAATATAGATACCCATAGATGCCAGGTAGACGCGTCCGGACCTCCTCATTTCGTCGCCGGTATCGCTTACCCATTCGGGCAGCAGGTCTTTTTTAGGCTTCTCAATAAAGGAAGTGATAGACTGAGCGTCGTCTGCCTTGAGTATCCCAAATTCCGGCGCCTCTCTTTCACCAACAGGGATGGTGGCGATGGAGATGTCTGCGTTTTTATCGATATGATTTTGCAGCATTTTACTGAAATCCATCTGATATAGCTGGTCGCCGGATAAAATCAGCACATAATCGAAATCCTGCTGTTGCAGGTGACGAAGCGACTGCTTCACCGCGTCGGCAGTTCCCTGGTACCAGCCATGGTTGTCGGGTGTTTGTTCGGCGGCAAGAATGTCTACAAAAGCCTTGCTGAAACGACTGAAGTAATACGTGTTTTTGATATGCTTGTTGAGAGAGGCGGAATTAAACTGCGTCAACACATACATACGTCCTATATCAGAGTTAAGGCAGTTGGAAATGGGAATGTCTACGAGCCGGTATTTACCGGCAATAGGTACAGCAGGCTTACTTCTGGTAGCGGTTAGCGGAGACAAACGGGTACCTGCGCCTCCCCCCAGAATGACAGCAATCACACTCTTGTTCATAGCTTTTGTATTGGTTTGTATAATTTTTTAGTTGATTACGGATTCATACAGCGCTGTATACTCTGCAACACTTTTCTCCCAGCTAAAATCCAGTTCCATCATTTTTTTTCTCACTTCATCCAGCTTGTCTTTATCTTCATAAAGTTCTACGGCCCTCCATATGCCCTGGGTAATATCGCCTACCGATGCCCAGTTATACACAATGCCATAGCCACCAGGTTCGCCAACATCCATCACTGTATCTTTTAATCCGCCGGTGCGTCTTACCATGGGAATGGTACCATATCGCATGGCATACATCTGATTGAGACCGCAGGGTTCTACTCTCGAGGGCATGAGAAGAAAGTCAGCGCCGGCATACATACTATGACTCAGCGACTCATTGTAGCCAATATAGGCATTATAATCATTTTGAGCAATTCTTTGCAGAGCGCTCAACTGATCCTCTACTTCCGGGAACCCGCTACCCAATATCAGGAAGCTCATTCTTCTGCCTATATAATAAAAACTGTCGCTGATGGCCGTAGGAAGTATATCAGCCCCCTTTTCTCCCACCAGCCTTCCTATAAATACAATCAAAGGTTTTTTCGGGTCGAGGTTAAAGGTATCGCACAGCGCTTTTTTATTCTTTGCTTTTCCTTCCGAAACGGTTGCCGCAGTAAAATGATCTTCGAGATAGGTATCTGTAGCCGGGCTCCACACCTCAGTATCGATGCCATTTAAGATGCCGGTACATTTACCCCGTTCGTATTCAAACAAATCTTCGAGTCCTGCTGAATACTGTCGCAGCTCTTCCATATAACTGGGGCTCACTGTATTTACTTTCCAGGCACATTTAATGGCAGCCGCCAGCGGATTGATGGAGCCCCTCCAGTCCAGCATTCCCCAACTCCAGGTATCCCATGGCGGCAACAGATAGCTTTTATCCCAACTCATTACCCCCTGATACTGTGCGTTGTGAATAGTTAAAACCGTAGGCACATCGTGTAATTGCTGGTACTTGTAACAATGCTTCATCATAAACGGTATCAGCCCTGCATGATAATCGTGTACATGCACCACGTCTGGCTTATGATTCCATTGCACCATCCAGTCTACCACAGCCACCTGAAAGCCGGTGAACCGCTCTGTATCGTCGTCGTAACCATACACTTTTTCTCTGTCCAGTAGTCCGTTAATATCTATCAGATACAAGTCGAAACCCAACTTATTGGATTGCTCCTTTATGACGGTATAATCGAACCAATAATCTCCCATGTTGGATCTGCCTTTGTGTACCACATCCCATACATTGTTGATCAGGAACTTGGTTTTATACATAGGCATCACCACTTTGGCAATATGACCGAGTTCATTCTGGTATTTTGGCAAGGCTCCTACCACATCTCCCAGTCCACCGGCTTTGGCTACCGGGTAGCACTCCGCACTAACATGAATAATCTCCATTCTTATAAATTAATAATGAGCAGTTTGTTGATTGAATATAGGAAGATTTTGGCTTGGTACAACAATTGGCAGAAAAAAACAGCAAAACCCGGCACAACGATATTTGGGTGCTTCAATATGAATTAATTAACAAATGATAAAAATCCGGAGCAGACAATTTACGTTATCTGCGAAATATCCTATGCGCCTCACATTTTCCGCAATGCCGGCTTTAATGTTACTGCTTCTGGTATCTTGTAAAAAAGAGACCGACCCCAATGCAGGGGGGCGACCTGAGTTTGCGTACAATGTAAAAGCGGCAACATTTCTGGATATGATAAACAATGTTCGGAAAAGCGGATGCAAATGCGGTAACAAAAACATGCCGCCTGTAGCTGCATTGCAATGGAGCGATCTGCTGGCCAAAGCCGCGTTCGATCATAGCGAGGATATGAGCCGGCGAAAATACTTCGAACACAAAAGCCCCGACGGAACAACCGTTTCCGATCGTTTCAGGACCGTCGGATATCGTTATTCCTGGGCGGGAGAAAACATTGCCAGGGGGCAAACCACAGAACAGGAAGTTTTCAACAGTTGGATCAACAGTGAGCGGCACTGCCGCAACATCATGAACGGCGAGTTCAAAGAAACAGGACTGGGTCGTTCTGAAAACTACTGGACGCAAACGCTTGGCGCTAGCCAATAGCTACCTGCTCCTTTTCACTCCTGGATATAACAATCGTAGCAACGCCGTTCCCGATAATATTGGTAATAGCCCTGGCCTCGCTCATAAATTTATCTACCGCCAGCAGGAACGCCAGCCCCTCCAGTGGTATTTTATGCAGCGCAGTAAGGGTGGAAGCGAGAATAATAAACCCGCTGCCCGTTACACCAGCTGCCCCTTTCGAGGTCACCATCAGAATAAGCACAATCGATCCCATTTCATACAACGATAACTCCACGTTGTATAACTGGGCGAGAAAAATAATGGCCATGGAAAGATAGATAGACGTACCATCCAGGTTGAAGGAATACCCCGTGGGTACTACCAGCCCCACCACCGACTTGCTGCAACCCATCGCTTCCAGTTTCTTCATCAGCGAGGGTAGCGCCGATTCAGAAGACGAAGTGCCCAATACTATCAACAGTTCTTCTTTGATAGCAGACAAAAACTTCAAAATACTGAGTTTATAGTATCGCATGATAGTGCCCAGTATAATGAAGATGAATGCCGCCATGGTACCGTACATCGTAAGCATCAGTTTGCCTAACGGCAACAGCGTGGCAATACCAAATTTTCCAATAGAATAAGCCATACCCCCAAAGGCTCCGAAAGGCGCCAGGTACATAACATATTTCAGTGCGATAAAAACATAATGAGCCGCCCATGATAACTTTGCGGTGATTTTTTCCCGCCGGGGCAGCTTCAAAAGCAAAATACCTGCTACCAACGCTACAATCAGTACCTGTAAAGTAAAATTCTCTTTTACAAAGCTCAGCCAACTGAATTCACCACGGTCTGCTACCTGGGGCCCTTGCGCAATAGGCAAACCGTCGCGGTCTATATTCCCCGGACGGAAAATATTGGCAAACCATATACCCAATACCAGCGCAAATGTGGTTACAATCTCAAAATAGATTACTGCCTTAAACCCTATTCTACCCGCTTTTTTCAGACTCCCCATTCCTGTGATACCCAGTACGATGGTAAGGAAAATAATGGGGCCGATGAATATTTTAATGAGGTTGATAAACCCCCGGCCCATCCATGCTGTCTTAACAGCCGTAGCCGGAAAAAAGTGACCCAGCAGTATAGCAAAAATGATGGAGAGCAATACCCAGAATGTAAGGTTGGTAACAAGGCGGGACAATTTCATGCAAACAGGTCTGGCTTAAAAAAGGGATAAATGTAAAATAAATTATCAATATCGGGCGATAGACATAGATTCAGGCATCGTGCCATGCCGTAAGGCCTTTCACTGCACTCATGGTAGACCTTCCGGGGTGTTGATTTTCCTGCAGGCGTTGCGGGAGATGTTAGAAGCGACAATCAAGGTAATGTAATAACTTAGAAGAGTACAATCTCCTTTCTGCCGGGAGTAGCTAATGAACCCACATCGCCCCGAATTGAATGAATGACTTACGGAATTGCTAGAATAAAAAAAGCTGCCCGGTAAGGACAGCTTTTGCATTCATTTCCGGATCAGATTAGTACCCGGTATTCTGGGGCATTCCTTCCGGATTCAACTGTTGTTCGTTCAAAGGGATGGGGAAGTAATAGTCTTTAGTGGTAATGTTCGTTAAAGGAGAGTTATCGAACTCTTCCTGTTTTTTAGCTCTGAAATAGGCTACAAGTTCTTCCGGATTAAAAAACCTCGTGAGGTCGTGCCAGCGATGGTGTTCAAACGCCAGTTCTATGCGCCGTTCATGCAATATTGCCAGTTTCAGGGTTGGATATTTTGCCGCGTATACCGCGTCCAACTTCATCATTTCATAATCTGGTATGCCGGCTCTTTCTCTCACCATATCGAGGTAAGTAACTGCCGTTGCTTCGTCGCCCAAATGCATATACACTTCTGCCAGATTCAATATTACATCTGCATAACGCATCAATATCCAATCGTTACCACCATATCCGAGATTGGTTGCTTCCGCACTGTTATCCCTGAATTTAGTGATAAAGTGTCCCAGCAATGGGTCATCTGCTTTTTTTATAGAAAAGTCTGTTCTCTCATCTCCTTCTTCAAACTCCTTCAGCAAATCGATGGTAAACAAGCCGCCATTCCCCTGAGAAGCAAACAGCGAATTAATGGTTTCCCCACGGGCCTGATTATTACGGGCTAAGGAAGAACTGTAATTGACATCTCCCTGCTTGTAAACAATTTGGAAAATAATCTCGGGGTTGGTATGCTTTTGTTTGACATCGAACACATCCTGAAAGCGGATATCTGACAGTTTTCCGAAAGTTCTCATGTCATAGCATTTCAACAGCGTATTTTTTGCGTTTTCCAGATGTTCGGCCTTTTTGCCATCGTTGAGCGAAACTGCCATGGTGAGGTATACTTTACCCAACAAGGCATTGACTGCTTGCAGCGACACCCTACCTTTTTCAGCCGCCGGCTGTACTTCCGGCAGGCTACTTGCCGCTGCTTCTTTCAAATCGGTTACAATCTGTGCATATACATTCTCGGGAGTTTCTCTGAACGTCTTTGCTGCCACGTCCTCCAACCCCCTGAGCCGCTCTGTAACCAACGGTACACCACCAAACTCTTTTACGAGATTATAATACATGAAAGCACGAATAAACTTCAACTCTGCTATATAGTGATCCTTCAACGCTGCATTGGTAAAAGAAACTCCTTCTATAGCATCCAGTACGGTATTGGCCCTGGAAATCGGCACATACAAAGCATTCCAGTGGTTTCTCAGCCAGGTATTGCTCGGCACCAGAGAAAAGCTGGTAAACTGGAAAGGCTCTCCGCTATTAGACTGATTGTCTGTACTATTAATATCATCCGACCTGTCGTCTGTCCAGAGTTGCGCTCCTTCTCCCACGCAGTTCGACGAACGCAAGGCTTCATACGCCCCGAAAACTGCGTTTTTAATATCATTTTCGGTTTGAAAGTTCTGATCTACAGAAACTGCATTAGGGTTTGTCTGTTCCACAAAATCCTTACTGCACGCAGAGAAAAATAAAGCGGCAGCACCTATATAAATAATACTTTTCTTCATGATTCAAATGTTTTAGAATTGAACTTTAATACCCAGATTGTAAGCCCTCATCAAAGGATACTTCCCATAATCTACGCCCGGTGTAAGATTAGCGCCGTTGTTGTAGTCTACTTCGGGATTGTAGCCCAGGTAACGAGTACTGGTAAATGCATTATCTACACTAACGTATATTCTTAATCCGTTTACGCCTACATTCCTCACTGCTTTATGTGCTCCCAGATTATATCCAAGTGTTATATTGGTACAACGGAAGAATGATCCGTCCTGTAAATAATAATCAGAAAGCCTAGTACTATTGCTTTGGGTACCACCTCTTGAGGCACGATATTCCCGTCCGTTGCCTGGCTCTGCTTCAGAACGGTAACGATGTTTTACTATCGCGTAATTATTTCCCGAGCCCTCCATATTTCTGATATAGTAATCCTGCCCGTCGATCACCTTATTGCCTTCCGAACCGTTGAACGAAGTAGAGAGATCAAGATTTTTGTAACTCAGACTAAACCCAAAGCCATAGGTAAAATCCGGGTAAGGACTGCCAATCACAGTTTTATCTTCTTCTGTAATAATACCGTCGCCGTTTGTATCATGAAAATACAGGTCTCCCGGCGCCAGCGGAGTGCTGGAGTAGCTGGATCGGGGCGGTCCCTGTAGTACGTAGCCTTCCGGGAACGTATTGTCGGGCAACAGGTTGGCATCGTCAGCGGCAATATTTTTCATGTCAGCTTCGCGTACCATCCCTGCTACTTTAAATCCGTAATACATACCAATAGGCTGTCCTTCCATTGTCACATGGGTAATATAAGAACGTTCAGCCCCAGCCGAATAGATGGTACTGGCTCCCCCAAGGCTTTTCACTTTGTTTCTGTTAATGGTCAGATTCCCGTTAAAATTCAGATTAAAGTTTCGGGTAGATACTATTCTTGCATCAATCTGTGCATCCAATCCATTGTTCCGGATATCAGAGTTTCTGAGGTTTGTCCATATTTGGGCCGAGCCGGAGGATGCAGTAATATTTTGCAAAAACAACAGATCGTATGAGCGGCTGATATAGTAATTCAGTATCAACGACAACCTGTTGTTCAATACTGTTACATCGGCTCCAAAATTGTACTGGGAGGTAGACTCCCATCCCAGTTTTTCGTCGGCAATACGACCGGGCCAGGTAGCTGTTACTATATTGCTGCCAATCACAATACCGCCAGGTGCTGCCATATTCTGTTCATACACGTAGTTCCCTATATTGTTGTTGCCGGTAAGCCCCCAACTGGCTCTTAGTTTTACGGATGACCCTTCTCCGAGCCAGTCATTGTAAAATGATTCATTGGAAAGATTCCAGCCTACCGACACAGAAGGAAACTGCCCCCAGCGGTTTTGTGGCCCAAAACGGGAGGAGGCGTCTCTACGATACGAACCTGTAACAAAATACCTGTTGTCGTAACTGTAAATAGCTCGTGCCAGATAAGAAGTCAATGTTGTAACAGATTTGCCTGTATTACTGTGTAAAAAAAAATGAGAAGGATCGGGGCCTTTTGCAGTAAGTTCCGGCACCTGATCATTGGAGAAACCCCTGGCTCCTACGCTAACAATATCACTGTTTGTTTCCTGGGCTGTGTATCCACCCAAAACGTTTATACTGTGATTACCCAACTCTTTTCTATAATTTAGTGTAAACTCGGCGAGCAGGTCTTTTATATCCACTGTTTGGGCTACAGCGTTGGCCGCTGCAATCGCCTGTGGCGATCCCGGCGGATTGATTCCACTACTCAGGTTGGTTGGATAATAGTATTCGTATTTCTCGTTGTAAGTTTGAGCACCTAGATTCACTTTGCCAGATAACCCTGGCAGAATGTCATATGTAGCGTAGGCATTATACGTACCCCTCATACCTTTCCTGGTAATCTTTACCCTTTCTGCTAACGCTACCGGGTTTTCAATACCCTGGAATGCATACTGAAACCCATCGGTTCTTTCTGCAGCTTTTCCCAGAGACAGGCTTCCGTCGGGTTCATATAGCGGGAAGATCGGCATATATACCAATGCACCAAGGATGGGCCCCTGGTGAAAGCGGCCTTCCTGTACTTCCCGATTATTGGTATTAGTCATAAACATACTGGTACCAACCTTGAGTCGTCTTGTTACGTCAGCATCAATATTTGCTCTCAAATTAATTCTCTTCTGGAAAGTGCTGGTCACGATCCCTTGTTGATCCATATACCCTGCGCTGATCATGTAGCGAGTACTATTATTCCCCCCGGTAAAAGACAGATTATGACGAAGGCTGGGAGCATTCCGGTACAAAGCGTCCTGCCAGTCTGTATTATGCTCCGGCTGCAACACGGTTTGGGTAGGAAAATCATATAGCGACTTAAGGATACTGATTGCACTCATATTAGACGTTCCGGCCTTGGCTACCCTGGTAGCATTATCGTCTGAGTAAAACGCATCATCCCAGGTTTGCCCCTGCGCAATAAGAATGTTTTTATACGCCCCATTTCGTCCATCCACAAACAAACGTGCAAACTCGTATGAATCCAGCATATCCACTTTCCTGGCCAGTTGATTAATACTTCCCTGCACACTGTATTCAAAGCTCCCCTTTCCCTGCCTGCCGCGCTTTGTGGTTATCAACACTACCCCTGCTGATGCACGGGAACCATAAATTGCTGCCGACGCTGCATCTTTCAGAATCTCTATTGATTCAATATCATCCGGGTTGATAAAAATATCATTACCCGCAGTAGCCGGATTATATCCCGAAGTATTGTTAGTGGAGTTTCCCGGCCCATGACTAACGTTCCCGCCCACAGGATACCCATCGATCACGTACAATGGTTCCGAACTGGCATTGATGGAGCCTATGCCTCTTACCCTGATTTTTGTACCTGCATATGGTGCGCCACTCACCTGAGATACCTGTACTCCGGCTACCTTTCCTACCAACGCCTGGCTTAGGGTAGGCGTAGAAAGATTCAACTCCTTAGCCTTGACGCTCGTAACAGCACCCGTCAGATCACTTTTACGCAGCCGTTGATAACCGATGGATATTTCTTCCATCATCTCAATTTTTTCTGTCAAAATCACCGTAACATTGTTTTCTACTCCCAGAACAAGTTCTTTGATTTCGTAGCCACTATGCGAAAAAGTCAGAATTGTACCTCGAACTGAAATGGAAAACCTTCCTTCAGCATCCGACTGGGTAGCGTTGGTAGTTCCCTGTTCTGTAACCGTTACTCCCTCCAATGGCAAATTAACCTCCGACAAAACAGTACCGCTGATAGTTTTGGTTTGAGAATAGCCCGCTTCGAAAAGCAGACAAAATGCTGTAATGGTACACATTGCGCGGAATGCCCGTGCAATGGCAACATCAATTGTTTTGTTCATCATTGTTGTGTTTGGTTTAAAAGAAATTGATACGGCAAGTCGTTGGGTGCGCTACCAGGTTACGGCCACCCGGTTAACATTATTTCTACGGGAAGAACTCACACCCACGCCCTGTGTCGGCGCTCCGGTGAACGTAAACCCTTCCAGTTCATCATTACGATCAATATCTATTTCACTGATAATTTGTTGTTTCCCTGCCGCGACAGATTTCTCAAGATCTAGGAAAGTAAAGCGCCACCTTCTACCTTCCACCTGGTTTTGAATAAGCATTAATACGCCTTTTTCAGGTACCCAGTGCAACGTTTGTACCCAGGGCGAGCAGGTGAATTTTTTATACAGCACCCCTGCTTCCGACGTGTTTTTTGCTTTAGCCAACGCAGCGGGATCATATAACCTCACTTCATTTCCCCTGTTGCCATAATCTGCTGTTGCTACATACCACTTATTTCCCAGCTTTACATACTCTGGACGGGTTCCCTGAATGCAGGCATCATCTTCTATAGTATTGATCAGGTTGTTATCGAGGGTACCGGTTTGTAATAACCCCTCCCAATCAACATAATATATTAGTGCCTTCCATTGTGTTCCCTCTTTATTCAACCGTACGCTATTACCAATAAATGTGGGAAGCCCATCTGCCCTGGCAATTCCTGTGGGATGGTTGATGATATCCTTCCCCTTTATAGTCAGTCTGTATTCCCTGTTCGTGTATTCGACAGAATCGCCCGCAATATGAAACTCCCTGATAATGCCGATATCCCTGTCGCCGTATAAAAACAAGCGCCCGTTGTAGTAGTGAGCTCCCTGACATGCTCCCAATGAGTCAACGGATTGCTGGCGGGTAATATGTAATTCAGGCCTTTTTTGATTGGTTAACAGCAAAAAAATCCCTATAAATATTGAAAGCAATATTTTCATGACAGTGTAATATTTTCGGTGATTACTTACGGATCCATCGGTTCTGTAGGATTGATATGCAGTGCTTCTATGAGCGGGAAAAAAGCAACTTCGGTTTCGCTAAGCCTTTCATCGGGCTTAAAGGGTGCCATCCCCAGCTCCTTCTGGCAACGCGCCACCAGTAAGTTGGATATCATAAAGCTCTGTCCTCGTGAAGTACTGGTCAAAGCCGGCTTATCGAACGGCATGCCGTAGCGATACATCAGGCGTACACAATTGCGCAGGTTCGTGGTGGTGTGCCGGGCATGTGGTTCAATGATAACAGCTTTTTCGGGTACGCCTAAAGTTTCCGTGAGGAACTTTTTCATTTCGAATGCTTCATTATATTTCGTTTTATAGGGATGAACCTTTCCCCCCGACACTACTATGAAGGGCGCCATTCCCTTTTTATACTGAATCATTCCCAGGCGCAATCTCATCATCGCTTCTCCGCTCAATGGAGTAACAAGATCGGTGGGTCCTGCACCCGGAATAAGAATAACGGAATAAGGATATTGTGCCCAGTTTATATGTTTTACTTCCTGCACGGCAGCCTTATTTTCTGTTTCCTGCATTGGCTCAAAATCCCCTGCCTGCATACGCTCGTTCACTTCCAGAAAACGCAGGGCGGCGGTAAGTGGAATACTGAAAAACAAAGCAGCTTCTTTTGTTTCACCTGCTATAACGGTTGACGCTGTGTGTACAAACATGCCGTAAAACCTTTGCTTTACATCATAGCTGATAGAGTCAATATTGGGATAGTTGGGCTTAGCTCCTTCTGCATATACGCCAATGGTAAAATTGATGCCACGGGCATCCTGCTCCCAGGCTTTTACCAGCATCTCCGCCGGAGACAGGTGATTGAATAATATATAGGTGCCGGAAGGTTTCAAATGGTTCTCCACCATTCGCGCTAAAGCATTTCCATTTTTATACAACGCTGCCAGGCGGTTGCTTACTGCTTTAATTTCCGCCTCGCTGAATTTCAGGGTACGGGTATAGCAGAAAGCTTCATTCCTGCATCCGGAAAGGGATCGTTGCAGGCTGTCTCGTTTGGATTTGCCTATCTCACAAAGCACAGCATCATCCTCCAGCATCTTTTTTACAGCAGGTTGCTGTTCGAACAGGGTGAGCAAATAATAATTTTTCCATTGAACCTGATCAGGTGTTTGCAATAACTTATAGTTTTGAACAGGCTGCTCCTGACTTTGCAGCCCTGTACAAAAAACTATGCATAATAAAAATAGTAAAGTAACTCTCATGCAGTCTTACATTCTGGATACAAAGCTAACAGTAACCATCTAATCTGCTATTAAGGAAGCGTTACCTAATCATTGCTTTAGCATGAAATAAATACCAGTAGGCCGCTGAAGTGTACACCTCTATATTAATGGAGCTCTCATTCATGAATTTGTCTTTTTTTATATATCTCGGCATACTAATTTTGTAATCGTGTGTAACTTTTACAATGCATACGCGTATTACATGGTAAATAATGAGGCTGACGGAGCTCCTCGCACGGACAGAAATGATTTAACTGACTGTAGATGACTGAAAAAGAATATAATGAATGCGTTACCAGTTATGCCGACAACGTATTCCGGTTTATATATAAAAATCTGAGAAACGAAGAAGATGCGCGGGATGTAGTACAGTCTGCATTTGAAAAAATGTGGCGCACCCGGGAAACAGTAGATGTTGCCAAGAGCAAGTCCTTTCTGTTCACGATTGCCTACAACCAGATGATTGACCATATCCGTAAAGGCAAGCGGATGGTGCTGAAGGACGAATTCAGGGATGATGCCAAAATCAGCCAGCCCGACAACAGCATCAGGAAGGTGTTGGAGCAGGCACTTGACCGACTGAACGAAACACAGAAATCTTTGGTAATGCTCAAGGATTATGAAGGATATTCTTATGAGGAAATTGGTAAGATAACAGGACTTAGTGAAAGCCAGGTAAAAGTGTACCTGCACCGGGCAAGGGTGCAGTTGAAAGAGTACCTGGTAAAAATGGATAACCTTATTTAATTGAATAGTAGCATGACAATTACAAAACATAATTATGAAGAATTTTTCCTGCTATACGTAGACAATGAGCTAAGTATAGAGGAGCGGAAAGCGGTGGAAGATTTTGTAAAAGTCAACCCCGGGCTGAGCGAAGAGTTGGACGCACTTATGCAGACACAACTACAGGCCCCGAAACTGAGCTTCGATAAATCTCGGTTATACAAGCCGGAGCAGGCTGTAAACGATGAGATGCTGATGTGCTATATCGACAATGAATTAGATGAAGCCGGGCGTAATATGGTAGAGCAAAGCGCAGCCAACGACGAGGCCGTTGCCAGGGAGCTCATACTGCTGAAGCGTACCGTATTACAACCTGAAATAATTCTGTTCGAAAACAAAGAAGTGTTATACCGGCGGGCAACGGCTGTAGTATCTATTGTTACATGGCGGCGCCTGCTGGCAGCAGCAGCCTCTGTACTGCTGGTAGGTGGGTTGATGTGGGTAGCCCGGACTGCCGTGCAGTCAACAACTTCAACAGAAATTGCCCGGGTGGATGCTCCGGTTCACACACCTGCTATCGAAGACAATCCTTCGTTGCCCTCTATCCCGGATCAAGATCCTCCTGCGTCTACACCTTCAACATCCACAGTAGAAAACCGATTGGCAACAGAACGAAATGCAGATAACACCATAGCCGCCGTAAAACCAGCCGGGACGCGCCATACCACAGTTCATAGCGAAGCACGAAGGATACCGCAAACCCGACAAACAGCAATACCGGCTTTATCAAAAGAAAACCACGACGTACCAATAGAAGGCGTTGACAACAGTAGCTTAGCCGGCATTGACGTAGCCGTTCCTGCAATAATAACACCCCGGGAAGCCATCGTACAGCCTCTAATCCTGACAGAAGAAGATTTCAGAGGAGAAGAAAAAGAGATGCTGACAGCAGTAGAACCCGGCATGATCTCGCCGGAGGAAATAGACAATAAAGCAAACAAACTTAACGGAAATATTCGTGGATTTTTCAGAAAAACATCCCGTTTTATAAACAGAAGCAAGGTTACACAACCTGACGCAGAGGAACTCACGGACCAGTCTGTGGTAAGGATAGCCAGCTTCGCTATCGCTAAAAAATAAGCATTTACATTTTTAAACTTTTGAAGATGAAAAGAGTACATCTAATGATGGGGGGGCTATTGCTATGCCTGGCAGGCGCTGCCCAAACCGATACCGAACCGGGCAAAAAAACAGACACCGTAAAAGTTGGCAGTATTGTAATCATCAAAGAAGGAGAAAGCAGTACATCCATTATTACTGAAACCGAAGTCAAAAAGCATCGACACAAATATGTTCGCAAAAAAGGAAAATTTTCTACCAACTGGATCATACCGGATATCGGGTTTGCCAACTATCATGATAAAACAAACTATGCCAGTGCTGAAGCACAAAACTTTGTACACGGGCAAACCGCAGGACACCCCGCCGCTGAAAGTGATTTTGCCTTGAAGCCCTCCTCCTTTAACTTCAACCTGTGGCTTTTCATGCAGCGCATGAGCCTGCACAAGAATTACGTGAACCTCAAATACGGAATAGGAATAGACCTGAACAGGTACTATTATAAATCCGACATCCGCTATATAGACGGAACACGCCCTTATGTAGAACGCCAGAATGTGGATATGGATTACAACCGGTTAAGTGTGGACTATGTTACAGTACCGTTGATGCTGAACATCAATCCGAACCCGGGCAGAAAAAACGGATTAAGCTTTAGTGCAGGCGTGAGCGCCAGCTACCTTTACCGCGGACGCAACCGGCAGAAAGCCGATGACTTCGGAAAATTCAAAGAAATCAGCGATTTTAATTTTGAAAGGTGGAAACTGGCTTATATTGCAGAGTTAGGATTAGGACCCGTGAAACTGTATGGCTCTTATTCCATTACTCCCCTGCATCAGTATGGCGTAAATATCCATCCTTATACAGTAGGAGTTCGGTTGAGCGGGTTATAAATTTTTCAGTTTTCTCATGTTTACGGCCTTCGTTTCTACGAGGGCTTTCTTTTTATTGAGCAGTGGTGCTTTAGGCCATTTAGAATTCAACAATAGCGAAAGCCTTATTGTCTACATAAGGACCACCAGGATGATGGGCGGTATAGTCCAGGTTAATCCAGTAATGTCCACCCTCTTCGCGGTAATACAGTCCGGTAAAATTATATTCTGCAAAAAGATGGGCTATAGCCTCCTGAATCTCTGCGAATTTCTTCTTATCGCCGCAGTACAACTCAGGATATACATGATTTTCGGTTAATACCATTCTACATTTGGCTCCGATGGCCTTCAGAGCAGATATCATAAGAATAGTATGGTCGTCACAATCACCTCCCATGCCGTTTTCGACGGTCTCGCGCGGTGAAGCATAGTATTCGTCCCGGTCCGGATCGCTTACATACTTGAAATTACCGTTGATGTGCTTGAATAAAGACAGGTACCGAACAGTGGTTCCATATTTCTTATGATACTCATCAAAATGTTCTATAGAATATTTTACTGCAAAATTTCGCAGAACAGAGTCTTTCGGATCTATTTTAGCCTTCATCCCCTTCACCGCCTTTTCAACACCAGTATCAAATAGCCCGGGCTTCACCAAATAGAGGTCTTTCTCCTTTACATTCCGCACATCCCAGCTCCTCGTTACCAGGTTGCGGTATTCTGTTATCATATTCTGTAGATTGTACCCACTGGTGAAATGCGTGTACAGCATGAAGCCGGAAAAAAGAAAAAAAGCAGGAATAATCAATGGGCGAAATACCCATAATATCAGGCGAACTACTACGAAAGCAATAATGATAGAGAGCAGCAGGTCTATATTCCAGTAACCAACGATTACCGGTGGAAAAAAACGATTGATCAAAGGGGCCAACGGGATCACCGTTAAAAGACCAATGGTATTTAACAAAAGTTTTCGTGCAAATATGCCTGCTTTTTCGTCTGCCATACCCTGTAATAATAACGTTAATAGAGCTAATTTCTATTGTAGGCTTTGTTAAAAATAACAGCGGTATTTATCACTTTTCGCGATGATGCACGCGCTCAATCGTGCAAATGGCACCTGAAGTAAATGGGGTTGTGAGAAAACGAAAGTTATACTACCAGAAGGTAGCAGCATTGCAATAAAAAAGTCCCGGTTTCCCGGGACTTGTATTTTTGCTCTATTGAAAAATAGCGTGAGCTTATTTTTTCTTAGCGGCTTTCTTAGGAGCAGCTTTCTTTGCAGCAGCTTTTTTAGGAGCAGCTTTCTTTGCAGCGGCTTTCTTAGGAGCAGCTTTTTTAGCGGCAGCCTTTTTAGGAGCAGCTTTCTTAGCAGCAGCTTTTTTAGGAGCAGCTTTCTTAGCAGCGGCTTTCTTAGGAGCAGCTTTTTTAGCGGCAGCCTTTTTAGGAGCAGCTTTTTTAGCAGCTTTTTTAGGAGCAGCTTTCTTTGCAGTTGCCATTTTTTAGAATTTAATGGTTAGAAAATAAATGGATTAACGTTATAAAAGTAAAAACATTTTGTCAACTCCAAAATTTTTTTTTATGCAACCGGCTCAGCCGCAGTTACAGAAACAAAAGTTTTGTCGTTTTTTCCTTTTCTAAACTCAACAATTCCATCGGTGAGGGCAAACAAAGTAAAGTCTCTTCCTAAACCAACATTTTTACCGGGATGATAAGAAGTGCCGCGCTGACGCACTAAAATATTTCCGGACAATGCAGGCTGACCGCCATATATTTTTACTCCCAGTCTTTTACTCTGAGAGTCACGTCCGTTTTTTACACTTCCTTCTCCTTTTTTATGTGCCATAAACTCCTTTTTAAAATTATATTAGCAAAAGAATGTTTTAAAATCAAGCAATTTCAGTCACCTTAATCTGCGTGTAAAGAGTGCGATGACCATGCTTCTTACGAAAACCTTTTCTTCTTTTCATTTTAAAAGCAATCACTTTATCTCCCTGCACTTCTTTCACGATTTCCGCTTTAACAACCGCGCTTATATCTGCTCCTGCGGTCAGTGCGCCATCTTTATCAACCAGCAATACTTCAGAAAACTCCACTGTATCGCCCGCCTTTCCATTTAAATGCGGAACATACAGGTTTTGACCCTGCTGAACTTTAAATTGCTGACCTGCTATTTTTACAACTGCAAACATGTAGATAAATTTTAAGGAGTGCAAAGGTAGTACTAATTTCGGTAGTCTCAAACAATTGCTTTAAAAAAACTTACCGATTCTACTGGCATCCTTTTGCACCTGTAAAGTTATCTTTGCGGATTCAATGCATTCGCAATAATCATGAAAATAAAATCCATACTAGCGAAACCGTTTGCCGGCTATGTATATAAGCAAATCAAAAAGGCTATGTACACAGCCCTGGAAGATCAGGATCGGATATTAAAGGAATTGTTGAAGGCAGGCAGGAAAACCGAGTTCGGGAATGAACATAAGTTCCATAAGATCAACTCATACGACGAGTTTAAACAAGCGGTACCGCTTCGGGATTATGAAGGGCTGAAGCCATATATAGAGCTTATCAAACAGGGAAAGCACAATATATTATGGAAGGGCCTGCCCCTCTATTTTGCCAAAACATCGGGTACTACCAGCGGGGTCAAGTACATTCCCATCACAAAAGAATCGGTCGACAACCATTTCGATACAGCGCGAAATGCCTTTTTCTGCTATATGGCTGAAACCGGCAATTATTCCAGTGCCGATGGTAAAATGATATTTTTAAGTGGGAGCCCTGTTCTGGAAAGAGTGGGAGGCATTCCTACCGGAAGACTGAGCGGAATATCTAATCATCTGATTCCCAGATATTTAAGAACCAATCAACTGCCGAGTTATGAGACCAACTGTATAGAAGACTGGGAAACCAAGCTGGAGAAAATCGTAGACGAAACCATTGATCAGGATATGCGTATGATCAGCGGCATACCGCCATGGGTGCAGATGTATTTTGACCGGTTGACAGAAAGAAGCGGGAAAAAAATCAAAGACCTCTTCCCCAACTTTAACGTGATGGTGCAGGGTGGTGTTAATTTTGAACCTTATAAAGCCAGGCTGTTTGAAAGTATCGGCAAAGAAGTGGATACCGTCGAAACATTTCCGGCTTCCGAAGGTTTCTTCGCCTTTCAGGATTCCCAAAAACACGAAGGATTGCTGTTAAACACCAATTTCGGCATATTCTACGAATTTGTGCCTGTACAGGAGCTTGGATCGCCCAATCCCCGTAGATTGAGCCTGCAGGATGTACAGTTGGGGGAAAACTATGCACTGATCATCAACAGCAACGCCGGCCTATGGGGATATAATATAGGAGATACGGTGAAGTTCGTTTCGCTGAACCCTTACCGCATCCTGGTAACAGGTCGTATCAAACACTACATATCTGCTTTTGGAGAGCATGTGATAGGCGAAGAAGTGGAATACAGCCTCATGAAAGCCGCCGAAAAAGAAAATATAAAAATTACCGAGTTTACGGTAGCGCCGATGGTAGAACAGGGCGAGGGTAAAAGCTTTCACGAATGGTTTATAGAGTTTGAAGAACAACCGAAAAACATAGACAGCTTTGCCATGGAGGTAGACAAAATACTCCGGGAAAAGAATATTTATTACGACGATCTTATTACGGGTAATATACTGCAAACGCTGCAAGTCAGGCCCATACAAAAAAATGGTTTCATCGACTACATGAAGAGCATTGGCAAGCTGGGAGGACAAAACAAAGTACCCCGCCTCAGCAACGACCGAAAAATTGCCAACGAACTGCAGAAGTATGTAGTTGCCACGCATTAATTTTTGAAACATTGCCACTAGTTTCTGTATCTTGGACAGGTATAGCAGATTAGTATTAACAGAAACATATTCACCAGGCAAGCCTTTTGGCTATAACGCAAAAGCGCCAGATATACGCATGAAAAAGAGAATAGCAGTTTTTGGTTCTACCGGTTCTATCGGCACCCAGGCTCTGAGTGTTATTGAAGCAAACCCGGAGTTGTTTGAAGTGGAAATTCTTACAGCCAATAACAACGAAGACCTGCTGATTGCGCAGGCCAAACAGTTCAATCCCAATGCCGTAGTAATTGTAAACGAAAGCAAGTACGAAGTGGTGAAGGAAGCCCTCGCGCAAACCGATATAAAGGTATTTGCCGGAGAAGCCGCCCTGGAAGAGGTGGCTGAGTTCGACACCTACGACATGATGCTGGCGGCCATCGTCGGGTTTGCAGGCCTGAAATCTACGTTGAAAGCGGTAGACAGCGGAAAGCCGGTTGCCCTTGCAAATAAAGAAACCCTGGTGGTAGCAGGAGATATCGTAATGCAGCGCGCCGTGGAAAAAAGGGTTCCCGTGATACCGGTCGACTCCGAACATTCCGCCATCTTTCAGTGCATGATGGGAGAAACCCGGAATAAAATAGAAAAAATAGTGCTGACGGCTTCCGGTGGTCCGTTTCTTGGTAAGAAACCCAACTTCCTCGTAAACGTTAAAAAAGAACACGCCCTGCAACATCCCAACTGGAATATGGGCGCCAAGATATCGGTAGACTCTGCCACGCTGATGAATAAAGGGTTGGAAATGATAGAAGCCAAATGGCTATTCAACCTGAAACCATCCCAGATACAGGTAATTGTCCATCCGGAAAGTATCATCCACTCTATGGTACAGTTTGAAGACGGCAGTATCAAAGCCCAGATGGGACTGCCAGACATGAAACTGCCCATTCAGTATGCCCTGGGATTCCCCCATCGTATAGCCAACTCCTTTCCACGGCTGGACTTCAGCCGATCTGCGGCGCTTCATTTCGAGCAGCCCGATACCAAAACCTTTAGAAACCTGGCGCTGGCAACCGATGCCTTGTACAGGGGGGGCAACCTGCCATGCATCATGAACGCAGCCAACGAAATAGCCGTGTATGGCTTTCTCCTCAACCGTATAGGTTTCCTGGATATGACCGAAATGGTGGAGCAAACCATGCAGAAAATACATTTCATAGAAAAACCCACGCTGGAAGAATATTTTGAGAGCGATGCAGAGGCTCGTAATTTTGCGGCGTCGCTTATCAACCTTTAAAGGAGTATATTATTCCTTAAGTATTGAATTAAAAAGAATCGTTTAACCTAAAAATTTAACCATCAGCAGATGGTTTACATACATATCAACATGACATTACTGGCAATCAACTGGGGCGTTGTGGGTTTGCAGGCTGCGCAATTGCTGCTTTCTCTTTCAATACTGGTTATCATTCACGAGTTTGGGCATTATATAACAGCCAAATGGTTCAAATGCCGGGTGGAAAAATTCTACCTGTTCTTCGATCCCTGGTTTTCGCTTTTCAAGAAAAAGGTAGGTGAAACGGAATACGGCGTTGGCTGGCTTCCGCTTGGCGGCTATGTAAAAATAGCCGGCATGATAGACGAAAGCATGGACAAGGAACAAATGGCCAAACCGCCCCAGGAATGGGAATTCAGAAGTAAACCCGCCTGGCAGCGACTGATCATTATGATAGCCGGCGTAACCATGAATGTACTCCTGGCCTTTGTTATATACGCCATGATACTTTTCACCTGGGGAGAAATAAAAGTGCCGGTAAGCGCCATGAAGTACGGCCTGGAGTTCAAAGACAGCCTGATGTTTGAAATAGGGTTTAAAAACGGCGACAAAATACTCGCTATCAACAATAAGCCGGTGGAAGACTATCAGGATATTGTACCTGAGCTGATACTGGGCGGTACCGTATCGATCGAAAGAAACGGAAAACAGGAAACCGTGCAACTGCCCGAAGACCTGATCGGACAACTGGTGGTGAAAAAACGCAACCGAAACCCTATGCTGGAACCCCGCATACCAGTTATAGCCCGTATAGTGGCCGATACCACCGCTATATACAAAGCCGGGTTGCGCGAGGGAGATCAGATCATTGCCGTTAATCAGCAACCCGTTTTCTTCTCCGATGAATTTAAGCTGCAACTGCTGCGATATGCAGGGGGATCAACAAATATTAGCGTGCTGCGTAACACAACAGATACTGTTAGTTTTCAGGCCAACGTAACCGTCGACGGAAAGCTGGGCTTTTTACAATTGGGAGGCATTCGCGACCTTGACAGTATCGGCTTACTGCAAATGCATGAAGTGAAATATGGCTTCTTCGAATCGTTTCCGGCAGGCGTTAAGCTGGCGGGAAAAACATTACAATCTTATATAGACCAGTTTCGCCTGATATTGTCGCCCAAAACAGGAGCCTACAAAGGAGTAGGCGGATTTAAAACCATGGGATCCATCTTTTCCGATACCGGCTGGAACTGGGAACGGTTCTGGTCCATAACCGCATTTTTTAGTCTGGCTTTGGCATTTATGAACCTGCTGCCCATTCCTGCGCTCGACGGAGGGCATGTAATGTTTACTTTGTATGAAATGATAACTGGGAGAAAACCCAGCGACAAATTCCTTGAGTATGCGCAGGTAGTAGGTATGATCATCGTGCTCAGTCTGCTGGTATACGCCAACTTCAACGACTGGTTTGGATACGGAAGAGGAAGATAAGCTTGCTTCATGCCCGGATGCGTTACGAACTAATTTAACGGGGCCTGTATTCTCCTCCGGATGGTTTGCCCTGCGGTCACAGCTTTTCTTAAAGAAAAATTCTATGCCATAAAATGGCTAACTTCAAACGGCAATGCGCTAAATCGCCGGATATGAAAGCTGCCATTCAGAAATCTGCCATCCCCGAAGAAAAGATCTTCGTTGCAAAAGAACTCAGGGAAAAACACTTTGATCCTACCTGGCACAGCCATCGCGAATACCAGTTATTTGTGGTGCTCAAAGGAACCGGTACACGGTTTATCGGCAACACCGTAAAATCGTTTACTGCCGGAGATATCACCTTTCTTGGTCCGGGGCTCCCCCATTTATGGAGAAGCGATACTGCTTATTTCAGGAAAAACAGCCGGCTACACACGCACGGTCTGGTGATTTATTTCAGAGAGGGCTTCATTGGTGATCTGCTGGAAAAGGAAGAAATGCAGCAGATACGGGCACTTTTCAAAAAGGCCGAAAGGGGTATCGAGTATGCACCTGCAATGGCAGATACTATTGCAGAAAGCATTCGCGGACTTATTCGAACCCACGGCACTGCCAGCCTGATTGAACTACTAAAGATGCTGGATACCTTATCGGCCACCCGCCACTTTCATCTCCTGCACAATGAAACCTATACCTATACACTGAAAGAATCCGAAACCCGCCGCATCAACCTTGTTTACAACTATGCCGCCCAACATTTTCAAAACAGAATAACGCTGGAAGAGGCAGCCAGATTACTGAACATGACGCCAACATCATTCAGCCGATACTTTAAAATGAAAACCAGTAAATCCTTTTCCGACTTCCTGAGCGAGCTGCGCATAAGGCATGCCTGCAAACTGCTGGTAGAAGACGATCACAAAAGTATCAGCCAGATCAGCAACGAATGCGGTTTTAATACCCTCTCCAATTTCAACCGGCAGTTTAGAATTTTTTTGCAAATGACACCACGCGAATACAGGGAGCAATTCACTGTACTGTGATATTTTTTCCTTATTTATACATCCAGACAATACTATAGGACAAAAAACAGTCGGAATTGGGTATAATATGCCATTATAATATTTATTATTCCCGTTACCTTAGCCCTATTGGTTTTCTACGTGTAAAACAAAGCTTGCACAATGAATGTGTTGGACATACAATTAGGTGTTAGCACCTGGCTATGGACTTCTCCTTTTACAACTGATAAAGCACGTACGCTTTTCCGTAAGATTAAGGATTTGGGATTTTCTCTGGTAGAAATACCGGTGGAAGATCCAAACCAGATTGATACAACGATCATCAAATCGCTGCTAAGAGAATTTGATCTCAAAGTGGCGGTATGCGGATCATTCAGTAAAGAAAGAGATATTGCATCCGACGATACAGCCGTGCAACAAACGGGCATGCAGTATATACACGACTGTACCCGCATCGCTTCAGAATTGGGTGCGCGTGTATTTTCAGGCCCACTGTATACGTCGGTAGGCAAAGCCCGGATGGTGAGTAGCGGACAGCGGCAACTGGAATGGGATCGCGCAGTAACTAATTTGTCGAAAGCGGCAGTATTTGCCCGGGAAGCCGGTGTAACCCTGGCAATCGAACCGCTGAACCGTTTTGAGTCGGATATGGTTAACACCGCCGAAGATGCGGTACGAATGGCCAGGCAGGTAAACCATCCTTCTCTGAAAATAGCGCTGGACGGGTTTCACATGAGTCTCGAAGAAAGAAATATGGAAGACGCCTTCCTCACAGCCGGCAGTCTGCTCGCACATGTGCAGGTAGCCGAAAACTACCGGGGTATACCGGGTACCGGTCAAACGGATTGGAAAGCTTGGGAAAGAGGGTTGGAAAGTATCGGGTATACAGGCGCTGTAGTAATCGAAAGTTTTACCCCAGACAACCAATCACTGGCGGGTGCGGTTTGCATCTGGAAAAAACTGGCAGACAGCCAGGATGCCTTTGCACAGGAGGGATTGGATTTTCTGAAACACCTGCTGTACCCCGCCGAGCAACATCATCAGGTCTGAAAATAATAACTCATAAATCAACTTTCATATGTCATCCACAAAAATCAACGTTGCTATTGTCGGATTGGGTTTCGGGGCTGAATTCATCCCCATTTACCAACGCCATCCCCATGCCAATATGTATGCTATCTGCCAGCGTAACAAGGAAAAGCTGGACGCTATAGGCGATGAGTTTGGAATCGATAAAAGATATACAGACTACGATGAGTTACTCAAAGATCCGGACGTACATGCCGTGCACATCAATACACCCATCCCCGATCATGCCATACAATCTATCAAAGCTTTAAAAGCGGGGAAGCACGTGGCCTGCACGGTACCTATGGCCACCACCGTGGAAGAGTGCAGAGAAATTGTAGCACTGGTAAAACAAACCGGGCTCACCTATATGATGATGGAAACCGTGGTATATGCCCGCGAGTTCCTGTTTATGAAGGAATTGTACGAAAAAGGCGAACTGGGCAACATACAATTTCTGAAAGCCAGCCACCAGCAGGATATGGACGGTTGGCCCAATTATTGGCCCGGGCTGCCACCAATGTACTATGCCACCCATTGTGTAGGTCCGGTGCTCGGCCTCACCAGAGACGAAGCGGAATATGTTTCATGTTTTGCATCCGGAACCATACGCGAAGAATTGCACGGACACTACAACTCTCCCTACGCCGTAGAAAGCACGCACATCAAATTTCGCAACTCCGACCTCAGCGCACACGTATACCGGTCGCTGTTTGATACCGCCCGGCAATACCGCGAGAGCTTTGAAGTGTACGGCTCCAAAAAATCGGTGGAATGGCCCCTGATAGAAGGAAAGCCGCTGGTAGTACATACCGCCAAAAAGCCGGAGCCCGAAATTCCTGAAGAAGTTGTATCGCCCGATTATGCACACCTGCTGCCTGAACCTATACAGCGTTTTACCACCCGCGGCGTATATGATGAAGACGATAACCAACATCTTTCTTTTACCCAGGGCGCGGGGCATGGCGGATCGCACCCCCACCTGGTGCATGAATTTGTTAGTGCACTGATAGATCAGCGCGATCCGTTTCCCAATGCCAGACAGTCGGCCAATATTACCTGTGTAGGTATCCTGGCCCACGAAAGTGCACAACAGGGCGGGGCTATCATCAAACTGCCGGAATTTACAATATCCTGATCAACCAGTTAATCCCAGCAATATGCTAAAAATAAAACAATACAACGGGAAGTTTTGGGCCATAGGCGTTTTTTGTATACTGATGTTATCATGCGGCGACCAGCGGCAAACACAGACCGACGATCAGCCCAGACGACTGGAACTGCTGTTCCTGGGGCACAACAGCAAACACCACGACTCTGAACAGTTGGCTGAGATACTTATGCAGGAGTATTTCAAAAAAGGCATCAATATCAGCTATGCCACGCATCCGGATATTATGCTCACAGATGAGTTTGGGCTATACGACGGCCTCATTCTTTACGCCAACCACGACAGCATCACCCCGGAACAAAACACCGCTTTGCTAAACTTTGTGTCGTCCGGTAAAGGATTTATTCCCTTGCATTGCGCATCGTGGTGCTTCCGAAACTCAGAAGAAGCTGTGAAGCTGATCGGAGGACAGTTTAAAACACATCAGTACGATTCCTTCCCCGCTGTATTGGTTCAGCCCGAACACCCGGTACTAAAAGATGTACCCGCATTTGAAACGGAAGATGAAACCTATGTACACGATAAGCTGGCAGACGACATTGAAGTGCTCACAGAAAGAGTGGAAGGCGATCGTCGGGAACCGTATACCTGGATAAAAAGTTATGGTAAGGGGCGGGTATTTTATACTGCCTATGGACACAACGAAAAAACATTCCGGAACCCGGGATTTCAGCAACTGGTATACAATGGCATTCTGTGGGCAGTAGGAGAACGTGCTGCTTCTTTGCACGCCGCTTACACCATGCCGGAAACCATATATGAAGCTGCCAAAATACCCAACTACGAAAAACGCGATCCCGCCCCTGCATTTCAGCATCCGCTGACACCGGAGGAATCGATGAAACTGATACAGGTGCCCGTAGGGTTTGAGCTGAAGTTATTTGCGGCAGAGCCCGACATAGTGAAGCCGATCCATATGGCATGGGATGAAAGGGGAAGGTTATGGGTAGCAGAAACTGTAGACTACCCCAATATGGTACGGGAAAATAAAAAAGAAGGACGCGACCGCATCCAGATACTGGAAGACACCGATGGAGATGGAAAGGCAGATAAGTTTACAGTATTTGCAGACAGTTTGAACATCCCCACCAGCTTTGTATTTGTTAACGGGGGCATTCTGGTATCGCAGGCGCCGGATTTCCTTTTTCTGAGAGACAGCGACGGCGACGACAAAGCTGATATACGGGAAACCGTACTTTCCGGATGGGGTGTTTTCGACACCCATGCCGGTCCCTCCAACCTGCGTTGGGGCCCCGATAATCGTATATGGGGCACGGTCGGTTATTCCGGATTTAAAACACTGGCTGGAGCAGACTCAGTCAACTATAGTCAGGGGCTATGGGCGCTTACAACAGATGGCAAGTCTTTTGAGTGGCTGGGCAACACCTCTAATAACACCTGGGGGCTGGGCTTCTCCGAAGATTATGATGCCTTTGTTTCTACCGCCAACAATACCCACAGCGCTGCCCTGGTAGTACCAAAACGATACCTTGAAAAAGCTTCCCTGAGCAATGAAACAGGTATTGAAAAAATTGAAAGCCACTACCGCATGCATGTCGCAACCAAAAACCTGCGCCAGGTGGATGTACACAATGGATTTACCTCTGCCGCCGGCCATAGTCTGTATACCGCCAGGAGTTTTCCAAAATCGTATTGGAACCGCGTAGCATTTGTAACAGAACCCACAGGAAGGGTGATCCATAAAAACATTATAGAGCCGGATGGTGCTGGTTTTAAAGAAGGAGAAGATGGATGGAATTTTGTTGCCAGCGCCGATGAATGGTTTGGCCCCATACAGGCAGAAACAGGACCGGACGGCAACGTATGGTTCCTTGACTGGTACAATTTTATCATTCAACACAACCCCACGCCGGAAGGTTTCGACAACGGTAAAGGAAATGCGCACATCAATCCGTTGAGAGACTCTGCCAAGGGAAGAATCTACTGGATTCAACCCAAACAATCCCGCAAAACAACAAAGCTGCAACTCGACAAAAAGGATAAAAAAGGTTTGATAAAAGCTTTGGGCAACGATAATATGTTCTGGCGTACAACGGCACAGCGCCTGCTGGTGGAAAACAGAGATGAATCGGTAATACCCGATCTCATAAAGCTGGTAAACAACAATACTGTTGACGAAATCGGATTAAATCCGGCCGCGGTGCATGCGCTCCGTACACTACAGGGGCTCAATGCGTTTGAAACAGACAGGCGAGCCCTGGAGGCAGCATTGAAAGCTTTACACCACCCTTCCGCAGGCGTACGTAAAACTGCCATACAGGTACTTCCCGCTATACAGGAAGTAGCCGAATACTTTCTCGAAAAGAATCTGTATGAAGACGCCAACCTGCAGGTAATGTTGCAGTCTGTTTTAAAAAGCTGCGATTTTCCTGCCTCCGATGATTTGGGGAAAAAGTTGTTCGATCTGTCCAGCAGGCAAACTGCAGCCTCGGAAGACCGCTGGATCCAAAAAGCATTGTATGTGGCTTCGAGGGTTCAATATGATGGTTATATGAAAGCGGTGGAAGCCGCGGGATTGAACCTGCAGCCAGAGCTCGGAAAAGCCCAGTTGATACACCGTATTCTGCTCGGCAACAAGATAGACCAGATACCAATATCGAAAGGCAGCAGTATTGGCGGTAACCAACTGCCCGATTTCTCCCGCAAGGAGTTGTATATATCCGGTAACGTTGGGCTACGACCCGATACGGAAGGACCTGTGGTGGCACAGGGTAATGCCACCAACGGGTATGCACTCTACATAGACAAAAGCAGGAACCTGCATTACCAGGTAAACCAGGATGGCCAGTCAACCGTGATCCGTTCTCCGCAGCCGGTTGCGGAGAAGTTCTCTTTCGTCATCACTTTATTAAAAGACGGAACGATGCAACTGATCATAGACGATCAGCCTGCCATCACCGGTAAAACAAAAGGACTGTTCAGCGTATCGCTGAGAAGCAACGGGCTTCGTTTCGGACAAGACAGGTGGTCTGGCGGCGCCGCTAAGCCAGGTAACTACCCCAACAATGCTTCTTTGGGCGACCTGGATTTAACCGGAAGAGTGGAAACCCTGTTTGCAGAATCGGCAGTCATTGACCTTGGAAAACCAGATCAGGTAATTGTACTGAAAACCATTCAGCATGAAATGAAGTTTGCACAGGAAGAGCTCCGGGCAAAAGCAGGAACAGTGTTGGAAATTGTATTGGATAATATCGACTTTATGCAGCATAACTTTTTACTGCTGGCGCCGGGCAGCACCGAAAAGGTGGGACAGGCTGCCGACAAAATGGCCGAGAGTCCCGACGGGCTCAGGCTGGAATACATACCCCAATTGCCGGAAGTATTGTACGCCACGCCACTGGTAAACCCCGATTCAAAATTCAGCCTGAAGTTCAGGGTGCCGGATATACCTGGTAAATACCCATATATATGCTCATATCCCGGACACTGGCGGATTATGAAAGGTGTGTTGATTATAGAGCGGTAAACAGCAGCAATAGGTTACACCAAACAGGTCCGGCAGTATGGTATTGCCGGACTTTTTTTATTCCCCGTTGCTGTAACAACAGCTACGCGTGTTTAATACCTTCCGGTATACCTACTCTGTTGTGAGCGAATATGGTTATGCTTTCTTTTTTTTAGATGACGTATCTGCTTTCTCTTTCATTTTCTTTTTGGCAAAACTGCCGGCAAACTCACAGCGAATACCACGGTAGTTACCACATGCCTGTTCTTCCCTTAGTGTAACACCATTTTTTCCAAAATGCATTTCCAGCACACAGGGGTTGCCCGCTTGCCGAAATTGGGCCACGTCTGGTTTTATCCATACGGCTTCCCCTCTTATTTCACCGGAGCACTCTTCCCCCCTGTCAAAATGAATAAAAAACAGCACCTTCCTTTCATTCTCAGCATCTCTTACAGATACGAAATTCTTTTTATCCTTCACATAATCGCCCGAATATGCGTGAGTTTGTGGAAGTGTATCAATAGGGTTGTACACCTCTTCCGCGATTACCGGTTCGTTCGACTCAATTTTTATAAGAATAAAATTAGCCGCATCACCATACATATATTCATTCAATTTGTAGTACTGGGCAACCCCGGCAGCGAGCGTGGTTTCGGAGGTGGTAACGGTGAGTCTTTTACTGATACTGCCCCGAATTGATTTTTTCCTGTTTCGGTTATTACGCACAAATGGCATGGCAGCGGTAAATACATTATTTTTATCAAAAACCGTCACATATCCGATCTGGTGCTCCTGCGTAGCCGCCTTGATCAGCACGAAAGTTTTTTCTTTGTCGCTCATTTTTCCCAGTGCATAAAACTTCGGCGTCGCCTTTCCAAAGTCTTTTTCATACACCGAGTCGGGAACAAACTGCGAAAGCACC
Source organism: Agriterribacter sp. (assembly GCA_037190905.1). Classification (GTDB taxonomy): domain Bacteria; phylum Bacteroidota; class Bacteroidia; order Chitinophagales; family Chitinophagaceae; genus Agriterribacter. The sequence continues at coordinate 14,657 of JBBCKG010000009.1, read as the reverse complement.
GAATGGTCGATCAGCAATGAATCCGACAACTTCCGGTTGATTTGTGTATCGGCCAGGGCGTAAGGCAATGTAAGCTCCTGAAAAAAATCTATGAAATCATTTACAGTAACGGCATCATCGCCGGTCATGCTTTTTTTGCCACTTTTGCATGCCCCCAGCAGCAAAACAGTCATCCCACAGAGTAACAGTTTTTTCATACAATGTATTTCAGGATGTAAAATAGAGAATTTTGCTTTTGGCGCTCGTATTAATCTTGAGCATTCAATACCGACCCGAAAACCCCGATAAACCACATCGCATAAAGAGTAAGCACTTTTTTATACATTTGTTATAGAATACGTCTTGCCATGGCTATGCTTAGTGATGAAGCCCTATTTGTTCAGATAAAACAGCACAGCACCGTTGCTTTCAATGAACTTTACAACAGATACTGGCTTGTGCTTTTTCGAAGTGCCTATAAGCGTTTACAAGACAAGGATGCCTGCTGCGATATACTTCAGGATACGTTACCGTTAGGCACCTGCTTTGCACATCATCACTTTGAGCTTATTTAATTATATTTATCGCTTTATCACTTACACCATCCGTATGTATAGAAGCATCATAGCAGTGGTTGTTATGGCTGTATCGTTGGGCCACTATTGCTTTGCCCAGGATAGTACTCAATGGGCCAGTTATGTAAATCTCCGTGCGTACATGCAGCCGTTTTGGGAATCAGACACTATTTACAATGAGGCCGTGCAACCGATCAGTGTGAGAGGAAACAGCGCCGAGGGCAGTCTGCTGTTTGAGGCAAAAAAGATACTGTCTGTGAAGGATAGCTACCTGCAAAAAAAATACAAGCATAAGAGCGACTGGATCTACCGAGATGGGAAAATCATCCTGACTCCCAATAGCAGCATCCCCTATTTCACAGACAACGAATTGCTATTCAACGAAAAGAAAGAAGGCATGTCTCTGCCCTCCAAAACGGAGGGCCACTATGTATTGTTCAGCGAGCAGGGGCTGTTACAGTCGCGCCAGTTGGGCGTAACCTATATAAAGAAAAAACACAGTAAATGGAAGGGAAAAACACCTGAATTTGCAGGAAAACTTTTACCAAATACCATTGAAAAACTGCAAACCGGTCGCCCCCTGCACATCGTGTTTTACGGCAACAGTATAGAAACGGGCGCTAATTCCAGCATTACTCTCAACCAACCGCCTTATTTACCTACCTGGCCCGAACTGGTAACCCTGAACCTCCAGGCGCATTATGCAGGCACAATAACATATACCAACCGGTCAAAAGGTGGTATGATGGCCAAATGGGGTTTAGAGAATGCCCACTCCCTGGTAAACCCCGAGAAACCCGACCTGGTAATTATCGGCTTTGGCATGAACGATGGCACTGCTAAAGTAAAGCCGGAAACTTTTATAGAACAAATACGTGGCATCATGCAGACAATAAGCGCCGCAAATCCTTCCTGCGAATTTATTGTGATAGCTACTATGCTGGCCAACCCGGAGGCGATTCACAGCCAGATACAGCAAGCCTACCTGCAGCCGGTGCTCGACCTGGAATCGACAGGCGTGGCGATAGCCAACATGAGCTCCGTACATGAAACCCTGCTGCAACGCAAGGCCTATCAGGATATGACGGGCAACAATATCAACCATCCTAACGACTACCTTGCCCGCTGGTATGCCCAGGTAATAGGCGCCCTGCTAATAGCGCGATAATACAAAAGTATACCGGTGTAGGCCTTAAAAAAGCATATGCAAAACGCCTTCTGCATAGTTTGCTTACATTTGCCTAAACAGATGCAACCAGATGGCCAGTTTTCAATTTCCGGGGCAAACCGCGTTTTACAAAGGAAAGGTTAGAGATGTATATACCATTGGCGACAAGCTGGTGATGATAGCCAGCGATCGCATTTCGGCTTTCGATGTAATATTGCCGCGGCCGATTCCCTTTAAGGGGCAGGTGCTGAACCAGATAGCGGCGCAGATGCTGGAAGCCACCGCCGACATTTGCCCCAACTGGCTGGAAGCTGTTCCGGTAGCGAATGTATCTGTAGGAAAAAAATGTACACCCTTTCCACTGGAAATGGTGATACGCGGTAACCTGACGGGTCACGCATGGCGAACCTACAGCAGCGGAAAAAGAACTTTATGCGGCATAGCATTGCCGGAAGGGATGAAGGAAAACGATTTTTTTCCGGAACCCATTATTACGCCGGCTACCAAGGCCGAGCAGGGGCATGATGAGGATATTTCCCGCGAGGAAATACTGGCACAGGGACTGGCCTCTGAAAAAGAATGGGATACCCTCGCTGATTACACCCTGCGGCTCTTTGAAAGAGGCAAAGCCATAGCTGCCCGGCAGGGACTGATTCTCGTAGATACCAAGTATGAGTTTGGCAAAATCGGAGATGAGATTTATCTGATGGACGAAATACATACGCCAGACTCTTCCCGCTATTTCTATGCAGAGGGTTTTGAAGAAAGGCAGCGAGCGGGCGAAAAACAGCAGCAACTGAGCAAGGAATTTGTACGGGAATGGCTGATAGAAAATAACTTCATGGGTAAGGAAGGGCAAATGGTTCCTTCCATGAGTGATGACTGGGTGCTTACCATCAGCAACCGGTACATTGAATTGTATGAAAAGGTAACCGGTAAAGCTTTTGTACCGGAGCAATGTACCGATCAGGAACGCTACGATAAAATAGTGGCCTGCCTTCAACAGTTGAAATCTTAATCCATTCAATATCATTATGAAACAGTTCCTTCTCTTCCTGGGTATTGCTTTAATTTCTTATTCATGTAACAGCGATATGAAAAAAACATCAACAGAATACTATCTCCTGACCGGTACTTACACCGGTGAAAAAAGCAAGGGTATTTATGTGCATGCTTTTAACACTGAAGACGGCAGCTTTCGGGAAGTGAGCCATGTAGAGGCGCCCAGCCCTTCTTTCCTGGCCGTTTCTCCGGACGAAAAATTTGTGTACGCCGTAAACGAGCTGGGCGACAACGACAACGGCGGGTTGGTGAGCGCGTATGCTTTTGATAAGGAAACCGGTACCCTTCGTTTTTTAAACAAGCAACTAACCATAGGCGACCACCCCTGCCATGTGGATATTGACAAAACAGGCAAATGGATAGCAGTAGGTAATTACAGCAGCGGAACCTTGTCTGTGTTACCGGTGCAGGACGACGGCAGTCTAGGTGCTGCAGCCACCACCATCACCCATACCGGTAGCGGTGTCAATCCCGACCGCCAGGAAAAACCACATGTACACTGTAATATCTTTTCGGCTGATAATAAATGGCTGTTCTCAGCCGATCTCGGCATCGATAAGGTGATGATATACGCATTTGACGAAAAAACGGGTGCGCTGTCGGCCGGTAAGCAGCCTTTCGAAAAATCACAGGATGGCAAAGGTCCCCGGCATATTACTTTTCACCCCAACAACCGGTATGCATATCTCATAGAAGAAATGGGCGGATCGGTAACAGCTTATGAATACGCCGACGGCACACTGAAAACCATGCAGCATATCGCATCCGTACAACCCGAAGATACCGGCTTTATCGGCAGCGCTGATATACATGTGTCTGCAGATGGAAAATTCCTATATGCCTCCAACCGAGGAGGATTCAACACCATCGCCATTTACAGCATTGACCCCTCCACCGGAATGCTTACACTTGTGGGACATCAGGCCTCAGGTGGTGAAATTCCGAGAAACTTCACCATCGACCCCTCAGGAAAATTCCTGCTGGCAGGCAACCAGGAATCTGATTATATCAGCATATTTAACCGGGATTCCAATACCGGACTGCTCACAGAAACACCTGCCCGTATACCTGTAGGCAAACCGGTGTGCCTGAAATGGATCAGCCAATAGATGTGAAATAATTACTACTGCGGATACCCTTTGTGAAAAGCTGCTGTCAGACGGGTGGTACGCAGCGCATTGATGGCATGCCGGTTGACTATTTTCGGGTGGTAATGACTATAGCGCCGTTCCTGGCTTTTTTCCCGTAGAACCGCCTGGCTTCATCCCCTTTAAATACATCCACCCGTTTTATATCCTGCCCTTGTAATTTTCTCACTTTTTTAAAGCTTGCCTTTTCTCCGTCTACAACATAATACACGTCTTCTGTAAGGTTCTCAGGAAATGTATTGACGGGAGCCGCTGCGATAGAAGTATCCGAAAGTTGCACCTGCAGTATAGGTGCAACAGCGGTATCGCTTTTCGAAATGCCAATTGCGCTATCTGCCTGGCGTGGTGCAGCATAACCGGTTACCGTTACTGTTGGTGTGGTTGTTTTCCCGACCCCGGCTTTAGTGGTAATCAGTACAACGCCGTTTGCGGCTTCCGATCCGTAGGCTGCGGTTGCTGCTGCTCCTTTCAGTACTGTTACACTTTCTATCTGGTGGGGGTTTGTAGTTTGCAACCCGCCGGCGCTTACCTTTCTGCCATCGATCAGATAGAGCGGTGCGCCGTTAGAAGATGAATCATTCACGGCCCTTAACATGAGGCGGGGAAGCGTATCCTGATTTCCTGTTGTCAACCCAGGCCGGGCATCAGCAACCGGTATTACAGGAATGGCTGTATCCACTTGTTTTCCAGGAATAAGGTCGCTGCCATCACGCAATTCCAGCATAATGGTATCTGCGTTGAAGGATATCTGTTGTTCATTACTCCCCGTTGATGTTAGCGAGATGCTGGTAACCTGTGTTTTGTTATCCGATCGGTTGTCGCTGCGGGTTTCGTTCCGGAACGAAAGCAGCAACACGGCTGCCAGCGGCAGCAAAAAAACAAATCGGGTCAGGTGTATGCGGGCTGTTTTCAGCGTATTCATCATGGCAATCCGTTTTTTAAGTGATGAAAAATTGAAATGACTGGTAAAAGCAAGCCGTGGATTGCCAACCACTTTCAGCAACAGGTACTGATAGGAAGCCTTATCCACGCCGTTTTGCAACACTTTGTCGTCGGCTATGAACTCCAGGTTCTGCCGTACAGCATGGCGCAGCATCCATACCACCGGGTTGTACCAATTCAGCAGACAAACCCATTCAAACCAGAGAATATCAATGGTGTGTTTTTGCCGGATGTGTACAAACTCGTGTCGTATGATCTCCTCCAGTTCCTGCTCATCGTGAAGACGGGTATTAATAAACATGGCATTACCGAACGAAAATGGTGTAATATCTTCATCGAGCTGGTAAATTTTCGTACCCCCATCAGAAATCAATTGTGCCTTTGCCTTTATCCGTTGAAAAGCATACAGCCTGATTACCAGGCGCAGGAGCAATACGAGCGAACCCGTTAGTACAATACCCGTTACCCAATCCCATTGTGTAAGCATAGAGAAAAAGCTGCCCTGTGTTGCGCTGTGGAAATTAACAGTCGGTATCCAATACAAGACGGCTGCCTCGTGCAGGTTTTGTTTTTGCAGGGAGGGCATAATATTGATCAGCGGAATCACAAAACTCAAGGCCGTATAACACAGCAGGTACCAGCGGTTCCAGTTGTAAAAAGTAAGCCGGCGCAGCGCCAGCCGGTAAAAAAGATATACTACGGCAATACAGATATTAAGCTTAATGACATATTCGATCATTCCAGACATAACAATACTATTAACAGGTGATAACACTATTTTCTACTCCCCTTTTCTATCATTTGCACAATTTCCTTCAACTCTGTAGCAGACAATTTTTTCTGGTCAATGAAGAAGTTGACCAGCTCTTTATAAGAATTGCTGAAGTAATCCTTTACCACATTTCCCATGAATTTTTTTTTGTATTCGTTCTCGCTGATGACCGGCTTATACACATACGTATTGCCAAACAAACGGCCCCGTACGTAGCCCTTTTTTTCCAGATTTTTTATCGTAGAGGCTATAGTGGTGTAAGGAGCAGGGTCATCTATATGTTCCATAAATGCTTTAACATGTCCTTCCCCTGTTTTCCAGACAGCGATCATCAACTGTTCTTCCTGCGGTGTAAGCTTTACCATTATTACGAACTTTTATGCAAACTACGACAAATTCGTAATAAAACAAATTATAGTTGCTTTTCTGAAATCACCGGTCCGGCGAAGTCGTGTTCCTGCGGCTACCCGAACAGATACGCCACCTCTTCTTCTGAGAGCTTGCTGATGAATCCGTCGTCAGCCGTCACCAGTTCTTCCGACAGCTTTTTCTTTTTCTGCTGCAGGTAAATAATTTTTTCCTCAATGGTATTTTTGCAGATCATTTTATAGGCAAACACTTTTTTGGTCTGCCCGATGCGGTGCGCCCGGTCGATCGCCTGATCCTGCACGGCGGTATTCCACCAGGGGTCGAACAGGAAAACATAATCTGCAGCCGTAAGCGTAAGCCCCGTATTACCCGCTTTCAGGCTGATAAGAAACAGGTGGGTGCCACAGTTTTCTTCCTGAAACGCGTTTACCATCTCCGCTCGTTTGGCGGGTGGTGTTTGGCCGTCGAAATGGTAGAAGGGTATGGACTGCTCCGTACATTTATCTGCCAGTATATCGAGCATGGTACTGAACTGCGAAAATACCAGCACTTTGTGTTTGCCCAGGATATTTTGGAGTTCATCCAGCAATACATCTGCTTTTATAGAGTCATTACAGTTCATATTGTCTTCCGGCGGTAAAAGCGCCGGTGAACTACAGGCCTGTCGAAGGCGTGTGATACCCTGCAGGATAGACATCTTTGCTTTTGCCAGCCCTTTGCTTTGGATGTCCAGAAAAATACTGCTGCGGGTTTGTTCGAGTATGCCATCATACACTTCCCGTTGCAAGCCTGTCATATTGCACCAGAGTACCGACTCGGTTTTTTCGGGTAGGTCTTTGGCCACCTGTTCTTTGGTTCTACGGAGGATGAAAGGTGCTGTTAGTTTTTTCAACGCCAGTATTTTTTCCTCGTTGCCATGATAATCTATGGGATCAGCGTACTCCCGTTTGAAAAATTCCCGGCTGCCAAACAAGCCTGGCACCACAAAATTTAACTGTGCATACAAATCAAAGGTATTGTTTACTACCGGCGTGCCGCTTAATGCCAGTCGAAAACGGGCCCTTAGTTGCATCACAGCCTGTGCGATCTGGGTACTTGGATTTTTGATATTATGGCTCTCGTCTATCACCGCCACCCCATATGTCTGTTCGCATATCAGGTCGGCATCCGACCGCATGGTATGGTACGTAGTGATGAGCACGCGGGTATCTTTTTCGGTAAGGCTTTCCTTCTGCCGGTGAGCCCCGTGGTATATGGTGGTATTCAACGAAGGAGCAAACTTTTGCAACTCCTGCTGCCAGTTGTACATCAGCGACGCGGGGCAGACTATGATACACCGGGACCCAGGAAACTGGACTGTATGGTGTGCAATAACAGCGATGGACTGTATGGTTTTTCCGAGCCCCATATCATCCGCCAGACAGGCACCCGCACCCAACTGCCCCAGCAGCAGCATCCAGTCGTATCCTTTCTGCTGATAGGGACGCAGGGTTACCTGCATATTGTCTGGCAAGGAAAACAGGGCATCGTTGGTATTTTGCCAGCGCTTCCATTGCTCCCACCATTCCTGTTTGATCACATTTCCTGTCGTTGCCTGCTTCTCTTTATCAGAATCATTGGCCACAGACATCCAGCGCAGTACTTCCACCTGACCCTGCTTTACTCTACCGTGTTTCAGAAACGTGGCGTATTGGTGCAACCAGTCATCTCCCAATATCCCTAACGAGCCGTCTTTGAGCAATACGGCTCTTTGTCCTGAAATAAGCGCCTTCTGTAGTAGGTTCAGCGGCACCGGTTCCTTTCCAAATAGCACCTCCATATTGTATACGAGGTTATTATCGTCTTCCTGTACCAGTTCCATCCTTGTTTCCGGCGCATAGGGAGCATACCTGAAATGCTTCAGCATGTCCATGCCTGCTATCTCAATATCCATTTGCAACAGCCGGTGATAGGTTTTGAGAAACCACTGCTTTTTTTGCGCATCTGCAAACGACAGGTAAAAATATCCGTTGCGCTGTTTACTGAAATTAGGATGCAGCGATTCAAGGGTTTTTACGAAACCCGTTTCTTCGGCCTCGTTTCGTTTGATGATATGCGTTACCCCATCTTTGATCACCTCAAACGACTCCTTCCAGGGACCTTCGGCCAGGTTGCTATCGTACAGCCATTGGGGCGTCAGCATCAGGAAAGCATTATTTAGCTCCGTAAGCAGTACACGGTGTACCGGCTGTATAGCTATCTCTTTTTTTGGAAAAAAGTCATGACGGTTCACCGGATAATCTTTTTCAAGGTCTGCGAGTAACTCCTGTGCAAACGATTCCGGGTTACGGGCCAGACGGGCCATATCGGTCTGCTGAAGCTTACGCAAAGTCCGGTAGTCGGTGAAACTGAGCATAAAGTATTCGTTGCGGCTCTCCAGCAGAAAGAAAGCCTGTTGAAAGCTCTTCAGCGGATACGATACATTATTGATCATCACATGGGTGATGAGATATAATCCTTTTTCATTTTTCCCTACTTCGAAAGAGAGGGTAGGCCTGAATGAACTGAAGCTGCAGGGGCCGGTGGCATAACGATCTTTTCCCGGCAGTAGCTTCCGGTGGTACCATTTAACGAGCGGGAAAAACGGCCTGAACGACTCCAAGGATTTATGCCAGAACTGCAATAGCTGGGTTTCGAGGTATTCACCGGGCGGCGTATTGCTTTGCAGTACCGTCTGCATCTTCCTGACCTGCTGCACATAATAATCCCAATTTTCCAGACTCCAGTTCATTAATATTTCGCGGGCCGGTTTCGGAAAATCCCTGAATGACGCACGAATCAGCGAATTGTTCAGCACTGCGCTTGAATAACTGATCTGGTCTTTTTTCCTCACTACTTTCAGCATTTCCACCGCAGGGCTTCGCCTGTCCATTAAATAAGGAGATAACAATAAAATAGGGCGCTCGTCTTTTTTCATCCCGGATACATACATGCTTCAACCGATGGAGTGCTACACAACTTTCACATATACAGGAAAATCATGTATAACAGCATTTCATTCGATCAACATAAAAAAATAAAAACTATAAGAATGACTCCTGCTGCTTTGAGTTGTTCATTCACGAGCGGCAAAAATAGTATCCTGAAGCAGGTTCTCCAACAGGAATAATCTACGCCGGTGCTTTAGCAAACTTCAGGCAAGTGCATCCTTTTCACCACCCAAGCCTGCCTGTCTTCGTTTTTTTTGCATAAAGCACTGTACAGGACAGACAATGTTCCCGATCCCGTTATATTTGTAGTTCATTGAATCAACTAACGATAATGAGTACCAATCTGCTAGCATACAACAGCCGGTATCCCTCCGTATCCCACCTTAAAAAGAAGGCAAAATCCAGGATTCCCAAATTTGCTTTTGACTACCTGGAAGGAGGCTGCAATGAAGAGCTGAATCTGTGGCGCAACGAGGAAGATTTCAAAGACATTTTTCTGATGCCCCAATACCTGAAAAAGCACAATGGGGTAGACATGCGTACCGAGCTTTTCGGCCAGGTATACGATGCGCCATTCGGCATCTCCCCTATTGGATTGCAGGGACTGATGTGGCCCAACGCACCGGAAATACTGGCCAAAGCCGCGTTGAAACACAATATTCCCTATATACTCAGCACGGTTTCCACCAGCTCCATAGAAAGGATCGGAGAGCTGACGGAAGGCAAATTCTGGTTCCAGTTGTATCACCCCACCAAAAATGAATTGAGAGACGACCTGCTCAAAAGGCTCGAAGCCGTGAACTGCGATGTATTGGTGGTACTGGTAGATGTACCCTCCTTTGGACTACGTTACCGGGAAATCAAAGCAGGGCTATCCATGCCTCCGAAAAACAATATTAACAACTTTTTGCAGGCAGCGCTGCGTCCTGCCTGGTCTTTTGAAACACTGCGCGTGGGCATCCCTTCTTTCGCTACATTAAAGCCGTATATGGAAAAGGGGCTGGATATAAAACAACTGGGTAAATTCATGAATGCTACTTTTACAGGCCGGGTAGACGTAGACAAGGTGGCGGCCATACGTGATAAATGGAAGGGAAAACTGGTGATCAAAGGCGTGGTAAGTGAGCAGGATGCCGAGCTGAGTGTAAAAATTGGTGCCGATGGCATCATCGTTTCCAACCACGGCGGGCGGCAGATAGATGCCGGCGAATCCACTATTCGTCCCTTAAAGGGTCTGGCGGATACATTCGGCGATAAGCTGAAGGTAATGATAGACAGCGGGCTGCGTTCTGGTCCTGATATTGGTCGTTCGCTGGCTTGCGGCGCAGATTTCACCTTCATGGGGCGCCCGTTCATGTACGGTGTGGGCGCACTGGGAAAAGCAGGAGGCGATCACACCATCGCCATGTTCAAAGCACAATTAAAGCAGGTGATGGAGCAAGTATGCTGCGAAAAAATAAGCGATTTTCCGCAAACGCTGATACGGTAATAGCCGGCTGCTGTTGAGCAACGGCCTTTACATCTCCGAAAGAATTATATTGCAGGGCAAAAATCCGGGGTATATAGTGAAAGAGTACTTCAATATTGGAAAAATAGTGTCTGCCTTCGGCGTGGCGGGGGAGTTGATCATCACCCATAGCCTCGGTAAAAAGACCGCGCTGAAGGATGTGGAGGCTGTTTTTATAGAAGAAAAAAAAGACAAACCCATTCCTTATTTTATTGAATCTGCAAAGGCACGCAACGACAAAGACGTGCTGGTGAAGCTGGAAGGGGTCCAAACCCGGGAGCAGGCTTCCCTGCTTTTACAAAAAGAGGTATGGCTGCTGGAAAAAGACTTCAAAAAACTGGTGGCAAAGTCTGCCCCCATCCAGTTGCTAGGCTATACGCTGATCAATGAAGGTACCCCTGTTGGCGAAATAGCTGAAGTGATAGAGCAACCGCACCAATTGCTTTGCAAGGTACTGCTCAATGGCAACGAAGCATTGATACCCCTGCACGAGGAAACCTTACAAAAGATAGACAACTCCCGGAAACAGGTGCATGTGGTATTGCCCCACGGACTGCTGGAGTTGTACCAGTAACAACGGGCTTACGCCCTGCATTTTATAACAACAATCTTTTCCGGCAATTTGTACCTTCATCCGGTTAGCATATTATGGCAAATCACGATAATGGGGAGAAAGGCTCTCCTAAAGAAAAAATCAGTAAAGAAAACCTGCGCGAAGCACTGGTTCTTTTTTCTTACCTCAAACCATACCGCGGCCGCTTTATCGCCAGCCTTGTTTTTATAGCTTTGTCTGCCTTCACTACCAGCCTATTCCCCCTGTTTCTGGGCAAAATGATTGATGCAGCCGCACCGGGTAGCTCCCATGCTGTCAATCCCGGATCGGGCATGTCCGCATTCGGTTTCAACCTGAACGATATACACTGGAGCCTCAACACCACCCTGCTGCTGATCTTTCTCCAGCTTACGGTGCAAACTTTTTTTTCTTATATGCGGGTATACCTGCTCACCTACGTGGGCGAAAAATCGCTGGCAGATATGCGGAAAGATGTGTATTCCAAACTCCTCATCATGCCGATGGCATTCTACTCCGAAAGAAGGGTGGGCGACCTCAGCAACCGGCTGGCGTCTGATCTGGCCCAGATACAGGAAGCCGTGTCTTTTACACTGGCAGAATTTCTGCGGGGCATTTTTACGCTGTTGATAGGTTTGGTATTTATTTTCTGGATACAGGCCAAACTGGCTTTGGTGATGCTGGCGGTGGTGCCCGTAATAGCAGTATTGGCAGTTGTATTTGGAAAGCGTATCCGCAAACTGGCTTCCAAAGTACAGGACCAGTTGGCAGAAAGCGGCACTATTGTAAACGAAACTTTTCAGGGTATTACGGTAGTAAAGGCATTTACCAATGAATTTCTGGAGATCGGGCGATTTGCCAAAAGCATCGGCGCTTCTGTAAATCTCTCCATTTCCAATGCCCGCTACCGCGGCGCCTTCATATCGTTCATGATCTTCAGTGTGTTTGGGGCAGTGGCATTTGTAATATGGTACGGCGCCAAAATGATACAAACGGGAGAGCTGAGTTTTGGCGCGCTGGTGATGTTTGTTGTATTTTCAGGTTTTGTGGGCGGTACCTTCGCCGGCTTCGCCGATATGTTCAGCCAGTTGCAGAAAACCCTCGGCGCTACCAAAGCCGTTCGCGAAATCCTGCGCGGTGAGGGAGAACCGGTAACCCTGACTAAAACGGAAAAGGACACCCGATTCCGTATACAAGGCAACGTAAGGCTCGAGAACCTTCACTTCAGCTATCCTTCCCGGAAGGACGTAGCCGTACTTAAAAACCTATCGCTTTCCGTAAAAAGCGGCGAGCGCGTAGCCATCGTAGGACCCAGCGGGGCCGGAAAGTCCACGATAGCCAGCATGTTGCTGCAATTTTATCGCCCGCAGGAAGGACAGATATACTTCGACGAAAAAACCGCAGCCAGTTTTCCGCTTACGCAATTGCGTATGCAAATGGCGCTTGTGCCACAGGAAGTACAACTGTTTGGCGGCAGTATCCGCGAAAACATCGCCTACGGCAAACCCGATGCCAGCGAAGCAGAAATAGCAGCAGCGGCGCAACAGGCAAATGCAGCAATCTTCATCAACAGCTTCCCCGAAAAATACGATACCCTGGTGGGCGAACGGGGTATACAGCTCAGCGGCGGACAAAAACAGCGCATTGCTATTGCAAGGGCCATACTGAAAAATCCCGCCATCCTGGTGCTGGATGAAGCCACCTCTTCGCTGGACAGTGAAAGTGAGCTACTGGTACAGGAGGCGCTGGACAACCTCATGCGCAACAGAACATCCTTTATTATTGCGCATCGTTTATCTACCATCCGTAATGCAGATAAGATTATCGTGCTCGATCAGGGCAGGATCGTGGAAGAGGGAACACATACGGCGCTGATGCAGCAAAACGGACTGTATAAAAAGCTGAACGACATGCAGTTTGATACACGGGAAGTTGCGCCGCATCCCGACACTTTCAGGCAACCCTGACAGCCAGACATCTGAAAATTGAGGCAGCAACTGGCGCCGGAGAGAAGGTGATTTGCGCATTGACGTGGGGAAAATCCAATAAGAGGAAAAAACATTTCGCTTTTTCTCCGATAATTCATTATACCTTTGCGTTGAATTTCAACGGTGGTTCTTGCCATTCAAACCCATGAATGATGAACAGCAGGATGCCGCTTAATATTTCGCTATCCCTCCCCACACAACGTTATTACCGCATTGGTGTCAGTGTTTTCTTTTTTATCCAGGGGCTTACTTTCGCTACCTGGGCCAGCCGGATTCCGGATATTAAGAACATGCTGCAGCTCAGCGATGCGGCGCTTGGAGGCGTATTATTTGCCCTGCCGGTCGGACAGCTAACGGCAATGGGGTTATCCGGCTACCTCGTGAGCCGGTTCGGCAGCAAGAATACACTTACAATCGCCGCCTGTCTGTATCCTGCAGGAATGGTGATGCTGGGTACCGTGGATACCGTATGGCAACTGGCAGCGGCCCTGTTCTTTTTTGGAATAGCCGGCAATCTCTCCAATATATCTGTCAATACGCAGGGAGTAGGGGTGGAACGCCTGTACCGCCGCAGCATCATGGCCTCGTTTCACGGGGTATGGAGTCTGGCCGGGTTGATGGGAGGTATTCTCGGCGCTTTTATGGTGGCAGATCATATACCACCGTTTGCACATTTTTGCATCGTCTACGGCATAACCTTTCTGCTGATGTTGGTTGCCCGCAGGTTTGTATTGCCCCGCGATGCACAACCCGCAGCCGCAGAAAAGAAGAAAATATTTGTAAAGCCCGACCGTTACATCATTGTACTTGGCATCATCGCCTTTGCCTGTATGATCTGCGAGGGCACCATGTTCGACTGGAGCGGTATTTATTTTGATAAGGTAGTGCACGCGCCAGCCAGTCTTACCCGGCTCGGTTACATTGCTTTTATGTTTACCATGACGGCCGGCAGGTTTACCGCGGACTGGATGATTACCCAGTTCGGCATCGAACGGATTTTGAAAGCCAGTGGCATTTTTATTCTTTCCGGAATGCTCATCGCCACCCTCTTCCCGACCGTAACAAGCGCTACTATCGGATTTCTACTGGTGGGTATTGGCACTTCATCCGTCGTACCAATGGTATACAGCCTGGCAGGCAAATCCACCACCATGCTGCCGGGGGTAGCGCTGGCCGCCGTATCCTCCATTGGATTCCTGGGCTTTCTGATCGGTCCGCCCATCATCGGCTTTATATCCGAATTGACCAACCTGCGCTTTTCCTTTGCGCTGATTGCGCTGCTGGGCCTCGGTACCACCATCATGGCGGGGAAAGCAAAGCAATAGATAGCGCTTAAGACCCCTTATTGAGCCAGAGAAGAAAGGATTTACCTATAAAAATAAAAAATGGAATGCTTGCTGTAAGCATTCCATTCGTAGTCCCGACAAGAATCGAACTTGTATCTAGAGTTTAGGAAACTCCTATTCTATCCATTGAACTACGGGACCGTTTCGTAGCAGTTTTTGCAAATATCTTCTTCCTGCAGCAGTTTTCCAATATTTTTCACAAGCTATTGCTTCAAGTCGTGTTGAAAACTCCTCGTAATAGATAATTCGGAAGGGAGCGTA
>JBBCKG010000008.1:0-655221 GCA_037190905.1 Agriterribacter sp. | reverse complement strand
TATTTGGCGACAGAATGCAAACGGACTTACGATAGTATACCGTTTAAAAGAGGCGGCGCCTTGCTCTGTGAATGGAGCCGTCGCCGCCTCTTTTAAACTAGATCAAAATTATTTCCTGACACAGTTCATTTTACAGACCCTCAGGAACTGGCCGCATAGTAAAAGCGCAGTAATATCCTTCCTTTTACATGATTGTACCATAAAGTTTCAGGTTGCACTATGCGTATTAATGGTGCTCTTCGTACCCTGACAGCTTCGTGATTCCTGGCTTTTCAACCACCAGACACACGACGACACGAAGTATGATGAAACACATGGTGTTTTCACGACCTGTATCTCTTTTTCTTTTTCAAAAGCAAGAGGCCGTTTCAAAAATAGAAACGGCCTCTTGTACTTTATTATCTAAGACTGTATTAATAGCCCATTCCGCCCATATCAGGAGCGCCGTGATGATGTCCACCACCACCTGCTTCTTCTTTCTTGGGTTTGTCTGCTATTACACACTCAGTAGTCAACAGCATACCTGCAATAGAAGCTGCATTTTCCAGCGCAATGCGGGTAACTTTAGTAGGATCGATCACACCAGCTTTGAACAGGTTTTCATACACTTCTGTTCTGGCGTTGAAGCCGAAATCGCCCTTTCCTTCTTTTACCTTTTGCACCACGATGCTACCTTCGATACCACTGTTGTATACAAGTTGGCGCAGCGGTTCTTCAATTGCTCTTCTTACGATGGCAACACCTGTTGCTTCGTCTTCGTTAGCCGTTTTGAATTTTTCCAGAGATTCTACTGCGCGGATATAAGCAGTACCACCACCAGGTACGATACCTTCTTCCACAGCAGCACGGGTAGCATGCAATGCATCGTCTACACGGTCTTTCTTTTCTTTCATTTCTACTTCAGTAGCAGCACCTACCTGCAATACAGCCACACCACCGCTTAATTTAGCCAGGCGTTCCTGTAATTTTTCCTTATCGTAATCAGAAGTAGTTACTTCTATCTGGGCTTTGATCTGGTTAACGCGACCTGCGATATCGGCTTTTTTACCTTTACCACCTACTACAGTAGTATTGTCTTTGTCTATTACTACTCTT
Source organism: Agriterribacter sp. (assembly GCA_037190905.1). GTDB lineage: Bacteria > Bacteroidota > Bacteroidia > Chitinophagales > Chitinophagaceae > Agriterribacter. Next base: position 654,126 of record JBBCKG010000008.1, on the reverse strand, counting down.
TCTGCACGACCCAGGCTGCTGAGATCAGCACCTTCCAGTTTATGTCCCAGTTCTTCGCTGATAACAGTACCACCTGTAAGGATAGCGATATCAGTCAGCATTTCTTTTCTTCTGTCGCCGAAGCCCGGTGCTTTAACAGCAGCTACTTTCAGCGTACCACGCAGTTTGTTTACCACAAGAGTAGCCAGTGCTTCCCCTTCCAGATCTTCAGAAATAATCAGCAAAGGAGCGCCCTGCTGAGCTACTTTTTCGAGGATGTGCAGTATATCCTTCATGTTGCTTACTTTCTTATCGTAGATAAGTATGTAAGGCTTTTCGAGTTCAGCCTGCATTTTTTCGCTGTCTGTAACAAAATAAGGAGAAATATATCCGCGATCGAATTGCATACCTTCTACTACATCTACGGTAGTATCTGTACCACGCGCTTCTTCCACGGTGATAACGCCATCTTTACCAACTTTAGCAAACGCTTCAGCAATCAGTTTACCAATTGCATCATCATTATTAGCAGAAATAGAAGCTACCTGCTGAATTTTTTTGCTGTCGGAACCTACTGTTTGAGACTGGCTTTGCAGATGTGCCACCACTTTCTCAACTGCTTTACTGATACCGCGTTTCAGATCCATAGGGTTGGCACCTGCGGCTACGTTTTTCAGCCCTTCGCTGATGATAGCCTGGGCCAGTACGGTAGCAGTAGTAGTACCATCACCGGCAATATCAGCCGTTTTGCTGGCTACTTCTTTCACCATCTGGGCTCCCATGTTTTCGATGGGGTCTTCCAGTTCAATTTCTTTCGCTACAGTTACACCGTCTTTAGTAACAGCCGGTGCGCCAAATTTCTTTTCCAGTACTACATTGCGACCTTTGGGTCCCAAAGTTACTTTTACTGCATTGGCAAGGGTATCCACCCCTCTTTTCATTTTATTGCGGGCATCAATATCGAAAAATAATTGCTTTGCCATATTTGATTTGATTTGAGATTTTAATTAGTAGAATGTGTACAACTTCCCGAAGAAGCTGTAAAAGGTTTTAAACAATCGCTAAAATGTCTGACTCTCTCATGATCAGGTACTCAGCACCATCAATGGTGATTTCGGTACCGGCATATTTGCCGTAGAGTACAATATCTCCTGATTTTACCACTACAGGCTCATCTTTTTTACCAGGGCCGGCGGCCACCACGGTACCACGCTGAGGTTTCTCTTTTGCAGTATCTGGAATGATGATTCCACCAGAGGTTTTTTCCTCAGCAGGGGCTGGTTTCACAATCACTCTGTCGTGAAGAGGCGTTACATTTAACTTTTTAGACATAATTAATAGTTTTTGAATTGGTTAAAGAAGTCAATCTTTAAGGCGGACAAGCATGAACGAATTGTATGCCAAAGCGTCAAAGCCTGCAAAAAATGCAGTTTACCGTATCAATGAAATATTTTCTCTCAAAAGATGGCAGTTAACGGGATTTTACCGGCATGTCAATTTTTCAGGAAAGCTGAAAATCGGTTACAATCAAAAAGCACTATCTTCGCCGCCCATAACAGCTCTTTAGAATGATCAGTAGAAGAAATATCAGGGTAAAAGTGATGCAAACACTATATGCACTCAACACTACCCAGGATTCAATCGTACCCGGAAAAGCAGAAAAATTACTGGAAAAAAAACTGGAACAATCCAGACACCTTTTTACCTATCTCGTTTACTTTTTGGCACAGGTAGCCCGCTACGCTGAAACAGATGCCAGAAACCGATCGTCGAGGCACCTGCCTACGGCAGATGACCTGAATGTGAACATTAAGATTTCAGGTAATGAAGTATTATGGAAAATACTGGAAAACCCCTCTTACCAGAAGGCAGTGGATGAAATCAAGCCGGAGCGATGGGAAGGCGCTGAATTAATCAAGAAGACTTACCTGCAAATGGCGGAAACTCCTTTGTACAAGGAATATATTCAATTGCAGGAACGCAACAAAAAATCGGAAAAAAATATACTGGAGTTCATTTTCACCGACCTGATGCTGGCCAACGATACCTTTATTTCGCATGTGGAAGACCTGTTTCTCCATTGGGATGACGATGCAGAAATGATGAACCTGCTGGTTTTGAACTACTTACAAAAACCATCTGGATTGAACTTTCAGGATATGCTGGGCGATGAGAAAAGAAAATTCGCCTTCGCCCTCCTGCGCACAGTCAGGGAGAAATCGGAAGTGAGTATGGAACTCATCAAACCCAAACTCAAAAACTGGGATGCAGAAAGAATCGCCGCATTGGATATGATCATTATGCAAATGGGCGTTTCTGAGTTCCTGTACTTCGACACCATACCCACCAAAGTGACCATCAACGAATACATAGACCTGGCAAAAGCCTACAGCACCGCACAAAGCGGGCAGTTCGTAAATGGCATACTCGATAATATCCATAAGGAGCTTACAGCGCAAAACCGTTTGCACAAAACCGAGTTCAAAAAACTTAAATGACCCGTGTAGCAGCGGTACTTCCGGAAAAACAAATTAACTTCGCGCTACCATCAAATACTGAATTCACATGGCAAAACAAGTTTTTTTAGCCGGAATAGCATCGCTGATACTATTTTCCGCCTGCCAGCAGGCCGAGACAAAAACAGACGGCCCCTCAACCGAAACCAATGTACAGGCCGCGTCTGCTCAGACTACAGCTCCCGTGCTCACCAGCATTCAATGGATCGATTCCATCGTTAACAAGGGAAGTGTAGCAGAAGGGGAAGAACTGGAAATTGCGTTCCGTTTTAAAAATACAGGCGATAGCCCGCTGATCATTAAAGATGTGCGCCCTTCCTGCGGATGCACACTGGCTGAGAAACCAGAAGCACCTGTGGCACCGGGGAAAGAAGGCATTATCAAAACCAGTTTCGACACCAAAGGACGCATCGGAAATAATCATAAAACGATTGTAGTTGATACCAATACCGAACAGGGCAGTTACACGATTGCTTTTGACGTAATGGTTAATAAAAAAAGTTAAATATTAAACAACACATATGAGCAATTTCTCTTTCCATTTATTACAAGCCGGCGGTGGCAATGCGCAGATGATGCAGATGATCATGCTGGTAGGTATCATAGCCGTTTTTTACTTCTTTATGATTCGTCCCCAGGCTAAAAAAGCCAAAGAAGCCAAAAACTTTCAAAGCAATTTGCAGAAAGGCGATAAAGTGGTAACCATAGCCGGTATACACGGTAAGGTCAACAAAATAGAAGACACAACACTTGAACTGGAAGTAAGCCCCGGCAGCTACATCAAAATTGAAAAAAGCGCCGTGAGCATGGAATGGAGCAAGCAACTGAATAGCGCAGCACCGGCCAAATAAACCGGACAACATACCTTAAAAAAATCCGGAATCGGCCAAGATTTCGGATTTTGCTTTTACAAACCTTCATACGCAATGTTGAAAATAGGTATTACAGGCGGTATAGGCTCCGGAAAAAGCACAGTAGCACACCTGTTCGAATTACTGGGCATACCCGTATACTACGCAGATGCAGCAGCCAGAGCAATCATGAATACCGACCCGGAACTAAAAACACAACTCATTACACATTTCGGACAAGAAGTTTACGAGGGCAATACGTTGAATAAGTCTTATCTGGCAGCGGTTGTATTTCAGGATAAAAATAAACTGGAATTGCTCAACAGCCTGGTGCACCCCGCCACCATTCGAAATGCGCACCACTGGATGCTCCGGCAAACCACGCCTTACGTGTTAAAAGAAGCGGCCCTGTTTTTTGAAGCCGGCTCGGCAAGTGGGCTCGACTACATCATCGGAGTATATACCCCGAAGGCAATGCGCATACAACGCACCATGCAACGCGATAATATTACCCGGGAAGAAGTGGAGAAAAGGATGAAAAGCCAGTTGAATGAAGAGATTAAAATGCGGCTCTGCGACTTCGTTATATACAACAATGAGCAGCAACTCCTCATTCCCCAGGTACTACAACTGCATGAACACTTCCTGCAAAAGGCGAAAGCCTGAGCACAATCCTCTTAACCGATGCAAGACGGTAAAACTTATAAGACCGTACGAAGTATCCATATCCCTCTTACCATTTTACCATTTTGCTGCCTTCCCATTTTACCATCTCACCTCTTACCATTTCGCGCCAGTATCATATACCCTATCGTACCCCCAACAACAGAAGCAGCAAAAATACCGAGCTTGGCCTGTACCAGATAAGTATCGTTATCAAAGGCCAGGGTTGTAATGAACAGCGACATGGTAAAGCCTATGGCGGCCAGGAAACCAGTTCCTATCAGGTTCCGGGTGTTCATTCCGGGAGGAAAACGCGCTATTTTTAGCCGGATCGCCAACAATGTAAAACCTGCTACACCAATTACCTTACCTGCCAGCAACCCAAGCGCCACTCCAGGTATGATATTGGTTGAAAACATCTGACTTAGCTCTCCTGCTATCACTACACCGGCATTCGCCAGGGCAAACAAGGGCAATACTACGAAAGTCACAAAAGGATGCATAGCATGCTCCAGTCGCTGCAAAGGCGGCATAGCATTGATAGTGGCAACATTTACCTGCTCCAGTAAATGCAACTGTTGCGGCGTCAGCACAGGAGTGCTGTCGCGCGGGTCTATGGCTTTGAACTGCTCCAGATAACCCCTGACTTTTTTCAGGTACACAGGTTCCGGTACACGGATATTCGCCGGAATGGTAAAAGCTGCCAATACAGCCGCTATGGTAGCATGCACCCCCGACAAAAGAAAAGCTACCCATACGCCCGCTATACCCAACAACGCATAAAACCATACATTGCGGATACCCATCCTATTGCCTGCATACATAATACCCAGACAGAAAAAACCTATACCCAGGCTGCTGAAAGAAATTTCCGAGGTATAGAAAAAAGCAATCACCAGTACCGCTCCCAAGTCATCCACAATTGCCAGCGCGGTCAAAAAAACCTTTAAGGAAAGGGGTACCTTATTCCCTAAAAAATACAATATGCCCAAAGCAAAAGCGATGTCTGTAGCCATGGGTATGCCCCAGCCGGCACGCACATCACCAGAAGAGTTCAGCATATAATATATCACCGCAGGCACCGCCATACCGCCTGCTGCCGCTATAATAGGCAACATCGCCTGACGGGGATCAGAAAGTTCTCCTGCTACCATCTCCCGCTTTAACTCCAATCCTACTACAAAAAAGAAAATCGCCATGAACCCATCATTAATCCAATGATGTATTGTGTAATTAAATTTCAACTGTTCATTGACTCCAACACCGATGGTATGTTCAAAAAAATGAAAATACTGTTGCGATAGCGGAGAGTTGGCCAGCAATAAAGCCAATACTACTGAAGCAGCCAATACAATACTCCCGGATTTCTCCCGCCGGATAAACCTGCTAATGGGGCGAACAAATGTATCGATAGGATATATTCTTTCTTTATTCATATTCATAATTATAAACGACGGCAAAACTACTCCAGGTTTTTATTTCACACACAACAACATTTTAGTATAAGGTACATACAAATTAGTTAGAAATGCGACGTGTTTGATATTACACAAGTACCACCTTCAATAGTCCATTCCCGCAGCCTCAACATTGCAGGATCGATATCTAAAAAAGATAAAAGGATCATGATCCGGCAACATAATATTATAGCATTCCGGGCTTTAATTGTAATTTTAAGCAAAGCTTGATCGTATGATTGATAAAACAGTTTCATCTGCCTCAGCAGCTATAAGCGATATACGAAGCGGTATGACACTCGCCGTTGGAGGGTTCGGCTTATGTGGTATTCCCGAAAACCTGATCAGTGCTTTGCTGAGTTCGGGTATCACCAATCTTACCTGCATCAGCAACAATGCCGGCGTGGACGATTTTGGGCTTGGGTTGCTGCTACAGAAAAAGCAGATCAAAAAAATGATCGCTTCGTATGTAGGAGAAAATGCAGCGTTTGAAAGACAAATGCTAAGCGGAGAGCTGGAGGTAGATCTGATACCCCAAGGCACACTGGCCACCCGGTGCCTGGCTGCCGGCTACGGCATGCCAGCCATTTTTACACCAGCCGGTGTAGGAACCGAGGTGGCTAAGGGAAAAGAAAGCAGAAAATTCACTTTTCATGGTGTAGAGAAAGAATACCTCATGGAAACGGCTTTTGAAATAGATTTTTCGCTGGTAAAAGCCTGGAAAGGCGACCGGATGGGCAATCTGGTATACAGAGCTACCGCCCTCAACTTCAATCATGTGATGGCCATGGCCGGAAAAACAACCATAGCCGAGGTGGAAGAGCTCGTAGAACCGGGCGAACTAGACCCCAACTTCATACATACGCCTGGTATATATGTAAGTAAAATCGTCCAGGGAGTCCATTACGAAAAAAGAATAGAACAAAGAACAATCAGAGCCCGGAATCAATCATTTTAATGCTACGCTATGCTCGACAAAAACGGTATTGCCAAAAGAATAGCACAGGAAGTAAAAGATGGCTACTATGTAAACCTGGGTATTGGTATTCCTACACTGGTAGCCAACTATATTCCAGACAATATTAATGTAGTGCTGCAAAGCGAAAACGGACTACTGGGTATGGGGCCTTTCCCTTTTGAAGGAGAGGAGGATGCAGACTATATAAACGCCGGTAAGCAAACCATTACCACCGTGCCTGGCTCCGCATTTTTTGATTCAGCTATGAGCTTTGGTATGATACGGGCCCGAAAAATACACCTCACCATTTTAGGGGCTATGGAGGTATCGGAAAACGGAGATATCGCCAACTGGAAAATTCCGGGAAAAATGGTAAAGGGCATGGGAGGCGCGATGGATCTGGTAGCCAGTGCAGAGAACATCATAGTAGCCATGCAGCATGTGAACAAAGCTGGTGAGTCGAAATTACTGCCTGAATGTACACTTCCGCTAACAGGTATCCGGTGCGTAAAAAAAGTGGTTACTGAACTGGGCGTGTTCGACATCCTGCCCGAAGGCGGTTTTAAATTGGTTGAATGTGCGCCCGATGTAACGATAGAACAAATCAAAGCCGCCACTAAAGGAAGACTGATCGTATAATCGTACTATTAAAAACAAAAGCGAAGTCTAAACAGACTTCGCAATGTTGCCGTAAAGGCACGCAATCGAGAGAGGCTAAACCAAATTATTAGTTATAGGTAATATTACAACAAAAAAGTACAATTATGCTATTTAGTTACTACTTTTTTTATTAAGTGATTGCCACAAGAGGTCTTTCAGTTCGGTAAGCCCGGTTTGTGATACAGATGATACGAAAAGATGCGGGATATGATCCGGTAATTCTTTTTTGATGGCAGATTGCAATTCTTTATCCAGCATATCGCTTTTACTGACGGCAATGATAAATTCTTTATGCAAAAGTTCCGGGTTATAACGTTCGAGTTCGTTTATCAATACATCCAACTCCTGGCGGTGATTGTTGCTGTCTGCAGGAATAACAAATAATAGAACGGGGTTTCTTTCTATATGTCTCAGGAAACGATGCCCCAGTCCTTTACCGTCCGCTGCCCCTTCTATTATACCGGGCAGGTCGGCAATACAAAAGCTTTTTCCATCGCGGTATTCTACCATTCCCAGATTGGGGTTGATAGTGGTAAATGCGTAGTTAGCTATTTTAGGTTTTGCAGCGGTCATTACAGACAACAGGGTTGATTTTCCTGCATTGGGAAAACCCACGAGGCCTACATCTGCCAGTACTTTCAATTCCAGTACTTTCCAGCCTTCTATACCCGGTTCGCCTGGCTGCGCATATTCGGGGGCCTGGTTGGTGGCAGTTGCAAAACTGGCGTTGCCCAATCCCCCGCGTCCTCCTCTCAGCCATACCACCTCCTGTCCGTCTTCCAGTATTTCCGCTTCTTTTTCACCGCTTTCTTCATCGCGGGCTATCGTTCCCAGCGGCACTTCTATTATAATATCCTTGCCCGAACGCCCCGTACACTTGCTGCCACTACCACTCTCACCATTTTCTGCAATCACATTTTTATAATATCGCAGGTGTAACAACGTCCATAGATTTTTGTTGCCTTTCAGGATAATGTGGGCACCTCTCCCCCCATCTCCCCCATCCGGACCTGCCTGTGGGTTGTATTTGGTTCGCAAAAAATGCCTGCTGCCCGCACCCCCATGCCCGCTTTTACAAAATATTCTGATCTGGTCAACAAAATTAGATTTTTCCATCGACGCAAATATAATATGAATGAGCATACACAACGAATGCAGGAACAGGCGGGCTGGTAATCAGCATAATAGCGCAGCCTTATCCTTCCCCTCAGTCTCGATCGTATGCCGCAGATACTCCCCTATCCATTGTATTATCCGGGAAACAGAAACAAGCATTTTATTTAAAATCCCTTCCTCCCGGTATCGCTTTTTCCTCTTCATTATCCACCTGCCGCTTTCTTTTGAAAGCCGGGCCTGTTTTTTTATCCGGTGAACCTTCATCAGGCATCAGGATATTTTCATTGCGGGCGGGTATCAGCCCCCGCAACAACCTGGATACATTGTAACAGCACGTTGTTACAACATGTATCACCTCACCCTCTATTTGCACCGTACCTTCTGCCATAAGCAATTTGGCATGTATGATATCTTTGCGGTACTTTTCAAATACGCTGGCAAATACCACCAGGTTAGCGGTCCCCGTTTCATCCTCAATGGTGATAAAGCATACACCCGTGGCGGTGGCCGGCTTTTGCCGTACCAGTACCAACCCCGCTACTTTTACGCTATCTCCGTTTTTGAGAGAAGAAAGACGACCAGCAGGTGTAACATACACCAGATCCAGCTTTTGTCGTACAAAATACACGGGATGTTGCCTTAGCGAGAGCGAGGTGGCAGCATAATCCTGGATTACGTGTTCGGATAAGGTCATCGCCGGCAAATCTGCATGCTCCGGCGGAGGAGTTTGTTCGGCAAACAAGGCCTGCGGATAATCTTTGACAGACGCCTCCCATAAAGCCTCCCTTCTATCGAGCGCTATCGACCGGAAAGCATCTGCATCTGCAAGGCGCTCCAGTGCTGCATCAGACAATCCGGCACCGCGCACATCATTTACCGTACTAAACTTTTTCCCCTCTCGTTTCCGCACCAGTCGTTCCATTTCATCCTGCCGCAATCCCTTTGCCTGGCGAAATCCCAAACGCAAGGCGCAAAACTGTCCCGTATTCTCTTCCAGCGTATTGTTCCACCCGGAATGGTTGACATCTATGGGGCGCACTTCAACCCCATGCCTGCGGGCATCCGCTATGATCTGGGCCGGCTGGTAAAACCCCATAGGCATACTGTTGAGCAAGGCACAGGCAAACACATCAGGATAATGACATTTCAACCAGGAAGATACATAGACCAGCAATGCAAAACTGGCGGCATGACTTTCCGGGAATCCATAGCTGCCAAATCCTTCCAGTTGCCTGAATATCTGCAATGCATAGGCTTCCTCGTACTCCCTGGCTACCATGCCATCTACCAGTTTCTTTTTAAAATAAGATACTTTTCCCTTTGCCTTAAAGGTAGCCATGCTTCTTCTCAGCTCATCCGCTTCATCCGGTGTAAATCCTGCAGCCACAATAGCTATTTTCATGGCCTGCTCCTGAAACAGGGGAACGCCCAGTGTTTTTCCGAGTATCTCTTTTAATTCTTCACTTGGAAACTCAACCTTTTCTTCTTGATTTCTTCTCCGGAGATAAGGATGCACCATATTTCCCTGTATAGGACCCGGACGTACGATGGCCACTTCTATCACCAGATCATAGAATTTCCGTGGTCTCAACCGGGGCAGCATCGACATCTGCGCGCGACTTTCAATCTGGAACACACCGATCGTATCGGCACGACAAATCATATCGTATACTGCTGTATCGTGCTGCGGAACAGTAGCCAGCGTATACTCTTTTCCGTAATGCTCTTTTAACGTTTCAAAGGCTTTCCGAATACAGGTAAGCATGCCCAGCCCCAGCACATCTATTTTCAAAAAGCCCAATGCTTCTATATCATCTTTATTCCATTCAATATTGGTGCGGTTTTCCATGTGTGCATTGATGATGGGGCATAGATCAGACAGTTTGCCTTCTGCTATTACAAATCCGCCCGTATGTTGCCCCAACTGACGGGGAAAACCCGTAAACGCACTTGTAAGCTGCAATACCTTTTGAAGGTAGTGATGTTGTGTATCAAAACCCGCTACCTGCACCGGCTTTCCCGCTGCCCATGCTTCTGGGTTTGAACGAATAGCAGCAGACAATAACTGTATGGTATCAACCGACAACCCCATTGCCTTACCTACATCCCTGATAGCACCTTTATGATGAAGCGTTGTAACCGTGGCTACGATCGCAGCACGGTCTCTTCCATATTTATCATAAATGTACTGCATCACTTCTTCTCTTCTTTCGTGTTCAAAATCTACATCAATATCCGGAGGTTCATTGCGGGCAGAAGAAATAAACCGCTCAAAAAGCAAATCGATCTCCGCCGGATCCACAGCCGTAATCCCCAGGCAATAGCAAATAGTAGAATTGGCCGCCGATCCCCTGCCCTGACAAAGAATACCCTGGTTCCTCGCAAAGCGAACAATATCGTATACCGTCAGAAAATATTTGGCATAGTTCATTTCCCTGATAAAAGTCAGTTCATAATTGATATTATAAACGATTTTTTGCGGGATGCCTGTTCCGTATATCCTTTGCGCTCCCTCCCATGTCAGCCGTGTGAGTTCTTCCAGCGGCTCCTTTCCTTCCGGAGTAACCTCATGAGGATACTCATACTGCAATTCATCCAGCGAAAACGCACAGGCCTCAACAATTTCCTGCGTCTGCCGGATGGCATCGGGATAACGGCTGAACAAACGCGTCATTTCATTTGCTGTTTTCAGGTATCGTTCAGCATTCGGGTGCAGCCGGAGGCCGGCCGTATGGATCGTACATTTCTCCCGAACACAGGTTATCACATCCTGTAGCTCCCTTCGTGCGGGGTGATGGTAATGTACATCATTGGTAGCCACCATCGGAATAAGCAGTTTCCCGGCTATCTTAAAAATGCGGCTCAACCGTTTGTCATCATGCCCATTATAATATCGCGTCGCTGCTATGTAGAGGTTGTCTTTCAGAACAGAACGGAGTTCCTTCAGGTCTGTTACAAAGGAATCCGGAAAATCAAAACGGGCATCCAGCGTAGCAGGTGGCACCACCACACACCTGCTATCTTTTACATAGCGATACAGGTCTTCTTTAAATAATTCACATTTCCCTTTTTCTGTTCGAAGATTTCCGGTAGTAAGCAGGTTACACAACTGTGCATAATCTGCTATATTGGTTGGGTATACCATTACAGCCGGCGCATCCTTCAGATTGATCCTGCAGGCAGGTATCAGCCGCATGCCATGCTTTTTTGCAGCCACATGCGCCCTTACAATGCCGGCCAGGCTGTTATGATCTGTAAGGGCTATGGCACCATATCCGTAAGCTGCCGCCTGCTCCACCAGTTCTTCAGGATGAGAAGCGCCGCGAAGAAAACTGAAATTACTGGTTACCTGGAGTTCTTTGTACATATCGGCTTTCAGCACTTATGGCATCATTAACAGCACCACGAATTACTAAAATAATTAGCAATCAAAAGTACTATATTTTTTAGCAAAAAACTGCCTTTAATAATTAAGTGTGTACACGAGGCTGAATATTAATCTTTCCACTGTACTTTCTGAAAGTGGTTTTCCCTGGAATTGAAAGCGTCGATATTTTATATACTATCAATAGGCAAGCATTTAACATACCCCATTTCTCTTGCCACCGCATTATTTTCATTCTTTCAATACGTTTATTTTGATTAATTCGATTATTTCGATAAATTCGTATTCAGAATATAATAGAGATATCATGACCATGCCTGAAATAAGAAAACCGTCGAAGGTGGAGCAGAAACTCTCCATCGAATCATACAACACACTTATTGCAGCTATCGACCAAATTGATTCAGATAAAATTGAAACTGAAATAGAGATGCAGGAAATAAAAGAAAAAATTGTTATTCCTGTTAAAGCGCTCATACTACTATGCGATGTATTGAAATCTATGAGCCAGGGCAAGGCGGTGGCTATTATGTCTGTGGCTACAGAAATCACCACTCAAAAGGCTGCCGATATCCTGGGCTGCTCCCGTCCACATTTGGTTAAATTGCTGGAAGAAGGGAAGGTTGCCTACGCTAAAGTAGGGAAACACAGAAGAGTCAAGTTTGAAGATATAATAGAATATAAAAGAAAGCAGAAGGAAGAACAAAAAAAGCATATTATCGACATTATGCATTATGATGAAGAGATAGGTTTGTATGATTCATAACGAACGACTCACCGTAGTTTTAGACACCAATGTTATCTATCCTGTTTACATAAGAGATTTGTTGTTTTGGTTTGCTCACTATGACATATATACGCCCAGGTGGAGCAGGCAGGTGTTTGTTGAATGGAAGCGGGTTATGATAAGGAAAGGCGTATCAGCAAAAGAAGCAGAAAGAAGAGTACAAATAGCTAACCAGGCTTTCCCTGATGCATTGGTCAACCATTACGAGCGACTTATACTTACCCGACCCTGATGATTGCCCGTATTAGCTGCCGCTATAAAAATCAATGCAGACATAATAGTTACCAACAATCTAAAAGATTTCCCGGAAAAATACCTGGATCCATATAGACTGAAAGTCAGGTCTGCAGATGATTTTTTAACTGATTTAATCCATCTGAATCAAGCCGAGTGTATCAAAGCTTTTAGAGACATGGTGATGCAAAAGAAAAAAACCAAAACTGAACGAATAGGAGGTTTTGGATAGATTAAGAAACTGTGGGTTAACTGATACCGCCCATTACCTTCAGCGTCAGCTTTAAAAAATGCTGCTAAGCAAAAAAACCGTGCAAAAACCATTGCCTGGCTCCCGCTTCCTCATAATGCCCCAGCCTGAATATCCAGTATCTTTTTCCCTCAGCATCTTCTACCCGGTAATAATCCCGATGCGCTCCCTCCTGCATCCACCATTGCTGCTCAATTCGTTCGGGCCCGTCGGCACGCTGTATGGTATGCAACGTTCCCTTGTACCTGAACGACATAGGTGGATAATCCGGAACAGGTGCTGTAACGGTTATGGGCTCCGGTGGTGTTAACATCAGTATCGGACGCTGCACATCATTTCTCCAGTTCCCCATTACCATCTCTTCGAAACTGCTGGCTTTTCCAAAGGATAGTTCCGGCCAGTGATTCTCCATAGGGCAATAGCGAAATATACGGTTCCTTCCTATTCTGCCTGCTGCACGGTCTATCAGTTCCGACACCTGCAGATCAACCAGACCAGCATCGCCATTCCACAAAGCCGCCTGCGCTGCTACATTTATTCCTACGCCTGTTGCCATCAGCGAAAACAACTCAATACCCGGTTCAGGCGCTATAGTGGCCAAGCGTGGCATAAACAATGAGAAGAGATGTGCGGCGTGATGAGAAGGACGATTGGTTTGAATAGCCAACTCCACCGTTTCACCATCCGCGCGATATCCACGAAAGCACAACGCACGAAGACCTTTCTGCTCCTTCTGCAGGCGACTACACAGCCGGCGCAGCAAATCTTTGAGCGCAATCTCAATGCCTGTTGCTGTTGTTATCAACTCCGGGCAAGGCAGCCGCTCCTCATATTCCACCGGTGGCACCACCGGCTTCAGCAGCTCTTCCTCAATACCCAATGCCTGGTTAAGTCGTTTGATGGCATCTGCTCCCAGCCTTCTGCGCAATACAGGCAGCGGCATTCGGATACATTGCCCGATGGTATGCAAACCCAGCTTATGCAACTTTTCTGTTACTTCCGGCTCAAGCCGCAAGGCTTCCGGAGGAAGGGAATACATAGCCTGTATATGTCTGCCCGATTCTACCACACCGGCAGATGCAGCAAACCTTGCCACCGACCGGGCCGCCCCGGGCGTGTCGGCCATTGCCAGTCTTACATTATACCCTTTCGATGAAAAGCGCTGGTATATTTCCTTAAGGTAGGGATGATCTCCACCCCATAAATGTGTACACCCCGTAGCATCCAGCACAATTCCATCCGGAGTATCTACTGCTGTTATAGGTGTAAAACGGATAGCCCATACGGCTATCCGTTGCAAAAGGCGATTTTCCAGTTCCAGTGGGTCCTCTAGTACTTTTATACCCGGCAACAAAGCCCTGGCATCCGCTATCGTCATGCCTGCGTCAATGCCCTGTAGCTGTGCAACTTCATTGGCCGCTACGACCACTCCTCTTCCCTGTTCAGTTCTTCCCAATACAAAAGGAATATCACGCAAAGCAGGTTCCCGCAATACATACCAATCCGCTTTTAAAAAGCGAAACCATACCGATACATACCGCTTCATGTCATCCGGTTTTTCTGTGCAGTTCCCGGATACGGGCACCTTCAACTGCTGACTCACGCAGGTGGTCGCCCGCCCATTCCATGATATGACTACCTGCCCTTCCATTCCGCACTTTCAACAATGTCGCATTCCATCTGGGAAAACCAACACCCGGCAAATCATCCACAGAACTGCTGTGCAGGCTTGTGATCTTCCAGCGGGCGATGCAAGCTGTAGGGTTTGCCTGCCTGGGATTATGCCGGATCACAAAACCGGTTGTGTTTGATTTTTCAACAGCAAGCTGTAATCGGCGGCTTTCCGTAAAACTCAACTCATTCCACGAAGCTACCACCGCCGAAACAGCCTGGCACCGAAGTGCTTCCTCCACTATCCATTGTATTTCCCGTTTCTTTATTGGCTCTAAAAAAAACACACGGTCTGGTTCTATACCAAATTGTTTCAACGCCGGGGGAAAAACACCCCGCGACCCCACCCATACCACTACTCCTGTTGCAGGCAAAAAGGTGGATATCAATGCTGCAATAAACCCTGCTGTGGCACTGGTATCTTCCAGGGTAGCCGTAATAAATTCATGTACAGCACCCGTCGGAAACATCTTATAAGGGAAGGCGTCCATTACAGACAAATCCCCCGACCGAACAGGATACCCGGCCCGGAGGGAAGTACATCCCTCCAAAGCCAGAATATCCCGTTGCAACCGGTTGATGATATCCGTTTTAGTCCCATCCATACCGTAAAGAAAAACATTAAAAGCTAATTTTTTTAGTATTTTTAGATAAAATTTTTAGCGTTATTTATAAGAGACTGGTTATGAACCATAGAGAGTGTTGAGCCTTTTACAGGTTACGCTGGAAATGGAGTATCTGCTTTAACACTTCGTTTTCCACTTCTTTGTGAAGGCGGTCGCTGGCGGTAGTTGCCACGAGATCTATTTTGTATCGTACATAATCTTTTCCGATTTCTTCCACGCGAAGCCTGATATCTTCTTTCATGTCAAGTTCGGGGTGCGCCCGGAACAGGGTTTGCAATTCGGTTTCAAGCGCGTCTGAATGCGCTGCAACGGCCAACGGTAGTTCGAACCGGACATGAAAGAACCTGGAACGATGAACAGAAAGATTGATGAGGGGTTGCAAAAAAAACAGGTTATTGGGAATAAGAACGATGTCGTCCTCTTCATTTTTCAATACAATGTTGGACAATGTTATATCTTCTATTCTGCCTTTATCATTATTCACTTTAATCCTGTCGCCTACGGAAAGCTGGTCGGAGAACATGATAAATAATCCGCTGATCATATTAGTGATATAATCGCGGAAAATGACAGCAATGGCCATCGCAACGATCGTCATGCTGGTGAGGAATTCCATGGGATTGATGCCTATCGCTATCATAATGGCTATTCCAAAAAGCATGGTATTGAGAATAGCGGTAAGCCGGTTTATACCCAGCACAAAGTTCCCCCTCACGTTCTTTTTAGTGTGGCGTGCTTTGTAAAAAGAAATAATGGCAGACCGTGCAATAGAAACCGCAATGCTGGGCAGCAAAAATATCCAGGCTCCTTTAATGAATTGTATCATCCGGGGCTTATCAGAAATATCTATATAGAATACGAAAAAGAATAATAATGTCGCTACAATCAGCTTAAGGAAAAAATAGAATGGCACCTTGCTTTTATCCGCATTGTTATTCATAACCAGTTCAATTCAAAAAATGGATGTACCGGCAAAATTACCCTGATTGTCCCTAAAAACAATTATTGCCCTGCATTTATTGCCTGCCTGCATGTTAAAATAAACAGGAAGGTGCAGACTCAGGGCAAATCAGGGCATATGTAGTATCTTTAAAAAAAATGAATAAACTATGGCTATAAGTATCGGAACAAAAGCGCCTGATTTTACACTGCGCAATACAGAAACAAAAGAACTATCGTTAAAAGACTTTGCAGGCAAACCCCTCATTATACACTTTTTCCCGGCTGCTTTTACGGGTGTTTGCACAGAACAGCTTTGCAATAGCAGGGATGAAGCAGGTTTTTATAACAACTTAGGAGCTTCTGTAGTAGGTGTATCTGTAGATCTGCCTTTTTCGCTCGCGGAATTTAAAAAGCAGCAAAACATCAATTTTGACCTTCTTTCTGATTTTAACAAAACCATGATCAGAGATTACGGATTCTATCTGGAAGATTTTGTTTTTGGGTACCATGGTGTTTCTAAAAGAGGGGTAGTAGTGATAGATAAAAACGGAAATGTAGCTTATTCTCAGGAAACAGAAAATCCGGGTGTACAGGTAGATTTTACTGCATTAAAAGCTGCCGTGGAACAAGTGGGCTAATATCATCTATACCATTCCCCGGATATGCTCACTATTGAGCTCTGGCCAACAATCAATAACCGCCTGACGAGCATATGTTTTCAAAAATGCTTACTACAGGCGGTTATTGGTATCCGGAGGGGTCATCTGTACCACCGGTCTGGTATATCTACATGTTCCTCCTTCACATTACTATTGCTGTGAATACAATTTTCATTGCTATCGGGATGACATACTCGGAGCAGCATTAATACGTCAAAGGGCTGTCTTAAAAAGACAGCCCTTTGACATAGCATAAAAACAGGCTTCCAGACTATTGCTTGATCATTTGAACAGCTTTTCTTTCCTTACCATCCAGTGTTACGTATACTACATATACCCCTCTTGGAAGGTTCGATACATCAAACGACTGATTAACCAATCCTGTTGTATTTTTCAAGAACTCCTTTTGCATCAGCAGCGTACCGGTAATGCTATATACCTGGATACTGGCTTTACCAGCGTGTTTGCTATCTACCCAAACATTCATGGAAGTGGTTACCGGATTGGGATTGATCTTAACAGTAAGCTCACTTGCGGGTATATGATTATCCACTTCTTCTTCTTCTGCTGCTTCGCCTGCATTCCTCGATGAGGTAGCCGGTTTTACGGTAATCGTAACCCTTCGCGCAGTAGACTTCCCTTTATTATCGGTTACTTTCATCTCAAATACATAGGCACCTGCGGTGGTTAAACCGGTTACAGTCGTTTTTGCCGAAGACGCTGAGGTTATTTTTCCAACAGACGGACCGGATACTTTTGACCATGCATAAGAAGAAATGCTGGCGCCCGAACTGGCTGCTGAATTCGAAGCATTCAGCGTTACCTTACTGGTCGGTAAGGTAATTGTTTGATTAACGCCGACTTTAACTACAGGGGGAGGGGTGTCGGCAGCCGCCTTCACCGTAATCGTAACACGGGCGGTTGCAGACTTTCCTTTATTGTCAGTTACTTTTACCTCAAATACATAAGTGCCTGCACTTGTCAAACCGGTTGCTGTAGTAGAAGCAGCACTTGCAGAGGTTATCTTTCCCACCGATGGACCGGACACCTTGGTCCATGCATAAGATGATATAGCGGTTCCCGAACTGGCTTTCGAACCAGAAGCATTCAATGTAGCCGTACTGGCAGGTAGCGTAATGGTTTGATTAGTACCCGCACTAGCAGAGGGGGGATTAGTAGTAACCACCGGCTGCTGGGAAACGCCCCTGGAATGTAACAACAACCACTCATAAACATTGTAACCTCCTTTCTTGAAGTTCGGATCGTACGTTTGCGTCCAGGCGTCATGCCCCGATTTATCGAAAATCGTTAACCAGGGCGACCGGGAGGTGGTATATAAAGCTTTAATTCTCGCTGTTGCATCTTTTGCATTGGCAGGATAATGAGCTGCATCTCCGGAATTAACTGTTATCCAAACCGGAAGCTTTGCCTGAGCAATATTGCTGGCTTTCAATTCCGTAGAAGTGGTGGCCGGACAAATAGCCAGTATGGCTGCTATCCTTTCGGCATTCTTTTTATTATTCCCTACATAATCATAGGTCATTCCTCCGCCCATGCTCAATCCGGAAAGATATATCCGGTTTTCATCTACCCGGTACTTTTTGACCACATGCGCGATAAGATCGTCAATTGATTTGGCTGAATTACTTTGTGATGCAAACTGCGGAGCGATGACAATAAAGGAATAATCCGTTCCTCCAACTGTAAACTTTGTCGGAAACCCTCCTCTATCTATCTGTTTCGCAAGCCCTGAATTATTTTTTATTTTAGGAAGCGTGCTGGCTGTTCCCGGGCCCAGCTCCTGTACACCATGCAGGAATATAATAAGAGGATACTTTTTTGACTTACTGGAAGCATAATCTACGGGAAGAGATTCGTAGTAAGCTTTAATATGCTCAGACACATTGGTGTATACAGGAGATACGATTTGTTTTTGAGCGGTTAGGTATAAGGAAGATACGGTAAGAAAAAATAATAAGAACAGCGTTTTTACATATACGCTAACTTTAGCGATCGACGGATTTTGAATCATAACATTTCTGAATGAAGCAATTATACAATGACATTAGAAAAATCAACAAACTGCCCTCTGTTGTCTTCAACAGAACAGAACAGGCTTAACAGAATACATTCATTACACTCTCATGTACAATAACAATGGATAAAATGCAGAAGTAAAGTGCATAGTAATTGGATTTAGATTTAGAAAATAAATGCCATATGGTAAGCAAGTATTGTACCAATCAGGCTTATTTTTAAGAAAATTTTAAAAGAATCCACTTTTTTTTCCGCTCTGCGTTATTTTGAGCAGGATTAATTGAAAGATTTTCAGAAAATCTTAAAAATATAACACATCAAACACAATAAATGAGAGAAGAATATGTATTCCCGGTTTAAAAAGGCAGGCATTGATGAATTCCTGATAGCTATAATAGTTGTTATTTTTTTAGCATACATATACCCCGAGGCTGGCATGAAAGAAAAGCCTTTTTCGCTGGACCAACTGGCTGCCTATGGTTTATCATTGATTTTTTTCTTTTACGGACTTAAATTAAAGCCCCGGGAACTCGTTTCTCAGCTATCCAACTGGAAGATGCACCTGCTTATACAATTCTCCACTTTTGTATTGTTTCCGGTTTTAGCATGGAGTATACAACCCCTGTTTAGCGAAACCGGCTTTTACACCTGGCTGGGCATTTATTACCTGTGTGCCCTCCCTTCTACGGTGTCGTCCTCGGTAGTAATGGTAGCTATCGCAGGCGGCAACCTTCCTTCTGCTATTTTCAACGCCAGCATTTCCACTTTATTAGGTGTTGTCATTACACCATTATGGATACTTCCACTGTTGAATCAGGAAACAGGAACGATGGATACCAAAATGGTTATACTGAAGCTCACCGCACAGGTGATTGCCCCAGTAACCCTAGGATTATTGCTCAACAGCCGGCTTGGACACCTGGCGGATAAATACAGAGTACAGCTTAGATATTTTGATCAGTCTGTTATCCTGTTGATAATATATACCGCATTTTGCCATTCGTTTTATGAAAAAGCATTTGAGGGGTTCTCGCTGACAGCCCTGCTAAAACTGGGTGCTGGAATGACCTTTCTGTTTTTCGCCGTGTATTACCTGATGAAATGGATCTGCCGTATACTTCATTTTACTACAGAAGATACGATTACGGTGCTGTTTTGCGGGTCTAAAAAATCTCTTGTACACGCCTCTGTGATGTCTAAGGTATTGTTTCCGGCTTCTCCCATGGTGAGCATCATCCTTCTACCTATCATGATCTACCATTCCTTACAATTGATATTTGTGAGTATAATTGCTCAGAAATTTAGCCGGAGCCTAAAAAGTGATTAAATTGTCCATTCAAAATACATATCATGGACTTTGATGGATGGATATATTTTTTAATATACCTGGGCTCCGGAATCCTCCTCGGATTTGTTATTAAAAGATTTATATGGCCGGTTTTGATGCGTACCAGTACGCAAACCCGCTGGATAACCGACGACCTGCTGACTGCCGCCGTCAATAAATGGATCATTCCATGGAGTATTGTACTGGGCGCCTACCTGGGAAGAGAGTATGTGACCATGGTACCCCAATACCATGTATGGATTGATCGCGCCGTTTTTATATTTTATTCTTTTTCCATCACCTGGATCATTTCAACAGTATTATCCCAGACGGTCAGCCTCAAAACCCAGGAAGCACAAGGGGCCGCATCATCTTCCATCATCAGCAATATCATTAAGGTATTGGTTTACAGCCTGGGGATACTCTTTGTAATGCAGCATTTCAATATTGCGGTAACCCCCATCCTTACAGCTCTGGGAGTAGGAGGTCTGGCCGTGGCGCTGGCTTTACAGGATACGCTGTCCAATCTTTTCGCCGGGGTACAGCTTATCTCTACAAAAAAAATACGCAAAGGCGATCTCATACGGCTGGAGTCCGGACAGGAAGGGGTAGTAGAAGACATCAGCTGGCGATACACTACTCTAACAACCGGCGACAACAATAATATTATCATCCCCAATTCCAAATTAGCGGGTCTTATTCTGCTCAATTATTTTACACCACAAAGGGAGGTTGTTTTTAATGTGGCAGTTGGTATTGACTACAGCAGCGATCTTGACAAGGCGGAAGCCGTGAGCATCGAAGAGGCAAAGGAATTGCAAAAAGAGCAGAGCCAATGTGCAAAAAACTTTACTCCATTTGTTCGATATCAGCAGTTCGGCGACAGCAGTATTGAGCTCAGGATTTTTTTGAAGGTTACAGAACAGGGTGCACAGGGCCTTATAAAACACCTGCTGATAAAAAGAATCAAACGCAGATTTGAAAAAGAAGGCATACAGATACCCTTTCCTTCTCAAACCCTTTTCATCCACCAACAAAGAGAAAACACAGCAAAAAATGACTAGTATGAAGCAGATGCTCACCATATCGTTATTGTGCATAGCCCTCAGCAGCGGCGCTCAGGTACTGACTGAATCTCTGCCCGGTGCCGCAGGAGTAGATCCCGCGAGACTGGAACGGGTAGACAGGCTGATTCAGCAATACATCGACAGTGGCTGGATCAATGGGGCTACCGCGATAGTGGCGCGTAACGGAAAAATATTCTATCACAAAGCCATGGGGTACGATGATATTACCGCTAAAACATCACTGAAAAAAGATGCTATCATGCGTATTGCCTCCCAGACAAAAGCCATCACCAGCGTGGCTGTTATGATGCTCTATGAAGAAGGGAAATTATTGCTGGACGATCCGGTAAGCAAGTATATCCCGGAGTTCAAAAATCCGGTGGTATTGGAAAACTATCATGAGGCAGATACCAGCTATACAACCGTACCGGCAAAATCTGAAATAACCATCCGACAGCTTCTTACCCACACATCCGGACTTCATTATGCCCAAATCGGCAACAAAACGTTCAACGCCATTTACCGGAAAGCAGGTATCGTAGCAGGTATAGGCACCGATAAACTGCTGTTGGCAAACATCATAAAAAAACTGGCAACGCTCCCCCTGGCCCATCATCCTGGTGAAAAATACACCTACGGTCTGAATACCGATGTACTGGGCTATCTGGTGGAAGTACTGTCGGGACAAACCCTGGATGTGTTTTTTCGCACCCGCATTTTTGAACCACTGGGCATGAAGGACACCTATTTCTATTTACCCGCAAACAAACACCACCGACTGGCTACGCTGTATACGGAAAACCAAAACAAGAAAGCGGTAAAAGCGCCGGCCACCCTCAACATTAATGGCAGTTTTTATACCGATTACCCCGCATCAGACGGCACTTTTCTTTCAGGCGGGGGCGGTCTGTCTGCTACGGCCTATGACTATGCCATTTTCATGCAAATGCTGTTGAACGAAGGTACCTATAACGGCCAACGCATCCTCAGCAGAAACGCCGTTCGCATCATGACAACCAACCAGATCGGAGACCTGCGGCTGAGCAGGAGCAATACCTTCGGACTGGGTTTTGAGGTGGTTACACCTGCAGGAAGCGCCGCCTCGCTGGTTCCTGAAGGCAGCTTTAGCTGGGGCGGTATGTTCAGTTCCTCTTACTGGATTGATCCAAAGGAGAAAATCGTCGGACAACTATTCCTGCAGATATACCCCTATAGCCACGGGCATATCCACGAAAAATTCAAGATAGCAGTTTATCAGGCGCTGAACGATTAGGTACTGCTATTTTGAAAATTGCAGCAGCCACTCATATACATTCATACCCTCTTCCTTCCATGCCGGATCGCTGGCTTTCGTCCAGGCATCGTGCCCACCCGTTGCCCAAATCGTTTTTTTAGCACGCAGGCCAGCCGAATGGTCGTTTATATAAGCAACAAAATTATCCGTGGTGGCCACACTCACCGTTTTGTCATCGGTGTTGTGAAATGCCCAAACAGACACTTTGTGATCTGCTATTGATTTGGCTTTGGCTTCAGTAGCATTGGTGGCACCACAGATAGGCACCGCCGCTGCTATCTTACTGCCATAGGCTGCTGCTGCATTCCATACTGCACCGCCTCCCATACTCAGACCGATGATATATATACGTGCTTCGTCTATACGCAGGTTCTCCAGTGCATAGTCGATCATACTGTTCACATCGGCAGCGGTGGAATTGCCTGTAGTTTGGGGCGAAAGAACGATAAAAGAATAGTGTTGTCCCCTGCTGATGAAACTGGCCGGAAACTTTTGCTGATTAATCAGCCTGGGCACTGAATTTTTAAGCACCAGGTTCAGCTTGTCACCTCCGCTTCCCTTTTCTGCAGAACCATGCATAAATACCAATAAGGGGTATTTTTTACTGGTCGAATCATACCTCGCCGGCAATGATTCATAAAACCCGGGAATATTATCCGATACCCTTTTATGTACAGCTTTCTGCACAGGAGGTGCTGTTTCTACAATATCCAGATCCGGTCGGCCGCCATCCGGTCTTCCAGCTTCCGGCATATCTTCTTTCTTACAGGAAATCATAATCATTGGTACGAGCGCCGTCAGCAGCACCCTGATCATGCTGGTATTCATTGGAACAGATTTTTTGATGAACCATCAAAACGCTGTCCTCCGTAAAATCATGATGAAATGACGGCTATCAAATGTTTATTTAGACACTTGCGACAATAGTCTTATTCTCTTCTTAATCATGTTCAGCTACTTATAAGACCTGAACCGTCGATACCTGGCTCTTGATATAAGACAAAACAAGACAGAAGTATTTTTTTGCACGATAGAGAAAAAACCGCAAATGATATAAGACAATTTTCGGGCGTACCCGGCAACTCCCAGCATCAATATTTGTTGCAGTAAGATCATCAGATAACGTCAAAAAAAGCTAACTTTAACCATTAACGATCGCTGGCCCGACTACTGGTTTTCGCCGGTCTTTTGTTGCGTTGGCAGACAATCATACTTAATAGAGATGACCCTAAGGCGTAACCATTTATTTATACTGGCAACACTGCTGCTGACTGGCTGGGCAACCGCCCGATATGCACTCTCCACCAGAATGAGCATCCCGCCCGATGTGAAACAGGCGATGGATCAACTGCCCGACAAGCTCGACTACAACCTGCATGTAAAAAGAATATTATCCGATAAATGCTTTAGTTGCCATGGCCCCGACGAAAAAAAGCAACAGGGCGATCTCCGCCTTGACGAGGCAGCCGCTGCTTATAATAAGAAAGCAGAAAGCGGCAGAAAAGCCATCAAACCCGGCAATATTGCATTGAGCGAGGTAGCGAACAGAATACTGAGTACGGAAGCAGACTACATTATGCCTACCCCCGACTCGCACCTGTCATTATCTGCAGAAGAAAAAGCGATCATACTGAAATGGATCAAACAGGGAGCAACCTACAAACCGCATTGGGCGTTCGTAGCGCCACAAATGCCGGTAGTGCCCAAACTAAAAGATGAATCCCGCGTACAAAACAACATCGACCGTTTCGTATGGCAACGGCTGGAAAAAGAAAAGCTTTCCCCCTCCCCCGAAGCCGACAGAGAAACCTTGATTAGAAGGGTAAGCTTTGATCTTACCGGACTACCCCCTACCCTTACAGAAATAGATACCTTCCTGCAAAACAACGGGCCCGATGCATACGAACAAATGGTGGATCATTTCCTCGCTTCGCCGCGATACGGAGAACGCATGGCCGCTTTTTGGCTGGATGTAGCCCGCTTTGCTGACAGCCATGGATACCTGGACGATAAGCACAGAGATGCATCTCCCTGGCGCGACTGGGTGATAGCGGCCTACAACAAAAACCTGCCGTACGATCAGTTCATTACCTGGCAACTGGCCGGAGACCTGCTGCCAGGCGCCGACAAAGAACAAATACTGGCTACCGGTTTCAACCGCAACCAAAAACAAAATACCGAAGCCGGCATCATTCCGGAAGAGTTCCGGGTGGAGTACAACGTAGATCGGGTGAATACCCTGGGTACTGGTATCATGGGGCTAACATTAAGTTGTGCCAAATGCCACGATCACAAATACGATCCGGTTAGTCAGAAAGACTACTACTCTCTATACGCCTTCTTTAACAGCACGTTTGAATTGGGCAGTTCCAACTACGGCAACTATCATAATATGGTGCCTGGCCCCACGCTGCTGCTGACCACCAACGAACAAGATCATATAGTTGACAGCCTGCAACAGGTAATAGCCTGGCTGGAAAAACAATCTTCTTCTGCAGCCACCGCCTCACCAAAAACTTCCCTGGAAGAAAAACTGATCGCTCACCTGTCGTTTGACAAAGTGGAAAACATAACCCTCACCACAAAAAAGGGTAACCGTACAACAGCTTCTTTTCGCAACAGCGTGCAAACTCCTTTGTCTGCGGCAAGCAAAAATGAAAAGCTTAACCAGGGAGTAGCAGGTAATGCACTGGTGCTGGACGAAGAAACGATGGTTAACTTTACGCCCTATGAGCTGGGATATTTTGAAAGATACGAACCTTTTGCATTCAGCATATGGGTATACCTGCCCACGCAATACGAGGAGTCTGCCATTCTTCACCACAGCGATTCACGCCGGTATGGATTCCAGGGATACGACCTGGTACTGAAACACAACCGTTTGAACTTTCGCCTCATGCATGCCTTTCCTCACGATGCCATCAGTGTGGAGAGCCAGCAGGAACTCGCTACCAGCCAGTGGCATCATATCGCCGTAAGCTATGATGGCAGCAGCCGTGCAGACGGCATCAGCATTTTTATTAACGGCAAAAAAGAGCCACTGTCTGTTGAGTACGATCATCTGGTCAAAAACATCCGTTCTGTCCCCGACATTCACAAAACGGCAGCGCTCACCGGTCTCACGTTCGGATACCGGGTACTGGAAAAAACCATGAAAGAAGCGGCTTTAGATGAATTCTATCTTTTCGACGATACGATAAACCAGGCAGAAGCAGCCTGGCTGTACCAGTCAAAAAATCCATCGTTAACGCCAACGTATACACGAAAAATAAAAGAAAAAAATCCGCTCCTGCACGCCCGCATGGAACTGGCAGCTCTATACGATACGGTTAAAGAAGCCATGGTGATGGGAGACCTGCCCGAGCCGCGTACCACCCACGTACTGCTGCGCGGCATGTACGACAGCTATGGAGAAGAAGTACAACCCGGAACACCTGCTTCCGTACTCCCCTTCCCCGACAGTCTTCCCAAAAACCGACTGGGGCTGGCAAAGTGGCTATTCCTTCCCGAAAACCCGTTAACGGCACGCATTGCAGTGAATCAAATCTGGGATATGTACTTCGGAAGAGGCCTGGTGAAATCAGTGGATGATTTTGGTAATCAGGGCGATCTCCCCTCTCACCCCGAACTGCTGGATTACCTGGCCATAACATTTCGGGAAAGTGACTGGAACCTGAAGCAACTGCAGAAAATGATACTTATGAGCGCCACCTATAGACAGCAGTCCATTATTGATCCATCGATATATGAAAACGACCCCGACAATATGTTGCTCACAAGAAGCTCACGGTACCGACTGCCTGCAGAAATGATACGCGACCAGGCACTTGCTATCAGCGGCCTGCTATCGTCTAAAATGGGCGGCTCCAGCGTATACCCTTACCAGCCACCGGGCCTCTGGGAAGCGCTGAGCGATAAATCCTGGCGCTATGTATATACCCTGTCGGAAGGAGAAGACCTGTTCAGAAGAAGTGTTTACACGGTAGTGAAGCGATCGAGTCCCCCACCTTATATGCTGATCTTCGATGCGCCGGACCGAAATTTTTGTACGGTAAAGCGTCCGGTATCCAGTTCTCCGCTCCAGGCGCTGGCACTCATGAATGACCCTACGTTTATAGAAGCCTCTAAATTTGTAGCCAGCAGGATGCAACAGGAAGGAGGCACGGAAACAGCGGAACGACTGGCTTACGGATTCCGATTGGTTACCGGAAGAAAACCTGGGGATAAAGAATCAGCGTTGCTCCGCAAAATGTACGAAACAGAAACCAGTGCGTACAAACAACAACCGGCTAAAGCAAAAAAGATATTACAGGTGGGAAACGCAAACATGGATTTACCTTCCTCACCGGAAGCACTGGTGGAAACAGCGGCGTTTACAAATATCGTAATGGCGCTGTTGAATACAGACGAATTTATTACCCGGCGATAACACTAAACTACGGGCAACATAAAATAGTTATTGAATTGATTCTAACATACAGGCATGAACGATTTTGATAAAATAAGAAATTATAGCGGCAGACGCGATTTTTTGCGGGGCTCCGTACTTGGACTGGGCAGCATCGCGCTCGGTAGTCTGTTGGGATGTGGTAACCGCTCTGACACCCTCAACAACGCCGGCGCTCTTACCGAGTCGCTGGATGAAAATCAGCCCCTGGTACATCCTCATTTTACACCACGGGCAAAAAGAGTCATCTATCTTTTCCAAAGCGGGGGACCATCGCAAATGGAATTATTTGACTACAAACCCAAGCTCTACCAGATGCACGGGCAGGAGATACCCCCCAGCGTTATCGGCGGGGGCCGGGTATCTGGAATGGTTTCCAACCAAAACAGTTTTCCCCTGGCAGCCCCCATGACTTCGTTTCAGCAATACGGATCCAACGGTGCGTATTTCAGCGACCTGATTCCGCATACAGCGGGCATTGCAGATGATATTTGTGTTGTACGCAGTATGTTCACCGAACAGATCAACCACGAACCTGCTGTTATCTTTACACAAACCGGCAACCAGTTGAGCGGACGCCCCAGCATCGGGTCCTGGATCAGTTACGGGCTCGGCAGCCTTAACAAAAACCTTCCTTCATTTGTGGTACTGCTTTCGCAAGGCGGCGGCGACCAGCCCATCAGCAATCTGGCCTGGAGCAACGGCTTTTTACCCTCACATCATCAGGGGGTGCAGTTTATGTCCGGCAAAGATCCTGTACTCTACCTTTCCTCGCCCGATGGTATGGAAAGAATAGACCGCCGCCGGGCGCTGGACTTTATCAGAGAATTCAACCTGCTGCAAAAAGACAAATGGCAGGATCCGGAAATAGACAGCCGTCTGAACCAATATGAGATGGCATACCGCATGCAAATGGAAGTACCTGAAGTTACCGACCTTAGTAATGAGCCCGAACATATATTGGATATGTACGGACCAGACGTAAAGATACCGGGCACCTATGCCTACAATTGTCTGCTTGCCAGACGACTGGCTGAAAAGGATGTACGCTTTATTCAATTGTATCACCTGGGATGGGATCATCACGGTCACCTCACAGGCGGTATTACCCGCGCTACCCGTCAAACCGATCAGGCATCGGCGGCGCTGGTGAAAGACCTGAAACAAAGAGGACTGCTGGACGATACACTGGTCATCTGGGGCGGGGAGTTCGGCAGAACCAGTTTCAGCCAGGGAAAGTTAACACGGGAAGCATTCGGCCGCGATCACCTGCCCAACGCTTACAGCATATGGATGGCAGGAGGCGGCATAAAGCCAGGTATACAGTATGGAGAAACAGACGATTTTGCGCACAATGTTGTCAACAACAGGGTACACGTACACGATTTTCAGGCTACGCTTTTGTTTCTGCTGGGCATAGACCATGAACGTTTCACCTACAAAGCGCAGGGAAGGCGTTATCGGCTAACCGATGTAGCCGGCGATATCGTTAAACCCCTCATTGCCTAGGTTCCCATACCCCTGTTTAAAGCCCTGAGCATTTATGTCGAGTACAGATCAATGGTTTCAGTTTTTAGGGCGGTTTCACCCGCTATTGGTGCACCTGCCCATAGGTTTCCTGTTTATTGTATTCCTACTGGAACTGCCTTTTGTAAGGAAAAAAGTCCCGCCTATGCATGAGGCGCTGGTTTTCATATTGGGAGTTGGATTCCTCAGCGCTTCCTTCTCGTGCATACTTGGATGGATGCTGAGCGGGTCGGGTAATTATGACACAACTACCCTGCTGCTGCATCAATGGATGGGCATATGCACCGCATTGATATCAGGCGCCTGCTGGTGGTTAAAAAAAAGAAAAGGAAGCCACACAGGACGGCTATACAACATCTTGCTGAGCAGTCTTTTTATTGGCATGATGCTTACCGGTCACTGGGGAGGTGCCATGACGCATGGAGAAGGGTATCTATCGCCTGAGGCTTTGTTGGGAAAGGAAACGCAAAAAAAGTACGAACGAAAACCCATTACCAATATCCAGGAAGCTGCAATATATGCAGACCTGGTAGCGCCGGTGCTGCACGAAAAATGCTACAATTGCCACAGCGCCCAAAAAACAAGAGGTGGCCTGCGCATTGATAGTGAGAAATGGCTGCTGAAAGGCGGAAAAAGTGGCCCTGCTATCCACGCCGGCAATCCGGATGACAGTGAGCTGATGATCCGGCTGCTGCTGCCATTGGACGACGATAAACGCATGCCGCCCAAAAAGCAACCGCAGCTTACTACCGCGGAAACGGAACTGTTGCACTGGTGGATAAAAAACGGCGCCTCTACCGAAAAAAAAGTAAAGGAGCTTTCTCCTGATGACCTGCACATTGTACTGGCATCACTCGGGGAAACAGCGGATAACCGCACTGAGGAGATCACCCCGTTATCTACGGTATTCGATAAGCAATTACCGCCTGCCGATACGGCTATTATCACGCAGTTAAAGCAAATGGGCCTGCTGGTAGAGCCTGTAACCAGCGGCAGTCAGCTGCTCGATGTGAGCAGTGTCAATTTCCCGGCATTTGACGATACAAATATGCAACTGCTGGAAAAAGTAGGCCCTAACATCGTATCTCTTAAAATAGACAATACTGCTATTTCGGATGCGGCCCTGGAGCATATCCACGCTTTTGAGAACCTTGTGAAACTGCACCTTGGCAACACCGCTGTTACGGGGGCATCCTTAAAGCGATTATCCTCACTAAAGGTGCTGGAGTATCTCAATATCGTAGGTACCCGCGTAGACGACGAAGGGCTGCAGGAGCTGTCGTCACTACCCGCACTTAAGCAGATTTACTGCTGGAACGCTCAGGTAACTTCTAAAGGAATGGCCGCGCTGCGCCTTAAAAACCCTGGTATCAACGTCGTTGGAGGTAGCGAATGATCTCTAACGCAGGGTGGAGGTACTATAAAAAAAGCCGCTGTTTTCCAGCGGCTTCGGTCTAAGACCTTCAGATTATCTTTATGGAGTGGCCCGGTTACGCGATAATAACCGAAGGCGTCCATGATTTATCTGTAGATTGCATGAATACCTCCTTTTTATTTGGTGAATGGTAGATTTGAAGGTAGGATAAAATCATCTGATAAAAAAATAATAAACCATCTATCAGCCATAGCTATTTTCGCTATATGCCGGTTGCCTTTACGGCGTACATCATTTGGTGGTAAACTATTGTAAAATTATCCGCAACCGAACGATAATACCATCGTGGCTTAACAGTATCCCGGATACCTGCGAGGTTTACAAACCCAGGAGATGCATCGAAATCCTTTGATTAAAACCTCACAGGTCTGTATCATCAGGATATTACTGCCTGATAAAAGCAACTGTATTAGGAGCAACACCCGGCGTTACGGAGAAAGAAAATTTCTTTTTGCCGTTTTTGTCAAAACAAAAAACCTCTCCGGTTGATACATAATTTTTAGCATCGGTTACATACACATCACCGCTTTCTTCATCGATATTGATACCATAGGGTGTAATAATTGTTGTACCATCGGTCACGAAATTGGCGCTTAGCTCGGAAAAATCGGTAATACTGAGCATACGCACATTGGGGGAGCCCAGGTATCCTCCGGTGGTATATAATGCACCGTTGTAAAACCTGAGCTTACCAACGGCTGTATCTGCCGAGAAGGTCACCGTGTTGCTCGAAGCATTAACCTTCACCAAACGAGCGCTTACCTCTCCATAGTTACCGGTACAGGCTACATACACGTTTCCGTTATTATCGGCCGTTACTGCACCGGGGTTGATCCCTACTGTAATCTTTTGCAGCTCCTCGAAGCTGGTCAGGTCTATTACCGATAAAGTAGAGTCGTACTCAGCGCTCAGCCCGCCTGAATTGGCCACGTACAGCCGATCGCCCGAGATGGCCATTCCTTCGGGGTTGGAACCCGCATCTATCCACTTTTCCACATTCAAACTGGCAGTATCTATTACCGCTACCGTACCGTCGTAGGAAGACACGAGTACCTTGTTTTTATACGCCACGGCATACCTGGGCTGCCGTTTCACGCCATCTGCCTGTTCGAAAGGTATTTTTTTAACCGTTTTCGCAGTCAATGCATCTGCTACTTCCACATAGCTCGACACATTCATTACGATATACACTTTTCCGCCATACAAAAGCATGTCGTTGCCTGTATCCCCCAGTCCGCTTCCGTTGGCCTGTTGATAGAAATCGGTTACCGGTGTACCCGTTTCAAAACTGTAGTAGGTTAGCGTTGTATTATTGGCATTGAAGTTGCCCTCATTCAATACATATACCCCTGTAGTGACAGCTGGTATTTTAATCGGAGGAGCATCGTTCTTTTTACATGAGCTGATAAAGGTTAGCAATAAGACGGCGACCGTAAGAATTCTTGTTTTCATTTTCGTTTAATTATTATTGATGTATGATGATACTGATCTTATAGGTTCTTCCCGGCATGGGATAATACCTTATGATATCATATGACTGGTTAGTTAAATTATTAAGTTCCGCTTTCAGCGTACAATACAGATTGCCCAGTGTGTAATTTTTCATCACAAAAAGATCATGCACCGTCCATCCGTCGAGCCGGTTGAAGGGGTTGTTCTCACCCAGCGTATACCTGCTACCGGAAAACAACAGATTATACCCCGCCGTCCATTGCCGGAATCCGAGAGAAGTGGTGAGTGATCCGGAATGATCCGGGGTATAGGGTATACGATGCTGATAGGTAGTAGCAGAAGGTTCTGTAATATCTCTTGCCTCTTGCCAGGTATACGTCACCCGTCCTGTCCAGCTCATTTGTGGCATGATATAACCATTGGCTTCGGCCGTAATGTCAATACCTTTGATATCCACCGTTCCGAGGTTCAGCATCGTCCAGGAGAAAAGGCTTTGCGAGGGTACCGCTATGATTTTATCTGAAATCCGGTTGATATATCCATCTGCACTTATACTGAACTGAACCGGTTTCTTCTTTTTAGCAGCATACGTAACTCCCAGATTGTATTGACGGGCAAGCTCGGGGCGAAGCCTGCTGTTCCCGATAAAATTATAATACAGATCGTTGAAGGTGGGCATGCGATACACCTGTTTGTGAAACAGACGTATCGACACCGGACTTTCAGCCGATATTCTTCTGCTCGCAACAAAAGCGGGTGTAAGCTTTACATGCGACAGGCGGCTTCCACCTGATGTTTTATCCGAAAATGAGGACATCAGCAGTGAGGCCTGTACCTGCCACAACGAATCGGCATAGGACAAAGCGCCGTTTACCCATACCCCTGTTCGCACAGGCACATGGTTGAATTTTTCCGTTCTGAGGGTGGTGCGTGCCACATCTGATGCCAGCGATGCCGACAACTTTTTTGTTATAATATGACTGAGGGCTATACTCGCAAACAGCTCATTTTGCCGGTACCTGTCATCCAGCCCACCGGCGTTATTCAAAAAGTCCGGATCACGGTAACGGGTATAGCTGTGATTAAATTTTCCCGACATAAGCAGCGACGTATGCTGTAACAGCCGACGCTGGTAACGAACCTGTGCAAAATAATCGTTATTGAAAAGCGATTGCTCCGACCGATCATTGAAAAACACCACCGCCCCCGGAAGCCCACGCATAGATTGATAACCCCATCCTTTTATTTGCAATACAGAACTGTCTTTGAACATTTTGGACAAATTCACCTCTCCCTGCAAAGAGCGGATAGTACTGTTGTTCCGCCTTGTTTTTTCAGAAAGGTTGCCGTTACGAACCGTAAAAGGGTAATCACCCCTGGAAGTCAGGGCTGTGGCAGCTATACCAATGGTTGTTTGCCTAGACAATATATGATTGGCAGAAGCAGCCCCCTGCCAATATCCGAAGGATCCGTTTTGTAACCCTGCCTGCCAGTTGTTGCGGGAAGCAACGGCCGGATGAAAGGCAGGAGTATACATAGCCAGCGCAGATGCTGCAGCAAAAGCACGTGCAGGCAACAGCAACACAGGAGGATGCGGATTATAGAGCTCAATACTGTAGAGGTTGCCGGTAGAAAAACGGCTGAGATCTGTTTGACCCGATTGCACATCAGAAACCGGTATCCCATCGTACAATATACCCGTCTGACTGCTTCCCAGGCTTCGTACGGATACGGTTTTTAAGCCCCCTGCCCCTCCGTAATCTTTCACCTGCACTCCTGAAAAGTAACGCGCTGCATCGCCTGCCGTAGGGGCATTCAGGCGGTCCAGCATCTTTTTGCTCAGCAATTGTGAAGGAACAGGATGTAGAAAAAGGTTTTTACTTTTTATCCCTTCTATTACCACACTTTTGAGCAGCACACTGCTGTCCTGGGCATAGCTTTCATTCCCCATGCCCAACAGCATTATCATGATGATATGAACAGCACCTTTATTCATACCACAGACGGTAATACAAACGAATACATCAAAAATGATGATCCAACAAAAATCATATCGTACAACAAGGTTTGCTTTATTTGCCGCTTTTTCCCCGAAAGCTTCAAACAGTGATGTTGCGGGCAGGTCTTCTGGCTCGAAGTCCGGTCTGCAGCCTTCCCGCTTTGTTCTGATACAGAAGAAGCAGTGGCAGAAGCACAGACCGTTTCCCAGAGGAAACTTCTTACAGCTGCGGGACAGCTCCGGTTTTTCACCGGATTCCCTTTTCATCCGGTCATATACCGGAACCCATAACAGCAGCAAAACTAGGATATTTATGGCAGGTTATTATCAGCAGGTTTCGGGACGCATTAAGCTTCGGTAAGAAAAGCTGGCATGTTAGCGATAAAATACGTAACCAGCACACGGCCGGAAGCAGCTATCCCCGGCTGCAGTGGTGAAGCATAGCGGTAAATCAATGCCTCACCTGTTCCCGGATAAGCTGCGGAGCATTCAGAAGGATATCCTTCCCGAGGGAGCAAGAACGGGCTGATGATACGAGGTTTAAGTATGATATTATAAAACCACTGTGGCTAATCAGGCAACCGGCAAGTTCAGTATGAAACGAAAAACTGAAACACACCCTTTCCGTGACGCAACAGTTATTCTTCATTAAGCGCGTATACATAGCCATAGCCAAAATCTCCGTTCTCCGGTTCGTACCTGATGAGTATGCGGCGGTAACCTTCCCCCTCAAACTCATCCAATGCCGGCCAATGGGCAACCAGGCAATCGGAAGAAAAAACAAAAGATTCGATGGATAGCGCGTGCCCGGTTGCGGCAGGGGAAAATGCAGGATACCCCTTTGTAGGCCCCGTTTCCAGAAACACCAGTTTCCCCCTTATAACAGCGGGACGCCACTCCCCCCGGATATGCGCTATCATATGATAATTAGACTGTCCGGGCGCCAGTGTACCATATACTATCAGGTGTTGGTGCGGCTTATAGCGTCGTAGAAAATCTTCCTGCGCAGCGGTAAGTGGACCATTCCCGAAGCCATCTTTTATACCCGCAATCGTTTTTTGCTTGTTGAGCGCTTCCGCTATATCATCCATTTCAGCCCTTACAGAAATCATATCGGTACAAACTTACAGCATCCGTTACTATCAGTTTTTGAGTCCTATTACTATATCCATTACATTGGTTTGCGTGGGCCCCGTTATAACCAGGCCACCGGTTTGTTCAAAAAAACGGAACGCATCATTGTTTTTCAAAAACAAGTCCATATCCAGTCCGCGATCCTGTTTTTGACGAATCACCTCCTCATCTGCCACAGCACCCGCAGCTTCGGTGGGGCCATCTGTACCATCTGTTCCCCCGGATAATACCACCACACCTTTCATCGCCCTTCGCTCCAGCTCGGCTGCTGCGGCCAATGCAAACTGCTGGTTGCGCCCCCCTTTCCCCTCTCCACGCACTACCACGGTGGTTTCTCCCCCCCAAAGCAAACAGGTGCGTGGAGGCGCCTGCTGCAACTTTGACACAAAATAGCGCGACTGCTCTTCTGCATCGCCCTGCAAGGCTGGCAATAGTATCTCGGCAATATATCCCAGTTGGCGCGCGCAGGCAGCAGCAGCTTCCAGCGCCATGGCATTGGTACCGGCCAGCACATTACACAGTTTTTCAAAAGCAGCCACTCCCTGCCTGGGCGTGTCGGGTATTTCGCCCCGCAATCCTTTATCTACCCACTGCTTTATACTATAAGGCAGCTTATCCATCAAACCATATCCTTCCAGTATCAGCCGCGTATCTTCAAAACTACTGCTATCGGGTACGGTTAGTCCACTGGCAATGACCGATAAATCATCCCCCGGTACGTCGCTCAGTATCATAGCAGCTATCCGGGCCTGGGTATACCGTACCAGTTGACCGCCTTTTATCAGTGACAAATGTTTTCTTACAGTATTCATGGCATGAATGTCGGCGCCACTACGCAGCAGCAGCGCAAACACCTTCCTGATATCATCCAGTGAACTCCCGGGCGGATAGTCGGCCAGTAACGCAGAGGCACCACCACTGATTAACAGCAATACAATATCCTGAGGGGAGGTTCGCTGCAGTATATCCGTAACGGCAGCCGCAGCGCTGACACTGTTCTCATCCGGAACCGGATGGGCTGCTTCCATTACTTTACAAAAACGGGTCGGCAGCGCATGGCCGTATTTCGTAACTACCAGTCCGCTTTTAATACGATTTCCAAGTATTTTTTCTGCTTCACAGGCCATGGCCGCAGCCGCTTTTCCGGCCGCAATGACCACTACTCCGGCTTCCACATCCATCGTCTGATGACCTATACGAAGCTTGTTTTCCTCATAATGCAGCAATCGCGGCATAAAGCGGGATGGCTTTACGGCGTCCACACCGGCTGAGAATATAGCGTGTGCATTTGTTCGTAGCATACCCGAAATTAACATTAGTTTTTAATCCCCCAGGCAATGGTTTCTCACGCGAATTTGTCTTATCTTCGGTACAGATTAGTTGTTTAGCTAACTAATTCTTCGTCAGGCTAAAGGGCACGTAATGCCAGCCAGTACGGATGAATCATAAACCATACCGCATCGATGAGCCGCGCTGTGTTACAGGCTGCTCTTCCATTGCAAGGGTCAATGCAAAATATACTATGAAACGGATCATTAAAAACGTTGCAGTACTGGGATCGGGTGTAATGGGCTCTCGTATTGCCTGCCATTTCGCCGGTACCGGCAGCCAGGTATTGCTCCTGGATATCGCCCCCACTGCATTAACAGAAACTGAGCAGGCAAAGGGGCTGACGCTGGATCACCGCACTGTGAAAAACAGAATCGTAAATGACGCACTCGCCGCAGCGATCAAGTCCAATCCATCCCCGGTATATACGCCTGATGTGGTAAAAAAAATCAGAACGGGTAATTTTACCGATAACATGAAAGATATAGCCGCCTGCGACTGGATCATAGAAGTAGTTGTGGAAAGGCTGGATATAAAACAATCGATACTGGCATCGGTAGATCAATACCGTAAACCCGGCAGTCTGGTGACGTCTAACACTTCCGGCATTCCCATCCACCTGATGGCAGAGGGCAGAACCGAAGACTTTCAGCAGCATTTTTGCGGAACGCATTTTTTCAACCCGCCCCGTTATCTCCGCCTGCTC
This sequence comes from Agriterribacter sp., assembly GCA_037190905.1. Lineage (GTDB taxonomy): Bacteria > Bacteroidota > Bacteroidia > Chitinophagales > Chitinophagaceae > Agriterribacter. Next base: position 617,618 of record JBBCKG010000008.1, on the reverse strand, counting down.
GAAATAATTCCTACAAAGCACACCAGCCGGGAGGTAACTGAATTCCTGCTCCATTACGGAGATGTACACCTCGGCAAAACAACCGTACTATGTAAAGATACTCCTGCTTTTATCGCCAACCGTGTGGGTGTATACAGTATTGCTGCTATTTTTCAACTGGTAGAAAAACTGGGGCTCACCATCGATGAAGTGGAAGCGTTGACCGGTCCCATATTCGGTCGCCCCAAATCGGCTACTTTCCGGACAGCAGATTTGGTAGGTATTGACACGCTGGTGAAAGTGGCAAAAGGGGTATATGAAAACTGCCCTGATGACGAAGCAAGGGATACTTTTATCATTCCTGCATGGGTGGAAAAGCTGGTAGAAAACAAATGGCTGGGCGATAAGACCGGGCAGGGGTTTTTCAAAAAAATAAAAACAAAGGAAGGTAAATCCGAGATACTGGTGCTGAATCTCTCTACAATGGAATACCAGCCCCGTACCCGGCCCAAATTCACCACTATAGAAACTGCCAAACCTGTTGACGACCTGAAGCAACGGATTAAAATATTGCTGTCAGGACAGGATAAAGCGGGTGAATTTTACAGGCAATTTCACTATGCTTTATTCTCCTATATATCGCACCGCATTCCTGAAATTTCAGATGAAGCCTATCGCATAGACGACGCGATGAAAGCGGGCTTTGGATGGGAGATCGGCGCTTTTGAAACCTGGGATATACTGGGCGTTGGAAAAACAATCGAGGCGATGAAAGCAGCAGGCTACACCGTTGCTAATTGGGTAGACGAAATGATGGCAGCAGGTCATACCAGTTTTTACACGGTCGATAAGGGCAGAAAGCTATGCTATTCGCCCACTACCAGGCAATACGTATCGGTTGTGGATGAGGCCACCGCTGATGCTTTTATTGTAATGAAAAACTTTTCCGGGCAAACCGTTTGGAAAAACAGCGCTGCCAATGTTTACCACCTGGGCGATGACGTGCTGGGGCTGGAGTGGCATACTAAAATGGGCACTATCGGCGGTGAAGTGTTGGAAGGAATCCACAAAGCCATTGGCATTGCCGAACAGAAATACAAGGGTGTGGTGATTGCCAACGATGCGCAGAATTTTTCGGCCGGCGCCAATGTAGGTATGATATTCATGTTTGCCATAGAGCAGGAATACGATGAACTGGATATGGCCATCCGCCAGTTTCAGCAGGCTATGACGCGTGCACGCTTTTCGAGTATACCCGTAGTAGTGGCGCCACATGCGCTCACCCTGGGCGGGGCTTGTGAGCTGAGTTTGCATGCCGACAAGGTGCTGCCCGCAGCAGAATCGTATATAGGACTGGTGGAGCTGGGCGTAGGACTTATACCAGGCGGTGGCGGCACAAAAGAATTTGCCCTGCGTGCTGCAGATGAACTGCATACCGATGAGCCAGACAATAACACACTCAATAAGCGATTCCGAACCATAGCCACAGCAGCGGTATCTACCAGTGCCTACGAAGCGTTTGACCTGGGCATCCTCAGAAAAGGACGCGATGAGGTTATTGTAAACCAAGATCGTCGTATAGCGGCTGCAAAAAGAAGTGTGATCGATATGTACAACAACGGGTATACAACCCCTGTTCCCCGTACAGATGTGAAGGTGCAGGGCCGGTTAGGCCTCGGCGCTTTGTATGCAGGCATCAACGGAATGTGGCGCGCCGGCTACGCTACAGACCACGATGTACTGGTAGCTAAAAAACTGGCCTACGTAATGTGTGGCGGCGATCTGAGCGAACCCGCTTACGTGAGTGAGCAATACCTGCTGGATCTGGAACGAGAAGCTTTCCTGAGCCTTTGCGGGGAAAAGAAAACCCTGGAACGCATCCAAAGTGTATTAAAAGGAGGCAAGCCGATTCGAAACTGAGTTTTACGCGGAAAAATCGATCTGTAGTCCGGCTATGTAATGATCTGTTTTAGCCAACAGGTCGTACACCGCATTGATATGCGAAAGCCTTTCCATCATATATTCCCGGTATACAGGCACTATAACAGAGGTCCAGTAAAGGGTTTTGTCCTGCCCGGGGGTATTATAGCTTTGTCCAAGTTCCTGTAGCTTTTTTATGTACCCTTTGGTAAACGCACTGAACGTATTGATTGCGTTTACAGCGGAAGCATTGAGCTCCTCCAATGCCGGATACGCTTTAAAAATGTCAGGCTTCAACTGCTGCCGGAACTGTACTTCGTTTTTCTCCAGAGCAGTTTTTTTATCGCCGAGCAGTTCAATGGTAGAGCCAGCTATTCCAAGCATACTAAAGTTGGCAAGAAAAGACGTAAAATCCCGCATAGCATGCCTGTGCACCAGCAACGACTGATATACACTGCGCGGCATCACAGTGGCTGCTACCTTTTTTTCCTCTGTTATCATCGCCCCGTTACTGTTGTTTGCTTCTTTAACGGGATTTACTTTTGCCTTTTTGAACATTGCTCTGATGAGTTTTTAAACCAAATATGGAAAATAACAACAGCAAAATCACCTGCTTTGTTGCTGTAGAAATATCTTGTAATATAGGTAATATTTAACGATATCAGCAGAAATACCATGGTCACGCAGCTTACTTTACACTCATTCCTCCTTTAGCTCCTCCACCACGTGCTCCGGCAATATATACCCTTCATCCAGTTCTATTACCTGCAGGTTGCGGAATTCTATCCTTGCACCTTCTGCCTCAAGACAGAGATAGCCTTTTCGCTGAGAAGATTCGCGAATACCGTTTACATACTTCCCATTGACGGACAACTTAATGGTTCCGTCTATACAAACCACCGTATACCGGTTCCACTCCCCCACCCCCAGGCACCTGTTTTCAATGGATTTACTTCTTTCGCCACGCGGGTTATCGGGAATGGTTTTCGTTTGGCCTGCGCCAAAAAGCTCCCCGTGTACATACGCTATAGGAGGAGTTTCTCCATTACGCTTATGCTGGTTCACCCAGTCTAATTCCAGCATCTGTACTTCTACTCCACTGGGTAACCGGTTGTGGTCTTCCGGTCGTGCATCACACCACACGAATATCCCTGAGTTGCCACCTTTCTCCATATGCCTCCACTCTACATGCAGCATAAAATTCTGATACATTTTCTCTGAGCGTACCACACCGATCGGCCAGCCTTTACCTACCAGTGTTTCTCCCTCCATATACCAGGTAGTATCGGTGGTATTGACATCTATCCAACGCAAAGGCTCCGCTTTTCCATCTCCATGAATCAGGTTGTCGAAATGTTTTCTTTCTCCAAACTCAAAAAGAATTTTCTGACCCGACACCTGTACTGCCAAGCACACCGATGTTACAGCAAGAATATATTTTAATGATTGCATTATCAGCAGGTTTGATACAATTTCGAAAATAAGGAATGTATGGATTCTGTAGTAGCATTTAGTTTTTTCTCCTTGGCCTAAACGTTATGGCATCGATATCATCATACATTGCATAGCTTGTAATATATGCACGGTCGTTGATACCATCACAGCAAAAACAACACGTGGATGTTTACTATGGTCTCTATCACCGCCTTTACCGAAATACAAAGCCCCGGTGTAGACACATCGGGACTTTTGGTTAAGGCTCTGATTAGTAGCTATTTCAATATATTTTCCCTGCATCGTATTTCATTTACAATGCGCTATCCCATGGTTACAGGTCTGCAGAACGCTTGACAGGCTATACACTTTTCGGTGTAATGGAAATTAAGCATACGCACCTGCGCCTCCAAAAGGATTTCGGACGTTAACAGCCGGCTGACCCGGCAGGTCAGCAGGTATCACCGCCGTTGTGCAGGCCATATCCGATGACCTATGTATGTTGTATGGCTTATTCTTTGGCTTTCTTTTTAGCAGGTGCCTTTTTGGCTGGAGTTTCGGCATCAGCAGTTTTTTTGGGGGCAGCCTTCTTCTTCGGCGCTGCTTCACCTTCTTCAGCAACCGCTTTCTTCTTTGCCGGGGCCTTCTTTTTGGGCGGAGCTTTTGCTTCTACAGTCTCCGGAGCTGTTGGAGCATCTGTTTGCTGCGGTTCTTCTGCGAGGGGCTGTTCATCCCTTTCCGGTTCTTCTTCCGCGGGGGCTTTTATCTCAACCTCATTTTTCACCAGTATATCCAGCCATTTGATCATCTTCTTCATATCGCTGGTATATACCCTTTCAAAATCCATATCGGGATATACTTTCTCGAAATAATTTTTTACAGCATTTCCATTCTTATGGTCTGGCAGCGGGGTATCCGATTGCTGCATGGCAATAAATACATCCGCAAGATTCACGTTTTCTCTGATGGTATAAATCTCAATGCTCTCCAGGTGTGAGAAGTTATGCACACGAGACGAAACAAACCTCGAAGATTTGTCTTCCAGTGAACGAACGATCGCTCCGTCGCCTTTCGAGCTAAGTAATTCGTACAAACCGGGCAAGCCCGTTACAGAAATAATCTTGCTGTATTCCATATAGTTCCAAACATTTTAAGGACGTGCAAGATAGCATGAATTTCGCAATTGCTAATCCGGAAACAGGGTTTTATCAATATTCGGAATAATTCTGAGGGCATTTTTATAATACACTTTTTTCAGCACCTCATCCGACAGCCCCATTCCATACATGCGCCAGAACGCATGATACTTCTTGTGATAGGGGAAGTATTCGTCCTCTGTTTCCAGTACCCTGAAATAGGTGGTATACTCCTCCGGCACCCAGCTATCCTTCCCAAAAAGTATCCTGTTCTGGTATTTTTCAAAAAAAGCGCTCGCAGCCCTGGGCTGGCGCCCCAACTCTGCTATAATGGCGCCGAATTCTACCATCATATTGGGCATCTCATCGAGCAGACTGCCCAGTTTTGCCAGATCATTGGGATACCATCCAAAGTGAGCGGCAATGAATGTGGTACCAGGGTGCTTCTTAAATACGTGATGCTGCTCCCGGATCAGTGTTTCCCATGGTGCCGGATCACTGGCCCCTCTTTTACGCCGGGGATGTGTTTTCAATTCCAGCCAGCGCTCATTCCGGTCATCTGCCGGATCCCAAAAAGGCTTGGGATCAGCCGTATGAATCAACACCGGAATTTTCAGTTCCCCACATTTCTTCCATATAGGATCCAGCCGCGGATCATCTACCGGCACGCGGTTACCCCGGCTATCCTGCACCGAAAAGCCCAGGTTCTTGAATATTTTCAACCCGTTCGCCCCGTTCTTCACATCTGCTTCCAGTTGCTTCACTGCATTCGACGTCCACCCGTCGTTTCCTATTCCGCTAAAATCTATATTGGCAAATACAATAAACCGCGTGGGCGCATTATGCTTTACATCTGATGTCATACCCTGTAGCTTACTGCCATTTCCCCCGCTCAGGTTCACCATCACCGCCATGTTCATCTTATCCATTACAGATAACAGATCGGGGATAGATTGCGGCGAAAGATTCCACTGGTGATTGTGCACATCTATAAAAGGAAATTTTGCACGGGTAATAACATGTTCTGGCACCACCAATGTGGAAATGGGATTATATTGCTCAAAGGAATATCCGCCATTATTGCTGGTTACAGGCTGTTGACTGAAAGCAGGAAAGGCGACGCATAGCAATGCCGCCACAATCAGTTGTTTCATTCGATGTTAATGATTTAAAATGATAAGCGTTATCTAAAAATAAAGAATTAAAATTACGCTTCAAAATATAGAAACTAACGGCAGACAAAGGTGCTGGCCACGAAGTCTTCACAGCACAAAGGATCACCATCAATTTAAGATTACCCCGGTAAGCGGAGTTCGGTGAGCAGCGTATCTACCGGGAACAGGAAAATCCTGAAAGGCGGCTGGCAAAAGTTGTATATCCAGAAAAAACTTCGAGCTACTTAGTGCATTCGGATGGAGGTATGCAGAAAAGCCCTGCTAATAGTATGAACAGGGCGGATGCACTTACGATCCTTAATTCAACTGGGTTGTAAAAACGGAGTTTCCAAAAACCGATAAGCAGGCTTCACAAATAGAGCCGCAAAACGCGATCTCAGCATTATGACCGTATTGTTTGCAAATACGCAGGCAGGTTTGGCATTCTACCAGGCAGGCTATTTTTTCTTCCAGCCGCAACTCTCCACGTTCCATCAGTTCTCTTGCCATATCGAAGCACCTTCCCGCACAAACTTTAAAGCGATGGTATACTTCTTTGGAGTTATCGCGCAGACAATCCTGCAGATTGACGGTGGCTTCACAAATCATCCAGGTTTTAAGCAGTATCTCTACCACCGATTTATTACTTGTGTGCACCATAGGAATCCGATTTATATTTGAACGCCTATTATTTTGTTATATTATGTATAGCAGGAAAAAGATCAAAGACACTCCGTTCTACACTCACGCTATTAAGGGTAATAAACAGCAAAGTTGCCTGTAACCAACTGCAGGAGCCAACAATTCGAACTAAAAATCAAAAGCACGTGCCTGTTTCAAAGGCAAAGAGGGGGACATATCCATTTCCTGTACCCAGCCCGGCTATCAGCAATAAGAACGACAACTGTGTTATAACAATGGATATCAGCGAAGGTCTATCACCTCCACACCGGGGTATTTACGGGTATCGAAAGTAAACATATTGTTTTCCATTTTGGCATTGGGTGTAAAACTGGTTACACTGTATACATAGCGGCTGCCATTTTTTTCGAAGAGACGGGTAGATACTATGTTTTTGGTCACCTTATCCACGTAGGCCAATATCTTGAAGAAAGCTTTTGTTTTATCGGTAGGGGTAAGTTCTACTTCCTGCAGGGTTTTACCGCCTTCTTTTTTTTCCTCATTCAGCTTATACAAAAAATCTTTATCATAAAAGTTTGAAAAAGCCTTTTGCGGCGTGAAACTGCTTTCCGAAGCATCGAAATCATTGATTTGCACTTCATTGCTGGATTTGTCGTAAGTCCAAACAGTTTTCCCGTCACAATATATTTCCTGATCAGTCAGTTCCACTTTATACTGGTTGCCTTTCAGGTAGGCAGTTCCTGTTTTTGTTCCCTGCACCTTACCGGCAGCATCTTCTACCTGAAAGGTAAATCCTGCTTTTACCGTACTGTAACTTTTAAACTTGGCGGTAACGGATTCCAGCAATTTTTTAGCGTCGGGATCATTGGTTCCCTGCCCGCCAGACTGCGCGTAACCGGTTGCAAACAAGGAAAGTACAAAAGCTAAAAATAAAATATTTTTCATCTGATTGTTTGTTATTGTTTTCAATGATCGGATAGCGTTGGGTGGCCCATCATTCAGTCCGGTACGCTATACTTTTGCACCCCAGACTTCACCCGGTCATTTTCCGATGGCTGCAAAAATAGGGATACTTGATAACAGTAAGACAGCAATACACCCTATATGGTTTAGCAACTTATCTTAATTTTTTTATAAAGCCTGTAAAAATTCTTCCAGTTCCATTTCTGTTTTGAACAATACATCCCTGGCTTTACTGCCCTGATTGGCGCCTACAATACCCGCCGCTTCCAACTGATCCATCAGGCGGCCGGCCCGGTTGTACCCCAGTTTCATTTTGCGTTGCAGCAGGGAAGTAGAGCCCACCTGGCTTTGTACAATCAGTCTGGCGGCGTCCTCAAAAAGCGGGTCGCGGTTGCCGGAATCGAAATCGCGGCTTTCCAGTTCTTTTTCATCTACGTATTCCGGCAGGTAAAACGGCTGGGGATAACCGCGCTGCTGTCCGATAAATTCAGCCAGCGCCTCTACTTCAGGGGTGTCTACAAAAGCACATTGCACCCTGGTTACTTCTCCGTTGTACGATACGAGCATATCACCTCTTCCGATCAGTTGTTCTGCACCGCCCGTATCCAGAATGGTACGGGAATCTATTTTAGAAGAAACTTTAAAAGCTATCCGCGCGGGGAAGTTGGCTTTAATAGTACCTGTGATGATGTTGACCGACGGACGCTGTGTAGCAATGATGAGGTGAATACCCACCGCCCGTGCCAACTGTGCCAGGCGACCGATGGGCATTTCAATTTCCTTACCGGCGGTCATGATCAGATCGGCAAACTCATCTATTACCAATACGATAAACGGCAGGAACTGGTGTCCTTTTTCAGGATTCAGTTTTCTGGCAGCAAATTTTTCGTTGTACTCACGGATATTACGGCAGCCTGCTTCCTTGAGCAGGTCGTAGCGATTGTCCATTTCTATACAAAGGGCGTTGAGCGTATGCACCACTTTTTTGGTATCGGTGATGATGGCCTCCTCTTCGCCCGGCAGCTTGGCCAGAAAGTGCTTTTCAATAACCTTGTATATACTCAGCTCTACTTTTTTAGGGTCTACCATCACCAGCTTTAGCTGCGAGGGATGTTTTTTATACAGGAGCGACACCAGGATGGCATTGATGCCCACTGACTTACCCTGCCCTGTGGCGCCCGCCATCAGCAGGTGTGGCATGGTTGCCAGGTCTACAATAAAATGATCGTTGTCTATCTTTTTACCCAATGCAATCGGCAAAGAGAACTTATTCTGCTGAAACTTATCTACAGAGAGCATCCCTTTCATGCTCACAATCGCCTTCTTAACATTGGGCACTTCAATACCAATAGTGCCCTTGCCGGGTATCGGCGCTATGATGCGAATACCGAGCGCAGCCAGGCTCAGCGCAATGTCATCTTCCAGGTTTTTAATTCTTGAAATACGCACGCCGGCAGCGGGTACAATTTCGTAAAGTGTAACTGTAGGACCTACCGTTGCGAATATTTCCTTTATTTCAATATCATAATTTTTGAGCGTGGTCACAATCTGTACCTTATTGGCTTTCAGCTCATCGGAGTCCAGTACAATTTTTTCACTGCCATGCGTTTCCAGCAATTCCAGCGATGGATATTGATAATCCCGGAGATCCAGTACCGGATCGTAAGGTGGAAGGTTTTCCACCGCAGATTGTTTTTCTTCCGGCTGTTCGTCGGCTGCTTCCTCTTCTTCCGGCGTGGACTTAATCTGCAACTCCAGGTCTGCATCGTCCCGGCTTTTCTTTTTAGGGGCCGAGTTACCATTCAATACGAGTTCTGTTGCAGTGATATCATCTTCCTCGCCCGGAGGTATTACGGTTATGGCACTCCGTTGCTTACTCCTCCGCTCTCCCACCTCTTTTGGTATTTCCTCCACGAAAGCCCGGGCTTCATCAGAAAAAGAGTTATCTACCGGTGTATCTTTTATATGCTCCTCTTCCCCCATCTCCTTCTTTTTCCGGGCAGGCCATGAAAAAGAAAAATGTGGGTTGAACCTCCAGATAAAATAAGCAAACCCAGCCGCCAGCAACAGAGCGCCGGCCCCTACTCCACCCAGCAATCCTCTCAGCCAGGCACTGGTAATATTCCCTATTTCCCCTCCCCAGGCAAATACACTGCCTGCAGTAACAAAAGCAAGAGCGGTACTGAAATAAACAAGTCCTACGATTACATACCGCATATTTCTTTTTACAGAAAATATCTTTTTTCCTGTCAGCAGGTTAATGCCCAGCGTGAAGAAAAACAGGCAAAACATATAGGACGGTACACCAAATCCTTTATAAATAAAAAGGTGCGATGCCCATGCGCCTATTCTGCCCAGCAGGTTTGCCACCTGAATGCCATCTTCGAATAATACCCGTTTAGCGCCCGAAAAAACCTTATCCTGATCCTGGCGCCACGTAAAAAAATAGGAGCTGAAGGCGGTAAACAAAAAAAAGCCCACCAACAGCAACACACTACCGATGATTTTATAGGTTCTTTCGTCTTTAACCAACTCCTTCACCGTAACCTTTTCTTCCCGATCGGGCGAAAACTTACGGTCGGCTTCCATTGCTTTGCTTTTTTTATTTTTTAGTTTGTTGGCCATGTAAAATATTCGGTAAATTACCTGCAAATATATTGTCTGCAAAGATAAGGTGTTCGTGTTATGCTTTTGTGAGCGTGGGCCTGCGGTGTGTGTTTCTGTGCGTGACATTGTGATAATTGATTAATCCGGCCACTGTATGAACCGGTAACGCATGCTGCTGAATAACGCCTGCCCGTGAAAACCATCTTTCCGCGGGATCATGATGTTCGGCATTATATTTACCTGTTGAACCAGCTATATCTATTAAATTGGAATGTTGTTAAGAAAAACACCCGACGCTTACCGCGCCGTACTACTAACGCTTACGGCCCTTTTTTCAGTATGTGCTGCCAGCGCACAATCCACGAACGACAGTACCATCAATATTGCCGCTATACAAAGCAGTGCTCTGCTTTCGCCTGCTCAATATGAGGTAGTGGTGAGCAAAAAGTTACTGGACAATATCCATGAAATTCCCGAATTGTCCTATCAATCGCCTGAAACAGCCTTACCCGCTAGCGGAAAACTTCGCAAGCATACCAACTCGCGCTATTTGTATGTTCGTCTTTGTTTGGTAAACCGGTCAACCACGCCCCAGAGCATTTTTCTTTACCCGGGTTACTATTTCAAAAATTTTCGCCTATATCGTCAAACTGACCCGGGGGGCAGCCTTACGCTGGTACCTGATGCGCCCGGCGACATCGATGCCTATCAACGTATAGAGATGACTGGTAGCGACTCCGCCGTATATTATGTGCTACTGCAGCCGGCCAAAATACAGGTGAACACCTTCCGCCCTGAACTCGTGCACACTTCATTTTTACACCTGCATTTCAATGCCGCCCGCAACAAAAATGAAGCGCTGAATATATTTACGTTTATACTGGTGGGCATCCTGTGTATGATGATCATTTTCTCGTTTTCCAACTACCTGTTCAATCACAAGAAAGAATTTCTTTATTACTGTATATATGCATTTGCAAGCGCCTCCATCCTTTTCTTAAAAGCACAGTTGTACCTGTCTGTATCTTCGTTCAATATATTTTTTGAGGAGTACCTCGATTTCTTGCTACTGCTGGCCGGACTGGCTTCTTACCTGGCTTTCCTAAGAAAATTTCTGTCCATCAGCGCTACCCGCTACCCGCTTCTGCACAAGCTTATTAATTGGACAGCCGTTTTCATTATTGTATCTGCTGCAGGGTACTCTGCACTCTACTTCTTTTCGGATAACCTCACCGGGCTGGAGGTGATAGAGATGGTATTGAAATACATCATCGTAGGCGCGGGAGTGGCGCTCATTGTACTTGGATTACGACAACGAAACAAGCTCATGAATTACATCGTAATGGGGAACGTTTGCATCGTTGTATTCGGATGTATATCCATGACCATCACGCTGGCCCCTGGCTTGCAAAACACACTCTTTTCGCACGCGCTCTTTTACTACGAGCTGGGTATCATAGGAGAGTTTTCTTTCTTTCTCCTGGGACTTACCTACAAAAACCGGCAGGAGTTGATCAACAGCGTAAAAAAGGAGGAAGCTACACTGAAGCACAACGAAAAGCTCGCATATGAAAAACAATTGTCGGCTCTGAAGACAGAGCAGGACGAAAGAAACCGCATCTCAGCCGATATGCATGATGAACTGGGCGGAGGAATGACGGCCATCCGCCTGCTCAGCGAACTGGCCAAGCACAGGACCAATGCCGAAGCACTTCCGGAAATAGAAAAAATTTCGCTATCTGCCAACGACCTGCTGGGAAAAATGAACGCTATTATATGGAGCATGAAAACATCACACGACTGGCTGGAGAACCTGATTGATTACATCAAAAGCTTTACACACGAATTCTTCGATAACAACAACATACCCTATACGCTGGATATACCCGAACACGTACCTGCTGTAAAAATGCCGGGAATAGCAAGAAGAAACCTGTTTCTCTCGTACAAAGAGATAGCCATGATGCTGCGAAATACACGTGCCGAAAAAACAACCATCCGCCTGGCAATAACAACTGAAATGTTCAGTATTAAGATCACCTACCAGGCAACACCGGGCTATGCCATTTCCGACAGTACTACAAACATCGTTCGCAGAAGAATGGAACTGATAGACGGAAAATTAGAGGATAATAGCGCCGAGGGCACTCTCACATTGCAAGTGACGATTTAATCTACTCCCGCTCCCGGTCTTTGTCTTTTCTGGCCTGACGGAGCACTTCGTCGCTTTTCATGGATTGAATAAACAAACAAACCCAACCGGCAATAAAGAAAAGTCCGCCCACCGGCGTAATAGCTCCTATCCCTTTTAAACCCACCTTATCGGTAGCTTCCAGAAAGGTGAGTACATACAAAGATCCGCTGAACAATATTATACCCATCAAAAAACAACGGGCAGACCATTCCATCAATTTGCCGGGCATACGCCGGTACAAACATCCCAATCCCAACAAAGCAAAAGTATGGTAGAACTGGTATCTCACACCGGTTTCAAAGGTAGCAACGGCTTCGGGCGACACCAGTTTTTTAAGACCATGCGCACCGAATGCACCAAGTATTACACTCAGCGCACCGAGGATGGCCGCGTAACGGACAAATCGTTTAGACATCGTTTGAATTAATTTCCACAAATGTACTATCTCCTATAGATTCCGTATGCAGTATTACTGACGCCTGTTGATAGTAAACGGAGCGTTCGGCTAGTTTATTATGTATAAAACTCTCTAATTCATCTTCTTTCAGCGCTCTGATGAGAGGACGGTGTGCTTTTTCCTTCATAAGTCGTTCTTTTAGTACGCTTACGGGGGTATGCAGGTAGATGGTTTTTCCCTGCCCGTTCATCCAGTGCATATTATCGAAATAGCAGGGTGTACCACCGCCCGTTGATAAAATGAACCGGTCTTTACCTTCAAAACGGTGCAGCACTTCCCTTTCTTTTTCCCGGAAATAAGCCTCTCCGTGTTGTTCAAATATCTGAGAAATAGTGGCGCCTGCTGCCTCTTCGATGCAGGTGTCCAGATCATAAAACGTGAGGCCGTGTGCTGCTGCCCAACGTTTGCCCCAGTACGATTTACCGGTTCCCATAAAACCCAGCAGAAATATTTTCAATCAGGTGCGTTTGAAAAGTGATTTATGAAAAAGCATTAAAACCGGTCACGTCCATTCCTGTAATAAGCAGGTGAATATCGTGGGTACCTTCGTAGGTGATGACGCTTTCCAGGTTCATCATATGTCGCATAACGGAGTATTCGCCCGTGATGCCCATCCCCCCCAGCATCTGTCTTGCATTCCGGCAGATATCCGTGGCTATTGCACAGGCATTGCGCTTTGCCATGCTTACATGTTGCGGAGTTGCCCTGTTTTCATTCATCAACACGGCTATCCTCCAGTTCAACAACTGCGCTTTGGTTATTTCGGTAATCATTTCTGCCAGTTTTTTCTGCTGTAACTGGAACCCTCCTATCGGCCGGCCGAATTGCTCCCGCTCTTTTGAGTAGCGGAGCGCTGTATCATAACAGTCCATCGCAGCGCCAACAGCTCCCCAGGCTATGCCAAACCGGGCCTTTGTAAGACAGCTTAACGGTCCTTTTAACCCTCTGATATCGGGAAACAGGTTTTCTTTGGGTATTTTTACGTTGTCGAATACCAACTCGCCGGTAGCAGAAGCCCTCAGGCTCCATTTGCCGTGTGTGGTGGGGGTGGTAAATCCCTCCATTCCGCGCTCCACGATCAGGCCCCGCACTTCCCCTTTCTCATCTTTGGCCCATACTACTGCTACCTGTGCAAATGGTGCATTACTGATCCACATTTTGGCACCGTTCAGCACCACGTGGTCGCCCGCATCACGAATATGGGTAGTCATACCCGCGGGGTTCGATCCGTGATCGGGCTCGGTGAGGCCGAAGCAGCCCAGCCACTCGCCGCTGGCAAGCTTCGGTAAAAATTTTTTCTTTTGTTCCTCACTTCCGTAGGTATATATCGGATACATCACAAGGCTTCCCTGCACGGAGGCGGTAGACCGCACCCCGCTATCGCCCCTTTCCAGTTCCTGCATCATAAGGCCGTAACTGATATAATCCAGGCCCCCTCCACCATATTCTGCCGGAATCGTGGGACCAAAACACCCCAGCTCACCCAACTGCTTTACGATATATTCGGGGAAGGCAGCATTTTGGGCATAGGTTTCTATAATGGGGGATATCTCCTTTTTCACATAAGCCCTCACCGTTTCCCTGATCAGTTGCTGCTCTTCTGTAAGAAGCTCATCCAGCAATACATAATCGGGACTAACAAACTGATCGCTACGTGCAGCCATAAGTAGTCTTTTATATTCAACAATAGTTAGCACTAAGGTATAGAAAACTGCCGGATGATGCTAGATGCTGGCCACCCCGCTGCCAGTGCCCCAGCAACCGTTGAGCTTCAGCACCTGTTCTATAACATCTCTCACACATCCCCTGCCGCCGGGCACAGGAGATATGTAGTGCGCTATCTCCCGTATTTCAGGCACAGCATCTGCGGGACAAGCCGCCAGCCCCACCCTTCGCATCACGCCATAGTCGGGAATATCATCGCCCATATACAATGTTTGAGCCGGATTGATGTTTTGTTCCAGGCAATAAGTTTCAAAACAAGCCACTTTATCTTTCACTGCCTGGTATACGCTGGTTACCCCTAAAAAATCCATGCGTTCCACCACAGCAGGCATATAGCCACCCGTAATAACGGCTACATTAAATCCCTGCTGCACTGCCTGTTGCAGTGCATACCCGTCTTTGGTATGGAGCGTTCTGTAAAACTCTCTTCCCCCCTGTACCAGCACCGAGCCGTCGGTCATTACGCCATCTACATCAAATACGAATGTTTTTATTTTCTTAAATTCTGCCAATATGTTCATACCGGCAAACTTAGCACACAATAAATGCACAGAGACCAGGCAAAAGCAATAATTTTACAAATCAGGTAATGTAAAGACTATAATTGGCGGCGTATGCGTATCACATCTTTTTTACTGATCCTGCTTTGCGGTACAATACCTGTATTCAGCCAGCAGGCTGCACAGGTACAACCGGAGGCTTTCAAAAAATTGCTGGACTCGCTCCCGGCAGTTCAACTGGTTGACGTCAGAACGCCGGAAGAGTTCAACACCGGGTATTTAGCGGGTGCGATGAACATCAATGCTTACGATGCAGACTTTCTGCAACAGTTACAGGTTTTAGACAAACACAAACCCGTATTGGTATATTGCAAAGCGGGGGGACGGAGTGCCCAAACAGCCGCAGCACTCATGAAGCTGGGCTTCGAACATGTATACGACCTTGCGGGCGGCATATTGCGCTGGGAAAGCAGCAACCTGCCGGTAGTACCCGGCTACCACGAGAAAGCGAATGCGTTTACCAGGGGTGACTTTGATAAATTACTACATGAAAACCCCAGGGTGCTGGTGGATTTTTATGCGCCCTGGTGCGCTCCGTGCAAAAAAATGGAGCCAGCGCTGGAGGCTATTGCAAAAAAATATGCCGGTCAGCTACTGGTTTACCGGTTAAATATAGACGAAGCCAAAGCCCTGGCACGTGAACTGAATGTAGCATCTATTCCCATACTCATTACCTATCGCAAAGGAAAGCCTGTAAAAAAAGTGGAGGGCTACCAGACCAGCCAGCAATTACATAAGCTGGCCAAACAACTGGCGCAGTTGCCATAAAACCGGGTCACACGATTGTAAAAAAAAGCGATTCTACCCAACCATGCAACGGTTTTAGCAGTATAGCTGTTAAGTTAACAACATAACCCTTCATTATGAATAAAACGCTTATAGGAACAGCCATGCTGCTGTTGATTACCGCGTGCACTATGGATGAGCAACCACCGGATGAAGTGACCGGGTATGCACCCGTTTACGAGGCCAAAATTATCGCTGCCACCGTTGGCTTTGAAGACCCGCGCCCCATTGAAGATGCCGGAAAAATTTATACCAAAGGCACCCGCCTCTACCAGGTGGAAAACAAAAAGGGCATACACGTAATCTCCATCGAAAATCCGGCACTACCGGAACGGCTGGGATTCATTGCCATACCAGGCGCTACGGAACTGAGCATCCTCCACAATTTTTTATATACCAACAATGGCAACGACCTGCTGGTGCTCGATATTACCCGTCTATCCCAAATAGAAGTGGTGAGCCGCATAGAAAATGCCTTTTCACTGGTGGATTATGCACTGCCCCCTGCCGGCGGATATTTTGAATGCGTAGATCCGTCTAAAGGCATCGTAAGAGGATGGGAACTAAAAACAATTTACTCACCCAAATGTAAGCACTAGTGTATATGAAAAAACTGATAGCACGCATAGCATGCCTGGTAATGATACTGGCCGCCTGCTCGAAGGACAGCAGTAAACTCGCACCTTCCACCGGAACGGGCGGTTCGCTGGCAAGGTTTACCATCGCCAAAGAACATTTGTACGTGGTAGATGGCAATACCCTGCACGTATTCGGACTGCAAAATCCGGGTGAGCCAGCCGATCGCGGCTCAATCATACTCAGTCTAAACGGCGAAGTAGAGACGATATACCCCTGGGAAGACCAACTATTTATCGGCACCATGAGCGCCATGCACATTTTTTCCATTGCCGACCCGGCCAATCCCAAACACCAGGGCACCGCAGTACATGTTACCGCCTGCGATCCGGTGGTAGCCAACGACCGGTATGCTTACGTAACCATTCGAACCGGCAACAACTGCGGCGGCAACCGTAACACCCTGCAGATTTTCGACGTCACCAACCCCACTGCTCCAGATCTGCAATCCACGGTTCAACTCACCAATCCACATGGGTTAGGGCTGCATGGGCATCACCTGTATGTATGCGATGCCGATGCCGGGCTGGTGGTACTGGACGTTAACGACGCAAACAACCCCGAGGTACTGGATACCCTTACCGGATATGATTTCAAAGACTGTATTCCCATCAACAACCTGCTCATCACTATGGTAAGCACCGGCATGGTACTGTACGATATCAGCAACCCTGCAGCGCCGGCTTTACTCGCAGAAATACTGAACTAATGATGAAAACCTGTATACTGCTGCTTGCAGGCTGCCTTCTTCTGACACAACCATTGACAGCCCAAAACAAAAACCAAAAGATGCCTTTGCTGGGTAGCTGGCCGGTTTCCGTTACACCGCTATCACTCTGGAACAGCGACGTATCTGCTGCTGCCGGTGCGGAATACCGGTTTCACCCCTCGTTTTCGGTGAGAACCGCGGCGGATTATATCTACGGAAATTACCAGTCTTCTTCCCGCCGCACCAGTGGCTTCAGAATTCGTCAGGAATTTCGTTACTATATAGCAGGCAACCGGCTCATCAACAGCAGATCGAGAGTATGGCCCTACATTGCCATTGCAGGAGGCGGGAAATATGTACAAACCAGCATTTCAGACTGGCAATGGCAATCGCTGCCTTCCGGCTTCGGATACTCCACCTGGCTCACCTACCGCACGTTCAACCGCGAGTGGTTCATCATGGGAAAGACCGGCATGCAGACGGCATTCGGAAAAGACAAGCGGTTTCTTTTCGATATCAGTCTCGCACTTGGCTCAAGCAATAACCATGTGGCATACCGGATCCCGGGAAACAACCAGAACACTACTGCGCTTCCATTTACCCAAACCAACCTGTTCGGAGGTTCAGAAAACCTTTTCAGCGGAAAATTCACCGCCGTTAACTTTGAAGCATGCTTCGGATACCGCCTCCTTAAATAGAAGCCTATCGGTACCCCTGATACAATAAATAAAAAGGAAATGGGTTATTATCTGTAACTAAATCCTTTTTATGAAAAAAACAATTAAGCTTGCTATGGCATTGATTTTCATAAACATTGCCCATGGGCTGCAAGCACAAGACGGAAAACCTTTCAGTTTCGGATTCGGATTTGAAGGCGGCCCTGTTTTGGGAGATAAAGCCATGAAGCAGGGCTTCAGCTCTCAGGTGGGACTCAGCTTTCGCTTTTCCGTAAAAGCCGGTCCGGGATATGTAACATTTACACCCGGCGGATCGCTGGTGATACCCAAAAAGATTGATGAAGACCTGAAGCTTGGCACCAATATTCCGCTGAAACTGGGATACAAGTTTCCCGTTACCAGCAAGCTCTTCGTAATGGCTGAGGGCGGATATTCCATCTACTCCTTTTACGCCGCACCACTGGATGAAGACGTAAGCTACGAAGACATCAGGAATTCAAAACACACCGCCAGCGGGTTTACATGGGCGCCCAGTATAGGTGCCGATCTGGGCAAGCTGGAGCTCGCCCTGCGCTATGAAAGTACCTTGTTGAAAAAAGATGATATCACTGCTTCGCTGCTGGCTTTACGCATAGGGTTTAATTTTTAACCCCCTGTCAGCTACCTTTTCATGCCTTTACTGCTCCGGCAGCAACTGAATGCCGGTATCAGTAAAGGCAATTCTTTTTTGTTTGTACAATCCGCCCGTAGTCATTTTAAATGTCTTCTTGCTCATTCCGAAAAAGGCATAGATGTCTTCCGGTTTCGATTTGTCGTTATAGGGCAGATAGCCATCGTGTTCCTGTAGCAGATCCAGCACTTTCTGCGCCTCAACGCCTACTTTGTTATACCCCGGCTCCCCTGCTACCACATCAAGCCTGTTGTCTTCGGTAATATTTTTGATAAACCCTTTGAACCGGTCGCCCGTGTCCATGGTTCTGAAAACCTCATTGTGATGAATAACACCGGTATGCCGGTTATTGACAATCACCACATAGCCGATATCGCTGCGGCGGTACACCACCAGATCCACCACTTCCATTTCTTTCACGGTCAGCACATCGTTGCTGAGGAAGGCGTCTATTTTTTCGGTGGCAGCCACACGCCCCGTCCGTTCGTCTCTGTAAATTTTCACCAGGTATTTTTCGCCGGTGTACATTCTGTCACGCTGTTGTGCGCGGGGAACAAAAATATCCTTCATCAGCCCCCAGTTCAGAAATGCGCCGTGTGCAGTAACGGATACGGCTTCCAGCCATACAATATCCCCCACTTTGCCGGCAGGCTTTTCGGTGGTGGCTACGGGACGGCCTTCTGAATCATGATATACGAATACTTCAACAAAATCTCCCGCTTTGAGTGTGGGTTGCAGAAAACGGTTGGGCAGCAAAATGCCATCTGCCCCATCGTCCAGATAAGCCCCGGGCTCTGTTATCCTCAATACTTTCAGCTTATGGTAATCTCCTGCTGCTATCATGGTAATGCTTTAAAACGCTAAAGATAATGCGATTTCAACGGATCGCATGCGCATATCCGTACTGTAGTCCTCCGGCTGTTTTTCGGCTACCGGTTCGCCGCCTTATTCAAAATACCTCGGTTTACTATAACATTGTCGTATTTTTGCCAGGATTGGCTAATCGTACTGTAACTTGTTTGTATACGCTGTGACCCTGATATGAAATTTAAACGTTTTTTTGAGCATGTGCATGTAGACGAGTTTTCGGCTACCCCAAAGTACTTACAGCTTACCCATTCCATTCTGAACGCCATTGAGGCCGGCTTTTTGAAAAAAGATGATATCCTGCCTTCTATCAATGAACTGAGTTTTGAGCTGGAAATATCCAGAGACACTGCCGAAAAAGGTTACAAACACCTTAAAAAAATGGGTGTACTTGGCTCCGTACCGGGCAAAGGGTATTATATCATCAACGACGAGATCAAAAAAAACCGGCGCGTAATGTTGCTGTTTAATAAACTCAGTTCTCACAAAAAAATCATTTACGATGCTTTTGTCCAAACACTGGGAGAAGACACAGCGATCGATTTCTATATCTATAATAACGACTATAAACTTTTCAAAAAACTCATCCGCAACTCTAATAGCGAAGAATATTCGCACTACGTCATCATCCCGCACTTTATAGACGGCACCGACCATGAGCATGAGATCATCAACACCATCCCCAAACACAAACTGGTACTGCTGGACAAAAGGCTGGTGAAGGTTGACGGAGAATACGCGGGGGTATATGAAAATTTTGAAAAAGATATTTACCAGGCGCTGGAACAGGCGCTGAAACCACTGGCCAAATACCATACCCTCAAGATTATTTTCCCGGAAAAAACCTATTATCCAAAAGAAATCCTGAAGGGATTTAACCGGTTTTGCCAGGAGTATGCTTTTACACACAGGATCGTACACGATATAGCCACCGAACCCATCAACTCAGGGGAAGTATACATCAACCTGATGGAAGCAGACCTGGTAACGCTTATAGAGCGGCTGATCTCTCTAAAATTCAAAGTAGGAAAAAATATCGGCGTGATTTCGTACAACGAAACGGCATTGAAGAAAATCATTCTGAACGGCATCACCACCATTTCCACTGATTTTTACCAGATGGGCGCTAAAGCGGCGGAACTCATACTTACAGGAAGTAAGGAACACCTGTACGTACCTTTCCGCCTCACCACAAGATCCTCGCTGTAGCGATCGGCGTTCCACACGCTACCAGCCCTCACGGCATATGTTTCAACAGTTCAAAACAGAGTTCATCTATGTTGCTGCCTGCAGGGTGAAAGGCAGAGACATTGGAAAGAATAATGACACCCGATTTTCGCGAGGGATCGAATGCTACGGAAGAAGTGTACCCCGCTGTTCCCCCGTTGTGCCAATACACATCGCCCTTACCTGTTTGTACAATATGCCAGCCCAGCCCCACCTGAAGTTTATCATTTACCCGCAGGGTAGACGTACGCGTCAGCCGAAGTACCTCATGCTCCGTGTCGAAATGCGCTGCAACAAACCGGGAGAGGTCAGCTACGGAGGATAATGCCCCGCCCGCTGCAAACAACACATCAAAGTCCCAGCCCGGCGCCGGTTGTCCGGCTGGGTTCAATCCCTTCACCAACCCCTTTTTCACATCCTGCCGGTTGGTAAATGAATGATGCATCCTGAGCGGCGAAAATATTTCGCTTTCCATCAACGCCTGCGGGGGCTGCCCGGTTACCCGCCACAAAGCATAGCCCAGTAAACCCGTTCCCAGGTTAGAGTAAGCATACGCTTTGTTTTCAGACAGCAACAGATCGTTTTTCAGATAGGCATTCAGTTGAGCAGTATCGTAGTTTACATAGGGATTGGGCGTCCCGGCGGCCAGATTGGATGGCAGTCTCGGCATGCCCGAACTGTGATTGGCCAGCGACACAAAACGGATGGGCTGGTTGTTTTTGAAAGGGAAATCAAACCAATCATTTACCGTATCGTCCAAACGGATGGTTCCTTTCAACACACAATTCGCCAACAGGGTACCGGCAAATACTTTCGTAACAGAACCTATCTCGAAGATACTGTCCTGGTTGGCGATACTCACCAGCGTATCGTTCCGGCGAAGTACACCGTAATAATCTACTTCACCATTTTCAATGGTTGCAATAGCCAGCTGCGTATTTTCCGGAAAAACAGCCACCCTGTCAAAAATGAGCGTTTGCTTTCCTTTGGGGATATGCTGCAGGCCATTCACTATGGTTTCCTGCGCTACTATCACCGACCCCATGGCCATGCCGAGCAATACAACAAGCAGTTTTTTCATATTGGTAAATCTAATACATAGCGGGGAAACAACAGACGATTCGTAGGTGATATCTCCACTGAAACTGCATTACGCTGCACCTCCTGACTGGGGATCTGTTATATACTTTTTGGTTTCCAACGAGTGTGTTCATCTTTATTGACAACAACGAATGGAATTGTTCGAAGGCGCATGTTCTTTGCATCATTCAATAATAGCATATTGTATGTATCCTCCGTCTGAGACGGAGAAGAACATACAGCATCCGTAGTCTAAAGACAACGGACAGCGACAGAGTAAGAACGATAACTTTCATCCCGTGCGCCTGCTACATTTACCCGGATACCTCGTGCAGTATAGGACTTCGTTTTGTCTTGCAATCTCATCCGGTCTCCATAGGCCTTGTATGCAGTTTCTGTTCGTCAGGCCGGGAATTTGCCGCCGGCTTCCTTCAGATTCCACCTCGCGATGGACACCCTTGCCTTAAGCTAACACTGCCTACTGCATAGCGTGTTCGGGACTTACACCCTATAGTTATCGCCCATGCCGGGCGCACAAGCAAAAGGCTGCCTTTACCAGACAGCCATTGCTAAAAACATAGTAATAAAGCATGCTTATTTTTCCACCCACTCTACCCCGGTATCTTTCCAGCTGCGGCTGTTGGCCGACTCGATCACTGCTTCGCATACCTTTTGGGTTTCGTATGCATCACGGAAATTGGGATGACATTCTACACCTTCCTGTACAGCTTTCAGAAAATCCGCCACCTGGTGAACAAAACTGTGTTCATAACCGAGTCCCAAACCAGGTACCCACCATTTATCCAGGTAAGGCTGATCGCCATCGGTAACATGTATGGAGCGCCATCCACGTACCACCGATTCATCGCGATGGTCGAAGTATTCCAGACGATTCAGGTCGTGCAGATCCCAGCGGATCGATGCTTTTTCTCCGTTGATTTCAAACGTATACAGGGCTTTGTGACCACGTGCATAGCGTGTAGACTCAAACAAACCGAGGGAGCCGTTATCGAAATGACAGTGGAATATGCAGGCATCATCGATCCCTACCTTTTCTACTTTACCGGTCACATTGTGAAAACGTTCTTTAATAAAGGTTTCCGTAACGGCCGACACATCCTGAATTCCGCCGTTCAGCCACATAGCCGTATCAATGCAATGCGCCAGCAAATCGCCGGTTACACCGGATCCTGCTGCATCTACATCAAGACGCCAGTCTCCACCACCCTGCTTTACTTCAGAACTGATCGTCCAGTCCTGCAGAAAGTTGGCGCGGTAATGAAATATCCTGCCCAGCTTGCCGCTGTCAACAATTTGCTTGGCGAGGGTCACAGCCGGCAGGCGACGATAGTTGTACCAAACGGTGTTTTTCACTTTTGCTGCTTCTACCGCGTCCACCATTTCTTTCGCTTCAGCGAGCGTACGCGCCAACGGTTTTTCGCACAAAATCATCTTGCCGGCTTTGGCAGCGGCAATAGCTATTTCTGCGTGCATATGGTTGGGGGTGCAAATATCCACCGCATCTATATCATCTCTTTCCACCAGTTTTTTCCAGTCTGTTTCAATAGATTCATAGCCCCATTGATCAGCGAAAGCCTGTACTTTTTCTTTGTTACGGCTACACACCGCTTTTAACACGGGCGTATACTCCAGATCCGGAAAAAAGTTGGGTACCCGACGGTAACCATTGGAATGGGTACGCCCCATAAAACCGGTACCCACCAGCCCTATTCTCAGTTGTTTCTTACTTGCCATATCAATAATTTAATTTACTGGTTAATGAATGTTGATCGTTTGCCTTAAGCGCTCCATCCATGCGCGTTTCTGACTTTTATCATAGCCGCCAGGATGTCGTTCCAGGTTTGCTGGTTATGCATCACCTCGTTGGGGAACATACAGCCGTCCCAGCAAATATGATTGAACTTTTTGGTGAGGTTGCCGTTTTCATCACGCAACCACCAACCGGCATCTTTCGTAATATCCAGGCGCCCGTTGGGATCAGTTGCCAGGCAATGACGGCCGGTTTTATCGTGCGAACCGGTGCCGTGTACGGTACCATCGTTTTGCGCTACGTGGAAATCGATGGTCCAGGGACGCAGGGCGGCTGTCAGTTTTTTCAATCCCTCTTCGAGGGTAGCCCGATCGCTCCACTGGAAGTCTTCCGGCAGTATCCGATGCTCCGGTGCATTGTAGCCCAGCAGGTAGAGGAAGGTATGCGACATATCAGCCTGGAATCCGAGGTAGGGACTATCCACGGCCTCCAGGGTATCCAGCATGGTTCTCCAGCTATGCATACCGGCCCAGCAAATCTCTCCCTCCGCTGCCAGTCTTTCGCCGTTGTCGCCGGCTATCTTTGCTGCTTCTTTAAAAGTATCTACAATCAACTTCTGACTGCCGGCGGGATCTTTTGCGTATTGCTCAGGACTGCTGGCAGAATCAATACGTACCACGCCATACTTGCGAATACCTATTTCATTTAGTTTTTGTGCAAACACACAGGCTTTGCGCACTTCGTCCAGAAAAGTTTTACGGTCGTCTGCACTACCCAATACCGGACCGCCCCATATCGGAGCTACCACACTACCGATTGCCAGATCATACTTTGCTACTTTGTCCGCCAGCTTTTTAGGTCCGTCCGGATCATTCAAATCAATGGAAGGATCGAACAATCCGACATCTACCCCATCAAATTTAACACCGTCTACTTCCGCCTTCGCTGTATACTCCAGCATGGTTTCAATCAACAATGGCGGCTCAGAATCAGGTCCCTTACCTACTACACCCGGCCAGGTGGCATTGTGCAATTTGGGATAATTGTTTTGTGACATAATCGTTGCTATTTAGATTTTTATAATAGTTATTACAGTTTCAGATCCGGGTTACGCGGACCAAAATGCTTGAGAATCACAATAGGATCGTGTGCAGACTGGTTCACAATTTTCACGCCTTCTCTGGCAGCCTGTTCGCTCACAAAATATTCATCATTGGTGAGCTGACCATAGCGGATGAGCGCGGGCGTTTCTATATCCCATACACCAAAAGTGCCACGCCCCTGCATAACGATCATACCATAGCAGGCAGCGTCTTTTATGGTAACGGTAGCGCCGGGAAGAACAGTCAGTTCTTTGGCACTGAAATCGTGCGATTTATAAGTGATCCAGTTCTCGTAGTACCCCTGTAGTCTGGTTTGCTCGTACGGCAGTACAGGTACAGGCGGTGTAAAGCGGTTCTGGAAAATATTCGGATCTACATTCAGTTCCCAGTCCAGTACTTCAATCAGTGCATCGTAGTCTCCCACGCGATCTTCCGGGGTATCTTTCCAGAGCAGTTCTTCGGGCACAATGGCTTCGTTTACGAGCGACTGATACATGGCAAATACGTCCGAAGCCTTTTGGGGCTCGTAAGTGCAAAGGCTACCCGGTGCATGCAACAGTCCGGGCGGCACATCCCAACCGGTACCCGGCTCCAGACGGAAAGCCTGTGAATAGTTGGTGATTTTATTATCGCCTTTGCTGAAGTTCATCAGGCATTCCTTGATCTGGTCTTTGGTGGTTCCCGGTGCAATACCCATGAATGTGTAGGGGAAATCACCCCCGTGGTTATTCAGTTGAGGTGGAAAATAATATGCTTCCGGTTTACCGGACTGACCCACCAGTGCCGCCTTTTCATCGTTGTGATGCACGTGGTGCGGCAGCGGACCCATATTATCGAAAAACTTGGAATACATGGGCCAGCTTTTATATTCGTTCCAAAGCCTGTCGCCGATCAGTTGTCCTTTCAACTCGTTCACTGCATCCAGCAGCGACACCTGCTCCGTTTTTCCCCCTTCTTCAACAACAATCTGGCTCAATCCTTCATCGACACCGGTTAGCGGGCCGTTTTTGGCAGGTGTGGTGGAAGACAGCCATCTTTCGTCTATACCACCCCGAACGCCTCCCAGCACATAGTAATCATCCGGATGCAACTTGATCCTTCTCCCGGGCACACAAAACGAACGGGGCACCCAGTTGGGCGCCAGCCTTACTATACCCTTACCCTGGTCTAAAGCCTTTTGCGCTAAGCTCATTTTTTCCATTGTATTAAGATTAAATTAATGAACAGTATGTGTTTTTAAAAGTGATTGAATATGTTCTTCGTTTGTAATTATACGCACTGCAAGATCGTAGGTTTTGGATGCGCCGGGCGCGAGCAATTCCAGTTCTCCCCGTTGCCGCGCTGCTGCCTGCCCTATAGGAGGAATATTGGCCGGCTCCAGTCCGGTTACATATTCATTGGCTCCCCAATGCTGCCAGTTGATGAACCAGGGCAACTGTTTCTTTGGAAACTGCAATGTAACAGCAAAACCCAGGTTGCTGTTATGCAGGCCACAAAGGCTTTCTCCCTGTTCATCAGCATCGATGTCTACAAATGCCACTTCTTCGCCTGCCCCGTTGTGATCCGACAGCGGGGGCGAACATTTCTGAAAAGCATTGCCCTGACGGAATATTTTTGCTTTGTCAGCACCATCCCGGGGGCTCCATTTCCCCTTCCACAGTATATCTGTTCCCTCATCTACCAGCGGCCACCCGAAATTGAAATGGTATAAAATCATGTGCGGCGCGGGTTGATTGCCGCGATTGGTTATTTCATCTTTTATATAAATGGCGGGGTCGCCCAGCGTTCCGGAAATGGTTCTTTTAAGTTCAAAGCTGTGACCAAATATGCTGGTTTCGCGTATGATACCGGTAATGCTCATGTGCAGATTGCCCGCTGCGGGATCGGGCTGCACAATGCTTTGTATTTGGGCAGGTATATTGCTGATTTCTCCGTGCGCCCCTCTTTCTCCGTATTCATCAACGTCCGGCCCACCCGTATGTGCAAGCCCGCAGGTAGTAAGCAGCCCGCCGCCGAAAGTTTTCAGCCAGTCTGCACCCTTATTCGAAAACGGCTGCGGAGGCCGTATACCTGTTCTGTTGATCCAGGAAATATTATAGGCATTATAGGCTGCATCGGCAATATCCATGGCGCGGTCTATCACAATTTTATACCGCAATCCGGCGCCGGTGTTTAACCAGGCAATCCTCGTACCGCGCTCCGTTCCATTATCCAGTACCGAGGTTTCTATACCGCCACATTGCCCATAGTAAGAAACCTTGTCCTTCCACTTATCTGTTTCAAAAATATTTGTTCTTTTTGTATCAAGCATCGTTAACAAATCTTCGTCTTTTAGAAAAACAGTTACTCAAAGAGATAGTATGGTACAGCCGTCATTACCGAATATTCGGCAATGTACAAGCGGGGGTGTAAAATAACAAATAACTCTGAGATTTTAAGGCAGGTAACGACAGGATGGTTAATTGCTGTTTTTTGCGTAAAGGCTTATTGGGCGCAGATTTCAGCAATTTCCCATTGGGTTGTCTGATAAATTTCATTGCTTTGCAGCACACAATCATTTGCATTGCTGCCATACTATCTGCGCAGGTTGCATTTCACTTTAAAAATGTAAAACATGTTACAAAGAAAAAGTTCATTACCGGTTGCATGGCTACTGGCTATCGCCCTTGTTGCCACCAGTTGTGGCGGAGGATCATCGGAAGAGAAGAAAGATAATACAGAGAATGCAGGCGGCGAAACTGCTTTCCGGCAGATTTTTGATGGCACGAGCCTGAACGGCTGGGAAGGCGACACCAGCCTTTGGAGAGTGGAAGACGGTGTATTGGTGGGCGAAATTAAACCCGGGCAGGAGCTGAAAACAAACTCCTTTATCATATGGCGCGGTGGTGAAACCAAAGATTTTGAACTCATAGCAGAATACCAGATTACTGCATCCGGCAACAGCGGCGTCAACTACCGCAGCGAGCAGGTAGCCGATGTTCCTTTCGCTCTGAAAGGATACCAGGCAGATATTGATGGCCAGAATACGTATACCGGTCAAAACTATGAGGAAAGAGGACGTACCATTATTGCTTTTCGGGGCCAGCGCGTGACCCTTCCGGCTACCGATACCGGCAAATCTGTTCATAACGTCTGGAATGCAGCCATACAGGGAACTCCCGCCGGCGACAGCGACTCACTGAAAGCCCTCATCAAAAACGAAGACTGGAATGAGATCCGCATAGTAGCCAAAGGCAATAATCTTCAGCATTACATCAATGGTGCCCTTACCGCCGAGGTAACCGATGAAGATACCATCAACGGGAAAAGTGCCGGACTGCTCGGCTTTCAGGTGCATGTAGGTCCGCCGATGAAAATACAGTACAGGAATATACGCTTCAGGGAACTGTAAGCCGGAATATATTTTGCAGAAGGGTGTTGCTATCAGCAATACCCTTTTTTTATGCAATCAATTTAGAGAAACGCCGCTACAGTACCACCCAGCCCTGGCAAACACAGGCTTTGCCGGAAGCATACAAATGTGTACATTGCCCTTAGATGAGCATACGCAGGTTGTTACAAAGAACACTATCCGCGCCCCTGTTAAAACTGGCCAACAGGGTGTCGTCGAAGCCAGACAAAAGGAAAATCCACGACGCACTCACACGGCTGTATAGTGGAATAAAGTCTGCCCCCGGAAAAAAAGGAGTGGTGATACCGCTCAGCGCTTCCTCACCTGAAAAATTTGTGGTATTCTCCGATCTGCACAAGGGCAACAAAAAAGCGGCCGACGATTTTGCAGTGTCTGAAAAAAGCTACCTGGATGCTTTGCACTATTACCAAAGCGAGGGATACCAACTGGTATTGCTGGGCGATGTGGAAGAGCTGTGGAAATTCAATCTTTTTACCATCAAATACCATAATAAACATTCCATCCGGCTGGAAAAACAGTTTGCAGACCGGAATGCATTTATTAAAGTGTATGGCAACCATGATCTCTTCTGGAAAAATGATCCGTTTGCCCCGCTGCAACTGGAAAACTTTTACGGTAAAAACATTCCCACCTACGAAGGACTGGTTATTGCATATAATACCGGGGAAAAACAGATCGATATTTTTTTAACCCACGGTCACCAGGGCGACGGGCTGAGCGACGGCAACAAATATGCTGCCTGGTTCGTTGCCAAAATATGGGCGCCCCTGCAATCGTACCTCGCACTCAGCATCAATACGCCGGCCTTCAACGACATACTGAAAACGGAACACAATCAACTCATGTACGAATGGGCGGCACTGCATCCCGACCTGCTGCTGATCACCGGGCACACCCATCAGCCGGTGTTCGAATCCATGACCCACCTGGAACGGCTCTACCGCCAGTTACTGGTGGCGAGGCAGCAAAGCGATAACACTGCCATTGCAAAACTGCAGGAAGAAATAGCCTTTCGCCGGCAGGAATACAACCACATATCAGAAGACTACCTGCACCTGAAACCCATTTATTACAACACCGGATGCTGCTGCTTCAACGATGGCGATATTACCGGTATAGAAATTGAAGCAGGAGAAATACGCCTTATCAAATGGAAATCTGCGACCAATGCTGCTGCACAGCGCATGGTACTGGAAAAAACAGCGATTGAAGACCTGTTCCCCGCACAGACGAATATCCACGACGCATAGGAAAGATTGTCACCCGCCAACACAACAGGCTCAACCACCCTCCCTGATTTAACGCCATATCTGCAACCGCCCGGCAATCACGACTGCCCTGGAACATATTTTCCATACATTTACCGTTATGAAACGCTCCTATCTACTGCTGTCATTACTGATAAGCTCCGTCAACGGATTCGCTCAGTATTTTACCGAATCGGAAAAGCAACTGATCACCAGCGGCGACACCTCCACCATGCTGCGCATCATCCCCCTGCACGAAGCCGAAGGGCACGCAGCGCTCACAGGTATGTCGAAAGATATTGCATACAATGATCCGCTGCTGCCGCTGCTCAAAGAACGAATGTACAAAGCCGTAACCGACACCAGCGTGGGCGGCGTAGGCATAGCCGCACCACAGGTGGGCATTAACCGGAAGCTTATCTGGGTGCAACGATTTGATAAGGCAGGAGCGCCTTTTGAATTTTTCATCAACCCCAGCATCGTATGGCGGTCGGCCCTGCTGCGCCGGGGTATGGAAGGCGATCTCTCCTTCAACGAAAGAGGCGAAGTGGTAAGAAGCTATACCATTATGGTATCGTACACCGACCTCCATGGCACACAACATATCGAAATGCTGGAGGATTTCACCGCCGTCATCTTCCAGCACGAAACCGATCACCTGCAAGGTATATTACTCACCAACAGGCTCGAAGAACAAAAGCACCGGCCGTATAAAGCCTACCATTCACCCAGGGTAGCGCAGTTGCTGCTGGAGGAGTAGGGGCGGTCTCAGCCCCAAACTGTCCTGAAGCCTGCAACTGGAAAGTTAGTTTTCGCCCTAATGCCGCGACATACTGTTGTGGTTGTTTTCCTCAACGCTATCTCGTTTCCGGTAGTGCTTCTGTTATTCGCTGCACTTATTTCCGGTACATCCCTGGCACCACCGCGGTGGTTGTGTGAGCCTGGTTATTTAAGCAGGGGTCACCTCCTTTTGACGAATTTTGCCGGCCAAAGTCTACATTTTACAACTGTTTTAATATGCTCAATTGGACCGGTGCATTTCTAACGTCGTCTGCCCTCAATGGTTACTTTATTTTCTATCACCAATGGTACTATATTACCCATCACTATAACAGTGCCTGATATTTTTCCCTTGTAATCGCTCTTTTCTATCATACCCGTTTGCATATTTATACGGGTAGTGCCGATACGGGTACCGGAAAGAGATGCTTCTTCCATTTGCGCACCCGGAATATTTGCGAAACTGTTGCCTGCATTGCGCAACCTGGATTCTGTCAAAAAAACAACCTGCCCTGTAGAATCAATATCTTTGATCTTCATGGTGGATTCCACATGCATCGGCATATCACCTTCTGTTTTTTCATTAGATGTCCATGTATACCCCGTGTACACTTCTGTATCCGGCAAAGCTTTGAACAGGTGATTCACCTGTCCTTTTATCAACCCATTCGTTATCAACTGATCCCACTGCGCTTTTGCTGTAGTTCTTCCG
The DNA here is from genome assembly GCA_037190905.1 of Agriterribacter sp. GTDB lineage: Bacteria > Bacteroidota > Bacteroidia > Chitinophagales > Chitinophagaceae > Agriterribacter. The sequence continues at coordinate 587,170 of JBBCKG010000008.1, read as the reverse complement.
TAGCTATCATCCTCCGCAAACTGAGCAATGAATTTGTATCCGAGTTCATCATACCCTTTTATTGCCTGTACCGACCCCTTTTCATCAATCTTTACTTCCATCTTCTGATCCTTGAGTATTCCCAGCATCTTTTCTACGGGGTGGATTGACAGTGCAGCGTTGTCCGCATCCGCCTCTGTTTTTTTTCCGTCTTTATCGGTGATGACTTTGATATGCCTGAAGATGATTGAAATATTGAAACCTCCCGAACTGTCTTTTTGAATGAGGTAATCGTATTGTATATTGGTAACATTTCCCGTGGTAATATCCTGGTCGTTGACCTTTATTTTATATACAGTCTCGTTTGCTATATGGTAGGTATATGCCGACCTGTCCGGCGGATCAAGGCGCAGTATTATTTTTCGTGTACTGTCTACCGGTATTTCTTCCATTTTTGTTTCTACCGGTGCTGACTGGCACGAAAACAGGAAAGCCAGGCCTGCAAGAAAATATATTGATCGCATGTAAAAATTTTATTGAATAAGCATAACTGTTCCCTTACGTGTCAGCGCATTGCCCTGCATGTCTGTCCCTCCGGCCTTCCACACAAACACGCCGGAGGGCAGTGGCATGCCGTTTATCATCCCGTTCCATCCATCCTCCGGGCGGCTGGTGGAGAAAACCTGCCGACCCCACCTGTCAAATATAATAAAGTAGTGCAGTTTACTGATACCTACCGGAACAGCATGCAATACATCATTCACCCCGTCGCCATTTGGTGTAAAAACATCGGCTACATATATTTCGGATTTTTTGTACACTGTAATATGTATTTGGTCAACCGCTTTACAACCGGCATCTGTATAGGCTGTTACCGTATACATCACATTCTGCACTGCATTTACCAACACCGGAGATGCTATGGAATGATCGGTTAATCCTATGGAAGGCGACCAGTTGTAGCTAACAAATCCGCTGTTATTTACATCTATTGCCGTTAGCTGCAGATCTTTTCCGGTTACTATAGCGGTATCATTACCTGCAAAGAGCAGGGGAGAAGGTGTAACGGTGACGGTAACGGCGGCAGGCGCCGATATGCACCCGTCTGCATCTGTCACCAGCAACTCGTAGGTAATGGAGGCCTCTGGTCGTTGCACTACCGGATCTGCGATATCGGCGTTACTGAGCCAGGTAGCCGGCGACCAATGGTAAGTGGTGCCACCACTGCCCGTAAGTCTGGCATCTTGCCCCAAACAGACCGTTTCATTGGGTGAAACAGCGGCGACCGGCGCAGGACGAACCGCGACGTGCATGCTTCCCGTTATTTCACAGCTTCCATAAGTAGCTGTCACACGGTAAGTGGTACTCGACGGCGGGCTGGCAACCGGATTTTTTATGGATACGCTGCTCAAAGAAGGATCTGTGTTCCATGCATACTGCGTGGCGTTGCTAGCTACGCGAAGGATCATGCTTTCGCCTTCGCAAATGGTAGTGTCTGCTCCCATATCCAGATAAAGATTGCTGTGCACTGTTATCGCAGCCTGTGCGGTTAATTTGCATCCCGCGGCATCGGTAGCATAAGCCGTATAGGAACCCGCAGCCAAATTCGTAAACCTGTTGTTTTCCTGGAAATCATACCCGTTCAGGCTGAAAGCCAAAGGAGCTGTACCACCGGATACTGCAATCAGTAATTCGCCGTCGTTATTTTCACAACCTGCTGCTTTGGTAGTGAGGGTTATTTCAGGCGGATCGCGCTCTGCTACACGGAAGGTCGTATCCAGCACCTGCCCCTGTGCGTCTTTTACTGCAAGCGTATAGTCGCCGGACACCAGGTCATTCATCACATAGCTGTTTTGAAAAGCGCTTCCATTGAGGGAATATTGGTAGGGTGCGGTACCGCCTGTGGTTGTTACGGTGGCCGATCCCGTGGCAAGTCCGCAAACTGCATTTTTTATTGCCAGCTCCAAACGCAGGCAGCCTTCTTCCAGGGTTACCAAGACTGTTTCCCGGCTTCCGTCGTCAGCGCTTACGGTAATGGCATAGTTCCCGGGGGAAAGATTGGGAAACTTATTATCACCGGAAAATGACAGGCCATCGATAGAAAACTGAAACGGGGCTTTGCCACTAGTGATATCAACCGTTATACTACCGTTGTCGTACCCGCAGTCGGGCGTTTTTGTTTCGGTGTTGAATATCAGACAGGTGGCGGCTATAACCGTATCTTTCTCAATGATACAACCGGCAGCATCTTTTACCCGGATGGTATAATTACCTGGCGCCAGGCCGGAAAAGCTGCCATTGTTGTGGTAGGTTCCGTTGTTTACACTGAATGTATAAGGTGCTTTTCCACCGGATGCTGTTACTGTCAGCACCCCGTCATTGCCTGCACATGTAGGCGATTGGATCGAAATTTGGGGACTGATGATCGTACCCGCATGTACTTCAGCCCGAGCCGTTCCAATATTACCTGCTGCATCCTTTACAGTGATGGTGTACATGCCTGCCGCCAGGTTTTCAAATACGGACTGGCTTTGAAAAGCGCCGTCATTGATGGCGTATTGATAAGGCGAGGCGCCGCTGTTGTATACTGAAATTTTACCGCCGGTGCAGCCTGCATCTTCTGCGGCAGCCGTCACATACAGGCAGCCTTTTGCCAGGTACACTTCTTCTTCCCTGGTAAAACCCAGTGCGTCTTTTACGGCAAGGGTATATACGCCTTCCGACAGGTCGTTGAAGCGGGCCTGTGAAGCAAAGCTCCCGCCATTGATGGCATATTGATAAGGCTCGGTACCTTTGTATCCCGACAATTCTATCACGCCATCGTTGCCGGCACAGGATTCATCGGTAACGGCAATATCCAGTCGCGGGCATTTATCATACACGTCTGCGGTAACAGAGCTTTTGATACCGTTAAAATCCCTGGCAGTTACTATGTACGGGCCGGGCCGCAGGTTAGAGAATACATTGGAGGACTGGTAATTGATGCCGTCAATGGTATATGTATACGGTTCAATGCCATTTTCTGCTGTTATGGTCAGGGAACCGTCTGTGCCTTCACAGGCCGCATCTACCGCTATATAAGTCACTGCGATATCACACCACTCTGCCTTGAAGGATGAAAACAGGTAGATTTTTCCACTGGCATCTTTTGTCCATATAGTATAGGCCCCGGGAGGCAATCCTTCCCAATCACCCACATCCTGGTAGTTAACCCCATCCAGCGAGTAGGTAAAGGGGCCGCCTTCTCCCAATGCTTCCATACTTAGCAAGCCGTTGGAGCCGCAGGCATAACCGCCCACTCTCAATCCGGCCGTAAAAGTGCAACCGAATCTGCCTAGAAGACCAAAGCTGTTGTAATTCCCTATACAGCCATTGGCATCTTTTACAAAAATATCATAGTAGCCCAGGCTCAATCCGGTGAACACAGGGTTGTCCGTGTAGTTGATCAGATCCCAGGTGTATTGATAAGGCGCCTTTCCGTCTGAAGCTTTTACGGTAATACTGCCGGTAGCTGTGCTGCAGGACGATGTAGGCGTAAACGCGTCTAACTCAAGCTTGACTGGAGGGAAAAGGTTCGTAAGAGAGAAATTGGTTTCTGCAGAAAGTCCGGCGGCATCTGTTACCCGAAGCAGGTAATCGCCCGCGCTCAATACCGGGATATTGCCCGTATTGTACACCGACCATATCCCATAGCTCTGTATGGCGTACGTGTAAGGAGGCGTTCCTCCGGTCGCCGTTATAACAGCAGCTCCGCTTGCATAACCACAGGTGGGCTGGCTAAGCTGAAGGTCAATAGTAATATCTCCGGTAATGCGCTGGCTCTTTCGGGCAGAAGCTGCCGCATCCGTAACAGTGGGAACCTGGAATGGGTAGGGTAGCCTTTGGTGTTGCTGCTGTTCCGGTGTCAGATATAAAAAATGCTCACCGCGAACAGAGTCTGCAGCAGATCCGGAACGCATGGTACCATCAGCCGGTCGCGGCAATTGCTGCCCCTCTGCCCGAAAGCACATTATAAAAAGGAGAAAGAACAATGCGGCGGTATTTGCCATAGGCCTACCCGCAGGCAGCTGCAACATATACTTGTTGTTTATTAGAATACCAATTTACAGTTTATTTTGCACGGAAATACTTTTTTTCGATGGCGAAAGGATGAAGCAGTCACCAGCATTAACGTCTTGCCAGGCTGAAAATATAGGCAACGCGAAAGCCTGTTGACTGCAGTGTGTATGCTTTACCCGCTATATCAGCTTCATATTTCAGTCCGAATAAGAGGCTGCTGCCACGGCTGTCGGTTTGCAGACTGTAACCTCCGATCAACGCCGCCGCCACACCGCTCTTGCTCACATTGTCTTCCCTGTGGCGCACCACCTTGCAATATCCAAGCTGCGGCTCCAGGAAAAAGCCGGTTTTACCTTCTTGAGTAAAAATATAGCGGTAACCCGCTTTTATGGAAACATAGCCAATGAGGCGATCTTCGTCTTCGTCTTTTCCCGGAAAGAATCCGCCGTCTAACAATTCCAATGTCAGTACACGGTTACCGGCTGCTGATATATTGATGTTGTAGGCCAAAAAAAGGCTGTATCCCAATTTGGCTTTCTCTGCATCCTGCCCGATCATTTTTAATACACCCAACTGGCCATATGAAAATATGCTCAGCAGCAACAAACCGGAAAGCAGGAAAATGAATTTGTTCATATAAGGGCGTTTTAGTTTCGGCCAATCCAATTATTTTACCCGGAGCGACTGCACGATCTGTTCTGCCACCGGCTCCCAGACGGCTTTGTCTTTTTGCAGGCAGTTAAACGTTCCCACCAGTAGCTTTCCTTCACAATCGGTAAGAAAGATGTGGTTAAAGATCTGCTGGTCGATCGCCTGGGTAATCATCTTAAAATAGCCGACCTTCTTACCATGGATGCTTGTAACGCCTTCGCCCACGAAAACGGTACCCGGCGCTCTTTGTTTATAGCTGTTTATCATTACGTCCTTATAGTCTTTGATCATCGTGGAATCGGCAGGACTATCGGCATGACTGAAACCCAGGTTGACCGTACCCGATTCATCCGTTAGAATAAGTTTAGGGCGGTTTTTACCGGGGTACTTAATCAATACTTCTTTCATATCCATTTCCGTAAATTCTTTGGGTACCAGTATTTCTATTTTGCCATCTATCAGGCTGCGTTTTTCAAGGTCTATAAACAAGCCGGCAAACGAAAGGCAGGTAAGGATGAATAATGTTTTCATGTTTGTTGATTGGTTGGTTTTAAAATGGTACTCGAAGTTGAGATGGAAATACGAGTCGAATACAGGTGCGGAAATGTTGCAACTAAGCAACACCTGTTCTTCCTTCCCCCTTAGCGGCATCCTTATTATTCTATCTTTTCAAAGGAAACCTTCTCTGACTTAACAACTATTTTCATCCCACCCATAAATCTAAACTCAAAATTGTTTCCATAAATTATTTCCTCTATACAATCATCTTCTTCTTTTGGCATTTCATTATTTCTTGGGGAAATTTGAAAATACTCAACACCTTCAAACTTTATTTGAAATAAGATAATATTCTTTTCATCAAAATAATATTTCCAAAACAAGGTCAAAATAGATGTTTTTATGACATAGTCTATTCTTAAAAATTCTGCTGCGTTGTGCAAGTCAAAAATCTCTCCCAGATAATCTATCTCGATTATTTGTTGATTATTAATCTTTACCAGTTTAAAATTTTCTAGTTTCATATTGGCTATTTGAAAAGGTTAAAGATTTCGATGTAATCATTAGCATTCGGTGCTCTAACTCCTCCTGGATGTACTGGGTCATAGACATGGGGATAACCTAATTGCTCTTTGGTGGCTTTGTTATAATGCCCCTTACTTAAAGGATGTCTCCCCTTAAGATCTATTCTTTTCCCGTCTAATAGTTTGAGATTATGATTACTCTTGGTGAGTTCTTGGGCTTTCTGTATGCCGCCTCTAATCTGACCAAAGCGAGAAGTTCCCCCCTTAGCGGCATTCTTCTCTTACTGCAACTAATACTAATTCTCCGTCCAATTCTCGTTCTTCAGCTACAACGTGTACACCAGGTTTAAACTCCCAAATTTCATCTTCAGGGTCGTAGATGTTATCGCCTTTTATTTCATAAACATTTTTCTTTACCTCAATAGCAGGCACCGGCCTATAAACCTTAGTACCTTCTTCCAGTAGTTTTATATAAATAGTTCTTTCCATTTTTTCAATATTTAAAGCCTTTTCCTCCAACATGAAGGAGTTCTTTCGTTACATTATCTATAACTACAGATTGACCAGTTGTTGGATGAACATATCTTGTAGCACCATTAGCTTTATTCACCATATTGACTGCATCAAAGCTTTTACCTTTAGTAATAGCTTCTGTAATCTGCTTTTCTGTCCACCCTCTTTTTGCTAATTGGTTAGCCCATTTGGTTGATGATTTAAAGCCACCATATACCCATTTACTCTCCTTAGCAGCTCTCCCAAACTAACTTGATTTCATCTTCCCATTCTTGAATTTCTTCACTTTTTAACAGATAAATGCTAATAGGAAGAGACACTCCAAAATCTCCAATTTGTTTCAATAATTGTTTATTGAAAACTTCAAAATTGCACTGCCCCCCATCAAAATAAATTTCAATAAAAATTTCAAAATCTTTTGCTCCGTTTTCAACAAAGAGTGAATTGTTTTTTTCTATAAACTCAATAAAGTCTCTTTCGTATTTTGCTATCTCACTTTCAGTTGAAAATTTATTTTTGTGCCAAAAAGACAAATTTCCATAACCGTACTCATCAGGTTTATTGTCAACCTTTTTATCTGTCGGGCTAAAATAAGAGTCGATAACAAAATCACCGTGAATATTATTAAGAATTATTTCCGGGTAAAAATTATCACCCGCAACTGAAAAACTATATTTAAAAATCATACTTAATCAAATTTTTGACCAGTGTTTATCCAATTACCAGATTTATTACTTTTTAGAAAGACTTCTCTTGTGGTTTTATCAATGTAAAAATCTGCATTAGTATCGCCTTTCAATTCTTTCTTGAATTGTTTAAGAAAATTACCTTTAGCTGAACTCTTATGCCAATCTTTTCCTGCATTTAAGAATTTACCAATATCATCAGGTGACATCTTTTTAGCATTCTTAGCAATATTACTTACCCCCTTAGCGGTTTTTGTAGTATGCGGGCACGGTCCACTATTATGCACCAGCACCTTAGCTTGCGACACATAATAGGTGTGGTAGTCCTCTACCTCAAAATTATAGACTGTAGTGCTTCCGGCAACAACATTTATTGCGGAAATGGCAATTTTACCGCCTTCATAGGTTTGTACACTGTCTCCCACTTGCAGGTCTGCCACTTTCAGCCATTGCCCGCCGATAAAGAAGGGGTGATCGGATGTGGCATGGATGGTTTCTGCGCCTGACTGCACCTGGTAAACGGTATCCCGGGTGTATTCAAACACATTGATTACCTTCTTAGCACCGTAAACTCCCGTTGTATCATTATACGCCCAGACGACATCGCCCGGTTTGATGTTTTCAATACTGGCATATCCCTCTGTGGTAAGCACCAGGGTGCCGGCGATAAAACAACCGCAGGGCGCATGCTTAACAACTTTTTTTGCCAGCCGAGCGATGTCGTCCACAACACCACTCTTTATGGCTTGTTTGGCAGCAACTTTTATTCCGCCTTTTACTACACTGGCAGCCCCGAATGTAAATACATCTGCCGCTACCCCAACCACACCGGCTGCCACCTGCCAGCCATTCCCGTCTTTGATACCATAATAAATATCTTTTGCGCTGCCTACAATAGGAGCTACGTCAGTTATTACATCTGCCGCAGTCTTAAGAGCGGAGCCTATCTTTGACATAGCTCCGGCCCAGGAAAAGGATGATTTTACAACTTTTGTTCCCGTAATGACGATCTCTGATAAAGTGATTGCCTTATCGGCAGTGGTAGAAAGAGTGGAGGCAGCCGAAATAATTTCTCCAACCGGCGCCAGCCCCAGGTAATCAATGTTGGCGATAGGATCATTCCCAGCATAACTGTAGGGGGTTGAAAAACTGTACGCTTCAGCCAACGGATCCTGTTGTACAAACCTGCCTGTTTGCGGGTCGTAGTTTCTAAATCCATAGTCATACCAGTTCAGATCGCCATCATCGTACAATTCTTTGTCATTGTACAAAAAGTCATTCTTCAAGACGCCCTCTGCCGTATTCCCCATTTTTTTACTGCTGATGGCGGCTATCTTCAACCCAAAGGAATAGTAATGATTTTCCTCGATGATATTGCCGGCGGTAAAAAAAGTCATATGCTTTACTCCACAAATTCATTGTAAGGAATAAACCTTATTTCGTACTTATTAGTGACAACAGACTTACCAAAAAAGAAAGTTACATCTCTTATCCCACCTGCATTTTCGCTTCGTGTAGAGAACTCTGCATATTGTCCAGAGTTTAATTCATCATTAGCTATTTTTTGCTTTGTAGATACTGGTGTAAAAATCTTATTCAACTCTGCAAAAAATTTTTCTGCATCGATCTTATTGAGAAACTGGAAGCACCAATCAATGTCTGTAATTTTCTTATCACCCCCAACCTCACCCACAGCGACTTTAATATATCCAGTATCAACTGATATACTAGGCAAGGGGCTTTTATTAAACTTAAAAACATGAGAGACTTTTTTTGCATTACCCTCCATATTCAGTTCTAAATTAACAGACAACGAAGATGTACCTTCGTTTACATTATGCTCATTGGCAATGTTGCTCAACTCGCTAATGATTGTATCTACTGATACGTTTTTTACATCTACATTAAAATACAGTTGCTGAACTGCTTTACTAAAAGTTATTGTTTGAGACATAGTAATTATAGGAATAAAAAATGTTATTATTAAAAAGCGATACATCATAAAAAAAGCTTAGATTTTTATAAACTGGAAAGCCCAAAGCCTACAAACTTAAATTGATACTTTCCGTTAACCATCTTATACATTGCTCGCCTATGTGTGTACTGCACGTTTCGGCTGCCGGCATATCTTGTTATAGAAGGCGACCAACTAACATCATATGTTGTTATCAAAGTTAGTGATGGGTTATAATTTCCTGTGGCAATATCAGCCGAATGCTTTGCAGCAAGGTTATCAATATGCCCCTTAATTTGAGCATCATTAGACGAAAGATATATGCCCCTTCTATTATTTTGTTTTACTTCATAGCCACTTCCTTCGCTAACCCGTTTAATTCGCTCCGGACAAATCCAACAATCTGCGACTTGGTCATAAAAATCATCGGAAATAAAATCTGGTTTAGAGTTTCTGCCTGTTCCCTCAGTCCACACCTTTCCCGCTCGCCTAAAATTCATTGCTTTAGTTTGTACAGGAAAGCTTGATGTCAGGTATTCCTCAAAGATGTTTTCAAACTGCTCTCCTAAATTATTTTCCGTAGGGCTTATTCCTTTAGATTGAGTATAGGTTATTAAATCTGATTTATAAAAAGTCCAACTATCATCAACTCCTCCTTCACTACCTCCAGAGCTACTCAATCCTAATCGACTTGCTTGCTGTTGCGTTCCCACCTGCCGGGTGATATTATTACCTTTGATAATATCTGAAGCTACATTTGCACCTGCGGCTACAGCATTGGTAACCGTTGTTACAATATTGAGTACAGTGAAAGACCTTGAAGCTGCGGTTACAGCTTGCGTAACAGGTGCGAATACCGGGGCGGCAGCCTTGTAAGCATAGGTAAAATCACTGACACCCTGCGCAATGCCTCCGATAGCCCCTAGCGGCTCAAGCCCATCAAGGTCAACATTTGCAATGGGATCATTACCAGCATATTGATAAGGTGTGAGCATGGGGTAATAGTCCGTTAGCGGATCCAGTTGCGGGAATCTTGCGATCTGCGGGTCATAGTTCCTGAAACCATAATCATACCAGTTGACATCCCCGTCGTCAAAGAGCTCTTTATCGTTATAAAGATAATCATTCTTCAACACGCCCTCTGCCGTATTCCCCATTTTCTTACTGCTGATGGCGGCTATCTTCAACCCAAAGGAATAGTAATGATTTTCCTCGATGATATTGCCGGCGGTAATGCCCACGCGGAAATCGTCGAAGTAAATCCCGCAATATTGTGAATGAGAAATTCCAATTTCAGTCCAATATTTTATATATAGTAATTATTGGGGGTTGTAGATTTACAGAAAACTGAGGCAAAGAAAATTTAATATAATTATATCCTGCATAACCATGCTTACCGAATACACGTGATTCCAAATCAAAATATTCACTCTCTGAAGTGACTAAAACCAGCCTTCGTTCGGGATTCAGTCTTGTTTTTGTTTGAACCAATCCCCATCTTATTTTTCTTTCAGTATTTAATTTAATTAAGTCTTCACCTATCAAAAGGACAAATGCCAAACCATGAGAAACCAATGCTTTATTTTTCTTAAGTAGGGTGTATACGAAATCTAAATTGTTTATATCATCTTCACGAAAGGAATTTGTATCATTTAAATAATTTATCAAATTACTTATCAGGCTGTCTTTAATTTCTTTAAAATCTCTTTTTTCAAAAGAATTCCTACTTTGAGAATAAATGGTTTTCAGTTCTCCTCCATCTGGAAAAATATTTGACTCTTCCATTCCCAGTAATGTTCTTTCGTCCTGCACAAGTAGAGAATTAGCATAAGGATGCAAAGGCCTTACTAATAACTTTTCCTTAAAAACCTTGTATACGGTACATTGATTATAATCAATAATTCTTACTTCTTCTACCGCATCGTCCTTTAATAAATTATTTGCTTGTTCAAAAGTTAGTATTTTATATTTCATTTATTTTTGAACATTAGGAAATAAAAAAGCAATATTAATAAATGTTTCGTTGGGTTCTTAAATTTAATACGTTACAAGTTCGGCTATATGTACATCTTACCGATCATGATATTATATGTCGCTCTGAAATGTAGTAGATTAATTTCTTTCTCGGCAGCATAGGCTCTAAGTGTTCGCCCAAGTTTCGCTCCTGAAGTTGTTATAATATTCACGTTCTTCACACCCACAGCTTTTGCTGCGAGTATTTGCCTCATAATCTGTTTATCGAATGATCTTAGAGAAATTGACTTATTTTTTGTTGCCGTCTGCGTTTTTCAAGGTCTATAAACAAGCCGGCAAATGAAAGGCAGGTAAGGATGAATAATGTTTTCATGTTTGTTGATTGGTTGGTTTTAAAATGGCACTCGAAGTTGAGATGGAAATACGAGTCGAATACAGGTGCGGGAATGTTGCAATTAGTTAAACGGAACTTTCTTTCAATCCGTCAACAAATTCATTAAAACTCTTAGCTACGAAATATAGATTGGAATAATCTCCATCGCCTGACACAGTATAATCTATCTCATTTTCATGATCCCAAAAATAAATACTTCCGGCATCGTCTCCTTTGCAAGAGATGCAGATTAGATTCCCCCCAGCGTCATGCGCAATTGGCACGATGTGGTTGGGCAATCGTTTTTTATCAATTTTATACGTTTCAATGTATTTCTTCAGGTTGTCATACTTGCCGTTATATATTGCCAGAAACCAATCAATGCTTGATGTTGATATCTTTCCATTCTCAAGGAAAGAAAAAATATTTGGCGCACATTTCCCTCCATTATAATTAAGGAGGTGATTTTTATACTTATCGGGAAATTTCAAATCTACCATTTTCTCAATTGTCTCAATTTGGGAGAGTGTTAACTTTTCCTCTGTTCGTTCAAATTCAATCATTATTTCTTATTTAAAGAAGGCTAAATTAGTTCACATTATGTCTTTATAACCTCAGTTAAACAATTTTCCAATGAAAGGTATCCATGAGTCCCGTCTTCAAAAAGAGTTCTTGCCTTTTTTTCTGATATTTTCTCCTCATTTATTTCGTTAAAATCATCATCGTATGAAATCCCTAAATGTGAGCCGGACAATTCATCGTAACGAACAAGCTTAGGAAATGGCCACTCTTTTTTATCCCATTGTTGGTATTTCCCCAACAGCTTCCACTCACCAATTTCAAAACCCAATCCACTAAACTTGGCAAACAATATTGCATCTTTAGGTGATAAAGTAGTTCCTAAATTTAATGTGTTATTGTAGCTCCAAAAATATCCTGCTAAAAGTTTAGTACGACCTTTTCTTCTGGTTAAGAGCCCTAAAAAATTACCTTTGTTACCTAAATTTATATTGAACAAATCGCCTCCTGCGTACTTCTTGTTATTTGACATTTCTTTATTTCTTTAAATATTTTTCAGCAGCTTTGATACAACCTTTGCCTTTTGCTGAATTTCGCACGCGATCTGACATTGCTTTAATTTTATTAAACCCGCCATTTACTGATTGAGCGCTAGGGTTTTTTCTATACAGCATGTCTTCTAATCCCCTTTGTTCAGCATGAACATCAGTCTTATGTTTTGTCTCAAATTTGAACTTCCCAAGCTCTGCGTCATTTGCATGTGGAATTTCTCTTTTAGCAAGGTCTTTTATTCTACATGTCCTCACAACTTTTTCCCCATCTTTCAACACATACACACCACCTTTTACCGGACACGGTCCACTATTATGCACCAGCACCTTTGCTTCCGACACATAATAAGTATGGTAGTCCTCTACCTCAAAATTATACACTGTAGTGCTTCCGGCAACAAAATTTATTGCGGAAATGGCAATTTTGCACCGCAGGTAGGTATTAACCGGAGGCTGATCTGGGTGCAACGATTTGATAAGGCAGGAGCGCCTTTTGAATTTTTCATCAACCCCGGCATCGTATGGCGGTCGGCCCTGCTGCGCCGGGGTATGGAAGGCGATCTCTCCTTCAACGAAAGAGGCGAAGTAGTAAGAAGCTATACCATTATGGTATCGTACACCGACCTCCATGGCACACAACACATCGAAATGCTGGAGGATTTCACCGCCGTCATCTTCCAGCACGAAACCGATCACCTGCAAGGTATATTACTCACCAACAGGCTCGATGAACAAAAGCACCGGCCGTATAAAGCCTACCATTCACCCAGGGTAGCGCAGTTGCTGCTGGGGGAGTAGGGCGGTAATAATTACCATAAAAAGGCAAGCAACAATTAGCAGGATGCCTACCCCACCCGCAGCCCGTTTGCGGCCGTCTTATTGGGTGCTAGCAGTGTTACTTCATCACCATCCACCGCGCCGAGTACCAGGCACTCGCTTTGAATAGTAGCTATTTGCTTAGGCGGAAAATTCACCACGGCCACTACCTGTTTGCCCACCAGTTCTTCGGGCGTATACAACCGCGTAACCTGTGCGGATGTTTTGCGGGTACCCAGGGGGCCAAAATCGATGATCATTTTGTAGGCAGGCTTCCGTGCGGTCGTGAACACTTCGGCACTCAGCACCGTGCCTACGCGTATGTCTACTTTCATAAATTCATCCCAACGCAATGTTGTATCCCTTGTTTCCATCATCCATAGTGTTGTTAAAAAAGAAACAGGCAGGTGGTAAACCACGCATGCCTGTTGCACTGTTTATGATAAGACGCTTTAACCGAATACTTTGTTCATTCTGTCTATAATCACTTTCAAGCGTTCTCTGTCGCCACCGGGCACTTCTGCAGAAGCCCATCCGTTGTAGCCAATTTTTTCCAGCGCTTTCACAATCACCGGCCAGTTGTTGTCGCCGTCTCCGATCTCTACATCAAACCCTTTCCACAATCCTTCATCGTTTTGCTTTTTCCGGCTGTACTCCTTTACATCCAGTTTCATGATGCGTTTGCCCAGTATCTCTATCCATTGTTCCGGCCAGCCATACCGTAAAATATTACCGATGTCGAAATACCAGCCCACCCAGGGGCTGTTGATCTCATCCACAAAGCGGGCGGCTTCGAGCGGACTGATCAGGAAGTTGTTCCACACATTTTCTATGGCTATTTTAACACCGGTTTTCTTTGCATGCGGAATCAATCTTTTGATTTCTGTGATGGCTCTTTTCCACGCATCGGCATAGCTGATCTGGTCGTTTACCACGCCGGCCACCAGCAGCATCGTTGTACCGCCATACAACTTACAATCGTTCATGGCGCGGATAGAAGCTTCATAGCATTTATCCCGCACCGCTGCATCGGCAGAAGTAATAGGCGACTTCCAGTGTTCGGAGTTTACCACACCGGGTATCTCCAGCCCTGTTTTAGCCTTTGCTTCCAGTATTTCGTCGTTGTTGAACGTATGCGGCGAACTGAATTCCACCCCATCGTAACCAAGCTCCTTTAATATCCTGAATTTTTCCAGCAGGGTATCTCCTGCTTTTACCATTTCAATTTTCAAACACTTTTTGATAGCAGGCTTTGCAGCCTTAACGGCGCTGGTGTGCTCAGCAGCCAGGCCATGGGCTCCGATTGCGGCCGATGCCATGACCAAAGAGGTGTTTTTCAAAAACGTTCTTCTCTCCATAAATCGTATCGTTAAAATATTAATGGGTGTTTATTTTACAGAAACGGCGTAACGCCGGGCGTGGGCACGGGGGTTACCGCCAGTGTTTGTGCCATATTATAAGCAGTAACATCAGGTCCCAACGATTCAGTGGAGTTCAACGCCTGTTCCCAGGTGATACTTTTGCCGGTATAGGCCGCCGTTCTTCCCAAAATAGCGATCATGGAACTGTTGGCTACTTCACGCCCCTGGTTGATGGACTTACCCTTACGAATAGCCGCAAACAGCTCGTCATGTTCCTGCTGGTACATATCGTTTTGTTTACCGTTATAGGTCCAGATTTTACCATTGCTGTTCACCCGATGCACGTTGGCCGAACAGTCTATCAGTGCCTGCCCTTTGTTGCCCCAGGCTTCCACCGCATAACTGTTGGCACAGCCGGGTTGCTGCCTGCTGATATGAAACCCTTTGGCACCGCCAGGGTATTCGTACGTAACACTGAAATGGTCATAAATATTTCCGTTCTGCGGCCCTGTTCTTACCTGCCGTCCGCCGGTGGCTACTGCACTCACTGGTAGTTGGTCGCCAAATGCCCAACTCATCATATCTATACTGTGAACGGCCTGCTCCACGATGTGATCGCCCGACAGCCAGGCGAAGAAAGGCCAGTTTCTCATCTGCCATTCTACAGATTCCGGGCGGGGTTGCTGCGACTCCCATGTTCTGTAGGTACCGCCTGTGTTATAGGTATTGTACACGGCAGATACTTTGCCGATAGCTCCATCGTTGATGCGTCCGAAACTGGCACGCTTAGGTTCGTGAAAACGCCAGCAAAAACCGGATATGATATTCAGATTTTTTGCTTTTGCTTTCTGCGCAGCCTCCAGCACCCTGCGCACACCCGGTGCATCCACCGCCACCGGCTTCTCGCAAAATACATGCTTGCCGGCTTCTACTGCAGCTTCCAGGTGCAGGGGACGAAACGCCGGTGCCGTACACAACAATACAACGTCCACGCCGGAAGCAATTACTTTTTTATAGGCATCAAAACCCACATACTGATGTTCGGGA
Source organism: Agriterribacter sp. (assembly GCA_037190905.1). GTDB lineage: Bacteria > Bacteroidota > Bacteroidia > Chitinophagales > Chitinophagaceae > Agriterribacter. Next base: position 571,665 of record JBBCKG010000008.1, on the reverse strand, counting down.
CTTACGGCTGCTTTGGCGCCATGGAGTTCTTCCAGATTGGTGAGCGATTTTTTTATCTGGTCTTCAAATAAATCTCCCACAGCATGTAACACTACATTCGGATCTGCATTGAGCGCCTGATTGGCTGCCCCGCTCCCTCTTCCTCCGCATCCGATCAACCCCACTTTTATGGTATCTGCATTTACATTTCTTCGCGGAGCGGCATTAACAATATTAAAAGGTACCATACCGGCTGTCGCTGCCAGTCCGGAAAGTTTCAGAAGCGTTCTCCTCTTGTTGCTGTACATGGGAATTTTACTTTTTTGATTGAAATTTTAATAATTGATCGCTGCTTATACAGGTCTTGCAATTTAAGCATTTATTTTATACAGCCCCCTCCAAAACTTTACGCATTGCAGGCAGTTTCCGGGCAGATGGGGGCCGCCCGAAGTATGCTGTACCAATTGATTTACAGTATACATAACCGGTAACCGCACAGCCGAATTAGTTGACCCTTTGCTTTAAATCGTTTATCTTGAATGCTTAAACATTTGATAATTATGTCTCACAACAAACTCAACAGAAGGGAATGGAGTAAAATGATGCTTGCCGGCGCTTTTGGTGCCACCCTTCCATCCCTGCTCTCTTCGTGTCATCAACCCGACACCCCTGGAAAAGATGCTTATACCTTCATTCTGGGTGTTCAGACGTACAGTATGCGCGATCGCTCGCGCGAAGAAGCCATCCAGATGATGAAGGAGCTCGGCATCACCAGCGCCGAAGTATGGGCAGGCCATGTAGAACCGCGCGAATTTCAATGGACCCGGTTCAGCACCGAAGAAGAAGTAAAAGCCAAAATAGCAGCTTTGGAACAATGGCGGCAGGAAGCAGATATGGCAGCGTTTGAAAACATGGGAAAACAGTTTGCTGATGCCGGCATTCGGGTACAGGCATACAGTTTTAATATGAATGACAACACCTCGGACCACGATGTGGAACTGGCATTTAAAATTGCCCGGGCGCTGGGTACCGACACCATCACCACCTCCGCTACCATCACTGCCATGAAACGGATAGACGGATATGCGCAGCAATACAAAACCAAAGTAGGCATGCACAACCACTCCAACGTGCACCGCCCCAACGATTTTTCCACGCCGGAAACCTTTGAAAAAGCCATGGAAGGCTGCTCTGATTATACCCGCATCAATCTGGACATCGGCCATTTTGTAGCGGCCAATCTGGATCCGGTGGAATTTCTCCGAAACAACCATGAAAAAATTGTATGCCTTCATATCAAAGACAGGAAAAGAGATCAGGGAGAAAATGTGCCGTTTGGCGAAGGCGATACACCCATCAAAGAAGTGCTGGAACTGGTGCGGGATAACAAATGGGATATCCCCGCTAATATTGAATACGAATACAATGGAGCAGATACAAAAACGGAACTGCAAAAATGCATGCAATATTGTAAGGCTATTGTAGAGGGGAAAGCATAGGTGGAAACCTTACGGAAGATATATACACAGTCCATTCGTTTTGCATGGACTGTTTTTTTATACCCTGTCCCTGTATGCCAGACAAGAAGAAACCAGATAATCCGAACTACGATCGGGTAGTCCGCTATTACGATTTTCTGTCAGCAGTTGTTTTTGGAAACAGCAGGATGCGATCACAAACCTGTTTGCTCCATTTCCTAAAAAACAACGACAGGATACTGATAGCAGGTGGAGGCTCCGGCAAAATATTGGAAGAAATAGACCGCTGTGGGTGCAGCCACCTGGAAGTGGTGTATGCTGAAGCCTCTGCCAAAATGATCAGACGTGCAAAACAAAGAAGCTTATCTAACCTGATCGTTCATTTTGTGGAAGGCGGAGTAGAACAGGTTTCCCCGGCCAGCCGCTTCGACATCGTTTTCACTCCCTTTATTTTCGACAATTTCAGCAACGAAGCAGCAGCGCTACTTTTTTCTTCTCTGCACCAGCGCCTCTCTCCCGGCGGGTATTGGTTGCACGCCGATTTTCACGTTAACCGATCTTCTTCCCTGTGGAAAAAAGCGTTGCTACAGACTATGTATGCATTCTTCCGGCTCACCACGGGTGTACAAACCAACCAGCTCCCCGATATCCGCCGCCTGTTTCAACAACAAGCCTACCGACAGAAGTTTCAACAATGGCACTACCGGCGATTCATCCGTTCGGAAGTATGGCAAAAACCGCGGGAGCAGCCACCGGGAAAATCGTACATTGCAATATATGAGCCATCGTCGAGCCGTGAAAATCATAGAATGCCCCCGGGATGCCATGCAGGGCTGGAAAAGGATGATACCTACGGAGCAAAAAGTATCGTACCTAAACGCCCTGCTGAGAGCCGGATTTGACACCCTCGACTTCGGCAGTTTTGTGTCGCCCAAAGCCATTCCCCAAATGGCAGATACAGCACAGGTACTACCCCTGCTCAACCTGGATGGGGTGCAAACAAAACTGCTGGCGATAGTAGCAAACCTGCGTGGGGCCGAAGAAGCCCTTCAGTTTGAACAGATCAGCTACCTGGGATACCCCTTCTCGGTATCGCCTACGTTTCAGCAGCGAAACGCCAACAGCACCATCGAAGACTCGCTGATAAGGGTAACCGATATTCAGGAACGCTGTGTGCGAAAAAATCGCGAGCTCGTTGTATATATATCCATGGGATTCGGAAACCCCTACGGAGACCCTTATAACGCAGAAATAGTGTACACATGGGTGAAGCAGATAGCGGCGCTGGGCATCCGCATCATCTCCCTGGCCGATACAGTAGGGCTGGCTGCTCCCGCGGAGATTCAGCAGATCACACAACATACAATAACGCAATTCCCGGGAATAGAAGTCGGTGTACACCTGCATGCGGCCCCGGACAACAGAACAGCAAAATTACAGGCGGCGCTGGATGCAGGCTGCCGGCGGTTCGATGGTACAATCAACGGCATCGGTGGGTGTCCTATGGCCAACGACGAACTGGTAGGTAATATAGACACCGTGGAAATGCTGCATTATTTCGCTTCGAAAGAACTATCAGCAAATGTAAACAGGGAGGCATTGCAAAAGGCTATGTTGATGGCGAATGCTATTTTTGTATGATGGACTTCCGCATCAAATTCCAACCGCCTGCGCTGCAGGATAAAATAGTGCACCGGCATAACATCCTGCTGGCTGGCTCCTGCTTTACGGAACATATCGGCCGATTGCTGCTGGAAAGAAAATTCAACACGCTTGTGAATCCGAACGGCATTGTGTTCAATCCTGTTAGCATTGTAAATGGCATCACCTCCTGGATCGACAACAAGCGATATACCGAAGATGAACTGGTGCAACACAACGAAGCCTGGCACAGCACGGATCACCACAGCCGGTTCTCCGGCACCCACAGCGCCGCCGTGCTGCAACAGATCAACCAGGCCATACAAACGGCGCACGATTTTCTCAAAGACACAGACTGGCTGATCATCACACCGGGCACTGCTTTTGTATATGAGTTAAAAGACCGTTCTCACCAGATCGTAGCCAATTGCCATAAGCTGCCCGCCAACAGGTTTAACAAACGACTGCTCACTACTGAAGAAATCATAGCCGGCTTCGGCAACCTGGTGTACCGGCTGCAAATAATGAACCCGCGCCTGAAAGTGCTATTCACCATCAGCCCGGTGCGGCATATACGGGATGGTGTAATCGAAAACAACCTCAGCAAAGCCATTCTCATACAAGCAGTGCATCACCTCGTAGCCAAGTTCGACGGTCTGTATTATTTTCCATCGTATGAAATTGTGATAGACGAACTGCGCGACTACCGGTTTTATGCCGACGATATGGTACACCCGAATGAAACCGCCATACGGTACGTGTGGCAACAGTTTCAAAAAGCCTGTATAGCGCCTGGCGACACTCCCCTGATTGCTGAACTGGAAAACATCCTGGCTGCTATGCAACATCGCCCTTTTGATACATCGTCTGCAGCACACCAGGCGTTTCGCCAGACACAGCGTACCAAAATAGCGGCGTTGAAAACAGCATACCCCTATATCGATTTCGAAAAGGAGCTGGATTATTTTGCCTGATCTGCCGCCTGCAAGAATGATTGGTACATTCCGATGCGGATTGTCTGGCACCCACCTTTACTCATTACGAGGTAGCCTGGGCGGTTGGATGTTTGCATAAGCAAGGGGAAAGGCTGTGCGACCTATAATGCCACATCATGTAACTTAGCTTCCGCCGATTTGCATACTGGCCTAAGCAGAATTGACAGCTTCCCTTAGTTAAACGTTTGAAATCAGATCATTCCAATTAAACTCATTGTTTTGAATAGACACCTTCACGGCTACAACCTTCCGACGTTCATTCAAAAAATCTACCGGCAGTCTATAGTTATTTGGGATTTAATCATTTATTATTAATCGCCGGCGAGTCTAGCATTATTACGCAGTAAAAAAAGCGCTGCTCATCAATGCTTGCTCTGCCCGGGAAATACCGATTGATTTTGCTATGCTCTGCCACTCTTTAACTGATTTTGTTATTTCTTCAATAATTTGATTCATTTGTGAATTGGTCAATCTAAAGTATTGCCCTACACTTTTTGCCAATTCAACATCTAAAGCATTATTGTGCATGTCAATGTTTAATGCTAAGCCATCCTTATCTATGGAAGGATTCAGATCGTAAGCCGGAGATAACTGCCAACCCGATTCGCTCAGGATAAATCCGTGGTTGCGTAAATGGTCGTCCGTATTAGAAACCGCTATATTAAATACAATTCTTCGCCAAAGCTGATGTAAGTTTTTCTCTACATTACAACCAAAATTCTGAATGAACTCCACGATATCCAGATAGCTTGACGGGTTTTCCTTAATCGTATCTTCATTATTTCCTGTCATGGTCATGGCCGAAGAAAAATGAATTCTATTCTGCTTGTTTCGGTCAAATCGTTTGGTAAAAAAAGTATGATGATGTCCGCTTATTTTTTCCAATCTGCATTCTGCCATTTCAATTCCTGCACTGACAGCCAACTTATAGGTTAAAAATTCCCAGGACGCCTTGTCAATCGTATCATTTTTTGATGGAAATTTTGCAATCCACAGTTGATGGTGTTCGTCCAGAATATTGGCTTTGGGCCTTGCTCCTCCCAAAGAAGAACCTGGGGCAATCAATACTTTCAGCCACTTATTGATGGCTTCGTTCTCCGTATCGTTTTCATAATGTACCACAGCTTGTTGCAGTTCTCTCACGGTTGACCAGGGTGGTGTGGATTTTTCCGCATTATTATCTAAAAAATCGCCGTTAACATCCAACTTAAAACGCAAAGCGCCCATCCGGGTTTCGTCGTACACGCCCAGCAAAAAATCAATATCGTATAAGGCTCTTGCTTTTTCGCCTCTTTCTTTTGCCAATTGTGCTTCTCTACGTTTCATTAGGGTACGTCCCCAGGTGTCGGGCATACTGTCTAAAAAAATCCCGAAGTTCTCTTTGTTATTGGGGAATTGCTGTCCTGAATAGAATTGAATATCAGGGTCAATCAATTTCTGTTCTTTTGTTTTCAGCCAGTTTTTATCGTATTCAAAACTAAAGGCTTTTCGACCTTTTGCGTGATGGGCAGACAATATGCCGATGCATTCAGGAGCTGCCATCCCCTCCCAATGAGCAAAAACATAGATATCCGTTTTGTTGGTTGCCATTTTTACAAAAGTTCTAAATCCTGCAATTTTCTGCCCAATTCATCATCGGCCGCCAGTTTTAAAAAATCGTTTTGCAAACCCAATACCCGCAATACATTGAAATAAGCCCCCATCGCCACGCTTGCATCGCCTTTTTCTACCAAATACAAAGTAGAACGGGAAATATCGGCACGCTCCGCTACCTGCACAGTAGTGAGTTTCCTGCGCTTTCGGGCTAATTTGATTTGCTCACCCATTTTTTCTAAGAGAGTATGGTGTTTGGGGAGTATGATTTGCCTTTTCACTTAAAAATGATTGATATTCCGTACAAAAATAATAATTATGATTGAAATAACGAACAAATTTTGATAAATTATCATTTAATATCCTAATCAATTATCCCTCTTCCTGTTAATAACTCCTCCATTAAGCTTTGTTTGATTGGTATGGATTTCGCCAATTTAATGTTATCAGGCTTCTGCTACGCCAGTCATGTCGGACATAGTGGTGATATAGGTTTGATCCCGACCTAATGCTTCTTTACTTCAAATTCTCCGATTCAAAAAGCAAACAGGATAACTTCATTTCCTGACTTTTTGTTATTCCAGGGACTGCAAAAACAGATTGATCGGGATGTAATGGTGTAAATGAATGAAGCGGGTGTTTCTTTTGCGTGAGGGATAGCAGCGACATCCTTTTGTGAAGCGTTAGCGAAACAAAAGATAGAGCGGATAGGCACGCCCAATAAAAACATTCAGGCTATTCTACCAGCTCTTAACGGGCACCTCTCTTCATCCCTGGCTCAACACATATTTAAACAGCAGGGCCGCCAATGCGCCGCCTGTAACAGGACCCAGCACCGGCACCCATGCATAGCTCCAGTTGGCGTCTCTTTTGTTTTTGATGGGCAGCAGGGCATGCATGATCCGCGGACCCAGATCGCGGGCAGGGTTGATGGCATACCCGGTAGGACCACCCAGGCTCACGCCGATACCCAGCACCAGTAAGGCTATAGGAAGTGCATCCAACGCGCCCAGCTTCATATCGGGCGCAGCCATCAGCAGCGCGCCCAAGACCAATATGAACGTACCGATGACCTCCGTAATAAAATTATGAAAATAGCTTTTGATGGCAGGTGCTGTGCAAAACACCGCCAGCTTGGCTTCGCGGTCTTCTGTTGCATCAAAATGCTGACGGTAGGCAAGCCAGGCCACTGCCGCCCCGAGCATAGCGCCGATAAACTGCGCCAGTATATAAGAGGGTACATTGCTCCAGGGAAACCGACCTTCTATTGCAAACCCTATCGTAACCGCCGGATTCAGGTGAGCACCACTGACGGCAGCCGTGGCATATACACCTGTAAATACCGCTACCGCCCATCCGAATGCAATCACTATCAGCCCCGCATTATGCCCTTTGGTTTTGGAAAGCAGTACATTGGCCACCACACCCGCCCCAAGTGTGATTAAAATAGCAGTTCCGGTTATTTCAGCTACGAATGGAGACATGGCAGATCGTTGATTTTATTACCGGAAAATAAGCATATTTCAATAAAACAGCAGAGATTTCATACACCGATGCCACAACCATCGCAAGTTGTTGCCACCAGACAATTTCTGCAGCATCAACATCAGCAGCCCCTGCATCAGCTCTTTTCCAGCGCCTGCAGAATATCGTTGATGATATCGCCGGCATATTCCAACCCTACGGAAATACGCACGAGCCCCGGCGTGATGCCTACTGCTGCCTGTTCCTCTCCGGTGAGCTTGGAATGTGTGGTAGAAGCCGGATGCGAAGCGATGCTCCGGCTGTCGCCGAGATTGGAAGTAAGCGAAAGCATCTGCAGCGCATTCATAAACCGCACTCCGCTTTCCAGACCACCTTTCAGATCAAAAGTTACGAGTCCCCCGCCACGGGTCATTTGCTTTTTGGCTATCTCGTACATCGGATGCGAAGGATGGAAGGGATATTTGATCCAATTAAGTTTTGGATGCCCCTCCAGGGCTTGTACAAGCGCCTCTGCATTATCGCAGTGCCGCTGCATCCTTACATCCAGGGTTTCGAGGCTTTTGCTAAGCACCCAGGCATTGAAGGGAGACAGAGCCGGCCCGGTATTGCGGCAGAAAAGATACAGCTCCCGGATGAGTTCGGCTTTACCCACCACTACGCCGCCCAATACCCGCCCTTGCCCGTCGAGCCATTTGGTAGCGGAATGCAGCACCAGGTGCGCGCCATATTCAGCAGGTTTTTGCAATACCGGCGTAGCAAAACAGTTATCTACCACCAGCATAATATTGTGTTTTGCAGACAGTTGACCCAGCCATTCCATATCCACAATGTCGAGCCCCGGGTTGGTGGGCGTTTCCACGTAGATCATTTTGGTTTGCGGGGTGATCAGCGACTCCCAGGTGTCTGGCTGTGCAATATCGGCATAACTGTAGCCGATATTCCAGCGCTTAAAATATTTCGTAATGATGGTATGGGTAGAACCAAAAACCGAACCGCAGCTCAGCAGGTGATCACCACTATTGAGAAACGCCATAAACGTGCCGAAAATAGCACTCATGCCGGATGCAGTGGCAAACCCGGCTTCAGCTCCTTCCAGCGCGCACATTTTGTCGATAAACTCCTGTACCGTAGGATTACTGAAGCGTGTATAAATATTATTATCGTTTTCTTCCGCAAAAGCGCCCGCCATTTCTTCGGCGTTCTCAAAACAAAAACTGGAAGTTAAAAAAAGCGGAGTACTATGTTCCTGTTGGTTGGTACGGGGTGTTTGAATACGCACAGCCTGCGTATTGGGATGTAATTTCATTGTACTACTATGGTTTATGCCGGCAGGGTACATACCCCGCCGTTAAAAGAAAATCGGCATCAGAGATTCACCTCTTCATCGTTTACCACTACTTTCCATGTAAGTGCAGCGCCTGCCCGGCGAAGGGTTTCTGCTACGGAACAGTATTTGTGCATGGAAAGTTCAACCGCACGAAGTGCCTTGGCGGGATCTACCTCGCCCTCGAGCCGGAAGATGATCTGTACATTTTGCCAAACGGAAGGCTCTTTACCGGGCTCCCGTTCGCCATCGATGGCTATAGAAAAATCCCGTATCTCCTGCTTTTGCTTTTTAAGAATGCTTACGATATCCACCGCGCTGCACCCTCCCAAACCGGCAAGCAGCAACTGCATGGGGCGAAAGCCCGCTCCCTTTCCGCCCTGGTCTTCAGGGATATCAATAGTCAGGGAATGACCGCCTGCATCGGTTGCCGTAAATCCGTAATCTGCGTTTGAACGATATAATTGCACAAGAGCCATCGGTAAAAATTTGTGTGCAAAGATACAAACCAATCGAAAAGATTTCTTATAACTATTGTCTTATTTTGCAATTTTTACAAGTGCCCGACAGAACAACCATATGTTTTTAAAATTTCATGCAGACAGAATTTTCACGGGCGATGCGATGCTGCACGACGCAGTACTCATCACTACTCCGGACGGCGTGGTACAGGATATTGTTGCTCCCGGCGAAGCTGGCGATGGTGTAGAGCACCACGGCGGCATCATCACCCCGGGCCATATCAACTGTCACTGCCACCTCGAATTAAGCCATATGAAAGGCATGATCGCCGAAGGTACGGGGCTGCCGCGGTTCCTGGCATCCGTGATGAAAGCCCCCGCAGCTGATACATCAGCGAAACTACAGGCTATGACGACGGTGGCCAGCGAAATGCACGCCGGAGGCATACAGGCCGTAGGCGATATCAGCAACCATACCCTGTCGCTGCAACCTAAAATACAGTCTGCCATTCACTGGTATAATTTTCTTGAGATCAGCAACCTCGATGATAACAAAGCTTCCTTTAAGCTGGCTATGTTTGATAAAATGAGAAGGGAATTCCTACGCTATTTTCCCTCAACTGTATTGTCTCCCCACGCCATATACAGCGTATCTCCTGAAACCTTCCGGCTGCTCAATCAATACACAGCCGACCATACCATCACCATTCATAACCAGGAATGCAAGGCAGAGGATGAACTGTTTCAGTACGGAACCGGTGATTTCTTACCCTTCTACCAGGCTATCGAACGCCCTGTATTGCCCATAACGGTTTCTGGTAAAAGCAGCCTGCAAACCTGGCTCCCCTGGTTCAATCAGCAACAGCGGCTGTTGCTGGTTCACAATACCTGCACCCGGGAAGACGACCTGGTATTTGCGCTGGACTATGCTGCCCAGGCCGGATTAGAACTGTATTTCTGCCTGTGCCCCGGCGCTAACTGGTATATAGAGCGAAAGCTGCCACCCATAGAAATGCTGATGCAATACAATTGCCATATTGTATTGGGTACAGACAGTTATGCCAGCAACCGGCAGTTGAGCCTGGTTGCAGAAGCTGCTTTATTAAAACAACAATTTCCCGGCATCGCTGATGATGTTTTACTCCGGTGGATGACCAGCAACGGCGCGCAGGCACTGGGAATGGAAGCGCAACTGGGCAGCTTCACAAAAGGCACCCGGCCCGGGGTAGTACGTGTAGACGATGATTTCAGCAATGCGCAAAGGCTGCTATAACCCCTCAACCAGCTAAAACCAATAGCTACAGTATCGCAGACATACCGATGTAGCATGACTTTCATCAGATTTTCCGATTTCGTAAGTGCATTTGCGTAAAGCGATAAATTACTACCCGACTAAATATTATCTTTGCCGGCAAATCAGGAATATTAAAGGGGGCCAACATCATAGCTGTCAATTGATTTTCAACCCCTTAGTAAACTTGCACCCCCCTAAAAGTGAAATAAAAAGGAATGAAGACAACTGATCTTTGTATAATAGGAGCCGGCCCGGTAGGCCTTTTTGCCGTGTTTGAAGCAGGTCTCCTCAAGCTGCGCTGTCACCTTGTGGATGTATTACCGCAAGTGGGCGGACAGCTATCCGAGATATATCCCCAGAAACCCATTTACGATATACCGGGTTTTCCCAGCATCAACGCGCAGGAGCTGGTAGATAACCTGATGGAACAAATAGCGCCCTTTAAACCCGAGTTTACGCTTGGCGAAAGAGTGGATGAGCTGAACAGACAAGACGATGGCTCTTTTATGGTAACAACCAACGAAGGCACACAAATTCATGCAAAAGCGGTAGTGATTGCTGCCGGTCTGGGATGCTTTGAGCCGCGCAAACCGGCGATAGAAAGGCTGGAGGATTTTGAAGGCAAGGGCGTGGCGTATATGGTACGCAACCCGGAACTGTTTAGAAACAAGAAAGTGGTGCTGGCAGGTGGCGGCGATTCCGCCCTGGACTGGACCCTCTTTTTGAGCAACGTAGCGGAAAAAGTAACCCTCGTGCACAGGGGCGACAGCTTCAGGGGGGCGCCCGATTCGGCAGAAAAAGTAGTAAAGCTGGCGGAAGAAGGAAAGATCAACCTGATACTGAAATCCAATATCACCAGGATAGACGGTAACGGGCACCTGAGCGAAGTACACGTAACCCTTCACGATAAAACCATTAATACCATTCACGCAGATTACCTTATTCCGCTGTTTGGGCTGAGCCCCAAACTGGGGCCCATAGCCAACTGGGGGCTCGACGTGGAAAAGTCTGCCATAAAAGTGAATACCGAAGATTATTCTACCAATGTGCCCGGCATTTATGCCATAGGCGATATCAACACCTATCCCGGAAAACTGAAACTTATTCTTTGCGGCTTTCACGAAGGCGCATTGATGGCGCAGAGCGCTTTTAAATATATTTATCCGGATAAGCACCTCAGTTTTAAATACACAACCGTAAACGGCGTGCACGGATTCTAGACACAACAGCGTCGGCAGCCTGCGGGTTGCACTCAACGCAATACCCTGATTTGGCTATGGATTTTATAAATATTACAATAGAAGACAGGAGCGGAGAAAGAAAAGCGCTTGAGTTGCCCACAGATATGGGCTTAAGTTTGATGGAAGCGCTCAAAGCCAACGAATACCGTATTCTGGCTACCTGCGGGGGAATGGCGCTTTGCGCTACCTGTCATGTGGAGGTATTGGAAGGAGGAGACAAACTTGGAGCCATGTCGGACCCCGAACTGGACATGCTCGATACGCTGCCCGATGCTGGTCCCGATAGCAGGCTGGCATGTCAGTTACGGATAAACGATGATATGCACAACGCCGTCTTTCGCATTCGGGGCGAAGAGGAAGAATAGCGCTATATTGCAGCTTCATCTGATAAAAACGAAAGACATGACTGTACATATACATGCTGACGCTGCCGAAGTAAGTGCGCAACTGGCCGAATGGCTGACAAGTTCCATTGAGGCTATTTTGCAAAAACAGGAACGCTGCACCTGGGTGCTCACCGGCGGCAACTCTCCCAAAGCGCTGTATGCACTGCTCGCCACCGAACCCTACAGAAGCCGTATAGCGTGGAGTAAACTCCATATTTTCTGGGGCGACGAACGGGCTGTTCCCTTCAGCGATGAACGCAACAATGCCCGGATGAGCTTCGAATGCTTTCTCGACAAAGTACCCGTGGTGAAAGAACAGGTACACATCATGCGTACCGATATGGAACCGGAAGCCGCTGCCAAAGCTTACGAAACAATACTACACAACTACTTTAGTGCCACAGGACAAAGTTTTGACCTGGTAATCTCCGGCATGGGCGACGATGGGCATACCCTGTCCCTGTTTCCCGGTACAGCCGTGATACATGAAAAAGATGCCTGGGTGAAAGCCTTTTACCTGGAACCCCAAAAAATGTACAGAATCACCCTCACCGCTCCGGTAGTGAACCGAGCCGGAAAAGTGATCTTCCTGGCATTTGGCGCGGGAAAAGCGCCTGCTTTGAAGGAAGTACTGGAGGGTGCTCCCAATCCCGACCTGTATCCTTCTCAGGTAATACAGCCAGCTTCCGGCGAACTCCACTGGTTCGTGGATAAGGCCGCCGCTGAACTGCTGTCGGCAAAATAGACCCGTGCAATAAAAACTGCGCGCAATGGCGCCATAGGTTCGCACAGCAATCTTTACCTTTGCCCGAAATTTTCAATTAGAAATGTTACAGGTTCCTTTTATAAAACAGCATACCGATCTGGTAAAGCAGCGACTGGCGGTAAAGAATTTTGCTGACATGGCGCTGGTAGATGCCGTTATTGCGCTGGACGATCAACGAAAGAAAATACAATTCGAATTCGATACACTGCAATCACAGGTAAATGCTGCCTCCAAACAAATCGGGCAGTTGATTGCTAAAGGACAGAAGGAAGAAGCGGAAGCCACCAAACAGCGGGTAACGGCACATAAGCAATCCATCAGCCGCCTGACAGAACAACTGGCCACCGTAGAAAAAGAATTGCAGGAAACGCTGGTAAAACTGCCCAACCTGCCATCACCGGCCGTACCGGGCGGCAAAACACCGGAAGATAACGAAGTGGTGCGCGAGGGCGGCATAAAACCTTCGCTGCCGGCTCACGCAGTACCCCACTGGGAATTGATTACCAGGTACGACCTGGTAGATTTTGAAACCGGCGCTAAAATCACCGGCAGCGGATTCCCTCTGTACAAAGGAAAAGGAGCCAGACTGCAAAGAGCACTGGTGCAGTACTTCCTCGATTTTAATACGGAAGCCGGTTATACCGAATACCTTCCTCCTTTTATGGTAAACGAAGCTTCAGCTTATGGTACAGGTCAGCTTCCGGACAAGGAAGGGCAGATGTACCATATGCCCGCAGATAATTTCTACCTGATCCCTACCTCGGAAGTGCCTGTAACGAACATCTATCGTGATGCAATTCTGAAAGAAGCCGATCTGCCGGTTCGCATGACGGCCTATTCTCCCTGCTTCAGAAGAGAAGCCGGCAGTTTTGGAAAAGACGTACGGGGGTTGAACAGGGTGCACCAGTTCGAAAAAGTTGAGCTGGTACAAATCACACATCCCGATAACAGCTACGAAACCCTGGAAGAGATGGTGGCGCACGTGGAAAAGCTGGTCAACAGCCTGCAACTGCCCTATCGCATCCTGCGGTTGTGCGGGGGCGATATGAGTTTTGCTTCTGCGCTCACCTACGACTTTGAAGTATTCAGTGCAGCCCAGCAGCGCTGGCTGGAAGTAAGTTCTGTAAGTAATTTCGAAGCCTTTCAGGCCAATCGCGCCAAAATCCGGTTCAAAGACGGAAACGGTAAAAACCAGCTCGTTCACACCTTAAACGGCAGCTCACTCGCATTACCCAGGATTGTGGCCTGCCTGCTGGAAAACAATCAATCCGAAGACGGCATCCGGATGCCAGAGGTATTGCACCGGTATTTTGGAGAGGCTGTGATCCGTTAACGCCTTCAAATAGTTACCCGGGCAAACACACCTAGCTTACAATGGCGTTTCAAAATGGATGCGTTACGTGCGTCCATTTTAATTATTTTTTTACTAATATATAACTCACTAATTATAATACTAATAAATTTCATAGATTAATTTTATTATATTTATTTTTTTAATTTTGCTAATTGAAAATTTACAAAAGTTTAGTTGCAACTAAACAATATTATGAGTAGTTTCGCTATTAGGAAGATAGATATCATTAGCTGTGAAGAGGATATCTTTCAGGTAGAAATCAATGGAATATTATTGCTAGATGAATTTGAAAATTCACTCGAAAAGAGATACTTATCAGAATATAAAACCCTACTTCGTTACATTGAGTTTTTCGGTAACAAGGAGAGATTGCCTGAAGTAAAGTTTAAAATATTAAAAGGTGTGGGAGATGAAATACCGGAATATGAATTCCGGGGGAAACATTTAAGAATTTATGGAATTCAGCTACCGAACCATAAAATCATCCTGTATTGTGGACTCAAAAGTGAACAATCCCGGGATTTAATAAAATTCAGATCGAGGAAAATTAAAATTTTAGAACTATTCAACAGAAAATAATATGGATAGAAAAAGTCTTGTCGGAAGTAAAGAGTATATAACAGCAGGGATTCAGATACAGTTATATAGATTGATAGAGGATTATTTAAAGAAAAACAATTTAACTAAAACTCAATTTGCAGAACAAATTGGTGTAAGCAAGGGATATGTATCTCAGGTTTTAAATGGAGATTTTGATCACAAGCTTAGTAAATTTGTAGAGCTTTCTTTAGCAGCTAAGTGGATTCCCGTTGTTTCTTTTACGGATCTGGATGAATATGTTAAGAATGATGCTAAGCACAGGAACTATTCGTCCATGTTTTCTGGAACAGTTTCCTGTATTTTGCCTGCGAACAAAAACATAGATGATCCTAAATCATTTGAACCAGCATCTATCAGTACATCCTATCAATTATCTTTGAGCTAGACTTAGCATATGACCATCATTGATTACAAAAAAATGACGGGAGAAATTAGAGAAATCATCGCCATTAGGGAAACAGGTTTCATGGTCGACGAATCGCTTTATGAAGAAGGAAAAGAGGCATATATTAATTTGCATCACAGTACGAAGACAAAAGAGGTAGAAGACAAATTGCTGGTCGATCTCAAGGTGTCTTTTGCATGCAAAAATGAGAAAGACTACATGCCTTTTATGGAATCGACTACCTCGACTATTTTTTTAATCCCAGGTTTGGCCGATTTTATTACTCCTGAAAAAAAAATCTTACTGGGTCCCGCAACTATGTTGCAAATGGTTATGCATGAGATTAGTCATGCCAGAGCGATCATTTGCCGTTCTGCAGCGGGAACGAGTTTTCAGCAGATTGTATTGCCGCTGTTTAATATAGCAGAAGTAACAAAATCGTTTTTTCCCTATGCCGCTAAGGAAATAGATGACTATATAAAAGAGGGCGGAAACATAATTTTATTTTAATCTGGCTGATAGCGCTCTCTTAAAAAAAATCAAATCAGTATCATCTTAACAGTATTTACTGCCTCATAACTGACCCTTTTGAATGGAGTTCCCTTCTTCATCGAATAAAGAACGCAGGTGCTTTTCGGTTAAATACAACAGCAAAACCGCTGCTGCTACTACCGTGAGTACACCGGCGATGGTACCTGCCATCGGGTCGAGGGGAATAAAATAAAAAACTATACCTGCCAATACCAGGGCTGCGCCCAACCGCATCATCAGTTTGTTGGAATAACGGTTTCCCTCGTCCCAGGTTTGCTGGTTACGCATAGAAAGACGGGTTCTGTACCCCACAAACGGATTTATTTTTTTAGGTGGATATTTTAGAAAAATAGCACCCACTATCACAAAACACAATCCTGCCGTAAATGTGGTTATTGTAAACGTTAATTCAGCCAATGGTAATGATTTTAATGCGGAACACTAATATACCGATTTTTTTCAGACCGGAACGCAACTGCTGCCGAAGCACCTCATTGCACAGCCGCTATTTCATCCGCTGCGGCGGATGCCTGATAATAAAGCGGTGCCACGCACCGCTCGCAACCCGCCTTTTTTAACCTGCGGATTACAATAATGATAACTACCTTTGAAATACATCCAAACTATGCCATCATGAACGATAACTCCCTCCGCCGCAGCTACGATACACTCAGCGAGGCCGTAAACGACCTGATCAAAAGAGGATACACCACCGACTTTCTGGTACATGCCGAAAAAGAATGCCTGATTTGTCAGACCAACGCGATGGAGCTTTCGCCGGAAGATTTTATGATCGACCAGGTATACCGGTTTGAAGGCATGACGGATCCGGCAGACGAAAGCATCCTGTTTGCCATATCGTCTCCCACACACAACATAAAAGGACTTGTTATTAACAGTTTCGGCGCCGATTTCGGATACCGTTCTTCCAGATTGGTAGAGCACCTGAAAAAACATATCTGATTATTTTACCAAACCCGCGGCGAACATGCAGATTGTTTCGCTGTTTCAGCCTGTTGTTTATGCAAAAAATATGGTATTGCTGCCTCCTGTTGCTTGGAATCTATGGGCAGGTAAAGGCAGAAAAAGATACTACGAGGGTACGCACCCTGCTGGTAATGTTCGACGGATTGAGGCCCGACTATATCCGTCCGGAGCTCATGCCCCGTTTGTATGCCGTTGCCCGCGAAGGCAGCTTTAGCCACCATCATCACAGTGTATACCCCACCGTTACCCGGGTGAATGCGGCCTCCTATGCCACTGGCGCCTACCCGGCCGTACACGGCCTGATGGAAAACTCCTTGTACCTCCCCACCATAGACAGCACTGGTTCTGTAAGCACCGGTAATGCTGCCAATCTGATTAAAATAGAAGCGGCAACCGGCGGGAAGCTGCTGTCTGCCACCTCTCTGGGTGAGCTGCTGCAACAACGGGGAGAAGCGCTCTACGTATACAGCTCCGGAACCACCGGTCAGGCATTTTTGCAAAACCATAAGGTGAACGGCGCCATCATCAACCCGGACCTCCTGCTACCCGAATCGAAAAAAGCAGATTTCATCCGAGACCTAGGTGCACCCCCTGCCGGCGGATATCCCAATACAGCCAGACACGAATGGATTACCAATGCCTTGTGCAGGTATACCCTGGTGCCCGACGGACCATTGGTAAGTGCTATCTGGTTTTCAGACCCGGATGGTTCGGCTCATAAATATGGTATTGGCGTACCCATTACCATGGAATCCATTAAAGTGGTAGACCAGCAGTTTGGACGCATTCTCGACTCCATACAACACAGGGGATTAAAGGAAAATTTTAATATCATCGTTTCCACCGATCATGGTTTTATCTCCTACCGCGGCGCAAAAAGGCTGGATGATTTCCTGATTGAGAAAGGATTCAAAGCGAGCAAAACATCCAGCGATGTGGTCATTGCAGGCAGCTCGGTATACGTAAAGCACCGCAACCGGCAACGGATACGCGCCATCGTGGAAGCATTGCAAAACGAACCATGGGTCGGCGCCATTTTTACGGCACCCGACAAGAAAGGATCCGACAAAGGATTTGTGAAAGGAACGCTTTCCTTCAATGCCATGCACTGGAACCACGCGGAAAGAACCGGCGATATCGTAGTAGCGCCGGCATGGAATGATGAACAAAACCCATACGGCTATGCCGGTATGGCGTATGCCAACGGGCCTGCCGGTCATGGTGGTTCAAGCTTGTACGAAATAGAAATAGCGCTGATCACTACCGGGCCCGCCTTTAAAAAGTCGTTTGTAAGCGAAGCACCCAGTTCCAATATAGATATGGTACCTACCCTGTTGCATTTGCACGGAATAACAGCGCCTCCCACCATGCAGGGAAGGGTGCTGGAAGAGTTGCTGGTCAATCATCCCGCTGCTGCTGCGCGGCCGGCTGTTAAAACCATTTCTGCCACTACCCAAACATCTAACGGAACCTATACCGCGGAAATGGAGTTCACAGAATACCGCGGAAGCCGCTACATCCGATATTTCCGTGCCGGAAGATCGTCGCGTCCATAGCCGCCTATCTGATTTTGATGCTGAGGCCCCGGAGGGTTTGCCATCCCTGTTTATCAGTGAGTTTTACCATAAAATGATAATCACCCGGATCCACGTCCGCCGGCACCTCTACGGAAGCCGTGGCTTCGAAGCTGCGGTTGCCGGAAGGTATGGTGTAATTTCTCACCAGTAAAAACGGGTTCACCGACGTTTTCACTCCCTCCGCTTCGCAGGTCGCAGTTTCTGTACTGTGCGAATGCTGGTCAAAATTATGGTGGATATCCAGGCCATAAGAGCCCAGTTCTACATTGTCGGTAAACCGCGCCTTGAATGTAAACGTCTGCCCCCGCACCAGTTCACTGCACTGTACAGGAAAAGCGCCATCAACAGAGAGGTCTATCACCGGCGGTGTTTCATCTTTCGGTGTATCGTTTTTACCGCAGCCGGCCATTATAAAAGCTGCTGCCACTATCATCCATCTGTACCTGTTCATATACCTGTTTTTTGAAGGGAACTGCCTGTTATGAAGCAGTTCCCTGTAATATAATTGATTTTCTCATCAGTTTTTATCGAAGTGCTCTTCAAACTCCCTCTCTTTCCCACTCTGGTCAACGATCTTCACATGTATATGGTAGTGCCCTGCCGGTGCTTCGGTTACATCAATATGCTTATGAAGGTGGTATTCAGTTTGTCCTACCATTGCCGCATCGGTGTACGACACCTCTGTTTCCCAATCGCCTCCGTGAATTTCCACCTCTATGCGGGCTATCTTGTTTTCCGCATGCACATGTCCTTCTACATGAAGGTCGGTGCCATCGGCAGAAAGCCCCACTTCAAAGTCCTCTATATTGGGCAGTGAGGGATCCAGCACTATTTCAATATCAGATTCAACCTGTGCTGTTTTGCCCAATTGGTCTGTAACCACCATATGCAGATGATACTCCCCGGTAGCTGCTTCAGCAGGAATATGAATATGCTTGTGAAACTCCGCGTTGAGCAAACCGGCAAACCCTTCAGTGTAAGTACTGTCGAACTCCCAGCCTGCGCCTTCTTCCGGATGTATGGACACACGAACGGAGGCTATTTTTGCCGGTGCTGTTATCTGAGCTTCCAGATGAATATCTCCACCGGCATACCCTGTTTTATTATTGCCTGAGCCTATTTCCACATCGCTCAGGGACGGTGCGGGCAGTACCTCTTCTTTATCTTTCGAACAGGCAGCAGCAAACAGAATAATCGAGAAAAATGCTATATAAGATTGTATTGATTTTATACGAAATGTCATTTGATAATTTTTTATGAGTGTCGGTATCTTTCTTTAAATACTACGTTCTGGCAAGCCGCCAAGAACCGGCGGACCGCGCCTGGGGTTATTTAAAGCAATATTATCGGCCAGCGCTTTGCTGCGTTTTAATTTCTGTACTTCACAAACAGCATGCAGGATAAAAAAAACACTGTTTTCAGGTGGTGTATCTGTATCCATACCATGCTGGCATAGCGGACAATCACCCGCATTATGGATGCCTGCATCCGGATAATAGGCTTTCAGTACATCGTGCAACGGACTCGTCCATAGCAGGCTGCACAACAACCCTATCTTCCAGCAAACTGATATATTGTACATCCTGATCATTTCCTTACTGCGAAAGGTATTTTTACAGACAGTATAATGTTTCTGCCCATCTCAGGTAATTCTATCAGGCGATAAAAGCTGGTATGGTTGAGGTATCGCCTGTTGAACAGGTTTTGCACCTGCAGGCTGATATGTATGGCACTATTACCGGTTTTGAGTTTACTGCCCGCAGAAAGATGCACCAAGCCGTAACCCGGCGTTTTCTTTTCGGGCGGCACAATGGCATGCTGCGGAGCGGTGAGCCTGAAATCTGCCGCCAGGTAGTTCTCCTGCCATCTTTCAGAGCGAAAATCCGGTTCGTAGGTAAGCGTAAGCAGGGCGGAAGCAGGTGGTGTAAACGGCAATCCGTACCCCTGTTTATCGCCAGACAACTGCCGGTTGTATACATATTCACCGGCCAGCTCGGCATGCCAGTACCGGAGGAAACGGTATCCGGCGTGCACTTCTGCACCTCCGCGCAACACACGAGCTTCTGCATAACGGAATACCTGATTGCCCGCTCCGTAGTAGGTGTCGTAATCGGGCGTGGGATTGAGATAAATATAATTTGAAAAATAACTGAGATAAGGCGATAAACGTACATGCCAGTGCTCGTTTTTCCAATCAGCCCCCAGATCCAGTTGGTAAGAACGCTCCGGACGCAGAGACGCATTGCCCTGCTCGTAGCGGAAATAGTGATAGTTTACACCATTCGCTGCCAGCTCCTTAGCTATAGGCATACGGAAGCCCGTGCCTGCATTGGCAGTAAAGGTGAGATCAGCGGAAGGGTTGTAATGTACTCCTGCAGACCAGGTAAGGCTGCTGAAGTTTTTGCTGAAGGCCGCGGCCCTGACCAACGCCAGACGCTCCAGGTTTCCATTTTGCTCTACTTCACTTTCAAACCAATCGCTGTACTCTTTTACACGCAAGCTGCCTACATCGTACCGCAGCGCCCCCTGCAACATCAGCTTGTCGTTCACAAAAAATTTATCGTGTACAAATCCGCCGAGGCTGTACTGCGAAAAAGCCGGTATCAGAAAACCCCAGCCGCCGATGCGGTTCTGCTGTACTTCGCCATTCAGTCCTACTGAAACGGTGTGACGGTTCAGATGCATTTCGTCTTTCACATTCAGGCTCCATACGTCTTTGTCATACTGCCGCTCTTCATCCGGAGCATAAGCCATGTGTGCAGGATACACGGGGGGCATGTATCCATGATTGACATACTGGCTGAACTCCTTCCGAAAGTTGCGCTGGAAAGCTGCATTGAGTTCCAGCTTATGCAACCCGGTTCGCCACTCACTGCGGTTAATGAGTTTGGTGTGCGATACCTGCTGATAAGGCAGTTGAATATCCCGGTGGGAATCGTCATGCAACTTTTCATCCACATTGCGTGGCTCCAATCCATGTGCATTGGCAAAAAAACCGCTCTTACTGAAAACATTACTTACAGAAAAAACCGAACTGAATTTATCCGACACATAGCCCCCGCTGGCAAAAACACTTATTTCCCTGCCGGCTGTATTGCGCACAAACCGGTTGTGCAGGCGCACTGCATAGCTGTAAGAATATACCGTGTCTGCCGGCACGCGATAATCTGCATAGTGCTGGTAACTCACCCTGCTGTCGAAAAACCATTTTTCTTTTCGCCCATACAGATTAAATGATCCTCCGTATTGCAGGTTATTGCTTCTTCCCGTGACATCAACATTGCCTCCGAAACTGTGGGGCGCGGGCCGTGGCAGCGGCCGGATATCGATGGCACCCGCCAGGGCATCTGAGCCGTACATAAACGACGAAGGCCCTTTGATGATCTCCAGGCGGCTGATATTATACTGATCTATTTCCAATCCATGATCTGCCCCCCATTGCTGCCCCTCGTGCTTGATGCCGTTTTCAATAACCACCACCTGGTTAAAGCCCAGTCCCCTGATCAGGGGTTTGGAATTGGAGGAACCAATGGCAATACTTTTAACACCGGGCAATCTTTCAAGCGACTGCATCAGGCTTCCGCCCATGTTTCTTCTGATAAAGCTATTGCTTACAATATCGGTCTGCAGGGTTTCGTATGCTTTTTGTCCGGAATGAATATCCCGCACTACTACTTCGTCCAATTCCCTTACGGGAAAATCCAGTACAATGTCCTGTAGCAATGTATCACGCAGTATCCGCACCGAAAACAACCGGGTGCTGATGCTGGAGAAGCTGGCAGCGAGTTCGTAGGTTCCCCTTTCCAGGTTTCGGAACGCGAAAGACCCATCTGGTCCTGTTACGCTTTCCGGCTTTCCTTTCAGCGAAAGCGCAACGCCCTGCAGGGGCTGGTGATTCCTATCCGTCACCCGTCCCTTTAATGTAAAACCCTGACTAAAAGAAGTAGTACTCAGAAATATATATACAACCATCATGACGACGGCCCTGAAACAATGCTGCATAGCGAAAAAGCTGACTGAACAATTAAGAAGATTGCAATCATGCAACCATATGCAATGATGCAACAACGCAGCGTATAGTGAAATACGTTGCCGGATCAGGCAAGAGCGGGCGGCCCCTTATTACCTGGAGAATGAAGCACTATGTGATGGTAGATACCGTTGTATAAGGGAATGGGAACAACGGACGATATTTCGGCCTGAAAAGTGACTACCTGAAAAGCCGTTTCCGTATAGGGCGAATAATGGTGCCTGCAAACAGGACAGTCGCTGCTGTGCGCTTCCGGAACAACGAAATCTCCTTTCTGTTCAACGGACGGTACGTTGCCTGCATCTGTTGCTGCCACATGGTGGTGCCACCAGCTTACCGGCGTTGCAATAAACAGATACACCAGCATTAATAGCGCCGCCGCAACAGTCTTATATGGAGTAGTCTTTTTCAGCTTAAACTTGCAATAGAGTTGCAAATATACAACTTTCCGGTCAATCGGGCTTTAGCAGGGGGTATTTAAGCAAATAAAGCTGGTTATTTGAGCCGTTTGAGCTTAACCATTTCGATGCGGGTATCGCTGACACTAACAATGTCGAATTCGAAATTGCCGACGATAATTCTTTCCTTAGCCCTGGGAATCATTTCGTGGTGGTGAACGATGTAACCCGAAAGGGTTTCAGACTCTGTTTCTCCAAAATCGAGATGATATTTTTCCTGCAGGTAATCGACCTTCAGGCGGCCGGAAAAAATATATTCATTTTCAGATATTTGTTTTTCCACAAATTTGTCGGTATCGTATTCATCCCGTATTTCACCGAATATTTCTTCCAACAGGTCTTCCAGTGTAATAATACCCGCAGTACCCCCAAACTCGTCTACTACCCAGGCTATGCTTTTTCGTTCTTTGGTGAGTTTACTGATCAGGTCTGTGGCGCTCATGCTTTCCGGCACTGCCGGTATTGGCATCAATATGGATGGAATGTCTGCCGGATTTTTAAACAGCGCCGTCTGGTGTACATAGCCCAGTATATTGTCGATATTGTTTTCATACACGATCAGGCGGCTGAGCTTGGTTTCTGAAAACCGCTGCTTTAGCTCACCAACAGATATACTCATGTCTACCGCTTCTATCTCTTTACGGGGCACCAGGCACTGCCTGATCTTTACGGAGGGAAGTTGCAGGGCATTTTCAAACAACTGGGCATTGATATCCCTGTCATCGCCAGACTGTCCCCTGGTTTCTGCCATAAAATGCTCTATGTCTACCGCTGCTATTACAGGCTTCTGGTCGGCTATTTTCACATCAAAAAGGTATTTCAATATCCAGTCTGCAATAGATATGAATAAAGATGCGATGGGATAAAAAAACTTATCAATAAAACTCAACACGCCCATCTGGGCAAGGATAGAAAGAACGGAGTCGCTTTTGGCACGAAAAAAAGCGCGAAACGAGAAAATAATGAAGAGCAAAAGAAATCCCGACATAAAGGTTTCGAAGATCAGTCGCACATACTTGATATATGTATACGATATGCCTATGTTGGCTTCTATCCAGTCCCACAACGGCGCCAGTATACTGCCCACCAATAAGCCATACACAATCACGAACAGGGTCAGCCCGATTACAACAGCACTAATGAATTTTGAAGGATCCTCCAGCAGTTCTGCAACAATTCTGCCGCTTTTCAGTCCCTGCTTTTTCTTCAGTTCAAACGAAAATTTACTGGCAGATACGAATGCCACTTCGATGCCTGCAAAAAGCCCCACAAACAGCAGCACAAATACAAACGGCACAATCAGCAATATCCCGATGTCTATCATATTTCCAAAAATAACGCTTTGTTGCCGTAAATAAAATACCATAATGGTATTTACCTTCCGTGAAAAAACGGCAACCCCCGAAATCGTTAAAGTTGCACATTTCGTCCGACGGGCAAACGAGTGATTTACTCCGCTGTATTGCTACCGCCTTTTGATCCGGAATCACTGTCATTTTCGCTAATCAACCGAGTCTTTCAAAAAAGAAACCGCACAAACCCTGATGATTGTTATTGTTTTTGCAACTTCGCAGGGTGAGTATCTATTATTCCCGTTTGCATTCTTCTTCCGAAATTATTAAAAGCTATGCAGGAAGCCCGCCGCTTTCGGCCTGGCTAAAACAGTGGTTTTCGAAAAACAGGAAGTACGGCTCGCGCGACCGGAAAGAAATAAGCGCATTATGCTATAGCTATTACAGGCTGGGTAAATGGGCGCAATCGGCACCGGGGCACCTGCACGAAAAGCTGCTGGCAGCCCACCTGCTCTGCAATACAACACCAACACCGCTGCTGGAGGCGCTCAAGCCAGACTGGCTACACATGGCAAGCGCAGGTACAGCAAAAAAAATGGCATTCCTGGAAAGCCAGGGCATTCCCATTTCGGGAGCTGCCCTTTTTCCCTGGCAGCAACGGCTGACTAAAGGTATAGATGCTGACGCATTCACGGAGGCCATGACGGAGCAGCCCGACCTGTTTATCAGGATACGTCCCGGACATACGGCTGCTGTCATGCAGCGACTAAAGGAAAACGGCGTCAGCTTTCAAATGCGGTCTGAGGACGGTATCGCCCTGCCCAATGGCACAGATGTACGGAAGTGGATATCGGTGAATAAAGAAGCTGTAGTACAGGATTACAATTCACAACGCATCGCCTCCTTGCTGCGAAAAGTACCGATTGATGCCCCCAACACCTGGGACTGCTGCGCGGCAAGCGGCGGCAAATCCATACTGGCCATTGATACCCTGCACAACCCATTACTAACGGTATCTGATATACGAAGCTCCATTTTGATCAACCTGAAAAAACGGTTCGCAGAAGCAGGCATTGGCCGGTACCATGCTGCGCAGATTAACCTCGAGCATCCTCCTTTGCGCATCGCCAACGCCCCGTTCGATCTGGTGATCTGCGACGCGCCCTGCTCCGGCTCGGGCACATGGGGCAGAACACCCGAACAACTCTACTTTTTTGAAGAAAAAAAAATCGCTGATTTCAGCAGACTGCAGCAAACCATAGCGGGTAATGCAGCGGTATTCCTCAAGCACGGCGGCTATTTTTTATACATCACCTGTTCGGTATTCAGCGATGAAAACGAGGCGATAGTTCAGCACCTGCAAAATCAGCATGGATTAACATTGCAAAGTATGCAGGTATTGAAAGGCTATCATATGCGCGCCGATACCCTTTTCGGCGCTTTGTTCGTGAAGCCGTGATGCCGAAAAGCCGACCATTTAATTTAGGACAGTAAGACCATTAGCTCTTCCTTGTCGGGAGATCTTTCGCTGCGCTCAAGATAGCGGGTATATGGGAGTTGATGATCACTTTAGCAGCTTGATGACACGGGTGGTTTTTCCGTCGCGGTATTGCAGCCAGTAAACACCCTGGGCCAGCCCGGATGCAAACAATAACTGTTCTGACAGCAAAACGCCTTCGGTCACCTGTATCTTTTTTTTGAATAGTTCTCTTCCGGCGCTGTTCAGTAATACCAGCGAGGCATTGCCGGTTCGGGGTGCCTTGATCAAAAGGCGGAGACTGGAAGAAAACGGCACCGGATAGGCTTTGATCCAGTCGCCGCCCAATACGCTCTCTGCTTTATTGGTAGCTGTTTTAGCGGCTAATAGTTCCCAGGCTATCCGCAGGTTGGGTATGCCATACCCTACCCGGTCGTCCGGACGGGTATACTGGTCTGCGCTTCTTTTAACAGCATCCAGTATTTCAGCGTTTGTCATATCCGGAAAAGACTGCCAGAGACAGGCAATCAACCCGGCCAGATTGGGACATGCCAGCGAGGTACCGCTCGTATACATCGGGTTACCGTCGTATCCCGCCACCACCGCATTCCATCCCAGCGAAGCTACGTCCGGTTTCACCCGCCCATCGGCAGATGGCCCGTAGCTGGAGGAGCCTGCCACCTGACGCATGAAATTAACAGATCCTACCGCCAGTACGTTTTTTCCATCAGCGGGTGCTACTATATAACGCCATGCCACATCTCCGGAGTTGCCCGCGCTGTTACACACAATGATTCCTTTTTTGAAGGCGGCTTCCGCGCCGCGGGTAATGATGGCCGTTTTACCATCCATATCTGTATAATCGTAGCTGCGGCTGGCATCGTCAAAATCATAATATCCCAGCGAAGAAGTAATGATGTCTACCCCCAGACTGTCGGCTTTCTCCGCTGCTGCCACCCAGTTTTGCTCTTCTACCTGGTGTTCTGTATCCACATCCTCCGTCCGGAACAAATAGTATTGCGCTCTGGTTGCCGTACCTACTATTTTCCCCGGAATGTTTGCTGCTATAGTAGAAAAACACACCATTCCATGCATGTGTTCTTCTGTAACCGATCGTTTATTTTTTACAAAATCCCAGGTATCGAGTACCTGGTTATTCAGGCGTATGCTATCGAATGCGGGGTTGGTATCGTACTGATAAAACCCTGCATCCAGCAGGGCTATGGTCATTCCTTCTCCGCTGTAGCCTTTGTTGTGCAGCCATTCGCCTTCGTGTATACTTACCTGACCGGCATTGGCGCCATAATCAAAATGATTCTCCGAATCCTGCGTACGTTTTTGTTTGCGTGCAGCCCGCATGGAAACATCAAACCTGGCCTTTCTGCCGGCCTTTGCCGGCGCAGCCCGGGTAATGGTTTTTACAAAAGGAAGCGTACCTATACGGCTCAGCGCTTCTGCGTCGTTCGTTTCGATCAACACCTGATTCAGCCAGCGCGATGTATTCAACAAAGTAACTGTACCACTCTCCAGTATGCTGCTTACATACGCCGGATTCACCGGCAGGTCGGTACTGTCTATAGCAATGCCTTGCCGGTTTCTACGTTCGATGGATTTTGGAGACAGGTAAACAGCGGGACGATTCAAGAAATACGGGCTATTGTGCTTATCCGTTAACTGAACAATATGCTTTGCCTGTTGCGCTGCCAGCGGCTGCCCCGCACAAAACACCCATATAAGCACCAGATATTTCATCGTATTGTTTTACAGCGTCAGTTGTGTTCAAGATAATTCAACGCAATGCCATAGCCTGAATAAGCATTCACCACTCGCAGGGTATCGCATCGCACTTCTCCTCCTATGGCGTTTGCCAGTGAGTCGCAATTCAGGTACACCGGACAGGAGATGGATTCGGTAGCAGTAACGGCCCGGCAGTTATTGGTAACCGGCGTAGCCTGATAGGTCCATACCATATAATCTTTTGCCACCATTCCAACGCCTTTAGCATATACCTCCCGGCTGTAATCTCTGGTAGCAAAATTATTGGGGTACAGTTCCGGGTCGCCGGTCTGCTCATCTATGTGTGCTACCGTGATGGTATTTTCGAAAGTATTGCCACCCTCGCCGTAAGCCGCGCCCACCTGCTGGTAATTGTACTCCCAAAATTGCAGATAACTGCGTTCGTCTACCGCATTGATATAGCTGTTACCATTCCAGGAAAAATATTCTTTTACGGGGTCCGTCAGCTTGATGTATCGCTGGTTATTTTCGATGTATTCCAGAGAATGGCTCAACGGAGTAGCCATCAGAGTGGCAATGTCTCTCCACTCCCCCGTACCATCCAGGTTACGCAGCATCCGGCGAATGCGAAAGCTTTTTCGGTTGCGGTTGTCGGTAATTTCTGCATCTACCAGATCTTTCACCTGGTAACTGCGCACTACCTTCCTGGTATCGAAATCCTCGAAAACGGTGGAATCCATCCGGTAGATGATGTATTTACCCACTTCCAGCGGATAGTAATCTTTATAGGATTGCACGGTAAAGCTATCCGTTTGTTTTTTACAAAACTGCAGCAGCAGGAGCAGGGTGGCTGCCGATATCGTTACCACAAATTTTCTTGGGTTCATCCGCAAATCCTTTAATATAGAAGTAAAGGTATAACGGTATAACGAATTGATTTACTATATTATTGCGGTCGGCGCATGGGTTATTGCCGCTGTATAATGCCGCCACCGATCACGTCGTTGTCTTCATAAAACACCGCGCTCTGACCGGGCGCCACACCTTTCACCTGGTCATAGAACACTACCCGTATGCCTTTTTCGTGGTTATACAAAGCCGCGGGGGTTCCCCTATCCTTGTAGCGAATCTTGGTGATGGCTTCCATACCGTCTTCTATGCCATTGTATTTTAACCAGTTCAACCTACCCACCCCCATTTCCTGGCGGTTCAGGTCTTCTTCGTCGCCCAGTACCACTGTATTGGTTTCAGGTTCAATATGCGTTACATACGCGGGCTTTCCCAATGCTATATCCAGCCCTTTACGTTGCCCTATGGTATAAAAAGGGTACCCTTTGTGCTTGCCCAGAATATTTCCCCGGGGGTCTACAAAATTTCCACCGGTTACTTTTTCCTCCAACCCCTCTACCCGTCGTTTCAGGAATCCGCGGTAATCGTTATCGGGTACAAAACATATCTCGTAGCTTTCACTTTTTTTAGCCAGCTCCGGATAACCGAAATCCAGCGCCATCTGGCGAATGGCTGTTTTTCTGTAATTGCCCAGGGGCAACAGGGTGCGACTGAGCAGCTCCTGCTGCAGCCCCCACAACACATAGCTCTGGTCTTTGGTTTCGTCTACCCCTTTGCTGATGTAGTAACGCCCGTTGGTATGCTGCCGGATGATACCATAATGACCGGTAGCTATAAATTCGCAACCCAATGCGTCAGCCCGTTTCAGCAGCGCCCTCCATTTGATATGCGTGTTGCACATTACACAGGGGTTGGGCGTTCTGCCTGCCAGGTATTCGTCCACAAAATTATCTATCACTGCGTCGCCAAATTCGCTTCGGATATCAAGTATATAGTGTGGAAAGCCATGCTCCACTGCCGCCATGCGGGCATCGTTAAAACTGTCTACATTGCAGCAGCCGGTTTCTTTGCGCGAACTGCCTGAGCTGGCGTAATCCCAGGTTTTCATAGTGATACCCACCACCTCATATCCTTCGTTATGAAGCATTAATGCGGCTACGGTACTGTCTATACCACCGCTCATCGCTACCAGTACTTTTCCTTTACGGCTCATACTACCTCCTTGTTCTAACTGCAAAATTACGAATAAACAAGCAGCCAGGATGTATTTTCATTGGTTACTCCTACAAAACAGCCCCACAGACGGTGCTGCGGGGCTGCTGTTGTTTCAAACTTCAACCTATTGAAACGCTCTTGCCTGAAAATGGATTATCTTATCTTTCCCAGGAAGAAGATCAGGGGGTTGTGAAAACCGGGCTCTGTTTTAACAATCCGGTCTTTTCTGGGATTGTCGGACGCTGCCCGTACTTTTCGCTGCGTTACGGGAGCGCCGGACGGTGCCGCCCGCTTTTCGGACCGGCTGCTGTCTGCTTCCCTGAGCGGTCTGTAGCGATATTCTCCATCATTTCCCTCCAGTTCTCCTTCTGCTTCTATCTCTACGCCATGCTCATCTGCCTTCAGCTTAAACTTCCCGTTCTTCAGCTTTTTAGCGGGCTCCTCCCTGTTCCTGTCCAGTCTTTCCAATCCACTTTCCGTCATTATGTAAGGTGTATTGGTTCTCCACGAATAGGCATTCCCCCAATGCTCATCCTCCTCTATCCGTATGCCCCGATTACGGCTCACCTGCAGGTTAAACCAGTCGTACCGGTTTACACTTTTGTCTATCAGAATTCTTTTACCCACCGGAACCGCCACATTTACCACTACCTGCTGGTTGCGAAACTTATCTTCACCAGATACCGTAAACCAATTGGGCAATACAACTACACTATCTTGCTGATTAATGTCAAACTCAATATTCCGCGCGCTTTCCAGGGCTTTGTCAAGCGTATTACCCCTGGCTCTTTTTTCTATATGAATATGATAAGCCGTATCCTCGCTTTTCACCACCCTCACTCTTACAGTATTCAACAGCAGGCTGTCGCCGTTGCGGGATAAAAACCGGTAGCTGTTCCCAAAAACATCTGAAGAATAGTACCGGCGTTTGGCATCATTCAGCTTGATCAGCATATTATTGCCTGCCGGTTGTGCTATGGTTGCCTCCTCGCCCAGGGCATCCAGCTCCCAGAAATTCCTGCTCACGCTTGCCATCAATATAAATACACTGATCAGCCCTACAATCCAAAGACTTCCGAAGGTATATCCCAAATACGGGTTGTGGGATTTCACCCGCATTATCCGTCGGGCTACCCATACCAGCAGGGCAATCATCGGTATACCGAGAAACAGGATAATCACGCTCCACGCCAAAAAGTTTTGCCAGAATCCCTGCAACAGAAAGTTTTGGAGCAGCGAAATACCCACTCCGCTGTAGGTGAGGGTTACCAGCACCATCATCAGGGCAAAGGCGATGATAGCCGCGATAAAGAGGAAAAAGGCTTTGAATATTACCCCAATTGCATCGCCGATACCAGTACCTACCTTTTTGGCTACGGGGCGTACCTCCGCTGCAAAAGCCCTGCTTTTTTCCTGAGCCATACGGCTGATTTCTTCCGAACGTTCTGTTGCCATTTTCCCAATCTCCTGCCCTACTGCCGTGGCTTTGGCAGACAACTCTTTACCGGCTTTTTCCGCTTTACCCTTTATGCCCTGCATTTCGCCCTGTATGGTGTTTTTAATACTTTCCAGGTCTATTTTTTCACCGCGCATTTCCAGTTTTTCCGTGGCAGTCACTGCCCGTGGCAATACGATCCACAGGATAATATAAGTGATGAAAAAGGTACCACTCAATCCACCGAAGGCCAGCTTGGGGCCCCACCAGAAATCCCAGCCGCCAAGCAGATTGGGCATAATGCTGATGATGAATGGTGTCAGAAAAATAAGCCTCGGAATCCAGGTATCCACGTTGAAATAGGCCGCCAGCCCGCCTGCCACACCCCCTATCATTTTGTTTTCGGGGTCGCGGTAAAGGCGTTTCCGTACATTGGTTGGCAGCGTAGCAGCGGGTAGCAGTACCCATAAGATGATGTACAGCAGAAAGCCGAATCCGAACCCTGCAAAAGCGATCAGTGCAAAAATAATCCTTATCACCGCCGGATCTATCCGCAGGTAATGTGCTATACCTGCGCATACGCCACCCAGCACCGTATCGTTCTCCGCTCTCCTTAATCTTCTCGGCTGTTCGGCACCTGCCCCCGCAGCAGCCTGCTGTTCGCCCGTTGCCGAACGGGCGCTTTCGTAGCTCTCGCCGCCGCCTTCCTGCTCTTCAAAGTCCTCCGGGCGCCCCATGCTCAACATGACCGTTTCTACATCTTCATCGGTAATACAAACCGCTCCCTTTTTCAACTGCTCCTCAAACAACTCGGCAATCCTGTTCTCTATATCATTGATGATCTCATCTCTGCCTTCTTCCCTTGAAAAATACCGGCGCAGACTTTCCACATACTGCTTCAATATTTCGTAAGCCGTTTCTTCGATAGGTATCACCCGGCCCTGGAAGTTTATATTAATTACCTTTTTCATACACTGTTCAATTTATATTGGTTGAAGTTGAAAGGGGACTGATTTGCGTCAACGCCTGCACCGCACCCGCCAGTTCATTCCAGGTCGTTTCCAGTTCGTTGTAAAAAGCAGCACCTTTTTCGGTTAAAGAGAAGTATTTTCTGGGAGGCCCTCCCGTACTTTCCACCCACCGGTAGGTAAGCAGATCTGCATTCTTCAATCTCGTTAACAAGGGGTAAAGTGTTCCTTCCAGAATATGCAGGTTGGCTTTTTTCATTTCCTCTATTATATCACTCGGGTACACCTCCCCGCGTTTTATAATCGACAGGATACAAAATTCGAGCACTCCCTTCCTCATCTGGCTTTGTGTGTTCTCGATATTCATGATCTCCGCTTTTTCTCCCTCGGGCTTACCCTTCCGGACAGGCATGCCAGGGGAGGTTAAAAATTTTGTTCCAGTGATCTGTTGTAACCGCCATCATTGCGCTTTTATTACTGATCATCTTGCGTTCTTCTCTAATCTGATACAAATATAGTCAACTTTCTAATACTATGCAATACATAGTACCATTTTTATTTTAGTAGCTTTTAGTATATACTATTATCCTATGGATTAAACCCAATACAGTAAAGGGTTACAGGAGAATACCTGAAAAATAAATTTATTTTTGTGTTATATGACCGGTCTGAAAAAAGGATGAATGGAGCAGTATCAGACTACGGAGACCGGAAATTCCTCAGGCCCTCCTTACTGTGCGGATCACGCCCCCGCCGGCGAAAGATGCCGTACCCGGTATGACAATAATGTGGTTATAATTACAGGAACCGTAAACAAAAAGAAGCAGAATAATGCAGCAGATCAGCTAATGCCGAACGGGAGTGGTCGCATTTCAGCCGACCGATAGCACAAATACATCAGCAAAATGGCCCATCTTACCATCTTACCATTTTACCCTATCTCACCCCTCCCTCTTACCTAAGCAGCAATTCACAGGGCTTCAGCCCGGTTTGTTTCTTAAAAGCGGTGGAAAAATGTGAAATGGAAGAATAACCCAGCATTAAAGATACATCGGTTACACTCAACCCTTTTTCGTACAGCAGGTATTTGGCATGTTCCATGCGCTGGCTCTGGTAGTAATCGAAAATAGTGGTACCAAACATCTCTTTGAAGCCTTTTTTGAGATAGCATTCATTGATGGCTACTTTTCGGCTGAGGTCGCGGATGGTAATGGGTTCGCCAATGTGCTGCAACAATAACTCTCTGGCTTTCAATATCTTTTCACGGTCTATTTCGTTGGCAAGAAACTTACAGGTAAATACTTCTTCCTCTTTTTCACCTAACATACACTCCAGGCTGTATAGCAACAGCATCTGGGTTTGGGCGTTGATGAAAATATTTTCGAGATTGTCTGCGTAGTTGTTATTATTAAGCAGCGATTCGATGGTCATCCGGGTACGGCTGCATATGGGCAACACGCGGGTAAAGGCTTTGGGATGCCGGAAAGCCAGCACTTCGTTCGCGAAGCCGGAGGCGCGATTGCTTTTTATAAACTGCTGTAAATGTTCGCTTAAGAAACTGAAGCGCAATGTATCAATCGTTTCTTCCCTGCCTCCGCATTTTTTCGTTTGCCCCTGGCGGCAGCTACCACATTCGTATCCTTCTTTTTTACTGCAGTAAATATTGCCGGCTACACAAAACCGAAGCTCTAATCTGTTATCAGCGGGCTCTTCTGCCTTATAATGATAGATCATCATACCCGCATCCTCGGAGGACCACTGCGGAAAGCGGCGATACCTTTTTATGGAATATTGAACCGAACCGGGCGTTAACCGGTCCCGTTCCTGCAAAAGCGCTGATTCCTGTAGTGGTAAATTCCAGGCTATATCCGTATCCATCTGTTCTGACATCATTGCAACTGCAAATATACAGCTAACCCGCTCTCATACTGTCTGTGTATTGTCAAATCTGACAACCGAACAGTATATGCCTTATAGTTGATGCAATGTGGAAATCTTTATAACAAATGGCTGCTTTATATGAACATTGGGCATTGCCATGCGGGGTAATATCAGTAAATTTGCAAGATTATTTTTCATTCAAATAAAGGGATTTATCAGCTATTTATGAGCAACGAAAACCAGGATGCATCTATCACCACATCTCCGGGCTACGGAGCAGACAGTATTCAGATTCTTGAGGGACTTGAGGCGGTAAGGAAACGTCCCGCGATGTACATCGGCGATATTGGCGCCAAAGGTTTGCATCACCTTGTATACGAAGTGGTAGACAACTCAATAGACGAAGCGCTGGCAGGTTACTGCAAAAATATTACGGTCACCATTCACGAAGATAATTCTGTAAGCGTGGAAGACGACGGGCGCGGTATACCTACCGGTATGCACAGCAAAGAAAAGCGCAGCGCTCTGGAGGTAGTAATGACGGTATTGCACGCAGGGGGCAAATTCGACAAAAACACCTACAAGGTATCCGGAGGCCTGCACGGGGTAGGGGTAAGTTGCGTAAACGCATTAAGCAGCCTGATGCAGGTAACCGTTAAGCGGGAGGGGAAAATTTTCGAGCAGGAATATCGTATAGGCGTACCACAGTATGCAGTTAGAGAAACCGGCGAAAGCGATACCACCGGCACCCACATACGGTTTTGGCCAGACCAGTCTATTTTTACGGAGACCGTATATAACAGAGCCACCCTCGAAGCACGTCTCAGAGAACTCTCCTATCTCAATAAGGGCATTAACATTTCGCTGACAGATAAAAGAGAAAAAGACGAAGATGGGGCGGAATACACTAAAATGTTTTACAGCGAAGGCGGTATTGTAGAGTTTGTGGAAATGCTCGACAATAATGGCAACCGTCACCCGCTGATCCCCACTCCTATCTATGGCGAGGCGCACGACCCTGCCACCAACGTTATCGTGGAAGTGGCAATGATCTACAACTCTTCCTTTCAGGAGCATATTTTCAGCTATGTAAACAATATCAATACCATTGAGGGGGGAACGCACGTTTCCGGATTCCGCCGCTCCATTACCCGTGTATTCAAAGCCTACGGAGAAAAAGAAGGCATGTTTGAAAAAGCGAAAGTGGAAATAGAAGGGGATGATTTCCGGGAAGGATTAAGTGCCGTTATTTCTGTGAAAGTACCGGAACCGCAGTTTGAAGGGCAAACCAAAACCAAGCTCGGCAACAGTGAAGTGTCTGGCGTGGTAGATTCTGCGCTGAGCAAAGTACTCCAGAACTACCTGGAAGAAAATCCCAGAGAGGCCAAACAGATCATCTCTAAAGTAATACTGGCAGCACAGGCAAGAGCCGCAGCGCGCAAGGCCAGAGACCTTGTTCAGAGAAAGAATGTAATGTCGGGCGGCGGCTTGCCAGGTAAGCTGGCCGACTGCTCCAACCGCGACCCTGTAAAATGCGAGCTCTTCCTGGTGGAGGGTGATTCTGCCGGTGGTACCGCGAAACAGGGACGCGACAGAAA
Source organism: Agriterribacter sp. (assembly GCA_037190905.1). Classification (GTDB taxonomy): domain Bacteria; phylum Bacteroidota; class Bacteroidia; order Chitinophagales; family Chitinophagaceae; genus Agriterribacter. The sequence continues at coordinate 536,648 of JBBCKG010000008.1, read as the reverse complement.
TTTCCAGGCCATACTACCCCTCAGAGGTAAAATACTGAACGTAGAAAAAGCACTGGAACATAAAATATACGACAACGAGGAAATACGCAATATGTTTACAGCGCTCGGCGTGCGCATAGGTACGCCCGAAGATCCCAAGGCGCTCGACCTGTCGAAACTACGGTATCATAAACTCATCATTATGACGGATGCCGATGTAGACGGAAGCCATATCGCTACCCTCATCCTCACGTTCATTTTCCGTTATATGAAAGAGCTGGTGCAGCAGGGATATGTATACCTGGCACAACCTCCTCTATACCTCGTAAAAAAAGGAAAAGAATCTGCTTATGCCTGGACGGAAGAGCAAAGAAAAGCCCTGGTAGAAAAGATGGGCGGCGGCAGGGAAGAAAGCGTAAACATTCAGCGTTACAAAGGATTGGGAGAAATGAATGCCGAGCAACTCTGGCAAACCACCATGAATGCCGAAACCCGTACCCTCAAACAGGTAACCATAGAGAGCCTGGCAGAGGCTGACCGCGTTTTCAGCATGTTGATGGGTGATGAAGTAGCGCCTCGCAGAGAGTTCATCGAAGCCAATGCCAGGTACGCCACGCTTGATGTATAAATAATTTTAGCATTTTTACACAGAAAATAATGCTTACCTTAGATTATATGATAAAATATCATACTACATTTAATGCATTATTAATTAAATTTAAATACTATGTCTGATACTGTTTTGACTGCTTATAATGTAAAAACCAAAGAAAAGAATGTTCCTATTCAGGATGCTGTCATTACCAAAACCTCTAAGGGAGCCTACATGGCGCAGGGGCATGATGGCAAAGGCAATAAACTTACTACGCTGCTCGGTGAAGCAAAGGCGCTGGCCGCCATTAAAGCCGGCACCGCCAAACAGGGCTTTTAACATTGTACGCATTGCCGTTTACACGGGCGTACGCAAAACAACCTGCCTCCGCATTACAACGATGGCAGGTTGTTTTGTATATGAAAGTACTGTTACGCTTTTAAAATAATCCGAGCGGGGCGTTAATCTATAATCAGTTCGCTCACAAAAAACCAGCCCGGCGGCCTTTTGCGGTTCGTCCATTCAGGAACGGCCCTGATTGGCCTTGCAACGATCTTCAGGCATTTCAGCTCAGTGGGCCCGAAGGGCAATTTCAATTCCATCAACGATGGCAGATCTCCGTTCTTAGGCTGTTCGGGCACCACCCAGCCCAGCGGTTTCAGGCTGTGCTGATCCATCCCTCCCAAAACCTCCATGTACTCCGGCGGAAAAATATGCCTGGCTGAGTTATTGGAGAGGATGAGCAGCACCGATTGCACAGTAGTGGGCTTATTGAATAACACATAGTATACCGCATCGCTTTCCCTGAAGCCTGCCCAGTCGCCGTTTCCAACATTGTCGAAACCGCCGAGCTCTCCATCCGTCAGATGTTGAATAGAGGGAGGCGTAAACTTTTGTACCGGGTGCGTGCCATACCATATAGAGTCGGGCGTAAGGCCCTTTCGGATATAGGAGGCCTGCGCGATGGAACTGCCGTACCAGCCGGGTTTATCAGCCCGGGCTTTCACGGTCGCATTCCCGTCTATTGTAATCGGGCTGCTGTACAAATTACCGCTTACACTATCCGGGTCAGTACCATCGGTGGTAAAGCGAATTTCGACGCCGGGCAGCGGGTGCGACAATTCGAGCTCTATGCTGTTTTCAAACACACCGGGAGGCGTTTTGATAAGCGGCGGGCTCAGTGCTATTATCTCGGTACCATCGTCCTTGTACCCTGCCTCGATCAGTACGTGACGGTTGTTATCCCGGATACTCCTGAGCTGCATACTATCTACCTTGGTATCCCAAATAAACACCGATGCAATAGCGGGTAGCGCAACCAGCTTTTGCAGCCCCTCCGCTGTAATAGCGGTACCGGAAAGGGAAATTTCCCTGAGATGCTCAAGCGGCTCCAGGGCTTCCAAACCAGCAGACGTTACATCGGTATAATTCAGGTTGAGCTTCGTCAGGTTCTCCAGTTGCGCGATTACTTTGAGGTCATCGTCTTTCACCGGCAGGCGCGAAAGATTCAACTCTACCAACTGTTTCCTGAGCGGAAGCATCTCTTCGAGGGCTTTCTTATCGTACACATACCGGCCGTAAAGGCTGGCCGCCAGTGCAGGACTGCCCTTACCGAGCGGTACAATGGTACGGTAGTTGTTGTTGAGCGCTGCCACTTTCTTTTCGTCCATGGCTTCAAATGCATATGCAAGCGTAGCCGATCCCCCCGATGGCGCCTGCAAAAATTCCGTGGCCGCTATACGAAAAGAGTCTGTTTCGGCGAGGTCAAACAGTTTTTTATCCGTAACAGCCCCCGATTGTATCCAGCTATAGAGGATGGCTTCTTCTGCAGGGGTTAGTTGGGGTTTGGAAGCAGGCGGCATCCGCTTTTCATCTTCCATAGGTAAGTGAATTCTTTCTATGAGCAAACTCGCGGCTGCCTGTCCGGGAACATACAGGGGGCCCGATTTTCCACCCTGCAGCACACCAGACAGGTTGTCTAACAGCAAATCGCCTTTTACACTGGAAGTACCGTGACAACTCACACATTTTCTGTGCAGAATGGGTTGAATAACATCGGCGAATACAAAGGCTTCCTCAGGGGCCACCATCTTTATTTCTTTACTGCGAATAGGCGCCAACACGTAATCCTCTCCATGTGTTAAATTAGCCCCCCAGTGGCCGGTGAGAAAAATACCTACCGTACCTGCCAGGGTAAAAGCCCGTCCCGCAGGTAGGTATTTTCTACAAAAAGAATAATACGCATAAAAAAGAAAGCCGAGTATAGCAATACCCACTCCGCCCCATTTATGCCACAACAGCATGGTGCCCGACCTGCCGTCTTCCAGCGACAACAACATACCCAATATGGCCGTTACCGAGGCAGACAAAGCCGCCATGAGCCGCAGCAAATCCAGCCATTCATTGTCTTCTCCTTTACTAACGGGCACCCATAGGGTGAAAAAAGACAACAAGAGCAGTACAATAGGAAAATGCAGCAACATAGGGTGCATTCTGCCTGCCACTGCCAGCCAGCCCGGTATGGTGATCAACACTTCGAATGTTACCAGAAACAGCAAAAATATCATGCTGCCGAAAAGAACTCCCGCGCCTATTTTTTTTACCCGCTGCATTCAAAACACTTGTACTACTGAAAAATGCTCCGGTGTACACACCGGATAGCCATCCGCAACAGATGGTTGTTGTTATAATAAAACAATACAGATTTTATACATTCGCTACACCCGTGTGAACTTATACGGGTATACTTTTCCGGAAGCCCACTGTGCCACATAAATATTTTCATCATCATCCACACACACGTCGTGGGGGTGTGTAAATATTTTTTCAGACTGACGCATGGTCTGTAATTTCCCTTCTTTGTATTCGGGTTCGGCACCGCCTATATTGGATACTACTTTATTGGTTTTGTCGAGAATCGTCACAAAGCCACTGGCCTCGTTGCTGAGACTGGGCGACCGTAATACGGCAGCGTACAGATAATCGCCTTTAATAACGGGGCGACACACACATGCTCCCGGCAGTGCTATGGTTTCGAGGTATTTGCCATCCATCGAAAAACGCTTGAAGCAGGTGCGGGTACGGTCTGTTATCAACAAACTGGGGCGCCCATACCGGTTATCTACCGTTATACCATGCGCATTGTCCAGGTGGGCTGGTCCTTCTCCTTTTCCGCCGAAGAAATTTTTAATTTTTCCTTTTTCATCGTAGTGAATAATGTATTGCGATCCGTAACCATCCGCTACATAAAACTCACCGTTCTCCAGTATGGTGGTTTCTGTAGGAATAAAGGCTTCCGGCTTTTCGTATACACCTGTTTCTCTGGGGTAATCTATCGTAAGCAGCACTTTTCCATCGAGGGTGGTTTTGTATACCTGGTGGCGATTGTTGTCTGTAATAAACAGGTATTCTTCGCCGCCGGAAGATTGCAGGCTCAATCCATGTGCACCGGGAAACTCCGTTCCCCAACTACCTTTCAGCCTGCCTTTTTTATCGTAAATCAGGATGTTATTCCTGGTTTCATTTGTGAGTAAAATAATACGCCCCTTTGCATCCTGCACCATTTCATGACAATCTTTTACCGGATATTGATCAGCATTTAGCTTTCCCCAGTCTGTATTCATCGTATAGCGCATATGGTTATGGCCATATACAGGATTGTTCGGTTTGGCAAACATATCCTTTGCTATACTAAATCCTGCCATGGTGAGGGAAGCCTGCCGGATAAATTTTCTCCTTTTCATTGTATGCGTTTTGTAGATTATATGGTTTAAGCAATGATATCTTTTACAACATGCCCCGCCACATCGGTTAACCGGAAACGGCGTCCCTGGAATCGATAGGTTAGCTTTTCATGATCGAAACCTAACTGATGGAGGATGGTAGCATGAAAATCGTTTACGTGAACTGGGTTCTGTACGATATTATATCCCAGTTCATCGGTTTCACCGTATACAACCCCTGGTTTGATGCCGCCACCTGCCATCCACACACTAAAGCAGCGGGGATGGTGATCTCTTCCATAGTTTTCTTCGCTAAAGCCGCCCTGGCAATAATTGGTTCGTCCGAATTCGCCGCCCCATATTACCAGTGTTTCATCCAGTAATCCGCGTTGCTTCAGGTCTGTTATCAGTGCGGCAGAGGCCTGGTCTACGTCTTTGGCCTGCCCGCGCATTTCGTTGGGGAGGTTGCCGTGTTGGTCCCAGCCCTGGTGGTATAGCTGTATAAATCGCACGCCGCTTTCCGACAATTTGCGGGCGAGCAGGCAATTGGCGGCATAGGTGCCCGGCACCAGGCAATCAGAGCCGTATAGCTTTACAATATCATCGGGCTCTTTAGAAACATCCATAATCTCCGGCACCGCAGTTTGCATACGGTACGCCATTTCGTACTGCTGTATCCGGGTGGCTATTTCCGGGTCGCCAAAATCTTTGTACTGCATTTCATTGAGTGCCGCTACCTTGTCGAGCATCCGCCGGCGGGCGGCCCTGTCCATACCATCCGGATCCTGGAGGTACAAAATCGGGTTTTCGCCGCTGGAGAACTGCACCCCCTGGTGAATAGAATCCAAAAAACCATTGGACCACAATTTGGAATATACGCCCTGCCCGTTTCCTTTTCCGCGGGACAACAATACACAAAATGCAGGCAGGTTTTTATTTTCAGTACCTAACCCATAGCTCACCCAGGCCCCCATGCTCGGGCGGTTGCCCTGCTGTGCGCCGGTTTGAAAAAAGGTCAGCGCCGGATCGTGGTTAATAGCCTCTGTATGCAAAGACCGCACAATACACAGGTCGTCTACTATTTTGGCTGTATGCGGGAAAAGATCGCTCACCCAGGCGCCAGACTGCCCGTATTGTTTAAAACCGAAGTAGGAGCCTACCAAAGGAAAAGACGATTGTCCCGAGGTCATACCGGTCAGGCGCTGTCCGTTGCGGATCGATTCCGGCAACTCCTCTCCCACCATTTTATTGAGCATGGGTTTATAATCAAAAGATTCGAGTTGCGAGGGCGCGCCGTTTTGAAACAGGTAAATCACCCGCTTTGCTTTGGGAGCAAAATGGGGAACGCCTGGTATAAAGGATGCATCCTCCTCGCCGCTCCTCTTAAACAGGTCGGGAATCAGCAGCGAGCCCAATGCCACGCTTCCGATACCTATGCTGAGACGTGACAAAAACTTTCGCCTGTTTACATGAAGTCCGTGTTGCAATAATTCTTTGTTCATGACGCTATGTTTTTGTGATGGCTTCATCCATATTAAAAATCACCTGTATAACGGTTGCCAGGGCAGCCATATCGGCGGTTGCTTTATTTTTCGGCTTGTATTCGCCTACTTTAATCGTCTTTTCAATATGAGCGGCATTATCGCCGAAGTACCCCTGCTGTTCGCTATAATAGTCGGTCAGCAGGTTCAGTTCTTCTGCGGAAGGATAGCGGTTTACGATCCGTACAAAAGCCTGGCTTACCGCATCTTCCGGCTTCGTCTGCTCAGACAGCAGCCTGTCTGCCAGCGCCACCGACGATTCCAGCACGGTAGGATCGTTCATCATAATGAGCGCCTGCAAAGGCGTATTGGTTCGGGTGCGCATCACTTCACACTGATCGCGGTTGCTGGCGTCGAATATAATCATAGAAGGCGGTGGCACCGTACGTTTGATGAAGGTATATAAACCTCTGCGGTACAATTTGTCTCCCTTATCCTGTTTATAAGTAGCCAGCAGCCCACGTCCCGAAGTAGCCATTTCCCATAGTCCCGGAGGCTGGTAAGGCTTTACGCTCGGTCCTCCTATGATCGGTTGCAGCAGTCCGCCGCCGGCCAGTACCAGGTCGCGTACCATTTCTGCATTCATACGTATGCGTGGAGCATACGACAGGTAAATATTTTCCGGATCGGCTTTTTGTTTTTCCGGGCTGATTACCGAAGATTGCCGATAAGTAGCGGAAGCATACATTTGCTTCAACAACCGCTTGATATCCCATCCGTTATCCCGAAAATCCACTGCCAGCCAGTCGAGCAGGGCAGGATGCGTCGGCAGGTCGCCCTGCATACCAAAATCGTTGACGGAGGCTACAATTCCCCTTCCGAATATCTCCTGCCAGATGCGGTTCACAAACACCCGTGCTGTTAAGGGATTGTTTTTATCGAAAAGCCATTTTGCCAGTCCCAGTCTGTTGGAAGGCAGGTCGCCGGCAAACTGCATGATCGATTCCGGCGTGCCGGCATGCACTTCTTCGCCATGCTGGTCGTATTCCCCCCGGAGCAACACATAGGTTTTACGAAGCGTGTCCAGGTCTTTCATCACAGATACCTGTAGCTTATGCGTATCCGTTTTGTTCATAAAACTCAGAACCCCTTCCAGGTCTTCGCGGGTAATATCCATGCGCGGATTTTTGGCAAAGGTTTCCTGACCGCCCACGGTTGATTCCAGCCCAACCTCATCAATGTTGTTGAAGAAAGCCGAAAGCTGAAAATACTCTTTCTGCGATATGGGATCGTATTTATGATCGTGACATTTGGCGCATTCCATCGTTACCCCCAGGAGAGCAGTACCGAGCGTATTGGTTCTGTCGGACACATATTCTACCCGGTATTCCTCGTCTATTACCCCTCCCTCTTCCGTGATCTTATGGTTGCGGTTGAACCCGGTAGCCAGCATTTGTTCCCGGGTGGCATCGGGCAGCAGATCGCCCGCCAGTTGCCAGGTGATAAACTCATCGTAGGGCAGGTTTTTATTAAAAGCGTGAATCACCCAATCGCGCCAGGGCCATTGGGTGCGATAGTTGTCGTCCTGGTAGCCATGCGAGTCGGCATAGCGTGCTACATCGAGCCAGGGAATGGCCATCCGTTCCCCATAAGACGGGCGGCTCAGCAACTCGTCTATCATTCGCTCATAGGCATCGGGAGCGCTATCGTTCAGAAACCGATCGATTTCTTCCGGAGTGGGCGGCAGTCCGGTAATATCAAGGCTGATTCTGCGCAGCAGACGCACTTTTTCTGCCTCGGGGTTGGGCTTCAACCCGTTCTTTTCCATCGCATTTAATACAAAATAGTCTATTTCATTACGGGGCCAGTCTGCATTTTTCACTTTGGGCAGCTCAGGAGAAACCGGCGGCACAAAAGCCCAGTGCTGTTCGTACTTAGCCCCCTGCTCAATCCATTTTCTGATAATGGCTATCTCTTCTCCGGTGAGCGTAAGGTTGCTAGATAACGGCGGCATAATCAGGCTGCTGTCGGAGGTAGTGATCCGGTGGTATAGCGCTGATTGTTCGGGGCTGCCAGGCACCAGCGCAAAGGCAGAGGGATTATCTTTTAATGCAGCGTAGGCAGCTTCTTCCGCATCGAGGCGCAGCCCTGCTTCCCGCTTATTGGCATCCGGCCCATGGCAGGCAAAACACTTGTCGGAAAGAATGGGACGTACCTGAAAATTGTAGCTGACATGGCCAGAATCGCCACTGCCATCATTGCTAACTGTAAATTTCCGGAACAGGAATACACCCACAGCTCCCAGCAAGCATAATAAAAGAATGATATAGATCTTTCTCATTTCTTCAATCGTTTTATATCGTTCCGTTAAACGTATTTTACATCTTTATGTTGATCTTTCTGAAAAAACATACTATAGCATTATTAATTTACTGTTTTTCAGACAGTCGGGTGTATGATGGCTTTTCTCAGGTTGTGGAAACCCTTTTCAGGAGACTATGCAATCGCCGGTTCAGGGACCTTAAAATTAATACTTAAAATGTGAATACAGTCTAAATAAATTCACAGGTGTTGCGCTTATATTCACTGCTTGGGGTTGATTTCGGCGCAAAAATTGTCTTTTATTACCCTATAACGAAAAAAGCACCCGAAGGTGCTTTGTATACATCTCTTTCATGAAAATTATGCTTCACAACTCACACAGGTAACCAGGCTGGTAACCAGTTCTTTGGAAACGCTCTGGCTCCGCTGGTAATACAGTGTTTTTACCCCCAGTTGCCAGGCTTCTATCATCAGCTTATTTACGTCCTTCACCGGCAGGTTAGAAGGAATGTTCAGGTTCAGACTTTGCGACTGATCTATGTACTGCTGACGAATAGCCGCCTGCTGTATAATTTCAAGCTGGCTGATTTCTTTGAAGGTTTTGAATACGGCCTTTTCTTCCTGGGTGAGGTCCTCGAGGTGCTGCACACTCCCATGGTTCAGCATGATGCTGCGCCAGGTATCTTCGTTATCAATCCCCTTATATTCCAGCAACTGCTTCAGGTATTTGTTTTGGCGCATGAAGTTTCCTTTCGCCAGGCCGGCCTTGTAATAGTTGCTGCTGAAGGGTTCAATACCGGGTGAAGTTTGCCCCAGTATAGCCGAAGACGAAGTGGTGGGAGCAATGGCCATCAGGGTCGTGTTTCTACGTCCATACCCTTTCAGCACTTCAGGCTCTCCGTAAATCCTGGCCAGATCCATCGTAGCTTTTTCCGCTTTTTCTTTGATATCGCTGAATATTTTGTTAGTCAGTTGCTTGGCCTTGAGCCCTTCAAACGGTATCATATTGCGCTGCAGGTACGAATGCCACCCCAGCACACCTAATCCCAGCGCCCTGTGTCTTTTAGCAAAACGATTTGCGCTGGAGAGGTAATGATTTCCTTCTGTTTTATTAATAAACTCCTGCAATACCGCATCCAGGAAGAATATCGCCAGCCTTACCGCATCGGTGTCTTTCCACTCGTCGTACAGCTCCAGGTTCATTGAAGACAGGCAGCAGATAAACGACTCATCGTCTGTAGACGGCAGCATGATCTCGGAGCAGAGATTGCTGGCATTGATGGTATAGTTCAGGTCTTTATATACCTGAGGACGGTTTCTGTTTACGTTGTCCGTAAAGAAGATATAGGGAAGTCCTTTTTGCTGACGGCTTTCGAGCAGCTTCGCCCATACCTCACGTTTAGCGGCATCTCCTTCTATCATATCCTGCATCCAGTAATCCGGAACGCATACCCCGAAGAAGAGGTTCTGAATGGGATGCCCGATATTTTTGATCTGCAGGTATTCTTCAATATCCGGATGGTCAATATCCAGATAGGCGGCAAAAGCACCGCGGCGAACCCCCCCTTGTGATATGGTATCCATAGCTGTATCGAACAACCGCATAAAACTTACGGCTCCGCTGCTTTTTCCGTTATCGGTTACCGCGCTGCCCCTCCCTCTCAGTCCGCCGAAATAGCCGGAGGTACCGCCACCGATTTTGGTCTGCATGATCACCTCCCCCAGCTTATGAGTGATGCCTTCAATATGATCGGGAATATGCACGTTAAAACAGGAAATAGGAAGACCTCTTTCGGTACCCATGTTTGCCCATATGGGCGAGCTAAGGCTCATCCAGCCCCGTTCTATCATTTCCTGGAAAGCCTCTGCCAGCTCAGGCTTATACAACCGCTGTGCTGCGGCTCTGCAAACTCTTTCGATGGCGCCTTCTACCGTTTCTCCCTTCAGCAGATATCCCCTGTTCAGTATTTGTTCACTCTCTTCGTTTTTCCACCAGAGCTTTTCAGTAAGTGGTTCTTTTGAAATCATTGGATCTACTATTTCCATGTTATAAAAATGTTTTAAGGGTTAGAAATGAAATAATTGGTTTATTAGTATTGAATTTTAAGGATATAACATTTATTTAAAACAGATCATCTGCCGTAATGCTCTTATCGTGTTTGGTATAATCTACAGGGCGTTTCGCAAAAAAGTCGTCCAGGCTGTTGGCAAATACTTCTTCTTCAAACCACTTCATCGGACGGTATTGTTCGGAACTGATAAAATATTGCGAAGGCAATCCTATTTTATTAAGGCTTTCATCCACCCGGAACTTGATAAAATTCACCAGGTCTTCCTTACTCGGCCGTTCGATGTCTCCCGCCTCAAAAATCCAGTCCAGAATACGCTCTTCTATCTCAACAGATTGCCGTACCATATCGGTAATGCGCGAGAGCGTGTCGCCATCCAGTACTTCGGGATATTCTTCCTTTATTTTATTGATCAGGTAAATACCTGCATTAGCATGTATCTGCTCATCTACGGAGGTCCAGGCAATAATGTTGCTTACATTCTTCATCCATCCTTTAAAGCGGGTGAAAGACAGTATGATGGCAAACTGGCTGAACAGAGAAACATTTTCGATAAGAATCGTAAATAGAATCAGCGCAATGCTGTATTCTTTTTTGTCGCTGGATTTTGTATTGGCCAGTACGGAAGAAAGATACTGAATTCTTTCTTTGATTACCGGCACTTCTACCAGCTTCTGAAACTCATCATTGTATCCTAGCACTTCTACCAGGCGGGAATAGGCTTCGGAATGACGAAACTCACATTCTGCAAAGGTAGAACCCAGACCGTTCAATTCGGGCTTGGGTAAGTGATTGTAAAGATTTCCCCAGAAAGATTTCACGGCTACTTCTATCTGCGCTATTGCAAGCAACGACCTCTTCACAGCATTTCGTTCTTCAGCGGTCAGGTGAGAGTGAAAGTCTTGCGTATCTGCAGTAAAATCCACTTCCGAATGTACCCAGAACGATTTGTTGATGGCTTCAGTAAATTTCAACACCTCGGGGTACTCAAATGGTTTGTAATTAACCCGTTTTTCAAATAGACCCATAGTTCAATTCAATTAAGATATTAAAGATGATTTTAAACCCTTTTATTAAAAGGCAGAGACGGGTTATTGAGCCGCCTGATATCAGACAGCCGCCACTTCCGGATCCGCTTTTAACAGAAGCTGATTGCTTTCGACTGGGTACGTTGCTACCTGCTCAACCTCCAATGACCTGATTCACACCGTTTTCCCTAAAAACTGACATTTTTTCCAGTCATTTGTAATGCTGCATCGGTATCTACCCCAAAATAATAACCTTAATTTAAAAACAGCGCAAGTTGTTATTCACCGAATGTTGAAAACCCATGAAACCTTTTATAGACCTGCATTTAAGAGTAGTCTACTAGAAGAACGCATTATGAAAAAAGGCATAAAATGTCGTCTTCCCCGTTATTGACAAGACTGACATATTATGCCTTTTTACAATTAAACTATTAAGAAATACCCGGCGGGTATAACAGACCAGATCAGTACTTTGTACTGACCGAAAGCCAGTTTTTCTATTCGAAAATATACTTATACAACGGATCTACTTCAGCGCCTGCTTTCATTTCCATTACCGGATTAATCACCCCGTCTTTCAAATCGTACACCCATCCATGCAGGTTGGGAGCATTGTTTTCTTTCCAGGCGGTTTGTATAATGGTAGTTTGCGAAAGCCTTACTACCTGCTCCATAACATTCAACTCGGAGAGGCGGTCGGCCCTTTCGTCCATATTTTCTATACTGTCCAGTTCTTCACGATTGTGACGATATACATCTTTGATAGCGCGCAGCCACATGTTTAATATGGCTTTATAATCAGTGTTTGTCATGGACGCTTTTACACCACCGCAGCCGTAGTGCCCACATACTATAACATTCTTTACCCGCAGATAATTCACCGCGTAGTCCAGCACGCTCAACAGGTTTACATCGGTATGCACCACCATATTTGCAATATTGCGATGCACGAATATTTCGCCCGGCTGTGTATTCGTTATCTCGTTGGCAGGTACGCGGCTGTCGCTGCACCCTATCCATAAAAACTCGGGCTTTTGTACTTTAGATAACCTGTTAAAATAGTCAGGATCTCCGGCTACTTTTTCTGCAGCCCAGGCTTTGTTTTCCAATAATAACTTTTGATATGATTCCACTGTAATAAAATATTGTATTAATAAATGGGTTTCTGTCAGTTTTTGGCAGATGACTGCTCATCATTTGCCGTTGATCGTGCAGCCTGTGCAACGTATTCTTTTGCTATGGTGCCATTAGCAGCATTTCCGTTGAGCGTTCCAAACCCGGCGTCTTTGGTGTGGTTCTTTTTGATCTCTACCCTGATGTTGTTTTTCGCGGCATTTCGGGCAAATTCTTCGATCATCTCAACGATATCTCTGTCTATAAAATCGGCGCGTGTGGAATCGATCAGTACATTAGATCCTTCCGGTATGGAATCAAGCTTGGCCTTGATGCCCCTTTTGTTCAGAATAGATACATCTTTTCTGAGACGAATGAGAAAATTCCGGTTGTCGTTCACTATAAAAACAGCAGTTTGATAATTACTGCGTGCCGAGAAGAACAAGCCAATGGCGAGTCCTGCGAGTACACCCACCAACAGGTCGGTTAGCAAAATAATCACCACAGTTGCCACCAGGGGAATGAACTGATCCCAGCCTTTTTTATAGTACTCTTTAAACAATGAAGGTTTGGCCAGTTTATACCCTGTATAAATCAGTATGGCTGCCAAAGCGGAGAAAGGAATATAAGCCAGCAGTTGCGGAAAAAATGCCACGCTCAGCAACAAAAACAAGCCATGATAAATGGCAGACATTTTCGTTTTTGCACCTGCATGTACGTTGGCAGAAGAACGCACGATCACACTGGTCAGCGGCAGGCCTCCAATCAGCCCCGACAGCAGGTTGCCCACTCCCTGGGCTTTTAATTCCCTGTTGGTCGGCGAAATACGTTTTTGAGGATCCAGGTTATCTACCGCTTCAATGCCCAGCAGGGTTTCTATACTGGCTACCAATGCCAGGGTTACCGCTGTCATCCACACCTGCTTATTCGTAAATACACTCCAGTCGGGGAAGGTGAAAAAACCGAAAAACTCGCTGGCAGACGTGGCTACCGGAATGGTTACCATATGAGCCTGGCTGAGTGCATAGGCGGGAAACTGTGCCACCATCAACTGATTGATGCCCACCCCCAGCAATACTACCAACAAGGGTGCGGGTACCAGCTTCAACCATCCGCCCCGTTTGGTAGCAAGCCCTTCCCAATAAAACTGGAAAGCAATGCACACCACACCAATAACTACTGCCACCGGTGTGAACGCCCTTAAAAAAGCGCCGATCGCGGATGCCGTTTCTCCACCGACCAAAGCCGCATCATACCCCAGGAGATAGGGCAATTGTTTCATGATGAGGATGAGACCGATAGCCGCCAGCATGCCTTTGATCACACTTTTAGGAATATAATCTCCTATCACACCTGCCTTACAAAAACCAAGTATGATCTGAAAAGCGCCGCACAATACAACCGATACCAAAAATGCTTCAAATGAAGGCAGCAGGGCCATAGCTCCTGCCACAATAGCCGTTAAACCTGCTGCCGGCCCACTCACACTGAGCTGCGATCCGCTCAATGCACCTATTACTACCCCGCCCACAATACCTGCTATTATACCGCTGAACAAAGGCGTTTCAGACCCCAGGGCTATTCCTAAACAAAGCGGCAGCGCCACCAGGTATACAACAACGGCTGCCGGGAAATCGGATGTAAAACTTCGTATATACGACTGAGATCGGTTGATCATAAAAAAAATTATAAATGTTTGAACTGGTTGAATACTAACGACTAACTTATCAGGGTAGGTGATGCGCCCACGATGCCGGCGGATGTTTTTTTACAACTCCGCACTTCCCTTTAGCACCTGCCCGGCATTCCGGACAGCTTGCGTGCACAACCTGACAATAACTTGCTTATAACGTGCAGGGACGGCTATGCCAAACGGGCTTCCGGAGGAGGCGATACCAATTCTCCGTAGTACTTAAGATATATGAGATATTCGAAGGGAGTAGCATGGTGAAGCCGGGGGTTGTCGACCTCTGTAAGCAAAAAGCAGTCGTGCAGATAATCAGAGGTACTGCCACCGCCATGCTTCTCTTCCGTCATGCCTCCATATGGGTTCAGGTTTTCTTCTATGGTTTGAGTAACCATGGTCCGATCCTTCTTTTCCAGTTTTTCATTGATGACCTGGGTAAGAGGAGCGCTTATGGTAAGCAGCAGCAGATTAAACATCATAAAAACGGCCGACAGATTCCTCCAGCATCTGGAATCTTCGTTGCGGGTTTTATATGTTTTTTTGCCTCTCACCATATTAATGACCCTGCAAATATAGAAAAATGCATTTTTTATTGAAAGAGTTTTAAAAAAAGTTAACAGAAGACTTTCAGAAAATCCCTTTACACGGGTGTTTCGCCAAATAAAATCTAAAATAAACCACCAACTGTTGTGATTTCGGAAAAATCAGCTTTTTCCTGTAGGTTTGCTGCCAAACCGAAAAATCGTGAAATTCAGGCATGTTTTATTGTTGACGGGCGCTATACTGCTGGCAGATCAGGCATTTAAAATATGGGTAAAAACCAGTTTTTACCTGGGTGAAGAAGTGATGATCATAAATCCCTGGTTTCGCCTTCATTTTATTGAAAACGACGGAATGGCGTATGGCTGGAAGTTTGGCGGTGAATGGGGAAAAATATTACTAACGCTGTTTCGGCTCGCAGCCGTTATAGCGGGTACCTTTTACTTAAAGCACATTATAAAAGACGGGTATCATAAAGGGTTTATCATATGTGCCACATTGATCTACGCCGGTGCTATTGGCAATCTGATAGACAGTATGTTTTACGGACTGATTTTTGAAAACAGCGGCGATATCTACAACCCCTATGTATCTGCTATATTTCCCGAAAAAGGCTATGCCGGTTTCTTACATGGCCGTGTAGTAGACATGCTGTACTTTCCTATTATCACCGACGCGCGGTTCCCTTCCTGGTTTCCGATATGGGGTGGGGAAGATTTTGAATTTTTCCGGCCCGTATTCAACCTGGCCGATGCTTCTATCTCCGGTGGCGTACTTACCATTCTGGCATTTCAGAAAAAATTTTTAGGGAAAAAACAGGAGCGCCCAACGCCGGATGGTAATCACTCGTAATTGGTATAAGTATTATACCGGATAGCATGTTGCCAACACAAATGGCGTGATGCATCAATATCGGAGATCTGCATAAAAAAGTATCAGGGGCTGTATAAAAAAAAGCCTTCCTTATAGCAAGGAGGGCTTTCTTGTTTCACAAAGCTACCCGGTGGAATACCGGAGCCTTGCTCGTGGGGTATGGATCAAAATGGTCACCAGATCATGACCTAAATTCTTAGACTTTATCTGGTGTTTTCGGGTTAGGGGTATAATGTCTTATACAAGCTGTTATCATTTCCGGATGATTTAACGTAATGATTACAGAAAAAGTCTGTTTAAACAAAGCAGGAAGGTATAACAGCCATACAGCAGGAAAAAACAAGCTAAATAACTGGTTCATTTTGTACGCCTTGTAAGGAGAGCGTGCGCGCTTAACAAATGATAATTTATCGGGGTCTTTTTGATGCATTCCGGTGGAATAATTTATCGGCCGAAATTGATAATATTATGCATCCACCACCGTTTTATAAACAAGTATAAAATTAACAGCGGTCGCTATAAAACTTAGTCTTTTTCTCATGTTGTAGTTGGTTTAAAAGCAAAGGCATCGTCACCGATGCCTTCTTGCTTTTATAGAATCCAACGACTGCTTATTGCGCTTCTTCAATTACCCCGAGGTATCTGCCCATCCAATATGGCAGCAGCCATATATCTCCCGCACTGTACTCCGAAGCCTCATTGCCTCCGTCTAGTGTAAAACGGTTAGCGTTGTGCCTGCTGATTCTCAATTCATCAGGTGGCAGCACTTCTTTGGTAGCCTGATTCCTGAAATTGGGCTCCATCAGTTCGATGTCTTTTCGGTGACTGTTTACCACCTTCCAACTGAACATATCCAGCGGATATTCCTGCAAATACCATATAGCTTCCTGCAGGTCGAACTCCTTTACACCGGTGATCGCGGTAGCAATATTCCATGCAGCTTCTTTTTCGGGCCGCTCAATCTCCCAGTGGTCAATAATAGCCTCTTTAAACTGTTGCTTAAGGGTATCGTTAAATGCATACCGGTACAGGCCCCAGTAACCAAGGAAATACATTTCATCGTCAGAGTGATTCCACGCAGAAGAAAGCATTTTGCTCCAGTCGTCAGCATCTTCCGGCGCCTTTCCTATTTCCTTCATGGGTCGCATCAGGTTTTCCAGGTAGCCGTGTTTATCCATCAGTTCAAAAGCTTTTTCCTTATATATTTCCTTTTTGGTAAAATGATACGCCGTCTGCAACATCGCTATAATGTTGGATGCGTTGATTTTTCTGTCTCCCACCATCACCGGCCGGGCATTTACATACTCCGGATTCCATTTGGCCCAAAGCGTTGGTTTCCCGTCCCAGTCTACCATGTAAAAATCGTTGTCTACTATATGTTGCATCAGCGAATCCATCAGTCCGATCGCTTTGGTTCTGATGGGTTCATCATCCACCAGTTCGGCCAATACAGCAAATGCAAAAATATGCCCGATGGCTTCATCACTGCTGGTGGTAGATTTCCATTCCCATTCCGGATCTGGTGCCGGTATCCACGCTTTTCTATCGTGCAATGCAAATCCCGCGCGCTCAAACGAACGGGCCGGAAAGCCTTTTACCGGGTTCACCGAATACAATCTTTCCATGGCATCGAGCGATTCACGGCAGTTATCCAACGCTTCCGGCGAGCGGGTAACGGCATAACGAAAGGCCTGCCCTCCCAGGTACATGGCGGTCCACAGGCCGTCGTTGTCTGAGTCTTCCAGATGACCTGTGCCCAGATTACCGGTGGTCATACCAGCCAGCGTGGCATTGAAACCATTGCGGATATGACGCTTCCGTACCTGCTTTTCGTAAAACGCAGCCTTCTCTGCCAGTGTCATCTGCCTGAAATGTATTTGCCCCAATCCAGCCCCCGTGGTGATAAGCACCGTACTGTCGGGACCTCCGATGATATGCCGTACATCGTCTGAAGGCAGCCATCTGCCAGACGCATAATAGTTGAATTTTCCATCCTCCTTCAGCATAAATGCCCCGCGCGTAGACCCGAACCACAATCGACCGTTTATTTCCGACACGGCCGTCAGCTCGGTCCAGGGCAACTTATCCTGCAACGTACCTTCCTGTTCACCACTACCAGCATCTACAATCAGATAGCCATTGCTGGTGCCAATTATCAGCTTCTTCCCCTGCTCTGCCAGGGTAAAGCAGGTGAGGTTTTCGCCGCGAAATATTTCAGCAAACCCATTGCTCTGAGGGTCGAAAGCATATACCGCTTCAGCAGCTAACACAAAGAATTTTTGTTGCGTCGCATCCCACAATATATCGGTTACCGGAGTGGTTGTTTCCCAGGCAACAGCCCCATCTTTTATGTAACGCAGTGCCGAACCATTGGACACCAGAAATGTGAATGTATCTCCCCCGGCAAACAACCGGGCGTCTGGCATTCCGTGCTGCGCATACAGTGTACCAGCCCAGGCATTGCTCAGCACAGCTTTATCATCTATATATACAAACTGCTGCTCGTATATTCCCAACGAGGCAATCTTCCTGTGTGCAATGGGGCGGTAGGTGCCATCCGGAACGAGGGTTCCCGGATAAAGCATTTCGCCGGCAAAAGGCTGCATTACGCCGCTGCTGGTAAATAGTTTGATGACACCATTTCGATCTGCATACGCTTTATACACTTTAACAGATGAATCGGCTGTATGCCATTTGACACTGTAATCCTGAACAAAAGGAGCATCGTGATGCACACTCCCCGGCTGCTGCGAATCATCGTTGCCGCAGGAAATGAGAAAAAACATTGATAATAACCAAAAATAAGAATGCTTCATGTGATTGTAAAGTTATTGGCAGTCTCCATGCCATTTTGTAAACAAATAATAGGGCTGTGCAAACGGGCGACAACGTTGAGGAGAACCCAGGATAACCGCAGATACTCATTTTGAAGTGGTTTTTAGCGTCAGGCCGGGGAGGTCATGGAAGAAAGTTCTGAACGGGATCACTACAGCATTACACCTGAATAAATACTGATGGCATCATAAGTAGCCTGTTGGCATTACAAAAACGCTCCAACAAGATCTTATCAAACCCGCTGTTTTAATTTAGGTTGTATACAAAATGCCTAGCTAACAAAAACAACTACAAACCCGGGTTCAGTATCAGAAAATATGGTTTTGTTTCACCTCAAAACAAATAAAGTCGTCATTTACATATATAAGAATGAGGAGAAACCTTCTCCGAAAATTGCGGAAATTTCCGCGCGCCCGGGGCGGATTGAAAATACGATCAGTTTTTGCGTTAACTTTCAGTTTAACCAGAACTTCCATTACACATGTTCAGGAAAATAGCACCAGACAAATGGCGTCATTTTTACACCGGCATTCCCATGGGTGTAGTATTGCTACTAACCAGCTACTGGCTGTTACCTGAATTGCAGTGGGCCACGCTCGCAGCTTTTATCATGGTGATCGCGATCAGCTACGGATTCGAGCTTTTCTCCCTTATTACTAAAATCGGGCATTATGATTTTTACGATGCAGTTGCCTCAGTTATAGGAGGGGTGCTCGGCATAGGTATTACCCTGCTATTTATATAGCATAAAAAAGGCGCAGTCGCTTTCAGTTTTACAGTGCTTTTGTAACCCATTCATTCAACCATCACAGGTATAATCAGAAGAGGCCGGCCGTTCAACATAACAGCCGTAGATTTTATTTACCCCCTGTATCTTATCAATAACCAACTTTATTTTATCATTTTTTTAAATAATAAGATCGAAGGGTCATTTTTTGTGCGGAAACAGTTATTTTTAATAGGTATACATTAGGTGTTATTTACCATGGAGTAACA
Organism: Agriterribacter sp.; assembly: GCA_037190905.1. Taxonomy (GTDB): domain Bacteria; phylum Bacteroidota; class Bacteroidia; order Chitinophagales; family Chitinophagaceae; genus Agriterribacter. The sequence continues at coordinate 517,411 of JBBCKG010000008.1, read as the reverse complement.
CGTTAACGATTTTTAAAACCAAAACTATAGCCGTATGAATCATTCTTTCTTTCCTCCCTGATAATCTATCTTTCTAACAGCTTGATCTCACACCCAATGATTTCTCAATTGCCCTCCCTTAGAGAATTTTAATCAGACAATTGTTCAAATCATCAACTGTTATCTATGCTGAAAATTTTTGAAGTAAAGCGTGGTCTTGCTTTATGGACGTTACTGTTAGCATGCAATATGCTATTTGCGCAGAATATTGCTGTTAGCGGTAGAGTTACAGACGAGCAGGCCGGCCCTCTGCCTAATGCCACTGTATTAGTTAAGGGCACCTCCAATGGTACCACCACCAACGACAACGGTGAGTTCTCTATCAACGTTCCAAATACTACATCAGTACTTATCATTTCTGCGGTAGGCTTCCAAAGCCAGGAAATTACAGTAGGCAATCAAACACACATTGAAGTAGCCTTATTGTCGGGCGCCTCCGACCTCGACGCAGTAGTGGTTGTAGGCTATGCTACCCAGAAGAAAGTTACAGTTACAGGTTCTGTTGCATCTGTGCAAGGTAAGGAACTGGAAAAATCTCCCAACGTTAACTTATCCAATTCTCTCGCAGGAAGGTTGCCTGGTATCACAGCTATCAATGCCACTGGCGAGCCGGGATATGACGGCTCTACCATCCGGATCAGAGGCACCAACACGCTTGGCAATAGCTCTGCATTGATCGTAATTGACGGAGTACCGGAACGGGCCGGCGGTTTAGACCGTCTGAACCCCGCGGATATAGAAAGCATGTCTATTCTTAAAGATGCCGCAGCAGCTATTTATGGTGCCAGGGCTGCAAACGGCGTTATTCTCATCACTACCAAACAAGGTAAAACCGGCAAACCGAGGCTTTCTTATGATTTCAACCAGGGCTGGGCTCAACCTACCGTTATTCCTAAAATGTCTAACGTGGTAGAATACGGAGAAATTCGCAATCAGAACCAGATATTCGACAATGATGTGGCGCCCGCTAACTGGAGCGCTGCCTGGGCAGCCATTCAATCGCAGGGTTTTTATATCAACCCCGATAATAACGAAAGGGTAGATGCCGCCCTCGGTTTTTTACCGGAGGAGATGCAAAAGTACCGCGACAAGTCGGACCCCTGGGCATATCCGGATACCGATTGGTTTGGCACCGTATTAAAAAACTGGTCTCCGCAACAGCGACACAACCTGCAATTGAACGGAGGTACCGAAAACGTCAAATACCTGTTATCATTGGGGTATCAGGATCAAGATGGATATTATAAGAATTCGGCTACAGGTTATAAACAATACGATATGCGGTTCAACCTGGATGCCAAAATCAACAGGTATCTGCGCGCAAATGTGGGCGTAACCGCCCGCCAGGAAGACCGCTTTTTTCCAACGCGGAGCGCCGCCGCTATTTTCAGGATGCTTATGCGCGGTAAACCGCAGGAGAATGCTATTTGGCCCAATGGGTTACCTGGCCGGGATATTGAATTTGGGGATAACCCCGTTACTATTACGACCAATGAAACGGGTTACGACCGAGACAAGAGAGACTACTTCCAAACCAACGGGAGAATCGAGTTTGATATTCCGGGGGTAGAAGGACTCAAACTAAGCGCAATCGGGTCTGTGGATAAGCTCAACAGAAATACCAAGCGATTCGAAACGCCCTGGTACCTGTATTCATGGGACAGAACTTCGTACGAAACAGACGGTGTAACGCCGCTATTGAAGAGAGAAATGCGCTCCAATTTCACCGATCCCCGGCTGAATCAGGGCAACGAAGTGACTTTGAATATCCTGTTAGGATCTATGCTAAACTACGATCGCACTTTTGGAGACCATACCGTCAATTTGCTGGCGGCGATCAACAGAGAAAGTATACGGTTCGATAATTTCGGGGCTTTTCGCCGCTACTTTATATCACCCGCTATCGACCAGATTTTTGCCGGCGGCGACAACGAAAGAAACAACAGTGGTACCGGCTACGAAAGAGCCAGGCTCAGCTATTTTGGGCGTGTTGGGTATAATTTCAAAGAAAAGTACATGGCTGAGTTCCTTTGGCGCTACGATGGTTCCTACATGTTTTCCCCCAGTCAGCGCTGGGGCTTCTTTCCTTCTATTTCTGCCGGTTGGAGAATTTCTGAAGAAGACTTTTTCAGGAACAGTGTTACATTCATCAACGATCTTAAGATCCGCGGCTCTTATGGACGGATGGGTAACGACCAGGTATACTACAACGATGTATTGCAGGAGTTCCATTACATGTCCACATACGGATTTAACCGTACTGTTATACTCAACGATGAACTGGCAAGAGCCTCCTACGAGATCAGGGTGCCCAATCCCGGCTTTACCTGGGAAGTGGCCAACAACATGAATATTGGCCTGGAGGGATCGCTGCTCAATAACAAGCTATTCTTCGAGGTGGATTACTTCCTGAACAAGCGTGACAACATATTGATCCAAAAGCTGGGCTCTACTGCCGGAAGCTCCGGCATCCGGAGTTTGTTGCCTCCTGTAAATGAAGGTAAGATCGAAAACAAAGGGTTTGATTTCAGAGTGGGGTATAATGGCAATATCGGTGAGTTGAGCTATAGTGTATCGGTGAATGGTGGTTACGCTAAAAATAAGATTGTATTCTGGGATGAGGGCAATGTGCCGGAGTGGCAACGCTCTACCGGCAAACCCTTCGGCACCAATGGAGCGGCATTCCTCGCGTATCAATACGATGGCGTATTCCGCGACGAAAAGGAAATTGAAGCCAATACAATTGATTATGTTCCGGTAGGCGGCAATACCCTGCGCCCCGGAGATATGAAGCTGAAAGATGTAGATGAAAATGGCGTTATTGACGGTAATGACATGGTGCGGCTCGACAAAACCCGGGATCCCCGGTTTACAGGAGGTCTAAATCTGAATCTCCAGTATAAAAACTTCGACCTGTCGCTGCTGTTCCAGGGAGCTACCGGCGGCTTATTATTCATTGGAACAGAGTCGGGAGATATCGGCAACTACCTGAAATATTCTTACGACAACAGATGGTCTATAGACAATCCCAGCAGCGTACACCCCAGGCTGGCGAACAGGAATGACACGTATTATACAGATGGTGGCAAGGCCGGATGGAATACTTATTGGTTGAGAAAGAGTGATTACCTCCGATTAAAAAACCTGGAGATCGGGTACAACCTTCCTACAGAGATAGGAAGCAAAGTCGGGATGTCCAATCTCCGGATATATGTAAACGGGCTGAACCTGATTACCTGGGATGAATTGGGTATTTATGATCCGGAATCAACCAGTAGCAGCGGTCAGTATTACCCCCAATCAAGGATCATCAACATCGGAGCCCGTGTAACCTTTTAATTTGAATGTATATGAACAGAATATATAAACTAACAGCGCTGTTATTAGTCACAACACTAATTGGCTGTAACAAAGACTTCCTGGATCGCAAACCAATTGCAGAAATACCGGCAGAAGAAGTTTGGAAGGATGGCGCCCTGGCAGAATCTTTCATCAACAACCTGTATGGCGGCCTGGGACTGGGCGGTATGAATGAACAAATGCTGGCTTCCTTATCCGACGAAGCCCTATTTACGCATGCCGGTAGAAATATTAATACCATCAACGAAGGCAGCGCCAGTCCGACCAACCCCGGTTGGGTGAACGCCACGTACGAATGGACCAATATGTATAACTGGATCCGGCAGTGTAATGTAGCATTGGAAAACCTGGAAACAGCCACTTTCGACAATGAAACCCTGAAGGATCGCCTGAAAGGAGAAGCGCATTTCATGCGCGCCTATTTCTACCAACAGTTGGTTCGATATTACGGGGGAGTGCCATTGATAACTCAGGTGTACGGTTTGAACGAAGATTATACTATGGAAAGAAGCAGTTACGAAGCAAGTATCAACTTCATCACTGACGATCTTGATAAAGCTTATACGCTGTTAGATGGGAAAAACCCTACAAAAGGAAGAGCAACCGCTCTTGCAGCACTGGCGTTGAAATCAAGAGTACTGCTGTATGCTGCCAGCGACCTGCACGACCTGCCGACTGCCGGTACTAAATCGCCGGATATAGGATCATATGGAAATGGGAACCTGGTAGGCTATGCTACTGGCGACAGAATAGCACGGTGGACTGCCGCAAAAAACGCTGCCAAAGCAGTGCTGGATGCAACAGGCGGCTATAAACTGGACCTCACAGCACCCGTAACGCCCGAAGAAGGCCGGATGAATTACAAATCTATTGCAATGGGAGGCGGCAGCTCCGGCCCCGGTATAGATCCACAGGGAATTGTTGATATCATATTCGGACGCTTTTTTGTTCCCGACAAAGCAGAGGATGCCGGATGGCATGGTCGCCACAATGGTCCGAACGGCTATTACAACTGGGCTGGCAACACTCCGATTGGAATATTCGTAGACAGCTACGAAGTGATAGAAAGCGGGGGCAATACAGTACCCTTCAGTTGGAGTAACCCCAGCCATAAAGCTGCACCGTATAAAAACAGAGACCCACGTATGTATGCTACTATTCTGTACGATGGAGCAGAATGGAAACCCCGACCCGGGTTACCAGAGATCAGCACCATTCAGACTGGAACATATCAAATTGTAGGGGCAAATGGCAATATCGCCATATGGCAGGGACTGGATACCCGTAACTCACCCAGGGAAGACTGGAACGGCAGCAGAACAGGTTATTATTTCGTGAAGTTCGTAGACATTAATCCGGCCCAGGTAGACCAGAGCGACCGGCAACACATTCCCTGGCCTTTCATTCGTTTTACGGAGGTGGTGCTGAATTATGTAGAAGCCTGTATAGAACTCGGAGAAGATGGTGACGCCGTAAATTGGTTAAACAAGATAAGATTCAGGTCGGGGTTACCAGCTATTACGGAAATAAGTGGAACGGCTTTAAAGGAAAGGTATCGTTATGAAAGACAAATAGAACTGGCCTTTGAAGAGCATCGTTACCATGATGCGAGGAGATGGATGATCGCACCAACAACACTTGGCCGTAAAGTTACCTATATTAATGTTACAGGCACCTTCAAAACAGGCATGCAGCAACCGGGCCCCTATATGCATAATGAAACCATTTACAACTACACGTACGAACCCGTTGAAAACAATGCCTTCGAAAACAGAACATGGGACGATAAAATGTATTACGTACCCATACACCGGGATGAGATGCTCAGAAATGATAAACTGGTGCAAAACCCTGGCTATTAAGGAAACTATATAAAAGAAACCCTGCTATAAAGAATCCGTGCGGCTTACATGCCCACGGATTTTTTTTAAACAAACCTTCCGCTTTCTGTTCACCTTTTACTTCAACATCTGGAACAACCGCCTTAATACACTTCTTTTTTTTTAATAGAGGTCGGTGTGGTCGTTGATAGACAGCAGTTCTTTAATGGCAGGGAATGATATAAGGTTGCTTCCGGGCTTTTAGGCTGTCAGCGGTAGCGAAGCCCTTGTGAAAATTTTGAAAAGAAGAATATCCGGATGCTGACAGGCACCAGGAGAATGAGAAATTAAGATAGGACATTACCTGAACAGATGGGTTAGGGAGGGTATATGTTTCCCCAAACACCTCACATCGATCAGTCTGCGACAGTGGTTAGGAATGCTCTTGGCTACGGAGCGCTTTCGTGCCATCGCAAGCTACACAATTCAGGAGGTTAAAATGTTGAACATCTTAGATAAAGAGCGGTAGTATCGTTCTTTTTGAAAATATGCATTTTCAGCTAATTCCGTGCGACTCACAGAAAGTGCATTTACTGCATGCTCACGAAATGCATCTACTTCCCTTATTTGCTGTAATTCTTTATATCCCCAACTCAAAAGATACCCTTTCAATTTATCTATTTTTGAATTAAACCCTATATACGGAACCGCGTAGCTCATGGATGTTATCACACCATGAAGACTGCTGCCAATATATAATCTGGCATTTGCTATCAGTGCCATAATTTCAAAAACGTTTGGAGTATTAATGAAGAAGCCGGATTCATTTAATTTTCCTTTCAAATAATGAAGTGGTATATGGTCTTCATGACCTGCGGCAGTCCCTATAGGACATAAAACTATTGAAAAGCCGGTTTGAATATATAACGCGTGTAATTGCTCAGCAATGATGTCTAGTTTTCCTTCATGATAATACTTCGATACCTGAAAGAAAATATACTTTTTCCCAAGTAAGTTTTTTATATCCTCTCTTAGTCCGACATTAAGGTTTAACTGTTGAAGAGGAAACATATCTGACAAAAGAATAGCGCTGTCAGGAAATACCTCATGCGCAATATTATTTTCAGACAACCCTTTGGATGTGATGTTTTCTCTTATGGCCAGGTAGTCACAATTTCTTAGTCGGTCGAGGCAGGGCAATTCAATATGAGTGCCACCCACCGAATTGTATAATATTTTTATTTCCTGTTTGAAATCGTTTCTGTCTATACAGAAGGGGTACTCTGACAGCCCGCCTAAAGCTCTTTGTGAATATTTTATTTTTTTAAAAAAACCATTGAATATTTTTTTCTGTGTAAATAATTTATGGAAAGTAGGATTGATAAAGCCATATAACGTGTCCCAGTTTGCGGATAAGCACTCACCTCCGGCAACGATTATATTATCAGGAACATCATTATTTCTTTTTATATGCTTTACCATCTCCCGGTAATTCATGCTTATTATGCTTCCCACCGACGAATAGTCACCTCCGGCAAGTGAATAATATTTATAGGAAAATATGCCCGGATTACATTTGTCGAGCCCGTATTTAATCATTAGTGGAAAAAGTAGATCGCCGTAATTGAACCTGTCAAAAGCCCCTAATATTTTTAATTCTATCTTCTTTATATGCATGCATGATTTTTTGTGTAGTATAAGTCACTGCAAAGTGTTTTATCCTGAAGTAGCTATATTTCATTTTGTTATAAATATAAAGCCCTACTACTCGCTGGATCTTCCATACCTAAAGAATAAAATATTTAATATTAACAGTGTATGTAAGTTATAGACCCAAACCAGTTTTCGAGACATTCACTCTTAACAGGCTTATGGTGATATTTTATTCGCCATCATCCAACTTTTAGGACAATATTTAATAAAAGAAGAGGGCTAATTAGAACCTGGAGCAGTTGGCTGATTTATATTTGTATTTCTTTTATTTAACTAGATACTTGTTTTAATGTTTTTTCGAAGAAGAACTCCAAAAACCCGGCCAACTGAGCCATCTGCTGCTGTTGAACCTTTGATTTCTGCTGCAGACCGTTTCCGGGAATTTACGCAACAATATATAGATAAGTTGAATGGAGTACAGGTGCCATCACTTGACTTGCCTGAAAACAGACCTGTTAATTTTAAGCATAGCGGTAATTCAGGAGATATTATTTATGCTATTCCTGCAATGATAGCTTTGTCCGGAGGCAGACCATTCAATCTTTATTTGAATTTGAATAAACCGGCTTTTTATGCCGAGCACTACAAACACCCGTTAGGAGATGTTACGCTTAACCAGAAAATGTTTGATATGATCACGCCATTACTTCGGGCGCAAAATTATATAGAAAAATGCATGGTTTTTGACGGTGAGGATATTGATGCAGACCTGGATATTATGCGAGATTACCCACTACTACTGGATAAGGGCAATATTGCCCGCTGGTATTTCCTGGTATTTCCCGGGACATATGATTTGAACAGGCAATGGCTGAAGGTAGAGCCGGACAGGGAAATGAGTGAATCAATTGTCTTAGCCAGAAGCATGCGATACCAGGCACCGGGGATAAATTACAGCGTATTAAGACGATACTCCAATATCTATTTTATTGGTATCCCGGAAGAATATGAGGAGATGAAGCAATGGCTGCCGGAGCTTAAGTATCGACCTGTAAAGGATTTCCTGGAAATGGCTGCCGTAATTGCAGGTTCAAGGTTGTTTATCGGGAACCAGTCCTTTCCTTTTTCATTGGCTGAGGCGTTGAAGGTAAATCGTTTACTTGAAGTATATTTTGAATGTCCCAATGTTACCGTATATGGTGATAATGGGTTTGATTTTGCTTTTCAACCCCAGTTTGAGAAATTATTGAAAATGAGATATGAGATGATATAACCTCAAGTGAAGACGAGCTAATGATTACACAATGGAAACGGTTACGGTAGTTATACCTCTTTACAAAGAGCATATCTCTGCTTATGAACAAATCTCCCTACAACAATGTGGCAAGGTGTTGAAAGGGTACCCGGTTACATTTATTATGCCCCATTCTCTCAACCCTGATCGTTACCTGCCTGCTTGTGGTGGATTCAGGATAGAACGTTTTGAAGATCATTATTTCAGCGGGACAGATGGATATAACCGGCTTATGACATCAGCTTCTTTCTATCGACGTTTCCTGGACTTCAGGTTTATTTTAATTTACCAGCTGGATGCATTCGTTTTTAGAGATGATTTATCGTACTGGTGTGCCCAAAATTACGATTACATTGGTGCTCCTTGGCTTGAGCGTCCGGCAACAGGAACATTCATAGATAAATGGTTGTTCAGGTATAGGAGCTATCGGGATTATAAGAACAACCGCAGGCAGCCGGGTACAATGCTGCCAGTTACCTCCCAGTTCTATAACAAGGTGGGCAATGGAGGATTTTCACTCCGGAATGTAAGTAAAATGGCAGAGATCTGTTCGCAAATGAAAGCTGAGATCGAATTTTATTCTGGCAATGATCACCATTATTTTAATGAAGATGTTTTCTGGTCCCTGGAGGTGAACCGGAAAATGAATAGGTTAAATATTCCGGACTATAAAACTGCCTTGCGTTTCTCCATAGAAGGTAACCCGGAATATGCTATAGAGGTCAATAAGAATCGTCTTCCCTTTGGATGTCATGCATGGGATATATATGCTGGTTTCTGGCGACCTGTTTTTAAGGATTTGGGGTATAGTATTTAACAGGATTTTTAATCTGCCGCAGTGCTAAAAGAAACGTCTTTTTCTCTTTTGTATTATTAATCCAATAGAGGTGACGACAAATTCATTCAGTTGTAGTTTCAGATGCGTCTCTTGCAGATGGGGCAACACATCTACGTCAAAATCCTGAGGCAAGCCGCCGATAGAGTAATCAAGTTCCTCTACAAAATGTCCTTTCTTTCTTAAACGTTCTGTGATTTTTTCGATGTCTCTTTGCCGGAAGACAACGGTGTCTCCGGTTTCCAGCGTTCGGTCGTTCGCTGTCAGGTTATATTCTGTAGTATGTACTGCCCAGCCTCCGGGTTTCAATGTTTGTAGCTGGTTTTCCAGGAAATCAAGACCTTTTTCTATAGATCCCAGGTGCTCAAAAGAGCAACTTGACCAGTTAAAATCATAATCGTTTAGATTTCCGGGAATTGCATTCATGTCAACCGGGCGGTAAGATACATATTTGTGCAGGGTTTCATCATCAATTAGCCGCCTTGAGTTGAGTGAGTCCAGACCGAAACACAACTGGTTACCATTTTCCCAACCTTTTTTCTTCCCTTCTTCAGGAAAGATATCTGTAGCGGTAATAAAGCAGCCGTATTTGGCAAACACGGAGGGAAGCGGTTCGGTGCCTACGGCAAATACCAATCCTTTCTTGTTTTTCTTAATACAGTCACGCTCCCACAATGCCTGCATGATATATATAAATTCCCATTGCTTTCTATGAAACCTTACAGGTTCGTTTAACTCTTTTGCCCATCGCTGGTACCAATCTGTATAAAAATCTTTTGCTTTGCATAGCTCAGATTTCCGGTTAGGATTATCGTAAATTAATAGGTTTTTCCATTCTCGCATAGCTGTATTTTTTATCAGCTTAATGATTTGTACACCTGCAGGTATTTTTTTGCACTTATTTCCCAGTTAAACTCCCTTCCCCGGCGGATAACTAATTCTTCCATGTTTTTTTCCCGGAATTGTTTTATTCCCTCATTAAATACCTGGTTCATTATTTCACCGTCAAAGTTGGGAAAATAAAAGGCAGCATTTCCCCCTATTTCAGGAAGAGAAGTAAGTTTTGAGAGAAACAGAGGCTTCCCGAACAGCATCGCTTCTACTACCGGAGCACCAAAGCCCTCTGCTAAAGAGGGATGAACAAATGCTTTACAATTGCTCAGGTACCAGGCTTTATCATTTTCCGAAATCGGACCCGTTATATGCAGCCGGCTGGATATATTCATTTTTTCAGCAGTTTCTATTATGCTTTTTACATAATCAGGTTCGTCCAGTTTACCGGCTATAACCAGCTCGATATCCTGATTTTTAGCTAAAATTGGCAAAAGCGTGTGGTAGTTCTTTTTTCTGTTCACATACCCCATTCCAAATAGGAATGGACGGCTAAATACTCTTGGTGGTGAAACATTTTTCGGGTTATTAACATGATGTATGCCGTTATGGATAACATATACAGGCTTGTTGCCAATTTCGCAATGGGTTAATACATCTTTCTTAGTGAATTCTGAAATGCAGACGATCGCATCGTGCTGGTCAATCAGCCGTTGGGTATGGCGTATACTTTTTTGTTGCTCCTCTAATGTTTTCCCTTCATGCAGAGGATTAAGGTCATGGATGGTGAGCAACTTTTTTATACTTGTGTTTTTTTCTTTAAGCACCATTCTCCCCGACTGGAAAGGTGTATGCCAGATGCTGTTTCTTTTCAGGAAAGGTTTCCAGAACCTATGCCATTTCTTTTCGACGATCACGCGGGCATTGAAGGTTGACTTTTCACTGGCGGGTACATAGGCCGTAATAGACATGTCCTTATCATTTGCCAGGAGTTTGTTTACCTCCTCTCCTAAATTCAAACAGTAGTAATAAAGACCTGAATTAGGAAAACGCATCAGGTCGCAATCCAGGAAAATGGAATTCATGAAGGTTTAATAAATTCAATGAGTGAAAAAGATATTATCACAGCATATATTCTGCCACTCTTTAAATTTTAAAAAATAAAAAAAATAAAAATTATACAAGCAACGATTTGACGAGTCGTATTGTCACCGCTGATTTGCTCTATAAAAAGAAGGAACAAAATTATCTCTTTAGTAAAATTCGCATTGCACGATAGTAAAAACACCAGACCGTTAAAAGAAAACAAAATTCAATCGTTATGCAACGTATGCGATATGGCTGGTGTCATGAGTACATGACTTAGGTATGAAGTTTGATCTACATGTCACCTTACTTCCCTGACGACTATTGCCTGCCAGCGATAACATGTTCAACCGGAACTTTAACAAATATTTTCCAATAGTATGAAACATATCATATTTGATTGTGAGCGGATGAAATATACGAATACCGGCTTGTACCACTATTGCTTAAACCTGGGTAGACACCTTGATCAGCGGGTGAAAACAACGACTGAAGAGCGGCTTACTTTTTATTCGCCGGCGGCAGCGCAACACGATTTGGGTAGCGACACCTTCCATCTCACACAGCATGCACTGCAAAAATTTTTCATGCCATCTCTAAGGGGATATGATATATGGCATGCCACTTATCAGAGCACGAATTATATTCCCAGGCGGAATAAAAAAATTAAAGTTGTGTTAAGCATTCACGACCTAAATTTCATGTACGAGCAAAAAACCGAAGCAAAAAGGCATAAATACCTAAAGCACCTGCAGGAAAATATCAACCGTGCAGATGCCATTATTTGTATATCCGATTTTTGCCGCAACGATGTAATGCGGTATTGCAATGTTCAACACAAACCGGTGCATGTGATATTGAATGGCACCAATCACCTTTCCGAACCCAACCTGGTACATACTTCCTATAAACCCCGGAAGCCCTTTTTGTTTTCACTCGGCGTAATATGCCCAAAGAAAAATTTTCATGTACTGCTGCCGCTATTAAAACTGAACCGACACCTGGAACTGTTGATTGCCGGTCGTACCAACGACACTTCTTATCTGGATTTCATGTACAATACCGCTCATAAGCTCGGCGTGCTCGATAACCTGCGGGTACTCGGCAGCATCTCTGAGCCCGAAAAATCGTGGTACTATCGTAACTGCTATGCTTTCACACTTCCATCGATCGCAGAAGGATTCGGACTGCCCGTAGCAGAAGCCATGTCGGTAGGAAAGCCGGTTTTTCTTTCCGACAGGACGGCACTGCCGGAAATAGGCAGTAGATTTGCCTTCTATTTCCGCGACTTCTCGGAAGAACACATGAATACCGTTTTCAAAAAGGGAATGGAGGATTACCAGCAACACAACATGGAGCCGGAAATTGTTAAACATAGTGAAAAGTTTAGATGGGAGAAGGCAGTTGACCAGTACCTGGAGGTATACCGCTCCCTTTATTAGTACGATATGAAGACTTACAGAAGATTATTTAGCTACGCGAAACCACTGGGAAAATTCATACTTCCGTTTTCTTTCTTTACATTGGCGGCAGCGTTTTTCAGCGTTTTTCAGTTTGCCCTTATAATTCCCTTGCTCAATTTCCTATTCAACCCCGTGAGTGTGGAAGATGCAGCCAAATACGCCACGACCCCGGAATTCAGCTTCAATGCCGGCTTTTTTAAGGATTATTTCTATCACCTGATCTATTCACTTAAAGAATCAGACCCTGCGTATGCTTTGTATTTTCTGGCCGGCACCATTGTGATATCGGTTATCCTTACCAATATCTGCCGCTATATGGCACAGCGAACACTGGTAAGTACCCGTACACTGCTGGTAAAGCGGTTGCGGGAAGCTTTGTTTGAAAAAATCAACCGGCTACAGTTGGGATATTTCACCAAAGAACACAAAGGCGACCTGATTTCCAGGCTGAATACCGATGTATATGGTGTGGAAGCAGCGGCGGCCAGTTCGCTGGAAGTATTGTTCAAAGAACCTTCCCTGCTCATCGGATACTTTATCGGGCTGTTTGCTATTTCAGGAAAACTCACCTTATTCACCCTCCTCATCATCCCTATCTCGGCCTTTGCTATTGCAGCGATCACTAAAAAATTAAAAAAGGAAGCCAAAGATGTACAGGCATCCGCAGGGCGCCTGCTGACCATCATCGATGAAACCCTGATGGGGATGCGCATTATACGCTCTTTCAACGCCACCGGTTTTATTCTAAAACGGTTCAGTCGGGAAAACGATTTTTACCGTAAAGCCAGTCTGGCCAGTTTTAAGAAAAGAGAATTGGCCCCTTCGTTTTCAGAAGCGGCAGGCGTTTTTGTGGTGGCTTGTATTCTGGTATATGGCGGGGGGCTGGTATTATCAGCCGATAGCGGATTGCAGGCCAGCTCTTTCATCGCTTTTATAGCGATCTTTTCGCAGGTTATTCGACCTGCCAAAGCAATAGTAGTGGCCCTTTCGAATATACAGTTAGGACAAGCCTCCGGAGAGCGGATATTGGAGATACTGGATAAGCCGATTGAAATTGCCGACCGTCCTGGAGCTGTAGAAATGACTTCTTTTAACGAAGCCATCGCACTACGCGATGTCAGTTTTGCCTACAATGAAAAAGAAGTACTGAAAAACATCAACCTCCGGATTGAAAAAGGTAAAACGGTAGCCCTGGTAGGCCCCTCAGGCGTGGGAAAATCCACGATAGCCGATCTGGTGCCACGGTTTTACGAAGCTACCTCAGGGCAGGTGTTGATCGACGGAAAAGATGTAAAAGACTATACCATGGAGTCGCTGAGAAGCCATATGAGCTTTGTGACACAGGAAATCATCCTGTTCAACGATACCATCTTCAACAATATAGCGCTGGGTAAACCAGATGCGAGCATGGAAGCAGTAATCGCCGCAGCGAAAATAGCCAACGCCCATGAGTTCATTATGCAAACGGAAGATGGATACGACACCGTGATCGGCGACAGGGGCATAAGGCTCTCCGGCGGACAGCGGCAGCGGTTGAGCATTGCACGGGCGGTGTTCAAAAACCCTTCTATCCTGATACTCGATGAGGCTACTTCTGCTTTGGATACCGAAGGGGAAAAACTGGTGCAGGATGCGTTGAATAACCTCATGCAGGGACGAACCACGCTCGTAATTGCTCACCGGCTGAGTACCATCAGAGAGGCCGATGAAATCATCATCATGCAGGACGGACAGATTATCGAACGTGGCAGCCACGATGAATTGATAGAAATTGAGGAAAGCGTATACCGACGCCTCACACTCATGCAGAAGATTGCCTAACGGAAGACCGTAAGATGGTAAGATTGCAAGATTGCAAGACCGTAAGACGGAACCTCTTACTCTTTTACCATTTTACATGTCTTACTATTTTACCATTTGTATAACATCCATAACAGATGGAAATGTATTTTCAAGTTTGCCATGCAACGCTGATGCCGGCACCCATTCTATCTGCAGAATATCTTCCTCCGTTTGAGGAACGAGCGACTCCTGTTTATCTGCATGCATCAGGTACCAATACGATTCTTTCAGAATATGCTCACCGGATTCATAATATGTGTGATAGGTAGTGAGCAGGTGGCGCTTCAACACCAGGTTTTTCAAACCGGTTTCTTCCTGCACTTCTCTGATGGCACACTCCTTCAGGGTTTCTCCATCATCCAGCTTGCCTTTGGGAAGGTCCCATTTCCCGCGCCGGAAAATCATCAGTATATCTCCGGAATCATTTTGTACCAGTCCGCCTGCAGCCTGTACAATGGTAAAATGCTTCCAGAATGTGTTTTTCATTTGCACCATATCCTCTCCGTATACAATTCCCGCCTGAAAATCATCGCCCGCTACTTTTTCCAGCAGGGATGCTATCGCGTCCGGCGATGCTTCATTCAGTAAAACGGTACGCGGATCCCGCCTCCATGATTCCATTTCAGGCGTTAATTCGTTGCATACAAACACCGGCTTGTCGGCAAAGTATATTTTCAGCACCATATATCTCCAATTTATTAATTTCGCGGCATGACAAATGAAAAAGCTGTAGCCGAAAAATTGCTACAAATTAAAGCTATCCGTCTTAACCCCCAAGAACCATTTACCTGGGCATCCGGTTGGAAAAGTCCGATCTACTGCGACAACAGAAAAACCTTGTCTTTTCCTTATACCCGTGATTTTGTCAAGTCCGAACTGTGTAACGTAATCTTCGAACAGTTTCCCGAAGCAGACGTGGTAGCAGGTGTGGCCACGGCCGGCATTGCCTGGGGCGCAATGGCTGCAGACCAGTTGAAACTGCCTTACATATATGTACGCCCCAAACCAAAAGAACATGGATTGGGCAACCAGATAGAAGGGTTTTACGAACCCGGACAAAGGGTAGTGGTAGTGGAAGACCTGGTCTCTACCGGAAAAAGCAGCCTGCAGGTATGCGAGGTGCTGCAAAAACAGGGGTTGATAATAGAAGGGATGGTATGCATATTCAGCTACGGATTCGAGGTGGCAGACCAGGCGTTTGAACAAGCAGGTGTATCTTTGAAATCCCTGACCAATTATCAGACTTTGATTGCCCTTGCCATAGAAAACGGAACAATCGGTGCTGCAGAAGAAGATACTTTATTAAACTGGCGTAAAGATCCTGCCAACTGGCGACCTTAAACCCCATCCATCGTTGTTGTACGCTGCTGCCCTATGGCTGTCTGCTCCCCTTGCCTATTTGCCATCGCCTGGGCAGACAATGCTGGCTTCAGTATGGTTTTACCGGGCGGGTAGTGCCTACGGCACACCTCTGCCGATATAAGCCTGCACTCTTACAAACAGGCTGCCGCTACGCGGCAGAGAGGATGCTCTTGTTGCAGACTATGCTGCCTACACCTATACCTTACCACGGCAAAAATGTTACCCGTGAGCATATACAACACCACCAAAGTGTTCTGACAATCCAGCTAATTTGAAACCAATCTACTACGTACTCACTCATGATTTGCATACCTAGCATGTGCTACCTTTACCCTCTATAACTACAGCCTTACCACAATACACATACCGAGTGACTGCTACCCCAGCGAATGCATTGCGCATCGTATCACCCAAAAACTGCCCAAACTTTACTCCGGAACAAGCCACGATTTCCTCACAGCCAAACCAATGAAAACACCCTCAAAGTCACCATTATTCACTGCTTCTTCTGTCTCCCTCTCTGTAACCCTATCATCACGACGAAGATCATGCCGCGTAGCGGCTACCCTGAGCACCAACAAAAGCTGCCAGATGCCGAAACCAGCGCAAGAACTTAAAAAGGTCAAGCTTCCCTTTGCCAGAGAGACCCAAAAACTATCAAAAGCAGGAAGCAACACTTGTGCCGAAGGCACTACCGCCTTGTAACCACATCTCCACTACGAAGGTCATGCAGCGTAGCGGCTACCCTGAGCATCAACATAAGCTGCCAGATGTCGCAACCAGCGCACGAGCTTGAGAGGTTAAGACGCCCTCCGCCAACGAAAACCCCAAATAACCAAAAGCAGGAAGCCACACTTATGCCGAAGGCACTACCCCTTTGTAAAGCTATCTATCACGAAGATGCCTATGCCGCGTAGCGGCTACCCTGAACACCACAAGCTGCCAGATGCCGAAACCAGCGCACGAACTTGAAAAGCTTAAGACGCCCTCCACCGACGAAACCGAGAATTATCACAAGCAAGTATACTCCACTTGTGCCGAAGGCACTACCCCCTTGTAAAGCCATCTATCACGAAGATGCCTATGCCGCGTAGCGGCTACCCCTCTTCGTCTGTCAAATCGCTGAAAATGTACTTTTCGTTATAGTCTACACCATAGTTCTTCAGCATATCAAGATATTCTTCCCTAAATGGTCTTTTACGGTGGTGCTCCTTCTGGTTTTGAATGTATCTCACAACATCACTTATTTGTGATCGACTGTTGCTGAAAGCACCGTATCCAGACTGCCATAGAAACTTTCCGCGACAAAGCCGATGCTTGTTTATAAACTCGGAACTATCACCTTTCTCCAGGCGCATCATCTCTGAGATAGATTGATTAGGGTGTAAACCAACAAAAAGATGCAAATGATCCGCAACAGAATTGATGGCGATCATTTTATGGCCGTTATTTTGCACGATCCCAGTAATATATTTATGTAGCAGCACTTCCCATTCCGGCCGGATAAGTGCGGCACGATATTTCACTGCAAATACGCAGTGGATATAGAATTGCGTGTAGGTGTTTGCCATAGTTAGTGGTTAGCATGATATTGCCTACGGCACATATCTTAAATATAAGCATTTTTTTACAAACAGCCACCAAGCGCCAGCAACTGGTTGCAACCGCTACTTTTAATACTATCCTTAACACGTCTTAAAGGCCGCCAACCATAATAATACCCCATCGAAGCCTCTTCACAAAACACGAATCTTACAACTAACCCAAAGTGGCATTCCCATCCATCAGCTTACATCCACTTGTGCCGCAGGCACTACCGCCTTGTAAAACCATCTGCCAAAAATGTGCTCGCCGCGTAGCGGCTACCCTTTATTCAGCCCGCCATACCAAACAAAAGTTAAAATTCCACGAACCATTCCTGTGCTTAAAGCAGCGATACACGTTGCAATAGTGAAATAGTTGTACTTTTAGTAAAATTCATGATTATGAAAAAACTTTTCCTTTTAATGATTTTCCTATCCGGATTTGTGCTGGCCGGACTGGCTCAGGCAAAAAAACCTGTCACGGTAAAAATATCTACCCCAACTGTACAATGCAGCATGTGCAAAAAGAAGATAGAGGATTACATGAAAAGGGCGCAAGGCGTTACCAAAGTAAACGTAGACTTCAGAAAAAAAGAAACCACCGTCAGCTACTATGCAGACAGAACCAATATTGAAAATATCAAAACCAGTATTGCCAATGTAGGATACGATGCAGATGATGTAACAGCAGACGAAGACGCTTACAAAAAACTACCAACCTGTTGTAAAAAACCGGAAGACCAATGATTCAGTAACTATATTCATACACCATACTTCCCAAGAGTGAACGCTGTTTGCTAAAACAGACAGCACGGGATTTTAATCCGTTGGGCAAGTAGGTGTATTTCCACGTCGCATAGTCCGTCGTACCCCGGGTGACGGCCACAAGCTGAACCAGTTTACCCGTCGGATCGTATTCAAACATAAAATCCGGAACCAGCCGCTGCAACCGTGCATTGAAGCGCACCACATCACTGATACGGCCGTTATCATCGTAATAATAATATACCCTGTCTGTTTCCCGGTTCCCGGAGACCGACACTTCTTCCACTACCCGATTTTGTTCGTCTACCGAAAAAAGTACTTTCACCGTGTCTTTGCCATTGCGGATACGCAGCATTTCTTCGGGTAATCCGTTTTCATAAGTCCACACATGTGTTTCTTCCTCGATATGTTTTTCATCAGCACTTACAGACTTGTTGGTAACCACCGCTAACTGTCCGCCAGCATTGTATTGATAGGTATATACCACCACCGCCTCCGTTGTACTGTCTGCCGATTTCTCAATACGGCCGTCGCCGTTGTACCAGCTCGTAAGCGTTGAAGAGCCGGTAAACCCCGATTTACTGATCATTTTGGTAACGGAATAACCTGCATCCGGGATCACCTGGCAGGAGAACCCCTCCGAACGGCGACCATCCGCTTCCAAACTAACAATATCAATCTTTTTCACGTTATTTGACCGGTAAAGAGCCAGCTCGCTATTTTGCTGCGGCATCAGAATATCGTTGTAATAATACTGGGCGACCGCCTGGTTGGAGGTCATCAGCATTATTAAAAGTACCGGTATTTTATGCAGGCCATATCCAAACCACTGTATCATAGCAGGCAAAAGTATTATTTTTATAAAAATTTTATCATTGTCGCATTACAAGGAAAGAACGGAAAAAGACTGTTTGAATTGCGGAGCATGGGTGGCCGGACGTTTTTGCCAGGTCTGCGGCCAGGAAAACGTGGAAATGAAGGAAACGTTCTGGCACCTCCTGACACATTTCTTCAATGATATCACGCATTATGATGGTAAGTTTTTCAGCACGGTCAGGCTGCTGTTGCTGAAGCCCGGCTTTTTAACGGCCGAATATGTAAGAGGCAGGCGAATGGCCTACCTGCATCCCATCCGAATGTACGTATTCACTTCTGCTTTTTTTTTCCTCCTTTACTTCAGCTTCTTCAGTTCTAATCCAGAGCAAAAATATATAAAAGAAGAACAGGCTTCCCTGGAACAAATGCACCATCGGTTGCAGGAAATGCGCGCTGTAGCCCCTGACAGCCTGGTGGCGGCTGCCATAGACAGCGCCCTGCAAAAAAGTGCTGCTCGCATAGCCGTTCTTCATAACAAGATAAGCAAAATGGCGACCTGGAAGCAGGAAACTGCCGACTCACGCGGCGAAGATACCATAGACTCCACTGTCAATCCCGTCGGAGAAACCCTTTATTCCACACCTGAAACCCATAAAGACCGTCTGACAAAAAATAATATCAGCTATGATCTGCTCGACTTCGAATTCTATCAGGACCTGGCAACCTATGAGGCCATCCAGAAAGAACTGCCGGAAGAGAAAAAGCATGGCTTCGCATCGCGCATCCTTTATACCGCACTATTACAACTAAACGAGAAGCATGTTAGGGAGCAGGGTAAGGTATTTGAGAAAATACAGGACAAATTCAACCACTATTTTCCCAAATTGCTGTTTATATCGCTGCCTATTTTCGCCTGGCTGCTGAAAATGTTGTATATACGTCATAAATACTACTATGCCAGCCATGGGATATTTGCCATACACGCCTATTGCGGTGTTTTTCTGTTGATGCTGTTGTATTATACGCTGGATAGCATCAACAGCGGCATGGACTGGAAGGTACTTTCCTGGCTGGAGTTTCTGCTAAGCGTATACATGATGTATTACATATACAAAGCCATGCGCAACTTTTATGAGCAAAGCAGGTTAAAAACCCTGTTGAAATATGCAGCATTATCGATAATGACCTCCATCACCATGCTGATACTGATCGTAATCTTTGGGGTTATTTCGGCCTACAACATCTGAAACATACAATTCTACATTCATGCAAACTACTGAAGAAGCATTTACAAGACTGGTTAGAATCATGGACGATCTGCGGGAAAAATGTCCCTGGGATCGCAAACAAACCATTCATACGCTTAGATCTCTTACAATTGAAGAAACTTATGAGCTGGCAGATGCCATCATGGAAAATGACTGGAAAGGAATCAAAGAAGAACTCGGCGACCTGATGCTTCACCTGGTGTTCTACGCGAAAATCGGCCGGGAAGAAAATCAATTTACACTCGAAGAAATGATCCATGCTGTTTGCGATAAACTGGTGAAAAGGCATCCCCATATCTATGGAAATGTGAAAGCGGAAACGGAAGAGGATGTAAAACGAAATTGGGAAAAAATAAAGCTACAGGAGGGAAAAAACTCCGTCTTGCAGGGTGTACCGGTATCTTTGCCCGCTACAGTTAAAGCGATCCGTCTACAGGAAAAAGCAAAACAAGTGGGCTTTGAATGGGAAAAAAGGGAGGAAGTTTGGGAAAAAGTACAGGAAGAAATGGAAGAATTGCAACAGGCAGTGAAGCAAAACAAACAGGACGCGATAGAAGAAGAGTATGGAGACCTTATGTTTTCTCTTGTAAACTATGCACGATTTCTTCAGATAGATGCTGAAACATCCCTTGAAAAAACAAATCGTAAATTTATACAGCGATTTACAGATATGGAGCAAACAGCCCGCGAAGAAGGACAGAAACTGGAAGAAATGAGCCTTCAGGAAATGGATGCTATCTGGAACAGGGTGAAAAATAAAAAACGAAACGATTGAAAAGGTTCTGGTCTGATATCATATTCAAAAACGGGTACCTGCTGATAGGAGCCGCCTGGCTGTTTACACTTTCTTTTATATTCAGCAACTACTGGTCGTATACCTCCTCGCCCAACGGGGTAAAGAAATCGCTGGAAAAATACATTTACAGCAACGAATGGGCATTCTCTGATTTTTTATCAGACACCGCCCTGATCGGCCGCATTATTTCCGGCAGCGAAACAGAGTCTGATGTAAAACAACTCGCCTCCAAAGACTACAGGATATTCCTGTATGAAAAAAAAACAGGCGATCAATACAACCTGCTTTTCTGGAACACGCAATCCGTCTTTCCCGGCAGAGAGCTGCTGGACAAGGGCGAAGATCCCTATCTGGAGTCGCTCTCCAACGGGCAATACGAAGTCATAAAAAAATCGGTTTTTCTGCATGAACGGCATATTGTAGCCTTATACCTTTTACCCATAAGACGTCAGTATGTATTAGAAAGCGAGTACCTGCGCAACGGATTTGTGATCAATGGAAACATTGAAAGTAACTATACGATTGAAATGAACCCTACCGCTTATCCCATCAAAAGCGGATTCGGCGACGTACTGTTCTACCTGGAGCACAGGAAATCTGCAGACAGCCAGACCAGCGACTGGATCACCGTAGCGCTGCGGGTTGCCGGCTCTGTATTGCTGCTGTTTTTTTTGTACAGCCTGTCGGTGGCTATTGCCAAAAAACGCGGACCATGGATAGGCGTGGGTTTCCTTACTATGGTGTTTGTAGGATTACGCGTCATGACCTATTCCGATATAACAGGAAATCTTCGCCAGTTTGAGTTGTTCGACCCCAGCCTGTACGGCTCCGGCATCATAGCCCGCTCCCTGGGCGATCTGATGATCAACAGCCTGCTGTTTTTCTGGATCGTGTTGTTTGCCCGCCTACAGTTCACGGCCGAAACGAACCAACTAGTCATAAAAAACAAATTCGTTCGTGTAATCATCATATGTATGCTGGCGGCAGCAATGGTGATTACTACCCTCATTTGCAGTCATGTGGTCCGAAGCCTGGTTTCCGACTCCCAGATATCGTTCGACGTTACCAACTTTTTCAGTCTTACCATATTCAGTCTCATCGGCTTCCTCGTATTATGCTGCATATCGCTCAGCTATTTTATTTTTACGCAGATCATCATGTTCATCCTGGATGCGCAAATAGCGGGTAAAAACCAATACTATAAGCGGGTTGCAATAGCCGTTACCGGACTGGTCATTCTTACATTCAGAATCAACAGCGCCTATATACTTTTTGAGTTGTCTATATTAACCTGGCTACTCGTGTACATGTATCTGCTGGAAAATGTTGAGCTCAGTTTCGTGAAAAAAAGATTCCTGGTGGGCAATGTGTTATTCTGGATATTTGTATTCTCCGTATCCATCGCCACCGTTATTTTCTTTGAAAACAGAACCAAAGAGCTGGAGTTGAGAAAGCGTACAGCCGAAAAGCTCGTTATGCAGTCTGATCCCTCCAGTGAGCGGCTCCTGAATATTGCAGTACAGGGCTTCACCAACAACTTCTTCCTTACCAATCTGCCGCGGCTCCAAAAGCCACTGGATGCGCTGCGTTTCAAAGACAGTCTGGTTAATGCAAACTTTGCCGCCTACCAGAAAAAGTACGATACCGAATTATTCTTTTATGCCCGCGACAACAATCCCCTGGCGGGAACCGAAAAACTTACCTACGAGGAGCTGAACAGTATCTATTCGGTTCAGGGAAAAAACACCAATGTACCGGGATTGCGCTATTATGAAACCGCTTTCGATAAATTCAGCTATATCTACCAACGGGAAATAAAGGACAGCGCCAGCGAAACCATTGCGTATTTTTTCATGTTGGCCAATCCCAAACGATACAGTACAGAAGCCCTGTATCCGGAGTTATTCAAACAAACGGAAGATTACTCTTTCGAATACTCTCCCGATTACGCCTATGCCATTTACGAGAACGATACCTTACAGGTATACGTAAACGATTACAGTTTTCCAACCACGCTCAACAACGCAGCGCCGGTGGGTGTAGAATTTGAAGAACGGCAGGTAAACGGGTACAGCGAACTCTGGTATAAATCTGGCAATAAGTTGGTGGTGATCACTAAGCGAAGCAGCCTTTTGATGGAATCCATTACCCTGTTTGCATACCTGTTTTGCGCATTTCTGATCCTGATGTTTTTATTTCAACTCGCCAGCATCATCATTCTCTCCGGTTTCAGATGGAGCATCCTCAGGAGGATACTCCAGTTCAACATCCGTTCACAGATCTACGCCACCGTTCTTTTTGTAAGCATCTTTTCCTTCATCGTGATTGTAACGGCCACTATCATGTTCTTCAGAGCTTCCTATAACAAAAGTAACCGCGACAAACTGAGCAGAACCATTCAGGATATTTCGAGGGAGCTTAAAAACAAGATCAGTGATCAGCGGGTGGCGTATAACAGCGTGCAGGTATACGACACATCCTACAGCAAAAACATCCGTCAGCAAGTAAACGATCTGTCTATTGTACACAATACAGATCTGAACCTTTACAATTCCGACGGCACCCTCCAGGTGTCGTCGCAACCCTTTGTATACACCAAGGGCGTGTTGAGTCAGATGATGGACCCTATCGCTTTCCACCACCTTACCCGGCAAAAAAAAATACAGCATGTGCAGCGGGAAGCTTATGGTAAAATGGAGTACCTCAGCATCTATGTACCCGTGCTCAACGATAACCGAAAAGCGGTAGCATACCTGAATATTCCCTATTTCAATTCGCAGACCCGGCTCAAACAGGAAATATCAAGCTTTTTGGTTACCATTATCAACCTCAATGCATTTATATTTTTGCTGGCCGGCATCATTTCACTATTTCTTACCAACAGGATCACCAACTCCTTCGCACTGATCAGCTCTATGATGCGCGATGTGAACATTGGCAGACACAACGCCATTATTGAATGGAAGAAAAACGACGAAATATCCGACCTGGTGGAGGAATACAATAAGATGGTAGACAAACTGGAAGGAAGTGTAGCAGCGCTGGCAAAAACAGAAAGAGAAGGTGCCTGGCGTGAAATGGCCCGTCAGGTGGCCCACGAAATCAAGAATCCCCTGACCCCTATGAAGCTGAGCATACAATATCTTCAAAAGGCCATACACAACAATGCCCCCAATGTAAAAGAGCTTTCTGCCAACGTTGCGCAAACACTCATCGAACAAATTGACCACCTGTCGAGGATCGCATCCGAGTTTTCGCAATTCGCCAATATAGGAAACGCCAAAAACGAAGTATTCGATGTAAATGCTATGGTATCATCGCTGGTATCGCTGCATGATGTGCAGGAAAGGGTACATATAGACTGGAAACCGTCGGAAGAGCCTGTAATGGTGGAAGCCGATAAAACACAAATCAACCGGCTGTTCACCAACCTGCTGCAAAACGCACTGGAAGCCATTCCCGAAGAACGGACCGGACAGGTGAACGTAAAGGGCATAAAGGAAAACGGGAATATCACCTTTAGCATCACCGATACCGGAACAGGTATACCTGCGTCGCTCATCAAAAACATTTTTACACCCAATTTCACAACAAAAACTTCCGGCACCGGACTGGGACTGGCCATGTGTAAAGGAATTGTAGAACAGGCAAAAGGGAAAATATGGTTTGAAACCAGAGAAGGAGAAGGCACCACCTTCCATGTAGCATTACCAGTTTACACAGACGATGAGGAAGCTTAAATCCACCTGTTATGAAGCGTATCTTACCAGCCATCTTAATGCTTTGCTTCGCCATCGAAGGGTTTTCACAAGATAAAACTGCCCGCAAAGCTGCTTCGTATGGCGTACCAGGCAACGTCATCGCTTATAGTCCGCAGTCCTCCGGACTTTACATCGGATCGCCCAGCATTTGCATTTTGCCCAACGGACATTATCTGGCCTCACACGATCTTTTCGGCCCCCAGTCTAAAGAATTTGAAAAACCGGTGTCTAAAATATACAGATCCCGCAACAGGGGAAAAACCTGGAAGCAGGTGGCAACCATAGAGGGACAGTTTTGGTCAAAACTATTTGTGCACAACGGGAAACCCTATTTTCTGGGGACAGATAAACACCACGGAAATACCATCATCAGAACGTCCAATGATAATGGCGACACCTGGACGGAACCGCTGGATGAAAAAAAAGGGCTGTTGTTGAAGGGGGAATACCATTGCGCGCCTATGCCCCTGATTGAACACAATGGTAAAATATGGCGGGCAATGGAAGACGCATCGGGCGAGATTAAACAATGGGGAAAAAGGTATGGCACCTTTATGATGCATATCGACAAACACGACGATCCGATGAATGCTGCCAACTGGAAACAAAGCAACGTTTTATTATACGATTCCACCATGCTGGAAGGCAGCTTCCTGGCCTGGATAGAAGGCAATGCGGTGGCAGACCCCGCGGGTAACCTTGTAAACATATTAAGGGTCAACACCCGAAACCCGGCCCTGGCGGAAAAGGCCGCCCTCGTACGTATCAGCGCCGACGGGCTCACCGCTTCGTTTGATACCGCCACGGGATTTATTCCTTTTCCGGGCGGTAGTAAAAAATTCACCATTCGGTACGATACCGTAACAAACCTGTACTGGACGCTCTCCAATTACATACCGGAAGAAATCAGAACAGCCACCGCAGGCAAGAATCCGGGTAGTATCCGGAATACGCAGGCGCTTTTCAGTTCAAAAGACCTGCAAAACTGGCGCCTGCACAAAGTATTGCTACAGCATCCGGATGTGGTCCACCACGGTTTTCAATATGTAGACTGGATGTTTGACGGGAAAGATATCATTTTCGCCAGCCGGACAGCGTATGAAGATGGCGCCGGCGGAGCCCGCAACAACCACGATGCGAATTTTCTGACCTTTCACCGCATCAAAAAATTCAGGAACATACCGGCCATGCAATAACGCCCTTCCACTCAGCGCTTCGTATAAATATTGACGCAATGGATGGCATTAAGAGTTGTTGTCGTTGGAACGCCCTCCCGGCCTTTCGGGAACATGCTGGTTACCGATCATACTTAGCTTGTTTGGGACTAGGGCATAAGGTTTTATTGTACCTCAAAAGCAGCATGAAGGTGTTTTTTCGACGAAGAATAATGCGCCATCTTCTAAAATATAGCCGAAAGCCAGGACGTTTTTGCCGCGCTTATAATGACGAGCAGTTTTTGAGCTGCCTTTGGCTTAATCCGACCTTACATTACCAGATGAGCCGATACACCAAAAAATATAGCACATTTTTAGCCGGATAAATAACTGAAAATGTTTTGGTTGCGTTGGTTCTGTTAATTTTTTTTCTGTGCAGCTGGATGCAGTTTTCTATTGTCTCCCTAATTTTGATGAAAGTACAGCGGATATACCACAGCAAAAGATCAATAAAAAAGATCGGCATCGATTAAATAAAATTTGGATTTATTCATCTTTTTTGTACTTTTATCCGCTTGTCTGCCATTTGGATTTAAAAATATTCAGATTTTTCCATTTTTATTGATTTTTATTAAACCTCCTGATTTTATGGATTGTAAAGGATTGTATAGAGAGGAGTTCGAGCGCGATGCCTGTGGTGTAGGATTTGTTGCCAGCATTAAAGGAAATAAATCTCACCAGATCATTGCAGATGCTTTAACGGTGCTTGAAAACATGGAACACCGTGGCGCGGTGGGCTCAGAAAAGAATTCCGGCGATGGTGCCGGCATCATGATACAGATACCTCATGAATACTTTTTTGCGGAGTGTGTGAAATTAGGGGTACATCTGCCCGCATTCGGGCGCTACGGTGTAGGCGTATTGTTTTTTCCGAAAGAAGTGCGCCTGCGGGAAGAATGTCGCGAAATCTTTGCCGCAGCGGCAGAGCGCCTGGGGCTGGAGATACTCACCTATCGAAAGGTACCTGTAGATACCAGCGACATCGGCCCCACTGCACTTTCGGTAGAACCGGAAATGGAGCACGTTTTTATAGCCTGTCCCGATCACATACAAGACGCTGAAGATTTTGAAAGAAAGTTGTTTGTGCTGCGCAATTATGCCACACATATGATCAACAGCACGGTAAAGAAAGACAATATCGGTTTTTATATTCCTTCCCTTTCTTATAAAACGGTTGTATACAAAGGACAACTCACCAGCCGGCAGGTACGGCATTATTTCACCGATCTCACCAATAAAAGAGTGGTGAGCGCCTTTGGCCTGGTACATTCCCGTTTTGCCACCAACACCTTCCCCTCCTGGAAGCTGGCACAGCCGTTTCGCTTCATTGCACATAACGGAGAGATCAACACCCTGCAGGGAAACCTCAACTGGTTAAAAACCAGCGAACGCGGCTTCTCATCTCCCTATTTTTCAAAGGAAGAGATGGATATGCTGCTGCCCATCATCATACCCGGCTCTTCCGATTCGGCCTGCCTGGACAATATGGTGGAACTGCTTACACTTTCCGGACGGTCGCTGCCCCATGTGATGATGATGCTGATACCCGAAGCCTGGGACGGTAACGACAAGATGGATCCGGTTAAAAAAGCTTTCTACGAATACCATGCCGCAGTAATGGAACCCTGGGATGGCCCCGCCTCTATTTCTTTTACCGATGGTAAAATCATTGGCGCCACCCTGGACAGAAACGGGCTTCGTCCTTCGCGGTTTTGCGTCACCCACGACGAGCGCGTGATCATGGCCTCCGAAACGGGCGCACTGCCGGTGGATCCCAGGATCGTGAAAAGTTACGGCCGGCTGCAACCCGGCAGGATGTTCGTTGTGGATATGGAAGAGGGAAGAATTATCAGCGATGAAGAACTGAAACAGGACATCTGTTCGCGTAAGCCCTATGCCGACTGGCTGAACCAGTATAAGATCCGCATGGCAGAGCTGGATGCACCGCGTGTAACTTTTACTCATCTATCGGAAGAATCGGTGTTCAAATACCAGAAAGCTTTCGGGTACAGTACAGAAGATATTGAATCACTGATAAAGCCTATGGCCATTGATGCCAAAGAGCCTATAGGCTCAATGGGCACCGATGTGCCGCTGGCGGTATTGTCTGACCAGCCCCAGCACATCAGCAGTTATTTTAAGCAACTGTTTGCTCAGGTTACCAACCCGCCGATCGACCCCATCCGGGAACGGTTGGTGATGAGCCTGGCTTCTTATGTTGGCAACAACGGCAACCTTCTTGCAGAAGACCCCCGCCATTGCCACGCCGTATCTTTGCCGCAACCTATACTAACCAGTACCGAACTGGAGCGACTGCGCAGTATTGATACCGGCATTTTTCAGGCAAAAACATTGCAATGTTATTTCAGATCAGACGGCAAGCCCGGGTCACTGAAAGACGGAATCGACAGGCTGTGCCGTTACGCGGTAGACGCGGCAGAAGACGGGTTTGAAGTGATCATACTGTCAGACAGGGCTATTGATTCAGACCATGCTGCTATACCGTCGCTCCTGGCTGTGGCTTCGGTACACCATCACCTCATCCGCAAAGGACTCCGCGGACAGGTAGGTATAGTGGTAGAAGCCGGCGATGTATGGGAAGTGCACCATTTTGCCTGCCTTATAGGTTTTGGCGCTACCGCCATCAATCCCTACCTGGCGCTGGCCACTATTCGTACTATGAAAGCCACCGGTCGCTGGGAAACGGATCTGGATTGGGAAACACTGCGCAAGAATTATGTGAAAGCCGTTTGCGATGGCTTGCTGAAAGTATTTTCCAAAATGGGTATATCTACCCTGCAATCTTATCAGGGCGCGCAAATATTTGAGATACTCGGTCTGAACAAAGAAGTGGTAAACAAATGCTTCACCGGCGCCGTGAGCCGTATTGGCGGATTGGGGCTGGATGAACTGGCGAGGGAAGCGCTGGCCAAACATGTACTGGCTTTCAACCCCAAAAACATACCGGTAGACCGCTTATCGGTGGGTGGAATATACCAATGGAAACGCAAAGGCGAACAGCACCTGTTCAATCCGCAAACCATACATCTCCTGCAGTACGCCACCCGTATGAACGACTATAATACGTTCAAAAAATACAGCAAGGCGGTAAACGACCAGGGAGAAAAAGCCTGTACACTGCGCAGTTTATTTGAATTCAAAAGAAACCGGCCCTCTATTCCTATCGAAGAAGTAGAACCGGCAGAAAATATTTACAAACGTTTTGCTACAGGCGCCATGTCTTTCGGATCCATTTCCTGGGAGGCGCATACTACGCTGGCCATTGCCATGAACCGACTAGGGGGCAAGAGCAATACCGGAGAAGGGGGAGAAGACGAAATGCGTTACGAGCAATTACCCAACGGCGATTCCATGCGTTCCGCTATTAAGCAGGTTGCCTCTGCCAGGTTTGGCGTTACCAGCAGGTATCTTACCGAAGCGGATGAGCTACAGATCAAAATGGCGCAGGGCGCCAAGCCCGGAGAAGGGGGACAACTACCCGGTGATAAAGTAGACGACTGGATCGGAAGGGTAAGGCATTCCACTCCGGGCGTAGGATTGATTTCGCCGCCACCGCACCACGATATTTATTCCATCGAAGACCTGGCCCAGTTGATTTATGACCTGAAAAACGCCAATCGAAAGGCCCGGATCAATGTGAAGCTCGTTTCCAAAGCCGGAGTGGGTACCATTGCTGCGGGAGTAGCCAAAGCCAAAGCCGATGTAATACTGATTGCAGGTTTCGATGGTGGTACCGGCGCCTCGCCCATCAGTTCCATCAAACACGCCGGATTACCCTGGGAACTCGGACTGGCAGAAAGTCATCAAACGCTGGTAAAAAATAAACTAAGGAGCCGTATTGTATTGCAGGCAGACGGGCAAATGAAAACAGGCCGCGATATTGCCATTGCCACTTTACTCGGTGCGGAAGAATGGGGGGTGGCCACCGCCGCATTGGTGGTAGAAGGCTGCATCATGATGCGCAAATGCCACCTCAACACCTGCCCTGTAGGAGTGGCTACCCAGGATCCGGAACTGAGAAAAAGATTCACAGGCAACGCCGATCATGTGGTGAACTTCTTCAAATTCATTACCCAGGAACTCCGCGAAATCATGGCAGAACTCGGCTTCAAAAGCGTTGAGGAAATGGTAGGACAGGCAGACTGCCTGGAAAGAAGAGAAGGCGTGAACCATTGGAAATATAGTAAGCTGGACCTCTCGCCCGTATTGTATAAAGAACCCAACTCTGCAGTAACAGGGCTCTATCACCAGGAAGACCAGGACCATGCGCTGGAAAATGTGCTGGACTGGAAGCTGCTGGAAACCGCGCGGCCGGCGCTGGAATCGAAACAGCGGGTGTACGGCGAATTTGCTATCAAAAATACCGACCGTACAGCAGGCACCATTTTATCGAACGAGATCACCAAAATATACAAATCTGAAGGCCTGCCGGATGATACCATCCACCTGAAATTTCAGGGAACAGCCGGACAAAGCTTCGGCGCCTTTAACACAAAAGGGGTAACACTGGAACTGGAAGGCGATGCGAATGATTATTTTGGAAAAGGACTCAGCGGCGCGCGGCTCATCATCTATCCCTCCAGAGAAGCAGGGTTTGTTCCGGAAGAAAACAGCATCATCGGCAATGTGGCGTTTTACGGCGCCACCTCCGGCGAAGCCTTCATCCGCGGAAAAGCGGGGGAACGTTTTTGCGTACGCAACTCCGGTGTGGTAGCTGTAGTGGAAGGTGTGGGAGATCACGGGTGTGAATACATGACGGGCGGCCGCGTGGTAATACTGGGCGATACCGGCAGGAACTTCGCTGCCGGTATGAGTGGCGGCATAGCCTATGTGTACGACACCAACGGAAAGTTTGCAGAAAACTGTAATGGCGAAATGGTGGATCTGGATCCCGTAATCAACGGAGAAAGCGAGGAATTGCATGACCTCATAACCAAACACTATGCCTTCACAGGCAGCAGCGTGGCCAAATTTGTGCTGGATGATTTCGAGAACCAGTTGCGCAATTTTGTAAAAGTGTACCCGAGAGATTACAAGCGCGTGATGATGAAGAAAAAATTACAGGTAGAAGGAAAATAAACCGCGTACAAAAAATATTCGTTAATTGTTAAGTGTGTAAGATACAACAATGGGAAAGCCTACAGGATTTTTAGAATTTACACGGGAACTGCCCGGAAAAAGAAAAGTAGAAGAACGCCTGAATAACTACAACGAGTTTGTAGAAAAACCGTCAGAGGAAAAACTCACACAACAGGCTGCACGCTGTATGAATTGCGGTGTACCCTTTTGCCATAGCGGCAATGGATGTCCGTTGGGGAATGTAATCCCCGAGTTCAACGATGCAGTGTACCGGAAGCGCTGGAGAGAGGCATACGATATCCTCACTTCTACCAATAACTTTCCGGAGTTTACCGGACGTATCTGCCCCGCGCCCTGCGAAAGCGCCTGTGTATTAGGCATCAACCAGCCGCCTGTGACCATCGAAGAAATAGAGAAGAATATTATAGAAATAGCCTTTGAAAAAGGGTTTGTACAACCGCGCCGGCCCAACCTGCGCACCGGCAAAAAAGTTGCCGTGATAGGTGCCGGCCCCGCGGGACTGGCTGCAGCAGCGCAACTGAACTACGCCGGTCACCTGGTGACAGTATTTGAGAGAGACGATGCCGCAGGCGGTTTATTGCGGTATGGCATACCCGATTTTAAACTGGAAAAATGGGTGATCGATCGTCGCGTGGAGCTGATGGAAAAAGAAGGTGTGGAATTCAGGTACAATGCCAATGTGGGCGTAAACATAAGCATCAACGATATTCTGCGGGAATACAATGCCGTGGTACTCACTGGTGGCTCTACCACACCGCGCGATCTGCCGGTGCCCGGCCGGGATCTGAAGGGTGTATATTTTGCCATGCAGTTTCTTAAACAGCAAAACAAACGCAATGCCGGGAAAGATCCTTTGGCAAAGGCGAATATCGAGAGCAATATATTGCCCGAAGAAGTGCTGGCAACCGGAAAGAACGTTATCGTAATCGGTGGCGGCGATACCGGTAGCGACTGCGTAGGCACTTCCAATCGTCAGAAAGCTGCATCGGTTACTCAGTTTGAGCTGATGCCCAAACCACCAGAATCCAGAACTGCTTTTATGCCCTGGCCGGTATATCCCATGATTCTGAAAACATCTACTTCGCACGAAGAAGGCTGTACCCGCCACTGGGCCGTAGCCACCAAAGCTTTTCTGGGAGATGAAAACGGACATCTCCGTGCCTTAAAAGTGGTAGACCTGGAATGGACAATGGCCAAAGATGGCAGGCCTGCTCAATTTATAGAAAAAGAAGGCAGTGAAAGAGAAATGCCCTGCGAACTGGCGCTGCTGGCCATGGGCTTTGTACACCCGCAGCACGAAGGCATGCTGGATGAAATAGAAATCGAATACGACGAACGGGGGAATGTAAAGGCCGCTGAAAGAGCGTATCAGACAAATATACCCAAGGTGTTTGCGGCCGGTGATACGCGCCGCGGGCAATCGCTGGTAGTATGGGCTATCAGTGAAGGACGGGAATGCGCCCGGAAAGTAGACGAATTTCTGATGGGCAGCTCTCTGCTGGAGACCAAAGATGCCTCGCTGCTTTCTCTCGCAGCAGCTGCAGGATAAATACTGCAGTCAGCTTTTCGTACTATGATCGCCGGGAACGAAAAAAATGTTTCATTAACTGAGCCGCCTCTTCTTCAAGCACACCACCGGTAACCACGGTTTTCGGGTGGAAGGGAGAGGCGGAAGGATGACTGCAATAAGGCTCACGACTGATGCTGCCGTTTTTTGCATCGGCAGCGCCAAATACTATTTTCCCGATCTTACTCCAATATAAAGCACCGGCACACATCAGGCAGGGTTCTACGGTAACGTAGATAGTAGCCTCCGGCAGGTACTTACCGCCAAGAAAGCCGAAAGCCGCAGTGAGCGCTATCATTTCTGCGTGGGCAGTAGCATCATTCAGTGTTTCCACCTGATTGTACCCCCTGCCGATGATCCTGTTTTGCATCACTATGATGGCACCCACAGGCACTTCTCCATCATCATAAGCCCGCTGCGCCTCCTTCAGCGCCTGTTGCATATATTGTATATCGGTCATTGCCTGTCTTATATTCTGTTTGCAGGTGTCCGGGTCAATACCCCTATCATAAAATACCTTCGTAAACAGGATTGTACACCTCGTGAGGAAGCTGGCTTTTTCCACACGGTATCTGCTCAATCGAAAAGGCAAGAAAGGGTGGAAGACCTATACGGTCTGTTCGGTATTTCGCCCGGCAAAAAAGAGGATTACCGGTTTATAAGCTATCGTTCAGCAAAGGAAGATGGTTGGTAATGTCCTTTACCTTTTGATGAAGCAGCGGCATATGCAGATTTTGCAAATGGCGTTCGTGGTGCATATCAGAACCTAGCAGGTCAATGCACCCCTTCGCATACAATTGGTCCGCTGCGGCAGCGATGCTTTTACCATAGTAGCCGATCAGCGACAACAGGTTCACCTGCAACAAACAACCGGAGTCTCTCAGCTCTTCGTACACTTCGGGCTTTCTGTGAAGATAAGCATAACGCTCAGGATGCGCTAATATGGGTCTGTATCCCTTCATCTGCAGGTTAAAAATCTTTTGCTTATAATCCAGCGGCATGCTGGCAAAAGAAAACTCCACCAATACCAGATTATCTTTAATGGTGAGCAGGGGCTCGTTCTTTTCCAGCAAACTGTCAAAATGATCATCAAGAAAATATTCCGCTGCCGCCCTCACAGGAATATCTATCTTACGTTCCTCCAACCCCTTCATCAATGTGTCGTACCCGTTCAGAATGGTAGTGCGGTTATTGGGATACAGATCAGCCATCAGGTGCGGAGTAGTAATGATTTTTTTATATCCCAGCTTTATGAGTCCCTCTATGAGCGTGATGGAGGTCTCCACATCCGGCGACCCGTCGTCAATATCAGGTATCAGGTGCGAATGCATATCGCACTGCAGCACACTCAGATCGTGCGCTTCGGGAAGGGTTTTCTTTTTTTTGAAGAGGGAGAACATGGGATATTTATTTATAGGACGAATACCTTTTGTCTTTTCTCAAACGGTTGTCATTTTAGCCCGGTTAGAAAGGAATAAATGTCGTTAAACGCCTGTATTTTCTTCGACTGCATTTTTTTGGAAATCTCCACTGCCGCTTTCTTCTTTTCCAACAGCGAATCCGGTGAAATCCTATCCATTACATCCTTAATATTCATATCTAAGTGTACGTCATCCTTAACCAGCCATGCCGCATCCTGCAGGTAACCCCAGTTGTCGTTCTTCGTATTGCCACAAAAGACGATCGCCCCACCTTCGCATACTGCGCTTACTGCCTTGGAGGGCACGCATACATTATTCCACCGGGGGAGCAGGGTAACCAAATGCACATCAATAAAAGAAAGTTCACTTCTTGGTACACTGTCTTGCAGTATAACAGAAGGTCTGTTACGCAAGGCATCTTTCACCAACTGTGCCTTTGCCCCATACACCGATACCAACATCCTGAATTTATTGTCATCGAAAGTCTGTATAAATTTTATCAAAAATTCGGCGGAATGAGCTTCCCCGATATTACCGCAATAACCGACTATTATTTTGTCCGTCTGCTTCCATACCGGTATCATTGCCGACGGAGTTGCCGACGTGCTGACACCACAAGGCAGGATCGCAGCGGGAATGTCTTTCGCATACTCTTTCAGCAGATGCCGTAGTTGATATTCACCCAGGGCAATGATGTAGTCCGGAGGGCGACGATTCACTATCTTTTTATAGTATCTGTACAGGTAATTTCGTTCCCCTACCAATTCTCCCGCTACAAATGCATCAGGATACAGGTCCATGGACCAGTACGCCCATTTGTTTTTCTTTAAAAGAACAGAAGCCCAGAAACCCAGAAAGGGCGGATCTGTCATTACTATAATCAAACCTACAGATCCTATTTTCCTCGCGCACCTTATCAAACGGAAACTCTCCACAAAACTGGAAAACAACCTGATCAGCTTACTTTTTCCGTCGTACAGACTACGCATCGGAAAAGAAGTACCGTAGTGTTGGGCAACGATGGCACCGCCTGCATACTTACCATCTGCATGAACAACATTCACTTTCACACCCTTTTGTTCCAGCCAACCCGCCAGTTCGTTGGCAGACTCTCCGGTAATACCAGGTCCGGGAGGATAATGTTTATTAACGATCGTAACGACTAGTTGCTTCTCTTTGACCATGCTTTGTAAATCTCCAGAAAGGTAGTTTTAAGGTCTTTTGTGATACCCCAGTTAGGATAATGACTTTTCATCTTCCGAAGATCACTATAGTAACAGATATGATCACCGACTCTGTTTTCACCACTATACCTGTATTTCATTTTCTTTCCTGAAATAGCCGATATCATTTGAAAAGCTTCCAGGAGCGAACAGGTGTTATCTTTTCCACCACCTATATTGTATACCTCTGCAATGCGGGGGTCGGAAATAAACTCAAAAATGAAGTTGGCTACATCAAAGGAATGTATGTTATCCCGCACCTGCTTTCCTTTGTATCCGAAAACGGTATATTCCCTTTCTTCCAGGTTACACCGTATCAGATAGCTCAAAAATCCGTGCAGTTCTACCCCGCTGTGATTAGGTCCGGTTAAGCAACCGCCCCTCAAACAAGCTGTAGGCATATTAAAATACCTGCCGTATTCCTGCACGGAAATATCGGACGATACTTTTGATGCACCAAATAACGAATGCTTAGATTGGTCTATCCGAAAGGTCTCCGGTATCCCGTTTATATAAGTATCATCATCATAGTCCCACCGGGTTTCCAGCTCTTTCATAGCAATCTCGTTGGGTGCATCACCATACACTTTATTGGTAGACATATGCACGAAGGGAACATTGGTACTGTACCTTCTCGTAGCTTCCAGTAAATTGAAAGTGCCCACCGCGTTGGTATCAAAATCATCAAAAGGGATCGCAGCAGCGCGGTCATGACTTGGCTGTGCTGCCGTATGTACGATCGCATCGGGGGCAACATTCCGGATCAGTTCAATAACCCCGTCCCGGTTTCTTATATCCAGCTCATGGTGGTGGAATAACTTCAACGTAGTTTGCAATCTTTGCTGGTTCCATCGTGTATCGCCATTGGCTCCGAAAAAAACCGCCCGCTGGTTGTTATCCACTCCATGTACCTCCCAACCCTTGTTTGCAAAATACACGCAAACCTCAGAACCAATAAGACCGGAAGAACCGGTGATTAATATTTTTTTCATTCTTGCTTATTAAACGCTAGTCTATTTTTCTGCTTCTGATTTTCTCTGCCGGGTTTCCCTGGTAGATGCCATATGCTTCTGTGTCTTTAGTCAGCACAGAAGAAACTGTCACAATTGAATGAGACCTTATGACAAGTCCCGGGCACACAACTGCCTTTGCACCTATCCATACGCCATCTTCCAGTACAATTTTTCCAATCACAAGGTCGAAAGTTGATTTTTTATAATTATGATTTCCCGTAAGAAGCATTGCGTCCTGCGAAAGGCAGACATTTTCACCCATGACGACATCGGCAATATTATCAATCCAAACCCCTTCTCCAATCCAGCTATGGTTTCCAATACTTAATTTCCAGGGATACTTAATCCGCACACCCGGCTTGATGACCACGCCGCGGCCAATCCTGGCGCCAAAACATTTCAGCCAAAAACATTTAATCCCGGAAAAAGGATTCAATGGGTTGACCAGGAACAGGATATTAACCAAATACCATACCGCCTGCTTAAACCTTCCGGCCCCGATGGTTGGCTTAAACCAATCATTGTTGTATGATGCATTATTAACCGTGTTCATTATTACTCAAATAGTGCTTTATACTTTTCCCTCAAATCAGCATTATTTGATTTTTTTTGGGCATATGCATGGGACCGTTTACACCATTCCAGGTACTCCTCCCGATCCATCTCCGCTACCCTTTCTATTATCGCAACAAAACGTCCCGGGTCATTCAATGGTATATCCCATCCCGCTTTTTCTGTCTCCAGGTTTCTCCAGGGCGTTCTATCACTGATCAGTACCGGTCTTCCGGCGCCCAATGCTTCAAATATAGCATGCCCGAAGTTTTCTCCAAGGGTGGGTAGTATGAAAAGATGGTGATCTGATAAAAACGAAGCTACTTCCTTGTTATCGATCGGACCTTGAAAATCTACCCGGATGTTTGAGAGATTGCTGTCGATCGCCTTTTTACATTGATGCCAGTAACCCTCATCTTCAATGGTTCCTCTGATGGCAAGCGTTATGGTAGCTGTTTGAATGCCTTGTAAAAGCTTAAGCAGGAACAACAGGTTTTTTTTTGGCGAGATCCTGGAGATAAAAACCAGCTTCAGGCTCCCCGGTACCTTTTCCGGCCAGGTGATCACAGATTCTATAGCTGCAGAAAAGTTGGGTATAATATGAACAGATCTTACCCGCGGAAGATACCGTAGTATATCTTTTTCTTCCTGCGCATCGGTTGCATGCATATAGATATCCCGTTCCATCCGCAACAAACGAATAGCCGACAAAAACAACTTTTTCTTAAATGGTTTAAACCTCATCGCGCCTTCCTGCAGCATCCCTCTTGGCGCCAACACTATTTTCCCCCTAATCTTACTCAGGCGTTTCATCAATAAGGGATAAATAGTAAAATAAAGGGAATACATGCTGTTCAGGTATATAAAATCCGGCTGAAGGGTGTTTACCAGTTTTGCTATCGCCTGCCACTTCAATTTCGCGGCTGACGCATAAAACACATGCACACCACTCCTCTCCACCCAGGCATCGCTCTCCACGCCGCTGTAGGGTACTCTTTCCCCTGCATCCATATTACCGGTAAATACGAATACCGAAAACCCCTCTTTCATCTGTGCTGCAAAATTCGAACAGGAGCGAATAGGACCACCGGCCTTAAAGCCGGGTTCGTACCAATCGGTGAAAATGAGGATAGAAGGCTTAGTGATCACGTAGTACACTATTTAATGACGCACACCAGTAATCCTGTGTAATCCTTTCAGCAAGTACTTCACTTCTTTTGCCCATCAATGTCAGCGCAGGCATATCCAAACCGAGTAATTTGAGTAATTTGTTCTTAAAATCTTCCTTCCCGTACGACCCGAACAGATACCCGTTATGACCGTTAACAAGAAACGCTGAAGCGGCCCCGCAGGTGTCTGAAAGCAACAATGCCAGTCCGGCTGCCGCAGCTTCCTGCACCACCACACCCCAATGCTCGTGCATACTCGGCAGGCAAAATACAGCCGCTTCGCGATAATATTTTACGAGTTCAGCGGGCTGTACAAACGATATAAAGCTCACCTGTCGTACACCCCTATATTTTTCCTGCAGTGCTTCCTGCAGCGGACCATTACCTACCATCTGTAGTTCCCAATCGCCTAACTCGGGGTATTGCTCCAGCAACCCCACAAAGGCTTCCAGTAACCAGCCCGGGCGCTTATAATCTACCATCCTGCCGACGAACAATATCCGTTTCTTCCTTTCAGTGTCTGTCTTCTTAAACTTTTGCACATCCGCACAATACAGCCCCTTCAGTATCCGGGCAGGTGCAAAACCCAACCTTCTCGCAAACTCATACTGCGGATAACCCGGCACCCATATGTAATCTGATCTTTTGCGTCCAAATAATTGTGCTAGCGTCACAGCCGCATACTGACGAAGTGTAGCTTTCCAGGGATTATCCATACCCATTATCACAGGTACAAGCCCCCGCCACTGTCTCAACTTTTGATTATATTCTTTATCTCCCCAGCCTGCAACATATACCAGGTCCGGTTTTATTTCAGTGAAGGGGTCATGTCCTCGAAGAAAATTTTGCTTGCTTATAATGCTAATATTACTGCCAGCCGCATATTCATACGGTGCACTATTATCTTTCGGATAGCAAACTATAGTAGCTTCTGCACCTGAAACCATTTTTAAAAGATGTTCCACACAACAGTAAAAATAATCCGGAAGCCGTGTGTAGAGAAAAAGATATCTACGAGCGGGTCGTTGCATTTTTTATTTTGAGCTTTGCACTATAATTTCTATACTGGATAAAATTGATCGTCAGCATAGCAAAAAAGAATGGTGTACCGTAATCAATATAGCCACCCAGCTTGAATGTTTTGCATACAAAATGACTCAAGCAGGCCAGGGAAATACTGCGAAAGATGCCATTGTCGAGTAGAATCACTCTTCTTGCAAGGTATATGATGTATAAAATAAGCCCCACCAGCCCAAATTCCGAGAAAACCCTATTGGTCAGACAATGCCCGGACGGAGCATTTAACTCATAATGCCAGTTAAATCTAAACGGAGAGTTTTCGTAATACCGGTAATACATTTCCTGGTGCCCACCCAGTCCGCTGCCAAAAATATTTCCTTTTTTAAGATTCTCCTCTGCTACCATTAAGTTCGAATAAAGCGATACGGTAGTTCCGTTGGCATCCACCGTGCGGTTCAACACACTTACATCACCCCTAAATACTGCCAGTGTATCGACAATCCTCATATTGAAATTTTCATTGAAATTGACAAGCACATGAAACACCAGGTAATAAAGAATGGGTAAAGATAACATGATATACACCGGATTCAGGTAGGCAATGCTGACGACCAATAGAAAAGCCAGGTAACCGGTAAGATTAAACGTAAGCACCAGGGCTAACATCATGACAATAAAATATTGTTTGTACTGCTTGAAATGAAAAAAAGTAAATACAAGCGCCGGCACCAGGATAGCTGCATAATGCGATGGTTCGTAGGCGATAGAATCAAGTCGCCCCAACTGTTTCTGAAGTATTTGTATTCCCCCGAAAGATAAAACCACCTGGACAATACCAAAAACAGCACTCAGAAATGCAAACTTGACGTATAATCCGAATATCTTACGCCAGTCATTATTGGAAACAATGCAAAAATTGACTAAAAAAATGATCGTTATCGGTATAAACTGCTTAAAAAATCCGCCATAATTTAACTGCAGCAACAAAATCGAAAATAGACTAGAAGCGATCAGGTAGCCGTAGGCTCTCCAGGGAAATGTCTGATCTGTAAATATTTTCCTGATATTCCACAAGAAGAATATAACCGCAAAGGGATAAGCGATAAAGTCAAAATCTATCCCGAATATCCTTCTGGTCCCAATTTCCTTGGTAAAAACAGACAATACCAGCATGGTTTCTACAAACGAAGCAGAATATATTCGTTTATGATCAAAACTAAGTGTATGGAAGTACTTTAATACCATGTTTGTTAAAATCTGCATTTGTCGAGCAAAACATCTCCACCATCTACGAGTATCCTTAAAACCTCCCCTGAAGAAGCTATTTTCAATTGTTCGATCTCTCCAGTAGATAACCTAATTTCCTGCAAATTGCTGTTTTTACCTGACAATGTTTTTAGGATAGAACCTTGTTTGGATTGAATGGTCAACACCGGAGTTCCGCTTCTTTTCTTTAAAAAAAGAGAGACCGGCGCTTCCGGTTTAGATCGTTCGGGAATACTCAATTGTAGTTGCTCCCCTTTGCGTAATACAGCATAAGTTACAAATGATCTAAAATCAAATGATTCTTCATTTTCTTTCTCTGTTACAATATCTGCAACCACTCCATTTATGTTTTCGAACTCGACCTCCACCTGTTTAGACCAATAGTAAGGATGTTCATATTCATGCCATCCATCAAGCTGACGAATAACAGGGCTATCAGGACGGGAAATATCTAACACATATAAACTTCCTTGTCTGCGGATTGATAGATCAATTTGTCTACCGTCAAGCTGTATAGAAGTAACATCATCAACAGGTGCGTTTCCTTTTTCATTAGAATTGGGTTGCACAGTACCAAATATAAGATATTGCTGACCCAACTTCCTCACGATAACCAAGTGATTCTCTTTGGAAGTTGGTATTCTGTATGTATATACAAGGGAATCCTCCGGAGGTCTTACGTTCAAAATCTCAGAATTTCTCCAGAGGTCGTACACCCAGGAAACGGAAGCCTGGGCGTATGCAGGCATCGCCGCCTGATAAACATAGCCTCTGGGATCATTAGGACCTTTGCCATTTGGCCACCCCGTACTCCCTGTAACATTAAAATAGCCAACATGAAAGAACTCGGCCCCTAGCATTACCAGTGCCTTTAACAAACCGAGCCATTGCCCCGGACGTATGTTGCCTTCTTCAAGCCCCCAACCTGCTGAAACAAATGGAGCAAATAATGTATCACCCAATGCTATCTCTCTCCTACGTCCATCTGCCACAACTGAATAGCCATTTAAGGGTCCGGAAGAAGTTCTCCAGTTACCAGGATTGGCCGGGTAGAATGAAGGAGTAGAATAATGAAATCCTGATGAGAGAACAGTATTTGTACTTCTTCTCAAAGAATATTCGGGCCAATATGAAGGATTATAAGCACTAACATTATAAAAGGTAAAAATCGCGCCATTCCAATTCATCGTTTTTAAAATGATGTTTTTATATATACTGTCGAGCCTATTCTGAAACCTAGCGCTGTAAGCCGATACTGTAAGCCCGGATTGTTGAAAATCCCTCCAAACACCCGGATCTTTCTCCAACAACTCAAGCGGCCTTATATGCCCAAAAACTTCCCCGTTATCATTTAAAAAATCAATCGGACGGCCCAGCGACCTTTCAAGCTCCTTCAAATAGCGAATTGTAGTAAGCGCGTCCTTTTCAATAACATCGGTTGGAGCCAGCGGACTCAACCACTTTTTACCCTGAAATATCATTACATTACCATTTCTATCCTGCATATAATACATTTCCGGTAATGATTGCGAATTTATATAAGCAGTCTTGCTATCAAAACCTGCATGAAATGGCTTGCCCTGAACCTGCATCAATACAGATGAAGTCGGAATTTCGGGATGTGATCTGGCATAATTTATGATTGCATTTTCAATACTACCTTTGTTGTTATACCTTGCAGCCGCTGTTAGTGTATCTAAGCGGAGGCATGGAACCTCCACATAATAATTCCATTTTTTAGCCAGAATATCTATCATTTCCACTACCCTTTCGGGGTTAGCTTTACCTGTTCCAATCTCGCCATCGCCACTCAACTCTCGATGCATATACGTTGCTATATCCATCCAGGGAAAATTCCTTGGCATTTTCCTTTCTGGATTATATCGTGGACCTGGAAAACTTTTTAGCTGTTCTGTAGCCTGAACAGTATACCTGGGATAACCAGGAGCAAATTCCCTCCCGTCAACGCCACTTTGATTTCTTAATGCCTTCTTTTCAGTAGCAAACCGGGTGATATCATTTCTGATGAGCTTTTCGTCCGAATAATATGACAGTCCTTTGGATGCTTTATATGCGTGCTGTTGTATAACATCTGCCGGCAATTCGATGTCGTAAAAAGCCAACTCATCTATGCCATCGGTATTCACAAAGCCGTCATTAGCTCCAAAAACCATGGCGGCTCCTTTGGGAATCGAAGTCGAAAATTCATCCTGGCTCATACCATCTATCCATATGCGCTTTATGCCGGTAGCTGTATTAGCAGTAAATACAATGTGATGCCAGTTACCATCATTGTAATAATCGTAGGAAGACATGCCGGAGCCATTTAATCTAACTGAAAAATCGTGGGTCTCGTCTACCCCGCCCGATCGTTTATGAGTGGTTCGAAAATATATCTGCGCATAACCAAAACGAAGTAACAAAGCCTGTTTAGCAAAAGTTCTAAACTCAAATTTTCCGCCTTTAAACATGAACTCAATTGTAAAGACGTCCTTTATCGTTCCCGACAGTGCTGACGTATTGAAAGAGCAAAATTGGTCCTGCAAGTCAAGCGCTTTCCCTACAGGAGATTGAATTCTCTCATAGCTGCAATTATTTGGTTTCAGCAAATGTTCTCCAGTATTGTCCAGCAATGCATTTTCCATATTAAATGTCCAATACAAATAAGGTTTTTCTTGCGCCCATAATATTACGTTGAGAAAAAGAAACAAAACAGTTTGTATAATATGCTTGATTATATTACATTTAGTCATTGAACTACCGATTTACTGAATGAAAAAAATATTAAATATACTAAAGTCTTTAACCCACAGTTCACATTAAAGGCATACCACAAATTAGAACTCATTCTATCGAACAAGGATATTCGAAGAGAAATACATCAGTATGTTAGCTCATTAAATGGGGCAATAGATGATGAAAAAAAATTATTTCTATTCAGATACCTGATAACACAAATCCTCATTTTTTCTCAGGAAATTCTCAAGTGACTTCCTGGTATTCAAGCAGCTCGTAATACAAGGAGAGTATAACAAAACCATCAATATCCTTAAAAAAGCAAACAGCAATGTACTGACTATTATTGATGCAGGAGCCAATATCGTGATAGCTACGCTACTGTTAAAAAAAGCTTTTCCGAGAGCAAAAATTATTTGTATTGAGCCGGACAATGAAAATGTTTCTATCATTGAAAAGATGATTGAAGGAAACAATTTCTCTGATATTTTTTAGAGAAGGCAGGGCTGCTTGATAAGAACACTTTCTTAAAAGTATCAAACGAATTACCGTGACAATGCACAGTGGTCATTACAAGTTAGTTCAACCGATATCGCCGGCGAACTATATGCAGTAGCAATTCCCTCCCCTATTAGAAAGTACTCCTTAGCAACGATTGATCTGTTAAAAATAGATATAGAAGGCGCGGAAGCGCAGATATTTAAAAATACAGAGCATATAAAAAAATTTTTACCCTACGTAAAAGTATTATGCCTTGAAGTTCACGAAGAATATATGGCTATTTCTGAAATCCATGATATACTTCAGAAACATAATTTCCATTGTGTCAGGAACAAGGATCTCACCATTGGTATAAATCTAGCGTTCATTTCCCAACCAACCATAGTCGGAGAGGAATTTTCGTAGTCCTTCCGGGTCTATCAGGATATCGTTATATATCGCTGGGTTGTTATCCGCATTCGCCTTATTTCCATAATAATAATAATAATCAAGCTTACCACAAGCTGCAAAGGATACATTAAACCAATCTTTATACTGATAGGGAAATAATTCAAGCAATCTGGTTCCGGGCTTGCAAAACATAATATTTGTCAGTGCTGAACCATGTGGTGCAATAATGGAATCAGCATTATAGAAAAGCAATGCCTGTTCTTTCAGGGTTAGTCCGTCCATAGAAATAATTTCGAAACCATTTGCTGAAAGAAGGCCGGTAAGCCAGTCTTCGTTTAAAACTTTCCGGTAGGAAACCTTCCCTCTGCCCACATAAATCTTTCTGGGTGTATCGGCTGCTTTTCTGTAACTTTTGAATATCTCCTGTAAAAAGTTAAATGTTCCAAGATCGTTAAACTTAGCATATCCATGTTGTACAGGATTTTGTTTAATCGCCATGACAACTTCATCTCCTCTGCAAGGAAAAGTTATCAGTTGATCCGAGCTTATACCAGCTAATTGTAAAGACTCTTTTTGAAAGGCTGTAAGAGCAACATCTCCTATATAATAATAGTCAATCTTGTCTCGGCCAAGAAGATCCCAATAAAAACGCAACAACGGGAAGGCATATTGAAACCAATGTCCATAGTTAGAGACATTTGAGTTAGACAAGTAGGCAATAGTGCCGTTAATTTTTTTTGTTTTTTTCAGGTACTTATAGCCGATATTTAATTGGTGCAAATTGATGCCAGGCTGATAAACTACATTACAGAAGTTATCAAGTAA
Organism: Agriterribacter sp.; assembly: GCA_037190905.1. GTDB lineage: Bacteria > Bacteroidota > Bacteroidia > Chitinophagales > Chitinophagaceae > Agriterribacter. Next base: position 472,819 of record JBBCKG010000008.1, on the reverse strand, counting down.
ATAATTGGAGTTGAATTGGAATTCGGGGTGCTTGACCTTTAAAAGTACCACACGTGTTAAAGACTGAAAGCTTTTAAAGTGAGACACCAAATGCTCTTTTATACAAGATGGCTCAAAAGCCACGTTTCCACTATCTTCGGATCTTATTACATAACTAACATCTTGTCTTCCCCCATAATACTGGTCTACATTATCCACCGTAACGCCGATGACTTTAGCAGGCCTTCTTTGTACCAATCCATAGACCTTATTAATGATAACTTTCGCCTTTTTCCTTAATTTTCTACTGAGCCCCATGGTATGCTTCGTTATTGGACAGGGCTTTATTTTTTTCTTTCTCCACCAATGCAACTATTTTGTTATACAGCTCCCGACCGACTTTTTCCCACAAAAAATCCACTTTAACCTTCTCCAAAGACCTATTCCTCATCTCCATCATGTCAAATTCGGATAGCGTGATGGCCTTTACTAAAGTATCAACAAGTTCATTTACATCTCCGGGCTTTATTAACCATCCGTTCGCAGCATCCACCATCAAGGATATCGCACCCACGTTTGTTGCTATGATTGCGCAGCCGTTTGCCATACCTTCAAGGATAACATTCGGCATACCCTCCGCATAGCTTGGACATACGAGTACATGTACACCTTGTAAAATCTGTTGAAGACGTGCCTTCTCAGAGACTACGCCATGATAATAAATTCGATCGAGACTTAGACGGACATCTTCTTCCACCGGACCGATGAAGTGAAATTCAAAGTCATATTTATTATATAGTTGCTTAATTGACAGCGTCAATTCTTCGAAGCCTTTTCTGCGTTCTCTTCTCCCGACAAAAACCATTTTTCGTCTACCGACGACCAATGGCAGACTATCCGCGATCCAATCCTTCTCTATCGCGCCTGAAACCTCTAAAATCTTTTCTTTAGGAACGCCTATCTGCTTGATATAATGAGTTATTCTTCCTCCGTAAGAGAAAACATAATCCGCCTTTCTATTGACCCATTTTAATGGCATACCAAGTACAATACTTTGTAGATGCATCTTAATCCCTGTATTTTTCTGCATGAATTCATATCCGTGTATGTTGACTGCTATAGGTGGGATTGTAGATTGTCTATGCTTCAATATGTAAAGTGCTGTCAGCCCCTTCGCAATAATAAAATCAATTCCATCTATTTGCCTGATCGCACGATCAATTCTCCTTGAATATGCGTACGACCAAAACACATATTGTCCAGGATATTTTCTAACCGTAGGGCGCTCCACCGTAATCACTGTTAAATTACGACGTTCCTCCGGCTTAAAAATATCTGCGTTTCTTACTCTATCGGTTAGTACAGCTGCGGTATGAACCAATATAACTTCTACTCCTTGCTTCAAAAGATACTTACACAAAAAATAGGAATGTTTCTGCATCCCACCAATTACATAGGGCCATATACCATCTGTGATCAAAGCTATTTTCATAGATATTAAACCTCCAAGTATTGCGGTAAAGCACTTATGCTATCAGATTTGTAGATTTTTCAGCTTCATGATTCATGCTATTGATTTTAAGTTCAATCTGCTCGAATATACGTTGAAATATCTGCTCCCAGGTAAAGACTTCTTTTACTTTCATGTAAAGGCTATCTCCATATTGATTAATCTTATCGGGGTTCGCAAGTAAATCTTCTATTTTTTTTCTTAAGTCCTTGTAATCCTGATCCTCAAAAAAAAGGATTTCACCGTCAGAAAAAACATTTGTTAGATTGCTTAAATTGGGACAAATAACAGCTAGCTTAACAGCAGCATAGTCATATAGCTTCATAAACGAACTATAAAATGGCCCCCCGGAAATTACTGCAATATTCATTTTCGATAAAACATCATACAGCCCCTCCTTAGGCAAAGGCCCCAAATATTCATATTCAATTCTCTCAGGAATATTCAACAACTCCGACTCAAAATTAACCCCTACAAAATACAGCTTAAATCTTACATTTCCTTTCAGCTCCGCCAATGCTTTGATAAGAATATCCAGTCTGTGATGTTTCATCAAACTTGCCAATACGCATATCTTTACAACGCCGTCTATTTCATTCCTATGTTCCGAAAACCTATCAACAACTTCCTTTTTAACACCATTCTGTATAATTGTCCAGTTGTCTTTCTTTAAAGAAAGAAGCAAATTCTGATTTCCGACAAAAAAAACATGCGAAGACGACGCATACATCATCTCCTCGATCTTTTTTGCGAATTTATTGAAATATGATCGATAGAACTGCTGGACTCCTTGATAATGCACCCAGTTTGCCTCGTAAAAATGGGGAATACGAAGCAGCCTTGCACACGTTACCCCTACCAAGCTTAGATACTCCGATCTCTCAAAAATAAAGTCAGGCCTGACCCGCTTTAACTCTTTGTATATCCTGAAGAATCTGAGATTATTTTTCAACAGCACCTTAATGTCTCTAAATATCCCTATAAATCTATTGTTTCTAAACCTCGAAGCCCTTGGGGCTGTTCGTCTTTGACCAGAAGATTGAGAAGGAGTATTGATTATTAAGGGGTGAACGTCCGCATATTGCGCCAGTTGCTGAATACCGATAGTAATGTGAGTACTTGAACCAATAATAGGTTTTCCGTCCCGTTTTGAAAAATTTGAGCCAAATGGAATTAAAAAAACACATTTTTTCATATTCTTACCTGCGTGCAACTTTTTTCAATAGGTTTTTCATGGGATTCAAAAAAGGATATGATTCAAAAAAACCTTTCTCAAAATCAAACCAGGTATGTTCAACCCGGGGTGACAATAGATACTTTTGAAACTCGGCTTCCGAAAACCCCAGTTTTTTAAGTACAAACTCACGATCCGCAGCCAATTGATTCGGATCATACACAGGCTTTTGGAGTTCTTCCAATGCCTCATCTTTGGTAATTTGACCTGAGCAGATCAATGTGCTGAGATGCGCTTTCCGTTTGTCTATGCCAAACTTAGTCGGAAGGATATATCCCTGATAAAATCTTGTAAATACCGATTCGTAGTGTTTTCCTCCATAGTCTTTCCAACCTAAGTTATTAGTTATCACCTCCTTTATCTCAGCTTTATTGTAAGGAACAAAATTTAGCAGTTCAATCACCTTGATCCCATATAAATCATTGTAAATTTTCCTCTTTCTCATAGATGCAAAAGGATACGTTTTTAAAGGGATTTTCCCATACTTCCTATGGATAGCTTTTATATTCTTACTGTCACTTTTATTAAACGTCCAATACCATGGCAGTATGCCTTCGGTAACATGATTATTACCGCTCAAAATATACTTAACCCCTTCTTCTCTGGCAAGTTTATATAATGTTGCGGAAATCGCGTGGTCAGTAACCGCCTCGATATCAACAACATTGGCCTTAAAGTAGGACAATTGAATATCCCTGAACTCTTCCCAATCAACCACCAGCGTATATAAGTCGAAACCCGTTTTACTTATTATATTTTCAATATTCTTTACCGAAGTTTCCGAATTCCACCCGTTATCGAAATGCACAACCAAAGGTCTAAGTCCCAATTGTTTAGCTAAATAAACTAAATAACTACTATCAACTCCACCGCTAATCCCTGTAACGCAATCGTATCTTTTATTCAAACCGTCAGTTTTAACTTCCTCCACTATATTAAGCAGTCTTTGTTCTCCCTCCTCTCCTTTAAATACCCTGGTCTTTTCATTTTTAATATATTCATGAAAGTAATTACAAACGCCTTCTTCATCAAACGTTATGTAAGGGTCCGATAGGGTGTCCATCACCGTTTTTTCGCATTGCCGATAATAGTTATCGTTATGTATCATAGAAAAAGATTTTTGCATTTGTTTTTATTGTATCCCAAAACATTCTTTTCGATTTAAAAGAAAACAGTCGGATATCAAATTTCAGAATAAACTCCTTTCAGTAATTGCTCTTCAGACGGGTAGGTTATCAAGACTGCCCGATGCGGCCTCTGCAATACAAAATAACTCCCGGCTGCAACAGCGGATGCACCGGATTTAACAGCATTTCTAAAATCGGCCAGTGAACCCGCTCCACCGCAAGCAACTACCGGAATACTCACTGCCTGCGCAACCTCACTGATCAATTCCAGATCGAATCCATTAAATGTTCCATCCCGATCAATACTATTCAACAATATCTCTCCTGCTCCCGCATCTTCCATTCGTTTTGCAAACTGAATCGCAGTGGTGCGAGTGTTTTTGGAGCCATTCGATATATATACTCGTTTTCTACCAAACAAGTCAGCCTTTACATCTATTGACACTACAACACTGGAGCTACCAAATTTTCGCGCCGTTTCCTCAATAAGACCGGGGGTATTCCATGCAGCAGCGTTGAACGCCACCTTTTCAACACCCTCATAAAGTATCCTTTTCACCTGGTCCAACGAAGTTATACCCCCTCCGTATGTTAAGGGCATAAAAGCCTCCCCGGCGATTTCAGAAATAGTCTTAATATCTGGACCTTTTTGGGATACGGTAGCCTCAATATCCAGCACAACGATTTCATCCACTTCTTTCTCATTAAAAATCTTTACAGCGTTAATGGGGTCACCGATATATTTATAATCTCTAAATTTCAAAGATTTATAAACCCCGCCGCCTTTCAGTAGCAAAACCGGTATGACTCTCACTCTTCTCATCAATATAATTTTGCAAAATTTTCGTATAGCTTCCTTCCGAACTTATGACTTTTTTCAGGATGAAATTGAACTCCTATTATATTTTCACGTTCAACTCCAGCAGTAAACTCATATCCATATACAGATGTGATTAATTCGTCCTGCCAACGTTCACACACCCAATGATAAGAGTGTACAAAATAAAAACGTGGCGAATCAGGCATCTTCTCAAATAACCGAGAAGACTTTTTAATATTTACCTCCGACCACCCCATGTGAGGTACTTTTAAATTGTGTTCGCTCATTCTTTCTTTTCCAAATCGTATTACCTTACCGGGTATCCAATTTAGTCCCGGCAAAGCTCCCTCCTCGCTACTCCCGGCAAGAAGTTGCGCTCCCAAACATACACCCAAAACCGGAACTTTTTCTTTCAACACTCTTGATTCCAATATTGAAAAATAGGGGGCTGAACGCAGGTTTGAAATTCCGTAGTCAAAAGCACCAACCCCAGGCAAAATGTATTTATGTCCTGCGGCTACCATTCCCGGATCATTTGTTATAACGGCATCAACACCACACGATTTCAACATGTTCTTTATAGAGACTAGGTTACCGACTCCATAATCCAATATAACTATCTTTTCATTCATGCTTTTTCAAAAGGATCTTCAATGATATGATAAGAGCAGCAACTGTTCCCACGGTGGCAGCAACCTTCACCCCCCAAAATACATCCTTTAATACGAACACAACAATAGTTGCAGAGATAATGACGACAAGCCATCTAAGCGGATAATAATTCTTTCTTGCAACCTGTCTGTAGTCAGTCAAAAAGTAGCCGGAAAACCCTACATACAGCAGCGCTATGTATGTAGAATAAACTGCCACCTCGAACCCCCATATTGGTATAAATATAAAGTTGGCAATAAGGCTCAGTGCTCCACCAATAAAAGATATCCTCCAAAGACGTGATGTTTTCCCGAAGTATAACAGCCGGTTCACACAACCCCAATACATCGGCCGGTAAACATAACCCATCACTATTATTATAGCCATCCAGTAGCCCGTTTGCAATTCCGGATTTGAAATCAACAAGGAAAAGATTTCTTTCATCCACAATGCTGCGAGAAAAGTGCCCGCAAGGAATAATACCTGAAATGCAAAAATTATCCGTCTCAACCTGGTCTCAGCATCCTCGCTTTTTTTATCTATCAAATCTGTAACAAATGGGCCCACTCCCATACCGGCGGCGTTCCCTAATATTTCAAAATAATTTCCAAAATTGTTAGCCAAATTATATATCCCGATCTTATTAATATTGACCTTCAATACATCCATAACCATCCTGTCGGAAGCATTGAGTAAATATGCGGAATAAGTATGAGGAATCATAGGAAGAGAAACCCTCATGTTTCTTTTAAAATAATCTACATTCAGATAAAATATCGGTTTCAATTTCAGCTTTATCACCGGGTATATATAAAAAAGAAACGACACAAAAGTACCTCCTAAAGTAGCCCACATCCATCCGAGATAGCCTTTCTTTAGAATCACGATAATATAATAGTTCAACGAAAGAGTGACAAATCCGGAAACTATTGAAGCCATCGCAATATATTTTGGCTTTCGTATCACTATATGATAATATCTGAAACCTACTAAAATTGTGTGATCAAAAAGCAAAAAAGGCAGAGTTGTAAGAAGACAAATCAACAACCTATTTGAAGCAGCTTCAGCGGGCACCACCATCCAAAGCAATACAAAGCAAAGGGTAAACAATACCGGCGCCCAGGCTAACAAGTAACCATAAAGTATCCGCCATTTGAGTTTCCAGTTTTTTTTATTATGATAAAAAGCATTTACAAGAAGTACGGTTATTCCCAGATCTTTTATGCCTGAAAAGATTCCGGAGTAGGCCGATACTGTAGCTGAAACTCCGTAATCAAAAGGTGTAAGGTATGCAGTAAGCAACGGCAATAAGGCAATTGAAACAACTCTTGGAATTTGTGGCGCTAACGCATAAACTAATGAATGGGAAATAATTTTTCTGAACATCTACAATATATATTGTTATGCTCCAATTACTTTTTTCCATCCATTATAGTCTTTGAGATATAAATAGCTCTCCAACCTCCCTCCGTTTTTGATATCCGGGCTTTCTAGCCTTTCCAGGAATTCACTATGTGTAGAAACGCCTGAAAAACCAACCTCTGTTAAATCGTCTCTCATAGTAGACCTATTAAAAAGCCTGATCACCGGCTTCTGCAGAACAACGCAGTCAATAAATACAGTACTATGGCTGCTGCAAACAACCAAATCAGCATCAAAAATAGATTGATATATATCCGGCGTTTCGTCCCACTCAACTTTAGAAAACAATGCTTCCGTCATTATTTCTTTGAGATATGGCCTTATATTGAAATTTGGATGCATCCTGATCACAAGAGAATAATCTTTTAAGGACAGCTCCGGAGACAAAATGGCATACTCCCTTTTAACAAACTCAACAGATGTTGTACACCACAAAACCCTCCTTTTTGAATATCTGAGCGTAGAGCTTTTGATAAACTTATTATACAGGTTGATATATACAATATTACCAACAACCACAACCCTTTCTTCATTCAGCGTGTTCCACTCCAAAAACTGTCTTTTAAAATACTCTCCCCAAACCAAGAATAAATCCGGCAAAGGAAGAGCATCATTATAACCGGGCGCTGATAACCTAAGTTCTTTTTCTCCAATTCTGTATACTGCATGGTTTACAGATATATTTCCATGCTGATATCCAATTGTACAAACATTTTTGTTGTTTGCAGACATCGCTGCTCCGGATATCACTCGTCCGATCTTATACATTTCATCTTCATAAAAAACTTTCAGTTTAAATTGCACCGATTTAAAAAATTTTGTTACCCACAGATTTATAAAATAAAGTTGTATATGACTTAACGAGAGATACATTTCTTCAGTCAAGATCAATTCCCAAAAACTCCCCCTGGCTGACACCATATCTTTAAGCCTCGTTAACCTTCTCCGCAGGGAGATGATTAAAACAATCATTTTAAGTACATTCCATGGTGAGGGAAACGACTTAAGCAAAACGTTTTTACTATTGGGAAAAGGAGAATTATCCGGAAAGCTAACCCTGGAGAATGTGCTTTCACTTGTCAAAAAATCAGCTACATGCTGCTGAAGAGTTGTTTCGGCTCTATTTCCAGGCGTTAGAAGAATTGTTTCAGTCAACTTTCCTTTGCAGAATCTACGAAAAGAAAATGTATTTATTATCCAAGCTAAAAAAAAAGAGAAGTAAAATTTTCCTCCCCGTACCACTTCTTTTATCAGACCTTGCGTTTCAAACTCATTTGAAGAGATAACTTCAACCCGATTAGCAAATTCCGGCCAAGTTTTCCGAAAAAAAGATAGAAATATCTCTTTTTCGACAGGTATGATCAAAAAAATGGATGTAACATTTTTAAAAAAATCATGCTTTAAGAGTTCAAACGATCGAAAATAAAAAAAAGAAAAAAGCCAGTGCTTAAAGGGATGTTTTTCTGCAAAATTTGTCAGCCAGAAAATGGGCAATCCGTTTATCTTATAATCTCTTATCCTTCCTATTGTCCCGTAGCTCTTCAAACTTAACTCCCCCACAGTTCTCACATATTCACATATAGAATGCTTCTCAATTTTACCGTCTTCATCAAAAACTCTGGCAGAAAAAAAAGGAAGGTCTTGAGAATTATAATCAATACCGGAAAAATCTAACAATGTACAGTCCTCTTTGAAGTCTATTACATTTATAGCCTTTTCAAGCAACCTTTCGTCTTTCAGAAGGTTAACAATAAGTGTTCTGGTTAACATTTAATATGACTTATGGATCAAATCGAGAAAAAAAGCCATCCCCTTGGACCGGATGATCAACTGTTCAACAAACTCTCTGAAAGAGCCGTCTCCACCTTTATGTACAGTAACATAGTTTACTACCGATTTAACATACTCCGGAGCGTTTGCCGGTGCAGCCGACCATCCAACGGCTTTAAGCAATTGTATATCACCCAAATCATCTCCAATATAGGCAACCTCTTTTAAAGAAACCTTTGCTTTCCCACACAACTCTTTTGCTACTTTCAATTTGTCGCTTATTCCCTGAAAGAGATAGTCTACTTTCAACTTTTCACTTCGTCGTTTTACAATTTCTGTGTCTTCTCCGGTTATTATTGCAATCGGTATTTCCAACTTGCGGCAAAACAACACCCCTGCACTATCGGCCGTATTGAACTTTTTCCACTCATTACCGGTCTGATCATAATACATTCCCCCGTCGGTCCAAACACCGTCTATATCTGTAATAACTAATTTTGGCAACATATCATCAAACCATCTAAAGGATAACGAAAATAAAAAACAACCAAGTTTAGCCCCAAATACTAATCCCCTTATCGTCTTCGTCTAGTCCAAATATTTGGGGTAAATCACCTCGTTGGCACCAATAGCAGTATTTACTTTTCTTCCAACAACTTCATCTTTCTGTGTCCATTTAAACCCATCTCCCGGTGAAAGTAAATGAATATCGACCTCTGCAATAGCCTCTCCGACTCTCATTGCGCGTTTTGTAGCAATAGATCGTTCCAGTTTAATCTTTGCCAACTTAACTGAATCATCAATAAAAATACCCTCTGTTCCCAAAGACATTTCCATCATCCTTATATCCCGCATCATTCTGTTAATTCCATCAATACCCAGTGATCCTGCTTGATCGGTACCCTTCATTTTCCGGTCGAGTGTTATATGCTTTTCAATAACCCTTGCACCCATTGCTACCGCTGCGACAGGAGCAGATATTCCAATGGTATGATCGGAGTAGCCTATTACATACTGCGAATATTCTTTTTGTAAATATGTAATGGTTTTTAAATTAGCATTCCTTGGCTCTGTAGGATATTGAGACACACAGTGTAAAATAGCTATATCATTATGGTACTTACTGATTGTATCGATCGCTTTATCCAATTCAAGCTTCCCAGCCATCCCGGTAGAAAGAATAACAGGTATTTTAGTCTCAGCCATCGCCGATAGTAAAGGTATATTTGTCAAATCTCGACTGGCGACCTTCAATTTATCGGGAGTAAATAATTTTAGCAAAGACAAACACCCTATAGCACATAATGTCTCCACAACGTCTAATTGCAAGGACTTAGCATGCTTATATACCTCCAGATGTTGTTCATTATTCAACTCTAAAAAAGCACGGTGTTCGCCATAGGTTTTACCAAAAGAATGGGGAGAATTATATGGAGCAGACATTTGTGAAGCCGATAATTCTTCACTAAGATCACGCTTTGTCAGCTTTATGGCGTCCATTGGTTTCAGTTTGAGACCAAATAGATCTTCTTTAACTTCACGAGCAGCTACTTCTACCAATAGCTTTGCCAGGTCTATAGAACCGTTATGGTTTTGTCCGATTTCTCCAATTACATAAGTATGGTTCATTTTGTATTTAGTTGTATTTCATTGTACATTAGTTGCCTTATCTCTGGATACCGTTCAAGTATCTTTACTATATCTGACGAAGTAAACGAAAGAGGATATTCTAACTTATTATAAATAAATCTTGTATTCTCAAAATCGTTGGCCGTGTCTACAGTTAACCTGACTTTCTCCAAAACAATCATCTCTGCTGAAATATCGACCAGCTTACATTTAAACAGATTGTCGTTCTCATACATAAAGTTAGTCACGTGTTCATAATAGTAAAAACTGTCAGTATACGCAGGGATCCTCTTCAAAGAAGACAACCTTGTTCTTTCGGTAAATAAACCGTAATGGCATTTTATTACTGGCACACCTAAAACAGAATAAGACATGTAGTCCTCTTCCTGCATATCCATTTCTAACAATTGATTTATATAGTTTATATCCAAAAATGGATTATCAGCACAAACTCTAACGATATGCTCGACCTCAAAATATTCACCTGCAGCTATAAATCTTTCCAACACTTTATTCTCTTCTCCCCGGAATATATTCACCGGGTAATGACTAATTGATTTTACCAACTCATCATCTTTGACGGTATCCGTAGTTAATACATAAATCTTATTTAGGGGGAAGTGAATAACCAGCCTTTCAATTATTATCTGTAAAATGGTTTTCCCTTTGCAAAAAGTACGTAACATTTTTTGGGGCAACCTGAAAGAATCTGCCCTCGCTTGAATAAAGAATACGATATTTTCCATTTACGACTAGTTATAATAATAGAGTATTTTGTCGATTTTGAAATAGAACCAGCGTCCATTACAGCCATTCATACGCTGAATACTATTATGTTATTATCCTCTCTTCAATCAGCGCGGAACTCCGGATTGTTTCCTGTTTGATTTTTGCCCTTTATCCTTCTGAAAATACCCTCCCCCATACCCATACCCTCCATAACCATAATAGCTTCCGCCTCCATACCCATAATATCCACCATACCTTCCCTTCGCCTGGATGTCGTTAACCACCAGTCCCATGTCAGGTAATCTTTTCTTCTGATATAAATCCTCCACCATATTCAATTGCCGCCGGAGGGTATAGCCCTGCCGTACAATGTATAAGCTGGCATTCGCATGAGAACTCAGGGTAAAAGCGTCACTGACCAACCCTACCGGAGCCGTATCAATCACGACGTTATCAAATCTCTCCTTTAACAAAGCAAACAACTCCCCTACCCGGTTGTCCAGCAGCAACTCCGAAGGATTGGGCGGCACGGGGCCACAACCTATCACATACAGATTGTTGATCGCATCCACCGGTTGAATAATTTCCTCGATGTTGGCCTGACCTATGATATAATTGCTAATCCCTTGGGCAACCTGCATCCCCAACCCTTTCAACAAACGTGGCTTCCGGATATCAAACTCCAGAATCACCGTTTTTTTCCCGGTCAGCGCCAGGGCTGCACCGTAATTAGTCGCCACAAATGATTTTCCTTCACCGCTTACTGAAGAGGTCACCAATACTACCGGCTTATCTATTTTGCTGATAAGGTATTGTACATTGGTGCGCATGATGCGAAACTGCTCTGCTACCACCGTCCGGCTACCGGATTGTACGATCAGGGTTTCATCACCTGCATGCCCGATCTCTCCGATAATAGGAGCCTGGGTTAGCCGAACAACTTCTTCCCGCTCTCTAACTTTATCATTCAATATCTCCAGTATAAAAATGATTCCGACAGGTAGTACAATACCGGCGAGCAGGGCAATCATATACACATTCCGGGTATTGGGCTTAATAGGATTGGAGGAACCGGCAGCATCTTCCAGCGGCTTGGACGACGACACGGTGGCGGCGGCCGATATCGCTGCTTCTTCCCGTTTTTGCAACAGAAACAGGTATAATTCCTGCTTGATTTTTTGCTGCCTTTCTATGTCCAGCAGGTTCTTCGCTTTAGCGGGTACCGAGCGGATATTTGCCTGGTAGCGGTTGACCTGCTGCTGTAACTGGGCGATGGTTATATTATGCGCTTTTTTAACATTTTTCAATGCTTCTGTAATCTGCTCACGCAATGTACCCAGGTTCAGATCGGCTGCGCCCAGACTGCTATGAGAGGGGCCCACGGTCGGTGCCGTCTGGTTGCGTTGTAATTGTAACGTATTGTATTGCGTCAACAGGGGAGTGAGGGTTGGCTCCTGTATACCCAGTTCCACCGGAACAATGCGGTGTTGATTGGCGGGGTCTCCTATATATGTCAAAAGATAGTCTACTACGCCGCTCTGTACCTGTAGGTTACTCAACTGGTTGTTAACTTCGGTAAGGTTGCCAAAATATAATTGCGATTGAGAGCTCAGGTCTATAACCTCATTCTTTTCGCGAAATTGCTGCAACCCTGTTTCCACTCCTTCCAGTTCATACTTCAGGGTATCGAGCCGCTCGTCTATGAACTGCATCGTTATGCTGGAAATCTCCCGTTTCTCCTCTATATTCATTTTGGAATACTCAGCTATTACCTGGTTTACTACATCCCTGCAAAGTTTGATATTATCCGATTCATATTCAATATCCAGTATGGTTGCCTGATCCACGCTTTGCTTGATGGTCAATGCTCCGGCTATGGCGCCGGCCCGGCTGTTTTCCGGCTGATAGATAATCGTATAGATTCGGCTTTCGAAGGAGTTGAGCGCGGGGCTGGCATTGCGGTGCAGACGAAATAAACCCGCTCCGGTTTCGAATATGCCGCCATAGGGGATGTTAGCATTCTGTACCTGCATAGCAAACTGCTGGTCTTCCGCTTCTATTTCCATAGAAAATGCAACAGAGGAATCCTTCAGACTAATGATTTCGAGCGTAAAGGGAGAATTTCCATATATATTGGAAGAACGGACGTTTCCTTTGTTATAGTAACTGATCTCCAGATTCAGGTTACGCACAACCCTTCGTAAAAATGGTCTTGACTTCAGTACCTGTTGTTCGTTGCTGAGGTTAAGCATATTTCCTGAAAACATAAACATCTCGTCCAGCGACTGCCCTCTGCTGCCTGGCGTTGTTTGTTTATCAATAAAAAGAGAGCCTTTGGCACTGTAAATGGGCGTGGAGTAACGGATATAGAGAAATGCCAGCAAAAAGGCCACAGCAATACCAGTAACCAGAAAAGGCCAATAGCGAAGGTATTTCAAGAAAAACTCCTTTAAATCGAAGTCTTTTCGCTGTAAAGATTTCTCCGGTTCTGCACCAAATGGATCAAACATAATTTGCCGTGTTTTTATTAGAATCTGGTGATGATCAAACTGATGCTGGCCAATATAGACACGATGGTAGCTGTAATGGTCAATGTGCGCATAGAAGCCTGATCACTTGCTACCGGCTTTTTGGAGTGGGCTCTCACCATCACCACATCATTCTGCTGCAGATAATAATAAGGAGAATGAATAACGCCGGGATCACTGACATCCAGGTATCCGAAACTCCTTCTCCCGTCTGTTTCACGCATTACCAGGATGCTGTCTTTCAAACCAAAGTTGGTGAGATCACCAGCCAGACCCAGGGCCTGGAAAATATTGACGGGTCTTTCGCCGGGGATGGAATATACGCCCTGTTTGCTGACTTCACCCAATATGGTAAACTGATTATTTAGCACGCGGATAACGCAATAAGGATTTTTAAGGTAGGGAGATAATTTTTCTTTCAAAAGTGTGGCTAGTTGCGCTTTGGTTAAGCCGGCTACATAGAGCAATCCTAAGGAATAAAACTGAATATTTCCGTCCGAATCTACTACATACTGAGGAGTGGTGGTAGCCCCACCTTCACCGCCCGCCTGCTGGTTATATTCGGCGTTGGCCACCGGGTTATCACTAAAAACAGTAATCCCTATAATGTCTCCCTTTTGAATAGTGGGCTCTGGAATGATAATTTTACTAAGGGCTGCAGTATCAATAGGACCACGAAAGTATTGCACCTGCTTTTGGGTGCGGCAGGAATAAAGAAATGAGGTAATCAGCAGTAAAAAAAGACATCTATGCAGGAGTTGACCTGATCGGTTCTTCATTCATGTTGGTTTGGTTCATATAATAATTGGCTGTATTACACAGGCTTGATCTCGTTGGTCTGAAGGTCGGCGGTAAGTCTGAATCCGAGGCTATCGAGATATACCTGCACTTTATTTTTTTCGGAACGGGTAATCACCCCTTCATTGTCCATCAAAACCCCATTGTTGATCCGTATTCTTTGACTGGGGCGCAGTATAGTATCTACCCTCACAAACTGGTAGTCTTTTAAAAAGCGCCGGATGGTATCGACTTCTTCCTGCCGGATAATGGCAGGACTTCCGTTCCAGTACACAAAGTTTACCACGCCGCTTATCATTCGCACCCTGCTCATCTGCGCCGGTGCTGTTTTCACAAAAACATACGAGGTAAACAACGGTTCATGGATAATCTTCACCCTGTCGCTCCACTGCCGCTGTACTTTTTGTAACGGGCAGTATGCAATCATTCCCTCCTCAGACAACAGGCTGAAAACTTTTTTTTCCCATCGGGGTTTGGTGTATACGGCATACCAATTGGAGGTATTCATATTCAACGCTTTATCTGTAATGGTACAGCTTCGCCCTCTCAGTCACAGACCCACGCCTGCTACTGTTTTCTTTCTTTTCCTAACGAATCACAATTAACAGGTAACAACCGCCTTAAATATAACGACTATAAATAATAATTTATTTTTAGTTGTACCGGATTTTCTGCAATTTCATTAAGAACTCCTACTAACTCAAGAAGTTACAATAAACTTCTGTGTATAATTTTTTACTATCGCAAATATAGATTTTATAAACATTCAACATCTATATTCAAAAAACTAATTACTCATCAGCACACTACAAAAAACGCCCCCCCTTCTTCATCTACTTCAAGTTATATATTCTCTCTATAATTTCCACTACTTTAAGCCCCTCCAGGGCATTTGTTGTAATAGGCGATCGTCCCTTTAGCACGTTCACGACATTTTCAAAAATATAATGATGGTTGGCCGCTGATCCTTTGTAAGGTCCGTAGTCATTGGGTGGATTTGCTGGCGGCAATTCCGGCATTGTATAATCCCTGATATGACAAAACTCCACTTCACTCATATATTGGCCGCCGACTTTCACCATACCATTCTCTGCTATTACCGTAATGCTGCTTTCCAGGTTTCTATCAAAACAAGAGGTAGAGTAGCTTAAGTTTCCCATTCCTCCATTTACAAAATCGAACTGAACAAAGCCTGAATCTTCAAACTCTGTGAGGTCCTGATGGTTGAAGTTCGCAAATCTGCCGGTAATGTTCGTTATGTCGCCAAAAAGCCAGAATACAATATCTATAAAATGAGAAAATTGCGTAAACAGGGTTCCTCCGTCAAGCAGCCGCGTTCCATGCCAGTTACCTTTGGTATAATATCTGCTATCTCTGTTCCAATAACAATTTATCTGGACGATGAATATTTTGCCTAAAATTCCTTTTAACAATATATCCTTCAGCCAAACCGAAGAAGGCGAATAACGGTTTTGCATTATGCAAAACACCTGCTTATGTTGATGAAGAGCTTCATATATTATTTTTTCGCACCCCGCCTTTGTAAGGGCCATCGGCTTTTCTATCACCACATGCTTACCTGCTCTCAGCCCTTTTAACGCATGTTCTTCGTGACAACCATTAGGAGTGGCAATGCTTAGTACATCAAACTCCATGCTATCTTGCAAAAGTTCATCCAGGGAATTGGCAAAGTATACATCGCTATTGTCCATGCCCAGCTCTTTTGCCGACCTGATGTCGCAAGCAGCTACCCACTCACATTCCTCGTTCTGATCGATCATTGCTGCATGCCGTTTTCCTATGTGACCCAGTCCTGCGATAGCAAACTTTATCTTTTTATTCATTGCAAAAGGTTACAATATTTTTTTCAAGGATATATTTTTCGTTTGTTTCGCTACAGTAGGCTACTCCGTTAGCAAAAGCGAGCTTATGTCCTGCCTTACTTATCCAACCGGTTTGCCGGGCCGGATTTCCCACCACCAGGGCATAAGCAGGCACCGGCTTTGTAACCACTGCCCCTGCTCCTATAAAGGCATATTCTCCTATTTCATAGCCACAGACGATAGTGGCATTAGCGCCTATGCTTGCCCCTCTTCTCACTATCGTTTTACGGTATTCATCTTTACGAATTATCGCACTCCTGGGATTAAAAACGTTGGTAAATACCATCGAAGGGCCTAAAAACACATCATCCTCGCAAATAACGCCTGCGTATATCGACACGTTATTTTGCACTTTCACATTTCTGCCCAATATGACGCCGGAAGCAACAAAAACGTTCTGTCCGAGATTACAGTTGTCACCTATCTCGCAGCCATCCATAATATGTGAAAAATGCCAGATTTTTACGCCTTCTCCAATTGAGCAATCGCCATCTACAATAGCACTAGGATGTACAAAATATCCCATTATCAAAATTAAAAAAACCTTATTATTGGTAGTTACCCCATCCAAATACAAAGTTATGCTTCAAAACCCAATATATTATACGTAGTTTTCCTATACTTCTTCCATTCCGAATAAGAACGATCGATGAAATGCGTCGGTTCGTCCAATCTTCCCACACATTAACCGAATAAACTTCCACCTCCCTGTTTTACATACCATCTTTGTATTGTCTTCAACGAACAGCCATATCCTCTGAAAACGTTAAGCAAAACCTGAAAAACACACTAACCGTCCTAATCCGATCTTTCTTGCAAAACCTGTGTCCGAATCCTCTGAAAACTGAAAACTATCCAAAAAAAAATCTGACCTCTGAAAGCCTGAGCCCCTATCCAATGAAAATACAACCTTATCCGAAAGAACAACATCCGTCGATTGAAAACCAGGCTAAACAACCGAAGTTGATCAGTTAACCTCATCAAAACACTGCATCACAACCTGAAAAACTTCAAAAAATTGAGTCCCGCTTCTGAGCGGGATTTTTGTTTTTCTTTTTTTTAAGATAACTGTTGCACCCGCTATCGTAAATTGGAATATCTTCATGCAAACAAATCACCCTGCCATATGTCTTTGCTGAATCAACAAAACAATAAGAAAAAGAAAGGTGCTAAAAAGAATGCTCCGCAGTCGGATCAACAGGGCTCTAAATTCATACAGAAACCCAAATCCACCGGGTTTGTAAACAAGCAGACCAATACGGGCGCCCAGCGCGGCAGTTGATCTTGCTGTTTATTATTGCTTCCACGATCCCCTCACGGATAATGATATTATTGGCATTAACCAGGTTCTTCTGACCTGGAATTGGATGATTATGCGTGTCTCCGCCCCTGCAACAGGTAGATTACCCATAACAGCGACATCATCAGCAACATCGCTACGAACTGATGCAGAACGCCCAGCCAGATCAATGCAGTTGTATCGGGGGAATACAGCACCGTAAGGATACCCAATATTACCTGTATGCATACCAGCACAAGAGGCAGGCGTCGGCTCCGGTATAGCCAGCTTTCCCTGGCCAGTTTGTTTGTCTTGATGGCCCAAACCACTACAAGCGCTGTTAAGAGATATGCCAGTCCGCGATGAATAAATTGTACCATAAAGGGATTATTGAAATAATTAGCGCCGCCTTCTGTATGAAACAGGCTGGTAGGAAGCCATTCGCCGTTCATGGTGGGCCAGGTAGGGGCTATGGTGGCTGCTTTCAGTCCGGCCATGAAACCACCGTAAGTCAACTGTATCCACAACAACAGGAAGATAGACCAGGTGAGCCTGTTCAATCCGCTGTTGTGCTGCAACTGACCGGGTGGTACCAGTAATTGCAGGGAAAACCACAAAGTGTAGGCGAGTAATATCAGGGCGGCTACAAAATGGGTGGCCAGCTCCACATGTCCTACGTAATACTTTTCAGGTACGAGTCCACTTTTTACCATAATCCAGCCGATAGCGCCCTGGATAGCACCCAGGAAAAACAATATCAACAATGGCAATACCATTTCTTTACGAAACCGCCTGGTAGCCAGAAACCATACGAACCCTACCAGGAATACAATGCCCAGCAGCCGGGCCCAAACCCGGTGGAACCATTCCCAGAAAAAAATAAACTTGAAATCGGAAAGACTGAAGTCGGCATGTATATACTTAAACTGATCCGTTTGTTTGTATTTATCGAACTCCTCCTGCCAGGCGGTTTCTCCCATCGGCGGCAGCATGCCCGTCACAGGCTTCCATTCGGTAATAGACAAGCCCGATTCTGTAAGGCGGGTAATGCCTCCGATCAATACCTGAATCATGATCATTGCCACTCCGGTAAGCAACCAGTAGGCCACCAGCCTGTCCGAGCGATTCATCCGGTACCTGCCTGCAACGTTCTCCTTTTGTACTTGTGTGCCCATGAAGCAAAGGTATTGGATAAAGCGCTATGGGGTACTGTACAGGGTTATGATTTACCTCAGAAAATAAAGAAGGCGCCTGCCAGGGTAAGGGCTATCACTACCTTTCTGTAGCTATCATCTTTTATATATCCAACTATCTTAATACCCAGCCAGAAGCCTGCGGCCAGAAAAGGAAGCAATATAAGATCTGTGCGCAACGTAAATGCGGTGATATTATTCCAACCCCAAACCTGTAGCGGCAACTTGAACAGGTTGATGATCAGAAACAGCCAGGCTGCCGTTCCTATAAATTCGTTTTTCGGAAGTCGCATGGCGAGGAAATAGATATTGGCAAAAGGTCCCGCCAGGTTACCTATCATAGTAGCTACCCCCGAAACCGATCCCATGGCAGCCACAAAAAACCGGCTTTTAGGCACCCGGATGAATTTCTTCACTTCCATGTACAGCATCAGCAATACCACCGTAATGATGAGTATCCCCATCAGCTTTTTGAATACCTCCTCATTCATGTCTCTCCCCAGCCAGAGACCAACCAATATACCCACAACAATCCAGGGCGCCAGCAAACGGAAGTGTTTCCACTGCACATGCCTGTTGTAATACCATACCGCCATCATATCGCCTATACAAAGCAGGGGCAGTACCACACCGGTGGAGGCTTTACTGCCCAGTACAATGGCCATCAACGTAACGTTGAGAACGTCTATCCCCTTTAATCCGGCTTTGGCAAGCCCCAATACAAAAGCCGACAGACCAAGCACCAGCCAGGAGGATAACGGGAAAGCGGTGAATATCTCCATTTGTATATTTTACCACACAACAGATACCATATATTCTGGTTTTGCTAAACTGTCTGCAGCTTTTTTTATCGTACGCATCAAAGATAAACTTCCATCGCATAAGTTCATGCACAGGCAACCGCTCGTAATTTTTTCCTCATTATCTTGCAGTTATGCAATGGCAACAATTATACAGTTCGCGCAGAAGCGGTAGCAGCAGTAAAAGCAGTACCGGCAATCAACAGATCCGCACCTCTTTTGTAAGAGATTACGACCGGCTGATCTTTTCTTCTGCCTTCAGACGGTTACAGAACAAAACCCAGGTTTTTCCACTGCCGGGCGCTGTTTTTGTTCACAACCGGCTCACACACAGCCTCGAAGTATCGAGCGTGGGCAGAAGCCTGGGCAAGGCTGTAGGCGATGCCATTGCCGATAGGTATAATGATGCTTCCGAAAACTTCCTGGAGTTTTACCGCTACGAACTACCCTCCGTTATAGCAGCAGCCTGCCTGGCGCATGACATCGGTAACCCCCCTTTTGGCCACAGCGGCGAAGATGCCATCCGCATTTTCTTTCGGGAACTGGATGGAGAGGCACGTAACAGATTTATCGGTGAACTGAGCGAACAACAGCAGCGAGACCTTACCCATTTTGAAGGCAATGCCAATGCTTTCCGAACACTGACGCATCACTTCAACGAAGACAGGGAAGGGGGTTTTCAGTTGACCTATGCTACACTGGCAGGCATCATAAAATATCCTTGTGATGCATTTTCCGGCTTCAACAAAGAAAACCTGGTTACCAAAAAATCGGGCTTTTTTACTACTGAAACAGATACATACTTAAGCATTGCGCATGAACTGGGAATTCCCCGGCTGGATGCCGAACAACTTATTTTTGCACGCCATCCCTTTGTATTCCTTGTAGAAGCTGCGGATGATATCTGTTACCGCATCATCGACTTTGAAGACGCCCACCGGCTGGGTATCATTTCTATCACCAATATAGCGGAATTATTCCTCGCATTTTTTAATACCGCCGAGGGATACGATGCAAGATCCAACGTAGAAAGTACTTTCAACAGCATTAAGGACGATAACCGTAAGATACAGTTTCTGCGCGCTCGGGTCATCAACCTGCTGGTGCATAAACTCTGCGATATTTTTATGCTACAGGAAGCAGCTTTGTTAGAGGGAACACTGAACAAGCCCCTGATTGAACTGCTCTCTCCTGATCTTACCGGCATCATCAACACCATAGACGACTATTCCTACAGCCACCTCTATAACCATCGATCGGTGGTGGAAATAGAGCTGGCAGGATATACCGTAATCGGCTATCTATTGAAAGAATTCGTGTATGCTATCCTGCATCCGAGCAGCATGAAGTCAAAAAAACTGCTGCAGTTGATCCCCGCCCAGTTTCCCGTGTCAACTGAAACGAATACGCTGTACCACAACTTGCAGTCCATCACCGACTATATTGCGGGAATGACCGACTTATATGCGGTGGAACTGTATCACAAAATGACAGGCAACAGCTTTTCTGTATCGGGGATCTGATGGCAAAAAGCAAACACGCAATTTCTCCCGGAATATGCAGACGGGGAAGTTACATACGTTGATGGTTACAGGTTTTCCGACAGAGCGGTGCCCCTCGAAAAACGAACGAACACCTCCCCGCTTTTATTAGTAAATTTGTTTTACACCCTGCAGGACGCTGTTCCTTCCTGCACCGGAGGAATAAATCAAACTTGACCAACATCGTTCCGAATACCATGCCGAGACCCAAAAATAAAGCTGAATTGCAGGAAATGAGCACCATCCATTTCAATAAGTTGATGCGTTTCCTTGACGACTGTTCAACACAGCAGCTCACCAGGGAATTTCCCTCACAATACCTCAACAGAAATATAAGAGATGTGCTGGCACACCTGTACCACTGGCATACAATGTTTCTTGAGTGGTATACTACCGGAATGAAGGGCGGTCAACCTGAAATGCCGGCAAAAGGCTATACCTGGAAGATGATTCCGGCACTCAACCAACGCATCCGCGAGCAGTACAGCCGTACCCGTCTGAAGGATATAAGGCTACGCCTGCAAACCTCGCACGAACAAATTCTGAAGCTCATAGACAAGCACACCAATGACGAGCTCTTTGAGAAGAAAAAATATGCATGGACGGGTAGCACTTCCCTCGGGCAATACCTGGTGTCCGCCACATCCAGCCACTACGACTGGGCCCTTAAGCTGATAAAAAAGTGCCTGCGATGATACGAATTCAGTATCTACGCCCAGATACTGCCAGCATCGCTAAACAATTTTCATTACGCAGACAGCGCTTCATATATTCGCAATACGGCTAAACGCTTTACACATGAATACAGGCACCCACTACAAAATACAGCATTTCATTCCCTGGACACAAGGAAAGATTCTGAAAATGCTATTATTGAGTATTACCCCCACTGCTTTGTATTATTTTGCCGGCTGGCACTGGCTCGCTATTCCCTGGGCACCCGTTGCACTAACCGGCATTGCTGCCGCTTTTATTTCCGGTTTTAAAAATACACAAACCTATAACCGTACCTGGGAAGCGCGTCAAATATGGGGAGCAATCGTCAACAACAGCCGTTCGCTCGGCATAATGGTAAAAGACTTTATACGCCCTGCCGACAATGCCCGGTCATTGCATACAACAATCCTGTATCGGCATTTCGCCTGGCTGACGGCTTTGCGTTTTCAGCTACGCGAAACGAGGAGCTGGGAAAATGTAAAAACCAAAAGCTATAACCGCGCCTATCTAAAATACTATTCAGTACCGGAATGGGAAAGCAGCCTGGACGAAGAACTGAAGTCGTTTCTTACAGAACAGGAAAGGCAATACATCCTTTCCACGCGCAACCGGGCAACACAGATACTGGCCCAACAATCTGAACAACTAAAAAACCTTAACCTGCAGGGCGTTATTGGCGATTATAATTATGTAGCGCTGGAAAACCAGTTGAAAGAGTTGTATGAACATCAGGGAAAGTGCGAACGCATAAAAAACTTTCCTTATCCCCGCCAGTTTTCCAGCATCAATCTCTATTTCACCAACCTGCTCTGCTTTCTGATTCCGCTGGGCTTCATCGGTGAACTTTCGAGGTATACCGGAAAATTGGGAGACGCCTGGATATGGCTGACGGTGCCGCTGAGCGTGTTGGTGGGCTGGGTATTCCTGGTGTTGGAACAAATCGGGGAAAACACCGAAAACCCGTTTGAAGGCAATGCCAACGATATTCCGATTACACAGATCTGTAGAAATATTGAGATTGATTTGAGAGAAATGTTCGGCGAAAAAGATTTGCCACCCGCCATTCAGCCACAAAACAACATTGTAATGTAAAATATGAATAACCAACATGTAGAAATGGTACGCAAATGGTACCCCAGGGCACTTACCTCCATAGATACCGTCAACCGCCTGTTAGATACAATAGAGAACTGCCTGGGTTTGGCACCCTCCCAACTGATGCATGCAGACAGTTTGTGTTGCGACGATGTGAACGCTATTCAATACCCTCCCAGGGCCTACGAAATGTTAGGACCGTTTCACCTGGGTGGGTTAGACGGATTCCCGTTTGCCGGCATAGCAGGAATGAATGCCTTTGCACACCACGTACCCGAAAACGGAGCCGTGGTGATATTTTACGCACCACATATTGGTATTACCAACAACGGAACCATTGGTCAGATTCAACGTTTCGGACAACGCAGCCATTCCGCCTGCTGCGGAGCCGCCATCGGCGCACTGCGCAACCTGATCGATGGTACAATCATAGAAGGAAATATCCATTCCCTGGACGTCCAGTTCAATACCATCGAACAGATATTCCTTCACCAGAAACAAAGAATTCTGAATGCGGCTAACCCTCTCCATGAAGCCACCGAAGTAATGTATGAAGCCATTGACGATCGTATAGAGGTGTTGGTAAAAAAAACGCATTACCCCTGCAAATACGTGTTACTGGTGGGCGGTATTTTTATCAACGGAGACAAAGACATGGGCTCTTTTTGCCAGTATAAAAAGTTCGACTGCATTGACCTTGAAACGAATGAAAGAAGAAACCTCATGCAGGAATACTACGCGTAGTACATCGGGAAGCATACCGCAGCCGGTAACGGTTCATATTAACAACTTTAGCGGCACAGTTCGGGTTTATGCTTTACCAGGTAAGGTTTATAGGAAACCGATGTGGAGTCCATGCAACCCTCCAGATTGAGCAGCCGTATGTTGCGGAATTCTATTTCCTGTCCCTCACTTTGCAACGCTATATAACCTGATTGCAGCAGCTTACCGTCTATTTTCACAGCAGGGTCGTACCGGTTGGCCACGTCGCCACCAATCTGCGGTTGCGTGTATTGCAGTACGGTATCACCGTTAATGATATGCGTAATCAGGGAATCGCCCAACACAATAGCTTCCGCACGCACCCACTCATCTTTCGGATAGGTTTTGGAGCTGGATGATATACAGTGACGCGGATCGATCTTCCCCTCGTACACCACATCTGTTCCAGGCGAACACATATTGCCGGTGGGGCGGGATTTGCCGTCTTCAAGCCCTGCCAGAAACTGCATCTCTACCGATATGGGCCAGTCCTGCTCTCTTGGCATGGTACGCGGATCCTGCGAATGCAGCATCACTCCGCTGTTCAGTACAGTATACGAAGGTGCTGTTTCCACCCATCGCCCGGTAAAGCGGTACTCCAGCGCCAGGTGATAATAGGAGAAAGGCGTTTTATAATACAGGTGCCCGTATTGCTCATTAAAGTCACCGTATTGATCGTAGCGCACCTTGATCAGACTGTCTTCCACCCGAAAGGTATTCCCGAAATTCTCCCCCACTTCGTGGTGATGAATCTTCACGACCCAGTCATCAATGTCTTTGCCATTGAAAAGGGATATCCATTCCGCTTTCAAAGTATCCGGCACTTCTGCCCCGGCAGCCTGGCCACTTCCCGCATCGCAGGAACACATAGCAAAAAGAAACAACAGCAAAGCAAATATCCGCATAACAGAAACAGTTTTTATTTTACGCTATACACTCCCGATATTAAAAACAACAACAAAATCATCTCACCCTCTCACTATCTCCCCATTTTACCACCTTCCCCTCTTACACCCCTACCCCACCGTCACCGTCTTATCAATCTTTCCTATCAGTCCCTGCAATACCTTTCCGGGTCCTACCTCTGTAAAAGTTGTAGCGCCATCTGCTATCATTTGCTGTACGCTTTGCGTCCATCGAACCGCACCGGTCAACTGATCTATGAGGTTTTTCCTGATCACAGCGGGATCGGTTACTGCCGCAGCAGAAAAATTCTGGTAAACAGGACAGGAAGGCAGATTAAACACCGCCGCTTCAACAGCCGCCGCGAGTTCTTCTTTGGCAGGCTCCATAAGGGGAGAATGAAAAGCGCCGCCCACCGGCAATGGCAGGGCTCTTTTGGCGCCGGCCTCTTTCATCTTCACTATAGCTGTTTCTATTCCTTTTATGGAGCCGCTGATAACCAGTTGACCGGGACAGTTATAGTTGGCAGGCACCACCACTTCGCCTGATTCATCACGGATAGCCTTACACACCGCTTCTACGGAAGCATCATCCAACCCCAGTACCGCCGCCATAGAAGAGGGGTTCAGCTCGCAGGCCCTTTGCATGGCGCTTGCGCGTACCATCACCAGCCGGAGTCCGTCTTCGAAAGAGAGCACTCCGTTGGCTACCAAAGCTGAAAACTCTCCAAGGGAATGCCCAGCCACCATATCAGGGCGTGCATCCGTCAACGTACGATACAGGATCACAGAATGCAGGAACACCGCCGGTTGTGTAACACGGGTTTGCTTCAGATCTTCATCAGAACCCGTGAACATGATATCCGATATACGGAACCGGGCTATTTCATTCGCCTTTTCAAATAATTCTTTCGCCAGACTATTGGTGTCATACAGCTCCTTTCCCATTCCTGAAAACTGTGAGCCCTGACCCGGAAATACATATGCTTGTTTCATGTGCTTTTATTTAAAATAATATACGCCGCGCGGATAAAGTCTATATACATTACAGCTGCGACGGATATGGCAAAAGTAAAGGGAACTTTGTTACCGGGCAATGCCAAATTGCAGTAAAGGATGTTGGGATACCTTTTGATTAATCCCTGCCGGATTAGACCCCTTCTACCCGCGAGCCATCGGCCAGGCCGATCACGGGAAATTGCCGGAATCAACTTACTTTGCAAAAAACAACGCCCGTTATGCGTAAAATCAATGCATCCATTATAACCATCGGAGATGAACTACTGATAGGACAGGTGGTAGATACCAACAGTGCGTGGATAGCCCGTGAACTGAACAAAACCGGTATATGGCTGCGTCGCCGGGTATCGATAGGGGACGTAAAAGAAGAAATTACGGCGGCGCTGGACAGCGAGAGCAACGGGGCCGACATCATCCTCATTACAGGGGGATTGGGTCCCACGGCAGATGACATCACCAAACCTGTACTCACAGAGTATTTCGGCGGCAAACTGGTCATGCACGAGGAAAGCCTGCAACGGGTAACGCGCATATTTGAGCGGCTGAATCGCCCTATGATCGAACGCAACCGGAAACAGGCCGAACTACCCGATGTTTGCACGGTAATACCCAACGATCGCGGCACCGCACCCGGCATGTGGTTCGAGAAGAACGGTAAAGTGTTCATGAGCATGCCCGGCGTACCCCACGAAATGAAAGGCATGATGACCAGTTACGTGTTGCCCCGGTTACAGGCGCATTTTGAGCTCCCCTTCATAGACCACCGCACCCTGCTCACTACCGGCATCGGCGAGTCGTTCCTCGCTGAAAAAATTGCAGCATGGGAAGCTGCCCTACCGGCGCATATCAAGCTCGCATACCTGCCCAATTACGGAATGGTGCGTTTACGGATTACCGGTATAGACGCAGATCAACATCGCCTTAGCGGGGAACTGAAGCTTCAGTTCAAACAATTGCAGGCGCTGGTACAGGAATGGTTGGTAACGGCAGAAGACATTGGCTTACCCGAAGTAGTGGGCCAACTGTTATTGGCAAAAAACAATACCCTGGCAACAGCCGAAAGCTGCACCGGGGGATACCTGGCCCACCTGATCACCTCCGTACCCGGCGCTTCTGCGTATTACAAAGGGTCGGTGATCAGCTATGCCAACGAAGTAAAGCACAAAGTATTGGGCGTTTCGTCGAACACCCTGGCAACTGAAGGCGCGGTAAGCGAAGCCACCGTTCGGGAAATGGTGCAGGGCGTACGCTCTTTGAACAACACCGACTTTGCCATAGCCACCTCCGGCATTATGGGCCCGGATGGCGGAACTGCAGACAAACCCGTAGGTACGGTATGGATAGCGGTAAGTAACGGAAACGACACTGTAGCACAAAAGTTTGCCCTCCGGTTCGATAGAAGCCGCAACATTGAAGTCACTGCCCAGCTTGCACTGAATATGTTACAGCAGTTTATCCGAAAAACAACATAGCGCTGGACGATCAGGCGATGTCCGTCCTTTCGAACGGGCGCCCGAAGGAAGCCCGGAGAAACCTCATGACCAGTGGTGTATTCGCTTTTGAAATTCGTCCACCGGTGGTGAGATATCTCCTCCGCTTGCAGCGTCGTCAATAGGACGATCGGGTGGTGTCCCGTCCTTTCGAACGGGCGCCCGAAGGAAGCCCGGAGAAACCTCATGACCAGTAGCGTATTCGCTTTTGAAATTCGTACATCGGTGGTGAGATATCTCCTCCGCTTGCAGCGTCGTCGATAAGACGGGCAGGTGGTGTCCGTCCTTTCGAACGGGCGCCCGAAGGAAGCCCCGAGAAATCTCATGACTAATGGTGTATTTGCTTTTGAAATTCGTACATAGGTAGTGAGATATCTCCTCCGCTTGCAGCGTCGTCGATAGGACGGGCAGGTGGGGCCCGGGGAACCCTGATTGGTAATGCCGCCTTCTGATAAATCCTGTTCGGAGCGCGGCGTATACTTTCGTCGTTTTGACGTATTTTTAATCTCCAGATTCCCTTCGTCACCTATCCAACTGATGGACGCAAAACACAACTATGAACAAATTTTTTCTAATTGCCTTACTATTCCTCGTACCCGGATGGACTTCAGCTCAAAACAAGCCACGGATTGCCATAGCCGGCATCGGCATTGAATCCAGTACTTTTTCACCGGCATTGAGTACCGAAGCCTCTTTCCTGATCAAAAGAGGTGATGAGATATATACTTCTTACCCGCGGTTTATGCAGGAAGGCTCATCCGCCAGACAGGCCGCGCATTGGTTTCCGGCTGTTACTGCCCGCTCATTGCCAGGCGGCGCCGTAACAAGAGAAGCATATGAAGCCATGGTGGGCTATATACTGGATTCTCTCCGGAAACACCTGCCCTATGACGGACTTTTTTTTGACATACATGGCGCCATGAGCGTAGTTGGGCTGGACGACCCGGAGGGCGACCTCATTACCCGGGTGCGTGAAGTAATCGGTAACCAAACGGTTATCTCCACTTCAATGGACCTGCATGGCAACGTGTCCATGCGCCTGGCCGAATACTCCGATCTCATCACCTGCTACCGGATGGCCCCCCACGAAGATGCGCAGGAAACCAAACAACGTTCGGTGGAGCAATTGCTGGAACGGCTGCTGTCCGGAAAAGGCAAACCAGCCTTTAAAGCGTGGATACCCGTACCCATATTGTTGCCGGGCGAGCAAACCAGCACCCGTATAGAACCGGCCAAAAGCCTGTATGCCGCTGTGGCGCCCGCCGCTGCCAGACCCGGTGTAATAGAAGCTGCCATCTGGATGGGCTATCCCTGGGCAGATGAACCGCGCAACCACGGGGTCATCATGGTTACGGGCGATGACCGCCAGGCAGTAACCGCCTCCGCAGAAGAACTGGCCCGCCACTTCTGGCGGGTAAGGCACCAGTTTCATTTTGTAGCGCCCACCGGCACACTGGAAGAGTGCCTCAACAAAGCCCTCGCCAGCAAGAAACGCCCTTTTTTCATCAGCGACTCCGGCGATAACCCCACTGCAGGCGGAGCAGGCGATGTTACCTGGTCACTGCAGCAAATACTGGCGCGGAAGGAATTTAAATCCGACAAAGGCCCCGCAGTGATCTACGCGTCCATACCAGGCCCCCAACTGGTGGAAAAAGCCTTAAAAGCCGGTGTAGGAGCCAGGATCAAAGCACCCGTCGGCGCTGAAGTAGACGATCGTTATGCGCCTCCTATTGTACTGGATGGCACCATACGATCTATTGAAAAAGGCGATCGCAACGCCGGCGTGGAGGTAGTGGTACAGGTGGGCTCCGTACACGTGATTGTTACCAACAAAAGAAAACCCTATCACAAAGAAGCCGATTTCACCCGGCTGGGACTGGCGCCTCGCAAGACAGATATCGTCATCGTGAAGATCGGATACCTGGAACCCGAGCTGTATAATATGCGTGCAGACTGGTTGCTGGCGCTGACACCCGGCGGTGTTGACCAGGAACTGTCAAGGCTGCCCTATAAAAGAATACAGCGACCGATGTTTCCCGTAGACAAAGATACCCCTGATCCCGACTTATCCGTACGATGGGTGAAACCATCGCATGAGGCGATGCCCTGATATTATGGAACAGGCCATACTATCTGCCTGCAACACCATTGAAATAATGAAGAATACGCCGGGCACAGATTAGCGGCTTTCACAAAAGCAGCTTTATCTAATTTAGCAACAGGTGCATAGTGACAGCTTTATCTTCAACATTCCACGACAAACCGAAACGCAATGCGATCCTGTTTTTTGTGTGGAACAAGGGAGAAAACAATAAACAGGATTGAATTTACTTAACACTACCTTTAATACAACGAAAGTCTTTCCATAATATGACCGATATTTTCAAGGCAGTATACCAACATCCGCTGCTCTCTCATACCGACCTCGAACAGATTGAAGCGCGGCATACCAGACAAACTGCCGAAAAAGGCACCGTACTATTGAAGCAGGGCCGGATAGCAGAAGAATACTACCTGCTGGAATCGGGATTGATCCGCTCCTACGTACACGATTACGATGGCAACGAAATCACGACGGATTTTTTTATTGAGAATGAAATTGTCATCGTTCCTGCGTCACTGTTTCAACGGATACCTTCCCAGGAAACCATTCTTACGGTAACGGATACTACACTCTGGAAAATCAGCTTCCCGGATTTCCAGCAACTGTTTCACAGCATACCGGGTTTCACCGAATGGGGGCGGCTCTGGTTTACACAACAGTTGTTTGCCATGAAACAGCGCTCGCTGGAAATGATTACCATTACAGCCACCAACCGCTACCTGAAACTGATGCAGGAAAAGCCGCAAATCATGCAATATGTGCCGTTGAAACAAATAGCCTCCTATCTGGGCATTACAGACACTTCCCTCAGCAGGATCCGGAAAGAAATCACGCAATAAAGGATGTTGACGATGGTTTTGAATTACCGTTTGATCATTCATGTAAGGGACTTGCTGCACAAAAATTAAAAATATTTACTATCCGACTGGCCATCCTGATGATATTTGCCATATCTTTCATACGTTGTGATGCACAGGCTCATTTATTGGATGCATGTTTAACAGCCTCCAATTTGGCAGGCATCTGAACAACAACTTGATGCTTCTAACAAAACACGTTGGAGGATATAGCACTGAATACGAAACGCTACCTGAATACCCAACATAAACCCGTCATCATGAATATCAGAACTGTATTGGTACTTTTTATATGCATCACCATCAGCCATAGCGCTGCAGCCCAGGTACAGTGGGGAATAAGAACCGGCGGCAACCTGTCTGCCATGCTAGTGAACACGGAGACGGGTTACATCAAAGTCAAATTACGTCCGGGATTTCATATCGGAGGAACGGCAGACATACGCCTTTCAGACCAGTTCTACGTACAACCGGCCCTGTTGTTTACCACCAAGGGGTTTAAAGCAGACAAAGATGGTTTTGCCCAGCAGATATACGGAGCCGACTATATTCAATTTACCAGCTATCATATCGACCTGCCGGTAAACCTGGTTTTCAAACCCAGGGTAGGAAATGGCAGAATGCTGCTGGGTGCAGGACCCTACATTTCTTACGGAGTCGGCGGACGCTGGAAAGCCGTGTCTCAGGGTGTCGGCATAACCGGCAATCTTAAATTTATAAACGATTTTTCCAGTACCGACTCTTCGCTGCAAGGCAACAGCACCACGTTTCCCTACACCAAACCCTTTGATATAGGCGTCAACATGCTGATCGGCTACGAGTTTGACCGGCATTTCTACTTTCAGCTCAACGGGCAGTTGGGCCTGAGAGATATCGACCCCACCTACGACGGGCTCAGCGACGAAACCAGCTCTCTAAAAACCGTACAGGGAGGTATCTCCATTGGTTATAAGTTTTGATAAAGATTCCAAAATGAGATTAACTGCGTCCGTCTGGCGTCACAACGGCTTCAGGTAAAATAAACAACACCGCTCTGTCTGTATAGAGGCTATGCCTTAGCCGACTAAACCCTTATCATGCAAGGATAACGACAGCTGCATTAATACCAGTCCCTGGTATCAGAAAGATGTACACCTGACCTTTTCAAGTACCCTGCCCGGACTTACCGATCATATTCAATTTTATGTAACGCGTATTGACAAATCCAGGGTTGTAAGCATAGACGATATCGGTGCATTTGCTCCTGTTGGCTGTCTTCAGATTTGTGAAAAAAAAATGTACAAAGCCAGCACACAGGAATATACAGACCTGCAGCTTTTATATGACCTCAACGGTAATATAGGAGACAAATGGATTGTAGAAACCGAAGCCTTTGGAACGAAAACCGTTGAAACGGTAACACTAAAAGAAAAAAATGTCTCGGTAACGGTTCCCTATGGTACATTCAATACAACCCTCCTCGAAATCATCGGCGCGAGAAACTATCCTTATAGCTATTATTTCTATGTAACTGAAGATCATGGCCCGATCAGACTTACCGGTCAAAGAGGTTTGGATATAAACCTGGAATTAATCAACAGGAATTTTTAAGCAAATGCAAAAGTTCCCAACTGGTGTTTGATGACGGTTGAATGCAAACATCCGGATCGAAGCAGGGGCGCTAAAATTCGGGGATACACTTAACAGCCCTCTGGGTACAAAGGTCAAATTTTGCTTCATAAATGTTTCTTCTTTTGGCAGTACGCAAGCATTAAGGTCAGCGTCTGTATTAACAACATACGTTTTTATATATCGCATGTTGCGAGTGTTTGTAAGATAGATAGGGATCGGTAGATCGTAGCCGGGAATGTAATACCTATAGGCAAAAGGCTTGTAACCGGTCGACCATTGAAGTGAATGCGTACCGTAGGTACGCCCAGAGAAAACAATGCCGGATGGGTGAAAAATTGTATCATTGCAGCCTGATAATTTTCGCATGAAATACTCTCAATGGATCGGTATAGCGGCAGCGGCATTGCTCGCATGGGCATGCTACCTGCCCTGGGTCAGCATTCCTTCTATTCCAAATATTATTACGGGAATGGATGCCACCGGCACGCACTTTGGTAAACCTGGTAAACTCCACCTGATCATCTGCGGCATTGCCACCCTTTTATTTGCCATACCACGGGTATGGGCTAAAAGAACGAACTGGGTGTTTTGCATGATTGGCTTCGCCTGGGCCCTGCGGAATTTGCTTTTGTTTACCCGTTGCGAACTGGGCACCTGCCCGCAGATACGCGTGGGATTGATACTGGTATTAATTGCATCGGTGATTATGCTCGCAGCTTCGCTGCTGCCCGACCTGAAACTAAAACCAAAGAACAACCCCCAATAAAATGGCCTTTCAGTTGCAATACAGGGCCTACGACCTGCCCTTCCGCCATCCGTTTGCCATTTCAAAGGGCGTAAAAACACACCAGCCCACCCTGCTGGTATCACTCGGCTTTGGCAGGATCACCGGCTTCGGAGAAGCCCCCGCCATTACCTACTACGACATCTCGGTGGAAAAAATGATCGCAGATATCGAAGCAAAAAGGCGGATGATAGAAGGTTTTTCATTTACCCACCCAGACCGGTACTGGCACTACCTCCACCATCTGTTGCCCGACAACCCGTTTCTCGTAGCCGCACTGGATATAGCTGCCTGGGATGTGTACGGACAACTGAAACGCCAGCCGCTGTATGCGTTGTGGAATACCAATCCGGCCGATGCTCCCCTGACAGACTATACCATAGGTATTGACTCCATTGAAAAAATGGCAGCGAAACTGGAAGAAAAGCCCTGGCCGATCTACAAAATCAAACTGGGCACCAAAGCAGACCTTCCCATCATGGAGGCGCTGCGAAAACGTTCTCAGGCTATCTTCAGGGTAGATGCCAACGGAGGCTGGACCCTCGAAGAGGCCCTTGAACTGCTGCCTGCACTGCAACAACTGAACGTGGAACTGGTGGAGCAGCCATTGGCCAAAGACAACTGGGAGGGCATGAAAAGGCTGTACGAAAAATCACCCATCCCTCTGATTGCCGACGAAAGTTGTGTTCACGAAAACGATGTACAAAAATGCCGGGGCTTTTTTCATGGTGTGAACATCAAACTCACCAAATGCAGTGGTATCACACCGGCCCTGCGCATGCTGACCGAAGCTAAAGCGCTGGGACTGAAAACCATGCTGGGATGCATGAACGAAAGTACCGTAGGCTCCGCCGCACTGGCGCACCTGGCACCCCAGGCCGATTATCTGGATGCAGACGGCCCCCTGCTACTGCAGGAAGACCCCGCCACAGGACTGCATTACGATGAGGGACGCATTCTACTGCCGCAGTACCCCGGCCTGGGTATATCCCTGAAAGGGTAGCCCTGCATTAATGGCGGGGGTGGCCCCTGCGCTTATCATTTGGTAAATATATTTCAGCGGAAAATACGTTCACCGCGTTTTCAGGTCATTCCGGCTAATAAATACCGCTATCGGTTCGTTCTTACCTGCAATCTACATCCTATGGACAGACGAACTTTTCTTTCCCTGAAAAGGGAAAAGCGATCCAGACAATTCGTGGCGGGCAGAACCAGTTCGGGCATTGCGCCTTACAGCGGTCCATGGTCCAGAAATGAAGTGATCCATTTATTGAAAAGAACAATGTTCGGCGCCACCCTGCAGGATATACGCTATTTCGAGCAGCGTACCCTTGATCAGGCGGTGGGCGAACTGCTTACCATTACCGCTCCCCTTCCGCCCCCCCCGCTGAAAGACTACGACGATTCCGAAGCTGAAATACAACCCGATACTCATATAGCACCTGGCACCACCTGGATAAACGATTACAATACCGATGGCGACATAGGCCGTGCACGCAACCGGTCTTTCCAGCGTTGGTGGATCAGCAGAATCCTTCGCCAGGATCGCAGCATACGCGAAAAAATGACTCTTTTCTGGCACAATCACTTTGCCACCCAGATGTCTACCGGCGAAGGAAGGGTAACCTTCCGGCACCACCAGATGCTACGCCAGCATGCATTGGGCAACCTCAAATGGCTGGTGAAAGCCATTACACTCGATCCGCTGATGCTGATCTATCAAAACGGCGAGCACAACAGGAAGGGATCGCCAGACGAAAACTATGCACGCGAACTGCAGGAACTGTTTTCGCTCGGAAAAGAAAACAACCCGAATTACACCGAGCAGGATGTACAACAAGCCGCCAGGGTACTTACCGGCTGGCAGGTAGATGAGGAAACAGCCACTTCTTTTTTCAATCCGGACCGGCACGACACGGGCAACAAAACCTTTTCCAGCTTCTATAACCACCGCGTGATTACCGGTAAAACAGGCACTGCCGGCGCACAGGAAATAGACGACCTGATGGATATGATCTTTAGTAAGTCTGAAGAAGCCGCTGCATACCTGGTTAAGGAACTCTATCGCTGGTTTGTATACTACGAAGTAGATGCGGCTGCCCAGGCGAATGTAATAGCACCGCTGGCGCAACTGCTGGTAGATAGTAACTGGGAAGTAAAGCCGGTATTGGAAACCCTGCTGAAAAGCCAGCATTTTTTTGACGTCCTGAACCAGGGCTGCCTGATCAAAAGCCCGGCTGACTTTATGCTGGGTTTGTGCAGGGAATTCGAGGTGCAACTGCCGGAAGGAGATTATACCACCGAATATGCCCTCAACAACACCCTGAGCTGGATCATGGCCGGTATTGACCAGGACCTGGGAGAACCACCCAGCGTATCGGGATGGCCTGCCTACCACCAGATGCCCACATTTCACGAAACCTGGATTACCAATAATACGTACCCCAAACGTACAGAATTCACCGACCGGATGACAACCGGGAATTATACTGTGCATGGTTTTGAGTTGAAAATTGATGTGGTGGCTTTTACAAAAAAACTGAGCAACCCGTCCGACCCCAATGCCCTGCTCGCCGATGCACTGGAAATGCTGTACCGCATCCCCCTTTCTGAAGGCATCAGGCAGCAGTTGAAACGGGATATACTGCTGACGGGACAAACAAATGACTATTACTGGACAAATGCCTGGAACGCCCATATCGCCGACCCTTACAACATGATGGCGTACCAGACAGTGTATGCCCGGCTGAGTGAACTCTACCAGTACTTACTGGCTTTGCCTGAATATCACCTGTCGTAAACAGGTAACAAACAACCGCTAAACATCCAAACATGAAACGAAGAGATTTTTTACGCAATACTATACCGGCAGCCATTCTGCCTTCGCTCATAAACGGAGAATCTGTAACAGCGCTGGCGCCGAACGCTTTTTTAAATGCCCTTACCAATTATGCCGAAGAAACAGATCATGTACTGGTGATCATTGAGATGAATGGAGGGAATGACGGCCTGAACATGGTGATACCCCGCGACCAATACAGCGCCTATTATAATATTAGGCCCAATATCGCCATTCCTGAAAGCCGGGTGTTGCGGCTGCAGGGCGAAGACAAAGCCGGACTGCACCCTGCTATGACGGGCATACAGCAACTATTCAACAACGGTAAGGTAGCCATTGTGCAAGCTGCAGGATACCCCGATCCTAACCTTTCGCATTTCCGTTCCACAGATATATGGATGAGCGCATCCGACAGCAACGAGGTGGTCACCACCGGTTGGATAGGGCGCTACCTGAATGAAGAATATCCCGGGTTTCCGGCTGGCTATCCCAATGCCACCATGCCCGATCCGCCGGCTATACAAATAGGCTCATTGTCGTCGCTGACGTTCCATGGTCCGAACATTGGCATGGCCATGAGCATTACCAACCCCACCTCTTTCTATCGTATTATAGACGATGTGCAGGATCCGGCCCCGGCTACCAGGGCTGGCAGGGAGCTGACCTATATACGCGAAATAGCCCGGCAAACCGAAAAGTTTGCCGACTCGGTTAAATCAGCCGCCTCCCGCTCTACACAGCAATTGCCCTATCCGGAAAACAATGCGCTGGCCAGTCAACTTAAAATTGTAGCACGCCTTATCAAGGGCGGACTGAAAACCCGGGTATATAAGGTTACGATGCGTGGGTTCGATACCCATTCCATGCAAACAGAAATGGACAGTCCGACTACCGGCGTACATGCCGCCCTTCTCCGCGAGCTATCTGATGCCATGAAAGCCTTTCAGGACGACCTGGCTTTCCTGGGGCTCGAAGAACGGGTGCTATCGTTTACTTTCTCCGAATTTGGAAGAAGAATCAACTCCAACTTCAGCATAGGCACCGATCACGGCGCCGCCGCTCCCATGCTGGTATTCGGCGCTAAAGTGCAACCGGGCGTGGTGGGCAACAGTCCACATATTCCCGCCCCAGGCTCCAACAGTAACATACCGCACCAGTACGACTACCGCAGCGTATACGCATCTATCCTCGAAAACTGGTTTTGCGCCGACAACCTGACGCTGCAAAGTGTTTTATTAAAAAACTTTCAGTCGCTTCCCATTATACAGAGTAGCGCCTGCGATAACATCAATCGTCCTAAAAACAAGGAACGCAGCCTGATATCCAACTACCCCAACCCCTTCACCACACAAACTACGGTGAAGTATATCACCCAGGGAGGACATACGTTGGTACAGGTAATCGACAATATGGGACGGGTAGTACGGCGATTGATAGATGCCAGTCAACCTGCCAACACCTATACAGTAGGCTTCGACAGTACTGGTTTGGCCGCCGGTATATACTATCTTCGTTTGCAAAACGGCCCCCTGCAACAGGTGGTATCTATTTTAAAGGTGAGGTAAGGATCTGTGATAGCTGTTTGGCATACTGGCTCTATAGGTACATACCCGTATGGCAACTACGGGAGCGATACAGTAGGTTGCACCGTAGCAGATTGTTTTCTGTAGCCGGCAACGGTCTGACGTATGAAACATATTACTGGCATGATAGAGTATGGGTATAAAAACATTCACACTTGTTATTTCATTGTTGCTTTTTTGCAAAACATCGGCTGCACTCGCCGATACCAGTCATCTTAAAGCCGTTTACGACCGGGTGCTGGACTTCGGAGCTGATAAAAAAGATTCGATTCGCTTTTATGCAAAGTATATAGAAACAAACGCACCTTCCTCTTTCAGTGCGGCCAGGGTTTTAGCACTTCGGCTGAAAGGCATCTACCACGAATTCAACGAAGACTACCAGGAAGCCATTGATTACTACTACCAGTCGCTGGAAGAAGCCAGACGCCTGGGAGACAACCGGTACCAGACGGCAGCGCTCGGCGACCTGGCCATCATGTATAACCAGCTCAATCAGCCTTACAAAACCAAAGACCTCTACCAGGAAGCGCTGCGCTTATCGTGGAAAGAAAAAGAAGCCTTTTCTATTTTTACCAACGCCCTCAACCTCGGATCGGTGTACAACAAGCTCAACATGCCCGATAGCGCGTTGTTTTACCTGGCACAGGCAGAAGCAATAGCCATCCAGTTCGATGGACAGATAGAACTGGGATCGCTCTACAACAATATAGGCAACGCCTGGTTTTATAAAAAAGAATGGGATAAGGCGCTGCGATTCTTCAAGCACAACTTCGAAGCGCATACCCAACAAAATGATATAGAATCACTCTGGCACGATTGCATCAACCTGGCCGACGTTTACATAGAAAAAAACAGATTCGATTCCGCAAAAAACTACCTGGAACAATGCCTTACGCTGGCGCAGCAATTACAATCACGCAGGAAAGAAGCCGATACCTATGCACTGTATTCAAAGTACTACGCAGCAAAGAACGAGTACAAACCGGCCTATCAATACATGCAGCAATGGCATCAACTCGACACCGCACTTCTGAACGCCCAGACGCTGCGGTCGGTGGCCGAACTACAGGAAAAATTTCAACTGCGGCAGGAAGACCTCAGAAACAAAGAACTGCTATTTGAAATACGTCAGGAAAAAATGCGGAAAGAAAGCTTTGCATTGCTGGCAGCCGTAGTAGGCTTCCTCGCGCTTTCCGCTATCGTTATCAGTATGCTACTAAGAAAAAACCACCAACATCTTCAGAAAAAAAACGAACTCATACAGCAGCAAAACGAGAAGCTTACCACATTAAACGAAGAAAAAAACTCGCTGATCAGTATGGTGTCGCACGATCTCAGCGCTCCGTTTACCAGTATTAAACTATGGGCACAGATACTCCAGTCCGAAACCCACGAACTTACAGACCGCCAGCGAAAAGCCATTCACAGAATCCTCACTTCTGCCGATAACGGCGAAAACCTGATCAAACGTATCCTGTTTGTAGACAAGGAAGAACTCGGAGATCATCGCATTACCCTGGAACAACTGGATGTAAACGCTTTTCTGGAGGATATCGTACACATCTACCGGGAACAGGCACAACAGAAAAACATCCGTATCCATTACACGCCGTCTTTACACACCATGATCATTATATCCGACCGGCTGTTTGTAAAACGCATCATGGAAAACCTGTTGAGCAATGCAGTGAAGTTTACTGCACCCAACAGAAACATATGGGTACAGCTTTCGGATAACGGTAATGAAATAGCCATCAGGGTGAAAGATGAAGGTGTGGGCATTAAAGCCGACGAATTGAACCACATTTTCACCAAACACAGCCAGGCATCTTCCCTTCCTACCGGAGGAGAGTTTTCTACCGGGCTGGGGCTATTCATTGTTAAGCGATTGGTAGATGAACTGAATGGTACCGTTTCCTGCGAAAGCCGAGAGGGCGAAGGCAGCGTATTTACCGTAAAACTGCCCAAATAAAACTTACCGGACAACGTATAGCGCTACGCAGTTCCCAACTGTTGGATATACACAATACAAACGGCGAATAGGCGTTACAGAATTGATTCTGTTAAAGTTGCATAAGATTAACCGGTTTTTCCGGCTGGCTTTTATTACTTTGCAGGCCAAAACCATCAAACTCAACCTGTTTAAAGCCATGTGCTTTTTTCACACCAGTTTTCGTTGCATCAAAACCTGGAGCACCGCCGCTCTGTACTGCATACTGTTATGGAGCATCTCCTCGTGCAACAACAGCACCCACGAACCCGA
Source organism: Agriterribacter sp. (assembly GCA_037190905.1). Taxonomy (GTDB): domain Bacteria; phylum Bacteroidota; class Bacteroidia; order Chitinophagales; family Chitinophagaceae; genus Agriterribacter. The sequence continues at coordinate 433,899 of JBBCKG010000008.1, read as the reverse complement.
AGAAACCGAAATTGTAGCCGTACCCGAAGACCTTGACCAGATAGTAAATGAACGCATACCAGAGATACTGGAATACGCTGCCGGCAACCAAAACCGGCTGAACGATTCCGTTAGTCTGCGAATGCTCGATGCGGTTAAAAACTGGTATGCAGGCAACCACCCCCTGCGCACCTGGAGCAAAGAGAAACAATGGCACCCGCTGGCAGACTCGCTGTATACATTCGTCGGCAGATGCGAGGAGTACGGACTGTTCCCTAGCGACTATCATTGGAAAGAACTGCAGCATGACTTTGAAAAACTGAAAGCCGACTCAGCCACCCGCCTGGACGCTGCCCTTTGGTCAAGAGCAGATGTATTGATGACAGATGCCTTCATGCAACTGATCAGGGACCTCCGGCTGGGAAGAATGGAGAAAGACAGCATCACCACACGAAAAGACCTCAGCATCTCCGATTCTGCGTACACAGCCCTGCTGCAACGTGTATTCGCCGAAGGAAATGTTACCCTGCTTTTAGAGGAGCAGGAGCCAAAACTGGCAGCGTACCAGGCCCTGCGCAGGGCAATGAAAGGCTTTACAGACACTATGGACAGAAGGGAATACACCTTCATCTCTTATTTTCCCATCGATATTCCGGAAGATTCTGCCCGATACCTGCAACAGTTGCAGACACGGCTGTTTGAAGGCGGATATATAACTTTCAACGACCGGCCAGCCGATACAGCCGAACTGGCAGCGGCTGTAAAAGCCTTCCAAACAGATAAACAACTCAAAGTGGACGGAAAGGCAGGGCCTATGGTGGTGAAAACCCTGAATGACACAGACCGGGAAAAATTCATCCGATTGGCCATTAACCTCGATCGTTATAAACTGATGGCCGACTCTCTGCCCAATACCTATGCCTGGGTAAATATCCCTTCCTTCCAGTTAAAAGTATGGCACAACGACACCCTGCGGATAGAATCGAAGGTGATTGTAGGCAGGCCCGCCACCCGCACCCCCGTACTGACCAGTACCCTCACCAACTATATCATTTTCCCGCAATGGACAGTTCCGTATAGTATCATTTTCAAAGAAATGCTGCCAAAAATACAGAAAGATATTCGCTACCTGGAAAAGGAAAACCTGATGGTCGTAGACAGAAACGACAGCATCATAGATCCTTCGCAGATAAACTGGTTCCGGCTGAGCAACAAACACTTTCCCTATCTGCTTAAACAGCGGCAGGGCGACGACAATTCGCTGGGTGTAATAAAATTCAATTTTAGTAACAAGTACAGCGTATATTTACACGATACCAACGCAAGGGGACTATTTGCCAGAACCGACCGGGCGCTGAGTCATGGCTGTGTAAGAGTGCAGAAATGGGATACCCTTTCCAGGTTTTTGGTACAGCACGACCCCGTGAAATACCGGCCAGACAGCCTGGCAGCATGGATGGCCCGAAAAGAAAAAAGAACCATTTATTTCTCCCGGAAAACCCCGCTTTTCATCCGTTATTTTACCTGTGAAGCAAAAGAAGACGGTATCATATTTTATGACGATATATACGCCGAAGACAAAATAGTAAGGGAAAAATTCTTCGCAGACAAACGATAAAAACACCATCCGGACCCCCCAGGAAAAAACATATCGGGCCGCGTCACAATATATTAGCGAACGATCAGTTTAATAAATTGATGTATATCATTGTCTATAGCATCATGTTGTTGGGACTATGCGTGGGTGCGCAGTGCCAGGAAACAAGGGTCGACACGGGCATAGCCAGCTTCTATGGCGCTAAATTTCATGGCAGGCCTATGGCCAACGGAAAAAAATTCGACGCAAACAAACTAACCGCTGCGCATAACAAACTTCCGTTGGGAACTTTTGTACGGGTACGCAACCTTGGAAACAAAAAACACGTCATAGTTGAGATCACAGACAGAATGCATCGCAAAAACAAGCGATTGATAGATCTGTCGGAAGCTGCTGCAAAGCAGTTGAACTTTATAAGAAAGGGATTGGCGAAAGTGAGCGTGGAAGTAGTGGACAAACCCCGTAACCGATCCAGATAAACAGAAAAACTTTCGTATTCATGTTCTTTCGATATAATTTTGCAAAACTTTAAACAAATCAATCATTTATGAGAAAACCATTCTTACTGCTGCTGGCTATAAGCGTGTTTCATTTCGCATTTGCCCAGGACAGCAGGTATGAGTACAAAAAGAAACCGGCATTCGGTTTTGCCTTTACCTTCCACGATTTCCAAACGGCTGCTGATCTGAAGAACACTTCCCTGAACCAGGTTTTAAAAGATAAGCAATGGTATAAAACCGGGCGCATGAGTCCGGGACTGGCGCTTTCCTATTTTCAGGGCCTTACCAATCACCTCGACTTTATGGGCCGCTTAGGCGGTACTTTCGTAAGTTATCCGATACCAGACAGGGTTCAGTCCGGCAACGATAAGTTATTGGCGGAGGCTGATGTAAACATCAACGCAAAGCTCCTGAGCGACAAATACTGGGTATCGCCTTACCTGACAGCAGGTATCGGCGGCTCGCACTGGAACGGATATTTCGGTGCTTATGTTCCGCTGGGCGTGGGTATACAGGTGAACCTTTTAGACCAGGCGTATATCAACTTCAATGCCCAATACCGCGTAGGTGTTACCGATGCGACCACTGCCAACCACCTGTTTTACAGTTTGGGTGTAGCCGGTTCTCTGTTTGAAAAAAAGGAACCCAAAGTGATTCCCCCCCCTCCTCCGCCGGCTGATACAGACAGCGATGGCATCGTTGATTCGCTGGATGCCTGCCCCACTACCCCTGGTCTGGCACAGTTTAACGGCTGCCCTGATACTGATGGTGATGGCGTTCCCGACAAGGACGACAAATGCCCCGATGTAAAAGGATTAGCTAAATACAACGGATGTCCGATTCCGGATTCCGATGGCGATGGCATCAACGATGAAGAAGACAAATGCCCCAACCAGGCTGGTGTGGCTAAATACAACGGATGCCCAATTCCCGATACAGATGGCGATGGTGTAAACGATGAAGAAGACAGGTGCCCTGCCCTCGCCGGACCGGCAAGCAACCAGGGATGTCCTGAAATAAAAGAGGAAGTAAGAAAACGCATTGATGTGGCCGCCAAGAATGTATTCTTTGCAACCGGCAGCTCTAAATTGCTGGCCAAATCTAATAGGTCTCTCGACGAAGTGGTAAAAATCCTCGAAGAAGACGCCAACCTGAAACTCGATATTGAAGGTCATACCGACAATACCGGCGTTGCCGAGAAAAACCAGGTACTGAGTGAGCAGAGAGCAAAATCTGTACTCGACTACCTGATAGCAAAAGGCGTTGACCCCACCCGACTGGTATCAGCAGGCTTCGGTCAGGAACAACCCATTGCAGACAATAAAACAGCAGCAGGGCGCGCGCAAAACCGCCGCGTTGACCTGAAACTGCACTACGATTAATTCGTTTGATTAAATGATATGAAGGCTGTCTCGCTGAGGCAGCCTTCTTTTTTATGGCCATAACAAAGAAGGCTAAAGGAGCAACAACAAACATCAGAAAACTTCACTTCACATCCGCCGCAGGCGGAGAGAGGTGGTTTTCGAACAGCATCATCCCTCTGAACCGCCCCTGTCGCACAGGTTAATGGTTCCCCGCATTGCATGCCGAAAAAATCTAAATCCTGGTTTGCGTAAACACTTTTCCCGGTTCTTGTGCATTGGAATATGACAGCAACTGTTTATGACTGGTTTGCTATTCCTGCTTAAAGTGTCAAAATGAAAACTTTCCATCCACCTTCATTGTAAATTATCCATATTACTGCCGGGAACGAAGAAGGTGTGAGCGGTTAGGTACCTGCAGGATACATTAATTGAATGACTCCCTGTACTGCATTGGTGAGTAGCCGGTCTTGCTTTTAAAGAGTTTGCTGAATGATTGAGCATGCTCAAAACCCAACTGAAATGCGATTTCACTAACCGACAAACCGGTAGTAGAAAGCAGAGCCTTTGCCTTTTCTATGAGTCTGCTGTGGATATGCTGTTGTGTGTTCTGCCCGGTATATTTTCGTAACATATCGCCCAAATAATGCGATGACACGTGAAGCAAATCAGCGAAGTAATTCACCCCAGGCAGTTCGGATTTTTCGCCTTCAAAATATCCGGTTAACAAAGCTTCAAATCTCGCAATCAAGGCTTGGTTCGCATTTTTTCGGGTAATGAATTGTCTTCCATAATACCGGTTGGTATAGTTGAGCAACAGCTCTATTTGAGCGATCATCACATCCTGACTGTGTACATCAATAGATGTTTCATACTCCCGGGCAATGCTCTGAAAAATATTTTCCATCAATGCCTCTTCCTGAGCAGATAAATGCAGCGCTTCACTCACGTGGTAGGAGAAAAAGCCATATTTTGTTATTGACTTTGCCATCGGATATCCTTGTATGAAATCGGGGTGAAAGACCAGCCACCAGCCTTCCGCCTCATATTGTTCGTTTACAGACATCAACTGCCCCGGTGCGGTCATCCCCAATACGCCCTCGTCAAAATCGTAGTGGCTTTGGCCGTACTTCAATTTGCCGGATATATTTTTTTTCAGGAAAATACTGTATAAGTTTACGACCGCTTTGGCATCCGTCAGATACTCCGGCGCTTTAAGCCCCGAAAGACGAATAAGGCTAACCATAGGGTGCAAAGGCTTCGCAATACCAGCCAGGCCATGCAGTTCGGAAACAGTATTAATCGTTATAAGCTTTTCCACTTTTCAAACTTAAAGAAATCCTCCTCAAAAAGATATTTTGTAAGAAGAGAGGTCGTCTCTTTCCATTACCCAAAAATAAGGTTGTGCAACACTTTTTAAATCCATACAACCCAATACCGTATTGTCATCAATTATTGCAAAATGGTCGTAAATGGCCTTGTCATCATAAAGCATAGTAGCTCTTACTTTGCCCCGGTGCTCCACCATCCGCAGACGTGCTTTTGACTTGTTGGTTTGTAAAAAGGGGCGGGCCAGTTTCATCATAGTGCCCAGAAAATCAGACTTGGGAAACCTGACACCCAGGGGAATGTTTTTGGGGTTTACTGCATACAACTCTTTTCTTCCGTTACCGAAAAACACAAGCGGGTGTACTTCTTCTTCATTAACAAATACTTTGCCATACCAACCGGAAGGAACGAGCAATCCGTCCATCTGATGTCCGGTTGCAATTTCATACCCCTTCCAGCGGCCGAACATAAATGCGGTTGCAGGAGGAGGCAATTCATCGTACACCTCCAGCATATCCGCCGTACTGGCTTTTCTCGATTGTAATATTTCTTTCAGGTTTGCCATAATCGTCATTTATAAATTTGATAATACAAAACTAGTATAGCCTGACATCTGTAAGGTAGCCGAATTGAAGCATGTTGTATCCAAAATGAAGATGGCATTTAATATAACTAGCCAGACTGGGTAAAGTATACCGCGTTTCGCTCCCGGGCTAAAACGTTTAGCTGAAACAAGGCTTTGATTGAAAAATACCTTCGCCAGAAGCGGATGGCTTTTTTTTAGCGAACAAAGGATCGGTGTTGCAAAGTTTTAAGTACACCGCCAGTATTATTAGATGGGTATCTTCATCGTATTCAGCGTTTCTTCTGTCAAAAAGGAACTGCCATACGATCACCATCTCCTATTTCCAGCAACGTGTTCTGCAAGGCAGGTTGCGCCACGAAAAAACTCCGGATAGCCTGACTGTTCGTACCCCTTATTACAGTCGATATCACGCCCAGGCTTTTACACCAACATTCCTCTGCAGGGAAGCCTCGGCACCATACACCTATACCGCTGCTACTTACCTGCATCCAGTATTTCGAAACGACGGGTAAGTCTTTCGCCGTTCTCATCCACAATCGTAAGCGTATGCTTACCGGGTGCAGGCGTTACCGCCAACTGGTGAAACTGTGTGGTAGTGGCTATAAATGCTTCGTCTATATGCCAGTGAATTTTAATCCCGGGACGCTGATGGGCAGCTACAAATACCACCTTACTCCTTTCCCCCGTTATATCAAGCGGAACATACATCTTTGCATCGGGTTCGGGATATACCAGGTCTATCACCTTTCCTGCTCCGGCTATGATACAATCAGCTTTATAGGGGGGCGGGGGGGCATAGTCGAAATGGCGTCGTCGATAGTACCATTCCATCACCGGCGGCAATATAAACCAGCTTTTGGCTACCATACGCGATGGCGGCATGCAGTTTTCGGTTACCCTGTACTGTTGTGTATCATCCAGGTGAATGATCGTATGATAACTACATTGGGGGGCATGCAATCCGGCAGGCGGTGTAGCGATGGAGTCAATAAGAACGCAGTCTATACCGGCCCGCATGCCGCTATGCCGGCATACCGGTACGGGGTGAGGCTGACTCGCAGGAGCCTCGAACCATCCCGCAGCAGGCAACGCCTTGATGATATCGAACATAACAGGCGCGGCCGCCTGCACTCCTATCAAGCCCGGCCTGCCTTCGCCACTACCATTACCTGCCCATACCACCACCACATGCCGGGGGGTAACGCCCAACGCCCAGGCATCACGAAAACCAAAGCTGGTACCGGTTTTCCAGGCCACCCGCTGCGAACTGCTGAATTGTTTCCACAAACCTTCTTCACCCGGGCGCATCACTTCTTCCATGGCCTGAAACATATACCAAATGCTCACCGGATCGAGAAAGTTTATAGACACTGCCGCCTCCGGCTGTTCTTCCAGGTTATACCTTGCCATATGGAAATCGGCCGGGCGGATATTGCCATCGCGCGCACGAAGCAGGCTTCGGGCCATGCTCGCATACACACTGCCCAGTTCCCAGGCGGTGACTTCACATCCTCCCAGCACCAGCGATAAACCATAGGTGCCGGCAGGGCGGTTGAGTGTGGTAATGCCCAGGGTTTTCAGGTTATTGTAAAACCGCTGGTATTTATAATCCCGCAGCATCCGGACAGCCGGTACATTCAAAGAACGCGACAAAGCACGAGCCGCCGGAACAGCGCCATCGTAACCATAGTCGAAATTCTGTGGCGTGTAGCCGCCAATGCGGGTGGGTATATCCGGCACCAGCGACTGGGGCAACAACAGGCCGTCATTCAGCATGGCGGCATATAAGATCGGCTTTAAGGTACTGCCGGGGCTGCGTACCGATTGAATGATGTCTACATGGCTTTGCAGCGCCGGATTATCCGGATGGTATGCATTGCCCACATAAGCCAGGGTGTTGCCGGTTTCTACTTCCAGCACCAATGCGCAGATATTATTGATACCGTTGCCCTTTAGTACCTGGTGATATTGTTCGGTAATCCTTTGCACCGTTTCCTGCATCCGGCGCGACAGGGTGCTTCGCAGCAGGGGGGAGCTGTTTTTTGACCGTTCTTTCCTGAACCGCTGCAGCAGGTGTGGTGCCAGCTGAGGCAGCGGTTTGGGAGCGTCGGGCAGAGGCTCCATTTTTGAAAGTTCGCAGGTATGCGTATCTATCAGCCCTGCCTTCAGCAATTTGTCGAGCAGCCCGTTTCTTTTTTCCATCAGGCGTTCCCGGTTTCGCCCGGGATGTACCAGTGCAGGTGCATTCGGCAGTACCGCCAAAGCAGCCATTTCGCCCCAGCTCAGGTTTTCGGCGCTGCGGCCAAAATAGCGCCAGGCAGCCGCATCCAGGCCTACCACGTTGCTGCCAAACGGAGCGTGAGAGGCGTATAGGGCAAGGATATCTTTCTTGGAATACCGGACTTCCAGCCGCATGGCCATCAGGCTTTCTACCAGCTTCTGCCAGATATTCCGCGGCTGATTGCGGGCCAGCCGTATCACCTGCATACTGAGCGTACTGCCGCCGCTCACCCTGCTGCCGGCGCGAATGTTTTGCTGCAACGCACGGGCAATGGCCAATGGATCTATACCGGGATGGTAATAAAAGCGTTTATCCTCAAATGTTATAATGCAATCGCGGAACTTGTCGGGCACCTGATTGTGTTGCGGAAAACGCCATTGTCCATCGCTGGCAATGGTGGCACCCAACAAATCACCGTCAGACGCTTCTATTACGAAAGACGCAGGTGTATGAAACAATGGGTTGGGAAGACAGAAATAAAACCATGAGAGCAACACCATCCCTGTTGCGAGCAGGACCTTTGTGCGGGTTCTGAATTCTGCAATTCGTCTGTATATTACTGAAAGCCGTTTTCCCATTATCGGTTTTACCCAACAAATATCCAAAGGAATTTATGATACCTGTGGAGAAAAGGAGAAAAGTTTTGATAAACCCGCTACAGCGAAGTGTATAACATGCCCGTGCCGAAAATTAAGAAGGTTTGCCTGTTAGAAACAATAGGTGTCAGGCGTTGATCAGGGATTCCAGCGACCGCATACAGTATCAGGCTTCTTGTGTGGAAGGTCCGCGCCGGGAACCAGCCCGAAACCACCAGCCTGCTGCGCACAGCAGCCCCAGCAGCAATACGGCTACGCCCCACCACCACAACGGAAAAGCCCTGGCGTACACCGGCTCTTCGTTACCCAACAGCGCCATGCCTGCCCAGAAATAGGGATGCGCGTAAGCTCCCGATTGCTGCATGTGCTCAATCTTGGCGAGGCGCAGCGATTCGCTTTTCGATTTTCCGCCGGACAGATGTTTATAAAAAGCCGCGATGATATCGGCACTCGCTTTTTCATCTATCTTCCAAAGGCTCATCACTACAGACGGACAACCCGCATACATAAAACTATGCGCCAGCGACATAATGCCCTCGCCACGGTTCAACTGCCCGATGCCGGTTTCACAGGCTGTAAGTACTGCCAGTTCTGCCTGCAACTGCATGGCATATATCTCGTAAGCATGCAGATAGCCATCGTCTGTTGTAACAGAATCGGGCGTAAGCGGCTTTGCCAGAAAGAAACGCGACTGAAGCGGCGAACGGTTGTTCACCTCGGCGTGGGTACCCAGGTGCAATATACTATAGCTGTCGGCAGACTGTTTAAATACCGTTTCCTCAGCAGCCTGTTCCGTGTAAAGGTCGTTTTTGATATAACTACCAATCTGCCGGGCAGCACGTGCGGCAAAAGGCTGCCGGAGCAGGCTGAAATACTGAGGATCTGCGAGGGAAGAATCGCCGGTAAATTTCAGGTAAGCCCGTTTCATTTCATCGGTAAATACGGGCGTCAGCAACATGGCCGTCTTATCCTTATGCTGTCTGCCATCGTACAGTACCATACCGGTAGCTGACAACTGATAAAATATTTCATACCGGTGAATCAGGTAAGGCATGCGCCTGAAATCGGGCGTATTGCCATCGGAAACCAATAGTTCAAAATTCAGGTAAAACAATTCGCCATCCGGTACAAGCACCAGCTTCCGGGCTGTAAAATGTGGTTCCAGCGGTGCAATGAGCCCCTGGTACAAACGATGCGCGGCTGCGCTGAATTTTTCCGGACTGATGTTGTATAAATCTTTCAGTGCAGCCGCTTCCCTCAGCATGCCGGCCGGCAGGCGATGCATAGAAAACTCCTTACCGTTGAGTACAAAAGCATAAATATGGTCTGGCGTAACAGCATATTGCAGCAAAGTCTGTCTGGTCTTTTTCAGTTTGTTCTGTATGGTGGAGATAGACGCAGGGTGGAGCTGGTACCGTTGCTTCAGGGGGCCATCGCCAGATTGCAGAAGACTATCCTGAAACAGGCGATACGCTTCCATGGATGTGGAGAGCAGCGTCAGGAGGGAGTCATTTTTTTTCCCGGCATCGAGGTATTGCGCATTGAGCGTGCTGATTGTTTTACGCCAGTACAGATCCTTTTTGTCCACAGCATTATCTCCTGTTCGGCTGGCATCGATCATAATATTATTGGCAGCCAGCCGTAGCAGCAGGGCACGGCTTCTTTCGGCAAACTCAAAGGCTTTTTCGGCATATGCACTGTGGCCGGTCTTTTGGTAAAGCACCCAACAGGCATCGATAGCCGCATTATAAATATCTCTGTGCTGTCCGGCAAGCTGCATCAACGTCACCTGTGTTCTAAGCGCCGGAAGTGATCGCTCCAGGTAACTGCCGTATTGCGTGGCCAACGCCAGCACCCGTTCCAATGGTGCAGCCTCTCCGCTTTTCTTGTGCAAGGCCGCTTCTATCAACGCCCGATCTTTCAGGTACCGTATAATATGATGGTTATACGGAAGTTCCCTCATCCAGTCGTCTTCCGGTAAAGCCGGTGTCTGCAGCAACTCCATAAATGTACTGTCTGAATACAGCAGGGCTTTCGCTGGTTGCTGGTCCAGCAGCCAGGCAACTGCCATTTTATTGTACAGTCCGGCCACCACTATATTGCCCGGCTCATATATTTTTCTGTACCTGCGCTGTACATCCTGCAACAATTGCAGGGCCTCGGGTCTGCGCCCTGACCGGGCATAGGTTTCTGCCAGCGTCGCACGGGTTTCTTCTACTATGATGGTATTGTGTATCCCCGCCTTTGCATGGTTGGCGAGCGACTGTTGATAGAACGCTTCGGCTTTTTTATATTGTTGGGTCGCAAAAAACAGATCCCCGTACTGGGCTTCCACATAGGCCATATTACGCCAGTCGCTGGCGTCTACTTTTTTTTGCAGCGTATAGGCCCGGTGGTACAATTCTTCCGCCGAGGTATAATTCCCCAATTCTCTTTTTGCATTCGCCAGATGCACCAATGGCCGTACAAAGCCTGCGCCGGAGGCGCCGAAGTTGATCTCATGCAGCTCTTTGGCCTTTTCAAAATAAGCTTCCGCCAATTGAATTTCTCCCAGCGACATATACAGGTCGCCCATATTATTGTAGGCGATGGCCAGCAGTTGCGGATTTTTATGCTTTGCATAGTCCTGTTGAATGATATGTACCATCTGTTGCCGGTGAAACAACGCTTCATCGAGCCGGTGCATACTGGCATACAAAATACCGAGATCGTTGTGTACCAACCCTTTATTGGGATGATTCGGGCGGAGATGCAAATCAGCCAGCCGGCGAAATTCCAGTCCATATTGTTCTGACTGGTTGTACCAGCCTGCATCGTGTGCAATCAACATCAACGCCTGGTATACGCCCAGCAGTTGGCGGGCATCTTTTCCATACAGTCCTTCGTTGATACTTCGCGCTTTTTCAGCATACTCCAGCGCAGGCGTAAAATCCTGTAACTGTAGATACAACCATGCCATATTGGTATACAGATTGCCATACACGATATGCGGAGCAGCCTTTACCGGTATATGATTCAACGCCTGTAAAAAATATTTTTTAGCGGTCTCTTCCTGTGCATTGTGTACGTGCACCTGCCCTTTTTTGCTGAGCAGGGCTACCCTTGCCACGCTATAAACGGGCAACGAACGGGCAATTTTCGATGCCTCGTCCAGCACCGCCAGCGCGGGGCGTATCCCTTGTTTTTCCCAAACAATTGTCGCCTTTTGCACATAACAAAACAACAAGCTGTCATCAGGCGTTTCCGCTGCAAAAAAACGAATGGCCCCGTTGATGTAAAAAAGGGCGCTATCATATTCCTGGTTGCGTAGTGCATTCACTGATTGATCGTATCCGCTCTCCTGCGCTACCGCTATGCTACCCAGCATCAGTATATATATTGCCAAAAGCCAGCGCATTACTTCCAGGAGAGATTATAAGTTTTCAATTTCTGCTTTTAAGCGTTTTGCATTTTCGTCATCCGGCAGCCGCGCCAGCCATTCGGTGGCAGCTGCGATGTCGTTCTGCTTCAGGCAGGCCAGCGCCAGGTACCAGATGGCTTTACTTTGCAGGGCGCTGCCATCGTCTGTAGCCACAGGCTGCAGGTATTCAATGGCAGCGGCTGTATTATCGCTGTTGAGCTGGGCCATGGCCATGTAATAGTTAAGCGTATCCGACAGGGGTTCAACCTCCTGCCATATGCGCAATGCCTTTGTATAATCCTGTTCTTTATAACTTACCATACCGTCATAAAAATCATACTGTTCTGCATCGCTGCTCATTACTACCGGTAAGCCATGGTCTTCCTCAAAGAAAGCGGCAAACAGCCGTTCCGGAGAGGGAGACGGCAGGATAACATAACGCAGCAACAACAACACCAGTACGGTCGCGGCGGCGGCGGCTCCGTATATCCAGGAGCGACTTATTCTTTTCACTGGCACCACCTTGGTTTCATTTACATCGGCATCAGTAAAAGAAAATACCTCCACCGCCCCTATCAGGCTACGCTGCAGGGCTACTTCGTTCCGCAGATGCTCGTCCGTTTCCATCCCGGCTTCAAAAGCACGGCGGCTTTCCGGATCCATCCGGTTCAGGATGTATGCCTCTATTTGCTCAAACAGCTCCCTGTTGATATCGTCTTTATATTCCGCCATTTTTCCTCATTTCTTCCAAAAAATACTTTCTTAATTGCATCATACACCGGTATTTGATGGTTTTGACGCTGTCTTCAGTGTTCTGCAGGCTATTTGCTATCTCGGCCATCGACTTTTTTTTGTAGTAGAAAAGTTGCAGTACTTCCCTGCATTTATCACCCAGCTTACCCAACGAACTGTTCAGCATTCGGGTACGCTCCAGGTCGTCTTCCTGCAAGCCTGGCAATATGCCTTCTTCCGGCACATTGTCGGTATACGACGTTTTCTTACGGGCGCCGGACCGCAGTTCATTGATCCATTTATATTTACAAATCTGCCGCAGGTAGGCGTTGAATTGTTGCCTGTTGCCGGTAAACTTGCCGGACCGCAGGTTGAGCCATGCGGCCGCCAACGCCTCCTGAAATACATCGCCTGCATCCTCTTTTGTACCGGAGTTTTGCAGGATGTAATGCTCCAGCCACGGAAAATTGTCCGTATAGATATGTTTCAGCGATTCCTGGGGATTTTCTTTCTGCCAATCGTTCGGGGTTTCCAATGCTAATGCTATTCTTTTGATCGAAAGATACAGCATTTGACAACAATCTTCTTGTTGATTTAGACGAGTTTACCTAAACAGCAGTTAAACGTCGCCAGTCATTCGCTGAAACAATTTGTTGCCGTTTCTACTGATAATATATCACCCCCTGCAGCAGGAGGTCAACAAAAAAGAAAAGTTTTATACAAAAAAGTTTAACAACCATAGGAATATACCACAAACCGGGTAGTAAAACGCACCTGCCGTCTTCTTAAGAAGATGCGACTAACGAAGCACGGGCATCTCATGCCTGAAAAGATCAGCCATTTTTTGCTTTCGCCCCTGCAATCCCTGCACACTATTTTACTTCTACCCATCTGCCGCTGACGCCTGCACTGATGGTATGGTCGTACATACCTTCACAATATACTCCCGGTAAAAAATATCTTCCGGGGTAAGCAGCATTGAGTAAAACGTAAAAAGTTTTGGTTTCTCCCTCGCGCAGTCCGAAATGGGTGTACACCCGGTCGTCTCTGATATTCTGGTGGTCATATGGCGATGACCGGAAACTACTTTCCGCATCCAGCATGCGCATATTGACTATTTCCCATCCGCTGGGAAACACCTGCGATAGTGTCATGTTGCTGTAACGTCCGCGGATGCCAGGGTTTCGGACGGACACTTTTGCCACAAAATCTGTTCCCTGCGGCAGAACTGCTATACCTGAAAGAGCCTTTCCATCCTGGGTAAGATAGCTTACGTCCAGGGTCAATACATCGGGGTTGTTCACGGGCTGCACCTGCTCACCGGCAACGGGTTGCCCCTGTACCACTAGGCGGGCATACAATACATTACTTCCTTTATTGACCACCCTTATCTCTTTGTTAGCAGTAGTCAGTTCTACATTGGTGAGGGTAACATAGGCTTTGGAATCGATCTGCACGTTTTTGCCATTGACCGTTGCTGCTGCCAGCACTTTTTCGCCTGATGGATTGGCGCCGCAATACCCGGCGATGGCCAGCAGACTGTAGGCCGTAGTTTGGGTACTGTACCAACCTTCACCGGCCAGTTGCCGCGACACTTCGCGCAATACGGAAGTGGCTTCGGTTCGCCTGCCCATCAAGGTAAGTGTCTCCAGTACCATGGCCTGGTCGCGCAGGGAAGAGCCATAGGTATGCCCTGCCAGCTTTCGTTCTCCAAATTCAGTAGAAAGGCCCTCTATGAGGGAGGCGGCTGTCTGGGTATGTCCTGCCAGTTGATAAGCAGCGGCCAGCCGCCATTTGGCTTCAGGGGAAAGGTATTTGAATTCCCGCAAACGATTCATAGCCCCCATATCAGGCTGTTTGGCCAGCGCCAGTAAATACAGGCGGAAGGCCTGCGAGAGGTCGCCACCATAAAAATTGTTGGTAGCAGGCGCCCATGCACCTGCCCGGCTACGCTGAAAACGGATCCATTGCTGCAACATGTCGTCGGGTACTGTATAGCCCTGCTCCTTTGCTTTCAGCAGCAGGTAGCCTGCGTAGCTGGTAGCCCAGTCATCACTTTGCGTACCGCCGGCCCAGTATGTCAGTCCCCCATCGGGTTGCTGGTAGTTTTTGTACTTTTCTATGACCGCCCTTACATTGGTTTCTATTTCGGCTTTGCGTCTATCGCTCAAATCGGTGAGTTGGCGGAGGAACAACTGCGGGAACACGGCAGAGGTGATCTGCTCCAGGCAACCATGCGGATAACGGATCAGGTAATCCAGCCGCTTTTCGAGGTTGATGGGCGGTATAGCAGATATTTCCAGCGTGGCCTTACCATTAGCCGGTATACCCACCGGCACTACGGTTTCGCTCCATGTTTGTCCGGGCGATAGTGTTTGCTCTGCCACATTCGTAACGAAGGGGTTTGGGTTGCGTACATCCAGCGCTGTTTCGTAATATGCTTTGTCGCTCCCAGAGGTAGCCACCAGTTGTATCGCCCCCACGCCGGTACGTTCTTTTACCTTCACGTTGAAATACACCATTTTTTCTCCGGGTTCTGCAAACTGCACCTGCTGCGAGGTGGCATCCAGCGGTTGCAGAAAATCATTGCTTTGGAGCGAAATGTTTACATTTTTGATATGGTTTTCCATAGCAAAAACAGTCACCGGCAATCTGATCTCTTCCCCAGGGCCCAACACCCTGGGCAGGGTACCCAGTAACATCAGCGGCTTTTTCACCGCTACTGCCTTTTCTGCAAAACCGTAAGCGCCGTTACCCGCGGCCACAACCATGGCCCTTACAGAACCGATATAAGGCGGCAACGTAAATGCATGTGTTTGCTTTTCGCCTTTTTTCAGGTAAAACGGCCCCAGGTACTTCACTACGGGTTTAAACCGGTTGGCAGATTTTTCCCTGGCAGTACCACTGGCTTCAGCATCTCCGCCAATGGTAAGAATACGTTCCAGCCCACTCCCCCAGGCGCCAATCACGTGATCAAAAATATCCCAGCTTTTTACGCCCAGTGCTTCCCGGGCATAAAATGCGCCGTGCGGGTCGGGTGTTTTAAAGCGGGTAAGATCCAGCAGCCCCTCATCTACAATAGCAATATTATAAGCCATCGGTTTACCGGCAGTCTCGGAAACGGTGATCTCCGAAGCCTGCTCCGGTTGTAATGCATCCGGCATGCGAATGACCGGCTGCAGCACCGTATTTTTATCTTCCACCAACAACGGTATTACGCCGTACATACGGATAGGAAGGTCGTTGACTGTCTGCGAATGAGGCTGTAGCAGGCTGATATTAACGTAAATATTAGGTGCCATACCCGGCTCTGCCTTAAACTTATAAGGCGTATGCCCCTGTTGGGTGATTACCCAGTCTGTTTTCAACACCCTGCTGCCGGATTCTATACTGATGAGGGCCCGTCCACCCTCGCTGCTGGGTATATGCAGTAATATATCCTCGCCTACTTCGTACTTTTCTTTATTGGCGGTAAAAGACAGCATAGCCGCCGCAGACTGGTCTGTCTGGTCACCACGGGTTTGCCACCACGGATCATCAAAGTACACCACCTGCCCGGTTACATGTCCGCTTTGCAGATCTCTGGCCAGTACCAGGTAGCGCCCCCATTCGCCTCCTGGCGCTTTCATATCCCATTTACCGGTTCCGTTTTCCAGGCGCACCGTATCTGTCCGCATCAACCGGTTGTAACGGTTTTGTGAGAAGTTGCTCAATCCTTCCCCGGTATTGTCCCACCACCAGCTCCAGCTGATCCGGTACATTTCTATCGCAACAGACTGGCGTCCGCTCAGCGGCTCACCGGTTGCCTGCACGTTTACCAATGGGAGTGTATATTGCTGGTCGGTCATCAGGAATTTCCAGGGTTTCGGCCCTTCCGGCATCTGCATGCCAACATAGGATTTGTAGGGACTATAGGGTATCACCAGGTTGTCTATACTGAAAGCGCCGCCCGGCTCAAACACTTTTACCAGCATACCTGCACTCAGCATGCCCGGCGCCCCAAACACTTCAAACTTTGCATTCACCGGGGCTTTTCCTTCATCGCTGAGCGTGCCATCGAAAACAGTTTTGCTTTCGGCAGCATACTGGCTTACAGGATTATCAAAATGAAACTTCGGATATTTTTTAAACACAGTTTTACGCGGCGCCAGGGTAGCGTCCACTCTTGCTTTCAGGTTCCGTGCCGGTGCTCCAAAAAGCCATTCAGCACTGAGAGCGCCCGATTGCGCGGCGCCGGTTCCAAGCAACGCATCCTTTCCGAAGTCAAGGTTTATTTTCAGCCGGTTGGGCATCACCGTTTCCACTTTGATTCTCTTTTCAAATACGGCGCCGCCAACTTTTACCCGCGCCAGCCAGTTACCGGTTACAGCACTGGCGTCGGTGGCCGTTGTAAACAGGTAAAAACCGTGTTCATTACCGGTTTGCACCGATTTTTTGTACACCTGCCCCTGTGGTGTCAGCAGGTTGAACTCTACCGGATGGTCTTTGGGCAACTTCCCTGCTTTGTCTTCTACAATGCAATTCAGGTACATGGTATCGCCAGGCCTCCATACGCCGCGTTCACCATAAATAAATGCTTTCAGCCCGTTTTTCACTTCTGCACCAGACACATCGAAACGGCTCAGCAACAGCGAGCTTCCATCATCCAGTTTCAGGTAGCCCTTTTCGTTACCATTGCTTGCCACCAGAAGGTAAGGTTTCTTTTTGAGGTCAAACACCGCCCACCCGCTGGCATCGCTTTTACCTTTATACAGCACCTGGTGCTGGTAATCGAGCACCTCCAGGTCTGCGCCCGCCAGCGGGGCAGCCGACAAAATATCTGTTACCGCCACCACCATGCTGTTATCGGTACCGCGCTTAGCCGTCAAACCGATATTGGACGACATAATATTCCGGCTGGCCCATCTTTCCTTATTGTAGAAAGACGGAGAGCAGGGATTGTTTCGCTGCCGCCAGTTGTATCCGTAAGGATAATAGTTATCGTATGCCTGCCAGAATGCATCGTCCGAATCCGGCGCATTTCTTTCATTGTCCGAATACCAGGCGTTGTAATAATAGTAATCTTCATCTTCCTCCGCATTCATTTTACTGTCTCCTGTGCACTTGTACAGCGAATACTCCGGCCGGAACCCGATCACCACATGATAAATGGCGCCGGGCTCTGCTTTCAGGTATCGGTCTATATCGAGCGAAAACTTTTGCTTGCGGGTCAGGTCCAGTGTTTTATCGCTGTCCAGCCTTACGGTTTGCTGTACTACCGGGGTTGCTACCCTTCGCAGATCACTGCTGCCGCCCAGTTGGTTGTACTGCATAAACTGGGGAATATTGCTTTCGTATACTTTCAGAATGCTTACATCCACCGCGTTCAGGTTAACCGCTTCAAAAGGCAGCACCAGCTTACCGGCATCTGGCAGTATAACGCCCTTTCCCTGTATTTTTACCGACGGCAGCCGGTTTTCAAAAAACACATTGCCGGTAAACGATCTGGTAAGCTTTTGCGTCCATACATTTGCGATTCCTTCGTTTACCGATACCGTATAGTTACCGTCCAACTGATCTGCCGCATACAGCTTCACTTCGCTGCCATCTATGCTATAACTGATCTCCGGCCTGTTGTCTATAACAACCAGACCTTTTAGTTGCTGACCGGTAGCGATGGCTTCGGAAAACTGTACCAGCACGTAGCTTTCTTCTTCCTGCACCGCACGCACGGCCATCACCCTGAAGTCGCCTACTACAGGTACCTCTATTCCTTTTTCTTCCTTTTGACCGGCGCCTATCGGCGTGCCATCCCAGCTTAGCTGCAGCTTGCCTGCGGCTGCTCCTCTTTTGATCTCGCTTACGATAAACCGGTGGCGGCGCGCCATTTCATCGTGTTCCCATTTCACCGGTAATGCTATTCCCTCATACCGGGCCGACAGCATTTTTTCCACTTCCATACCTTCCTCTATATCGGCAGTTTCTACCAACCCCGTATACACCATCATTTCTTTTGAATTGCCCACCACTTTCAACCCATGATCCTGCACCTGAAACGCAGGCTTTACCGACTGTACCTGAAACGAAAATGTGTGAAGGTCTTCCGGCACCTCTGCCACTTTACCGAGGCGAAAGGCAACGTTATACAGTTGCGCGGGCTTCATGTTTTCGTCTGGCCTGAACTCCACCGTACGGGCATCTACCCAATACGTTGTTCCCTTCAGGGAAGGGGTAAACGAAAACAAGGCTTCCTTTACCGGCTCGTTTAGCGCGACCGCTGTGGTTACTTCAGCAGACAATCGTATCCTTATTGCAGAGGTTTTAGACACCACGCCGGAAGTATAGGCTTCTACGTATTTTCCGTATGCCGGGTCTACGGGAACGATCTTGCTACCGGTTTTACACGCGCCCAGCCATAACAGCATGGCAAGCAGCAGCGTCCTTATTGCAGCAAAAGAAATAGAAGGGGGGCGTGAAATTGATTGCATATGCAGGTGTTTAAACAAGCTCCGGCTGAGCTGAAGTGAACGAATACAAAACCAAGGTACTATTTTCCGTGACACCGATTGCCGGGTGGCCGCTCTTAAAAATACTTTAACACCCGCGTCAAAGACCGTACAGGTATTTTTCGGTCAGGCGAACATCCCTGCAGACCGCAACCACACCAGTGTGATTTCCGGAAAATTGATATATGGTAAAACGAACGATACCGGCAGGTTCTTGCAGAACTGCCCTTTTATTTTTCCTGTATCTGCATGAAGCTGTGGATGCATTTCCAGCCGTATGTGTTCGCTGAAATCTACGCCCCCCCTTCCATACCATTTAAAAACGGCCTCTTTAGCGCTCCAAAGTGTGGTAAGCGACCGGAGCCAGGGCGAACGATTGGGAACGTCGCTGTCGGGGGTATAGAACTGTTCCAGTAACGCCAGTTCTTCGGCGTGCAAAAATTTCCGGCGGATTTTTTCAACGGTGGCCGTGGGCACTTCTATATCTATACCCACCTGTTCAGTGCTGCTCACCACCGCTGCTGCATAGTCGCCGCAATGAGAAATGGAAAAATGGTATGCTTCGTTGGACAGAAAGGGCTTACGGGTATCGGCTATGGCGATCAGTTGGTGCGGGAAATCCGGAAAAAGGGTTTTCAGCAGGTATCGCCCAGCCAGGTGCTGCAGTCGTTTATGCGGATGTGTAATGCTGCGTTGCGCCGGCACTTCCGAAGTAAAAAAGCTTTCAGGCTCTGCAATATGCCAGATGCCCAGCCGTGTCGTTTCGCTGATATTATGTCGGTAAAACAAAGCCATTCAGAAAAGAATTGCGATCTTCGCAGCCCATCGTGCTGCAAATAAACAAATTATATCCGGAATGATACTGTCTGATACCAGAATACTGGAAGAAATGGAAAAGGGATCGATCGTTTTACGCCCGTACGAGCGGGAATGTCTTGGCAGCAATTCTTACGATGTGCACCTGGGAAAATGGCTGGCTACCTATAGAGACCACATACTGGATGCACGGAAACATAACCAGATTGAATACTTTGAAATTCCGGAAGAAGGTTTTGTACTGTATCCACATGTGTTTTATTTAGGCGTTACCCAGGAATATACTGAAACGCATGCACACGTGCCTTTCCTCGAAGGCAAGTCTTCTACCGGCCGGCTGGGTATAGACATTCACGCCACCGCCGGAAAGGGAGATGTGGGTTTCTGCGGCCACTGGACCCTGGAAATATCGGTAAAACAACCCGTTCGCATTTACAGAGGTATGCCGGTAGGTCAATTGATCTATTTTCCCGTGCAGGGCGAAATAGCCATTCCTTACAATCAAAAACAAAATGCTAAATACAGCGGTCAGCCCGATAAGCCTGTTGAGAGTATGATGTGGAAGAATGAATTTTGATGCGCCTACCGGTACAGGCCGGATATACGCAACAAACAAATTTAGCTAAGCTGCGCTTGTTTTTCCGCTCAGGCTAAGCCTCTTCTATTTTCTCATCTTCGGCGTTTTTCAGGATGGAACCCGATACACGTTTCAGCGGGTTGGATCGGTTGAAAGCATGCTCTGCTCTTTGCGCCAGCACTTCCGCCGAAAAAAACACGGCTTGCCGGAAAGAGGATTCATCAGCGCGGTTTTTCCCCGCTATATCAAAAGCCGTACCGTGATCGGGAGAGGTTCTTACCAATGGCAGCCCCGCAGTATAATTTACACCTTCGCCCTTTGCCAGCGATTTGAATGGAATCAACCCCTGGTCGTGATACATCGCCAATACAGCGTCAAATTTTTCGTGCTGTCCCCTTGCGAAGAAAGCATCCGCACTGTAAGGACCAAATACCATGGTATTATTTTGTTTCGCTTCCTTGATGGCTGGTTTTATCTGCTCTTCTTCCTCTCTTCCTACCAATCCGTCGTCGCCGGCGTGTGGGTTTAAGCCCAACACCGCAATACGCGGCTTGTCTATGCCAAAATCTGCCTGCAGGCTCTCTTTCATCACCTGTAGTTTTTGCAGAATGGCCGCACGCGTTACATAAGACGCCACTTCTTTAACCGGTACATGCTCCGTGAGTAAGCCCACCCGCATATTATCTGCACACATCAGCATCAGCACCTCCTTCACCCCGAATACTTCTTTCAGGTAGGGGGTATGTCCGGAATATTGAAAATCTTCGGACTGAACGTTTTGCTTATGAAAAGGCGCAGTTACCAACCCCTGGATATGACCAGCCCGAAACGCTTCTACGGCTGCCGACAGCGACCGGATGGCATAGCGGCCGCCCACCTCTGTCTGCTGACCCGGCGTAACATTCACTTCTTCTTCCCAACAGTTGAATACATTCACCTGTTTGGGAAAGGGACGTGCGATATCCTTAAGCACCTGGAAACTGAGGTTGATCTCCGGAAGGTTCTTTTTATAAAAGTTGATGACTTTATTGGAGGCAAACACCACCGGGGTACAAAATTCCAGCATTCTGCTGTCTGAAAAGGTTTTGATAATCATTTCAATTCCTATTCCGTTCAGATCGCCACAGGAAATACCAATCACTGGTTTATTTTGCCGGTTGAGCATGATAATTTTGTTGTTAGGTTGCGAATTTACGGGTTTGCGACTGGTTTTTGTAATTTTGCCCCCTCAATGTATACTTTAAAAAAATCGCTCGGCCAGCACTTTCTGCGCGACGAAAACATGGTGCTTCGCATAATAGATGCTATCCGTGCGCATGATTTCAACCAACTGCTGGAAGTAGGTCCCGGTGGCGGCGCGCTGACCCGGCACCTGTTGCAAATACCAGACATCACGTTCAGAGCAGTAGAACTCGACGCCGAGAAAGTGACTTACCTGGAGCATACTTATCCCGCCATACGTGGAAAAATCATACATGATAGTATCCTGGACATCGAACCTCCGTTTGAGGAGCCCTTCTTGCTGGCAGGCAACTTTCCTTATAATATATCATCGCAAATATTATTCAGGGTGCTGGAATGGCGCGATAAGGTAAACATCATGATAGGCATGTTTCAGAAAGAAGTGGCGCAGCGGGTAGCAGCGCAGCCTGGTAGTAAAACCTATGGTATACTCAGCGTACTGGTGCAGGCATTTTACGAAGTACACTACCTTTTTGAGGTACATGAGCAGTGCTTTACACCACCCCCAAAAGTAAAAAGCGCCGTGATACAGCTTACAGTCCGGGAAGTACCCCGCCACATCGAAAATGAAAAGAAATTTTTCATTTTGGTTAAAACGGCATTCAATCAACGACGTAAAACGCTGCGCAATGCCGTGAGGGGGTTGTTCGATGATTCGGTGCTGGCGGACAGTATTTTTCAGAAAAGAGCCGAGCAATTGAGTGTAGAAGATTTTATTCTGCTGCATACCCGCATGCGATAGCATAACGGGTAAACGACAGCCCGATCGCTGCCCGGTGCAACGTGGAAAGTATAGAGAAAGAGACAGCATTTGCCGAAAGGCAGATGTAACTATCAACGATAATAAAATTAAAGATAAAAGATAGACGCATGAAAAAAGCAATTGTCACCGCCAAGGTGCACCCCTACCTCATAGAGCGACTGGAATCTAAAGGCTATACCGTTTCCTATCTTCCCGAAATCACCTATGCCGAGCTGGAAGAAAAAATAGGCGATATGGAAGGACTCATCATCACCACCCGGCTCAAAATAGACCGCCAGATGATCGACAAAGCCCCCCGGCTGAAATGGATAGGCAGACTGGGCAGCGGACTGGAGCTGATAGACATCGCCTACGCCCGCAGCAAGGGCATACAATGCGAGAGCAGCCCGGAAGGCAATTGCAACGCAGTAGGCGAACAGGTGTTGGGTATGGTACTCAACCTGATGCACCGTATTACGCTGGCCGGACGGCAGATGACCAACTGGGAATGGATCAGAGATGGGAACCGCGGAACAGAGCTTACAGGTAAAACAGTGGGTATCATAGGTTTTGGCAATACAGGGCAAGCCGTGGCAAGGGCTATGTCGGGGTTCGACGTGCAGGTGCTGGCACACGATAAATACCGGTTTGGTTTTTCCCGTGGAAATATCCTGGAAGCCTCCCTCGACGAAATAGCTATGCATGCAGATGTAGTGACCCTGCACCTGCCACTTACAGACGAAACATTTCATTACGCCAATGAGGCCTTTTTTAATTCGCTGCGCAAAAAGCCCTTCTTTATCAACGCTTCCCGCGGAAAGGTACACGACACTTCCGCAGTAATAAACGCCCTCAGGAACAACGCAATAGCCGGAGCAGGACTGGATGTGTTTGAAAATGAGAAACCGGCAACCTATACACAGCAGGAGAAAGACCAGTTGAACTGGCTGATGGAACAACCGAACGTTGTGGTAACCCCTCATATCGCAGGCTATACCCACGAATCGTACATAAAAATGCCCAAAGTAACCCTGGACAAACTGGGATTATAATTTAATTTTAATACAACAATAGTTGTAAAACTACCACTATTGTTGTATTTTCGGTATCAATGAATATGCAACGCTTCGGGTTCGTCCTGAGGCGTTGTTATTTTTTTATTTTTTATAACCAAAAAGAAGTCAGCCATGAGTGAAGTCATGTATGTTACCCAGGAAACTTTGGAGCAATTGAAAGCCGAACTGCAGAAAATGAGAACGGTAGACAGACCCGCTGCTTCGAAAGCGATCGCTGAGGCTCGCGAAAAAGGCGATTTGAAGGAAAACGCTGAGTACGATGCTGCAAAAGAAGCGCAGGGGTTACTGGAAGCCCGCATCGCCAAGCTAGAAGGCGATCTGGCCAATGCCCGTGTGATTGAGATAGACAGTATTGACACCAGTAAGGTGAGCATTCTTACCAAAGTGACCCTCACCAATATGAATACGAAAAAACAGGTTACCTACCAGATCGTTTCAGAAAAAGAAGCAGATCTGAAATCCGGTAAAATATCGGTCACCTCTCCCATTGGAAAGGGTGTGCTCGGAAAACAGGTAGGCGAAGTGGCAGAAGTAAAAGCGCCCGCAGGTTTACTGAAATTTAAAATTGAAGAGATAGCCATTTAAAATGGCATGAGTTTAGCCGCGAGGCTGCCGTGAGGCAGCCTTTTTTGTTTTTTGCTACTTTAAAGACACTCAAACGAAAATTGTGCACCCGGGCTGCCGGGACTTCAATTATGAAAAACATCTTTTTTCTATGGTGGGCAGCAGGCTGCATGGGAGCATGTTTATACACCCCAGGAATTGCCCAGGTATTTCCGCGCGAGGGTGTTGACAGTATATTGAAAAAAAAGCGTGCCAACTGGTTGCTGCAACTGGAAGTGGAAAACGGAGGTATTATACTGGAAAAACAAACGCTACGGTCGGATTTTGAAGATGCATACTACAACGGCATTAACCTGAAAGTGGGGTGGCAAACCAACGGAGAAAAAGATTTCTACCACCGCTTGTACAATTACCCGGTGTATGGCCTGGGCATATACACCAGTACTTTTCACGCTACCGAAATTGGGAATCCGTTTGCCCTGTATGGCTTTGTGGCAGTGCCGATTGCACCACAACGTTTCCGCCGCTGGAACTTTAATTACCGGATATCACTGGGGGTAGCCTCCAACTTTCGCCCTTTCGACGCTGAGGAAAACCCGTTGAATATTATGCTCGGCAGCCGTCAAAATGTATTTGCCGACCTCGGAGCCCAGGTAAACTACCGGCTGAGTAGAAAATGGCAGGTGGGTGCCGGTATTGCCTTTCATCATTTTTCAAACGGCGCCACCCGTTTACCCAACATGGGCATCAACCTGCTGCCGCTTACACTTTCTTTGACCTATAGAAACAACGACCGCATACAACCTGCCTTAGCGCACCCGCCTCCTGTAGAGAAAAACAACCGGCTACTTGTACGCTACGCAGCAGGCATCAAGCAGATGTCGCGCGATATAGACGACCGCCACTTCAAATCCACTATCGGTGTGTATTGGAGTGTACCTGCCGGCCACAAATGGCGGCTGGGAGCGGGCGGTGATTTGTTTTACGCCCACTCAGGCACCCAATCAGATATTGCCGGTGAAAATGCCCGCCAAATATCCGCTGTTTTTTCCGGTGGTCCTGCTTTGTATATAGATCATGTGCTCACACAAAAGTTATACCTCAACGGAAACATCGGATGGTACCTGAACCGCAATCATTTTAATGGAGAGATACAACCGGTCTTTCTGCGTGTCGGTATACACTATAAAATTTACAACAACCTGTTTACCGGCGTATCTATCAAAGCTCATAATGCCAAAGCAGATTATATTGAATGGACTACCGGCTATTCTTTTCCGTTCAGGCCATTACACAAAAAGTGATACCGCCATCCTGTTCTTTAGCTAATCCTTGCGCAGTTCCTTCAACAGCTTGGTATGCCGTCCGGCAGAAGATTTTGCATCCTTGTCTGAAGCCAGCTCATCCAACATCTGGTACCGGATGGTGGTTCCTTCCGGCAGCCGGTAACTGTTTTTAAACCCTACCAGCGATACCGTAATATTCCGGTTGGGCGCACGAACATCATGAAACTCCCGTATAACCTCCAGCACATCGTAATCTATATATTCCGAATTCGTGGCATCGATGATGATGGTACTACCATCTGCTATGGCATCCAGTGTTGCTTTGATGCTTCCTTTATTCAGGAACGATACTTCTTCTGCCAGCTCCAGCCGGGTAATATCTCCCTGCTCAGATTGTACACGCCGGTAATAAAACGAATTGCGCATATTCACCCTCAGCAGGTAAAACACGCTGATCACCATACCGATGGCCACCCCTTTCAGCAGCCCCAGGAATGGAAGCGCCACACAAACAGCTGTTACCACAAAAGGTATGAACTCGGTGGGCCCCACTTTGTACATATGCCTGAACAAGGCAGGGTTGGCCAGCCTGTATCCGGTAAAAATAAGGATAGCCGCCAGGGCAGACTTGGGAATCAGGTTAAGTATGGCCGGAATAGAAGCCACACAGGTAAGCAGCAACGCCCCATGCACTATGGTAGAAAGTTTACTGGTTGCGCCTGCATTGATATTGGCGCTGGAACGCACAATGACCGAAGTAATCGGCAACCCGCCTATCATTCCACTGATCACATTGCCGAAGCCCTGGGCTTTCAGCTCTGCATTGCCCGGTGTATTTCTTTTCAACGGGTCCAGCTTATCGGTAGCTTCTATACACAGCAGGGTTTCTATAGAAGCCACCACAGCTATAATAACCCCGTATTGCCACACCAGGGGATTCGCGAAGCCCTCCCATGCAGGAAACATGAACTGTGCAAAGAAGTCTGCTGCGCTCGACGGTACGCTGAGCTGCACCAGAAACTGTTCTTCGAGGTGCAATACGCCCGAGGTAGCCTGGAAAACGACGTTCAGCATGGTACCCACCAATACCACCAATAACCCGCCCGGTAATATCTGCTGAAACTTTTTCATGCCTTTCAGCGACCAGATCC
This sequence comes from Agriterribacter sp., assembly GCA_037190905.1. GTDB lineage: Bacteria > Bacteroidota > Bacteroidia > Chitinophagales > Chitinophagaceae > Agriterribacter. The sequence continues at coordinate 407,599 of JBBCKG010000008.1, read as the reverse complement.
AGAGAATGGCCAATCCAATGAGCGTAATCAGCACCGCACCCCAGTGAACATGACTCGTAATGCCGGTAAAAATTTCCAGGTTGATCCCCCTTTCCCCGTCGCGCATACCTATCAGGTTATCCGGACCGTTGTACCCCACGGCATCCGGGAGTTGTTTGAAAATGATGGTTAACCCGATACCCGCCAACATCCCTTCAATAACACTGGAAGGGAAAAAATTAGCAAACGTGCCTGCCTTCAGCATGCCCAACACCAGTTGAAATACGCCTGCCAGCACTACTGCACAAAGGAATACATTGAAAGCCTGCAGGTCGGCAATGGCCCCTACAACAATAGCCACCAGCCCCGCTGCCGGCCCGCTTACGCTTAAAGCAGATTTACTGAGCGTGCCTATTACAATACCACCGATAATACCTGCTACAATACCAGAAAACAGGGGTGCATTGGAAGCTTGCGCAATGCCCAGGCAAAGCGGCAATGCTATCAGAAAAACGATCAGCCCCGCCAGCAGGTCTTTTTTTACATTGAATTTTGAGATAGATGTAACTGCCATAAACGTCTGTATAAATTATTGTTGACGAATGAACGGGCAGGGTTGAAAGCTCCATATGAAAATTCCGCAGGGATACCACTGCAGATGGATACTGTATTCACATTAAATATACATTGCAAAATCCGGTCTGCCATCATGCAGCAAAGGAATTTTGATTTTTTTTACAGCTTTAAAATTCCTCACCCGGCAGCGGCGCTATAGCTTCCCGCAGCCGATGCCTGTACTGAAGGGGACTCATCTTTTTCTGGCAGCGAAAGGTTTTGTAAAAATGAGATACATCGCCAAAGCCGCTGTCGAAGCTGATCTGCGAAACGGGATGATCCGTATTCACCAGTTGCTGCACGGCGTAATGAAGACGGTACTCTGTTACCGTTGCCACGAAGGTTTTACCCGTTGCCTTTTTGAAAAACTTGCAGAATGCACTGCTTGTCATACCAGCAATACCAGCGGCATACTCCAGCGATATTTCTTCGCGGAAATGATCTACAATATAAGCAAGCACCCGGTTGATCCGGGAAGGGTTGACTGAAGGAGACGACCCGGCGGATGCAGTGTTTAACAAGGCATATTCCGGCGAAGCAGCCAGCCAATGCAGCAATTCCAGAAAAGCAATCAATCGTCTGAAAGGGTCGGTGATGGTCTCCAGTCTGCATAACCTTTGCCCTCCCTCTTTCGACGCAGCTCCGTAGAAATAAACACCCCGGCCACTGCGTTCCAGCAACTTCTTTACCGGCAACATTTCATCCCGATCGAAAAAACCGTCGCCCAGGCAGTCTTCCCTGAATTGCAGCACCACGGAAATGGCATTGATCGCTTCCGGATCAATACGTTCCGATTTCCAGCAATGGGGCAGATCAGGCCCCAGCATCACCAGATCGCCAGCTGTATAAGGCGACATATCTGCTCCCACATAACGCTGCCCTTCTCCCTTCACGATATAGGTTAGCTCTAACTCGGGGTGGTAGTGATAAGGTGCAGGAAAAGCTTTTTCCCGCAGGCTCCTCACCAGAAAGGATTGGCCCGACTGTGTACGCAACGATTCAAATAAAGGCTTAAGCATGGCTTATTTTGCGTTATCGGTTGGGAATAAAATGAAATCAGACAAAAAACACCACTATTCAGACAAGTTACGCATTTTTTGTGTCAACGATTGCCGCTTATTTTGTTATGGATATTTACCGAAGGAAACCAGTCGGTGGAATTGTAACCGGTGCGCTGCGTCGTGCAGATGCCCGTTTTACCGGCAAAACAGCGTTTTCTTAACCGGGACAGGTATCCTATATGTTTTATCATTTATTAAACACATGCAACGATCATGGAAACGACAAAATTGCCAGCCCTCAGCGATGTAAAACCGATAGCCGCTGCTACCATCGAATCATTCAGAAAAAACGGGCACGTGCTGATACCCGGAATACTCTCTGCCGGAGAAGCAGCCCTGTACCGGGAGGTTATCAACGATGCCGCCTACCGCTATAATACCGAAACCCGCCCGATGGAAGAGCGCGACACCTATGGAAAGGCGTTTCTCCAGATCATGAATCTTTGGGAAGTAGATGAGCAGGTGAAAAAATTCACCCTGGCAAAACGATTCGCAAAAATCGCGGCTGACCTGCTGGGGGTAGAACGCGTAAGAATCTATCACGATCAGGCGCTGTATAAAGAACCCGGCGGAGGGTTTACCCCCTGGCATCAGGACCAGTACTACTGGCCCCTGGATACCCCGCGCACCGTTACCATGTGGATGCCGCTGGTAGATATCAACGAAGAAATGGGGATGCTCACATTTGCTTCCGGCAGTCATGAGAATGGACTGGTAGACAGTGTACCGATTTCAGACCAATCGGAGCAAATGCTGGATGAATATGTAAAGCAAAAGGAGTACCCCGTTACCCGACCGCATACCATGCAGGCAGGAGATGCCACCTGGCACTACGGCTGGACCCTGCATTGTGCACCCGGCAACGCCTCAGAACAAACCAGAGAAGTGATCACCATCATATATTTTGCTGATGGCGCTACCGTCATTACCCCGCAGAATGAAAACCAGGAGGCAGACCGTCAACGCTGGCTGATGGGCACCGAACCAGGCAGCCTGGCTGCCAGCGCTATCAATCCGCTGGTAGCTCCCTAGTACTTGCTACGGTGTAGCCTCTGCGAAAAACAGCTTTGCTTTTCCGGTGAAATCTTCTTTGAGGTTTCACCGTTTTTTATGCTAAAAAGCCGCTGAAGTACACAATCGAACGGATGCCCGCATTTATTCGGCAAGCCTGTTCACATGCGTTCTGGTCGTTGTTTCTTCCCGACGCAGGCAGGGAGCCCCCCCCTGATTTCAGGCAACCCTAACCAACCATTGTGTAAACATCAACCTTGCGACTTTTTACTGCGCGCCCAACAAATAACTACCTTTGCCCTTCTGTAGTTAAAAAGAAACGATGCCAAAAGAGTCAAAATTCATTCCTATAAATCCTATGATAGCCGATTTCGGCAAAGGCATTTTTATAGGGAAAATGTCGAGCGAAGATTTTTATTTATACGAGCAGTTGGAGGAATTTGAAAACATAACACAATCGCACAGGGACGAATATCATTTGTTCTTCTTACAAGAAAAAGGAACGACGATTATTGAGGTTGACTTTCAGAAATATATTCTAAACCCTTCTTCAGTAAATTTCATTCGTCAGAATCAAGTGCATAGAATTGTGTCGTTCAAAAATGCAACTGTGAGCATTTGGGCAATCAGCAATGAAAACCTACATTCCGATTACTTAAAATTATTAGAAGGCATAACACCTTCCAAACCTTTGACATTAAACCCGGAAACGTTTTCAATTATTTCCGAAGCCGTGTCGCTTTGCTTAAAATTATCTGAACGTACAAACGAAAAGCTACATCACTCTTTATTGAACGGAAGTTGCAACACGTTAATCGGACTGGTTGTTTCACAGTATTTAGTTAAATCGAAACCATTAGAGAAATTTTCTCGGCTTGAAATAGTAGCCAAAGCTTTTAAGGATTTACTGGAACGAAATTTCATTACCGCCAAGCGACCGTCGGAATACGCCCAGCAATTAAATATTTCTCCGCCATACTTAAACGAAAGTGTAAAAAACACTACTGGTCATTCTGTTTCGTATCATATACAGCAGCGTGTAATTCTAGAGGCCAAACGTTTGCTTTATCACTCTGATATATCGGTAAAAGAAATTGCAACGGAATTAGGTTATGACGATTACCCTTATTTTTCAAGGCTGTTTACCAAAGTTTCAGGAATGACCGCTTTGGCGTTTCGAAACAAAAACCTCGAATAGTCCAATACTTACTTTGTATTGACATTGTTTGCCTCAACCTGTCATTGTTCCTTTGCAATGCATTTTAAAGTTGCAAACAATGATTTCAAGCATACCAAAATGGGTTAGTAATTTGTTCGGAAGCAGTCTGCGGCCGAATGTAAAAGTTATGGAAACACAGTACATCAGTCCACAGATAAAACGAATACGTTTTCAAGGAGATATATCAAAATGGAGCTTTACAATAGGTTTTGCAAGTGTTGTTCGTGTAAGCGAAACAGAGTTTAGAAACTATTCTATTGCCTGTTACGACAAAGAAAACGGACTTTTTGATATTGTTTTTCACATTCACGGAAAGGAAACCGGAAGTCAATTTGTTAACAACTTAAAGACGGGTGATGAATTATTTATCAGTCCACCAAGAGGAAAAAAATTATATCACCCAAACAGAAAGCAACAATTCTTTTTTGGGGATGAGACTTCATTAGGTGTCGCCTATGCCTTATTGCCGTTATTAAAAAAGAATAATCATCAATTTCAATTCTATTTTGAATTAGATGAAGTGAATGCAACTATTCCTAAACTTTTGGAATTGGAAAATTACACAGTATTTCCTAAGAACAGTTCATTTAGAAATGAAAAGTGGATTAGTAATTTGCCTTTGTTCAAAACTAACGAATGGGCCGCGGCCAATTTTGCATTAGTAGGAAATGTCAAATCTGTTCAGACATTCAGAAAAGTTTTAAAAGACAAAACGAGAGGAAATATTTATTCACAAGGTTATTGGCTAGAAGGAAAGAAAGGATTATAACAACTGAACTTAGGGAAAGTGGTTTATATTTTTAAGACATCGGTTAAGACAAAGAAAGCTATTAAAGAACTGACGGATCAAAACCTCAGTTTGAGACGATTAGGAGGGTTTTGAGCGCAATTGGAGGCCGTAATTAATGTTGATCCCATATCTGCATGATAAGGGGGGGGCAACTGATAAATAGGATGCTTTTGATACTAGACTTTAGACTAGATGCAAGCAAATTCATATGCCCATGACGCCACAGCCTACAATACCGTATTCAGCGATATGGCGCTCGATACCAGGCGGTCAACCATTTGCAGCTATCGAGCTTTTGTAATAAATTAGAACACGGAACACTATTTCCGCCACATCGCACATACCTAACCCGTTAGCTGTCAACCGATGAACAACGGTGCAAACTCCAACAGACGTACAAAAAATTGAAGACCCACCCACCCCACAGTCCAAATCTTTCCAAAGCATCAATTTTTTCTTCAAAAATTTATGCAATCAAATAATTGCATTTATATTTGCAACCAAGTGGTTTCACAATGAAGACAAGACGAGATATTTTTCAAGCAATAGCCGACCCTACAAGACGGGCGATTATCGCACTTATTGCATTACAGGCAATGACACCGAATACCATTGCCGAACAATTCGACAGTTCACGACAAGCCATTTCCAAACATTTACAAATTTTGACAGAGTGCGAATTGGTAACGCAAACACAACAAGGCAGAGAAATCTACTACCAACTTGAAGTAAACAAAATGAAAGAAATAGACAAATGGCTTGAACAGTTCCGAAAAATCTGGGAAACAAGATTTCATCAACTTGACAATTTATTAGAAACAATTAAAAAACAGCAAAAATGAACAGTAACTTAAAATTTGACTTTGAAGTCAACAAAGAGAACAACACAATTGTTGTAAAACGTGAATTTGCAGCAAACCTTGAATTGGTTTGGAAAGCGTGGACAACGGCAGCACTTTTAGACCAATGGTGGGGGCCGGAACCTTGCAGAGCAGAAACAACATCTATGGATTTTCGGGAGGGTGGGCATTGGCTGTATTGTATGGTTATTCCCCCGTCTCTTACAGGTGCGGAAACAGACCAAAGGAGTTGGGGAAAACAGCATTTTAAGAAAATCGTATTGCACAAATTTTTTACGGGAACAGATGCTTTTTGCGATGAAAACGGAACGGTAAATCCCGAATTTCCAGCAGGAAATTTTGAAAACCAGTTTAGCGAAACTGACGGGAAAACGACTGTAACAATGATTTCAAAACACAATAGCTTTGAAGATGTTCAAGCCGTAATTGAAATGGGCTTTAAAGAAGGTATTGAAGTTAGCTTTAACCAACTTGACAAATTATTCAACTGACATCGACACCTCCTCCGGCCTGGCGGAAAATTAGCAGTTAAAAGTTCGGCTCAATTTATCCGCCTTCACGCAAAGCAGTTGGACGCAACTCCATGCTGCCAATAATTTTTTTTCGCTGTTTGTAAGTTACAATACAGCTGCTTCTCTGATCCCGATTCAGGTCAGTAAGCTCAGACGATTATTTTTGTGCATCGGCCGGCATGAGTATGGCGGTAAACCTGTTTTTGCCATTTAATAATATTTTCGCAGCTTCCTGGATATTTTTTACCGTCAGCCCATCTATGTATTTTTCCCGGTTAATAAACCTGTCCATATTAAAACCTATTGTTTTGGCACTCAACAATCTTGATGACCAGGCCCCGTTTTCTTTCAACTGCAGCTTATTGGCTTCTTTCCATTGCTTCTTCACCTTTTCCAGGGTTTCCGGAGCAGGTCCATGCTGCATGATGGCAGTTATTTCGTTGTTCATTGCCAGCAACAGCGTATCCACTTTTTCCGGTCCGCACGGAAGTTCTACCCCAAACTGGAAAGAGGGATACGGCACTTTATCAAGACCTCCGAAAATAGATCCTCCGTATATTCCCTGCACTTTTTCGCGCAGCTCTTCGATGATACGAATGTTCAGCACCTCGTTCAGTGCAGCGGCACGAAAAGCAAGATCGTCGTCGTATGGTATATCGCCGTGGTAGAAATCCAGTATCAGGCTTTGTTGCGCTGTTCCTTTATACATCGTCATTTTCTTAACGCCGCTAACGGGTCGAACCTGCTGGTCTGCATAGCTGAATTTTTTGCCGGAGGCAGGCAGCGAGGCAATATACCTTTCTATCAGGGGTACAATGTCTTCTTCACGAAAACTTCCGGTAAATACGAAATGCATACCGCTGATATCCCCCAGCCGCTCTTGGTATATCTCCATCACCCGGTGAAGGTTTACACTGTCGAAGTAGGCAGGTTTAGGCACTGAAATGGGTGCCAGGGGATGCTGATTGTAATACACATTAAAAATAGTATCTACGAACGCAGCCTGGGGGTTGGCGCCCAGCATAGCCAGTCTGGCTTTGTTGCGCTGTATAAAAGATTGAAACAAAATGCTGTCTTTTCGGGGAGCCGTCAGCTTCAGGTAGGCCAGTTGAAACATCGTCTCCAGGTCTTTTACGGTAGTGTTGCCATTGATTCCTTCCGAAGTAGCGCTGATCACCGGGTTAACACCCAACGCTTTTCCGGCCAGTACTTTTTGCAGGTCGGTGGGTGAAAAATCACCATAGCCCATAGCGCCTGTCGCTGCCAATGCGTACTGGGCGTTGTATTTATCTTTTACTCCGTAATTACTGTATCCGCCATAGCGGGAAGCAGCCATCAGTATTTCATCGTTCTTAAAGTCTGTGGGCTTCAACGTAACAGTAACGCCGTTGGACAGCACCAGCTCGGTGGTGCCCAGCGTAGCGTTTTGTTTTTTCGACCGGACAGCTCCTGGTGAAGGAAGAGCTGGTAACAAATCGGTAGCCAGCAGTTTATCTTCGTAGGGTTGCAGTGTTGCTTTTTGCGCTGTTGCTACCAGTTGTTGTAGTTCCGCAGGAGAAGGCAGCTTCACCGCAGGATTTTCCGGCCCCATCATGTAGCTAAACAGATTCTGTTCATTTTTCAGCCGGTCGGCCACAGCACCAATGTCCTGCAGGGTGATGTCTTCCAGTAACTGTTGTACCAGCGTATATTCCGTTGCAATGCCGGGAATGGCATCGCCCCCCAGAAAACTCTCCACATATTCATCGGCAAAAACGGAAGACTCCGTCTTGTCCCGGTCGTTATAGGCTGTTTCATAACTGGCGAGCATATTCTTTTTCGCGCGCTCCAGTTCGGAGGAAGTAAACCCAAACCGTTTCACACGTTCCAGTTCTTCCACCGCGGCCCGCAGGGCCCGGGAGGGTTCCTTATCTCCGGAGCCGGCATATATTTCGAAACCCTCGTGGTTCCTGGCTAAACTACTGAAAGAGGCACCAGCGAATACATACGGCGGGTTTTCTTTTTGGGTGAGTTCGTACAACCGGTGATTGAGCATACCGGTGAATAATTGCCTGATCAGTCGCTGGCGATAATCGCTTTTTGTACTGATGGCAGGCGATGGCCGGGAAGGGTAGGCAACAGCCGCCTGGTAGCCGGTGGCTTCCTTATCGGTAACAATCATAGCAGAAGGGGCACTATAAGCTGGCACGGGCACTTCCCTTTTTTTACGGGCGGGCGACGGATTGACCAGTCCGGAAAAATGCTGCCGGATCAATTGCATGGCCCTGTCTTTTGTTATATCACCTACTACGATCACCGCCATTAAATCCGGGCGATACCAGTCGCGGTAGAACCGCCGGATAGCGTCGTGCGGAAAGGTTGTAATAATGCTGTCCTTGCCGATCGGCAGTCGTTCAGCATACAACGATCCCTTGAGCAATTCAGGTAACAGTTGTTTGAACATCCGCTCTCCTGCACCCTTTCCCAGGCGGCTCTCTTCGAGAATAATAGCGCGTTCGTCGTCAATATCTTCGTCCAAAAAAGTGATATGCCCCGCCCAATCTTCCAGCACCCGAAAACCTTTTTCCAGGTTCCCGGATTTATCGGTAGGTATCGGCAAAAAATATACGGTTTTGTCGAAGCTGGTATGCGCGTTCAGGTCGTTGCCGAACCCAACGCCTATATCCTGCAGGAACGAGATGATTTCATTTTTCCTGAAATGACGGGTGCCGTTAAACGCCATGTGTTCCGTCATATGGGCCAGACCCAACTGATCCGGGTCTTCCTGCAACGAGCCCGCTTTCAGCACCAGGCGAAGTTCTACTTTTTTCTCAGGTTTGCTATTGGGTCGGATATAGTAAGTGAGGCCATTCTCCAGTGTGCCCACCCATACTGCGGTATCTCTCGGCAATGGCTGGTCCGGAGCCACCTGCGCGTCCGCAACAAACGGAAGTATATACAGTAGCAGGCAGTACGTCAGTGTCTTTATCATGTTGTTGTACATAGGTATAATATTAATCATAACAAATGTAAGCTTCCCATGGCAAATACGATGTCAATACTTGTCATTTGGCAAGCGCTGCCTCGCCTTCTCCACCTAGCTTTGATCTGCAATAGCAGGCGGTTAACTATCTGCAGTCAAAGCAATATTTATACAAAAACATATAACAACAAACAATGGAAACAAAATCATTCAATCCCGTAGCATGGTTCGAAATATATGTAAATGATATGGACAGGGCCGTGCAATTTTATGAGACTGTGTTAAATATCCGGCTTACGCTCATGAGCGACCCCACAGATACTTCCGTGCAAATGCAGGCTTTTCCCGGTGATCCAGAAGGGGCCGGCGCTTCCGGCACCCTCGTGAAGATGGAGGGGGTGTCCGCAGGCGGCAACAATGTAGTGGTGTATTTCGGTTGCGAAGATTGTGCGGTGGAAGAAGCCCGCGTAACAGCAGCCGGTGGAAAAGTAGTACGCTCTAAAATTTCGCTCGGAGAATATGGGTTCTGCTCGCTCATTACCGATACCGAGGGCAATACCGTAGGATTGTACTCCATGCAATAGCGCGGACGATGCTTACAGAAAAAATAGTAGTAAGCGTACTGGTACGAAAACCGGTGGAACTTGTCTGGAGCAAGTGGCTGCATGCCATCGAGCTTGCTCAATCGTGTACACCGTACGATGGCTGGCACTGCCGCCAGGCGTCGAACGATCTCCGGGAAGGAGGGCATTTTCATTTTAGGATGGAAGAAGAAAACGGGAAGGAAGGGTTGGATGTAGCGGGCCGGTACGATACAATAACGCCTCTTCAATTGATCAGTTGTACGCTTACCGACGCGCGCTCCCTGACAATAGAATTTCAGCCGATCGACGAGAATACCATTATACGAAAAAGCATTACGCCCCACCCGTCCCGCTCCCTGCAGGTACAGCAAACCGACTGCCAGACCATACTGGAAAGGTTTAAGGAGTACGTGGAAAAAGCTCCTTAACCCCCTCCCTGCTCCAGCAGGAGAATAAAATACAGGTTTAAGACAATTATTGGCACCTGCGTTGTACAAGAATGTTGTATTTTAGCCGTTAGACTACATTTTTAAAAAACCGACCGACCATGTTTTTGACGCAGCATACTACCGCCGTTTCCCGATTTTTTGCCATATGCATGTTATTTATTTTACTGGCCTGTACTTCCAATGCACAACAGGAATTGTGGGTAAATTATAAGGGAGGAGACGGCCCCGGCAAAGGCAAAAAGATTGTACTGGTAAGCGGAGACGAAGAATACCGGTCTGAAGAAGCCCTGACGATGCTGGGGAAGATCCTGGCTAAAACATATGGATTTGACTGCACGGTGTTATTTGCCATCGACGCCAAAACGGGCGCCATCAATGCACTGGATCAAACCAATATACCCGGACTGGAAAATCTTAAAAATGCCGACCTGATGGTGATTGCCACGCGCTTTCGCGAATTGCCCGATGAACAGATGCAACATGTAGACGCCTACATCAAGTCTGGCAAACCGGTGGTGGGATTGCGTACGGCTACGCATGCTTTTTTCTACAGCCGCAACAAAAACAGTAAATACGCCAAATACGACTGGAGAAGTAAAGTACCCGGATGGGAAAATGGTTTCGGTAGCGTGGTATTGGGCGAAACCTGGGTTGATCACCACGGACACCATGGTAAAGAGGGTACCCGCGCCCTGATAGACGGCATACAGAAAAGAGCCAAGCATCCGATCCTCAACGGGGTGACAGACATATGGGGCCCCACTGATGTATATACCATCAATCGCCTGCCTGAAAATTCTACTATCCTTGCTTATGGTTTATCCACCGCCGGCATGACCGCCGACTCGCCGCCCAACCTGGAGAAATCTGTTATGCCCATCGCCTGGACCAGAACCTATAAAGGCGAAAGCGGTAAAGAAGGCCGGGTATTTGCCACCACTATGGGCGCTTCTGTTGATCTGTTGAGCGAAGACCTTAGAAGAATGCTCGTAAACGCCTGCTTCTGGACCTTGGGAATGGAAAAACAAATACCCGAAAAAGCAGATGTGCAGCCGATTGGTGAATACAAACCCACTATGTTCAGCCCCGATTTATTCAAGCAGGGAACTTTTCCTTCGAAGTTTAAGCTTGATTAACAGTTCCGGGAAGCACGACCCTACTATTTATTTTTTCAGGTACCGCAGGTTCACCCACGATAGATTCAGCCAGACTGATAAAAACAGGGCATGCATCCAGGGGTAACTTCTGGCTTCGCAGGCGTATGGTGTAAATACAGGTCTCCCATTTTCGGTGTCTTTCACATACAGGATGGTGGGTAGTCCGTCTTCCAGCAGGTACTTGTACAATACAAATTTCATAGGTTACGATAAATATAAACGTCTACCGAAAATAACCGGCTTTTGCTTTGTAGTAAAGTTTTTTCGGTGAAATGCCGCCCCAGAGCAACCAAATGCAGTAATCTGCCGATAAGGTTTTCATACAGCAGACAACGTAAATATCTCATAATAAATATATTATACATTTACCTATAAAAACGCTTACTCCTGTACCAGCACTATAACAGGTGGCGAATAAAGCACCCCTATTTCATTACAATGCTGCAGCCGGTTAACATCTGTACCATTATGGATGTATTGCATTGGGTTTTTATAGGTTTAAACATGCCCCTATCGTCCAAAAGCAGCAGAATATCGAATAAGACAGGCGGGATATCGAATTAAATCTTGTTTTACCGGCGGGTTTGCCATCTTCGTATTGTCATTGACGAACACCGATATCCGCCGAATCCGTAGAAAAAACCAGCCAATCATCTCCTGAAAAACGCCTAACCTTAAAACCACTGATTCCAGTTAATCCGTAGAAAAACGAAAACCAATGGTCCTGCAACCACCACATGCAAACCTTAACACAAGAACCGGAAGCGACCTCTGACACAATTAAGGAATTGATCCCGCGCCTGGCGCGGGATTTTTTGTACCTATTATCTTTACCTTTGCCCACTATTTTTAGTAATATGAAAATCTTAATGGTATGTTTGGGTAATATTTGCCGCAGCCCGCTCGCGGAGGGTATCCTACAGCATAAAATCGATGCACACGGGCTGGATTGGACCGTCGACAGCGCCGGCACCAACGGGTATCATGTGGGCGAGCACCCCCATCGGCTTTCGCAGAAGGTAGCCCTTCAGAGAGGGGTTGACATCAGTCAGCAGCGCGCCAGGCGTTTCCGTCCGGAAGATTTTACGCAGTTCGATCGTATCTATGCCATGGCCGATGATGTAATAGACGAGATGAAGTGGATAGCCGGTAGTGGTTTTGATGCGGGAAAAGTGACCCTGCTGATGAACGAAGTATACCCCGGACAGAACAAAGATGTACCCGATCCCTGGTATGGACCGGAACCGGGCTACCACGAAGTATTTGATATGATAGACCAGGCCTGCGACGCCATCGTAGCCAAATATGCCCATCCCTCAACCGCCGGAAGGCCTTAACTATTTGAAATATGAGTAAACCCTCGCTGCCGCAGGGCACCCGCGATTTTGGCCCCGACGTGGTTCGTAAGAGAACCTTTATTATCAGTACCATCAAAAAAGTGTTTGAGCTGTATGGTTTTGCACCACTGGAAACACCGGCGATGGAGAATATGGAAACGCTGATGGGAAAATACGGAGAAGAGGGTGATAAACTCATCTTCAAAATACTGAATAACGGACTGGGCGATCCCAGGAACATTGAAAAGTCCAGGGAGGCCTTCGATAATGTATTGCAGGGAAAAAACGACAAGCGACTCACAGAAAGAGCCCTCAAATACGACCTTACCATTCCCTTTGCGCGCTATGTAGCCATGCACCACGGACAACTAACGTTTCCGTTTAAGCGCTACCAGGTGCAGCCGGTATGGCGTGCCGACCGGCCACAACGCGGAAGATACCGTGAGTTTTACCAGTGCGATGCAGATGTAGTAGGCAGCAGCTCCCTGCTCAACGAAGTGGAACTGGCACAGTTGTATACCACCGCTTTTTCTAACCTGCGTATGGAGGTGGAAATAAAACTGAACAACCGTAAGGTGCTGGCCGCTCTGGCAGAACAGTGCGGCAGCCCGGATAAGCTAACCGACATCACGGTAGCGATCGACAAGCTGGATAAAATAGGAATAGAAAAAGTGGCGGAGGAACTGCACATCCGCGGGTTGAGCACTGAACAAGTGAATACCATCCGGCATTTCCTGGAGATCGACGGCAGCAATGCAGACAAACTCCGGAGCCTGGCTTCGCTGTTCGGCCAATCAAAGGCCGGACAATCGGGCATAGCCGAACTGGAATACATACTGGGTTACCTGCCGGCTACACAAACCAATGTAGTGATAGACCTCACCCTCGCCAGGGGATTGAACTACTATACCGGAACCATCTTTGAAGTAAAAGCAAAGGGTGCAGCCATGGGAAGTATTGGCGGAGGCGGGCGATATGATGATCTGACAGGGTTGTTCGGTGTGCCGAATATTCCCGGTGTAGGCATCTCGTTTGGTGTGGATAGAATTTACGATGTAATGGAAGAGCTACACCTCTTTCCCGAAACCGTTTCACAAGGCACCCGTGTATTGTTTTTCAACCTGGGAGAAGCAGAAGCAAAACAGTCTTTTCAGCAAATGCAGGTGTTGCGGAATAAAGGCATCGCCTGTGAACTGTATCCGGAACAAACAAAATTTGACAAGCAGTTCAAATATGCAGAAAGAAAGCAGATAACATATGCTGTAATGATCGGCAGCCGGGAACTCGAAAACCGACAGTGCAATATCAAAAACCTGTCGCTCGGCCGGCAGGAGACCGTATCGCTTTCGTCACTAGCAGATTATGCATTTGAATAGCGGGATATATTTGTCATAAAAATGTCAGTTTTCTCTTTGCGTAAACCGGTTTTCCCAAATTCGGTACAAGGTATGATGTTGCGGGCACTACTTTTGAATCCTGATTTCGGAACAACTTCCGGTAGTTCTTTAGAAGTGGAAAAATCCTTAAAAATCGAAATCTCAGGGCCCTTCCGGTTTTTCTGTCATAACCGGTGACAGTTTTTACGGATTGTGCCCGGCAACCTGCCTCAGCAGCTATACTGCTGCATCAATTATTACAATCGTTTTACAAATCCTCTCAATTGCTTTATGTATCTTGCGTACGGTGCAATATAAAAAGCAGCCGCACCATTATTGTTGAGCATAGCAATATCATAAACGCGTATAATCATGAAACCAGTTACTGCCAATTACCTGAATGCAATCGTATTAATAGCCGCCGGATTGTATGGGTATTTCCTGTTACCGCTGGGTCCCGGCGAAAACAAATCCGTTACTGCACTGATTCCGGCGTTTAGCGGGGTCGTATTTTTGATCCTGGGCGCTATCTGGGCATCCAAGCCGAAACTGGCTGCTCATATTGCTGCGGTGCTGGCGCTGGTGCTGGCCATTATGTGTGTGAACCGGTTTATGAAGATAGAAGCCTGGGATGCGAAGAAATATATCTTTCTTATCTGCATTATCAGTAACCTCCTGGCGCTGGTAATTTTCATCCGCAGTTTTGTGCAGGCCCGCGTGCTCAGAAAGCAATCCTAAACAATTGATTTAGTCGAAAAACACCCTTATCGTCTGGTAAAACAGGCGATTCTGCAAGTGCATCGACTCTTTTTCAGAGTAGCCAACAAAGCCCAGCAGGCCGGCAGCATTCCCCTTGTTGATCGCTATCTCCAGGTAGCCGGCAGCGTTAAACAATGCCAGCTTTTCGCCCTCGGGTACGTCGGCATACGATTCGCTGATCACTTCTATTACCTCTCCCCTCTTAAAAGCAATGGAAAACTTCCGTCCCCGGCGCTCCTTTTCAAAGGTTTCGCGGGTGATATTGACTACAATGTTTTCGAACCGGTCAATAAAAATTACCTGTCCGTCGATCCAGTCGGGACCTATCATGGGTTGCAGCGGATTCTTCTCTACGATCGAAATATCGCTTACACCGATGTTTTGCAAAGGCTCTCCGTTGCTCACAGCCTTTATAGCCTTACCCATGGTAGCTGCTACGGAAATCGTATCGCGTGTTTTCTCTACTGGCAGTCCTATGATCATTTCCGGGCTGCCTTCGAGTATCATTTGCAACAGACCGTTGTCTGCGCAGAGAATGTATTGTCCGTTGTAAAAGGCCAGTAAAAGATGTTTCCTGTTGTTTTCGAACAGATTGACCAGCAAAATATGAAAAGTGTACGCAGGAAAGTTGCGAATAGTACTTCTGCATACATAAGCCGTTTGTGGATAATTGAAAGGTGTCAGCCGATGACTTACATCTACCAGGCTACATGCAGGTATAGCCTGCAGCAACTGACCTTTTACGGCAGCTACCAGGTAATCATTATCGCCAATATCGGATGTAAGTGTTATTAGGGGCATGCAAAACAGTTGCGGTGCAAAAATAAGAGAGTGTAACCGTAAAAAGGGATGCACAACAGGTTGTGTCAAAATAAATTATCATCATTTTGAAAAGGTTCTTGCCTTAAAGTTTGGTCAGAATCTATTTTCCCTTATTTTTGCACTCCCAAAAACAGAAGCCATCCACATCTACAGATGGCATTTGTTCAGATTCCGTAGCTCAGTTGGTAGAGCAATACACTTTTAATGTATGGGCCCTGGGTTCGAGTCCCAGCGGGATCACGAAATAAAAAAGCCTCAACTGTCTCGTTGGGGCTTTTTTATTTCGTGCGATGTATGTCCTTTAGAAAATTCTCAAAAGACTATAATCAGTGATATATTTGTTTTATTTGCTAAAACTTGAAGATTGCTTTTTATCTCCCAAAAGGGCGGCTTCTTGGGACTCGCCCCCTTCAAAACAATAGAGTTAATAAGGTTTTTGTATCTGTTTATTTAGTTGAACTCGAAAACCCACCGTCTTTGACGGTGGTAATGTTCGTTAGGCTAAGCCGAATGTTTAAATTTGAGGGATGAGCAAGTATAAGAAGCAATCCCACGTAGTATACAAATGTGACTATCATATAGTATGGACGCCAAAGTATAGGTTTCGAATATTGACGGGTGAAGTTGGCAATCAGATGCAAAGAGATATACGGATGTATAGTGAATGGTTAGGGTGTGAGATAATAGAACTGAATGTACAAGTAGATCATGTACACGTAGTAGTAAGTATACCTCCAAAAGTATCTATTTCCACCTATATGGGTACAGTGAAAGGCAAGACAGCGATTCGTGTATTTAAGAGCTACCCAATGTTAAAAAAGCGCCCCTATTGGGGGAATCATTTTTGGAGTAGAGGTTATTTTGTGAATACAGTAGGAATAAATGAAGATATGATAAGGCGATATGTGAAATACCAGGAAGGAGAGGAGCGCAAAGAGGAAAGTAACCAACAGGGCTTCGACTTTGATCTTGGAACTTAGCCTATGGCTTTACCCATAAATCCACCTGCTTTGCAGGTGGTAGTTTAATTTAAAGTACTTATTTCAATCTCCCCTTTTAAAAGTAATTCTTTTGTCTTGACAGTTCTATTAAATAAATATTTAATGTTTTAAAATTAGAATCTTATTGCAAATTATAACTTAAGATACTCTTTAAATAACCCAATAAAGCTTGGTTCTGATAGTACAAAAACATAAGTTTGTCATTGCAAAAAGGGCTACAATCAAACCCGTATCGCAATTAATTACTAAAACAATGATAGGGCGTTACAAATATTTAGACTCCTTTATTGATGAAAAAAGGGCAACCGGTAAATATAGCTTTACTACCGAGGGGTTGCATAGCGAATTAGGAGTGTCTGAAAATGCTCTGAAGAAAACATTACAACGGCTAAAAAATCAGGAATCGGTAGTAATGGTTCGCAGAGGATTTTATGTCATTGTTCCACCTGAATACAGAGCCAAAGGGATTATTCCGACCAGTTTGTATGTAAATGATTTGATGAAGTTTTTAAATCGGGATTATTATGTTGGATTATTAAACGCGGCGGCTTATCACGGAGCAGCTCATCAACAACCTCAAAACTATTCCATTATTACAGAGGGAATCGCTTTGAGACCCATCAAAAATGATAAAGTGGGTATTCATTTTTACATTAAAAAGTCCTGGAACAAAAAGGACATAGTGAAGAAAAAAGTGGATACCGGATATATCAATATTTCATCACCGGAATTGACCGCTTTGGATTTGGTAAGTTATTTTAATGAAATAGGAGGATTTAATCGGGCAGCTACTATAATTGAAGAATTGAAAGAGGCTATACATCCAGAAAAATTAATAGAAACTGCAAAGCAATATGATGAAATATCGGTGGTTCAGCGTTTGGGATATGTGTTGGAATGTGTGTTGGATGAAAGTGAATTAAGCAATGCTTTATACAATTACCTTGAACCTATAGGGCATTACCCTGTATTGCTCCGGCCACAAAGAAAAAAAACTGAAAATATGATAACAGGCAACAAATGGAAAATTGTGCCTAACATAGAAATAGAAGCAGATATATGATACCACAGTCGTACATAACAGCGTGGCGAAAGCAGGCTCCCTGGCAGGAAAACTATCAGGTAGAACAGGATTTGATTATACAGCGAGCCTTGATTGCCTTGTTCAGTGATGAGTTTATCAAAGAACGTTTGGCTTTTCGAGGAGGTACGGCATTGCATAAATTGTTTTTATTTCCTGCAGCAAGGTATTCTGAAGATATTGATTTGGTACAGGTAAAAGCCGAACCATTCGGGGCAATTATAGACAGAATACGTGAACAGCTGTCTTTTTTAGGAAAGCCCAAAATCAAACAGAAAGAACATAACAATACTATTGTGTACAGCATTCTTTCGGAAGATGATGTACCTATAAAACTAAAAATAGAAGTCAATACCAGAGAGCATTTTTCGGTGTATGGCTTACAAGATATTCCTGTAAAATTGGATTCCGAATGGGATAACGGCGAAGCTTTAGTCCCTACTTATGGACTGGATGAATTATTAGCAACCAAATTAAGAGCGTTATATCAGCGGAAAAAAGGACGAGATTTATTCGATTTATGGTATGCCTTGAATAATGCAGATGTCAATGTAGAAAAGGTTGTTGAAGCGTTCAAACACTATATGAACGAGGAAGGCAATACCGTTAAGCAAAACGAATTTCTCGAAAATATGGAAAAGAAAATTGAAGATGCTGATTTCACTGGTGATATGCACGGATTACTAAGAACTGGAATTGCATACGATATAAATGAAGCGTACGAATTGGTAAAAAGAGAAATTTTAGAAAAAACATGACAAGATTATGTTATCAAACGACTTAAAATAAAAATAAACAAGCTTTGGGATAAGTTTGAAGCAGAGGCTTATTAACCCAATTACGGCAATTGAACAAATTTCGTATTTGCTGTTTTTACGTAAGATAGATGATGTTGATGAAGAAGCTCGATATCAGAATAAAGGCCTTTCAGAGACGGTGGTGTTTCTTTTTAACGACTCTGTCCATTTTGCGCCCGCCATTCGCTTCATCCAATATCAGTTTTTTCCCGTTGGGAGTTTTTAATACGGAATAAGGAGCAACCACTCCCGGCGCATTGGGATAGTTGGACACACCTTTGTAAAATACTGCAGTACGAAGCATTTCTAAGGGATATACACGGGTCTTATACATTCCGATAATGGACCAGGTCTGGATGGATACGTGCTTTTCTCCTGTCTGTTCGATGCGTAGTATGTACCTGCCACTGAGCCAAACCATACAGCCGAGCATCACATTGCCCGTTACGAGCATAAAAATGGCCCATCCAATCGCCGATAAATCCGAGCGGTATTCAGCGGCAAAAGCATCCCAATCAGAAAATATCATGTAGCATGTAAACACCGATAGTGCAAGGGTCAGCAGGCTAACGAAGTACAGGGTAGCCTGTCGTTTATTGTGGTACAGTAATGTATTCAATTCGCTCATTGATCGTGTAGTTGCTAGTTGTTTTTTAATGATTGCACCGGTCCGGGAAATACCCCCGGCGGGACCGTTTCACCGGGGTGCAAGGTTCGTAACCGATGCTTGATCGCTCCCCAAACCAGCACGCCGGCCAGAGGAATGATGATCGCACTGAATGCCGCTGTGGCCCGACTATCTCCGATGCCGAGTTGCAGTATGACGGGAAGAGACAGGCTAATGGCAGCAGCTCCAATAAGGGTTGCCGAAGCGGCAGGTGTCTGTCCGTATTGAAGTTGCGATGCAGGGTTGGACGCCCGTACCATCTCAACCAATCGCAATGCAAAATGTATGTATGGGTCACCTTCGCCCTTTTCTACGTCTGCTTTTGCAACGCTGAACATCTGCTTGCCGCTCCACCCGCCGGATGTGCGAAAACGGCAGTAATAGCGGAGCGGCCCTTTTTGTACCCGTCCATAAAAAAAACTGACGCCTTCTATGTCTGAAAGCTGGTAGCTTACTGTACGTTTCCGGGCATGGCGATGAAGGTGGGTAGCCGTCAATTCCCAGGTTACGTCGGGCAGAAATACACCATATTCGCCAAAGTTATGCGACATCGAGGTGTAAAAGTTTTTTTGATTCAGTTTATTCATGTCTGTCAAGGTAAATCCAGCAAAGCTCACCAAGGGACAACAATACGCCAATAAGGAGGATAATCGGTATTATAATGTTCCTTTTCCGGCCGTCGTTCCTGATCCTTCGCCAAAGAAGAAATCCAATGATGCCGAACGGATAAGCCGCATATAGGGCAAACCAATAGATCCAGAAAATGCCTGCGAAGGCACACCAACCGGCTAACGCAAATGCGACACCAAAACGTATGTCATTTTTGCTTAGGTTCATCTTTTGCGTATTGCTGTAACATATGTCCTTTATTGTTCTGTATTCCCACAAAAGCGATCGCTTTCTGGTTTGTCAATAAATATTTTCAACAAGAGGAATGGCACGATCGTCCAGGCAGACACCCATTGGTTGTCGTGAATATCCAACCGGGGCATGATAGACAATGAGATCAATGCGCCCAGGATAATAGAAATATGCAGGATGGTATGTCTGCGGTTGAACACCTGCAACTGCAAGCCGGCATGCCCCACGCTGGTACGGTAGTAACCGTATTCGATCAGGAACAGCAGGATATTGGCATTGAAATATCCATTCCTGAACACCAGCACGCGTATATCGTCGATAAGCAATTGCCTCTGGTTCCAATGAAGCATGAACGTGAAAAGCACCACTATAAACACGAAATAAACAAACAGGACAAAGAAGCTGCCGAAGGACAACCGCATAAGGGAAAGTTTTTCCTGGATCGTTTCCTTCTTATGAAACAGGTATGCGAAATCGATCATCGTCCGGATAAGCTCCTGAAACCAGAACAGGTAGACGATATAAAATACGGTAACCTGTCCCTGGAACACACCTAATAGGGTAATGACAAGTGTTGTTAGTATATCGGTTCGATAGCGTTGTTTCATTTTCCATCATTCTTCCTCGAAATAATATAGGTGCTTTTGTGACACATTCAATACTTGTTTTTGAAGCAGGAAATAATGCTTCTTCCCGCGGTTTACCACATCGTTAATGACGGCTTTGCTATTGTAATCAGGTGTATTGGGTATCCATATGATCTTACCTGTGGAAATCTCGTAAACGGCCAGCGCTTCGTTGAGCCACTCGGGGATGACATAGCGCTGCACCTGTGCGTACACTTTTGTGCTACTTGCAGCCAGCCAGTTTACCCTTCTTTCATACTTATGATTCTGGATGGTGACGGCTGGCAGGTTGAAAAGCATCTTCTGGCCGTGGCTTCTGTACAGCACCGCATCGGTGGACGAATGGTGGTACAATCCATCTTCTGCCAACGTGAGGTTGGTAGTGATGTTGTCCTCTCGCATCTTCTTCAACTGGTTGCCGTCAAAGGTGTAGGTGAGGTAGGTTTCCGGACTATCCATTTTTGCAACGGTAAAAAGCAGCGTTCCATCCATTTTGTTATGGTGGTGTACCGTTCCTGAACGGGTGATGTTGTCGATTGAGGCTGTTATTGACCAGCTCCCACTATTGAGGCTGTAAATGCTGAGCGTACTGTTGCGGGTGCCGAAGAAATGCAGCTTGCCTCCGATATGGAATAGGTATATTGTAGTGAAGTTCGCTTGTGTGGGGTTAGGGATTTCTCCCAGGCTTTCCCATTCATCATTTGCTGTGAGCCGCTGTATCTTGTAGGTGTAGAAAGATTTGGTCGTGCCCACGCCCCAGCCTTCGGTACGCAGGTGGGTAACCGCCATGTATATGTTTCCGTTGGGGTCGGTACCGACCTGTTCTGCCTGGGGATTGAGTTGTTCGTAAACTGGTACCCAGGCCTGAGTGCTTTGGTCGAATCGGCGGAGAAAGCTTCTACGCTGGAGGGTGCCTTCAATACTATAATTGTACAGGTCGTTTTTGGCAAAATAAATCAGCCCGGTTAAATCTGCATCCGTTACCTGGTGCCATTTTCCTTTCGCCAGACTGTAACCCAGCTTCACACCGTCCTGTACCTCCTCTTGTTCCTGGTCGTTCTTTTTGTGGGTCGGGTCGAGGTCGCTGCTTTTTGTGCAGGAGCCGAATAGCAGCAGGCCGATGATGATCAATTTTATTTTCATTTTCATGTTGTTTTCATCTTTTTCTAAAACCGGTTATGACGGTTAACTTGTTCATGCATTCTCGGTTCTTGATGGTATTCATGTTAAAATTCCGGCATTTTCTTAGTGGCTTTGTACAGGCCATTGCTGGTACCCACCCACAGGTAGCCGTTGTTGTCGATGGAAGCGCATTGCAGCTCGCCTTGAATGCCTGTGTAGTTAATGGGGTGTTTCCCATCGTAAAACAACCGGTTGGCCTGCGATACATATACAGCATGCTCCCCCGTCAAATCCTGACCGATATGGTATACGAAGTCGGCTTTCCAATACAACGACAGCCTGAGCCAACTGTTGCCCGCCCCTTTTCGCTCCGATTGGTAGGGAGATAAGATATTCATGCGGGCAGTAGGCACATATTCGTAAGCGCAGAGGATAGTGGTCTCCCGGTTGTTCCGGATATAGAAGCCTGCACAATGGCTGGGACTACGCAAAGGATCCCTATCATCTATCCGTGAAAAGGAGGGCGTACGGCGGTTGAAAACCTTCCTTCCATCCGGCGTGATATTGCCAAAAAAACCATCCAGATAGTCATCGCGGCCAAAACTGGCATATACAGAGCCGTCGTTACTCCACTGCGCACGTTGGAAATCGTGATTGATAGGGTCTCCGAGTTGGGCCAGGATGGCCTCTCCGTCATAATCCAAGGTCGTATTGCCGGTTTTAGGGGTGTGGTACACCCAAAACTTCGCGCCGAACGTATAGGAGCCCAAACTTGTACCGCCGACGAACAGTTTTTCGCCATCGGGCTTCAATGCAATGCTCTTCAGTGTAGCTCCTGTTATTTTCAGCCGCTCTGTCCAGGTTTCACCATCGTTGTAGGTAAAGAAGATGCGGTTGTCGTTATCGAGTATCGCACCTACACCGTCGTTGAAGATTATATCCTTGTAACTCCAGTTACCTAAGGAGACTGGCATTTTGCTGAAAACGACTTCCTGCACCCATTCATGTATGATCTCGTCCCTTGTAAGTTTTGTTTGCGGGCGAGGGGCTTCGTCCTTTCCTGAGCATGCCCAGAGGAACGGCACCATCAATAATAGCCAAAGGCGATTGGATTTCATCGCAGTATGCATGATATTTGTTTATTCAGTTGTAACGTAGTGTAATCAGCTTGTTATTCACCGGTTTTATACTTTGTAAAGCAACGGTCTGCATTCGTCACCTGTTTAATGCCGTTTCGCCGTATTCCGGTTAATTATTAGCCTTGATATATGCCAGCAGATAATCATTGTATTTATCCAACGCGTTCAGCACCGCTTCTTTGTAAGCTTGTGGGTCAGCTTGTATGGTAAAGGTGGCTTCCAAATTCCCTTTACCACCTCCGCGAGCTCTTCCCATCGAAAGTATACTAACCACCTCTGAAGCAACTCTGTTTTGGTATTTCTCTGGTATTCCTTTTTCTGAAGCTACATCTTTAGCGTAATCCTTGTCAGATGCCAATACAAAACCGTGTTGAAATTTGGCATTGCAAAAACTCCAATTGCCGCCCGTAAACTGGGCATACGTACCTTCGCCCTTGAATTGTTTGCTCATAGACGTAGCCGTAATCCCCTCAATGCGTATAACGGGTCGTACATCCGTTTGAAATTTACTAAAGTAATCTCCCCACCGGTCTTTAACACCCGCTTTTATGTTTTGCGTGATGTCAAGAAAATCAATGGTAATGAACAGTTGACCGACCGGGATTTTAAGATCATTCCCCAACGAAGCATGCGCCCCCATCATTCCGGTAGGATATTCGATATAAGGTGCATTGTTCGCGGTGACAATCTTCGCGACACCCCAGTATTTCTTCTCTGTTTCGCGGTCGCGGTCAGCATTGTCGTCGACAAGTTTCCGGTATGATTTGTGATCTTTGTAGCTTTCATTCAACGAAAATCCATTTTCTTTGAACTTTGTTGCCAACCGTTGGTAATATTCGTCGGCTATCTCCTGAAACATGGCATCATCTATGCCGTCGAGAAATCCCCAGGTAACCACGTTACCAACCTTTCGCTTCATCTGCTCCTGGCGCGTAGCCAGCTTGAACTGCAGGTTCACGCTGGTCAATGCCACTTCACTGGCTTTCTTAAACGGCGCCCGATGGGTTCCTTTTGGGGCAAATGCCTGTTTGAGTTCTTTTTCCGACACTTGCTGAGCCTGGGTGGCGATTGGTGTACATATAGCCGTGAGTACAAATGCAACAAAGACTACAGATGCTTGAAATTTTTTCATTGTTTGGATTTTTATTTTTAGTTACACAGATGTATATGTTTCTATTTTTGTTTAACGACAACGTATTGCCCGCGGTTGAGCAGCAGCATATAGACCTTGCCCTGGTATTCCGTTGCATCTATTAATTTGGAGCAGGGGTCTAAGGGCTCCGGTAGTACAAAAGGAATCTCCCGCAATGCCTTGCCATCAAAGATTGCCAGACCTGCACAGTCTGTTCCTTGTTTTTCATTGGCTAACATCATATAGCATTTGCCGTTGTTCGGGATCTGAATAGCTGTACGGATCGTTTTATCATCGGAGATACCACCGATTATCGTCTCAGTATCGTAGTTTTTGGCTTTATTGCCCTCAAAGCCCAGCCCCCAAAGGTGACCGTCTATAGCCTGATAGAAAGCTGCATCCACCGTGCTGTTGTAAACGCTTCCGTCTGCGAGGTATTGGATATAGAATTCGTGTACCTGGCCTTTGGTTACTGTTCCACTGCTGCTGTAGTAATTCCCATGTACACGGCGTCGGGTAATCGACGAGCTCTCCGCAAATTCATATTCGTTCGTGAAGGATATTTCCTTATTGTCCGTGAGTAGCGGCCTTGTGCCTAACGGCTCGTAATACAGATATCCGGTAGCGCCGACTTTGGCCAGTTTGTTCGTGCTGTTCAGCTCCCATAACAATGGCGAGTTGTCCCAGCCGATGACATGCAGTTTGTTATTGTTTACCCAAAAAAGCAGCGTCCCCAATGAAGATTTCGCCTGATGGTGCAAATCGGTGTATTCCAGCACATCCATGTCTACATAATTATCATTTTCCCATTTGAACAAGGTATAGGAATGTTGGTAGCTCAGTACGGGCACTGTACGGAAAATCGTTCTTTTCTCACGTATACCGTACAGCGAGCCATCGAATTCCTTCAGTGCAATAACGGCTTCGTGCTGTATATAATTCCGGTAATAATGTCCGTCGCTTTTCTTCACGAAGAAAGACCCGGTGAATTCGTCAGACAATGCCCCGGATTGACCTGATAGTGAACGCCCATAAGTGTACACAAACGCCTCGCCTTTATAGACTGCCAGTTTAGCAATATCGTACGATTGGTCCTGTGGAAAGTTTTGGACGATTTCCCAGTTGGGGGTGGCAACATCCTGATCAGCCGAGGTGGTATTTTTTTCACATCCGGCGATAAATATACTTGCAATAGCGAGCGATACGATGGATTTGAGGGTAGTCATTTGATCTATTGAATTAATTTTTATGTAAAAAATTTAAATTTCGACTATGCTTAGACGGTACGATGAATTACGTGTTTTGTGTCTGGAGGGAAAACACTTTCACGATAGCAGACGCTTAGCCGTGTCAAATTCTGGACAACAACGCAAACATCCGGGCAGATGACAGGCAGATGAGGGTCCGGGTAGTCTCAACTCCGCAATATCTTTGTCTCAATGTACCTCATGAACGCTTATCAGGTTGATAATGAACCACAACGATCAACAGCCGACTCAGATACTTTTAGTATTATTGCGAATGAAACCTAAACCTCAAATAACCGAGGCCTGATATGGATGATTTCGACTCATTGATCCTCAACATTAATGTATTGGTGGTGATTGTACTGTTAACCGTTGTGTGCAGTCTCCTTTTTCGTAAGAAAAATGCCCGTGCCAATATTTTTCTGGCCATATTGGTGTTTTATCCCGTATCCACCGTCGTTCACAATGTGATTTCCATCTTCTGGGGGAAACCCGAATTGCTTTTTCTCAATGCGATAAATGGGGGGATCAATTTTACGCTTGGCCCGGTCTTGTTGGTCTATCTGACGTTAATACAGGGTCGGGATATCCGGTCAGCGTTGTCAGGACCATGGCATTTTGTACCGTCTGCGTTGACATTTTTAAGCGCAGGATATTATTTTCTGATACCATACGAGGAAAAAGTGCAGGCTATGGCAAAGGTGCAGGCGGGTGAAGAACCGTTTTTCAACATCATGTCACTGCTGTTGGTTATACACGTTGGTTACTACCTGTATATCGGCTGGAAAATGATCCGCCTGTATGAACAAAAAGCAGGGGAGTTGGGTATGGACGAAGCGGAGAACTCCGTAAAATGGCAACGCGCATTTTTACTATGCCTCGTTAAGCTGAACGGATTGTTGCTCCTGGCCTATTTTTTGCCTTTGGTTATCTGGGGGTCATCCCATGTCTACCTCGATTTAGTGGCTATACCTGTTGTATCCCTTTTTATGTATGCTTTTATGATCTACAAGGGCTTATCCTACCATGTGATATTCGACAAGCCTGCCTATAGTACTTTTGCAGAATCAGTTGCACCGCTCAATGATTTTATGGAAGAGGTCGGAAAGCTGGAAAACGCCCCGGTGTCAAACGCAGCACCCTCTTATGACAGTCAATTGAAGGCCAAACTGGAGCAGCTTTTCACGGCAGACAGGATACATACACAATCCGGCCTAAAACTAGTTGATGTGGCGGCGCTATTGCATATCCGGCCAGCCGCTTTGTCTACTTTTATCAATACGCATCTTGATATGACGTTTTTCGAAATGGTCAACCGGTACCGTGTCGAAGAAGCAAAACAAATGTTGATCGACGACGGGTACCATCATTATAAGGTCGATTATATAGGCGATCGGGCCGGCTTCAACTCGCGGGCCTCCTTTTTCCGTGTTTTTAAAAAAAACGTCGGCAAAACACCTCAGGATTTCAGGGAGGCGTATACACAAAAAACGCCGGCAAATACTGAAGGGGATGTACGTCCGTGTTGACCAGATGCTGGCGTTTTCAATCGGCTCAGGCGCAGCGACGTTCAAAGTGTCGGCTCCTATGTTCGAAACAGGTTTACGAATGGTGTTTCGGCCGGGTGTTACTGATGCAGGCCCCGGGACAAGGCCGGGTAAAACCAGTACCGTTAGTTATCTTCCAACCCCTGGCAGACCCACTATCTCACGATACAAGCATAACTACTATTCACCTATTTCGATACGCTGGCTAAACCGTAAAGGGCTATCATCCTACTGATTTCCGCTGCCAGTACATCACTGTGATTCACTTGCAATAAATGGCCGCTGCCGGGCACCAACACCTGCCGGCTCCGGGAGGAAAGCTGTGCCAAAGCAAGCTGCATATCGGAGGTAAGCGTTAGATATTCGTTTCGGATACGAGCGTCTTTTATTGCCGAGTAGCGAATAGCTGATGTTCCTGAAATCACCGTCAGCGGAATAGCATCGAAACTGTTGTATACGGCTGCGTCAGCAAAGTTCCTGTCCTCGTATTGCAGTTCTTCCAGCAACTTTTTATACGTTCTGTAAAAAAGATTTTTCTCCATGGCATGCAGCGGGTGTTTCAGGGGAATTTCGGCGGAAACAGGTTTAAAGGAAAACAACAACCGATATAAACCGGAGTGAATGGCTGCATCAATTACCCACCGGGGCGGTATGCTTCTGGAAGCACGAAGCGCATCGGAGGCCCGCTGCTTTTGCAGCGGATGCACCGCCTCTGCAAATACAATTCCGGCTATATTGTGCTTATTACTTTCTATAAACGGCCTTAGATAGGTGCTTGCCATCGAATGCGCTACCAGCAGGTACGGTCCGGGACAGCCTGTCTGTTGCAGCAGCGTCTCCAGTTCTTTGCTTATTTCCTGGTTGGTTACACCCACGTTAACGTTGTCATCGCTCAACATAATACCATTGCGATCATAAGCAATGGTAACCGCATCGCCGGAAAGCTCATCCTGCACGGTCTTCCAGATGTAGTGACCGCTGCCCATGCCAGACACAAATACTACGGTAAAAGAACCGCTCCCTTTCTTTACATAATGGATGTTGCTTCCGTTTATCCGGGCAAATGTCTTTTCCGAAAAAAGAAGCTTTTCTATCCTTTTTCTACTGATTCGCTCATATAAAAAACCAATGACCAATAAAGAAAGTACAATGATGCTCATCCACTTCGCTACAGAACAGAAAAAAGCCGGCATGAGGAGGATTCTTTTAGGATGTCAAAAAACAATTGTTATCGGGGCAAAACTACATTGGGATGATGAAGACAGACTGCCTGATAATAGATAGTTTCTCATTTCATAACAAATACTTCTTTAGCCATAAGCGAACAAAGGGCTGACAGGTGCTCGTTCATACACCGTTCAATTCAGCATACAGGCTGGTAACATGTGTAGAGAAACAACCAGAAACCGCTTAAAGCGCCTCGTTCATTAAACGCTATGCTGTATCTTATGCTGCATGCAGTGCTGCCGGCATCCTCATTTATGTAAAATGACGGCATCATACATGGATGAACCGATGTACACTATTCAGGTTCCTCACCCATCATTAAGTACGGGCTATAACATTTCATATTTTTCTGGCGCAACTTCTGAGGAGAAATGCCATAACACCTTTTAAACGCAGTGCTGAAATTGGAAAGGTTCTGATACCCCATCATCTGACTGATTTCCTGTACAGACAACTCTGTATCGAGCAGGTGTTTTTTAGCCTGCGCCATTCTGATCTCCTGCAGATAGCCAAAGACGGTGTTATCGAAAACAGATTTGAAACCGGTTTTTAGCTTGGTCTGGTTGACACCGACCATCCGCGCCAGGTCGATGATAGAACAGGGGCGCTCTAGGTTATTTCTGATGATGGCAGCTGCCTGGTGTATCCGTTCCTGGTCGGCCTTGCTAAGCGCAACATCCTGCTGTTGATTTTGCACCACATCAATACTCAGGGCAATCAGCTCCCAGGCTTTGGATTCGAGGTAAATACTGCGGGTGAGCCCGTCATACCTACAGCTCCTGATGTCTTGTATTGTATGATAGATAGCCGGCGTCACGGCAATAGCATGGGGCGCAAGTTGGGCACTTCTGTCTGCATGCAGTTGTTTCAGAAAGCCATCCACCAGTTTTGATTCGCCTGCGTACACATCGAACAACGTAACCGGAAGGTGAATATCGAAAGTGCGGTACGTAACTTCTTTATTAAAATAGATTCGTGCCTTGTTGTCTTCAGCAGAAAGAAAGACCATATTCCCGGTTCCGGCCGGCGCCACCTGCCGCTTTCGGGATTGATCTTCGTAGAAGATACTTTCGTCCGACAGGTTAAACTGCAATTCCAGCAACGAGGTATCTCCCTGCCCGGATATCGCCACATCCTCATCCATGCGGTATTCACTATCCAGTATAAACCAATCTTTTTTTAACGGCTGTTGAGTAAAATAAATATCTCCCTGCGGTGTAGACAGTCTGGTACGATTAATATATTCCGCAGCAACAACACCGGTATCTTCTTTGAAGATATAGGGCTCAAAATCACTGCCAGACAGCTCTACGCACATGATATTTCCAATTTCATAATTAATACTTCTGTTTTCATAACAGCGCCAGCCCGTTGAGGAAATAGCTTTGCGCCACAAAAGTAAACGGTAATTGGCAAGTAGTATCATCATTTAGTCATGATACTGTAAAAAGACACTCCGGCAACTGGCCTGCATGTACCAAATAGTAAGTAAACGCTTTGTAATGAGCCACTTTTAATATGTTAATCAGACTGATTTTTTGTGTTACCGGCTTTCTGAGCTGCCACAACATTTTTGCGCAGGCCGACAGCGGTTCTGTAACGCTCACTGTATTGAACACCAATAAGCAGCCACTCAGCGCCGCTACTGTTTCCTTAATAGAAGCGGGCGTGAACGGGCAAACCAATATGGGCGGAGAGTTCAGACAGGCAGGTTTATTAACCGGCACCTACACCCTGGTAATCGGGCATACAGGGTACCTCGCCATTACGCGCAGCATCACCATTCAGGCCGGCAGCAACAAATTCGGATTCACATTACAAATCGATACTACTACGCTGGAAGGTGTAACGGTTACAGGCTATACGCCGGCACAAGCGGTGCGGCTAATCGCCTATCATGCAACTGCTGTAGATGCAAAACAATACCACAACACCACTACCGATATTGGTACGGTTCTGAACAGGGTATCGGGCGCCAGACTGCGTGAAAAAGGCGGGGTAGGGTCCGATTATGATTTTTCCCTAAATGGTTTTTCAGGGAAAAGAATCAAATTCTTTATAGATGGTATACCCGTTGAACAAATAGGTTCCTCCTTTCAAATCAACGCCATTCCTGTCAATTTCGCTGAGCGCATTGAAATATACAAAGGCGTTGTACCGGTATGGTTAGGCGCAGATGCCTTAGGCGGTGCAGTAAATATCGTCACCGATCAGAAAATGCGCAATTTTGCAGATGTCTCCTATGCTTATGGTTCTTTTAATACCCATCGTTCTTATATCAATACAGGTTACACTGCTAAAAATGGTTTTGCCCTCCGGTTGAATGCGTTTCAAAATTACTCGGACAACAATTACAAAGTAACCCTGGATGCCGCAGACATACGAACAGGACGATATATAAGAGATACAACGATCCGTCGATTTCACGATCAATACCACAATGAAACAGCTATTGCTCAAATTGGTTTTGTGGGTACAACATGGGCTGATGAGGCGCTGTGGGGTATTACTGTAGGAAAATATTATAAAGAAATACAAACAGGGGCAACGCAGGATCAGGCATTTGGTGCCTGGCACGAAAAGGGCAACATCCTAACACCATCGTTCAAATACCGGAAAAAAGATTTTCTTGTTCAGGGCTTAAGTGTTTCGATAAATGCCAATTACAACCTGGGAACAATATCCAATATTGATACAGTGCATGCCCGTTTTGGCTGGCTGAATGACTCTATAACATACAGAGGCAAGGGAGGTGAATACTGGTATAGTTTTTACAAGTACAAAAACAATAACGCTAACGTATCAGCAACGGGTGCATATACCATCAACGAGCATCACCAGCTTGCGCTCAATAATACGTATACACGTTTTAACAGGAAGGGTAAAAATATTGCATCGCCTTCTGCAGCAGATGATATACCGCAGGCAAATAACAAAAATATTGTGGGGCTCAGTTACCAATACCAGCTTCCACAAAAATGGGACCTTTCGGTTTTCGGAAAATACTTTGCGCAACACTCCCATACCGAACTGATAGATATTAATTACGCCCGCGACCCGGATACTTTGTACATAAATCGAACAGTAAAAAAAGCAGCTGTAGGCCACGGTATTGCCACCGGCTATTTTATTACTCCCCAATTACAGGTGAAAGCTTCTTATGAAAAAACCGTTCGGCTACCAGATAGTGAAGAACTGTTTGGCGACGTAGTGTACAGAGATAAAAACTGGGATCTGAGACCCGAAAAAAGCAACAACATCAACGCAGGTGTACAACTGACTCTTCCGGTAAAAGAAGATCGCATTCAATTCAACATTGCAGGTACTTACAGAAAAGTGTCTGATTTTATTTATGAGACTTTTAATGCGCTGGAAAACAAAATCATTTCTCAGAACCTGTTAAAGGTTTCATCAGCAGGTATGGAAGCAGAAATAAGGTATACCTATCGCGACATCTTTGTTATAGGAGGAAATGCTACTTATCAGGATATCAGAGACAAACACCCGCACAGAACCGATTTCATTACCGATCCTCCATTACCCAATCCCACTTTCAACGAACGGATTCCGAATATCCCATACTTATATACCAATGCAGACGCGCTATTGCTTTTGAAAAATGTTTTACAGAATGAAGATCGGTTAAGTGTAGGTTATAATTTTTTATACGTGCATGCATTCTATCTGTATTGGGCAATCGATGGCGCTCCTGAAACAAAGCGCACCATCCCCGATCAGTTCTCACACGACCTGCATATGGTGTATACCCTTAAAAATGGCCGGTACAATATCGGTGTAGAATGCAGAAATATAGCGGATGCCAAACTCTACGACAATTTCAGCCTCCAAAAACCGAGTCGTTCATTCACGGTAAAACTCAGATATTTTTTTAACAACAAACATGCAAAATCCATTCAAAAATGAAACACAAACAACTGTTTACGGGCTTTCTGGGAATACTCCTGTTTATAGGAGCCTGTAAGAAAAACGACCCGGTATCGCCTCCGTCACCCGCTCCTGAAGATACCGTTGTGGTCGCCCCTAAAGAATATGTATACATTATCTCCTCAAGATCTTCTGCCAGCGGCGCAGATGTACTGCACACTGCGGCTTCGCTGGATGAAGGAAGCCTGGCCACGCAGGCAAAGGGGATTGAACAGAGCGGGCTAAGAAACTATGTAACGAATGGAGATATACTACTAAGCCTGATGTTTGGCGGCGGGGGGCCCGGAGCAGTAACGGCGTATAAAGCAAACGCCGGTAA
Organism: Agriterribacter sp.; assembly: GCA_037190905.1. Taxonomy (GTDB): domain Bacteria; phylum Bacteroidota; class Bacteroidia; order Chitinophagales; family Chitinophagaceae; genus Agriterribacter. The sequence continues at coordinate 375,395 of JBBCKG010000008.1, read as the reverse complement.
AGAGCTCGAGAAATTAACCGATTTTCAAACTGAAACGATGTATGTGAAAGGCAGTGTAGGCGATGATGTATTGATGATGCACCAGGCCTGGCAACCTGCCGAAACTTTCTCACAATGGTACCGCTTTGATACGAAATCTTTGGAAATAGTAGATCAGGGAGAATTTGATGCTGTGGAACTTGGCGGTGCGGAGAAAAATGAAAAAGTGTTTTTTAACAGTTTTACCAAAGTAGGCGACTATATGTTTGCTCCCTATTGGAGCATCCATAGCGGTCAAACGTTCTCAACCGACTATTTAGATAGCGCATATGTTGCCGTCTATGAATATCCCTCTATGAAAGTGCATAAAATAATCCGTGATGGAAGAACAGGTTCCATCGGTAATTATATGGCCAGTGGTGCCGATGCAGACGAGAAAGGAGATTTTTATGTTATAGGAAGTAAGGCGCAATTTAGAAACAATACCAGTATGGATAGAGAAAGTAATACACCTGCAGGTATACTGCGTATTAACAAAGGCACTACCGAATTTGACAACAATTATTTTGTAAATATATCGCAACATTTAGGCGAAGACGAAATTGTAGGAAGAAAGCTATACATGGGCAAAGGCTATTTTCTGATTACGGTAGGCTCGGCTTATGGTGAACTATTCGGGAGCCTGAAGATCGCCAATCCTTATGCGTCGATCGTATCATACGGATTTAAGCCCAGATTTGCTGTCATCAACGCATATGACGGCTCCTTTAAATGGGTAACCGGCGTACCTGAAACCTCCGCAATACAATATTATTCAGAATATAGCCCTAATTACTCTCCTTTAGACGGCACAGGGTATATGGGAATCACCTACACGGAAAACGGCAGCATCCGTTCTTCTGTATTTAAATTTGACGGAGCCGCTGCTACCGCTACAAAAGGACTTACCATGAACCGGTTGATCACGCACATCTCCGCACTGCCCGTATCAGAATAACTACTATTTATTTATAAACACACATTCAGATGAAAATAACAAACAACCTATTGGTTATTATAAGTGTACTTACCTTCTCCCTCGGTTGCAAAAAAGACAATCCACCACCCGCTTTTAATGCCGTAAGTGCGGCGGTAACTGCCGCTGATGTACTTGAGGTGGTATTTGATGCGCCTATAGATGCATCATCGGCCTCCAATACCGTCAACTACTCATTGGAACGGGCTGGTTCATCTGACCCAGCCGGTACAAGGTTGCATCCGGTAAGCATCGAAGCGGAGGACACAAAAGTATTGCTCAGGTTTTCTCAGCGGTTTGTTACAGACAATTACACTTTGCGCTTTGCACAGGGCGGATTGCAGTCGGCAGCCGGCGGCGAACTAACAACCACTCATTTGGAGTTCAGTTACGAAGCACCTAATACAATTAAGGAAGTCAAAAACATGAAAATTCCGGAAAGCGTTGTTGAGGCCATTCATTCAAGTACTGGTTTTACTGATCCAGCCATATATTGGTACTTCAGTTTGGATGAAGGTAAAGAGGTAGCTGCCAGTGAGGTGTCAACTGAAAAATGGGACATTGCTTTTCTACCCCATGCCCAGGGTGCCCGGTGGCTGGCAAATGCAGGATCCTATTATCAGGAAGGTGATAACGATTGGGTGTTAGCGCCCGGTGGCGATGGTAAGGCCGGATTGGTATTATTGGCACAGCACTTTGATGAAATAAAAACCGTGCCGGAAGGAACAAATTTTCATGAACAAGGTAAAGAGCAGTTTACCAGTCTTGATTTGGAAACAATCGGGCAATTCGGATGGTTCGACGGCATGGCAGCCGTAATGAACAACGTAATAACCCCGCTTCCGAATCGTACCATACTGGTTAAAACGAATAAAGGGAACTACGCCAAAATACAGATTCAAAGTGTTTATAAGGACAATCCTGAAAACCCCACCGCAACCAGTGAAAAATTCTACCTGCATTTCAGGTACTTTGTTCAAACGGATGGCAGTACAGACCTAGACACATCTGGTTTGTAGCAGTTGCAATCAGCAACATTTTCAACTGTCCAATGGTGCCTGCCTTACGAGGCGGGTGCGATTGGACAGTTGTTCTTAATCAAGCAAATTCTCCGGTAAACAATAAGCCTACCTGGGCAATATGGGGCGATCCATTACATAGGGGTTGGCGCTGATGGCTTCCATAAAGGCTACCAATGCACGCACTTCTTTCTGCGTAAGACGGAGTGGTTGCAGGATAGGCGAAGTAACGGGGTATAGCGAGTCTGCCAGCTTTTCTGCCGGAGTGGGATTAATCATTTGCATCCCGCTGTTATAAATCATCAGCAGTCCGTCCATTTTATCAAACACACCATTGTGCATCCACGGACCGGTATACATTACGTCTCTTAAAGAAGGCGTTTTAAATTTACCTACATCGTCTGCACGCTTGGTGACATTGTACCTCCCCAGGTCTTCCAGCTCTCTTTTGTAATAGGTGAGCCCGATATTATGAAACTGTTCATCGGAAAAATAGGGACCATGATGGCAATTCATACAACGGGCTGTGGTTCTAAACAGGTGTAACCCTTCCAGGGCTTCATCGGTCATAGCTTTTTTATCACCGGCCAAAAATTTATCGAAAGCACTTTGTTTGCTTTTAATCGTTTGCTGAAAAGCAGACAATGCTGTAGTAATCCGGTCTACCGTTATTTTGTCGCTGCCGTAGGCTTCTTTAAACAGGTGCTTATACGCCTGTATCTTACCGAGCTTCTTCGGAAGCTTTTTCAGGTCCATGTTCATTTCAACATGTGAGGTAAGGGGTTCCAGCGCCTGCTCCGACAGGGAACCCGTTCGGCCGTCCCAGAACAGTGTCTGCCGGTAAAAAACATTGAGCAGGGAGGGCGCATTCCGCTTTCCCGTCAGGTGATCATGTCCGAGGGATATCGATCTTTTCTCCGCCCACCCCATCTCCGGATCATGGCAACTGCTGCAAGATATCTGGCTTGAGCCCGAGAGCAGCGGATCGAAAAACAACAACTTCCCCAAATGAATCAGCGGATCTTCCATCAGTTCCAGAAAATCAGGATCCACACCCGGCAGCCCGGCCAGCTCCTTCCATTGAATGCCGGAGTCTACATGAGGTGCGGGCCATTTGTCTACCGGCTGGCTATAGACAGCCCGAAGGTCAGTACCATCTTTGCGCTGCATAAAAGACAGGCAGCATACAATACCGCCTATCAACACCAGAGATACAATACCAGTTTTGTACATCATCCTAAAAATAAATGCCTCCCGTACAGGTTATATACGTATTGCGCATACCGTCTTCGTATTTTGTCAGTTCCGCAGCAGCCTGTATGTACAACGCAAAGTTACGGTTAACCGGCTGTATCCATTTTATCAATCCCGACCACTCCCGGTAATCCGCAGAGAAATACCGATAGTTACCCAGCAGTATAGCATCCAGGTACCTGTTGCTCAACTCCGCGTCGAGTTGACCCCGGTGTATGTTTACCAGCCTGAATGCTGCATCGAACAAAATATAAGACCGGGCTATTTTCTGCTGCCAGCCTGCGTTTATCCGATAACGCCATCCGTCGATCACCATACTTCTGTCCAGTTGCGCCTGCTGTGCCTCCTGGTGCCATTTGTGTACAACCATGGTCACCTGCCAGCCACTCAGCCTCGTTAAATTTCTACCAGCCGTCAGCATCGCTTCGTATTGTTGTTGCTGACGCTGATATGTTTTTTCCGTGGTAAGCAGTTCGTAATTATTGCCTCCCCGATAATCGTACCTCAATTCCCTGCCGGTATGCGTACTACTGTTGTAATGCACGAAACCTCCAACAAAATGGTTTTGCCGTTTATGAACATAACCAAGTGCCGTTTCCAGCGACTCGGATGAAAGTTGCGACAGGGGTATACTTTGTATGCTGCGGATGGTTTTATCAACAGCAGTTCTGCCGGCTTTCAGGTAATGCAACCACCCGGTTCCGCTTTGGCTGTACACAGCATATCCTATGTCAGAAAAGCTGCCCTGGTAATAAGCTTCCAAATGACTACCGGAAAACAGGTGATTATAGCCCCCCAGACCGGTAACATGGTGTACAATGGGCTTGCCCAGCGGGTTCAGAAAGCTCAGCAGGTTTTCCTGGCTGTACAAGCCGGCCGTTCCGTTGATGGACAGCATATAATTTTTGACGACTTGCCTGGAAAGTCCCGCAGAAAGCCCGGGCTGCGACACCGTATTTTTAGGCCTTGGATCTTTGGAACTGTATGCCTGCCGGGCTCTGTAATCGAGGAATATACCGGCATGCCATTGCTGTATTTTCCTATTGTATCCCCCGCCGAACCGGTACTCCTCCCATCGAAGATTACCTCCCATACTGTCTGCCATCAGATATGGGTATACCCATGGCAGATCGCTTGTTTCGTTGCCCCGTATATTACTCGTTACTCCATTCGCATAGCGCGCATAGCCCCATACCAGGTTGTTACTGTCTATGTGCCTGAAGCTTTCCGCATGCAGTTTGAACATCCGCTCTTTATTACCCTGCTCTGCCATCCACTTTTCCCTGCTCAAATGCTGATGAGAAAATTGCATAACAGAAAGATTATGCTTAAAGCGGAAGGGTGCTGCAGCAGGGTTTGTATAATACCCCGCTACAGCGCTCCGGCTATACTCGTGAGCAGCCATGCTTCTCAACACAACGGTGTCCTGTGCACTAAGATTCCAGTACCAAAACAAACCTATAAAAGCAGCCGCTACCCCTTTCATCTTTTATTGTATCAGACTGGCTTTTACCTGGGGAGTAAAATCGTTGGCAGAATTGTTGGTATCCTGCAATATCACTCTGCCGTTAAATCCTGTACCGGCTTCCTTGCGTTGCACACTGTTGCCGAAACGCTGCTTATCTCCGTCTACCTGCCCCGAGTAGGTCCAGCCCATATCCAGCGACGGAGCAGTAACAATCCATTTGAATTCCGACTGCACGCTCAGGTTTACTGCATCTATCACCCATTCGTTCGGAATCTTATAGGAAGAACCATCCATCGGAAATGAGAAGTCTTCAAAAACAAAATCGTAGGTATAATCGTACTTGTACTCAGCCAGGTACTGTTCGTCGGTAACCGGAAAACGGGCGAGTACAAAGCTCTTAAAGCCTCTGTTGTGCAGCACCATTTCACCGAATACAGGACTTACGTTGGCAACCGAAGGGTTGTCTACATCATCCATATCTTCGTGGTATATTTCGAAATCGGCTTTGCTCAAATCGGCTGAATTCGTATTGAACTCCAGGTGGTTGATGGCGGTTTCTGCGATAACGATGGCCTTGCCGGGGTACACCGGATAGGTAGTGCCATTTCCCGGAATTTTAAAAATGGCGCCTACAGCCACAGCTTCCTGCATAATATCGGGGGTATAGTCGTTTTTCTCCACCGTTAAAAATTCCGAATCAGCTATTACCAGTCCGTCGGCATATAAAGTATCTTCGCTGTTGTTATAAATTTTAAAATACCTGTCTCCTAAATAAAAATTACCCTGGGGAGTTTCCGTTCCGGAAAAAAAGATTTCCTGAAAAACAAACCCTTCGCTGCCACCGGAGAGAAACAGCTTCACAGACTGGGGCGCCACAGCCCCCGTCACCCGCAGCGACTCTATATATCCTTTCAGCTTACCCTGCTGCTCCTGTCCGTCGGTTTTATATTGCACATCACCTTCAATAGCAATATTATACACCCCTTCCGCCAGTTCAACGGTCACTGTGTTGTCAACAACCGGTGCCGTCGTTACCGTACCGGTATTGTTTTCTTTCAGTGAAATGCTCATATTGCGCACCACCGCCTCCTCAATACCTGCAGGCAGGGTGGTTGTAATAGTTACAGGCGTTTTCCGGATCGCCGGTTTGTCTTCTTTTTTACAGGATGCCATGCTGAACAGTACAGCCATGATTCCCCATACATACCATTGTTGTTTCATACACTTTATAGTTTAAAATTTAATTCCATCCCGAAATACGGTGTGTTATATCCCGATCTGCGGATAAGCGCACCGTTGCTATAGTAATCAGGCGAGTACCTGAGTATCCGATTTACGAATAAAGAAATATGGACTATTTTCCTGAATGCCCTGGAAGCTTTGAAGTTGATATTCATTTCAAAGGGAACTTTATTTTTCCTGTGCAACTGGGGTTCATTTCTTTTGATCAGCCACTGCAATACAGCATCCTGCTGCGATTCGCTGGTATATTCATGTTCCTGTCCTGCAGGGTCTATATACCTCAGCGGCACGGGGTGCCTTGGCATGTTCTGACTAATCGTCCACCACATAGCCTGGAAGGAGGTGGAGAAAGTGAGACCGAGTCCGGGCAGGTAATTATCTACCGTAAGATTCGTGTTAAAGCGTTGTCTTTTGTATCCATCGTCCTGCAAATACAAACCGATATACTGCTGCCTCACCCCGTCTACCACTATCGAACCAGGCGGCGGCTGATACAATGGACGGCTGTTTTCATAAAAACTGTACAACCAGGCTCCGTTAATGGTAAACCGGCTGTTGAGCCAGGCTATTCTTCGTGTTGACAACTGGTATTCAATACCCTGTCTGCTTATCAAACTGCCGTTCTCCGTAATAGTATAGCTAAGCAGGTTGTGCACGGTATCATATGGAAGGGTGTGGATATCAGGCGGCGCTACAATATCATCGGGATCTATGTGATCGCTGTTGTATCGCTTTGAAATAAAGGCCTCATAACGGTTAATATCCCGGAATCCGTTCGGTAGTTTTTCGGTGAAGGCTGTAACAGACAGCCGTGTTTTGTTCAGCGCAATATCCAGCCTTGCTTCCCACTTGGTATTGCGGGCAACATTCAGCTCGGGATGCTGCGGCAATACGCGGTAGGTATACACATTGGCGGTTCTGTACGCCGGATCATTATGGTAATAATTAAACTGAACGAGGTCGAGGTAAACATATTCCGGAAAAAGATGATCCAGCACCGGATACATTGTTTGAATGCCATAGCTAAGCGTAAGAGCAGTAGTCATTTGGTGCTTTCCCCATCGGAAGGACGGAAAATTCGTTTGCAGGTTGACGCGGGGATCTGCATTCACTTTGCGGGATAATGTATAATGCGGGGGCAGGTTCAACAACTTCGAAAACCGCACCCCTCCGTTTAACTGCACCTGAAACGGATAGAGATCCAGTGTGGTGCTGTTTTCCAGGAAAAAAGAAAGATCCGTTGCCGCGGGTATATCCTTATACCGCCGGTTGCGGAGCGTCATACCTGCTGCCGGAGGGTATAATGGATTAAAACGTTGCCCGTCTCCGTTATTCTTACTGTAGTTCCACTCCGCGCCTGTTTTTATGTTGTGCTTCAGTTGGCCGGTGGTAGCAGCAAAATCAGCCACCGCTTTCAGGTACGCGGTCAATGGCCGGCCATCTACTTCGAGGTGCGACATATAGTTGGGCGTAAGATATCCTACGTTGTGTGCCCCCGGTGCTGTATGGGTAGCCAGTATTTGTGCCGATTCTGCCTGCACCCATTTGTCCTGTATAATTTTATCCCGCTGCACAGCTACAGCGGTGTGGATGGAAGCCTGCCTGAAAAAGGCAGGCTTCTTTTGTTGCAGATAGAGAGCAGAACTAAAGCTGGTTTTATTGTACCGCGACTGGAACCGGTTCACATCGCGATTGGGATCGTCCATATCTGTTTTACCGATATCAAACGAGCCTGTATAATCGGCAAAGTTGTCCCACTCCACCTGATAGCGATTGGTAATCCACGTTTTGTTTATACGGAATGTGGCTGTGTACCTTTTGTAATTGGAGAGCGGTGTGCGGGGGTCTGCTCTTGCGTGCAGGTAATCGAATCCGGCATTGATAACGAGTTTTCGGGAGGCCATTTCGAACCCCTTCCCGGCATATCCCATGCTGCTGAATCCATCTGCTTTGATCCTCGCCTCCCAGGGCGTCGCCGATTTCTTTCTGAATATTTTTACCATTCCATTGGTAAGATTGCCATACTCTGCCGAGGGAACGCCTCTCATCACCTCTACCTTCTCTATATTATCGGTGGAGATACTCCGCATATCAACCCCTTTTCCTACGGTATTGATCCTGTTGAGTCTATCTGCGGAACTTTGGTGTATACCTGCTGCATACTGCAAATTGGCAGTAGTATTCATCGGAACACCATCTACCATGAAAGCTGTGCCAAGCGTACCTATACTGTAGTCGTCCGCCGCGATGCCGGTCTCACGCAGGCGCAGTAAATTGGGGCTGGCCAGCGCCGGGTCAATAGAACGCCCCCCCGGCAGCAGTTCCATAATATCCGTTAAACTGGAAGGTTGTAAATGTCGCATGGCCTCCTTGTCAATCACAGAGCTGGTGGTAAGACCACGGGTTTCCCTTGCGGTTAAGAAAACTTCCTGCAGGGTACCCGAAACCGGCGTCATATCTATAACCACGGGTGTATTGGGGAATAGCGTGATCATGGTATCCATGGGTATGTAGCCCACATGCGTGATACGAAGCCTGAATTTCCCGGTTATATCCGCCTGGTATTGTAAGGTAAATTTTCCTGCGCCGTTAGTAATTGTTTCCTGTAAAAGATGAGGGGCATACAGTTGCAAGGTGGCGCCGGCTACCGGCCCATCCGGGTCTTTTACCATCCCGCCGATGGTTTGTGCTTTCAGGTTGTACGATGTTGCAAGAACACCAATAATCAAAAGGTACTTCAACTTCAACATTTGGGAAACATCTGCTCCTCCAGCTATTTCTGTAACGCTATATCCGGTGCAAGGTAAAAGCCTTACCGTAGCGGCTACTTACGAAATCGGGTATTTTCATACGAAATCCGGTATTTTTTGCAATGCTCCTCAAACCGCCGTATTTACTGTTCCCACAGCCTGGAATGGCGGAAAACGACCAGTTTCCCTGTTCAATACGGATTTTACCTCAGGCTTTTTGCAGCATATACTGCAAATAACCTACTGCCTGTTGCAACTCTGCCTCGTTCATAGAAGCAAAACCAAACCGAAATGCATTTTCTTCAGGGTCTGTGCGTATGATATGCAGCCGGTGATCAGCATTCAGCCGTGCTACAGGAATAGCGGTATCCAGTTTTAGCCAGATCGCCATGCCGCCTGTAGGCAATTGATAAGAGACGGCATTGCCCAGCTTTTCCCTGAGCATCGCATCTAAAAAATCCCGGCGGGCATGGTAGCACTTCTTTGCCTTTTTAAGGTGCCTTGTAAGTTCACCCGAATGGATCAGTTCGGCCAGGGCATTCTGCATATACCCGTCTCCTCCCACGTCTACGATTCTTCTGTAAGCCGTGCTTTGCTCTATGAAGTTTTCCGGGCCCACCATAAACCCGATGCGCAACGAAGGATCCAGTATTTTAGAGAAAGATCCGATGTAAATAATATTGCCATTGTGGCTGCCGCTCGCCAGCGGCAGATAGGGAGCGCTCGAATAATGATAATCGTAATCGTAGTCGTCTTCTATCACTGCAAACGAATATCGCCGGGATAATTCCAGCAAATGCATCCGCCGTTCTATACGCATCGTTACCGTAGTGGGGTAGTGATGGTGCGGTATAACATATACGGCAGCCACCTTTCTCTTTTTGCATATTTTTTCAATAGCTAACGTGTCCATCCCGCTATCATCCACCGGTACCGGTGTCAGCCTGGCGCCTGTTTGCTGAAAGGTATGGCTGGCAAGTGTATAGTTTGGTTGTCCCACAATAACGGTTGCGCCGGCCGACAACAACAGGCGGGCGGCAAGATAAATACCCATTTGTGCACCGTGCGTAATCAACATATTTCCAGGTGAAATATTCAATCCTCTTGTTGCTGAGAGATAATTTGTCAGTTCTTTTCGCAATTGGTCCGTTCCCTGGTCTGTGCCCAGATGCGCATGTTTTATAGCCGGTTTTCTGGAGGTGTATATCCTGTAGGTTTTTAACAGCGCATCGATCGGCGACAAACGCACATCCGGGCGTCCGTCATCAATAACTATTTCCGGAATTACATCTAACGCGCCGCGCTCCACTTTGCCCCGAATGGGCTGAACAGGAAGGCTGAAGTTACCTTCGTAGGAAGAAGCAGATGTACCTACAGCCCAATGCTGCGGCTTTACCGATGGAATATTTTCGGATACCGCAATATACCTCCCGGGTACAATAGTAACCCAGTCCTGGGCATCCAGCTCTTCGTAACCGGCAATAACCGTCTTGCGATGTACACCCAGTATCTGCGCCAGTGTGCGGCTGCCCGGCAGTCGCACTCCCGCCTTTAGCGTGCCGCTCCGGATGGCATTAATTATCGATATGGCTATCTGCCTGTACACCGGCAGCTTACTCTTCCTGTCTATCACAATGATGCGTTCGTAGGGAAACATACCGGACTACCTTATATTGTTATATTGGACTACAAAAGTAGGCCGGTTCATCCATAATTTTGCTTACTCAAACAAAAGCGAATGAAAACAATACCTCACCCCATCAAAAAAGCAGGTCTGGAAGATCTCGACTCCACCGCAGCACTATTTAATCTTTACAGAGTTTTTTACCGGCAGCCGGATGCCTATGAACAATGTAAACAGTTTATAAAAGACCGGATAGACAACGATCAGTCTCAAATATTCCTGATCTATGCAGAAGGCAAACCGGTAGGATTTGTACAGTTGTACAAACTCTATCATTATATCAAACTCAAAAAACAATGGCTGTTGAGCGATTTGTTTGTGCATCCCGACTACCGGGGTCTTGGCCTTTCTGTAGCATTGATAGAGCAAAGCAAAAAATGGTGCGAAGAAACAGGCGCCTGCGGACTCATGCTGGAAACAGAAAAAACCAATCGAATTGGCAACCAACTGTATCCGCGATGCGGGTTTGATTACGACGGACTGCACAATTACTACTACTGGTGGCAATAATACCAGGCAGCTGCTGAAACCCTTAATACTTGTCAACCATGATCAATCAAATTCTTTTGAATATACGGATGGTACTGGACCGCATAGCCAATGCCTGCAGAAATGCCAACCGCCAGCCTGGCGATGTGAAATTATTACTGGCTACCAAAACAGTTCCGGCAGATCGCATTACAACAGCCCTGAAAACCGGACAAACCCTGATTGGTGAAAACAAAGTACAGGAGTTAAAAGAAAAACACACACTCCTGCAAAACACACCGCACACCATGCATTTTATCGGCCATGTACAGACCAACAAAATCAAGGATCTGCTCCGCTACAATGTGTCCTGTATACAGTCGTTAGACCGTTGGGACCTGGCAACTAAACTGCATCAACGGCTACAGACAGAGAAAAAAACCATGGAAGTGTTTATACAGGTAAACACCTCCGGGGAAACCTCCAAGTTTGGCGTGCACCCGGACGAAGCATTTGATTTGATACAACAGGTTTCGAAACTGGATACGCTTAAAATTAAAGGATTGATGACAATCGGCCTGTTCAGTGGTGAGAAGGAAAAGGTAAGAACATGTTTCAGGCTACTTAAAAACATCCGGCAGCAGATTATATCCGCAGATATTCCGCATGTAGAAATGAAGGAGTTGTCTATGGGTATGAGCGGGGACCTTGAAACTGCTGTTGAGGAAGGCGCCACCATTATACGCGTGGGAACGGCCATCTTCGGGCAACGGCAATATCCCGATAGCTATTACTGGAAAGAAACCAGGCGTTAAACAAACAGCTCAACGGAAGTATATTAAGCTACTACTCTTGTAGTATGCAAAATATCAAATGTCTTCGCTAGATTTACATTACCATATGTTCGCTGCCATGAACCTGAGAAACATAGCCCTTTGTATAAATATGATGCTGTTCACCGCCTGCTCAAATACCAGAAAAATACCTGTGTACGATGCCGATTGCGGCAATCACAGGCTCCGCTTTTCCGTAACAGAGAAAAAACAGTTGGCCTATACCGCTTACCAGATGGAAATCAGTATAGGCCAACTCCCTGCCATCACTGTAACGCCGCAGCAGGTAATAGATCATACAGCTTATGATTTTTCAATACTGGGCGATCATCCGCATTACCTATACAACACGGTGCAAACAAATGCCATATCGACGGAGAAAATTCTCAAAAACAGGATGGTATTGTTTATAAATCCTGCAGTGTACTCAAAGGAGGATTTCGAACAAATCAATGCCTGCCTTTCTGCGCACCATCCACAAATGGAAACACAGCTATACGAAAAATACATAGTTCCGCAGCACAGTTTTTACTATCTGCAATTTGCAGGTATAGTATACGGTTTAGCCGATGATTTTACGGAGATATACCGGAATGAAGACGGTGACCGGCAATTGAAAATATGTTTTAATGGCAACATCCAGGAACTGGGCAAAGAGAAACAGCCGCTACCCGCATCGGTAAACCTTTCCCTGCCAGTAGCGGTAAGGTTGCAGGCAAACCACAACGACAAACCGGTGTTTCCGGAACAGGAATGGGCAACATACCGCAATGCAAAAAACGAAAGCCTTATGAAAGATGACTTCAACTTTTATGCAGACGATAAAGGTGTGATATATGCCATCAGAAAGCAAGGCCTGATTGAGGCAGCAGGTAACTGACGGCAAACAAGCCCGGAAATTTTCCGGCTACCACACTATGCCTTTACTATAAATTACAGCTAATGCTACACCGGATATTTGCCATTACATGTATCACCCTGCTTTCTCATACCGCCTGTCGTTCGGTGAAGCATGCAGCCAGCGATCCGGGATTGCGCATCATCGACGGCGCTTCTCTGCACCAATTGAACGGCACCTATAGCAACCAGCCGGTGGACGATCGGCTCGGCCTGCCCTACAACAACACCATGGATTACAACAGCATTCAGGAGGTAGCGCTGCTGAAGCAGTTTTATCTCCTGGATGAGCAGGCGCTTGCGGAGGCTAGCAGGGTTGAAGTAAACACCCTGGACAAAAGCCGTCTGAAGATTACCGCATGGAACGACGAGCAAATGGTGTGGCAGTTCAACGTCGCGGGAAAAATCAGGAAGGGATTTTTTCGTACGAAAAAATACAGTCGTACAAAGTTTCCGCCACTGCCTCCTTTGTATTATTTCAACGATCATGTGAGGTTGTATATCACCACAGACAGCACACAACACCTGGTAGTGAAACGAAGCGGAGCCAGGCAGGGTATGATCTTTTTCTTTGGCACAGGGTTTCGGATGGATAATGTATATCGCTACCCAAGGGCGGCGCCTTAGTCTGGGCTGCTAATGATCCGGTTCTGCCGGTATAGCCCGGATAACCTCTATTTATACATCCAGTACTCCACGCCTGTTTGATGATCCTTGTAAAAGCGAAAATCTTCTGCAACAGTATTACCGGTGACATGGTGCTTGTAGCCTGTCCAATCTTCCGTGGGCGTATACTCAGAAAAATCGCCCGCCGGCAAGGTCTCGGTTAATCTGCCGGCATAGCCGGAAATAGCAAACTGCCCTTTCTTTCGGAGGGGTACCTGTCCGCTAACCGTTACCGTAAGCGTATACCCGTTACCAGTATACACCTGGTCAAAATCGCTGATGCCGGCATATACTGCTCCTGCAAACTGCGGAAAGTTAAAATGCTCCCGGTTGGTGAGCTGCACCTCCAGCAACACCTGCTCCATGGCCGCAATATGTTGCGACAGGCATTGACTGATCTTTTCAAAGTCCGAAAGCGAATAGCGGTGAGGATCTACGAATACGATCATATTGCGCAACGCCTGTTCCCCTCCAGCCAAATCTGCCTTTCTGATATTGGTATCGTATAAATGATGAGGGTATGCTTTGAACGGTAAAAAACTATAGGGCATCTGGTCTACCGCCTGGGCAGGGGTGATGGTAATGGGCAGAAGATCGGCTACGCGAAGCTCCATCCGGAACTGAATGGTAGAAAAGCGCGGTTTCTCTTTAACGCAAAAAAGGAAGGCTTCGCCGTTGCAAACTCCCTCATACTTAGCTGTTTCCTTCGACCGGAAACAGCCGGATAACATGCCGAGCAATAAACCGAATCCCACCAGTTTAAAAATTTTAAGCGTCATGAACAGATCTGATTATAACAACCTATCATTGAAAATAACGCTTATTGACTGCTTTTTCGTACTACCTAAGTAGTATTCTCCGCGAATACTACACTATGATAATTGCCAAATACAGCTTAAGTAGTATACTTGCGTATAGGCCTGTTACGTTATCTTTGGTAGCGGCAGGCAGCTATCGGGTGAAGCAGTTGCAGTTTATACCTCAAACAAAGATTGTTATACTATGAAACCTTCCGGGATGATCATGATGTTCGGACTTTTTACCCTCTGGGGGTGTTCCAGAAAAGAAACACTATACAGCGGAAATTTTGACGGAAGGGACTATTCATTTTATCACCACACCGCTAACCGGGTTTTCAACAAAGCATATTATCAATCGTTCAGGCTGGAGGGCGTTCGTTCGACCGTACAAATAAGCGATCAAACCACCAGCAAAGGCTATCCCTATTCATTTGACATATATAGCGAAGTACCGCACGGCATCATCGACAGCACGACTTACCAATATCAGCATGTGTACGACGGCCGCTCAACAGCGTACAGCGTGTTGTATATCGATCCGGCACAATTTCAGCCTGCGGAATTCGGGCAACTGTTATCGTTTTTTCAGTCAGCGTGGCCGGCCATACAAAGCAAAGTGCCATTGTTTCAGGGATACCGCACTCTCCACCCGGTAGCACTTGTATATGGCACCGATCAGCAGTTTGAAAAGACTTACCGCTACGGGGATGAAACGATCACGATATGGACGGATGGTACTATAGCCTATAGCCCGTCGAAGGGAGCGCTGGAGAGTTCCAACCTGAGTAACAAGGTACAGATGCCCGGGAAGATGATTTATGTAGAAAAAGGCGGTCCGTTTACCATAGATGGTTTGGAAGCTTTTAAAGATGGTAAGGGACGCAGTATCGGCGATGATTTTCGTATTGAAAACCTTTAGCGCAGCAACTGTCTGGCATTGACCCGTTCTGATGCCGGCTTTATTTTTTAAATGCCAGATAAGCTATATACCTTTTTATTGTTGTGCCTGCTGTTGACGGGTATGCATTCGTGTGAGCATACACCCGCGTATACTGCGCGCATCGGTACCGACGACTCCGCCCGCGTATTTATGCTATTAGACAAGGCATACGAAGTACAACATGCAGACCCCGACAGCGCTTTCCGTTATATCCTTGAGGCCGGAGATATTGCACGAGCCTATGATTTCGCGAAAGGCACGGTGAACTACTACAACCAGGCGATGTTTAACCGTGCACTCTACAAAGCAGATTTTGAATCTGCCCGAAAATATGCCGACAGCGCCATACAAATGGTACAAAGCGGCAAACAGGCTGAACATCGTATGCTTGCTTATTACACAAAGGCCGTGTATCACCAGCTAAAGGAAGAGCAGGATTCATCTGTCACCTGTTACCTGCAGGCTCTTGAGCACTTTAAAGCCGGTAGCGACAGTGCCAGGCTACCACCGTTGTACAACAATCTCGCTATACTGCTTCACTACCAGGCCCGTTACAGGCAGGCAATTGCTTACCAGCAAAAAGCTTTGGAACTGGCCATCCGGCAAGGCGATACCGGCCAGATTATTTCCAATCACAACAATCTTTACCGTCACTACCTCGCCATGCGCGATACCAGCCTGGCCGCTTCGGCCATGAGAAACGCATTAAATATCTCCGGCTTACGTGCAAGGTGGCGACAGGAAAATGAAACCGCCAGGATTGCCGGCGACTATCACCTCATCACAGAAAGCCCCGATTCCGCACTGTACTACTATCAGCAGCATCTGGAACACACAAAATTGCTGTACACCGATCTCCATACAGCCCAGCCACATATATCCCTGGCCCGCGCCTGGCTGGCCAAAGCCGATTTTGCAAAAGCAGAGTACCATTTCAGCGAGGCCACCCGGCTGTTGCCGCCGGAGGAATTACCCCTGCTGGCCCGGCAGGATTACTACAACGTAGGTTACCGGTTGGCAAAGCAACGGGGCGACAACCACCTGGCACTGGAAGCGCTGGAAGCATATAACCAGGTGAAAGATGCACTCGCCGAAAAGCAACAAAACGATCGGCTGGCCAATTACGACCGGGAACTCAAAGAACTGAACAACCAGCGGGCATCGCTTGCCCAGGAGCTGGCGCTGAAGCGCAAAAACGTCTATGTAATTATACTGGCGGCTGCCTGCGTACTGCTGCTGATAACCGGTATTGTTGGCAGCCTGTACCGGATCCGAAAGAAAAAGCTCGAGTCCGAAAAAATGAAACTGGAAGCTGAATGGCGCGAACTCAACAGCCGGCTCACCGCACAAACGGAAGAGAGAAACCGCATCTCCAAAGAGCTGCATGATGAGCTGGGCGCCACGCTTACTTCGGTATCGCTGGCAGCCTCGCTGCTACAAGATCATCAGGCTTCTAACGAAATAGCCATCATAGCACGGGCATCGTCGGAAATGGCTACCCGAATGAATGAAATAGTATGGAGTCTCAATGCCAATAACGACAATGTGCAAAGCCTCGTAGCCTATATCCGGAAGTTCTGCTCCGGCTTTCTCCGGGAAGCCGGGCTTACACTTACATTCACCACCACCATAGCAGACCCCATGCTCGAACTGAAAGGTGCTATCAGGCGAAATGTTTATCAAACGGTAAAAGAGGCTGTCAATAATATTGTGAAACACGCAAACGCCCGGGAAGTAACCATCCACATAGTATCGAACAAAACGTCGTTTAGCATAGAGATAACAGATAACGGAAAGGGATTCCCAGAAAAAGAAATACCACCATTGAGCAATGGTCTCCGCAACATGCGCAGCAATATGGAAGCCATCAACGGAACCATTCAATGGGAACAAACCAATGGCACCAAAGTGATACTCCGGGCACCTTTACAACCATCAAGCGTATGATAACTGTTTTGATCGTAGAAGACAACCAGGATATTCAGCTATTGCTGCAGAAAATTATAGCCAGGGAATCTGCCTATGCCTGTATTGGTACCGCTTCCTGCGGTGAAGACGCTATGGAAATGGTACCCAGACTGCTACCGGATGTGGTACTCATGGATATCGGGCTGCCGGGAATAGATGGTATAGCCTGTGTACGAATGCTTAAACCGATATGCCCGAATGTAGAATTTTTAATGTGTACGGTATACGACGAAGATGAAAAAGTATTCGAAGCATTGAAAGCAGGCGCCAACTCCTACATCCTGAAAAAAAGCAACCCCGAACTATTGCTGTCTGCAATAAGAGAAGTATATGAAGGCGGCTCACCCATGAGCAGTGATATAGCCCGAAAAATAGTTATGCGCTTTCAGGCTCCGGCAGGCAGACAGGCCCGTGAAATTTTCCGTATAACACCCCGGGAGGAACAGATACTCGGACAACTGGCAGAAGGACTGACCTATTCCGAAATAGCCGATGCACTTTTCATTAGTGTAAAAACACTGAAAAAACACATCTACAATATTTACACAAAATTGCACGTAGACAACAAGGTGGAAGCTTTAAACAAATTCTTCGGAAAAAACAGGTAGCGCATGAACAGCAATATATGGTGGGGATATCTATGCATGAGCTTAGCAGGTTGCTTTGGCGGAAGTACTTCGTCTCAAACCGACAAACCATCCTCCATCCGGGCGAATATGGAGCGCATAAATGCCATTACATCCTGGACAAGGGTTGATACAACGGAACTATGGAACAGTAGTGAGGGAGGCGAAGCACTGTTTTTCTTCCATCAGCGCCAACTTGAAAAAATTACGACCGAGCAACTGGGTGAAACATTCCGGCAAACGACGGAATACTATCTCCTGAACGGAGTACTATCTCTGGTACTGGAAAAAACACTCCGTTATAACCGTCCGATTTATTATGATACGGCAGCTATGCGCGAGCACAACGACACCGAAGCCTTTGACCTCGCCAGGGCTACACTGATCACCAACAGCAGCTACTTCTACAATGGGCAGCTCATTTACCGGAACAGCCACCCGGCGGATGCCAGCAACGGCATAAACGCAGCTCAGCTAACTACCGAAAGCCTGCGCCTGCAGGAAGCTTTTCAACAACTCCTTGCAACAACAGGGGAAAACAGCACCAGCATGCAATATTTTATCATTCCTAAAGACACAGCGGGTATCAGCATCGTTTCCTACACCCGTGATACTTTAACCGAACATGCAGTACACCCTGTAACGCCTGCATCGGTATACGCAGTAGATAACCAGGGCAGGCTGGCTTTGCTAACCGGCAAAGGTCACCCGCTCCACATCATTGATATCCGCTCCGGCAAACAGCAGACTTTCCCCCTCCCCTATGCGCTTCAGGCGAAATCGATTACCCTCAACGGACCAGATGTATTTATAGGAGGAGAAATGGAGGAGGAAATGTTGCTGCACCTCAACATCACATCGGGACAATGGAGCACACCTGCCATACCGGAAGCCATCAAAAAGCCCGGCAAGGCAATAGACGAGGTAATCGTAGACGGAGATTTCCTGGTGGCTGTAGACAATATCATCATACCAAAGTACGTGTTGTACTACCGTTATCAAACAGGAGAAAAACCGGTGTACTCGCATAGGGTACAACTGAAAACAAACGGGGCATACGAACACATTGCACGTGCCAGGATACAGGGAGGCTACATGGGTTTACTGTCTTTTACACACAGCATCTATGCAGGCACTTCCGGGCATGTAACTGTATACGACCAACAAAACATGCACCGCAGTTTTGCAGTAACCACGGGCAGGGAGTTAGCCGAGCAGGACAGCTTTACCGATTTTGCTTTTGTCGGCAACAAACTACTGCTCGCAAGCCGTGAAAAAGGATTGGGTATACTGACGATAAAAGACGACTATTTCAAAACGACCGGTAATCAGGGTCATGCGGAACTGAATGCCGAACCAGACACCCGCCTCGTCAGTTATCGTCATTTCGGCGGCAAAACACTGCAGCAGATCACGGTCATCCCCGGCACAGGCAAAGTAGTACTAAGCCTGGCAGATAAACATTCCCGATACACACATGAAATCATTGCACTCACTCCTTAACAAACAGTCATGAACGCAACTAAAGACGCCTATATTTTCTGGATTTTTATTGTAGCAGGCGGATTGTTACTGGCAGGCACCGTGATAGCCGGCATAGGTCGCTGGCGCTTTATACGACAATCAGAATCCGCAACCGGCAAAGTGCTGCACACCGACCTCGGCAAATACCATCCCGAAATAGCGTTTATCACAAAGCAGGGGCAGCAGATACGATATTATCAGGGCGGCTTTCACAAAGGTTACCGAAAAGGAGATATCGTTCCCATACGGTATCATCCCGCCACACCTCATACTGCCCGGATAGATTCCTTTGGTGCGCTATGGGGATTTCATATCATGTTGCTGCTGCTGGGACTGGCGTTTTTGGGTATAGGATTGTTTCAATGGTGGCGCCGAAGTATGCAGTGATAGTCGTTCTCTGCAACGAACAACATAGCCGTACAACAGCTTTTTGTCTGCTGTTAAAATCACCGCTATACTTCACCCGCCATACACAAAAAACTTCCATTCAACAGGGAAGGTTTATTGTAAGTAAACGGAGCACCGTCTCCACTTGTCATGGTGGCGCCGCTGGCCACAGCAATCGCGTGTCCCGCGGCCGTATCCCATTCCATAGTAGGCCCTTCGCGGTAATAAATCTGCGCCGCACCTTCCGCTATACGGCAAAATTTCAGGGAACTTCCCGCGGCAATCATCCTGGTGACCGGATACTTTGCCAGCAGTGCTTTTTCGTTGTCACCGGCATGTGAGCGGCTGCCTATCGCCGTCCAGTTGTCGGCCTGCCGGGCAACAGCTATTTTTTCTGGCGCCTGCCCACCGGTTGTCCTCCAACTGCCACAGCCCTTTCCGCCATAGTACATCGTATCTGCAACAGGCAGGTATATAACACCTAACACAGGCGTGTGTGCATGAATCAGGGCAATGTTTACGGTAAATTCATCTCTTTTGTGTATAAACTCTTTGGTGCCATCCAGGGGATCTACGCACCAGTAGCGCTCCCAGTTCTTTCGAATGGCATACGGTGCGTTCTTCTCTTCTTCCGAGAGTATGGGTACTTCAGGAAACAACTTCCCGAGTTCGGCCACTATAATAGCATTTGCTGCTCTGTCTGCATCTGTCACGGGTGTTTTGTCGTCTTTAAGGCTAACGCGCATATCATTTGCTGCATAATATATGTCCAGTATCGCCTTCCCCGCCAGTTTCGCAACCGGCAATATGGATTCGATGGTGTGCATGTCTGCATTCATCTTGCTCTCTGTTTTATCGATTGAAGGATATCTATTTGCGCCTGCCGCTTCTCCTTATCCGGCGCCGGAGCATTCGCCAGAAACACCTTTTTTCGTTCTTCATTTTGCTGCCCGTACTGTTCAACGGCGGCGGGAGCAATCAATTCGGGGTGTTGCCGTTGACTGCTCAGCGGATATCCCAAAGCCTGCAGCGTGTCGCCCGCCACCCACTCGTATATTTCAATTTCTTCCGCAGTAAGCTCCTTCAGATACTTTTGTGTATTGTCTTTCAGTACCGGTTTCTCCAGGTTTTTCCACATGTCGCCGGCTGCGGCTGCAGCCCTGGAGGAACTGGATTCGTAAAATTGCATCATGCGCTCCATATAGTCTATTCCCAGAAACTGGCATAGCGCCCGCAGTTTTTCCTCTGGAGAAGCCACCAAGTCTTCGTAGCTGAGGAGAAAAACTTTTTCAGCGCAATACGTCTGCAACAGCCGGAGGCATATATCCTGTTCCTTTTTCCATTGGCAGGCGAGCGGATACACATGTTTATCACCAACGATAGCCTTTTTGAACGAGAGGGCTACATCCCTGCCGTCTCTGTAAAGGAAAATGTACTTCAGGTTCATTCCGGCCGCTTCCATTTCTTCTGAATAGAATAGATTGGCCATGCTCTTGCAGCACCAGTACGGCGCATTTTTCACCTCCGCTGCACGTTCGTAAATCAACCGGAACACTTCAAAAATATTGTATTGCTCAGATGCTTCGAATATTGCCTGTTTATCAAAGCTCACCCCATGCCAGGGTACCGGGTTGGCATTTACATAGTCTACCATATCACTGATCAACTGCCGGTAAGAGAAAGCGTCCATATCGCCATACAGCGGCAGCAATGGCATAAACTGCTGGAGCAGGTGCGGCGGATGGGGTGCGGCAATAGCGGGATGCTGTTCCAGCATTACCCGAAGGAGGTTAGAGCCCGAACGCTGTGTGCCTATAAATTGTATACCGGAAAGCTTATTGTTCATCCTGTAATGTTATCAATACTTAATAAAAAACGTCCGCGGCCAGTGAATATAAAACCACGCCGGCCATGAGGTAAACAGGGCTTATTTTATAATACCAGGTAAGTATCAGTGCAACACCCAATACCATAACGAGGGAAAAATCCCACGGCAATGACCACCCGAGCCGAATAGCCGAACCGGCTATCAACCCTATCACAACATATTGTATACCGGCTACCAGTTTTCGAATACCCGCCCTCTCGCGAATACCCGCGTATACACGCGACACCAGCAACATTAACGTGGCAGCGGGTGCAAAAATGCCCACGGTAGCTATCAGTGCGCCCGGCACGCCATACAGTTTATACCCGATAAAAGTGGCGCTCACGAGTACAGGCCCCGGCGTTACCTGGCTGAATGCAATGGCATCACTAAATTCCTGCTGTGATATCCATTGCATGCCATCTACAAAAATACGCTGCATGATGGGGATCATCACGTAACCGCCCCCAAACAGTGACAGGCTGATGCCGGAGAAGGTGAAAAAAATTTGCGCCGGCAGCCAGTGGATGGTGCTGTAGGCCCCGGAAACGAACAGGAGCAACAGCAGCAGCAAAACCAATAAACCCACCCATGAACGCGCGCTGAGCAACGGCCGACGAGATGCGGAAGGCAGTGCTGCACCTTGCGCCCGATCAAAGAGGTAGCCGCAACAACCGCCGACGACCAGCAAACCTGCAATCTGATAGAAACTTGTACTGAAAGCGCCCGCGCACAGGCCTGCTATCACCAATACATGCTTCCATACTCCCGCAACATGCGCATTCGTGTATAGCCGCGTAGCGGCAGAAAAGATGATCGCAATCACCACAGTATTCACATGGGTCATCAGTTGACCGGTTTGCCGGACAAAACCGGTGCTGTAATACATCCACGAAAGACCAAGCATCAGCGACACTGCCGGAAGCAGTATCGCCACCATCGACACCAACGCACCCTTAGTTCCCTTCAACACAAACCCTATATATGTAACAACGTTCACAGCCATCGGACCGGGCAATATACTACCCATACCGGTGGCCTCCAGGATCGTTTCGTTGCTGACAACGCGGTCTTTATCAACCATTATATTTTTAACGATTGATATCAAAGCCATATGACCGCCGAAAGAGATGGCCCCTATTTTTAAAAATGTAAAAAACAGGTAGCGAAGCGTGGGTGGATTATCGGGGGTAGTGTGCTTCATTTTATGGCATTGTAACATGTGGCAATATGGCGTTCATGACGAGTGCCACACTTTCGCTCTCCGTTTCTACATCGGTATGCAGGTGCAACCACGAATCAACAGAAGGTTCAAATGTTGCACTAATGCCAGTGAAATTATCGATCTCCCTGTTTCTTGCCTTCCGGTACAAACCTTTTACATCCCGTTGTTCACACAACCACAGCGGACAATCCACGAATACTTCGTAATACCTGTCTTTCACTATCCTGCGGGCCACCAGCCTGTGTTCATTCAACGGTGTGATAAACGAGCATATTACCACCATATTTCTTTCTGCCAGCTCTTGCGCCATCACAGCGGCCCTTCTGATATTTTCAGAACGGTCGTCCGGACTAAATCCCAGGTCGCTGTTAACCGTAAGCCGAAGCAAGTCGCCATCCAGCACATAATTTTCAAAATGTTGTGCACGCAATTTACCAGCCAGTTGTGCAGCAATGGTCGATTTGCCGGATCCGGACAATCCGAACAACCATATCACGGCTCCCCGCTGCGTTGTGAGTGGGGTGTCGGGAACTGCTACTGTTGACAACCGGTTCATCGTGCAATGCATTAATTCCTTTCCTTGATGATCAATAGGGCACCTTTCCTGTATGCTATTTCCAGATTGTTGGCAGGAATATCATTGGCAGCGTCCTGTAACTTATCGATAAAAGGTTTACTGATAACGGCTTTTTCCGGATCAATGCCCAGTTTTTTCCAATCTATTTTCAGGCGGATGGTCACATCGGTTGAATCCCAGCTCGCCAGGGCAACCAGCGCCGATTTTTCTTTTATATAGGTAGTTGCCAGCACATGACTGTTGTTGGTAGTTACCGGGTTCTTATCACTCCAGTAGCCGAGCATTTCCGAATCCTGTATACCGAAAAGATCCCATACCCTCCACAGCGGCCCCGGATCGTTTCCATCATAGGGCATCCGGTTAGTCATTCCATACAACATGCCCCGCCAGGGATTTCCTCCTTTTTCCAGCATTTCACCCATCAACCCAAAAGGAATACCACTCACTTCTGTGAGGAAAAAATCAGGACTGTTGTTATCATAGTCGAAATACTCTCCGAACCACAGTCTGTCCAGGTACGGAAAATGTTCGAGGTAAAGGTTCGCACTGTTGTTGAATCCATCCCGCTTGTTAAATTGATTGGCAGAATGCAGGTCTATGATGCCCGGCCGGTTGTTTTGTGTCAGCACGCGCTTGATCCTTTTCATGGTGATTCTGTCGAATGCTACATCATCCAGGTAGATGCCATCTATACCCACATTGTTTACCAGCCAGTTCATACCTTCAACATAGTAGTTGTGCCAGCGACTCATTCCGCTATTGATGATTGCCGCATCTTTTATCTGCGGTACAAACCAGGCAGCAATGTAATCCTTTCCAAGGTGCTCCTGTAACCAGCTATACCCGCCGCCGGGCCCGGGTGAATAGATTTCGTGGCCGAGACTGCGCATGGGAAAAGTTTCATAGGCCCTGTTGGATACTTCTCTAACAGTGTTGTATATTTTTACTTTCAGCCCCTGCGCATGTGCTGAATCAATATAACGCTTCATTTTCTTCCACTCTATAAACGGATAGTTGATCCAGGGGTTGATTTCATTGGCGTGATGAATATTAATTACCGTAGAGCCCGCCTTCAGCACCTCATCGATCGGAGCATATTTATGAAAAAACTTTGTTTTCCACTGGAAATCGGTATCGATGGTGTGGAAAGGCGTGATAAGAAGTGTGAAATTATAATACAGGGTATCTCCTTTTTTAAGGGCGCGGCTACCAGAATAATTGTTAACAGCTATGTAATGGCCGGCATCTTTTATGTCGATACCGCCCTTGTTATCGTTGCCCCAGGACGTTGGCAGCAGCAATGGCTTTTGCAGATAGAAATTGGTATTCAGCGGGCGTGTATACTTTTCATCTCTCAGGCTGTATTGCAATCCCTTGTTTACATCGCCGAGCCATGCCCCATCCTGATTTTTGACGGCCACATTCCAGCTCCATTGGTAAGCAGGGGGCCTGAACCCTCCCTTCTGTCCTAAGCCCATCATATAAGTAGCAGCCTGTTTGGTGAAAGGCATCAGCAAGGCTATATCATCTACGAATAAGTCGTTTATCGCCGTCAGTTTCACCGTATATTGTACAAAACCATCAAATTCAATCGCAGCATCCAGTTCCATTTTCATGTCAGGGGTGCTGTTCAGCGCCTTCCACGATACCGTACCTTCTGTTTGTGTGGTGTAGGCAAAAGTATGATTGGTCCAGGTTTGCGGCGTCGCTTCTCCCGATTTGTAAACATTGAATTGAAACGGAGCCGCCAGTATGTTCTCCGGATCGGTCTTCAGCGAAGTCATTTCCCGTGTGAAATAACTTTCAGCCTGCGCAGGAAAACCGGTAGGCGTCAACGTAAGTTTTCGGCCTAAGAGCGATATGCTTTTGCCCGTAACGGTTAACGGAACGTATGGTCTCAGCACTTCGTTTTCCTGGGCAAGGGTGGAGTTGAGCCAGTGCAGCCGCGTTTGCTTTTCCGGTTCGCTGATGCCTCCATCGGCCAGCAGTTCATTGGTAACGTGTATGGTCAGTTGCACCGTTACAGGACTGTTGCCTGCCGTTGCGATGACAGCTTTACCGGTATAACGCCCGGCTTCAGTATTGGCCGGAATATCCAGTAAACACCACAACGATTGTACCTTGGCGGCATCAACACTCAGTTTTTTGGAAAAGGCAACACCATCGTATTGTACGCCTGTTGTGTTAAGGCACGACAGCGCCGCAGCCGGTATTTTTTTACCGGAGGCAGCCACCAGATCAGTAAAAGCAACAGAGAGATGTTCCAGTTTTTTGATCGCATATACCCCAAGCTGAAAAGAAAAATGCTCTCCTCGGGATACGGAGTCTTCAAAATGGCTGGATGGACCAGACTGTATCCACTTATACGGCAGCCTTTCTTTCATGCGAACGGGCAACAACCTGCTTTCCGGAAAAACAAGTAATGCGCGGCGCCTGTATTTCCGCAAAAGATGTGCCGTTTCTTCCTCCGTTGCAATCACTTCCATGGCCGTGAACGTGTTGAACGCATCAACACCTTCTATCGCTTCTGCAACAGTATTAACCGGAACATCGCGCTGTAGCTTCGCTAACCATTTTTCATCTGCGGTTGCTGTCGGCTGCAGATAAACGCTATTGGGATAGTAAATTCGTCCTGTATTTCTGTTGGGCAAAAAATAAAGATAGTAAATACCCTTTCCCGAAACGGGTTCGAACAATATTTCGCCTTTTTCATTAGAGACAAAAGATACGCGTGTATTATTAACCGTTAGCCCTGTGTGCTTATCCACAACAATGATGCGTTTCGCTTCGGGATTCGTATCGCTTCTTCTCCACTTTACCACCAGCCTGGCCACATCGCCATCGCCTGTATAAGAGGCTACGATTCGTTGATTGCCCAGCGAATCCGGATTCCACCCAACTGTTGCTGACCGGTAGGAAATCTCCTGCGAAAAAGCGTATTCAACAGTTAGCAGTAATAATGCAAAGAGGAGATGTTTTTTCATATATTCATTTAAAATTCAGAAAAAGAGTCCAAAAGTAATGGAAAGGAAGAGTTACATTATTTCGCAATCGTTTGCGCATTTTATTTTGCATGAAACAACTTAATTTCATGTTGTATTTAAAGTTATTTATGTTTTTTTAAATATAAGAAGTACCGATAATGGTTCAACCAACTGAACTTTGGGAAAGATTCGTTGAGCAGGGAAGCAGGGAGGCATACTATGAGTTGTATGTGCACTATTATTCTTACTTATCACTGGTGGGGGCGAAACGGAAATGCGATGCAGGAATGGTAAAAGATGCGATCAATGATATCTTTCTTTTTTTCTGGGATAAAAGAAAATCTTTAAAACACATTGCTGCTTCGCACAATTATATTGTAACGAGTTTTCTGCGGAAACTGGCCAAAAAGAACCCCCTCGTACTAAGAGATATTGAATCTGCAGAACTTTCCTTTGGGGGTAATTTCGAAGATGCTGTTTTTAAAGACCATGACCAGCAATTGTTGTACCAGACCATAAAAAAACAGGTGGCAGCACTACCGCCAAAGCAACGGGAACTCATATACCAGAAATATTATCTGGGTTTGTCTTACAACGAAATATCAGCGTCCAACAATCTTTCTATCAACACGGTTTACAATACCATCTATACGGCCATCAAAAAATTGAAATTGTCTATCCATGGCAAAAAAGCCCTGGAGTTGCTCACGTTAGCCGTCATCATTATTTTTTTTTAACTGGGCTAGTGAATACTGCCTGATCGCCGCTCTATTCATTAAATCGTTGGCATGTCTACACCCGATTTTCTGAATCTTCTTAGTAACCAAAGTTTTATAAATTATTGTTTAGACAGAAGTCCAGAAGATACGGACAGCTGGAACAACTATATAACTTTGCACCCCGAAGAGCGGGAAGAAATTGAGAGAATGAAGCAGATTGTGGTGGCCACGGCCCTGGCTGCTAAGTCTGTGGAAGTAGAAACACAACTGGAATTTTTGAAGAGCAGTATCGAAGAGAAAGAACACCACATACGAAACAGAAGAAAAGCCTGGTGGATGGCTGCCGCCGCCGTGTGTGCATTATTGATTGGTATCCGCGGATTCTGGCAGCCCACAACTACCGACACCTCTCGTACACCCGTTATCTACACTACAGAAAAAGCTCAGAAAAAAAAGCTGTTGCTGCAAGATGGCACAACGGTGGTTCTCAACGCGGGCAGTGAACTGGAAATACCCACCGGATATAACGACCGGCAACGTACGGTGTATCTCAAAGGCGAAGCATTTTTTGATGTTGCCAGCGACTCGCTGCGTCCTTTCTTTGTGGAAACCGACAGAATTAAACTGAGGGTACTGGGTACGGCTTTCAACGTAAAAGATTATCCGGAAGATAAAACGGCAGAAACCGCCCTGATCCGCGGAAGCGTGGAACTTACGGAAGCAGAGAACAGTCTGGTGGTTTTACTTAAGCCTAACCAGAAATATATTTCGCAGAAACGCCCTCCCCTGGCAAAAGATTCGGGATCGGAAGAACGGCTATCCGGCGAGGTACTACCGTTGAAAATAGACAGCGCCGTATCGACCAGGGAGGAACTGCATATTGTAGAAACATCCTGGACAAGAGACCGCCTGGTATTTGCCGACGAACCCCTTGATGACATCGCGAAGAAACTGGAGAGATGGTATGGTGTGGAAATCATACTGACGGATGCGGCGCTCGGGAGGAAAAATTACTCCGCTTCTTTCGAACACGAAAAACTGGAAGACGTACTTGAAGCATTGCAATTCTCTAACCCCTTTCATTATACTTACAAAAACGATACGATTATGATAACCAGATAACGACAGAAAAAACAAAAATGGAGAATGCTGGAACATTCTCCACCTATTAAACGGCTTTATTGCAACCGGTTTCGCGATTCAAACGACCCGATTGCTCATTTTTAACCGAAACATAACTAAGTTATGAAAAAAAAGGATTCAATTCCAACATTACCGCTGTGTCTTGCGAGTAAGACATTGATACTTATGAACTTCTTTACTGCACTCCTGCTTGTATTCAGCATACAGTTGTCTGCTAAAGGTATCGCCCAGGAAAAAATCACCCTTCGGGCAAAAAACATCCCGCTGATTCAGGCTTTCAAGGAAATCGAAGCCAAAAGCGGCTACCGTTTTGTATACAGCAAAGACCTGCTGGAAAACGTAATGGTTTCTTCCATCAACGTGAAGCAGGTTACATTGCATACCGCCATGGACGAGTTGCTGATGAATCATCACCTTGCGTATAAATTCATCAATGAAAACCTTGTTTCTGTTGGTGAAAGGCAGTCTGGGGAACCGGAGGCGCCTAAAACCCTGATCAAGGGTCGGGTACTTGATGATACCGGTAAGCCGCTGGCCGATGTATCGGTAACAGTTAAGGGTACCGGCAAAGGTGTGATAGCAGGCGAAGACGGTTCTTTTGAAATAGACGTGAACCCCGGGGAAATACTGGAGTTTTCCATCGTAGGGTACAAGCCAGAGTCCCTGAAAGTGGGCGCCGACAGCAACATTACCGTTACGCTTACACCAGATACTGCAGACCTGAATACGGTGGTGGTAGTGGGTTACGGTACGCAAAAGAAAAAAGACGTAACCGGCGCCATCGCATCTGTATCCAGCGACCAGATGAACCTGGGCGGTGTTACTTCCAATGCTGCACAAGCCATACAAGGCAGGGCGGCAGGTGTACAGGTGAGTCAGAGCAGTTCGGCGCCAGGCGGCGAAACCATTATCCGTATCCGCGGGGGCAACTCCATCAAATCTACCAACGAACCGCTGTACGTAGTAGATGGTTTCCCCTCCGAAACCGGAAAGGATATCAACCCCAACGATATCGATGATATTCAGATATTGAAAGACGCTTCCGCTACGGCTATATACGGAGCCAGGGCAGCAAATGGTGTAGTACTCATCACCACCAAAAGAGGAAAAGCAGGTAAATCAAATATCCAGTACGATGGATATTTGGGCTGGCAGAAAATAATGAAGGGGTACGAAAAGATGACCGGGCTGCAGAATATGCAGATTACCAATGCCAAAGAAAATGAAAAGGGCAACCCCGATTATTACAGCGCAGCAGATCTTGCCAGTGGCAACAACACCGACTGGTTCGATCTGGCAACCCGTGTTTCTAAAGTGCAAAGCCATAATATCAGTGTAAGCGGCGGAAATGCCGATACAAAAGTGGCTTTGTCTGGCAACTATTTTTCGCAGGATGGCGCATTGCGCAATACCGACTACGAGCGGTATTCTGTAAGGCTGAATATAGATAAACAATTCAGCAGCAAGTTTAAGATGGGCGCCAATATGTACGGAGCGAGAACCCAGTCACGTTTCAAAGACTACGAAGGAAGCATTGTTCCTTCCAACGTGATGTACGGCATACTGACCGCCTCACCGGCACTGCCCGTATACAACGCCGATGGTTCCTTCGCCCGTTTTAACGGACGCGACAATCCACTGGCATGGCTAATGGCACCCACTAACGATAGAAATGGCAATAAAGTAAACGTCAATGCTTTCGCCGAGTACAAAATCATCCAGGGGCTTTCGTTTAGAGTGAACGGGGGTACAGAGTACTTCCAGACCAAAGTGGGCACCTACCTTCCAAGGGTATTGGTTGACGGCGAAAAGGTAAACGGAAGAGCTTCTATCACCAATATGTATACCATCCGAAACCTGGTAGAAAGCTATTTCACCTACGATAAATCGTTTGGAGAACACAGCATTAATGCCATAGCGGGGGTTTCGTACCAAAGAGACAATACAGAATCATCCGGGGCTACAGTGCAAAACTTCAGTACCGATGCGTTCTTGTATCATAACCTCAGTTCCGGTACCGAAAGAATGGCATCCACCAGTTCCAGAATTGATGCACGTCTGGCATCTGCCTATGGAAGAATAAACTATTCTTTCATGGATAGGTACCTGCTCACCGCCACCCTTAGAAGAGACGGCTCTTCAAGGTTTGGACCCAATAACAGGTATGGCATATTTCCTTCTGGTTCTATCGCCTGGCGTTTAATCGAGGAAGACTTTATCAAAGACATGAAGGTATTCTCCAATCTGAAGCTCAGAGCCAGTTACGGTGTAACAGGCAATGACAGAATCGGCGACTATATTTACCTTTCCACTTTCAGTCCGATTAATGTGACCCTTGATGGAAGTTCTTCTTATGGGGGCACAGCAATTACCCGGCTGCCCAATGCAGACCTGAAATGGGAAAGCACAGCTCAATTCAATATCGGTGTGGATGCCGGCTTCCTCGATGACAAAATAACAACAACCCTGGATTTCTACAGCAAAAAAACCAATGACCTGCTGCTCGACATCCCCATTTCTGTTGTACACGGCTTTTCGGCACAGACAGTGAATGCCGGCGCGATAAGAAACCAGGGAGTAGAATTATCTGTCAATACCGAAAATATCAACAACAAAAATTTTCAATGGTATACCACACTGAATGTAGCCTATAACAAACAAAAGGCGCTGGATCTCGGCGGCAGAGACTATATCATCACTCAAACAGCCAATCCCTACGGCGGCAGGGCGATGGACTTTACCAGGCTCGAACCAGGGAAAGAACTGAGCATGTTTTATGGGTATATATACGACGGTGTAATTAAATCAGGCGAGACCCACACCGCACAACCCAATGCACAACCTGGCGATCCGCGTTATGTAGACGTCAACGGCGATGGCATTATAAATGCCAATGACCGAACCTTTCTGGGAAATGCAAATCCCCACTATACATTCGGCTTAAACAATGACCTCAGATACAGAAACTTTGAACTGAGCATTTTCTTCCAGGGAGCAGCAGATTACAGCCTTTACAACGTTAACAGGTTAATGTTGGAATCAGGACCAGGGGTAGACGCTTTAAGAAGATGGACACCCACCAACGAAAACACGGACGTACCAAGAGATGGATATGCTACTACTGCGTATGGCGGATATCTCAACTCCAGATTCATAGAAGATGCTTCTTTCCTAAGACTTAAAATGCTGACCCTGGCTTACAATCTTCCGCAAATAAAAGGGATCGAAAACATCAAAGTATACGTTACCGGTCAAAATCTGCTGACTTTTACCGGGTATACAGGATCTGATCCGGAAGTAAATACACGAGGAGGAGACAACAACCTCGCTGCCGGGCTGGACTACACTGCTTTCCCTGCGTTCAGGTCATTTATGGTAGGGCTTAAGGTGAATTTTTAAACCAGAAAACGAATTATTTGTATGAAGAGCTTATTAAAAATATCATTTCTCTTTACAATTCTGCTGTCGCTGTGGTCGTGTGAAAAATTAGTAGAACCAAAAGTCTATAGTACACTCACAGATGGCAATGCGTTCATAACCAAGTCGGATGC
Organism: Agriterribacter sp.; assembly: GCA_037190905.1. Classification (GTDB taxonomy): domain Bacteria; phylum Bacteroidota; class Bacteroidia; order Chitinophagales; family Chitinophagaceae; genus Agriterribacter. Next base: position 343,809 of record JBBCKG010000008.1, on the reverse strand, counting down.
TATAGCTGCGGTAAATGCAGCTTACTCCAGATTGAAACAACCCAGTGGCAGATCCGACTCCTGGATGTATTATGCAGGCTTCCAGGTAACGGTATCCGACCTTACCACAGATGGCGGTCACGCACAATCCGGCGGCGACATTGGAATGATGTCTTCGTGTCAGTGGGGGCCTACCAACCAGTACATTGCATATGCCTGGGAACATCCTTACAAAATGATATCAGACGTCAACAGTTCCATCTACTATATCAGTCAAATGACATCTATTGCTGATGACGAAAAGAGACAGTTCTTCGGTGAATTGCGTTTTTTGCGCGCGCTCGGATATGTTGATCTCACAGATGCGTTTGGCCCGGTGATATTAATGACCGAGGATTCAATCGCACAGAATATTGCCACTCCAAATTATGAAGCTCCGCTTCCGCTTACCCCGGTGGCAGACATCAATAAATTCATAATAGACGACCTGGAGTATGCAGCCAACAACCTTCCCGCCAATTATACGGGAACTACTGTTTACAACAGCAACGATGTGGGCAGAGCCACTAAAGGCGCCGCTTTAACGCTCCTTGCCAAATTGTACATGCGCGAACACGAATGGCAGAAGGTTATTGATGTTACGCAAGACATCATGGACCTTAACCAGTATACTCTTTACCCTTCCTATGCAGGACTTTTCGCAGAATCCAATAAGTGGTGCTCCGAAAATATTTTCAGTGCATTGGCGGACGAGCTGGTAGATGGCGTGGAAATAAAGAACCATTTCGGACCGCTGAACAACAACGAGGTATCCAACCGATGGCAGTACTTCGCCCTGCCGTGGTACATGTTTAATACCATAGATGAAACAGATGACAGAAGAGAAATGTTCTTCTATGACTATATTGGCACCAATGGCATGCGCTATCACCAGGCGCCCCCTGGTGAAACCACACCGACCGCAGGAGAGTACTACCTGCCGGATGTAGCTACCAAAAAATTTGCCGATCCTAATGGACCAGATACTTACCTCGACGGACACGTATTCCCGATTTTGCGATATGCCGATGTACTGCTTTCCAGGGCAGAAGCACTTAATGAACTGAACGGCCCTTCTGTAGAAAGCATCGGATTGATAAACGAGGTGAAGGGAAGATCGAATGCAGCGTTATTGGGTGCCCCTTCGGGATTTTCAAAAGAATCCCTGAGAGAAAAAATTCTTGAAGAAAGATCATGGGAGTTTGTGTTTGAATGTAAAAGAAGGCAGGATCTTATCAGAACCGGAAAATATCAGGAAAAAGTAAATGCCTATTTGACTGCCGCCGGTTTAATCCCTTCAATCAACGATGCAACAGACAAGTATTTTCCATATCCTCAAAATCAGGTAGATTTGAACCCTTATTTGGATAATACAGGTAGAAGAAACTAACCAATGATAGCTCATATTAACAGTAGTTGTAAAAGAGTGCTGCCGGTTTATCCGGCGGCATTCTTTTTTTTGATAGCGCTGGGTTGTGGAGTGAATGACCATGTGCACGAAATACGGCTTTCCTCTCCGGGTAACAATGTGCTGATAGTGAAAGCCGAACTGCGCAGTAGCCAGCCTACAACCGCGTATCTGCAATACTGGAAAAAAGACGATCCGGCGACGGTAGTTACAACCGCTGTATCGGAAAGAGATACCCTGCACGTGCTGGGGCTGACCCGGCTTTCCCCGGAAACAAATTATGAATACAGGGTTGCTACCAAGCAAGGCAATGCCGAATCCTTTACGGGCACCTATGGCTTCCGAACCGGCTCACTGCCGCTGTGGCTGAGAGAACCATTCCTGGTGATGAACCCAAGGCCAGAAAATATACCTCCGGATTTTCAGAAAGGCCTTGTAATGTTTTACAAGCGTGAAGAGCCCGGCATCATCTACTTTGTAAATGTAAAAGGAGAAGTAGAATGGTATCATACCATTGATAATACGGGGTTTAAAGTGGCACATTATACGCCCCAACAAACGGTTCTCGCCATTTTGGGAGATGCCTCGTACGCAACCAACTATGGCAACCAGATAATGGAAATTTCTGCAACGGGCGATACATTGCTACACCTCACGAAAGGTGAAAAAGATTTCCAGCACACATTACACCACGAAATACGCACAACTCCGCAAAATCATATACTGGCCATTACATCTATAGAAAAAGTATTCGACTTAACCAGTATCGGCGGTCAAAAACAGGATACCGTAAAAGGCGACGGTATTATCGTACTGAACAGAGAAGGAAAAAGAATATGGGAATGGTCGGTTTTTGACGTGATGAACCCGCTGGACGACAAGAATATCCTAAAGGAAAAGGACGACTGGTTACATGCCAACAGCCTCTCCTATGCACCTGATGGAAACTACCTGCTATCGTTCTACAATACCGGGCAGGTATGGAAAATCGACGCAGTTTCCGGCAAACTTATCTGGAGATTCGGCAATGGCGGAGACTTCGCTTCGGACGATCTTTTTCCCGAACAGTGCCATGCCGCACACTATGATAAAGACGGACATCTTATGCTTTTTGATAACGGCAACAGCCGGAGAATATCGCATGTGTACACTTATGCACTGGATGAAACCGGAAAAACCGCAAAGCTGAAGGAAGACATTGCATTACCGCAAACAGCTTTCAGCGAGCGAATGGGGAGCGCATACCGCGTAAACGATACGGCGGTGCTGGTATGTGCATCCAAGCGAAACACCATCATCCTCTCCAAAACAGACGGAACTTACTTGTGGATGATGAACACAAAAGGTATTGGCCCATACCGGGCTGCGTTTATCCCGTTCGAATCCCTGCCTTAAACAAAACAGGCAGCAGCGTGCCGACTGTCAATGGCTGGCACTTCAGATAGTCCAAGCAAGCAGATCATCGGTTTGCGCATATTACGTCATAGAAAATCTAAAAAGATATCCGGTGCGCGGGCGCGGTTTCCGTGGTCATTTTTTGCAGGGGTGGAGAAAACTGGGTTAGCCTGATGCCTTTTACAGCCGCTTTGTACTCCTCTATGGTGGGCGTTCTGCCATAGATCGCAGACAATACCACTACAGGAGTGGAAGCGAGCAGCGACTCTCCCTTTTTTCTGTCTGAATCTTTCACTACCCGTCCCTGAAACAAACGGGTGGAGGTAGCCATTACAGTATCACCCTGCTCAGCTTTTTCCTGATTACCCATGCAAAGATTGCAACCTGGGCGCTCCAGGTACAGGATGTTATCATATTTTGTGCGGGCAGTTGTTTTAGGCGCTGTGTCGCTGAATTCAAAGCCCGAATATTTTTGCAGTACGTCCCAGTCGCCTTCTTCCTTGAGTTCGTCGATAATATTATAGGTAGGCGCGGCCACCACCAGCGGCGCCTTGAATGTTACCGTACCGTAATGCTCTTCGAGGTTTCTGAGCATTTTAGATACAATCTTGATGTCGCCTTTATGTACCATACATGAACCGACAAAGCCCAGGTCTACATGCTTTTCACCGCCGTAATAGGACAGGTCGCGGATGGTATCGTGGGTATATCGCTTGGAAGCGTCTGTATTGTGTACATCAGGGTCGGCAATCATCGGCTCATCAATCATATCCAGGTCTACCACAAATTCTGCATAATACTTAGCGGTGTCGTCCGGAGTCAATGGCGGTTTTACGCCGGTTCTGATTTCTTCAATCCGTTTATTCGCTTTATCAATCAGCCCTTGCAACACCTGCTTTTTGTTGTCCATGCCTTTCTCGATCATGATCCTGATCCTGTCTTTTGCAATCTCCAATGATTCGATGAGGGTACCGGGCTGGGAGATACAGATAGACGCTTTGGCTTTCATTTCGGCTGTCCAGTCGGTGAAAGTGAACGCCTGGTCGGCCAGCAGGGTACCGATATGTACTTCTATCACTCTTCCCTGAAACACATTCTCGCCGTTAAAAGCCTTCAGCATCTGCAATTGTGTAGCATGTACCACATCGCGAAAATCGAGGTGTTCCTTCATTTTACCCTTGAAAGTAACTTTAACCGATTCCGGGATGGGCATGGAAGCTTCACCTGTGGCCAGTGCCAGCGCCACCGTACCGGAGTCGGCACCGAAGGCTACACCTTTAGACATTCGGGTATGCGAGTCGCCGCCGATTATAATTGCCCAATCATCTACGGTGATATCATTCAAAACCTTGTGGATCACATCAGTCATAGAATGGTAAACTCCCTGCGGATCCCGGGCCGTTATGAGGCCGAAATCATTCATAAACTTCATCAGCCGGGGAATATTCCTTTGCGATTTGCTATCCCAAACCGATGCGGTATGACAACCGGATTGATAACCGGCATCTACCGTTGGAGCAATCACTGTAGCCGCCATGGCTTCCAGTTCCTGCGAAGTCATCAGTCCGGTCGTATCCTGCGAACCCACAATGTTCACTTTCACCCGTACATAAGATCCGGCGTGTAAGGTGGCTCCGGACGTACCCACGGCATTTTTATTGAATATTTTTTCTACGGCAGTCAGCCCCTGTCCTTCGTGCGAAATCTCTTTGGAAGGTGCGTATACGGTAGGCGCTACTATACCGAGGGTATTGGCCGCAAAGGTTTGTAATTTTTTACCAAACTCAATGGCGTAAGAGCCCCCGGCTTTCATAAACTCAATCTTCTGGGGTGTAAACGCCGCACTCACATCCATTACCTCCTCTCCATCTTTGTACAGCTTTTTGGTTGTTGTATTAATCGTCAGCAACGTACCGGTATCTACGGAATACACTTGTTCCAGCACGGGTTGCCCTTCTGCGTCCACCACCAACTGACCATTCTCATCGAATTTCTTCTTCCAGTTTTTAAGGTCCAAACCAATGCCACCCGTTACGCCTACGGTTGTTAAAAATATCGGAGAAATACCGTTGGTTCCAGCCACCACCGGCGCAATATTCACAAACGGTACATAAGGACTTGCCGGTTTACCGATCCAGAGCGCTACGTTATTCACTCCCGACATACGCGAGGACCCCACGCCCATGGTGCCTTTTTCTGCCACCAACAAAACCGTTTTGTCCGGATACTGCTCCTTTAGTGTCTGAAGTGCTTTTTGCTGCTCCCTGTTATGTTCAAACATACTTTGACCATGCAGTTCACGGTCTGAACGGGAGTGCGCATCTCCCCCGGGAGACAACAGGTCGGTAGAAATATCGCCTATGCCGGCTACAAAACTTACGAGTTCTATTGTTTCGGGTATATCAGGTAATTTGGTATAGAATTCTGCCCGGGCATAGCTCTCAAGAATTTCTCTGGCAATGGCGTTGCCATTTCTGAAAGCCGCTGCCAAACGCTCTGTATCTGCATCGTAAAGAAATACCTGCGTCTTGAGCACTTCAGCAGCATTTTGTGCAATGCCCGGGTCATTACCCAGGGCTAAATCCAGCAATACCTCTATAGAAGGGCCGCCCTTCATATGCGATAACTGCTCAAAGGCAAATACAGGAGAGATTTCCGGCACATTCACCAGCCCCAGGATAATCTCTTTTAAAAACACCGCTTTTGCGCGGGCTGCGCCAGTGGTTCCCGGTAATACATTGTATATAAAGAATTGGAGAGCGTCTTGCCGGTATATATGTTTTATATCCTTTATCTGTTCAACAATTTCTTCAATAAGTGCGGCATCATCGATCGGCAACGGGTGGAGTCCCTGGGCTTTTCTGTCTATATTCTGCTGGAGGTATTCATTGTATCTGCTCATAAATTAATCTCAGGTTCTAGAAGGGAATAGTTGCAAAATTAATCAAATTATCGCAAACCCCGTTACCTGCCGATGGAGATTCATGGTGATTGATGAAGAAATCAGGGGGCATCGCTATCCGGCAGGAGCCCGGGAGCCTCCGGCCCCATCACCGCAATAATGACCCAGGGGTAATGCCGTATTTTTTCTTGTACGCAGCAATAAAATGCGAGGGGGTACTATAACCAAGGCGCTCACTCACCTCATTGATATTCATATCGCCGCCACTGAGTATTTGCCTGGCTCGCTGCAAACGTTCATCCCTGAGCATACCGAATACCGTTGTACCAAACACTTCTTTGAACCCCCTTTTGAGTGAAAACTCATTGGTGCCAACCTGCCTCGCAAGGTCAATAAGCGAGCAGGGATTATCAATATTGTTCAGAATAATTTCGCGTGCGTGATGCATTTTATCCATCTCATTTTTTCTGCTGGCACAGAATATACCACATTCACTGCTATTGTGTTGTTCGAGTTGCAGCAGCAAGAGTTCAATAATACTGGATTCCAGAAACAATTTCTTAAAAACACCTTGTTTTTTGCAGTTAATAATCTCTCCAATCAACAATTTCATCGGCGCCGTTACCGGCAGATTGCGATGGTGAATAAAGCAGGGAATATTTCTTTCCACCTGTTTCCAGAAAAAATCATAACCGGGTTCTCCCAGCATTTGCCGGAACTTACTGACTACCATATTTATTTCCAGTATATCCAGCGTACTGCTCATTTTACTGATGCCTTTCACCGGGGGCGCATATATAATATTGTGAAAGCCGCTTTCAAACGAATAAGTCGTGGATGTATTAATGGTAAATTCAGAAAATCCCGAAAGATTAAAGTGCATTTCGATGGTTTCGAAATCGCTTTCAAACTGCAAACGAATATTATCTTTGAATCGATTGTTGCCCCAAAAAATATGGATGCCATCAAAAAAAATCTCCTTGAATGCAGCCTTCCCCATACGGTCGTTATCCAGTGAGAAAAAGCCGTCTTCTATCAGATGTTCTCCAACGGCATAGCCTGCCGGATATACCCTGGTAATCAACTCCGGAATATCCTGACTATGTAATCTGATTTCCATTTTTACTCCCTTAATTGATATTCTTACTCCTTTAATTGACATTCAAAGGCAAACGCTATCTCTAATTTCGTGCTCCTCAAATGTATGATTTAGACTACGCCAACACCCTCTGATGACACAATTTTTACCAAAAAATGACCATATCAAGACTATTGTAAGCGTGTTGCTGCTACTCGCCGTCTTACAAGGCTACACGCAATCAAAATGCATCGTTTCAGGGACAATAACCGATGGTTTCGGCGTACCGATACAACATGCCAGCGTATCGCTCAATAACAAAATCGTGAAAACAGATGCCCGGGGAGCATTCCGATTGGAGAATCTGCCCCCCGGAAACTGCCAGGTGGTAGTGACTGTAATAGGGTACGCCACATATAGCAAACACTTGCTTCTGGAAGGCCATCACCGGTTGGAGGTGCGGTTAACAAAACTGCACAAGCTGCTGTCTGAGATAACTGTATCGGGCGATTCAAAAACAGAAGCCCTGCAAAAAACAGCTTATAAACCGGCGGTCGTAGATATAAAAGGGCTACAATCGAAACCCACGCCGGTATTGGATATACTGGCACAGGTGCCTGGCGTAAAAGTGCGGCAGGGTGGCGGCCTGGGCAGTGGTATCAACATGATGATAGGTGGCGCTGCGGGAAAAGCTATTACTACTTTTCTGGATGATATTCCGCTGAACTTGTTGGGTAATGGCTTTGCGCTGAACAATATCTCCGGTGCGCTGATAGAGCAAATAGAAATTTATAAGGGAACAGTACCCGTTCATTTGGGTGCGGATGCACTGGGTGGCGCCATCAATATCAAATCCAGAACAAATATTAAAAACTATATAGATGCTTCCTATACCTATGGTTCTTTTCATACACATCAGGCGGCAAGCTCTTTTAAAACAAGCTGGGGTAAAAAAGCAGATCAGTTTTTAACCGGGGGGCTTTTCTTCAACCATTCGGACAATAACTACAAAATGCATGATGTAGATATTGTGGTAGATGATATGTACAATACCCGGAAAGGAACGGCCCGGCGTTTTCATGACAAATACACTTCCTATTCCGGCAGATTGCAATACGGATTTACCGGCTTGCAATGGGCAGATGAAATTAAAATATCGGCAGCAGTTTCGAAAGTTCACAAACAATGGCAGCATGGACTAACGGCTTTTGCTCCCTGGGGAGGGGTGACATCCCGCAACCATGAATTCAATAGCGCCGTCAGTTGGAAAAAATCAAAAGCAGACCAATGGCATGCTTCCATTATTGCTGGCTACAATTCTTTTGACATCAGCTTTGTGGACACCTCCAGCTATAGCTTCTACTGGGACGGTGTAAAAACCCGCAACAGCACCCGGGGCGAGAGCGGTTTCTATTCCAACGGCCGTACGCCGCATATCACTACCTCCAATGTATTTGGCAGAATATACCTGGAGTATTTTGTAAACAACCGCCACAAGCTGGCTTTTACATCGCTGAATATTTACGAACAGGTGCAGGGAGAAGATACCGCTGGTATCGTTAGTTTTAAAAGCAACCTATATGCTACACCACAAAAGCTCACCAAAATTTTTAATGGCATCAGTCTGGAAAGTAAATTTTTGAACAACCGGCTGATAAACATCGCATCGGTAAAACACTATTATGCACAAAGCGATGTAGCAATTCTGAAAACGGACAATAGCGTAGGTGACTATATTAACCGGGAACAGTCTATTCCTGGCTGGGGGAATGTGGTAAAATACCGGATCATGCCTAAACTCTCTGTGTATGCTGGCTATGAATATGCAGTCCGTTTGCCGGACAAAGACGAATTATTTGGCGATGGGTTGAATATTGCGCCGAATGGAAACCTGGTGGCAGAAAACAGCCACAATATCAATATTGGATGGCAATGGGAGAACGACCGGAAGTTATTTGCTACCCTCTCGGGTTATTACCGCAAGACAGAAAATCAGATTTTTTTAAGTCCGGTTACCCGAAATATGTCAACCTACCTTAACCTGTTGGGCACAAAAACATTTGGGGTAGAAGCATCCGTTAGTGTAAAGCCTGTTGAGCCTTTGCTGATGTATATAAACGGAACTTACCAGAAACCAACATTAAGCAACGCAGATATCTATGGTAAGGTAGAACCCCGATACGAAGGTACCCGCATACCCAATATCCCCTTCTTTTTTGTAAATGCAGGCGGTGGATACACTTTCAAAAACATTTTTTTACCCAGTGCTCAGCTACACCTGGAGTATTACGGCTCTTATGTAAGAGAGTTTTTCCTGAGCTGGGAGTCCGACGGGCTTTCTTCCACAAAAGCAAGGGTACCCGAACAGTTGATACACAATGCGGTCATCACCTGGTCAACTATAGGCAACCGTTACAATATCGGGTTGGAGTGTCGTAACCTTTCCAATGAACTGGCTTTTGACAATTACTCTGTACAAAAAGCCGGCAGAAGTTTTTATATCAAACTAAGATACTTTTTACAATAATAAACACAGATACAATGAAGCAATTGAAAAATCTATGGGCGCCCGTTATAGCCATTAGCTTATTTACCGCCTGTAAAAAAGAGGAGCCCGGCCCTACCCCTCTTGATGACGATAAAACCAATACCTATCTGTTGGTAAACAGGGTAACCGGTTCAGATGGCACCACGTTTAACTATTATCTGCAAGGGCTGGATGACCTGTCAGCTAAAGACAACTATGGTAATGCAGGCGCCACCGAGATATTAAGTGCAGGTATGTCGGGCGTGTACGCTTACAATGGTGCTTTGTTTCTTAATAAATATGCGCCCGTATCTGAAATAGTAAAATGGGAGCAAAACAAAGATGGAAGCTTCACTAAAACAGGCAGCCTGAATATTACGGAACTCAGCTACCAGAGTAATATATGGTTTAAAGATGCTAATACGGCTTATGTGGCCGGGCCTGGTATTCCAAAGATTTTAATATTCAATCCTACCACCATGCAAAAAACAGGCTATATCGATTTCACGGCTGTATCACGCCTCAACGAAGTAACCAATTTTCCGGCAGCAGGTGCTAAAATCACCATGGAAGCCCCTACGGAGATGGTCATCCGAGACAATATAATGTATGTAGGTTTTATGCTGGTAAATGACTATGCTAATTCTACGCTGGCTACTGATAAAGCAGATATGCTGATCATCGACATGTCGAAGGTGGACAACAGCTCCTCCGACAACAGTGCAGCAGTGGTAAAATGGATATCCAGCGATAAAGGCTCTTCACTGGGAGCATGGAACTCCGGTGGTGGTTCCCGTTTTATGCAGGTAGACGAAAACGGCGACCTGTACATGATATGTCATAACTTCTGGGGCAATGGCAAACCGGTTACCAAAAAGAACTCCGCTGTAATACGCATCAAAAAAGGAGCTACCGATTTCGATCCCGACTACTATTTTGATCTGGAAGTACCCGCCATCGGTAACAATTACTCCGTTATGAATCTCGAGTATGCAGGAAATGGTAAAGCCTGGGTGGCAGTTATTGATCCTGCCGCTATCAATCCAGACGATCCCTATTCCTATTATATGGATCCTATTTCAAGATGGCATGAAATAAACCTGTACGAGAAAACAGGCAAAAAAATAAGCGACACCTACACCAAGGGATCATGGGCCAGCCTTATTACGTTCGATGCCGGCAAAGCCTATGTTCCTATAGTAACCAAAACAGAAAACTACTTTATGGAAACAGAGCTGAACACCCTCAGCACCAAAAAACTGTTCACAACAGAGGGCGCTCCTATGTTATTTAAGATGAAATAAATTACAGGGCTAATCAGCAGCGGCGGCGTCGCTGCTGATTAGCCCTTACCATCAAGAAGCTTCTATGCCTGTCTGATGGCTTCAGTCAATAACAGATCGTTGCTGTCTCAACGTTCACGTTCTCATAATATCCTCCGCAAATGAAATGGTATCATAATATTATCAGTACACTGATAGGACTATTCTTTTTATATGCCGGTGCTATTAAAATCACCATGCCTGTGCAGGAAAACGACCCTCAAGCCTGGCAGGGACAAAACGAACTGTATAAAACCTACTATATGCTGCTGCAAAATACAGGCTATATGGGTTTCGTAGCGGTTTGCCAGGTAATACTGGGTATATTACTCATATACACGCGAACAAGACTGCTGGCCGCCATCATGTTTATTCCCTTACTGATTAACCTGATCTGTACGCATATTTACATCTCGCATAATATGCCCAACCTGGTCTTGGATACGGTATTACTATTACTGGTCGGCAGTTTGATAGCCCCCCATTTCTCTCCACTCAAGAAAACCATTCTGGCATGAAACTGATCATAAACAATTTATCAAAAACCTACGATAACGGGGTGAAAGCATTGCAAGGAGTATCCCTTGAAATCAGCAACGGCATGTTTGGATTGCTCGGACAAAACGGTGCCGGAAAATCTACCTTAATGAAAACGATTGCTACGCTGCAGGATGCAGACAGTGGTTCTATCTGGCTGGATGGTTTGGATGTGGTAAAACATCCCGAAGAAATGCGGAAACACCTGGGATACCTGCCACAGGATTTTGGATTATACCCAACCGTTAGCGCCGAAGATATGCTGCAATATATTGCCCGTTTGAAAGGTATTTCCAACCAACAACAGCGGGATGACCAGGTAGATTACCTGTTGCAAAAAGTAAATCTCTTTAACGTAAAGAATAAAAAACTGGGTACCTATTCCGGTGGCATGAAACAACGCTTTGGTATTGCACAGGCGTTATTAGGCAATCCTAAGGTAATTATTGTGGATGAACCTACGGCCGGGCTGGACCCCTTGGAAAGAAACCGCTTTTACAATTTACTGAGTGAGATCGGCGAAAACACCATTGTAATTCTCTCTACCCATATTGTAGAAGATGTGTCAACCCTTTGTAACGAAATGGCAGTTATAGGTACGGGTAAGGTATTACTAAACGGTCAACCTGCTTCTATTGAATCTTCCTTAAATGGAAAACTATGGGAAGCCCAGATAGACAAAGACAGTCTGCCGGCAGTCAGCAAGAATTTCACCATCATTTCTCAACGTTTTCACCTGGGCAAAATGATTGTTACCGTATTGGCGGCACAACAACCCGATGAACGATTTACCGCAAAAAAGCCGGGACTGGAAGATGTGTATTTCCACCTGCTGGAACAACAGGGACGTAACCTGAATTAATGGCTATTTAAACAAACGGAATGAAAGCAGTTTTTTTATTCGAGCTCTCCAGGCAACTACGGAAACCTTTTACTTATATTATGTGGTTGTTGCTTTTTGTGCAGGCCATCTATTATGTATTTCACGCTGGCGAGTTTTTTGTAACGGATGGAGCCCCCTACAATTCTCCGGTCATGCTGTATACGCTGCTGGCAGGTGTGAGCTATGTAAGTTTTGTAGTGTATGCCATACTGGGAGCACAGGTATTGAATAAAGACCTCGAATATAAAACAGCGACGTTGTTGTACACCAGTTCTGTATCAGAAAGCGGATACTTTTGGGGAAATTTCCTGGCGGTTTTCACCACCTTGCTTATCATTATGTCTGGTCACTTGTTGGGCACATTCGGTTTCCAGTACATGGGGCTGGTGCCAGCAGACCGATTGATGGAGCTTCCTTTGTCAGTCATTTGGGAAGGTCTATTCGTTATGTTTCTGCCCAACGTTTTCTTCATGTTTATCCTCAGTTTTTCACTGGCAACCATCACCAAGAAAAATGCAGGTGCCTACATCTCTATGGTGATAGCCATGATGCTGATGATCTTTGGCGATACCAATGCGCATCAGGTGCCCTTTCTTACGCTATTCGATCTGGCAGGTTTTTCTGAACTCCACCGGCAGATCGATTTAATGAATACTGAAGCAAAAATAAACTATCGCTTTTCCTATGACGATATGCTGTTCTGGAACCGTCTGTTCTGGATAGCGATCAGTGTTTTATTGCTATTCATGTCCCGGAAAAAATTCACCTTCAAAAAATACATCTATAGCGGAAAAAGGAGATCAAAATTCACTACGGACGAGAATCCGAAAAGCGCAACACCTGCCATGCGGCAACCATCTGTAGCGCAGCAATTCCGCCGGACAGATGTATGGGGAATGGCACGCATGCACTTTTTAAATGAAGTACGGTCGGTAAGGTTTTTTATTTTCAGCGGTATGATTATGCTGCTTTATATATTGTATATCTTAATTTATCAGCAGCAATATTATTCTGCCTCCCCTACCCTGCCTACCACGGTATATATACTCAACACCATTAGTCCGCTCATTGTTTTTGTGTACCTCTATTTTCTGGTCATTACTACCGAACTACTTTTTAAAGACCGGACACAACAGTTCTGGCAAATTTCAGATGCACTACCTGTATCCACTACCCGCTACATAGCCGCCAAAGTATTGGCCATGGCCGGTGTAGCCTTACTTACAGCTATTTTGTTTATGGCAATAGGGATGGCCATTCAAACAGCCAAAGGATACTACAATTTTGAGCCAGCCGTATACATCCGCAACTTGTTAGCATATCGTTTTCCATTGATGTGTTTGTTTGTATTATTACCGGTATTGTTTGCTGCCATTACCAACAACCGGTACCTAACCCATGTACTGAACCTGGTATTCATATTTTCCACTTTCATATTTCATGAGTTGGAAATATTTGAACAGCAAAGATTCCTTTACTCATTTACACCTTTAGGTTCCTCTACCACCGCCATGAACGGCATGGGTATTTTCAGTAATGCCACTACCTGGTTTGCCATGTACTGGATATCAATCACGCTTACGGGAATTTTAATTGCATTCCCGTTACTGCAACGCGGCACCTTGTTATCAGGCAAGCAAAATCTGTTGCGCTATGGCAAAAAATGGAATGGAAAATCAGTACTGGGGTTAACAGCCTGTCTGGTCATCTTTGTTTGTTCAGCCTGCGTAGTGTACGATAATGTTAATGTGCAGAATGCCTACCAAAGCAAGGATACCGAAAACCAGGAAGCAGCGGAATACGAAAAAAAATACAAACAGTTTGAGTACAGTCCGCAACCTAAAATCGTTCACTATCATACAACGCTGGACCTGTATCCTGATGCGCGTAAAGCAACCTGTAAGGCTGAAATGGCACTGGTTAACAAAACAGAATATCCTATCGATAGTCTGCATGTGGAGTGGATGGATTTTGCGGAGATGGAACCTTTGCAATCAAACAACCGTTCACTAAAATCTATAATGGAAGATGCGGAATTCCGCCATACTATTTACAGCATATCACCCGCACTACAACCCGGCGACAGTATCACCATTCAATACGAAGCCATATTACAGTACAGCGGATTTACCAACCACGATCCGCAACCGGCATTGGCTTACAATGGCAGTTTTTTACCTAAGGAAATATTGCCATTCTTTGGCTACAACAGAGAAAGACCATTGAAAGAAAACAGGTACAGGGCCGAACGCGGGCTCCCCAAACTAAACAACCGGCTTCCGGCAGCCGACGATGCCAAAGCAAGTGTTAACAGCTATATTTCGCCGGATGCAGACAGGGTGTCGGGCACACTAAACGTCAGCACCAATATAGATCAGGTGATCGTTACATCTGGTACATTGCTCAGCGAAAAAGAAGAAAACAATCGTCGGCACTATCGTTACCAGATAGAAAACGGCTTGTATGATTTTTATGTATTGTCTGCCCGCTATGCCGTTCACAAACAGCCGCTGCAAACAAAGGGCAAGCCCCTATCATTAGAAATATACTATCACCCCGCAGATAGCAGCAATATTGGCTATATGACCGAAGTAACAGAAAAAGCGCTCCAATTTCTGCAGTACCATTTGGGCACTTATCCCTTTGACCTGATCCGGATTGCAGAAAAACCAGCATATGACGAAGAGCTGATTGCTTTTGGCAATGTGCTTGTATTGCCTGACAACCATGTCTGGAATGCGGATGCCCGTAAAGTAGAGGATATGGACTATGCCGCGTTTGCACTCGCTAAACTAATAGCTATGCAATACTGGCAACAGGGCAACTACAGCGCCGTACAGGGATATGCCCTGTTTACCAACAGCCTGCCGGACTATTACGCGCTCAGCTTTTTACGAACACAAACAGATAGTGCCTCGTTTGTCAAACACCTGGAAAAAAGGAAACAAAATTATTTTAAAAGGCGGGCGCTGGAAGCCAATGCAGAGCCTGCCCTGTTTTCAGTGGATGATGAAGCAGACTATGTATACAATGAAAAAGGCGGGTATGCATTTTATCAGCTTGCTACACAATGGCAGCCACTCCACCTTAATACCCTGCTGGGCGCATGGTACCTCGAATCGCTGTCGGCTGCCCAAAAGCTCAATACCAATGATTTCTCAGAAAAACTGGAAGCAGTTTTACCCGATACCTTACACGCTTACTTTAACCTGGCATTTAAGCAAACAGAAGAAATATTCCGCTGATGCGATAAGCAGGAACAATGGAGGTATGTACTCCTGAAACACTTCATTAAAACTGCAACCTGCCCTGGTAAAAATCCAGTATGCGGGTTCTGAAAATGTATTCGTACCATGCCTGCCGGAGGTTTAGCAGGGATAGATCGTAGTTGTTTTTGGTAAGCAGGTATTCTGTAGAAACAATGGTGCCGAGGTTGAAGCGAATTTCCGCAGAACGAAACGACTCCCCATAGTCTGTTACCTGCTGCTGCAGTACCTTATACCGTTCGTAAGCGGCCGTCATATCCTGATGAGCTCGTTCAATACTTTGACGCAGCAGCAAACGGGTATAATCAGCTTCATACGCAGCATTTTTAGCCGCCAGCCGCGCCCGCCTTACCTGGGTGTGCACCGCGAGATTGTTAAACAGTGGAACGCTCACCCGGAAGCCAAAATACGTACCGATGTTGTTGGAGAACTGCCGGTTGTACGGTATAGATCGTGTGGTAAACTGTTGGCTGGATGTCATAACGGGTGTTTTCAAACCGTCGACAGTCACAAAATCACCGGTTGGCTGCTCTACTACAGCACCGGGTACCTGGGTAAACGACACACTGGAATAGTTGGTACCCACACTCCCCTGGAAAGACACCGTGGGATAGAAAGCACCTTTAGCGGCCTGCACTCCTTTTTCGGCACTCTTCACACGAAAGTCTGCCGCCTTCACCTGCGCCAGGCTGGCAACCGACGCCGCATATACCTCCTCAGGGGCAGCCGGATATAATTCCAGCAGGGCTGCTTCGGGTAAACGTTCCAATTGCATTGCTTTATCGAAAGCAACGTTCATCAGTTGCGACAGTTCCATCTTAGCATACTGCAAGGCGTTGTATTGGTTTACCAGGCTGATATCATCAGTGGCGAGCTGTCCTTTCATATCAGACAGCATATAGCTGGCGATCGCACCTTTTTCAAACAGCGTGGTCAACCGCTTTACCTGTTCACTGGTCACCTCCCGACGCTCCTTTAGCATGTTCCAGGTATCTTCATTGTTTAATACCGTCAGGTAAGCAAGTAGCACGTCCAGTGTCAGCTTATCCTTCGATTGCTGCCATTCCTGCTCACTGGCTTTAAATGCGTAACCGGTCTGGCGGATGGTATGTTGCAACTGCATACCGTTGAAAAGCGTAATGCCGCTGGAGAACCCGGCATTGGAGCCCGAAAATTGCTGATTAATATACGTATTGGTAAAAGGATTGATCGATCTTCCCTGGTTCCATCCGTAATCCCAACTACTGTTCAGGCTGGGCAGCAGATTGGCCCTTGCTCTGTGCCAGTCTGCTTTTAACGCTTCCGACTCCAATGCCCTTTGTTTTACGGGAATATTGTTGGTCAATGCAGTTTCCACGCACTGTTTTAATGTATAGATTTTCTGCGAAAAAACATGTGTACCCGAAAAGAGGCCTACAATACACAGGATGATGCCCGCACCGTACTTTTGCATTGCTGTTGATTTTGAAGTTTACCTGCTATTGTACAGTATCAATTAACTATTTTACCATCCAGCAGGTGGATGATCCGCGAGCCATATGCTGCATTTTTTTCTGAATGCGTCACCTGAATAATGGTAACACCGTCTTCTTCGTTGAGCTGTTTGAACAGTTCCATGATCTCTTCCCCCTGTTTCGAGTTGAGGTTACCGGTAGGTTCATCGGCCAGTATCAGGGAAGGCTTGGATACCAGGGCGCGGGCAATGCCCACCAGTTGCTGCTGTCCTCCGGAGAGTTGTGAAGGAAAAAGATCCTTTTTCGCTACGATCCTGAACCGATCCAGGATATCGCTTACGATGGCTTTCCGCTCGGAAGATTTGGTTTGCTGGTATATCAGGGGCGTTTCTATGTTTTCGTAAACGGTGAGTTCGTCAATCAGGTGATACGCCTGAAATACAAAACCAATGTGTTTTTTGTACAACTGCGACCGTTGCTTTTCCTTCAGCAGGTGTACGGCTTCGCCCATAAAATAATAATAGCCTTCGCTGGGATCATCGAGCATCCCGATGATATTCAGCAGAGTCGACTTGCCGGAGCCCGAAGGCCCCATAATGGAAATGAAAGCTCTATCCTCAACCTGGAGATCGATATCTTTCAGCAGGTGGGTTTTTATACCCCCTGTAGTTACCGTTTTTGTAATATTTTTTAATACGATCATACTTGCCATTGCTTTTCCTGTTCTGTACACCAGGAGTACGAAAATCAATGCCAGTAGTACAGGCTATTGAATTACAACATATTATAATTCAGACAACGACACGTTGTGTACGTTTTTGATACAATCGAAGTATGATATCGATACAATCCTTCCGCAGCGTCTTATCGTTTCAGCTCGGTGGTATCTCCCTCCAGTAACGGCAATGTATAGCCGCCCGTATCCAGCACAGCGCGTGGAAACATGGCCTGCAATGCAGTCAGGTCGTCGCCGGCGATACCCGTCCGGTAGAGGTATATGGATCGCAGGTGCTGCAGTGATCGTAAGGCAGCCAGTCCCTCAGCGCTCACCTTTGTGCCTACTATATTCAGATAAAGCAGGTTGGGAAGCGCCTCCAGTTGCCCTATACCCTCGTCTGTAATACCAGTATTGTCTATACTCAGTCGCGTAAGAGCGGAGAGCCTGGCAATCACCGGCATCGCCTGATCCGTAATGGAAGTACCGCCCAGTTTAAGCCAGACCAACTGTGCAGCGAGGGGTTCCAGCAATAACATCTCTGCATCGGATACTGCCGGGGAAGAAACAAAATTGACAGACAGGTAGTTGCTGCCCCTGGCCACAGGAATAACAGTAGCACCTGCTTCTTTTAGACGGTTGACAATGGCAGGATCAGCAGCCGGCACGGGGGCTTCCGGCACGTCTGGCTGTGCCGGGGCAACATCGGAGGTTTGCAGCGCCAGGAGCAGGGGTTGTATCTTTTCATCCTGCGGCAATTCGCTTACGGCTTTATCAAAAGCCGCACCGGTATTAATCCACCAGTGGATCAGCTCTACTTCGGCAGGCGTGAATTGGGGTCGCCCTTTGGGCGGCATGTGTTTTTCATCCGCTTCCTCCAGCACCAGCCGCTGGTACAGTATGCTCTCATCTACTTTACCGGGTACAACAGCTATACCTTCTTCTCCCCCACTGAGAATACCATCTCCGGAATCCAGGCGCAGCTTCCCGCGTTGCTTGGAAGCACCATGGCAACTGTAACATTTTTGCTGTAGCATGGGCTGAATGATGTCGTTGTATACCATAGCCTGTTGCACATCCGGTATTATTTTTTTAGCATCCCGGGCCTCTTTTTCCGCCCATACCATATTAAGATATCCTTCGCCGTGTGTAAGCGTGCCGCCCAGGTGGCCTGCTATGGATAGGGTGCCTACAAGCGCGAACGACAAGGTATAGGGCACCCATGCAGGAACCACTATTTTTACGATGCCGGTAAACAGCAGGTAATACACAATAGCAATCAGCGCCACAGCGATGCCCATCCAGCGGTGCTGATCGAGTGTAGTGGACTCGTATTCTCCATCTGCTCCCAGCAGCCAGCCACTGATGCAGGAAAATATGGCACTGACCGCTCCCAACAGGAGGGTAACGGCAATGCCCGGCCGAAGATTATGAAAGCGCTGTGATCTGCTCAGCCAGTGCATCACAACGCCCAACAGCAGCATACCAATGGGCAGGTGTACCAGCAACGGGTGGAAACGGCCTAAAAACGTTGAAATATTCATCAGGGGTGTCATGGGGCAGGAGTAAACTATGCGGAATATCTTTTTCTCAGCAACTGCATCATATAAACATTAATAGCCCACTGATCTGCCAGCGGCTGCCGGGTGTAAGGCACTACGGGCATATAATCGGGCGGACCAAATTCCGTAAGAAAGCTCATATGCTTAGCACCCTGTTTTATTTTAAGCGCCACTACAGCATCCCACCAGGCAAGGTGTTTTTGCAGGGCAGTATCCCATTCGGGTGCACGCGGATCGCTTACCTGCGGCCCTTCGGGGTGCCCCACCCGCGCATGAATATGGTCTACCTGCTGCAATACTTTTTCTACCGTCTGCTCCTGCCCTTCCATAAGCGATTCATGTACATTGCACCAGTGCGAAATATCCAGCGTGATTCGCAATCCCGGAATCGCTTCGATAAACTGCCGGGCAACGGGCGCAGAATACAGTATCCGTGACCGATGTGTTTCGTGGCTGACAGGTATACCCGATTTTTGGGAAGCAGCAATAGTGTAATCTATGAACTTTCTGTTGTGCTCAAACGAAAAAAAGTCCTTGCCGGAATGACAATTCACGTACAAAGGACGCTGTGGGTTCTGCCCGGTAGCTGCGTCGATCATGGCGGTAAACTGTTTGAAGTTGGCAGTAAAATCGGCCTGGTGGGCACCACAAAGAAAGCCCACTTCCATATCGTATTTTTTAAGCAATGCAAACAGTTCGGCGCGCTTCTGCGGATCGCCCTGCCACCATAGCTCTATGCCGTCGTAACCCTCTTCTTTGGCTTTGGCCATATACGCTTCTCTGGAGCCGGAAAAACCCCAATCGGTAGCCATTATCTTTACACGGAAATCATTCGGTATGGGAAAGGAAACACTATTCAAGTTATTTGGTTTTAAATCCGGCGCCAGCATCCATCCGCTGAATGCAGCACTGGTGGTAATAAATTTTCGTCTGTTGATTGCCATGTATACTGGTACGGTTTGTTAAGTACGATCAATGCAGAAAGGTAATAAAATATTTTAAAGGATAAAAAGGCGAAGGCATCATTCGTTTATTATAAATGCAATCGGCACATGACGGCAAGGCTCAGGCGATGGTGGTGATCAGGTAATACAGCATCAATACACAGGCAATCAACTTAATAACGGTACCCAGCAGAAAGCCCACCACTGAGCCCCAGGCAGCCCGCAATGCCAAAGTTGAATTTTGCTGTGCGATCATCTCTCCCACAAATGCGCCGATAAAAGGTCCGGCAATAATGCCAACAGGCCCCAGCCAGAAAGCCAGCAGAAAGCCCAGCGTGCAGCCCCATATACCGTATTTAGTACCACCGTATCGTTTGGTACCCCATATGGGTACGAGGTAGTCCAGCACAACGGTTACAATGGTTAACCCTGCCCATATCAGCAGAAATTTCGTTGTAAAAGGAGGGGGTTCGCGAAGCTGCTGAAGCAGCAAACCCGCGTAAGCCAGCGGAGGCCCCGGCAATACGGGCAATACACTGCCCGCCAGTCCCGCTACTATCAAAACAATACCGACGATGATCCAGACCCATTCCATACCTGTAAATTAAGTATTTTTTCCCATGCCGGAAGATTTTGACGAAACGGCTCCCCGCCGTCCTATCAACCCGCCACAGGCGGGGGAGATAGCTCACTTAAACGTCATATCGACCCAGCCACAAGCGGGGAGATATCTCACCACCAATGGAAGAATTCCTAAGACCCATACACCACAATGTCGTGAGATTTCTCCGGGCTTCCTGCCGGCGCCCGTTCGAAAGGACGGAGCACCACCCGACCGTCATATCGACCCCGCTACAGGCGGGGAGATAGCTCATCACCAAGGGAAGACATTTCCAAGACCAATACACCACAGTGTCATGAGGTTTCTCCGGGCTTCCTGCGGGCGGGCGTTCGAAAGGACGGAACACCTAAAAAACCACAAAATACCCCCACCACACGTTCTATCCCATCTTCGGCTATCTTTGCGCCATGCATTATGTATCAGCAGAAGGGGTGAGCAAATCCTACGGAATCAAGCCCCTGTTTCAGAACCTGAGTTTTCATATAGAAGAAGGCGATAAAATAGCCCTGGTGGCGCGTAACGGATCGGGAAAATCCACCCTGCTGAAAATGCTGGCAGGCAAAGAGGTGCCGGAGGACGGCTCCATCTGGATTCACAAAGATGTAACCGTGGCCCTTTTTGAGCAGGAGCCCTCCTTCATAGAAAACAAATCCGTTCTCGACAATATTTTCCATCATGAACACCCTGTTATCAATGCTATCAAAGCTTACGAAGCCGCGAGTGAATCGGAGGATGCCGCTGCACTGGGCGACGCCATCGTTAAAATGGACGAAATGGGCGCCTGGGATTTCGACAGCAAGGTGAAGCAGATACTGGGCAAACTCAATATTCACCAGTTTCACCAGGCTGCCGGTACCCTCTCCGGCGGACAACGCAAACGCGTAGCACTGGCCCGGACACTGATCGATATCGGGTTCGAACACCGGCATGTGCTGCTCATCATGGACGAGCCGACCAACCACCTGGATGTGGAAACCGTGGAATGGCTGGAACACTACCTGAACCAGGAAAAAGTAACCCTGCTGCTGGTTACACACGACCGCTATTTCCTGGATGCCGTATGCAACGAAATATGGGAACTGGACGGCAGCAACCTGTACGCACACAAGGGAGACTACGAAAATTATATAGAGAAAAAAGCCGCCCGCATCGAACAGGAAAGCTCCAGCATCGATAAAGCCAGGAACCTGTATCGCAAAGAGCTGGAATGGATGCGAAAACAGCCCAAAGCCCGCACTACCAAGTCCAAAAGCCGTATAGACGCATTTACTGACGTAGAGAAAAAAGCCAAACAACGCATAGAAGACAATCAGGTGCAACTGCAGATGAAAATGAACCGTCTGGGCGGCAAAGTGGCTGAACTGAAAAAAGTATATAAATCGTATGGCGACCTGACGATCCTTCAAGGCCTTGACTATACGTTTGCAAAAGGAGAACGGGTAGGTGTGGTGGGAAAAAACGGGGCGGGTAAATCTACCTTCCTGAACATTTTGCAGGGACGGGAACAACCCGACAGCGGAAAGATCAATATCGGCGACACCGTGGTATTCGGCTACTACTCGCAACAAGGGCTGGAAATTAAAGAAGATATGCGGGTAATAGAGTACGTGAAAAACATTGCCGAGAACTTTCCTCTGGCCGGCGGGGGCTCTCTAAGCGCCGCTCAATTCCTGCAATTATTCCTGTTTGAGCCCGACCAGCAGTACACCTATATCTCAAAACTCAGCGGGGGCGAGAAAAAACGCCTGATGCTCTTGTCTGTTCTATTCCGCAACCCCAATTTCCTGATACTGGACGAACCTACCAACGACCTCGACCTGCCAACACTGGGTGTACTGGAAGACTTCCTGGCCGACTTCGGCGGATGCCTGCTGGTTGTATCGCACGACCGGTATTTCATGGACCGGCTCACCGACCATTTGTTCGTATTTGAAGGCAATGGTAGAATATCCGACTTCCCCGGCAACTATACACAATACCGTTTGTGGAAAAAAGCACAGGAAGAAGAAGAAAAAGAAAACACCGCTAAAAGCAAATCCATAGACCCTACACCCACTCCCGCGAACGTGCCCGTCAAACGCAAGCCCTCCTACAAAGAGAAAAGAGCATTCGAACTGCTGCAAAGCGATATCGCCGCACTGGAAAAAGAAAGAGCCGATATCAACAACAAACTTCATGCAGGCAACCTGCCTTTTGAAGAACTACAGGCACTTTCCAACCGTATAGGCGAAATAGCCGCCTTACTGGATGAGAAAGAAATGCGCTGGCTGGAAATGAGCGAATGGATGGAGGAGTAGGGACACTTTCCCAAAATTCCCTATGGCTACGCATCTACGACTGCTTCCATGTATTCCTCCGATACATCCACGGGGTTTTCATAATTATTATCGTTCGTGTCGATATACCGCACCAGGCTTTTGCTGTCCTGCCTGCAGTAGAACACATAGGACACTCGCATGGCACGGTACTGCGGGTAAATTTTCTGTCCTTTATCTACCAGATACGAAAAAAGTTAAACCTTTTCCAGGTTCTTTTCTGCATGATTTACGGTTATCAGACGGCTCTACTACCCGATCATTAGCCTTTTATGCGATTCATGCTGTGGCGTATTTAACAAAACAACAACTAAAAAAATGGAAATTTTTTTATATATTTATTTATCCCTACTTCTTCCGTGAAATGTGAAATACAGGGGCTGATAACATTTTCTAATCTCCTTTGATATAACGCTATTTCTCATCCCTGTCAGAAGAAACATACATGCGGTCTGACGAAAAGAGCATACGACGTACTGTTCGGACTATAACCCTCGATTTGGCACATTAAATAGCCTCGTCGTAAAAAACCTGGCTACTATTGAAAACGGCTCGAAACGATTACTATGGATAGCTCAAAAATAAATGGTTTTCATAACGAAGTGGACTATGAGTCTTCCTATCACTCTCAGCGGCACAGCAATCATTTTAATGAACATTACTATAATGCAAGAGCCAAGATTGCCTTGACCAAGTTTTTCAGCGGTTACGATACGCACCAGCGTATATTGGATTTTGGTTGCGGACTAGGTCAGAACATTTATTACCTACCCAATGCAATGGGGTATGATATCTCGGAATTCGGAGTTAACTTTTGCAGAGAAAAAGGCATAAAAGCCACTACAAATCTGAACGAAATCCCAGATGAAGCATTTGATATTGTTTTTTCGGCACACGCACTGGAACACCATCCCTACCCCAAAACGATGCTCGGAGATATGTACCGCAAATTAAAGAAAGGTTCCCTATTATTATTGGTGATACCCTATGAACGACATGGGAAAGGAAAGCCGGAGTTCGACCTTAACCAGCATTTATATACCTGGAACTTTCAGGCCATCAACAACCTCTTACTAACGGTGGGCTTCGATATCCTGGAAAACAAATATATCCGTGGAGCAGGATACTATCGACTGCTGCCAGTGGCAAAGATAAACTTTGGTTTATACCGGTTTGCTACCAATCTTGTT
Organism: Agriterribacter sp.; assembly: GCA_037190905.1. Classification (GTDB taxonomy): domain Bacteria; phylum Bacteroidota; class Bacteroidia; order Chitinophagales; family Chitinophagaceae; genus Agriterribacter. The sequence continues at coordinate 319,671 of JBBCKG010000008.1, read as the reverse complement.
TCGCGCTTAGCGGGAATTAAGGAAATGATGGTTGTAGCAAGGAAGCCGTAAGGTAAAACCATTTGTTTAATTGTAAACAATACAGAAGCTTCTTTCTCTACAGACACAATATTTATTTTCCTACTCACCTGTAGCTATAGAAGTCAATTTTAATTTAATCCTCTATTAAGATCTCATCAAAAAGAGGCTGCTCATGATAAACAGCCTCTTCACTTCAACAATTCATAAATGTCTTCATTAGTATTTCACCATCGGAGCAGACTTAACCAACTGATAATCAACAGTCACCTGAACAATAAATAATCCGCTTGGCAATTTGGATACATCTATTTGTTTCGATACCTGCCCCGCAACATCCTTAACATATTCCGTTTGCAATAAAAGCACACCTTTTATGTCATACACTCTTGCAATGGTTCTGCCCTTTGCCTGACAATCTACCGTAAGGTTCATAGCTGTTTTAACCGGGTTGGGGTTTATTTTTATATCCAGTTTATCCGTCGGGGTCACCACCACTTCCGCTTTTTTTACGGTAATCGTTACGGTAGCAGTGCCAGTAGCGCCTTTGTCATCGGTTACTGTCAACCGAAAAACATAGCTACCCGCTACAAGCCCGGTTACATTCGTCTTGGCGGAAGAAGGACTGGCTATCGTGGCTGCACCGCCGGACACTTTCGTCCACGCATACTTGCTAATCTTGCCATCGCTATCTGTACCACTGCCACTCAGCGTAATACTATTCGTCGGTAAAGTGATCGTTTGATTGCTACCGGCATTGGCAACGGGCGCTTTATTAGCAGCGGCTTTCACTGTAATGGTTACGGTTGCTGTACCGGTAGCGCCTTTGTCGTCGGTTACTGTCAACCGAAAAACATAGCTACCCGCTACAAGCCCGGTTACATTCGTCTTGGCGGAAGAAGGACTGGCTATCGTGGCTGCACCGCCGGACACTTTCGTCCACGCATACTTGCTGATCTTTCCATCACTATCTGTACCACTGCCACTCAGCGTAATACTGTTCGTTGGGAGGGTGATCGTTTGAGCACTCCCGGCATTGGCAGTCGGAGCCTTATTCGCTGCCGGCTTTACAGTAACGGTTACATTCGCTGTACCGGTAGCACCCTTGTCATCGGTTACTGTCAGCCGAAAAACATAGCTACCTTCTACCAAACCCGTCACATTCGTTTTGGCAGCAGAAGGACTGGCTATTGTGGCTGCACCGCCGGACACTTTCGTCCACGCATACTTGCTGATCTTGCCATCGCTATCTGTACCACTGCCACTCAGCGTAACACTGTTCGTTGGTAAAGTGATCGTTTGATTAGGTCCCGCATTTGCGGCAGGAGGCTGATTAACAACTGTCTGTCCGGTATTGAATTCAAACGCGCCAGCATCTACCTTACTACCATTTTTTCGATTTTGTCCGTCTTTATCTTTTGTAACGCCCCAGGAGACTACATCCACTCCTGCATCTACAGCCGGTGAATTAGCCGCAAGATGAAAGTCCTTTGCACCAGCATTAACAAACCTTGCATCTTCCACTTTGGCTAACGTTACATTTCCACTTTCTGAAACCTTTACTCCACCTCTTGGTGCAATATATGCCTGGGCGTTACTTACGCCCGGCTGTACCAATAAATTGTTAATCAGTTGATTAACTCCGACAATGGATTTTCTGCTATTCTCAATTCGAATAGTATTTCTTCCTGGCCTTACAACGGTATTATTGATAAGATTAACCCTTAAAGCAGGATACCCGGTGATAGGACGATCATCAACATATATTCCATCCTGAGCACCCGCATTTCCACAATCTATGACTATATTATTATATGCAGAGATTTCACCAATTCCTAAGATCATCAAGCCCGCACCGGTTCCCTTTTCTATATAATTGTTATAGACCTTCCCATTAGAGAAACCGCCAAACAACAAACCCATCTGCTGAGAGCTTTTATTAACAGTTCCATAGTTTTTAATCGTGTTATTAAACACTTCACAATTTAGTGGAACGTTCGACACTTGTATACCATCCCATCCTGTATTTTCTGTTATACAATTGTATATCTTAAGATTCTCAATTGTCTGAGTCGGAACGGATGTCGTTTTACCGTTGCAGGTGACATTTGCAGAAAGACCTGTGTGACCTACATAAAAGCCCTCACCGTTTACATCGTGCACATACATATCATGCATAACAACATTACGCATTGTGTAATTCCCCCCCCAAGTCATTTCATCACAAGTCGGGTTGGTTTTGCAAATCACTCCAGCATCAACATGAGATATTTCAATATTGCTTATTTCGAAATCTGAAGACTGGTTTGAAATACCTAGACCCGACCCCATTTTCAACCCCGAAATACTCCCATCTACCTTTATTCCATAACGTGAACCAGGAGCACCTGTTCCAACAAATTTAAAATGGCTGCTTTTGGTAATCGATATCCCATAAGTCCTCCCGGATACTACCACTTGTCCCCCACAGTTTTTAATAATAACGGGGTTAGATGCTGTTCCACGAATATTTTGAAGATTTATATATGAATACCTCCCTGCCTTTATACAGAGTACACTTCCAGGCGCATAATTACCGCCATTCGTAACATATATACCCCCATCCGCCGCTGGCGACAACGTAACTGTACAACCACAATCAGCGGGATTATTCGCAACACCATTTCCAGCAGGAGCTGAAGGAGCTGGCCCTGACACCACAGGTTGATCCACCGGGCGTGCATTTACGGTGATCGTCACAGTTTGGGAGCCCGTCGCTCCCTTGTCGTCGGTCACTGTCAAACGAAAAACATAGATCCCTTCCACCAAACCCGTAACATTCGTTTTGGCAGCAGAGGGGCTGACGATGTTGGCTGTACCACCGGATACTTTTGTCCAGGCATATTTCAATATGGTTCCGTCGGAGTCTTTACCACTGCCGCTAAGCGTCACGCTGTTAGCTGGCAGCGTAATAGTCTGGTTGGATCCAGCATTTGAAACAGGAGGGGTATTATCTACTATCGGAGTGGCCAACGCACCTCTTTTATGCATCAACATCCACTCAAAAACGTTTAACCCTGCTCTTTTAAAGCCTGGATCATATGTTTGTGTCCACGCATCATGCCCGCCACCATCAAAAATATTAAGCAGGGTCTGAGGCTGTATTCCCGTTGCATTGAGTTCCTGCTCCCACTTAGTAGAATGAGTAGTTGGAACAACGTTGTCATTGCTGTTATGTGTGATCCAAACAGGTAGATTAGATGATGAGATCGCCTTTACCATATTGGGATACGCCTGGGTATTGCCACAAATCACCAACATAGCGGCTAGCCGATCAGCATATGCCTTTGAGTGACCCGCATATAACCAAGCAAGCCCCCCACCCATACTAAGACCAGTCAAATAAATGCGATCCGGGTCTACCCTGTATTTTTGAATACAGTGGTTTATAACATCCACTACACCTGCAGGGTTTCTATAGTTAGACGACAATTGCGGACTTACGACTATAAACGAGAACTGCTCCCCTCCCACTGTAAGTGATGAAGGAAACCTTTTTTCATTAATCAACCTGGGCAACCCGTTGCTTAGCAACTTGGTGATTTGTCCGGCACTGCCATCTCCCAGTTCGCCTATTCCGTGGAAAGAAATAATTAGTGGATACTTCTTGCTGGGGTTTGATGCATAGCCTACAGGTAAAGACTCATAATATCCCCCCATCGCAGCATTTATTCTCTCGTGTACATGGGTAAGCACCTGGTTTTGAGAGAATGCTACATTAGTTTGAAGGAGTAGGCAAAGAACCCATAAAATGCTTAATCTAGCTTTCATAGAAACCTTGGATTTTGGGATTTAGAATTATTGTATTGGATCAGTTTGTTCATTTAACAAACTGCAATCAAAATCATGTATACAACATTTTTTTGATCAATTTAAACGGATCATTAAACAAAAATCAACAGTCAAAAGTTTTCATAAAATTTGCCAGAAAAAAGCAAATTCCATGCCAAAAGAAAAAATCTTGTTAAAACATCCGTCACTCTGCTACCAAATTTTCGACGAACGAATAATTAACTTCGACAACGTCTTTGTAGTATTTGAAAAGTGCAGTACTTCTGCAACGCTGCCGCTTTCTTATCTTAAGAAAACGGAAACGGCAACTTTGATTGAGGAAGATCAATGAATAGAAAGCTATGATCGTCTACCTGCACAGATAAGTTATTTAGATCGAAAACCGGGATATCGCCAAAATCATTCGGGCAATGCTATCTCCCCTGTATAGTCAAGCCGGTACACTTTACCACATCTCATATCATTTTCATTTACCAAAAGTAAATGATCCTTATATTTTTCAGCAAACAGTCTCACCTTTTCATATGACTGGGGGTTCCTGAATTTTACGACCGGATCTATGTTAATCATATCATCGAGAACATACACTTTTCCTCCACTTCTAATGGTTGCCTCTGCCATTTCCAAACATGCATCAAAAACTTGCTCCGGCGAACAGATCATTGCGGGGGAGTAATAATCAATGTAAGAAAGGGTATATCTTGAGCCAAGTGAAAGGATCAGATCGTTTTCCCCGGCAATCTCAATGGCCTTGTCCGCTACAAAACCCGAATAATCTGTATCCTTTTTTGCTATAAAAATATACCCGCCCAGAAAGTTGTGGAGGAAAAGTAACCCAAGTAACAGAAAAGGAAACAAATATAGCTTCTTAATAAAAAATGGATAAATGACATAATTGGTAAAAAGCATGGTTAACGGGAGGAGTAACATCGTCCACGGCTCGGGGGAATTGGGATCCAGGTAAAGTAATACAAGTGAATAAGTGATTACCCACAATAACAGCACTCCATATACCGACGTCAGGTTGAACCTTATTCCCAGCCTATTTCGCTTCAGAAGAACTATCAAAAATGTGATCGCCAGCAGTACCAGCGACATCAACGCCAACTGGCTAAAGACAAGATTTTGTTGTGTAGCATATACTTCCTCGGTAATCATGTTGGCGGGAAATTTAGCAGCAATCATATCCTGTACCGGCTTAATGCCGTACATGAACATGGATGCAACAACGTTGGTAACCATGATAAAAATAGTCAGGAAAGGAGAGCCGTATGATTTAGAGCTGCCATCCAGGAAAAAAGAAATAAAACCATCTTCTTTTTGCAGCCAGGCATACACCAAATAATACCCGAGGATTGTTACAAACCCGGCGATGGAATAATATATTACCAGTTGTTTCCATCTTCTTTTCAAAAGTAAAGGAAGTCCAAAGCTCAGGAACAGCGGAATAGCATTGGGCTTATACATCAATATGGCAACACCAGCAATCAATGCAGCAATTATTACATTTCGGGCGGTGTTGGCAGAAGGAAGAAGTAACATATATAAAGTAGATATGCATAGGAGATTAGACAACATGTACACTTCGGCTTCTACAGAATAGCGCCAATATGCATAAGAAAAAGCCAGAAATAAGCACCCCCATATAGAAGCGATCCGTCGCTGCTGAAGCACCCGGGTATATACTTGATACACGATCAATAATACCAAGGCACTGCACACACAATTAAAGTAAACCATTACCTGGTAAGAGCTCCAGTTGAGTCCTGCTTGATCGGCAATAAAAGAAAGTAGTTTAAAAAACGGTAGAAAAAGAAGGTATCGCGGCGCAAAAATGCTTTCTGCATCACCTGAGTCAACCAGTAAAGCATACGCGAATGCATCGTCTGCCTCGCTCTTATTTCCCGGAATACTGATCAAAAAAAAGATGAGCAACACTACAAAGCCGCCCAGTTTTAATAATACAGAATGTTTCGAAGCAGTTTTAAAAGACATATTCGACACTTTAGTTGAAACAAACTTTGCTGATCCATGCGCTCCATGTTCCCCAATAGCTTTTCCGGTCTCTCCAGAGCAGGAGCTAACCAGCCTTATTTAATCAGTTATTCCCGCTATTCATTTCCTGCATGGCTTCCTCCAGTGTCACCCCCAACAAACTCTCCAGTTCAAGCTTGGATGTATTCACATTTTTTAGTAAATCCACCTTTTTAGCCAGTGCGTCGTTGTATCGTCTTGAAGCAACGGTATATGCATCGAGCGTAACCTCATTTACATCAAATTTGGATTCCACCACAGACAGCAGCACTTTTTCATCCTGGATAACGGCTTCATGAAGCGCCACCAGGTACCTGTTACTAAGATAATTTTGATACCGTACCTTGACGGCTGTTTTCAGCATCTCAATATCACTGTTGTGGTTATAGACTTCCTGTTCGTGCCTCAGTTTGGCGATCTTTGTATCATATGCTTTTGTAAAAAGGCTTCCGATCGGGATCGTCACACCAAAATTATACCTGGGAAAATAAATATTCTGGCCTTCGCGTTGAGGCTGCATATTATTTTCATTCAGGTTACCACTAGCAGCAAAATTATTTAGCCAGGCTGCTCTTGTTTTCTTTATTTCGTACTCCAATTCTTTTATCCTCGGCTGGGACACAAGAGATTGGTTACGACTTACAGCAAATTCCGCAAGTCTTTCAGAAATGGTATCCCTTAAAATAAAGCTCGGGTCGCCTATAGAATCAATGAGAGATTGCGATCTGACGGCAACCGCACTTACTATTAATAAAGCGAGAACAGCTATCTTTTTCATGATTTAAGTTTCGGAATGAAAATATTTTGATTTAACAATTAAAGCTATGCAGGAATAAAACAAAAAACTCCCGGGGAACTGACCTATGGCAACCTGTCCATACTGTCCAATAATAAAAGAAAAACAGCTCGCCACAGCAGCCAGAATCAGAGCTTTTACCCGCTTATCACCAACATTATAATACGCACTGACCCCTGACAACAAAATGATCAGATAGATCAGGCACTGAAGAAAAAGTCCAACCCAGCCGGTCTCAATCGCTGTTTTAACAAATCCACTGTCCGGCGGAAAACCCGCCAGTACATGATTCGGGTTGTATTCCAGTCCTTGTACGCCGCTTGTAGCCACGCCTCCGCCAAACGGATGACTGTAAATATATGGCTGGATCATAGACCGGTTAACATCACGTACATTTAACGAAGCGTCATCAGTAAAGTGAAAGGCGCTTCTGACTCTGTTGATAGTACGATTGCCGTATATAGGTCCATAAATTATGAATACCAACCCTAACAATAGTACACACGCTGTAGCAAGTGTTTTGGGGCTGGTTATTGTCATTAATACATACAAAACGATGCCCGCCACTATAATAAAATATGCAGTACGCGTACCCGAATAGGCGACTCCCAGTATAATGAATACTGCTGCAACCATTAATACCAGCTTTCTGGCCATCTTCTTTTCAAAAACCAGTAAAACGAAAACGAAAACGAAAGTGGCGGCTGATGTAATGCCAAAAGCCGCAGGGTCAGAAAAAGTCGAGAACCGTCTTTGCACCCCGGTAACCAACATATAAAGCCCCATGCGCTTGGGCGACTCATATATCCAGGCCAGCTCAAACGGCAAAAAGCCAAACCATTGCTGATAACAACCATATAAAGCAGCTATCAACGACAGTCCGGTCCAAAACCAAAAGTAGTTAATGACGCTCCTGTAGTCTTTAAACACATTGATGGCAATCAGGTAAATCATTAAAAACTGTAAAAACTTTCTGAAAACGAGAAACCAACCTGCAATGGAATCCATTTCAGGGTTGAACACCTGCAGCGCTAAAAACAAGGTATATAGAATATAAATAGTGCTGATCGGATGATTGGCATACTTCAAAAACGGCGCCCGGGTCCTTACTTTATGGATAACAAGCCCGAAAAAGTTTAAAAGTATCAATAAGTCAATAAAGTATCCGGTAGGAATAGCGTGATGCAAAAATCGACCTATAAAAAAAATGAAAAAGCCCAGAGATGTGGATACATAAAACGCAAAAACAAAATTATTGATCGCTATTATTGCTACAGATACTCCTATAACTCCTACCAATACAGCTATACCTTTATCGGCGCCCAGTACAACTGTGGCGAAACTCAAAAAAGCAACGAGCAATAGCAACGCTAAGTACAGGAATATATTGCTTTTGTTGAAATTATATTTTTGTGCAAGTCCCATGTCAAAAGAAAAGAACTTTTATAAAAACAAAACTCATCAACAAGATCAAAAATACGGAGACCACTATCTGCATTATTTGACTGTTGGAATACTTTTTATCTGCCTTTTCCATTTGAAGTTAGCGTATTGTATAAATTATACATTTTTAAAACAGCGTTTTCCCAGGAATGGGAGAGCGCGAACCTTTGCCGTTTTTCAACAGTTTCCCTATTGACCGGCGCCTGCAATATCATCTGGATATTTTGTTCGTATTCGTCCACATTGTTACATAAAAATACATAACCTTCAAATGAAACCATAAAGTCGGTATAGGTAGCCACCACCGGCTTACCCAAAGCTAGGTATTCGTCTATTTTCCTGGGATAATTGCCCATGGTTGTTTCGTTGACCAATTGTGGGTTCATACAAACATCAAAATAACTTACATAAGCTGCCAGTTCAGACTCATCTTTTCTGCCCAGAAAGAACACATTTTTCATCTGGTGCAACCTACTTCGCATAAAGTCCTCATCCTCTGGCCCTACGAAAACAAAACTCCAATCTGTTCTCCGTTCTGCCAATGTCTCCAAAAGGCGAATATTCAGCCGGAAGCCGACCAATGTGCCCACATATCCTATTACAGGCTGCCGAATTGTCTTCAAATCATCGGGTATTTCGTATGTACGGTCCGGGCTAAAATAGGTAAAGTCGCAGCCCTGCCCTATATCGTAGCTATCCGGGTTGTATTGCTGAGCGTATGCTGCCAAATAGGAGGAATTGGATACTACTAGGTCTGCTTTAGCCATAATAGCCGCTTCGCAGGCCCGTCCGTGTTTTTTAAAATAAGGTTGCAAATGCAAAAAATCACGGATATAGTAAATAAAGAAGGCCGGGTTCAGGTACTCCTTAAGATGCACCCCCCTAAAAAAATCGTTGTCTACAAACAAAACAGGATCGCTAAATTTCAGCCTCTTGCATGCGTCTGCAATGGCCCCAGCCAGCTTTTTTCCGTTTTGTTTATTAAATCTTCTGAACAACAGGCCAGGCAATTTGTTAATAGATTCCTGAACAATTCTCGGGTCGAGCGTCCATAAATTATTTTCTACCTGAACCAGGTCTTCAGCCAACCCTTTGACACTTTGAATACGGCGGATAGTTTTAGGATCTTTCCTATTCCGGTACCAGCTTATCCGGTCTACCGCCCTATTAACATATAACACCCTGTTCTTCTTCGCAAATTCCCTGGCTATATTGATACAGTTACTCCCGATATCAATATCCCACGACTGCAATCCCATTACTATAATATCCCGATTGTTCATTTTATCATTTTTTTTGCAAAAAAACCTTTAAACAGCCTGAAGAATTCAGGGTACAATTCAAAAACATATCTTATCACCTTAACAGGGCTAATACCCAAGAAACGATTCAATAATACCTGGGTAACAGCAAAAAGCAACATATAAGTTAGTAATAGTCCTACCGCAGCGCCGATGGCTCCCAACCAGTTGATGCAAACATAAGTTAGTCCTATCCCTATAAAAGCAAAACAAAACATTGTCCTGAAATTAACCTGAGGACGCCCCTTCACGTCCATGATATTTCCGAACTGCTTAATAAAGGGAAGAAACAAGCTGTATAACAACATCACACGAACAATATCAGAAGCGCCCAAATAAGCTTCTCCTCCGAGTATCAAAACAGCTACATCAGCAAACAATATACCCACAATCACAAACGGGATCAAGAAGCATAGTGTAGCGGCCACTGTTTTTTCGTATATCTTCTTTACATCGTTGTCGGATCCGGTCTTGACGATCTCCGCCGCTCTCGGAAACATAATATCTCCAAAAACCTGGGAAGGAATATCGCCGAAATTCGTTATCCTGCCGCCGATATTGTAAGCGGTATAAGCGGCCGCCGAAATGGAACGGGCTGTCATAAAACCGTCTGCATTTACAAAAACAAGAGACGACATATTTGTACCCAGTACATACCGCCCAAATGAAAGATACTCGAAAAATATTTTTTTATCCCACTTGTATGCCGGGCGCCGGTGTTTCGATAGAAAAAAAAGCGCCACCAGACAGCCGGGCACGATGCAGGCACAATATATCATTGCAAGGAACCCGATCCCGGGGTTGATTCCCATACAGAACAAAACAGCCACTACTAACGCAAATGTTCCATTCCTGAGAAAATACATCCAGAAAACAGACTTGAAATCAGTATTACTGTAAAAAAAAATTTCACATTGTGAAAAAACGATAAGCAGTATTAGTCCTATTGAATAGATATTCAATACCGATGAAAGCTGTCCTGCTTCATTAAAAAACCCTTCAACCAACCAGCCAAAAAAAAGGAAAAAGATACTCAGCAACAACGAAAACCCGATATTAATAGTCAGCGCAGCAAATTCTGTAGCCGGCATCGATGCCTGATCTCTGGTTTTTTTAAATACAATATAGCCATTACGAACCAATGCAAAACGGGTTGTCTCCACAACAGACGAAATAACGATAAATAATCCCCACACACCGAACTGTTCTTTACTTAGTAGTCTCGCCAATGCCATAAATGACAGAACACCCAATAGTATATTGGTCACTTTTTGCATTAACGAAAACTTCCCTGTTTGTACCCAATATGAATATTTTTTTGCCAATGAATGCTTCAGTTTACTTATTTACCTAATGAAAAAGGCGGGGATATTGATCTATACGAACAGGACAGCGAGGTTCAGCGTCGCACCGCCAAGATAGCTTTTTCCGAAATATAACCGGCAGATCCGGGTATGGTGCTTGCGACAATCTGTCACTCATGTATTCTGCGCGTTGCCTCCTATAATGTTAGGTTTGTATCATCCACATTGTTTAGCACAGCTCCCAGGAATTTGTCTTTGATAGTCGCAAAGAACTTGATCGATTCTTTGTCCGCCTGCCTCAACTCGCTGGTAGCAGAAAATATGGCAATTACACCATCTGCATAATTCACCAGTTCTTTTGTATCGGTGTACCCGTTCAGCGGTGCCCCTTCCATAAATATATAGTCGTATTTTTCCAAAAACTGTGGTAGATATTTCAGCAAGTGATTTTTAGGTAATATTTCCGACGGCGTATAATCGCCACCTTTACAACCAATAATATCAACATCGTCCACCCCTGTGGGCGTTGTAATGCTCTTAATCTGTTCCATATCTACTCTTCCATCCTGCACCGAAAACTCCTCAAGCGTTTGTTGAGCGTCATTATAAGCGGTCAGGTCGTTATTACAAAAATTAGTATCAATGATTAATACGCGCTTTTTGCTCAAACTAAAACTAAATGCCAGCGCCTGCGTAAGTGTGGTTTTCCCCTGTTGAGGTTCGGTGCTGGTAAACAGTATCCGTTTCTTGCCGCTGTTCTCGATCTCATAACGAAGCTTGCGCAATAACTCCCGGAATGCATTTTTCCGGTTTGCTTCATCAGATTCGAGCTGAGTGATCTGGTCTTTGAGATTGGTAGCCCTTAAGTTTATATGATTAATAACACCTAGCAACTTTAAGTCAGTCTGTCTTAAAAATTGGGATGGTGTTTGGATAGACTGGTCTATATATGCAATAAATACAAAAACGATAGCAGTAAGCAACCCACCCCCTATTGAGCAAAGTGCCATCAGCATCAACCGTTTGGATGGCTCCGGGTTAATAGCTGGCTGACCATAGATCGTTTGCATAAAGTTGTTTACATCCGACTCATTTAAATTAACAGCCTGGGTTTGTTTCTCCCTGGCCCGGGTATATACCATGGTAGCCACTTCTATCTCTTTATCAAACTGCTCCAGTCTTGACAGCACTTTGGGACTGGCGCCCTGTATCGTTGAATTATCTTCATTCAGCTTTGACCGATAAAAACGCATCCTGGATTCTGCCGCCCTTAGCTTTCCCTCTATATCAATTTTATTCTGTAAGAGGACGGAACGCTGGGCGCCGTTATTGGCACCGGGAATAGTGGAGATGTTTGTCGGAGCCGCCAGCCGCATTCTCACCTGTAGATCTTCCAACTTCTGCTTCATTACAGGATCAGTTGCTCCTCCTTTTATGAACGTATCATATAGGTCATTATATTCTTTACGAAGCGATGAATACCGGCTATTATCGGTGTTTACATTCTGGACATCATCCTCCTGACCAACAGGCTGCATCTCCTGCAACTGCCTGTTTATTTGCTCCAGTTGGTAAGTGAGGTTGCTGATAAGTGACACTTGCTCGGCATACCCTGCTTCATTTATATTCATCTGGCTCAATCTCGATGCCCCTACCAGGTTGGGATCAAGTGTAGAAACAACAGAGTCCTGTAAAAACTGGATCTTAGCTTCCATTTTCTCATCCAGCTCCGCCTTACGTTTCCTTACCATTGAATCAAGCGCCACTACTGATTCCAGCGACCGCTCCCGCCGGGTAAAATCATGATACCACTGAAACTCACTGATAAGACTATTGACTATAAAAGCAGACAAATCAGGATTCGGAGAGCTAAAGAATATATTAATATAGTCCGTTCGCTGGTAACGGGCGACAAACAGATTTTTTTTAAGCGTTTCAATGTCATAGCCGTATGCCTTCGTCAAATCCATTATCTGCTTTTCTCTGGGATTATTGGTCGTTAGCAGCAATAGCGAATCATATTTATTGGTAAGTATCTGCGCCACTTCTTCTGCTTTCAGCGTCGCCAGTTCGGGCTTTTTCTTTACTACGTCCTCATCGATTTGTGAAAATGGCATGTCAGATGATAGATCTCTCAACATAAGCTTGTAGGAAAGCAGACTCAAGACTTTGGGAGATGTGATGTTTTCAATAACATTACTGAATTTCACATCTATCTGTGGCAGGTTGAAATTATCTTCCGATATTTTTAATTGCTCACTGACTGTGAAACCAGTAGACATCTGGGATTGTGACTTGTACATTTTTTTGCTGCCCATCGTCAGCAAAAAAGCAACACCGGCGCCCAATACACTTGCCAGCAATATAACCCACTTTTTCCGGTACAATATTCTAAATACATACAAAAGTTCCATAAACGAAAGGATTATTGCACATCAAAAGCATCTTATAAAATACCTGGTATTCAATGCTCTCACAAATGTTTTTTAAATGATCATCCTATCTTCTACAACTTAAACATAGAAACAAGATACTTATAATGCTATTATGCTACGCCTATTGTGCAAAAAATCCTAAAAGACATTTTTTTTTCAACAGGTAACTAAATTTAATAGTAAGCAACTGGAGTAGACAAGTATGAACTATCCCCCTAACAGCAACCTGATCGGGGGATAGTTCAAAATTAAGACTATTTATCTGTTCTAATATTACATATCAGTTTTTTAACAAGCCTGTTTTATTAATTTTTAATCAGTTTTATCACCTGCAGCACATGCTGCCCCTTTTGGGTGGTGATCACCTGCAGTAAATACACACCTCTTGGCAGGTTGCCCGGTAACAGTACTTTTTGCTGGCTGACACCCTGAGGTGCTGATGGCAACTCTTTAATAAATACGGCATTACCGCTCATATCCATCAACCGGATGGTGATCTTTTCCTGTCTTTCTGCCAGTTCAAACGACAGGTTGATATAGTCACTGAACGGATTCGGGTAAGCCTTCGCTTCCGCTTTGGCAACTACCGTGGTAAGTTCGGGCGCCGCCACTGCTACCGTTGCCGCTTCCTCAGCCAACGCATTCCCGCTGCGGGTGCTTGGACCGCCATCTGTTGCCGGCGAGTTGTAACCATGTATGACCATCGCCCCTATATAACCGAACTGAGAGCCCGGAGGTACTGTTATCCTCAATAATACTTCTCCATTCTGATCTGGTCTCACATTGTCAATCTGAGCCGTTTGGTGTACATTATTCGCAGCGTTAAGCGTTGTACTGCTACCACCGTTGACAGTGTACAGCGTAGTACGGTTACCGCCCCCTTCTCTGCTTGCAAAAAACACAAATGTGTATGCCAATGACTGGTTCAATCCCGTGATCTTCAATTCTCCTACATCACCGATATCCAGCCACCAGGTAGACCTGATCACATTGTCGGGGAAGGCGCCGCTGTTGTTACCGGTATTCATTCCAAAAGGATTGTCCCCACTGAAATTATCAACTATCTCAAAACCAATGCCGGACTGCGTACCCAGGTCGTTCAACAAGTTGCTGTATACGTCATTCTGCTGGGGGACATTATTGGTATTGTTCCAGGGTGCCGCAGCAGGATTATCTCGATTGAAGTTCACGGATACGCTGAACAGTTGTGTAGATGATGCTGCTGTATTACTATATGCTGAATATACATTGCCACTCGCTACCGCACGAACCCTATAGAAATAAGTGGCGCCGGTGGATAACCCGCTGTTTGTATAACTTGTAACGTTCGGACCAACCGTGGTAAGTAAACTATAAGTACCGTTTTCTGTTGTTGAACGATAAACCTCGAAACCGGTTTCGTTGCTCGACCTGTCCTGCCATTTCAACTCTATGGAAGTTTTAGACTTACCTGTTGCTACCAGGTTGGTCGGACTCATTGGCAGACCATTGTCTTCGTATGATTCTATTACCAGCGCTCCGAGATAAGAATAGGGAGAACCATTGGCGCGTGCCACATTAAACTCAATTATACCGCTGGCATTAGGGCTCAAAGCATTTAACTGAACCGTATTGCTTGTATTGCCGGCTGCATTCAATGTCACAGACTGGCCTCCTGAACTATATGTGGTATTGCGGTTGTCGGATGCCACACGGCTGCCGAAGAATACCAGGTTATATTTATACCCGGCACTTAAGCCGCTGATTCTTACCGTTTTCACATTGTTGCTACCCTCAAAGTATGCCGTCCGCATTACATTATCGGGGAATACACCACTGTTATTACCGGTTGTTGCACCCAGGTCATTGGCGCCACCCCAGCCCTGCACCAGTGTAACAGATATACCCGTGTTAACACCCGCTTCATTTACAAGGTTACTTATTGTACGTCCGGCAGCCGGTGTATTGTTAAAGCTGTTCCAGGGTGCGCCAACGGGTAATACCTGATTAAAGTTAACATAGACGGAGGTTATACCGGCAGCAGTAACCGTCAGTTTAAAATGACGGATGGCACTGGCAGTACCATCACTTGCCGTAACCGCTATGCTGTCAAACACGCCGGTTGTTGTACCGGGGGTGAAGGTGATGATACCTGTACCGTTACCCGTTGTTGTAAAGTTGGCAAAAGACGGTAGACCGCTTACGCTAAGGCTGAGATTATCGCCGGGTTCATCTGTTGCCACAATATTCAACGTTACGGTTTGTCCGGTCGTCATATTTACGTCAGCTATCGGATTGAGCACGGGTGCTACGTTCGGTGTCTGAACGCTTACCGTATCACTATGAGCCGACACACCTGCGTTATTGGTAGCGGTTACAAAGTAGTAATACGTTGTATTACCGGCCAGTCCGCCATTGGTATAAGACGTTGTATTAGCAGGAAGCTCCGCTGCCAGCAATGTATATGGGCCGGCCAACACGCTGGAACGATATACCTGGTAAGAGGACTCATTGTAAGCTGCATCCTCCCACGTAAGATCGGCCTGGTTGCCATTCAATATTGCAGTCAAATCTCTTGCAGCGGCGGGAACAGTTCCATCATCAAAGTTTTCTTCAATCACCAATGCATTCAGATAACCATATACGGAACCGGTTGCCCGGGCTATTGTTAAGTCCAGAGTGCCTTCTGCATTGGGCTGAAGGTTATCAAGTGAAGCCGTATTCTGCCTGTTGGCCGCTGCATTCAGCGTCGTGCTGGCGCCACCGATGGTATATAGAGTTGTACGGTTTTCCTGGGCCCCCGCCTGGCGGCTACCAAAGAAAGTGAAATTATATTTCAACGATGGATTAAGGCCTTGGATACGGATACTCTGCACACGGTTATCTGTCCAGTAAGCAGAGCGTATAACATTATCCGGATATATACCGCTGTTATTACCGGTATTCACACCCAGTACGTTTGAGCCGTTACCTACCGCCTGCCAACTGGAAGTCACCCGAAGGCTGATCGGGCTATTATTGCCCTCCTCGTCCTTGAAGTTGCCAAACACGTCGTTCAGTGCCGGAACCTTGTTCGTATTATTCCAGGGGGCGCCGCCCTGCAGGCTACCATCGGTAAAGCTGATGTACACCCGTTTGTTTGGGTTTACATCCGTTACGGTGATGGTAAAGTTCTGTTCGGCTATGCCCCCGTTACCATCATCTGCGGTAACTGTTACGGTGTACAGACCATTGTCTGTATAGCCGGGTGCAAAACTTATCACCACATTACGTCCATTGATCGTTGGTGTCGCAAAAGCAGGCAATCCGCTAAATGACCAGGTAATTACATCTTCTGCGTTACCATCAGTTGCACTGAAGCTCAACTGGGCTGTTTGCTGCTCTAAAAGCGCAACACTACCCAAACCAATGATTACCGGTATATGGTTTTCGTTCACCTCCAGGCTGAACGCCTCGGTTGTACTACCGCTACTCTGGTCGGTAGCAGATACCTGGATCACATAGGTACCAATCTGCGATATTCCCGGCGTATTGAAAGTGATAGTACCGGTGCCATTGCCGGTGCTGCTAAAGCTACCAAAGGAAGGAAGGCCGGTTACCTGTAAAGTAACCATTTCCCCATCTGGATCTATCGCTTCCACCGATACCTGTAAACTGGCAGTATAATTCATGCTGCGGTTAGCTATCGGCGTGATAACAGGTGGATTATTGATCGTACGGGCACTGTCCTCATTACTGAAGGATGAATAGCCACTTATACCTACTGCCCTTATCCTGTAATAATGGACAGAATTCGTAAACAGGCCCGAGTCGACATAGCTGGTGGCATTGGCTGCCAAAGTCTTGAACAGCAGAAAATTACTGTTATCATTGCCGGATCGATACAACTCATAACCTGTCTCATTATCTGCATTATCTTCCCAGGTAATACTGATCGCGTTGCTGGATATTCCACTCGCCACCAAACCCGAAGGAGCGGAAGGCAAAGCTGGAGCAGAAGATGTAATAGCATTGGGGTATCCCCCTGAACCAGCAACAGCAAAACCGGACTCACCATACTGACCGATGGCTCGGATATTATAATAATAACGGGTATCAGCCTCCAATGTGCTGTCTGCATAACTGGTGGCATTAAGCGGCGCATTTCCCACTGTCACAAAACCGGTTGCCGGATTCGTGGATCTCCATATTTCAAACCCCGTTTCATTGTTACTATTGTCTGTCCAGGATAGGTTGATCCTGTTGTAGGATACAGAAGTTGCCGTCAGGGAAGACGGAGCTGCCGGAGCGGAACCACCTGGTGTACCGTTTTCGGCAAATGCAGAATTCGGCACCACAACATAATTGTTGTTACCCGGGGTACGCCAGGAGAAAGTCATTGTTTCTCCACCACCCTGCTCATAGAATGCTATCGCAATAGGATACACACCGGCAATGAGGCTTTGTGCACTTGAAGTCGCATTCTGCGGGCCATGCAGTCCATCGTTATTTACCACTACCCGGTTACTACCCGAGGTGGTTCCGGAAAAAAAGTATGGCGATCCACTTCCATTATGTGCCCCGAGCCAAACCTTACTTCCATCATCAGAGTTCGTTCTGAAATAATAAGTGCCGGTAGTGGGAATTACGATATATCCTTCCCATAAAAAGGCAAAATTGTCATCCTGCGTACGAGGTACCAAGGCAACATTCGGCATCACGCCTGTTGCAACAGGGGTAAGCGTATTGAAATTAGCCAGGTTGTTCCAGGTACCGGTAAAAGTGTAGTACTTATAATTCAGACCACTAATGATCGAAGTTCCCGTCACCTGGTTGCTGAATGGGGATGTGTTTTCCGCAAAATCCCGGGCCGTCACTGTAAAATTGTAAGTGACACCCTGTGTAAGGTTGAACACAGTGAATTCAGTGTCTTCCGTTACATATGATTTAACGCCATTGATATACACATCATACTTTTCCACACCTACATCATCTGTAGCCGGATTCCATTTCAAAGATATTGAACTGCTTGTAGTGCCGGTAATACGAAGATTAGCAGGCGCCGTGGGTGGCTGTATATCCGTAAGCGTTGTACCACTCGCCGGTGCTGTTGTTGTAGAAGCGGCCGTATTATTAATGGCCCGCACCATATAATGATAAGTGGTATTGGACGTCAGCCCGTTTACAATATGGGTAAGCACGTTAGCGCCGGTTATCGCAATCAGGGAGTAAGGTCCGCCTGCGCTGGTTGCCTGGTAAATTTCAAACCCTGTTTCATCATATGCAGGAGACGGATTATCGCTCCAGTTCAACTGTAGTTGTGTTTTGGAAACCGGTGTTACCAGGAGGTTTATTGCAGGATCGGGCTTATTGGGTCCATTTGCATTTATAATCGTAAACGGGTCGGAAAAACTGCTGGAACATCCATACAGTTCGGTCACCCTTACATGGTAGTCTCCTGCCGCAGGCGCATTGAATACATTTTCGGTACCCAGTGTAGTCGTATTGCCCACACGCTGCCAAACATAAGAGGTATATCCTGTGGGCACCTGCAACGGCACTACCGTACTGCCATCGGGCGCCGGAATATGCTTGCTCCTTAATCCCCCAATTTGAATATCCGGAGATACGGTTGGTTCTTTTAGCTTTATTTCTACCGGAACAGGCGACCACTCAGACCAGGTACTGCCTCTTCTGGTACGACACTCATATACTCCGGTGGTGGTTACATTTATTTGATTGGTATTTCCACCAAAAGCAGCACCATCGCGCCGCCATTGATACTCGGCAAAGCCTTCAGATACTCCTATTGTAATGTTGATCGGGTCGCCGGGGCAAAACTCCGTTTGCCCGCCCAATACCCAGGGGTTGACCTTACTTGCCCTACTCAAAAACGGGAAATAGTCCTGCTCTGCCCAGGCATTTCCCCAAACGCTATGTCCCAGGTTAGGATACTTTGTATAGCGATAGTTGGCGCCGGCGTTCAGGAGCGTATTCCCAAGTGACTCACTTGTACCGGGGTGGGGATTATTATCCTGTCCACCCTGAAAATGCCAGGTAGGTATCCACTTCAATATTGACGCAGAATTACCATAAGCCAACGCGGCGGCACTTATTGGGGTAGCACCCGCAGTTAACAATGGATACCGTATAGCAAAATTCCAGGTTGAACTGCCGCCTCCGGACAAACCACCAATAATTATGCGGTTAATATCACCCTTGTTCTGAGGTACTATAAAGTTTTCAATAATTTCTTTAACAGCATCATAGTGAGGGTTTCCAAAAAAGCCGGAATGATTCTGCGGATAGAGTAAAAACCCGTCAAACTTATCATTGTTCACGGCTTGATCGTGCAACTGACCGCCATGAAAAAGCTGGTACTCATTATCATATTGCTCGCCGGCTTCACCAACACCATGAAAAAACACAAAAACAGGATATGTCTTCCCATCGCTTACATTGTGCTGATAGCTTTTAGGAAAGCGTAGCCGGAATTGCATCCCCTTATAGATGTATGATTTGTAATTGGAGGTATTCCAATTCAACCGGTTTGTTTTAACCCACTTTCCAATCTGGCCCCATGCCGGTTGCGCAGGAGGGGACGCGGGGTTGTAAACAACAATAGGATCGTTGGGATCCAGTACCTGTGCGTTTGCAGTATAGTAGTTGCCCACGAAAAGAGACAATACCCCCAAAAGGTAGCGTACAGTTATTTTCATAATAACAATTAATTATTAAGCTATTAAATATTACCGGCTACCAAAGGAATGGATCAAGGGTGAATCTATACAGGGATATCAGAAATATCGGAAATAGGATTTGTTACAAACCTACCTTACAGGACTAATATAAGGAGTTGAGCTGGCTGAAAAGCAAAGCAAAGTAATTCTATTTTTTTAAATCCACAAAAGAATTATGGATTTTTTTGCCATGTAAAAAAAAATAATTACCTTTTCCTAATTCTGCTGGCTTTAAAACTCAGGCGACACCCCGATTATCTGCTCCCCACCTTACATATCTGGCTGAAATACACTTTATTTTTAACCGACCTCATTCAAAATAATTTCTGCTACAGGCCACATAGTCAGCTATGTTCTCCGTTATCCTTAAGCAGCCATCCTGAGAACCGGCAGGTGCCGGGATTGTTACCTCAATTTGACATTCTCTGACTAACCGTACGCATGATATAAGCTAACAGAACCGGGCTGGAAAAATCCGGCATGAAGACCGCGTAATTTAGCCCCTGTACCTTAATTTTGATTTTGTGCCCACCCTATATTACTGAACATATTACATGAAAGACAGGCTTTTTAATGCTACAAGAATTTTACGCAGATCCCGATACCCCTGGGTAGATTATGCCAGGGGCATAACAATCATACTGGTAGTTTACCGGCATGTTTTTGAGGGCATTGGTGGAGGAGCTTCGGGAGAATATCGTGCACTCGAATATTTTAATGCATTTTTTTTTAGTTTCAGGATGCCGCTCTTCTTCATGATATCTGGTTTGTTTTTTTCACAAACATTTGCGAAGAACGGATTACCACTATATATAAAGAAACGTTTCAGTACAATACTCTATCCCTTACTGATTTGGGGGGTTATGCAGATTACGCTTCAATTAGTCCTGAAAAATTATGTAAATGCCAACAGACAACCGATAGATTACATAAACCTGTTGATCAAACCAAGAGAAATAGAGCAGTTTTGGTACCTGAATGCCCTATTCTTTGTTGCTACTTTGTATGCAATTCTTACACATTATTTGAAGTTCAAAGTAAAGCAACAGCTCATTTTTGGGAGCGCTCTGTTCATCGCTTCCGCATTTATAAGCAAAGTATATACCAACAACGGCAAATATCCGTGGGAGTTGGGGTTCATTTTTGATGTAATGTTTTTCTATGTGTTTTTTGCATTTGGAGACGTCGTTTCCAAAGTAGTGTTGAGTCAAAAAAACTACAGGATATTCACTTCTTTTAAGACTGCATTGATCATGCTGCCCGCTTTTATACTGGTTCAATACTTTTTTACAGAAACAAACCTGGCAAAAGGGAATGACTATTTTGTACAATACCAGATGCCGGCCTTATACATCCCTGCCGCTGTGATAGGCGGGGCTTTTATTGTATGTATATCCTTTTTACTTGAGAAATGGCAGGTGCTAAAATTTCTAAGGGTGATAGGATACCATTCGCTATATATTTATGCCGCACATTTATTGGTTACCGCAGGCACCCGGATCATTTTCACAAAGCTTCTGGGTATAACGTATCCTCCTGCAATTATGACAGCAGGACTATTCCTGGGGATCACCATACCAATGATCCTCTATAATATAGCTGTAAGAAACGGGGCCTGGTGGTTGTTCTCCAGTATGCCGCCGCCCGATGTACCTGTAAAACGCTGAAAACAAAGATCATATCCAACTCCATTGACTGATCGGGTATCATTTTTTTCGCTCCCCATGCAAATAACGCCCTATAATAGTATGCCGCACAAACAAATGATAGCTTAAAAGGCATATTACCGTCGTGCACACAACTATCAGACTGAATTTTACAACTGATAAAACAGGCTTGTGTAATAGCCAGACCTGGAAAAAAGCAACCAGTCCCAGGTGTATCAGATAAACCCAATAAGATGCATCGGAAAAGTAGCGCCACGCCGTACTATACCTCGTAAAACATCTCAGAAAAAAGCCTAACAACCCATTTACCAGCACTACACATTGTATAGAAAACAATGCTTTGATCAAAATTGCAGATTGCAGATTGACGGGCTCTTTTATAAAGCAAAACTTCAGGTAAAATACAACAATAGAAATAATTACTCCAATTACGAGCAGTGGATAGGCCCAGCGTTTTACTACATCAAAGTATCCCATGCGGATGTTGATAATACATCCAACAAAAAAAAACAAACCGTAGAAGCTCACCAACACAAGGTTGGGTATAATGGCTGTATCCACGCCAAACAGCAGCCTTTTGTGCAAAAGCAACAACGCAAATACACCGCCGATTGAAACGATCAGCAGGCCGATACTCAGTTTATTGCTGGTGCGAATCCAATGTACAGCCCCCTGTACGCCCTTATTCAACCACCGGGTAGCAAGTAACCCGTTGAATATTACGAACAATATATAATAAAAAATAAGATAGTATAAAAACCAGAAATGCGCCATTCCGTTCCAGCCTATTACCTGCGTGGCGGTGAGCTGCAATGAAGTGCCCCAATTTCCCTGATTCGCTGAAAGGTTTTTATACAATATGAATGGAAAAATAGTTGGCGGCAGCAATATGATCATACTGAAAATAAAAGGTATCACAATGCGCTGCATTCTATGCCTGATGAAAGCCTTTTGCCCTATTTTTAAAAATAACAACCGGCAGAAAAAACCGGCAATCAAATAAAATAACGGCATCCTGAAACTATGAATCAAAGAGTGAAGGTAATCCCAAAAATAATTGTTATCAAAGCTATCATGCGGCCAGGATGACAGGCCAACCACCTTATAAGCGATCGCAGCATGCAGCAGTACTCCCAGGAACATGGCTATCGCACGCAATGCGTCTAACCCATGCAATCTATTACCAGATAACTTTTGATCCATAATCAATAATATAATTCATATCGAAACTTTGAATGATGAAATTGCTATGCTGATAACAAATACAACCAACCTGCTTTATTTTTCTTTCTTTGTCAAAACGTCTTCAATGTAAACAACCTTGGTATGTGGGGTTTTCAAAAAGGATTTGGAGGCCTTTCCAAGTTTCAATATAGACAATGCCTGCCGGAATGCGAACACCGGCAACATTAAAACGGTTTTCAAATACCGGATCTGCCTGCTCCTGATCAAAACGATCGTTGCGAAGGAAATAAGATAGGATGCAAAAACAGCTACCCAAACGGAAAAAAGATACGGAAATACGAAGAAGTTGATCGCCATACACAGAAAACCTGTTGCGAACAGTATGACCTGTGGCGGCTTCAGCAACGTAAACCCAAAATAGATAAAATCAAAACTGAACCGCCTAATCCCTTCTGCCAGGATCTTCCGGCTTTCTTTAAAATAATTAAAATAAGAGAGTATCCAGCGGGCACGCTGATTTTCCAGTGATTGTCCGGAATCTATCTTTTCGTCATAGAGAATGGCTCCGCCTGCAAAAGCGATCTTACCGGTTTTCAACAACAAAGCAGACTGTAGCTTTTTATCAAATCCGCCCACCATTGTTTTGTAGACGATCTCATCATATAGAGAAGATTCAAATGATATACCTGAACCCCATATTGCTGAGGAAAGCCCTGCCATCATCCGTATTTCCCTGTCGATGAAAAAGTTATACATATCGCCAACCGCATCTATACGGGCAAAAAGAGAGTCTTCGTTTTTGGGTCTGAAATCAGCCTGCACTACTCTGTAGCCTTTCTGAAAATACCTGTTCACTACTTCCAGAAAACGCGGGTGAAGTAAATTGTCAACATCAAGAATAAGAGTAATATGATGCTGTTTTATAAACCGGCTACGCGCAAAACCGATCGATTTTATTTTGGCATGTAATGGTGGGCTGGGAGTTATTAAATGCACACGTGCGTCCTCAAATGTCAGGTTAGATATATCGCAATCATCGGCAATCACATAAATATGAAAACACTGATGTGTCTGCTGCAAGATAGATGCTACCAGGGGGGGAATAAAAGCCGTTTCCTGGTGCGCAGTAATAATGATCCCGAAATCAAATTCTTCATTTGTTACCTGTTTTTTCCTGTCAAATGGATGACGTATACCAAATATCTTTATGACAGCGTAGGTCAATACCGAAAAAAGCGGGATCAGTAAATAAAGCAGTAATAACGCCTGGATAAGAATGAAACAAATAATCAGTATGGTAGACAAAATATTCATTCGGTGGATTTAACGGCTATTTTACATTGCAAAAACGGGTCACTTCTTCTTCCATACCGACACGAAACCGCCGGTAAAGCTATAGGGTAATTTTTCAGCGACCGCACAGTCCCACTTTTGCAAAAACTTAAACCGTTTGGCAAAAAAAGAAAACGGAAAGACATCTTCTATAAAGTTCGTCCTCCCAAATCTCACGATAGAAAACCGGCTTGTTGCAGCCAGTTGCTCCAAAGCAGGCTTCGTAAAAAACTGGATATGCGTAAGATCATCTGCACTACTCTGCACAGTTGTACCCTTATAACCGAGCCCGGATTTTATTTGTTTCACCATCTTCCAGAGCCAGTTGTCTTTTCGTTGCAGGGCTATAACCGGTTTGGTAACAAAGGTTTCCCTGGGCCCCTTGCCGTTGGGAACCGTAACGATCAACACACCATCGTCATGCAGTATCTGGTGCAGCACTTCAAGCAATTGACCGGGATTATGAAGATGCTCCAGCACCTCGCTGCAAATAATAGCATGAAACCTGCTGCCGTCTGCCACCAGTTGTTCCGCACTTTTTACCTCAAAACTTACGTTGGGCCATTTATTCAGCCCACGAGCCTTTTCAATTGCCTTTTCACTGATATCTACACCCTTCACAAAAAACCCTGCTGCACCCAGGCTACGGGAAATAATACCATTGCCGCAACCAATATCCAGTACTTCCGCGCCTGAAGGTAGATTCTCCTGCAATGTCTTTTTAATAAACTCCAGGCGTTTTATATCTGCAATTCTTTCAAAATCCACTTTATAGATTTATTTGATAAAACTTTCATTGAATCAACCGGCGATAGATCGCTTCAATATCACGGGTCATCTTCTTTACCTCAAACCTGGTTTTAACGGCATTGACGGCGCCCTGCCCCAATTCTTCCCGCAATTGCCTGTTGCCGGCCAACCGTATAATGGCTTCGGTTACCTGCGGCACCAGGGAGCCGGTATCTACCAACAATCCGCTTACACGGTTTTCAATCACTTCCCTGGTACCATCCACGTCAGACGCGATGATCGCTTTTCCCATGGCCATGGCTTCCAGCAGCCCTATGGGAAGCCCTTCCCACAATGAAGGCAGCACATAAATATCCGCACTGTGCAGGATATCCGGCACATCCTGCCTGAAGGTAACCAACGTAATTTTATCTGAAAGATTTTCCGACCTTATAAACATTTTCGCTTTTTCTTTCTCCTCACCATCGCCTACCATCAGCAAATGCAGGTTAGGATGCTGCCGGACGGCTTTTTTAAACGCCTCCAGCAATGCCATTGGCTGCTTCTGCCATGTAAACCTTGCAAGAAAAAGCAATAATACTTTCTCGGAGCCAATGCCCAACTCTTTCCGGATATCTGTATAGTCTCCCTGCGGATTGAACTTTTTCCCATCAATGCCGTTATTGATCACTACAGATCTGAAGGAGGGGATACAATCCACACCGGTCTGCCTGTTGGATTCAGACACTGAAATATTAACGGCAGCCTTTTGTGTGATATACCGCTCACCCAAAATACGGATCCTCTTAACGAGCACATTTTGATCCTGGTGAAAAGACCAGCCGTGTATGGTATAGATCAAGGGAATCTTTAGCTTTCGTGAGGCCCATAATATATTAGAGCCCGCACGGGTACCGTGCGCATGCACCAGGTGTACATTAGCATCACAGATAAAGTTCAACACCTCTTTTCTTTTCCGGAAATCAAACGGTTTTTCTGTGTAAATAACAGTAACTGGTATCCCCAGTTGCTGTAACCTGTCTATCATCGGCCCATCCGTGAACGAGAGCACAATAGGGTCAAAAACATTGCGGTCGAGGTGCTCTACCAGTCCCAGCAGATGCGATTCGCCACCTCCAATCTTACCCTGACGAATGCATTGTAAAACCCTTATTTTCTCTCCATTTCGCATCTGATATTATACCTTCTTCATTTTTTGCAACTCTAGGTCACCCGGTTTCCGGTAGTCGCTCAATTTTCCCCTAACGGAGATGAATGTTTCTTGTTAGTAAAAATTATACACCCTATACACTCTCTTTTTGCACAAGCGCCCTGGGTGTATTTGCTATGATCCACAGATCATACATCAGGCTTGATTGATGGGCATAGGCTATATCTAGGTTAATACGCTCTTCGACAGACATTTCTTTTTGCCCCCTTTTTTTGATCTGCCAAAGCCCTGTAATGCCAGCAGGCGCCAGAAAACGACCCGCATATTGATCTGTGGTAAGCGTAGCAGCTTCGTACAGCGGTAAAGGCCTGTTGCCTACTATAGACATATCCCCTTTTAAAACATTTATCAATTGTGGTAATTCGTCAAGGCTGGTATTCCGAAGAAACCTGCCTATGCTGGTTACACGCGGATCATCCTGTAGCTTAAAAAACAAGGCATTGTGTTTATCAGATTGTTTTCCGTACTGATTTTGGGCCATCAAATCGGCCACTTTCTGATCGGCATCGACTATCATAGTTCTAAATTTGATAAAATCGAATACCTGATAATGTCTCCCCGCACGCTTAGCTACATAAAATACCGGGCCTCTGCTCTCCAGGCGTATTAAGGCAGCTATCAGTAAAAACACCGGCAGCAACACAAGCAACAGCAAAGAAGAAAGTACTATATCCAATCCTCTTTTCAGTGTAGCAGAAACAGCAAGACCAGGTTTCACAATTTGTCGCGGTGGGGCTGCAAGTAATTTTGACTTTGACAGTACCTTCACCTTCTTTATTATATCGTCCGGATAATTTAAATCCATCACCTCATCCACCAGTTGCCTGTAAACTGAGAAATCCTTATTGGAAAAACTCAACAACAACACAGGGATATTCTCAAGATAACTCGCTTCCTTGGCAAATTTCCTAAATTGCAGCACATCGTTAAACTCTACATCATCCCCAAATAAGAAAGCGGAAGGAAGCTTGTATTTTTTTGTATTACCCAAAAAATCAATAACAGCATCTACAGATCGAAAGGATGTCCCTGCATCAAAGTCAGACAACGTCTCTTCCAAACTTTCAAAATCACTTCCAATATAAAAATATGTAATCCTGGACGATGCCACATTCACTCTGACATATTCGCCGGTAATACCTGAAATACTTTGCAAAGTAGACACACTCATACAACTCGTTTTAACTTTAGGGTTACGCTACACTGATGTTCGTTAGTTCAATATGGCATCAATGGTACTCGATAAACTTAAAGGATCAAACGGCTTTTTAAAATACGCAGCGCAACTGAACTCTTCGCTGAGTTCCTGCAGGTATTCATCTGACTGATCAGACAATAAGATAGTTGGAATTTGATTATATATTTTACTCGACTTCAGATAGTCAAGCAGGTTATATCCTTCTAACACTTCAATGGCCGGGTTCATAACTATTATCGCTGGCGTAACATTAGCAGACAGGAAATGTACTGCGGATGCACCGTCGACAACCGTATGTATTGTAGCCTTCTTTTTCAATACTTTTTTTAACAACAACAATATCTCGGTACTGCTGTCTAATACGAGTATAACTTTACCCATCTTCGTTATTAATTCTATGAATACTTTTTCACGGAAATGGATAAATAAAATATGGCTTCGCGATATTTGTTCCAGGGATTATTGGAATACTAACTAATAGGATACCTTTAGGAGCAAAAAAGTTGCACAAACTTAGAATAAAAAACCGAATCTTCAAGATCAGACTCCCATAAATTATTCATATCCTTTATTTTTAAACATATCATAATCTCCTGGCTTTTTCCCATATAACCGACTGCTGTCCTTTTTGATACCGTCTCCAACCCATAAAAACAGACATATTCATGAAAAGAAAATAGTATGGTACAAAAAGCATCCGCGGCAATTTTCTATAGTTACTTAATTTCCAGCCTAATAACCCCAACAGGTAAAATATAGACTGCGAGGCTGTAAGGAATAAGTACAGGTTGTTTTCGGAAAAAATGCATAACAATACCCCACTTAGCAACAACACTAATAATGCCAGGGGAGCCAGCGTCCAGCGCAGCACCCGATGGGAGTAATACTGGAAGCCCAGCAACGGAAATGTAGAAAATGACATTTCCTTCCTGAGCCGGCTCATAGCCTGAAAGGCTCCTGCCGTGATACGCACCTTCCGCTTTCTTTCCTCCGCGATAGATGCCGACCCGGTTTCCACAGCATAAGCAGATGACTCATAAGCTATTATATATCCCTTATTGCAAATACGCATCGATAATACAAAGTCTTCTATGATGGTATCCTCCTCCACAAAGTCGTACAAATCCGTCCTGATTGAAAATAGCTCCCCTGCTGCCCCCACAACTGAATGCAGCTCGGCATCTTTTCTTTTCAGAAAAGACTCGTATTTCCAATACAATCCCTCGCCTGCCGTAGCCCCTTCACCCGCCGAAACCCGCTTTTCTCCTGCTACCCCGCCTACCCGCTCATCTTCGTAGTGGCGCATAATGTTTTTTACCGCAGCCGGGTTTAAGAATGTATTGGCATCTGTGAATACCACAAATGGATCCTTCACCAAAGGCATTATCCTGTTCACCGCTGCCACCTTTCCCCTGCGTTCAGGCGAATGAGACCACTGTACTTCCGGGAATGCAGATGCCCGCTCACCGGTCTGGTCGTCAGATCCGTCCGTTACTACCAGTATCGTCAAAAGCTCGCGGGGGTAATCAAGCGAAAGGGTGTTTTTTATTTTTTCTTCTATAATATCTTCTTCATTATAAGCACAAATTACAATAGTAACCGGCTTCCAATGTATCGGCATAGCGCTACGCTTATTCTTTTTCCGGAAAGTTAGCAGCAACATTAGCAGCAATGCATAACCAATGTAGGTATACACAACAACAAACAGCGAAAGCCAGAAGAAAATTTCAAGAACAATTACGATAACATCCATCTGTGGCTTATTTGCGGCAAAGTAACAAAACCCACCCTGATAAACACTAGAAAATGAGTATTCAACGTTTTTGACATCGAAATATTACCAGTATTGCTATTTTACAGGTAAACTACGGTTTCTAAACAAGGCTATATATTTAGCCACTATTTTTACAGAAAATTACACGCAAAGAATGTCGCAAAAGAAATTACTACCCATTCTGGAATTTTGCATCATCATGGGTTTGGCATGTATCCCACTCTTCATTGGCCAGTTTCCCTACCGGGTCAATATCTTTCTATCCTGGGAAGGCGCCTACCGGATCAGCCAGGGGCAGCTGCCCTTCCGTGATTTCGGAACACCAATGGGGGGGATGTACTGGGTAGTGCCGGGATTGTTTTTCAAGATGTTTGGCCCACAACTCATCACCTTGGTCAAAGCCCAGGTATTTATCAACATCGTATCGGGACTCGCCTTCCGCTCCATACTCAAAAGCCTGCAGTTGCAGGACAGCGTACGTATAGCAGCCATAGTGCTGTTTTGTATTTCTTATTCCTTTTTCAATTTCTGGCCCTGGTACAACCATACCGTTATTGTATATGAATTTGTTGCCCTGGCTTTTTTACTGCGCTACCTGACCAGTACTCACGGAAAATTCCGATGGGGAATACTGGCCGGCGCCGCGCTGTTTACATTTGCCAGCTTTTTCACCAAACAAGATGCCGGAGGTATGTGCCTGCTGATCTGCGGAGCGCTGCTGATATACGACAGCATTGTTAGTAAAAACTGGAAACAGCCGCTCGTTTATTTTGGATCCTTCTTTCTGCTACTGCTCGCAACGGTGCTGTATTTCCGTTCCTATGATTTCGGATATTGGTTTAATCATGGTCAGCCGCCACACAGTGCCCGGATTTCAGCCACAGATATCATCGGCGAATTCTTTGCCGATTCGCAGTGGCTGAAATTTTATTTTTTTCTGGTCGGCTTCCTCGTTATTTCGCAGGTGAGGAACTGGAAAACTTTTTTTTACGATAAACAACTAATGCTATTTGTGCTGCTGACGCTGGGCATTCTTACAGAAGCTTCCCTTTTTCAGGTAACAAGCTATACCCCTCCCGATAACAATATTTTCTACCACAGCTTTGCTTTTGCCTTTATTTTCAGTATGCTGGCGAAACAGCCGGGATTGTCTGTTGCCCGATGGAGGCTAACGCTCTGTCTGGTCGCGGGAGTTATGCTCTGGTGGAGCAGCATTTTCTGGAAATACGCCAACCGGCTGTTGCCTTCTTCTGCGCAAACAGAAGACATCACGCTCTCCTCCGACGGGGAGAACATCGTAAGCAAAAACAACTACATGCTCGTGCTGGAAAAAGACACCACCATTATTTCAGATGCCCTGTGGCGGCCGTCGGGGTTATGGGCTTTTGATAAAATCACCATGCCGCCGCCTACGGTTGCGGGCATCCAACGCCTGCTGAATATGGATATCTTACAGCAGAATAACGACATTAAGGTTCTGAACATGACCGAGTTAACACCCCTGGCCCATGAAATGCCCTATAATCTTGAAAAAGGACCGCACTACCCGCTTTGGTTCCACCTGGGGGTGGGTATGTTTAAACGAGAGGCTGCCCTGTTTACCGAAAGAATAGAACAAGGATTTTACGACCTCGTGTTGTTCGAATATATCCCCAGCCTTAATAATTTTTACCCGTTTGAAGTGCGGGATGCGCTGCGCGAACACTATCAACTAGTAGATAGTTTCTATGCCCCGAGGCGCGGAGGCGACACAAAGGGGGTAATAGAGGTTTACAAAAAGCAGCAACTTTAATACAATCGGATTGAAGTTAAACATCGGTACTTGTACGCTTTATTTTTTTAACCTTTTCAATATTGATGTAAGCAGCTTACCAATAACAGGCATTTTCTTGATCCTGTTTCTTAATGCCCATGTTTTATCACGGAGTTGTTGAATGCCCTTACCGTCAATTAAAATATTTTCGTCAACGCAGTAAACGGGTTTATTAGTTAACCGGTTTATTTCCACTGCTTGGTTATATTCGCTTTCAAAAAACAGGTCGTATTTTATCTTCTTGTATTCTTTTGCTTTAAAGGAAGCATGACCACCCAAGCGCTGTCTTTCTACAGCGCTTGGCAGATCAAGCATTACCAACTCGCCATATACCACCTCGTGCTTTTTAAGCCATTGTTCTGTAAGATCCCTGTACTTTTCCAACCTGCTGGTAACTATTGTTTTAATTGGAACGGTAGGAAGATGTTTCGGTTTTGCATTTAAAAGAAACTCTCGATACTTTCTTCCGTCATCATTCTGCTCACGAAGAGGGTCTTCGCACAGAACACCGTCCATATCAAAGGCTGATGAACTTACCAGGATATGATGAAAGATATTCCACTCAAAAACACGGGGATAAGAAAGGTGTTCAAGATAAAAACTCAGGCGAGGTGATTTCACAGCAGAAAAAATAGCTACAACCTCGACCCTTCTCTGCAACTCCCCTGGCAAACCTTCTATGCCCTCCCAAAGTTTTGCTCCAGTAACATAACTGTCTTCAACAATCAGGATTCTCGACGCATCATGTGGCCTCTCCAGACTACCTTTTATTTGCCGGGTACCGACCTTTTTAATCAAATAGTTATTAACCAGGTCTGAAAAAGAACAGACAGGGGTATTCAGGTACATGCCAATCATATATGCAGGCACCATCCCACTTCGAGGAACACCAACGATAATATCGTAATTGCCGACCTGAAACATTTCCAAATTTTTACGTATCAATGAGGATAAGTCTGAGTAGCTTCTATAATTCATACAAAACTTATTATCTGCGACTAACCTATCTGATTCAATTCAGTTGTTTTGTACCTTAATCGCAGGTTTATTAAGTGTAAAAATAAAATACCATCCTTTAGATTGGCATAAACGATAAAATAATATGGGTATACAAACACTATTAACAATTCCAAATAACAACACTACAGGAAAATAGGTTATCCCCAAAAATTTAGTTAGCACAATACGTGTTGCAGAGGCTATAACTACATGCATAACATAGATATACAAAGAGTGAATTCCAATAACACGTAACCACTTAAACATCGAAAAACGTTGTAACACAAACGAAATTACAATAATAAACAAGCTACCTACAATAGCGATCAGAAAAAAAAGGGTAGGCTGGAATCTTTCCACATACTGATACGATAGAGGGTCGTTCTGTACGTTACTATACAAAAAATACACCTGCCCCAATATAAACAACGGAAACAAGCACAACAAAACACCTATAGACCCAATTTTTTTTGTGTTTTTTTCATTACGAAAATGCACCCCTACAATATCTCCAATAACAAAAAAAATATAATAATGGCAAACATCCTGAACAAAACCAACATTCAAAGCGTTCTGTGTAGCATACGCGCTCAGGCAGTACATTACAACCCCTAAAAGTAATTGACTTGCATGCCTTAGCCTTAAATGAGCTTTTAAAAAGGCATACAAAATGGTAACGTTAAAAAGTGCGTAAAGATACCAAAACTGATCAACCTCTCTAGGAGCGTATATAAGGTAACCGTAATCATTAAAAGATCGATCTGAGTTGACAAATGACGACAATATAATCTGTAGAGTTATCTGAAATACCCCCCACAAGAAGTAAGGATATAAAATAGCTTTAGCTTTTTGCGAAAGTAGCAACCGAAACCCTCTTTTCGCCAGACTACTACTAATAAACATACCTGATATTATAAAAAACAGCGGCATTCTAAAGCTAAAAAACATAATATTTGCATATTCCAGACCTAAGTAGTCGGAAGCATTCAGACCGCTCCTCTTTAGCCCTTCAAAAGCATGACGGTAAACTACTAAAAAAATGGCTATCCCTTTCGCATAATCTATCCAATCATATCTTCCTGGCTTTAGATGCAAAGCAAAAATTTTTATCATAATAGCTGGTGCAAAAATTTTAAACAGGCTCTATGAAAATCATTATCTTAATTAAAATAAAATTGTCCAAGAATGTAATAAAGGGAATTCTTTCGCATTTTCAAATATACCCGCATGACATGACAAATGCAAGGAAAGTAAGCTTATAAAATATAAAGCATATGAAAGTTGCATTTCACATCGTTGGACAATACCCAACTTATAAATTATTAATTCGATACTTTTCTGCTTAAATGACAAATAATTTACCTTTGGCAAGTTGCGAAAACAATTCTGCACGCAGGAAAGGGAGTAGAGGAGTAACCACTTTTGCATAGTATCTGCAACTTGTCACTAGGTTTTCCGACCACGTTTTGTTGTACATAAAAACTATTTTAAGAACATTATACATGGAAATCATTCCCGCCATTGATATTATAGACGGCAAATGCGTCAGGTTGACGCAAGGCGACTACGCGCAAAAGAAAATTTACAATGAACACCCGCTGGAGGTAGCGAAAGCTTTTGAAGATGCAGGAGTAACCCGACTGCACCTGGTAGACCTGGATGGCGCCAAAGCCGGACAGGTAAAAAACTGGAAGGTACTGGAAACCATTGCCGGAAAAACCCGCCTCGTGATCGATTTTGGCGGTGGCATCAAAAAGCAGGAGGATGTATCGATTGTGTTCAACTCCGGCGCCGCGCTGGCCACCGTTGGCAGCATAGCAGTAAAAAACGAAGAAGAACTGGTGAGATGGTTTGGCATTTTCGGTACGGATAAGTTTTTGCTGGGTGCCGATGTAAAAAACGAAAACATCACTATTGGCGGCTGGCTGGAAACCACAGACATCAGTGTATATGATTTCATACGTAAGTACACCGGCTATGGCGTTACACAACTTTTCTGTACCGATGTAAGCAAAGATGGTAAGCTGGAAGGGCCTGCCACGGGATTATACAAAAAAATCACTGATGAATTCCCCAACCTGCACTTCATTGCCAGCGGAGGCGTGAGTGAAAAATCAGACCTGGACAAACTACAGGATGCCGGTTGTAAAGGGGTT
Organism: Agriterribacter sp.; assembly: GCA_037190905.1. Taxonomy (GTDB): domain Bacteria; phylum Bacteroidota; class Bacteroidia; order Chitinophagales; family Chitinophagaceae; genus Agriterribacter. The sequence continues at coordinate 285,727 of JBBCKG010000008.1, read as the reverse complement.
ATTATCGGCAAGGCGATCTATGAAGGAAGGGTCAAAATAGAGGATGTTGTGAAACAGTAAGGGTGTAAAATGGCAAGACGATAAAATAACAAGACCGTAAAATGGCAAGATGAAACTTCTTTCCATTTTACGGTCTTACTCCCTAATGACCTTTAATATTTAACTATCCTGCCGGTAAAAATAACAGTCTCTTTATCCATGACAGATACATGGTAGATGCCTGCTGGCAAACCGGTCATATCCATTTGCTGCGTCCCTTTATTGGCGAAGAGGTTGTTTTTGACTACCCGTCCGGTAGCATCAAATACCAATACCCTGCTGTTGTTAGATAAGATATTTACATTTAAGAGATTGTGTACAGGGTTAGGGTACACCTGCACCTCTTTAACAGTCGACAAACGAATTGAACGTATTTCTGAATAAGATGACTTCCCGTCCAGATCTACCTGTAGAATGCGGAACAAAAAATTCGTTTCACCAGATTTCGGTTGATAACTAAAGGTGTAATATTCCGGATTATTGGTATAACCTGCTGCATCCACCCGCCCTGCACTGACGAATTTTTTGCCGTCTGTCGCATATTCAAGTACAAAATGAGATGTATTAGTCTCCTGAAGCGTACTCCAGTTCACCAGAATGCTGCCATTGCTTTCCCCTAATGTAAAACTACCCCAGGTAAGCGGAAGCGCCGATTGCTTGGTCAGTACTACCGATGTAGTATTATAAGTGATAGTATAGTTGTCTGGGATAGTTACGGTATTGAACGAAGTGCCTGCGGCAAAAGGAATAATATCCCCGGCGGTTACTGCAACCGCCTCCAGAATAGTATATTCCGTACCTACCGGATCGTCGGTATTGCCCGTTACAGTGAGTGTTGCATTTGACAGGGAAATGGGTACATGTGGTGCTATTCTGTTCGAAATAATCAACTTGTCGTAATTTATACCGGCAACAGCGCCCGTCGATCCAATTTCCATTCTAATTTCTGGCGTTCTGTTATGCAAAGAAGAGGGGTTTATCGTAAGTATCCCTGTAGCTCCTTCTCCGCCTGGTATAACTTTACCGATATTGCCAGCGTTCGGACGGGCATCTAATTCTCCAACTCCCAGAATTATCCCGGCATTGTTCAACTGTTGTATATTGGTGTATGTATCGGGTTGCGTTTTCTGGATAATGCCCGAGGCCGTATTAACTATTCCATAAGGAGCACTCGCATACAGGAAAACACTACCGACTGCATCAACGGACAGTAACCCGCTATTGATAATAGTAGCATTCGTTAAAGTGATGTTTCCAGCCACCCAGCTAATCGTTCCATTGTTGACTAGTTGTGCATTTTGGAGACTATTTGAACCAGTTTCCCAAACAACGGCTCCTTCATTCACAGCATCAACTCCCAAACGTCCCCCGCTACGAATCGTCATTCTTCCCGAAGATGAAACAGCAATTGAACCATCACCTATGACCAAAGCATTTATACTAATCCACAACCTCCCATTCACAACAATATCGTCCCCTATACCATCATTAAGGGTGAAAGTCCTGACTGGAGGTGAAAGATTAAAAATAGCAAGCGCTCCACCTTCTTCGATAACTACCTGATCAATAGTTCTCTCCTGCAATAAACGTAAACTGTCGCCCGCCTTAATTGTAATTACGCCATCTGCACTTCCTGGTATTTCAGTAGCCGCTACCCAGTCGGTACCATTAAACACTTCCCAACTCGAAAGGCTCTCCCAATCGCCATTGGTGGAATTGCTTCTATAATCGCCCGCCGACTGAGCAAATACAGCCGAAGACAATAGCAGGAAAAATAAGGAAAAAGTAAAGGTCAGTCTCATAATACTCCGGTATTAAGTTTATAAAAAATATGTTACCTGGAACATAATGTGTTGTTTTCAACAGGTAGCTTTTCCCATTAGAACAGGTCTAAAAAATATAGAGTTTGACTGAATTCGCTGATAAAGGTAAATCGCCAGAAACTGGTCTTTTGCAGGATAAATGCTTTTGACAGGATATGATAGTATTCAAAAGTAAGAATTATATGGCATTATCACATTACCTTTTGGCAAAAAACAAAACACATCATAAATAATTAAAAATCAATAACTTACAAACAAACAGCTCTCAAAGAGGGCGATTGGATGTATTAGACTGATTACACTTGCTCTTTTCTTTCACACAAACAGCCCCCATTCATCTTCATCGTCACCTCGCTGGAAAGTAGCCACCCACTGCTTAAACAGTTCGCGAAATATCGTCATTTCTTGTTCTATGGCTTCGGCATAATTTTGCTGGCTGGCGCCCACCATGGCGGTAAAATGTATTTGATCGAGCATTTCACGGCAATTGTTGCGTACAATAGAAGCATTCTCCATTTTGAGTACATAACAGTCGGTTCCGGCCGCTCCGATAATCTTGGGCGCTACTATAAAAAGGTTTTGCCAGATGAGTTCCTTGTTTTTCTGCGCCTGATCGTATTCGCCGGAATCCTGCAGGGTTTCGCAATACGATTCCACCAACACAAAAATCTCCCGCCATTTGTTGTATAGATTCCTCGCTGCATTCAGTTGGGCTTTCACCTTCCAGTCTTCCCCTTCGTAGCAGCGACTGAGCAACCGGTGCTCGTCCCATTCGGGTAAACTGTGCATATCACTGAAGTCCATCATCCAACTTTGTGGTTTCATATTCCTGTATGCTGCGGGTGTATTTTCAAATTTTCACTTTATAATATAATTTTCTGACGCTATGATTATAGCTCATCCGGACGCTTATTTCCTTACGCCTGGTTATTTCAACACCTTCACCAAAGGTAAATACATCGAAATTCAACCCTTATATTAAGAAAACTATCCGAAAAATCCAAACGGAAGCCATTGCTGTTATCCCGGCACGTACAACACCAGCTTATCATCAAACCCTGCCTGCCCAGGGAATATGGCTGACACATCCCATGCGCGCGGATGCAACCCGCTTTCAGTGATCTCCTGCCTCAGGTCACCGCCTTTCAAACATATCAGCCCATTGGCAAAAGCTTCCATCTTTCTTCCCCTATTCAGCAAGGGTTTGCTCCAGCGCCATAGATCTTTCAGGGGGGCCACAGCCCTGCTCACTGCAAAATCAAACTTCTCATCGCTGATCTCCTCTGCCCTTACATGACGAATTTGTACATTGTTTAGTTGCAAATGCGCTGCTACGGCATCTACCACCTTCAGCTTTTTTCCGATAGAATCCACGAGGGTAAACCTTACATCTGGAAACATAATGGCCAGCGGTATGCCCGGGAAGCCTCCCCCCGTTCCTATATCTACGATCTTCAGTCCTGCAGGGAAATCAAATACGGCAGCTATACTCAGCGAATGCAGTACATGCTTTTCGTAAAGCGCTTCTATATCCTTTCTGGAAATTACATTGATCTTTTCGTTCCACTCTCTGTATACGTTTTCCAGCGCCAGCAATTGTGTAGTTTGCCCCGGGGTAAGTTCATCGAAATACTGCGTAATTACTTCCAGGTGGGACGGGGTTTTTTCCATAATGCGGTACTAAAAATAAGGTAGTAAAGGAACATAAAGACATCAAAAAACCAGCACCACTTCCACAAATCACGCTCGCCGAGGCGATCCATGGCTTTTTGCCATATCACTGCCATTAATATATACCGGAGAAGAAATACAGCCAGCGGAAATTCCCAGCCGAAAAGCAGCAGGGATGCTGTCAGCAAAGGATATACCAGGAAATGACTGAATGCATAGACTCCCAGTAACAACCGGTGTTTGGGTTTATAATATTTTGCCGTGGTGAAATGCCGCTGTTTTTGCTGCCACCACTCGCTCCAACTGCGCCTGGGTTCGGAAAGCGTAAAAGAATCCTTATCCAGGCATACATCTGTATTGATACTGGTAGCGGCAGCATTGATAAAAAGATCGTCATCGCCTCCCGGCACATGGTTGTGTGCCGAAAACCCTTTTTGTCTGAAAAAAACCTCCTTTTTATACGCGAGATTGCGGCCTACGCCCATATAAGGCATCCCGGCCAGCGCATAAGAAAGGTACTGCAGTGCAGTGTGAAAGGTTTCAAAACGAATGATCATATTCAGCAGCCCCTTTCGCCTGTGATACGAACCGTAACCCAGCACTATTTCTATGCCCCGCTCGAACCGGTCGCTCATTTTCTGTATCCAGAATTCAGTGGCCGGTACACAGTCTGCATCCGTGAGCAATACAATATCATGGCGGGCGGCTTTGATACCCATAGACAGCGGAAATTTTTTGCCCGGAATGAACCTGGCCTCCTGTTTCAGTTCCAGCAACTGGAGTTGCGGAAAATCTTTCTGAAGGGCTTCCACCAGGTATCTCGTCTCGTCTGTAGAGTTATCGTTCACTACTATCACCTCAAGTTTATCCGAATACTCCTGCACCAGTATACCTGGCAGATTTTTAGCTAAATTTGCGGCTTCGTCTCTGGCACAGATGATGATAGATATGGGCTGTTGCCGGGGCATACCTTTGGGGTGATTGGGATAAAAAGCCAGTCTTCTGAAAAAATACAGATAATATACTATCTGGATAAGGATGATGATGCAAAAAGCACCAAAGATTATTTCGCCCCAGGCTATCTTTTCCATACTGGCAGCGAAGGTAAGAAATACCCGTATTTCAGGATGCGGGTTTTAATATAATGTGAATATATCAGATTGAATGAGTACACTACAGTTTGAGCTGGCATACAGCGATAGCACCACCGGGGCCAGAGCCGGCACCATCACCACCGATCACGGCCAGATTCCTACCCCTATTTTTATGCCGGTGGGCACCGCCGGAAGTGTAAAAGGCGTACCCCAGCAACAGCTTACCACCGACATCGGGGCGAAAATCATACTGGGTAATACTTATCACCTATACCTACGTCCCGGCACCCCTACCCTGGAAGCAGCAGGCGGGCTTCACCGGTTTATTAACTGGACCTCTCCTATCCTCACCGACAGTGGAGGCTACCAGGTATTTTCCCTGGCAGGCACCCGCAAGATCAGTAAAGAAGGCGTTACCTTTCAAAGTCATATAGATGGTAGCCGACACCTGTTTTCGCCGGAAAAGGTAATGGATATCCAGCGCAGCATTGGTGCCGACATCATCATGGCTTTTGACGAATGTCCGCCCTACCCGAGCGAATACCGTTATGCAGAGCAATCGATGCACCTCACTCACCGCTGGCTCGACCGGTGCATCGCCCGGCTGTCCACCACCCCTGAAAAATACGGGTATACACAAAACCTTTTCCCTATCGTACAGGGCAGCACTTACCACGACCTGCGAAAGGCTTCCTGTGCATACATCGCCTCCAAAAATGCAGCGGGAAACGCCATCGGCGGACTGAGCGTAGGGGAGCCGGAAGATATGATGTATGAATTGTGCGGACTGTGTTGTGAACATCTCCCGGCTGATAAACCCCGCTACCTGATGGGCGTAGGCACTCCCTGGAACCTGCTGGAGTGCATTGCCTTAGGCATTGATATGTTTGATTGCGTAATGCCCACCCGCAACGGTCGCAACGCCATGCTGTTTACCTCTAACGGGGTCATCAACATCGATAACAAAAAATGGGAACACGATTTCAGTCCCATCGACGAGGGGATCGACTGCCCCGTAAGCCATTACTACAGCAAGGCTTACCTGCGGCATTTGTTTAAGTCAAAAGAACTGCTGGGGCTTACCATAGCCAGTGTGCATAATCTGGCGTTTTACCTGCATGTAGTTACAGAAGCCAGAAAGCACATTCTTTCCGGTGATTTCAGCGCCTGGAAAGAGGAAGCAGTAACCAGATACAAGCAAAGGTTATAGAGCAGGGCAAGCACCTCCTAAGCGCTAACGGGCATAGAGGTATTTAATAGTGGTTTCTCCGGGATCATCCCCCAAAGTTGCCTCCGCAGGCTTATTATACGTATTATAAGTAAAACTACGATCGGATACACCTATTTGGTTCTTTTTATCTTTCGCAGAAAGATAATTATTCTTTCCGACAGAAAAAGATATGCCATCATCAGGCATTAGCAATGCCATAGCACCGAATATATCCGGGTTTATTTTGTCATCGTATTGATAATGTAAGTCGTAGGTAAGATCATCCTTAATGACATCGCCGTAAAAACGCTGTACCCTGATAATATTATCGTTGTCATCGTAGGTATAAATATGATTGTGAACAAAGCCATGATCAAGATCAACGGAGGTAGATCCACTAATCCTTCCCTGGCTATCATAAACATAGGCAATACTATCCTTACTACTACCTTCAAATTCGATCATGTGGGATTTAATACCATAAGTGTATCTGCTGGTGGATGCATCGTGAAATACATCTATTTCAGTATTGCTATACGCAATATCAATTCCATCAAAAGGACGGTAAGCACGGATCATCTTATTAACCATGCCATTGTCTCCATAAGAGAAACGCAACCGGTAAATATAATCATCTTCCCCGGGCTCGGTAAAAGCAGCAAAGTGCTGATTCAATTCAATCAGCCGGTACTCTTCGTCATACACATAATTTGCAAAAACACTATCATCAAAACGGTCGATTTTCCAAACCTGCCTTTTCAGCAAACCGCCGTTGTCAGGAGATAATTCTTCCGCCGGGGCATCAGGTAGAGTATCGGTAGGATACTGTGTCTCAGGCATATCTACCCCCTTCTGGCAGGAGGATGCTACAAGCATGGCAAGTACGATAAAAAATACAGGTCGCATGATACGGAAAAATTTTCCGCAAAAATACGATAAAAAAATGGGGAGCGGGCAGGCTTTCAAAGACTGGTACACCACTAAATCATGAGATGTCGACGGGCTTCCTCCGGCGCGCCCGTTCGAAAGGACGAGACACACTACCTGACCGTCCTATCGACACCGCCACAAGAGGGGGAGATACCACACTTAAACGTCCTATCGAAGACGCTGTAAGCGGAGGAGATCTCTCAACACAAATGACAGGATTTCAAAGACAGTACATCACTAAATCATAAGATTTCTCCGGGCTTCCTTCGGAGCACCAGTTCGAAATGACGAGCACTACCAGATCGTCCTATCGACGACGCTGTAAGCGGAGGCGATATCTCAACACCAATGACAGGATTTAAAAGACCGGTACACCACTAAATCGCGAGATTTCTCCGGGCTTCCTGCGGGCGCCCGTTCGAAATGACGGTATACCACCTGACCGTCCTATCGACGACGCTGTAAGTGGAGGAGATATCTCAACACCAATGGCAGAATTTCAAAGACAGTACATCACTAAGTCATAAGATTTCTCCGGGCTTCCTGCGGGCACCCGTTCGAAAAGACGAGACACCACCTGGCCGTCCTATCGACGACGCTGTAAGCGGAGGAGATATCTCAACACTAATGGCAGGATTTCAAAGACGAATACATCACTAAGTCATAAGATTTCTCCGGGCTTCCTGCGGGTGCCCGTTCGAAATGACGGTATACCACCTGACCGTCCTATCGACGACGCTGTAAGCGGAGGAGATATCTCAACATTAATGGCAGAATTTCAAAGACGAATACATCACTAAATCATAAGGTTTCTCCGGGCTTCCTGCGGGTGCCCGTTCGAAATGACGGTATACCACCTGACCGTCCTATCGACGACGCCACAAGCGGAGGAGATATCTCAACACCAATGGCAGGATTTCAAAGACGAATACATCACTAAGTCATGAGATTTCTCCGAGACCTCCTACGGAGGACTCATCGAAAAGACGCAACACCGATCAGCTCAAGGGAGCGCCTACAGCTATCTCACACCGGTGACCCGGCTGCCCATGCGCGGGGTTCAGGCGAACACCCGGCTTGTTGCCGGGAGCTGATGGTACTGCCTGCCCGGGTGCAGCAGAAGCCGGTTGCGCGGCGGCTGGCAAGGGTGCCCCTACGGCTATATTACAATCATGAAAAGGCTGCCCATGCGCCGGATTCACTGCCGGCCTTACTGCACCACCACCAGACGGCACTGAAGGTGCCGGCAAGCCGGGGGCTGTTACCGGTGCCACATTTACCGGCGGAGCCGATAGGTTATGGTTATCTGTATTCTTCGGACGACAGGCGATCATCAACATCACCAGTCCGGCTGCCATATATACTCCTGTATTTTTCATTTTCATTGTACGCTGTATTTTGATAATGATCGTAAGCAGGTGGCCTATTCCTGCCCGCTATTCCTTTTTCTTTTTCAATAGGTTTTGAAGCGTGTTTTTCACCGCTTTTTCAGCATCTTTTTTCACCCCTTCCGTTGTATTATTCACGGAATCCTTGTTGCCGGTCAGTACATCCTTCAGCAGGTCTTTGGCAGCCTGGGTAGCTATATTTTTCGCCGTATCCTTGAGCTCCTGCGTTTTTTCGGCAACCAGTGTTTTAGCGCTGTCTATCTTCTGCTGGGCAAACTCCTGTGCCTGTGTTTTCATATCCTCTGCCAGACTGCCGCCGGTTCCCCGGAAGTCGGTGCTTAACTGCGGATTGGTAATACTGCCGCCCATTTTCAGGTTCAGGTCTATGTAATCACCGAGCTTAACGGGAATACCTTTGCTGCTGGCCTGTTGCGCAAGGTTATTGATGAGGTTATTACCCTGTGTACCGAGCATAGCTCTGGGCAACTTCATATCAATGGCATAGTTCATAGACTGGTCTAACCCGTGGGTGCCACCTATCTCCATTGCTATATCTTTCACCTTCACTTTGAAAGGCTTCACCAGTACTTTTCCGTTGGCAAAATCGAACGCCCCTTTCACATCTTTCAGGCTGAAGCTGCTCAACTCGACAACATTTAGAGTTTGCGCTATTTTTTCAACGGGAGCAAATTTTTTCAAAGCTCCTTCCAGCAATGCAAAATTACCCTTGCCTGTCAGGGAGGTGAGTACCGGGCTCATATCGCTTCCCAACCTGCCTTGCATACTCATCTGTGAGTTCAATGTACCTGACAGGAATTTACCTATAGGCATCAGTTGCTGCACGGTGTTAAAAGCATAAAATGCTTTTTCGATATTCACGCCTTTTATATCGTAGGAAAAATCTATAGCGGGCTGCCTGGGATCCTGCCGGGTAGCATAAGAGCCGCTGATACCCAGTTTCCCATCCAGCGCATCCATTTGTACATCGCGAAGATAAACTGTCTGATCACGGATCACCACCGCTCCCTTCAGGTTATTATAAGTGGTTTTATCGTATATCAGCTTGTCTACCGCTGCATTCAATGTAAAGGAAATATTTTTGGGAACTACAAAAGGTTCTGTAGTAGTGGCAGTGGCCGCGGTAGTATCTTCCGAAACGCCCATAAACGCATTCAGATTGAGCTGGTCGGCGTGTAACTGGAGCGTACCTGCAATCGGCTCATCTTTCAACGCATAACCAATCGCGTTATCCAGCGAACCGGAGGCTGTGAAAACCGACTTCAGGTATTCAGCCTTCAGATTATTCAAAGTAATGTTTGTGGGGTTGAAGGTGAGCGCCGCCTTGCTCACCTGTACGCCATCGGGATAATCTTTGCTTACATAATCCACGCCAGCCACCTGCATGTTTCCAGATAAATTGATTTTATCATACTGTTCTTTATCAATCGCCGCCTTGTTTCCCTTAAATGCCACATTTGCATCGAGTTGCCCCTTAAGACTGGTGCCAGGCTCCAGTGCCGTAAACTGTGCAACATTTGCCAGATTAAACCTGCCTTTAACAGCCCCGTCGAAATGGAGTACAGTAGCAGGGTTAGTGATTCTTACGTTGAAGTCCAGCGGATCCGAACCCAGCTCTACATGTCCCTGCGGAATATGAATCACGGTATGATCCGCCACCCCATCAGGATTATCGAACCGAATCTGTATATTTCCGTTTTTCACAGGCACAGGCAAATCTGCACTGGAGTAGTGCAGGTTGTTGATATGAACATACCCGTTGGCAGAAAATGGTCCGGGTTTCTGTTGCGTGATGACCTGCAGGTGTCCTTTGGCGCTGGCGTCTGCGTCTATCATGCCAGACAATTGGGTATTTCCCTCCAGTTTTACAAACTCGGTTACCTGTGCCAGGTTCAGTTTTCCTTTGATGGAAGCGTCGATATCCTGTACTGTTTCGGGTTTTTTGAGCAGTAACCGAAAATCGAATGGATCGTTTCCGAATTCAACATGACCTTTAGATATATCTACAACAGTATTATCCAATACGCCATCGGGATTATCCACTTTCAGCACAATTGCAATATTTTTCACCGGCTGCGGCAGATCGGGATACTGAAAGAATCCGTCTTCCACATTCAGGTTGATTTGAAAAGCCGGCATTTTTACTGCATTGTATTCTCCTTTTACGAAACCGTTGAATACCGCTTTACCACTTGTTTTTATTTTATCGAAATCAGTTTTGTAAATAGCCGGTATCAGCGACAACAGTGTTTTAAATTCCGTGGAAGGGGCATTAAAACTGATATCCATGCCATAAGTAGTATCATTTACAAACTGAAAATACCCTTGTGTAGCCAGTTGTAAATCGTTTAATGCCACATCATCTGTTTTAAAGCTGTACCTGCTATTGGGATTATCCACCTCAATGTCTGCCTTCAGCGAAGCTTTGGCGCTCACGAGGTAGGGGATGCCGGTGTAGGTAAACGAGATAGCCCTGGCTTCTGTTTGGGTAACAAGTGTAAACAGGTCAGCGGTGAAGTCGCCGCTGCCGGAATGATTCAGTCCTTCTATCAATGCACTCATATCACCCTGCCTGTCGTCGTACCGGATATAGGCATCCCTGATCCTGTACTTCTTTAAACTGAGATTAAACTCGGTAGCCTGCTCTTCCTCCACTACTTCCTCGTCTGATTTGGCAATATCCCAGTTGGCTTTGCCCTCCTTCGTAACAATTGCATGAATCCTGGGCCCGTCTATGGTAATGCCATGCACCTCTATCTGTTCTCCCAGCAAACCGAATAGATTGAGGGCTATATCGATCCTTTTAGCGCTGAGCAGGGTATCTTGGCTGAATTCATCAACCCCCACTACTTCCAACCCTTCCAGCCCCACCGCTAACCTCGGGAAGCTTCTGAAAAATGAAATGTTCACATCCATAAAGTCAACCCGGGCATTCACAGCGCCATTGATTTCCTTTTTTGCGATGTTGAGTATTTTTCCCTTAAACATCAAAGGCAGTGTAAACGCCAGTACAAGCAGTACCAACAGTACGATGCCGCCGATTTTTAGAATTTTTTTTGCCATAGCCAGCTATTGATATGAAAAGATATTATTATAACAGATATACAATGTTCAACAAAGATGAAGCCATTCCACCGGAAAAGTCTCATTAAAACGATAAAATTGAAAATCTGTTGTGCAAAAGCAGGCTGATTGTCAAATTATTACGACAATATCAGGCGTGTTTGCCGGCGGCCGGGGCAGTGCCGGATGGCACCGTTTGCAAAGTCTTGGTCTCTACCACCCGGTTCACGCGATACATCAGCAGTATGCTGATGATCGTAATAAAAGCTACTATATAGGCTACTGTATTATAATGCTCCAGCGGACTGTGGGTATTTTCCTGCACCACTATCATACCCGATACGGCCGCTGCTACACCACCAGACACCTGCTGAAGAGAGGAGTTGATGCTCATAAAAGCACCCCTGTCGTGCAGGTCGGGAACCGCGCTTACCAATGCCGTAGACGGCACCATCCGGCTCATAATGCCCACCATCAACAATACATTCACCACCATTATCATCCATAATGGGTTTACCGACATATTGGTATATACTACTGCCACCGTCACCATCCACAAAGAGGCGATGGTGAAAATAAAAAATTTATCGAACCGGTCACTCAGTCTACCGATGAAAGGCATGAAGACCAGCGAACAAATACCAGATACCATAAACAGCAGGGGCAGTCCTTCCGGCGTTACACCCAGGTTGTTAATGGCAAAGGCACTTCCAAAAGGCATCATCATGAAACCGCCGATGGCCAGCATTGCAGTAGAAGTGAAAGCAATACGATAGTTTCTGTTTTTTACAGTATTCCAGAGATGACGCAGTGCGCGGTGCGGTTGTTTTTCCTGCAGGTGTGCATCCACAGGCCGCATACCCGCGAAGATGGCAACGGCCACGCCCAGCCCCAGCAACGCTACCATCCAGAAAGGCGCTTCCCAGCCCCAGGCATTGGCAAGGTATAGACTGATTGGTATACCCAGTACCTGGCTGGCACCAAACCCCATTTGTGTAAAGCCCATCACGCGTCCGCGCAATTGCAGGGGAAACAGGTCTGTGATAATAGCCATGGTGATGGAACCGATCACACCGCCAAACAGACCGGTAATGATACGGGCGGCTACCAGCGCAATATACGTATGGGCAAGTCCGCAAAAAACGGTTCCGATGATAAATCCTGTGTAGAAAAACAACAGCATTTTTTTACGGTCGAACCGGTCTGCAAAACCAGCGGTCAGAAAGCCGGAAAGTCCCGCACTAAAGGCATAGGCCGATACGGCTACACCAAACATAGACGGTGATAGTTCCATTGTTTTCATCATCATATCGCCGAGGGGCGACATGACCATGAAGTCCAGCACCACGGTAAACTGCGTAATAGCCAGTATAAATACAACGAATTGCTGGTAGCGTGTAAAACGGTTTTTGGGAACTTCGGTTTGATCCATTGTTTCTTTGACAACGGCTTTAGGAACGTTGCCTTCTCCTGATGATCCGAACCGATCAACGGGCCATGCAAAAGTACTGGAAGAACTGCAAAACAAGTATACCACGAAGTGTGGAGATTTCTCCGGGCTTCATACGGGCGCCCGTTCGAAAAGACGTATACCACCTGACCGTCATATCGACCCCGCAGCAGGCGGGGGAGATACCCCACATTTACCCGTCCTATCGACAACGCCATAAGCGGAGGAGATATCTCATGACTAATGGAAATATTTTCTAGAAGGAAATTTCGCTATCTCATGAGATTTCTCTGGGCTTCCTACGGGCGCCCGTTCGAAAAGACGGACACCACCTGACCGTACTATAGACGCCGCCGCAAGCGGGGGAGGTATACCACACTTACGCGTCATATCGAGACGCTGTAAGCGGAGGAGATATCTCAACACTAATGGAAATATTTTCTATAAGGAAATTCCGCTATCTCATGAGATTTCTAAGGGCTTCCTTCGGCGCGCCCGTTCGAAAAGACGGGATACCCACCTGACCGTCCTATAGACCCCGCCGTAAGCGGAGGAGATATACCACATTTAACCGTCCTATCGACGACGCTGTAAGCGGAGGAGATATCTCATGACTAATGGAAATATTTTCATAGAAGGAAATTCCGCTATCTCATGAGATTTCTCCGGGCTTCCTTCGGGCGCCCGTTCGAAAGGACGAGATGCTACCTGACCATCATATCGACCCCGATGCAAGCGGGGAGATATCCCACATTTACCCGTCCTATCGACGACGTCGTAAGCGGAGGAGATATCCCCACATTTAACCGTCCTATCGACGACGCTGTAAGCGGAGGAGATATCTCATGACTAATGGAAATATTTTCTAGAAGGAAATTTCGCTATCTCATGAGGTTTCTCCGGGCTTCCTGCGGGCGCCCGTTCGAAAAGACGGAGCACCACCTGACCGTCATATCGACCCCGATGCACCAATGGAAGAAATTTTGAAGAAGGAAACGCTGCTATTGCATGAGATGTCGACGCGCCTCCTGCAGGCACCAAAAAGTTATTCTCCATTAATAATATTAATTAAAAGTGCCTAACCCCTTTATGTATGGAGTGTCAGCAGAAAACCGTCAGGGCGCATACAGGTACTGGAGGGTTTCAAGTTCCGATGAACTGCCATATTGCAAGGTGGCCAACGCTGGCTTATCATGGCGGTTATAGGTATAATTGCGGCTGGGTAAAGAGCTACCTCCTACCTTATCTTCCATAGCAATAAAATTGTTTTTTCCCGGTGAAAAAACAACGCTTTGTCCGGGTAAGATACCTATATCGCCGAAAACTTCCGGATTCACTTTATTGTCGTACTGGTAATACATATCTTCCTGTAATACATCGTTAGAGAATCGCTGGATTCTTGTTCTGTTGCCATTGCTGTCGAATGTGTAGATATGGTGTTGTATATTACCGTCAGTAAGTCCAAAGCGTTTTGACTCGTTTATCCTGCCCTGGTTATCATAAGAATAAACAATGCTATCCTTCTCATTTCCTTCAAAAGCCGAAATGGCAGATGCTATTGAATGGGTGATACGCCCCGTAGCATCACTAAACAATGCTATCTCATACTCGTAATAAGGTGTTTCCGGCATATCTGTAGATCTGTACACGGAAGCTATTCTGTTAACGATATCATTTTCTCCATAAGAAAAACGAATAACAAAAGTGTAATCCTCTTCACCAGGCTGAACGATTGAAGCGAAATGTTGATTGTATTCAATCAGACGGTTTCTGTCGTCGTATATAAAGTTAATAAAAACGCTGTCATCAAACCGACTGGCTTTCCATATCTGTCTTTTCAATAACCCGCCGTTATCCGGAGATAAATCATCCCCTGGCACTTCGGGTAAACTATCGGTCGTTTCAGGGATTTGAGGCACATCTACCTCTTTTTGACAAGAAGCGGCAATGATAATACTCAGGAGCAGGAACAGCACAGGTCGCAGCATGGGATGAAGCATATTTCAGTAAAAATACGGTAAAATAACGTTAGCCGGCACCCTTGCAGCCCCGGGGTCGGCTCCGCCAGACCCCAGGGTGACGAAAGTACACCGCTATTTTATGAGATTTCTCCGGGCTTCCTTCGGCGCACCCGTCCGAAAAGACGGTACACTACCTGACCGGCATATCGACCCCGCAGCAGGCGGGGGAGATATCCCACATTTACGCGTCCTATCGACGACGCCATAAGCGGAGGAGATATCTCATGACTAATGGAAATATTTTCCAGAAGGAAATCCCGCTACCTCATGAGATTTCTCCGGGCTTCCTGCGGGCGTCCGTCGAAAAGGCGTTTATCAAAAAGCCCCTTTACAGGGGCTCGTTTTCTACGTCTACTATTCTGAACTTTTTAATACCCGCCGGCAGCTTCCATTCCACTTCTTCTCCTTTTCGGAAGCCGATCAGGGCAGAACCCATAGGTGCTACGATCGATACCTTCTTTTTAGAGATATCAGCGCTATCCGGCATCACAATGGTATAAGCTGCCGTTCTTTTGGTACCAATATCCTCCACGGTCACTTTGGAATTCAGCTTTACCGTATCTGCCGGTAAAGCATCATCCTTCACTACGGTGGCCCGACCCAGTTCATAAGCCAGGCTCATTTCATCGCCCTTGGGCTTGGCAGTAGAAATGCCCACATATTCCTTCAGGGTTTTAAAATCAGATTCGCAAAGAACAACAGGATTCTGTTTCATATCAACAATATTTAAATCTTAAAAAATGATAAATCCGGTAAGATGAATAACCTTACCAGGCATATGTTTACTATAACTATAAGGATTCCGGGCAGCCCCGGCATCGCATTATAAATGGTATGAAGCCGGGGCAGAATAGCGGAAGATCTCAGGTGTGCATGCCGCAACAGCGAATGGCAAAATAATTCTGCCACCCGCAGTAGAAATAAGGAACGTCATGATGCGATATGTAAATTGCCTGAACGCCATAATTACAAAGTTAGCAATTTATACGCCAAACCTCAACTTTATTGCTGCCAGCACTGTTTTTAGCGCCGACTATCAGGCGCGCTGCATTTTAAGCGCCCAACATGTAAGCCATCCAAATGCCGGCTGCCCCGGAAGCAGCGGAGATAACACATTTGTCGCCAATGCACCCCGAAAGTGGCCAAACACGCCCGCCGGTTGTTTGCACACCCGGCTAGATTTGCATGCAAAAAAGCATTCTCTGCTGACAAACGGCTGTCAACCAGGCTGCATAACTTCGATGCCGGATAACGAAAACCATCCATCCGGGAAGACACACTATATATAAATGATGATCTTATCATGATACGCCGTTCCAGGAAAATTAAATAAATTTTTAATGGAAACCCAAATGACATTTAAAGTTTCCATAGTTTTGTCTGATAATGGAAATGGAAGAGCGGATAGCAACCAAGGCCGGAGAACTGTTTCTCCGGTACGGCATCAGGAGCGTCAGTATGGATGAAATAGCATCGCATTTAGGCATCAGCAAAAAGACCATTTACCAGTTTTATTCAGACAAAGATTCGCTGGTACAACGGGTAGTAGTGGCTATACTGTCGGAGAATGTCAGGGAATGTTTGAACACAAGGGAAGCAAGTAAAAATCCGGTGCACGAAATGTTCATAGCGCTCGACATGATACAGGATATTTTAAAAGTGACCAACCCCGTGGTCATGTACGATTTGCAAAAATATCATCCTGTTACCTACAGAAAGCTTACCGACCATCAGCACAAGTTCTGGCTGAAACTGATTACAGACAACCTGGAAGAAGGTAAACGACTGCAATTGTACCGGCAGGACATAGACGTTGACATTATTGCCCGTTTCCGCCTGACTACCATTTTCATGATCTTCAACCCCGAATTTACTGAGGGCATGGGATGGAACTCGCTGACCAAAACAATGGAAGAACTGACTATACATTTTTTGTATGGTATCACTAGTGCAAAGGGACAAAAACTGATACAGAAATATCAACACAGATAAATATTGATTCTTTATGAAACGATCATATCCGGCAACGCCTTCTTCCACCAGGAAGCAAAAACGGTGTTGCAGAAGCACAACACCACGGCTGTCTGTACTTGCTCTATTCCTACCGGTTTTGTTATTGCTGCCGGATGCAGTCTTCGCTCAGGATGCGCCCATCATCCACTCCTTTTCGCTGGAGCAGGCGCTCGTATACGGGCAACAACATAATGTGCAGGTAAAAAACGCACTCCTGGACATACAAATCCAGCGACAGACGAATCGCGAAGTAACGGGTGCTGCATACCCGCAAATCAGTGCCAACGGTTCCGCTGTATACAATCTTAAGCTGCCTGTAAGTCTGGTACCTGCTGAATTTTTCGGTGGGCAGCCGGGAACTTTTGAAAAACTGGCTTTCGGTGTAAACTGGGGTGTAACCGGTGGTGTATCGGTATCGCAACTACTGTTCGACGGACAGGTGTTTGTGGGGCTTCAAGCCAGAGAAACGCTGATCCGCTTCATGGAAAAAAATGCTGAGATAACCGAAGAAACCATCCGTGCAAACATCTCCAAAATATACTACCAGTTATCTGTGAGCAAAACACAACTGGAACTGCTCGACGCCAACATAGCATTACTGCAAAAACTGCAGCAGGACACGCGCATTATGTACGACAACGGCTTTGCAGAAAAGCTGGACATCGACAAGCTGGAGGTGCAACTGGCCAATCTGCATACGGAAAAGCAAAATGCCCGCAACCAGATACAAAACGGGTATCTCGGCTTAAAAGTACTGATGGGAATGCCTGTTAAAGATTCTCTGGTACTTACAGACAGCATCACAGACGAAGAAGTGAAAAGCGGAATGCTTGATGCCGCTGATTTCAACTACAGCGGCAGAAGAGATTTCCAGTATGCCGAACTGGGTGTAACATTAGGAGAATACGATGTAAGGCGTTACCGCCTGGCCAAACTGCCTACCCTGGCGCTGAACGGATACTATAATAAAAATGCCCAGCGCAACAAATTCGATTTTTTTAAAGGTGGCGACTGGTTCGACATTTCAGCCATCACGCTACAGGTAAACGTTCCGCTGTTCACCGGCTTTACCAACAATGCGCGGATTGAAAAAGCAAGGCTTGCATTGCAACAATCACACAACCAACGCGAGGCCCTGAAAATAAACATAGACAGCGAAGTGGCGACAGCTAAAAACAATTACGCCACCGCCATCAGCACCCTCGATTACCAGAAGAAGAACATGGAACTCGGAGAAAAAGTTTTTCAGCAAACCCGGAAAAAATTTGAAGCCGGCATGGGCTCCAACCTGGAGATTATTCAGGCGCAAACAGATATGAAAGCAGCACAAACCAATTATATCAACGCGCTGTACAGCGCTATCATAGCCAGAATTGATTTTTTGAAAGCAACAGGCAAACTTTAACAACTACCATAACAGACAAAACCAACTATATGCAGCACTCAGGCAAAATGTTTTTTGTTCTCACAGCCCTTCTGGCGCTGGCATCCTGCGGCGGGGCTTCTACTGATGATGTAACGGCAAAAGTAGCCGCAAAAAAAGCAGCAGTAGAAAAACTCAAAGCAGAACAGAATGCCCTCTCCGAACAGATTGCACAACTGGAACAGGAGATCATTACGCTCGACCCTTCGCAGAAAAAGGAAAACCCGAAGCTCGTGGCCATAACTGCCATCGCTGCAGGCAACTTCACTCATAATATAGATCTGCAGGGACGGGTAGACGCCACCAATATAGCATACGTGGCACCCCGCGGGCAGGGCGGTCTGGTAAAAGACGTATATGTGAAGCAGGGCGAAAAGGTGAAAAAAGGACAACTGCTGCTGAAACTGGACGACGCACTGGCGAAAAAGCAACTGGATCAGTTAGACACACAGTTAGATTACGCCAAAGACCTGCTACAACGCCAGCAAAACCTTTGGGACCAGCAAATCGGCACCGAAGTGCAGCTACTCAATGCCAGAAACAATGTAGCCAACATTGAAAAACAGATAGCAGCCGTAAAAGAACAGCTCTCGTTCTCAAACGTATATGCCGGGATAGCCGGTGTAGCAGAAACCGTGAACATTAAACCGGGAGAGTTTTTCCAGGGAGGGCCTCAAATAAAAATCGTGAACACCAGCGAGTTGAAAGTAACCGCACAGGTGCCGGAAAACTACTTGACCAAGGTACGTGTGGGTAGCCCGGCTGTACTGAATTTTCCCGACATTGGTAAAGACATTCAAACTAAGCTATCGGTGGTAGGAACACTCATCGACCCTGTGACCCGCTCCTTTTACGTAGAAGCCAGGCTTCCGCAAAGTAGCGATTTCAGACCCAATCAGATTGTTTTGGTAAAAATTCAGGACTATGCCGCTTCCGATGTGCTGACCATACCTGTAAACACACTGCAAAACGACGATAAGGGAAAATTTGTAATGATGGCAGTGAAAGAAAACGACAAGCTGACTGCACGCAAAAAGTACATCACCATAGGGCAGTTGTATGATGATAAAGTGGAGGTAATAGACGGGATCAATGCGGGAGAGCAAATTATAACCGAAGGCTTCCAGGGTTTGTACGAAGGACAACTGATTACCACCCTCTAGCGCCGTACGAAGCCAACTTCTTTAATTGACACACTAATTTCAGTACAATGAGTGTTCTTGAAAATATCAACGGGAAGATCAGGGAATTTAAGCCCACTACCTGGAGCATTAAAAACAAAACGTCCATCTACCTCGCCATCATATTCGTCAGCGTTGTAGGGATCTACCAGTTTCTTACGCTACCCAAAGAGCAGTTTCCTGACATCGTTATTCCTACCGTGTACGTACAAACGATTTACGTGGGAAACTCGCCTAAAGACATGGAAAACCTGGTTACCCAGCCCATCGAAAAGCAGATCAAAGGTATTACCGGTGTTAAAATACAGAAAACCACCAGTACTTCCATACAGGATTTTTCCGCCATCGTAGTAGAGTTCAGCACCGACGTGAATATAGACGTGGCCGTTCAGAAAGTGAAAGACGCGGTAGACAAAGCAAAAACCGACCTGCCCACCGACCTTACGGAAGAACCCAGCGTTATGGAGGTAAGCCTTTCGGAAATACCCGTAATGTATGTGAACCTGAGCGGTGATTACGACAATATACGCCTGAAAAAATACGCCGACGACCTCCAGGATAAGCTGGAGGAACTCGCGCAAATCACCCGGGTGGATATTGTAGGCGCTCCGGAACGGGAGTTTCAGATCAATGTAGACAACTACCGGATGCGCAGCGCCAACATCACATTCGACGACATCGCTAATGCAGTGGCAAGGGAAAACCTGGACATCACCGGCGGCCTGCTGGAAGTGGGTAATATGAAACGCACCCTGCAACTAAAAGGGCAGTTTACCTCTGCTGAGGACATCGAAAATGTAGTGGTGAGAGGCCCCACCGGTGGCGCTATTTACCTGAAAGATATTGCCGTGGTAAAAGACACCACTAAAGAACGGGAAAGCTACGCCCGCCTGGACAATAAAAACGTGATCACCCTCAACATCGTAAAACGATCCGGCGAAAACCTGATAGAAACCGCAGATGCAGTAAAAGCTACGGTGCAGCAGATGCAGGAGACGGAATTTCCCAGAGACCTGAATATCGTCATCACAGGCGACCAGAGCAAAAACGCCAAACACTCATTCGACGAACTGGTCAACTCCATCGTCATCGGGTTTATACTGGTGCTGGCCATACTCATGTTTTTCATGGGTATTACCAATGCATTTTTTGTGGCCCTGTCGGTACCACTGAGCATGTTTGTGGCCTTTATGTTTCTGCCTGCGGCCGACATGATCGTAGGCTCAAATGTGACCCTCAACTTCATGGTGCTCTTTGCATTACTCTTCGGACTGGGCATTATTGTAGACGATGCCATTGTGGTGATTGAAAACACTCACCGGATATTTGTGCAGGGACGCGGAAAAATCAGCGCAGAAAAATCAGCCATCATGGCCGCCGGCGAAGTATTTGTACCAGTGCTAACAGGTACCCTCACCACCCTCGCTCCATTTTTCCCCTTGCTGTTTTGGCCGGGCATCATCGGCAAATTCATGATCTACCTCCCCGTGATGCTGATATTTACCCTCACCGCCTCGCTGATTGTGGCGTTTATTATGAACCCCGTATTTGCCGTAGATTTTATGAACCATCCCGAGGGAGGTCAGCGACAAAAAAAATCGGCTATATTCAAAAAGCCCTTTTTCTGGGCTGGCATCGCTGCGGGCATTGTGCTCAACATAACGGGGTATCCTTTTCTGGGCAACATCATTCTTACACTGGTGCTGCTGGTTGTTTTCAATATTTACCTACTCGAGGGGCTGATACGCGGCTTCCAGAACAGGGTTTTGCCGTGGATTATGTCGCACTACGAATCGCTGCTGAACTGGTCGCTGAAAGGGTGGCGCCCCGTGCACCTGCTGCTGGGTACTTTTGTGGTGCTGATAGCCAGCTTTATGATATTTGGCGCTGCTGTAAGCAGCCAGCGCGTGCCTATTGTATTCTTTCCCAATTCCGACCCTAATTTCATATACGTATACCTGAAGCTTCCGGTAGGTACCCATGTAGCATATACCGATTCGATTACCCGCGAACTCGAAAAGCGGGTATATAAGGTGCTTGATATGGAAAATGGAGCGCAAAACCCGATCGTGGAAAGTGTTATTTCCAACGTTGCAGTGGGCGCAGGCGACCCTATGGCCGGCGACCGCAGCACCCGCCCTGAACTCGGCAGGATTCAGGTCTCTTTTGTGGAGTTTGAGAAAAGACATGGTGCTTCCACTGCTGTATTGCTGGATGCCATCCGCTCGGAAGTAAGGGGCATACCCGGCGCTGAAATTTCCGTAGACCAGGAATCGAGCGGGCCACCTACCGAACCGCCTATTAACATTGAGATCGCCAGTGAAGATTTCGACAACCTCATTAAAACCGGTGTGGCGCTTAAAAACTACCTGGACTCTATACAGGTACCCGGCGTGGAGGAACTGAAAATGGACATAGACCTTACCAACCCGGAAATTACACTGACGGTAGACAGGCAGCGGGCCTTGATGGAAGGCGTATCGTCTGCACAGATCGGAATGGAAATCCGGACAGCTTTGTTCGGCAGAGAGGTTTCCAAAATAAAAGACGGCGATGATGAGTATAAAATACAATTGCGCAATGCCGAGTTCCAGCGGAAAAGCCTGAGCGACCTGCTGAACATGAGCATCACCTTCAGGGATATGGCCAGCGGCGGAGCGCTCAAAAGCGTACCCATCAGTTCGCTGGTAAAAGTGGATTATACCAACACCCTGGGAAGCGTTAAGCGAAAAAACCAGAAAAGAACCATCACCCTCCGGTCGAATGTACTGATATCGCAGGGCTATACCCCAACTGCCGTAAACCAACAGATTAAAAGCTATATCGATGCATTCTCCGGCAAGGCAGAGGGTGTTACCATTGCACAAACCGGAGAAGGCGAACAACAGGCAGAAACCATGAACTTCCTGGCGGCTGCCCTGGTGGTAGCCTTTATGATCATCCTGTTTATACTGGTGCTGCAGTTCAACTCCATCAGTAAACCGGTAATCATACTCACCGAAATTGTATTCAGCATTGTGGGCGTACTGCTGGGTTTCAGTATTACGGGGATGGAAGTTTCTATTGCTTTTACGGGATTGGGTATTGTAGGGTTGGCCGGTATTGTGGTGAAAAACGGGATACTGGTGATAGAGTTTGCCGATGAGTTGAGAAGCAGGGGCATAAAAACAAGAGAGGCGGTGATAGAAGCCGGAAAAACCCGTATCATACCGGTATTGCTGACGGCTCTCGCGGCCATCTTCGGACTGATACCACTGGCTGTAGGCTTCAATATCGACTTTATCGGTTTATTCTCCCGCTTTGAACCCAATATATTCTTCGGTGGCGACAGTGCTGCTTTCTGGAAACCGCTGGCATGGACCATTATCTTCGGTTTGATTTTCGCATTTTTCATGACGTTGTTTATGGTACCGGCGATGTACCTGATCGCGGAGCGGCTGAAACGACCCATGCGCCGGCATTTTGGGGGCAAATGGATTTCTATGCTGGGTATACCTCCGTTTACGCTCGTATTGCTGCCGCTGATGTTGTATACCATCCTCCGGCACGGATGGGATGTAGCCAGAAGGCGAAGATTACTGGCTGGTAAGGCCGGCGATACCTGGATCAGGAGCTGGTTTTAAACAAGGAGGAGGGGCGCCTCTCCGGGAAGCTTTGTGTCGTCGCGTTTCCGTGGTTCGGCAAGTGGAAATCATAGTGTGGCCATAGCCCAAAGGATCAGCATCTGTCCGGAAACCCGTTGTTGGTGAAATACACCGTGCCGCCTGTGGGAGGGTTTGGGATCCAGTAGGTCTGCATCAAGTGCTTATTGTTATTTTGTTTATTTTGCACAAAAGCATATGTGGCTGGACCTGCTATATCTCGGATTATTAATAACGGCAGTAGTAAAAGGCAGTTCAAAAGGAATTATCCTGGCACTGTTTTCTTTTACCGGATGGATCATAGGATTGGCAGCCGCCTTGCAACTATCATCTTCTGTAGCTGTATACCTGCAGGCACATACTAACTGGGATGCCCGCTGGCTTCCTGCCCTTTCCTTCCTGCTTGTATTTGTAATAGTTGCCATGCTGGTGCAATGGTCTGGTAAAGCCCTGGAAAACGTATTGAAAATGACTATGCTGGGCTGGGTAAACAGGTTGGGCGGCGCTTTGCTATACGCCGGTATGACCACGCTGGTGTTTTCGGTAATGCTGTTTTATATTGATCAAATGCAACTGATGCCGCAAACAGTACTGGAAAACAGCCGCGCCTATACCACCACGAAAGGACTGGGACCGCTGGTAGTAGAAGGCATTGGCTCCATTATACCTGCTGCCAAAAACATATTTCAGCGGCTGGAAGAGTTTTTCGATCAAACTGCTAACCATATCCCTACCGGGGAAGCGTAGTATCGCGCTTTGGTACTACAGTACTATCAGTGCCTGAAGTTGCTGTACTATCACCGGCATCGTCGTCAAAATCAGCGAAAGGGTCCTCTGCCAGCGGAAGGGCACCCCTTTCGGGGCGAAGAATTTTCCAGTTCTTAAAATCCTGATCGGATTCCAATCCCTGACCGGGTATTAAAGTGCCATCTGCCTTGGTAATGCGAATCGGCTTATCCGTGAAAAATTTTTGCTTATTCTGATCCCACCACAGTTCTTCGCAACGCAGCGTATCCTGACGAAACTGCTGGATAACGATAACACTGTCTTTCAGAAACATCTTGTTTTGCCCTTCGATATAGCGGCCATAGTTAGCATCGAGAATGCTTTCCACCACCATCGAATCGTTATAAAAGTCCACATGCAGCTTTTCCGGAAATTCCACCCGTGGCAGTGTGTCCTGGTATCTGTACATGAGGGGAGAAGATAAGCGCGCGCGCACATCGCCAGCCTGGCTGAAGTAAGTTTCCACATTCCGGGCCTCGTCTACACTCATCTTTTTCTTCAGCCGCTCCTCCAATTCCTGCTCGCTGTTTTCACACGAGAACAAACCAATAGCCGCTATCACGAGCAAACTCCAAATGAATGGGGATCGTATCATCCGCACAAGGATTATTATTAATCGTATTTCTGTTTGCGGAACCAGATATCGCTGAGCGAAAAGCCCACTGAAATACGATAAAAGTTCTCGCGCAGCGAATTGCTTTTATTGCCTCTTCTGCCAATCTCAAAAGCAGTATTTACACTGGTGTACTGGCCGGAATACAATTGGTATCCATATTTTTTAACCGGGAAAGATGCGCCAAAAGTAAAGGCATACATGGGAAGATCTTTATTCACCGATATATAATCGGGCCCGATGTAAAAACCCGCACGATATTGTACCTGGTTCCAGTAACCCGGGCTTTTATAGTCCGGTATCATAGAGCCGCCTATACGAAATACCCAATTGTCTTTTACAGCATCTTTTTCGCCGTAATACCTGTAATTGTTCCATTGTGTAAGACTGTATTCAGCATGCACACCCCAGGATAAATCCTTTTCAATTGCCAATCCCACGCCATAAGTGGCCGGCATTACAATTTTTCCTTTTTCCGAGGAAATAAACACACTATCCTTTTGTATTTCACCGGCAGACGGCGACTCTACAAATGTTTCCCTCCGGAGATTTCTTGTAGCGCTGAGTGACGACTGAAGCTGTGCAAATCCGCCGAGCTTCAAGGTCAGGCCTTTGCCAATCCTGGTATTGTATTGAGCACCTACGCCCAAAAACAGCCCGCCGAAATGCGTACTATCCGCCCATTTTCCTTTCTCGTAGAATACAGAATCGGTCAGAAAACTGCGTTCGTTTATATAGTTCTTACTACCAAAGCTATAGCCTGCGTTGAAGCCAACCGTAAAATTCTTAGAGCCTATTCCAGACCCTATATACGCCTGATAAGAGCCGCCGTCGCCCTTATAAACAGTCCGTGCCGTATCCATGCCCGGCAATTGTTCGGTCTGACTCAGCAGATAATTAATCCTGCTCACCGGACGTATTCCGATATTCATACCCCAATTATTTTTGCGAGACAGGGGCACCCCTATCTGCACATAAGACGGTATCAGGTAAGAAGAACGAAGCGAGCGGGGAGGATCGGTTGTCAGCAGTGTTCTGCCGGAATAGTCCAGCCCGATGTCGAAGGTGGTGTACTTCAGCCGGGAGTAGGAAGCCGGGTTGGTAAAATTCACGGTAACCGGGTCGTAATAAGTGGCAGCTACCCCTCCCATAGCGCGATTGGTAATATTCTGGCCGGGCAACAGGTCGCCTAGTCCGAAACGGGAATAGGGAGAATTTTCCTGGGCTGTAGCGGTAAATCCGGCTAGGAAAAATAATCCTGAAATGATAATTTTGGGGCAGCTAGTTGTTGTGCTCACTGATCGCATACAGTCCTTTATATATTAATTGAGGGTCTGCAAATATCTTATTTTTCAGCAGTTGAGCAAAATAGGCTGAATCGCCGCCGGTTAAAAGCACGTTAAAGTTAGCGTATCTATCTGAGTATGCGTCGATTATGCCATCGATTTCTTTTGCCATTCCCAGTATTACACCGCTGGTAATGTTGGTACGGGTGTCATATCCCACCAACGGAAAGTTCCAATCGGCTGTTACCAAAGGCAGCTTGGCAGTATAATCGCGCAGGGATTTCAGCCGCATTTCCATGCCCGGAGAAATACCCCCACCCAGAAATTCATTGTATTTGGTGATAAAATTATAGGTGATACAGGTGCCCAGCCCGATAACAAGATTGTGCTTACCCGGAAAAAATTTCACAACACCGGCCGCCAGTGCCAGCCGGTCGGCGCCCATGGTTTCGGGTTTGCCAACGGGAATGGTAAAAGGCAGCAATGTAGCGGAAGACAGCAGGTGAAACCTCGTACGCAACGACAGTGTTTCTTCTATTGCCGGATCGTGGTCGATTACTGACGACAAGATAGATTTATCGGGGGCAACAGCATTTACCAAAGCTTCCACCGACTCCTGGCTCACGGTTTGCAACACCTGTTCATATTGTAGTGCTTCGTTCTTAAATACCGCATATTTCTGACGCGTGTTACCAAAGTCTAAACAAACTGTTGTCATCAGTAGTGTTTTATTTCAGTGCATTATTGCCGGTGAAGCCTCCCGGACTTCAATCGTCAACAAAATTACCGAGTCGCAAAACGCGGTCGGCAGCACACCAATTGTCAAAAGTCTGACAAAATATTTATTTCAACATATTTGTTTTTCCCTGCTACTAATAAACCTAAATAAAATCTATGTGTTAATTTTGCGTTATCTGATCGGAGTTGATCCCATCCTGCATTTGCTTGCCTTCAATTTTTACCCCGGGTTAAATCGTCGATTTTCTTTCAACGGTGACGGTTTCCTGCAAAAAAACTATATGACAGCAGAACACCAGAGATTATCTGTGAACGTTTCCCGAGAAATACCTTTAGAACAATGGGGGCCCTACCTCAGCGAACGGCAATGGGGCACTGTAAGAGAAGATTACAGTCAAAACGGCGACGCCTGGAATTATTTTCCTTTTGAACATGCCCGCAGCAGGGCATACCGCTGGGGAGAAGACGGGCTGGCCGGTATCTGCGATTTTTTCGGTAACCTCTGTTTCTCTATAGCCCTTTGGAATGGCAAGGATAAAATATTGAAAGAACGATTGTTTGGCTTAGGCAACGGACAGGGCAACCACGGAGAGGATGTAAAGGAGTTATACCATCACCTCGATAATATTCCCACGCATTATTACATGGAATACCTGTACAAATATCCCCAACAGGCATTCCCCTACGAATTGCTACTGCAAAAAAACAGGGAACGTTCCAAACTGGATCCTGAGTATGAAATTCTGGATACCGGCGTGTTCGACAACAACGAATATTTCGACGTATTGACGACTTATGCCAAAAAAAGTCCGCAGGATATGCTCATTCGCATAGAGGTTACCAATCGATCTGGCGCAGCAGCTCCTCTTACCGTACTGCCAACACTCTGGTTCTATAACCGATGGCAGTATGGCGGCTCCATCCATAAACCTGAAATAACCTACCTGAATAAAACAGCCGTAAAAGCTTCGCATAGCCGTCTAGGTAACTATTACTTTTATTTTCAGAAAACCAATGAATGTTTCCTAACGGAAAACGATACCAATAAAGAGAGAACCGGACAGGGAACCAACGACTCGATTTTTGTGAAGGACGCTTTTCACGATGCCGTTATCGATGGGAAGCATACCAAAGAACTGAAAGAAAACCGGGCAGGCACCAAGTTTTCGCCCGTGTACCGGCTCACACTGCAACCCGGTGAAACCAAGACCATCTATTGCCGGCTCACCAACAAATTGTTCGAAAACGCATTTCGCGGAGACTTTGAAAGCGTTTTCCGTAACCGGAAAACAGAGGCTGATGAATTTTACGCAGCCATATTACCCGCAGGTATGGACGAAGACATGGCGCAGATACAGCGTCAGGCGCTGGCCGGGCTACTGTGGAGCAAACAGTATTATCACTACGACGTGGAACGCTGGCTCACCACCAGCGACGGCATAACGCCTGTAAACGACGGCAAGCTATATGGCAGAAATCACGACTGGAAACACCTCAAAAATCAGGACGTCATCCTGATGCCCGACAAATGGGAATATCCCTGGTATGCCGCCTGGGACCTCGCTTTTCATTGTATTTCCATGGCCGTTGCTGACCCCACTTTTGCCAAGCACCAGCTACTGCTCATCATGCGCGAATGGTACATGAAACCCGACGGTCAGCTACCTGCCTACGAATGGAATTTTGGCGATGTAAACCCGCCTGTACAGGGATGGGCCGCCTTGCAGGTATACTATATCGAAAAGAAAAATACAGGCAGAGGCGATATCATTTTCCTGAAAAAAATATTTCAAAAGCTGCTGATCAATTTCACCTGGTGGCTCAACCGAAAAGACACGCAAGGCAATAACCTCTTCGAAGGCGGCTTTCTCGGGCTGGATAATATCGGGGTATTCAACCGGAGCAGTCAGCTCGAAAGCAATATGAAACTGGAGCAGGCAGATGGTACCAGCTGGATGGCCATGTATGCGCTGAATATGCTGGAGATGGCACTCGAAATCTCTGTACATGACATTTCATTTGAAGATACAGCTACCAAATTCTTCGAGCAGTTCGTATTGATTGCCGAAGCCATTAACGAACACGGACTATGGAACGAAGAAGATAAATTCTTTTACGATACCTTATCCACGCCAGACGCCCATCCCATACAGTTGCGCATCCAGTCGCTGGTTGGCCTTACCACCCTGTTTGCCGTATCTACCATGCAAACAGCTGTCGTAAATAAACTGCCCGATTTCAAAAAACGAATCAACTGGTTCGAGAGTTACAGAAAAAGCAACGGGCATTTCTGGCCCAATGAAGAGCGAAGCGAAGGCGACGAAATACTACTTTCATTATTGCCGAAAGAACGGCTGGTATACCTGCTGGAACACCTGCTCGATGAAGAAAAATTCCTTTCCGCAGGGGGCATCCGTTCTCTTTCCAAATACCACGAACAACATCCCTATTCCGTTACCATCAACGGCACCGCCTATGCAGCGGGCTACGACCCCGGCGACTCCACCTCCGACCTGTTTGGCGGTAATTCTAACTGGCGCGGCCCTGTGTGGATACCGATGAACTACCTGATCATTCAATCGATCAGAAAATACGGATCGTTTTACGGCGAAAACCTGACGGTAGAATGCCCTGTAGGATCCGGCGATTGGCTTACATTAGATAAGGTGGCCGACGAACTCACCAGGCGGGTAATCAGTCTGTTTAAGAAAGAGGAAGATGGCAACCGCCGGCTTTTCGGCAAAGACTACCAATGGTTTTACAACCAGCCGGGCAACGACCACCTTGCATTGTTTTACGAATATTTTCACGGCGATACCGGCAGGGGGCTGGGCGCCAGTCACCAAACCGGCTGGACTTCGCTGGTAGCAGAGCTGATCAACGAACTGCATCACAGCAATAACAAAACAGACCTTGCATCGGAGGCTGCCGCTGCCGAGCGCGAGATTGCGCAGCAGGAATGGGAGATGCCGGAAAACAAGCTGGATGAAATATAAATGGCCCACTCAGCGGTGCATCATTCTGCTAATGCAATCGTACAGGTTATGAATGATAATATATTCGTGCTGTAACGATTTGTATGGTGTTTAAGCAGAACTTTGCAGCTTTTAAAAATCACCAGGAAGGGCATGGAAAAAGATTCGACGCCGGCAGCTCCTGCAAAAGTCATAGCGGCATTTGCGGTAGTATACATTGTGTGGGGCTCCACTTATTTTTTTATTCAACTCGCCATACACGAAATCCCCGTATCTATAATGGGGATCATACGTTTTGTGGCAGCCGGGGTTATTATGTTAGTGTGGAGCGCAGTGCAGAGAGAAAAAATATTTCGCTGGAAGGAAATATTGCCGGCCATGTTCACGGGATGCTTATTACTGTATATCGGCAATGGAGCCGTAGCCTGGTCTGAACAATTCCTTGCCAGCTCACTTGTGGCGGTATTCATCGCCTCTTCGCCTATGTGGTTTGTACTGCTCGATTACCGGCAGTGGCGTGTAAACTTCAGCAGCTCCCCTACCATTGCAGGACTGATACTCGGTTTCGCGGGCATCGTGTTTTTATTTGGCGACCGCCTCAAAGAGGTATTTCTATCCGGTACGCTTACGGGCAACCGATGGGAGATGCTGTCGTTTTTTGCACTTACCATCGGTTCGGTGAGCTGGGCAGCCGGCTCGCTATACGCTAAGTACCGCCCCTCTTCTCTTTCGGGAACGCTGCATGCCGGCTGGCAGATGATGGGAGCCGGTCTGGCCTTTACCATCACCTCTTTTCTGCACAATGACTGGAACGGGTTTGACGTTCGCGCCGTGAGCAGTACAGCCTGGTGGTCTATCGTATACCTCGTGATCATGGGTTCACTGCTGGGTTACAGCAGCTTTGTATGGTTGCTTAAAGTACGCCCCGCCGCGCAAGTAAGCACCCACGCCTATGTAAATCCGGTTGTAGCGGTATTACTCGGCGTTTTATTCGCCAACGAAACCATCACCGGCATGCAAATCATAGGGCTCGGCATTATACTGGCAGGTGTATTGCTGGTAAACATAGCCCGGCAGCGAAACAACCACTGATCATTTTGCTGTTCGCCTGAGTACCGGCCCATCCTGTTTTAGCTACGCCTGTTGCTACCGGCAGCCGGTTTACCATAATCTTTTTGTATTTTCAATGCTTTTAACCCACAATGGCCCCGCCATTTTAAACTATGCAGCATGTCAGATTTTGAGCGGCAACTTGCCTACTACCGGTATTTGATAAAAAAACACGGCAGAAAAATACTAATCGGAGTTCTGGTACTTACCCTGATCTTCACTTCCGTAAGAACGGTAGGGCCCGAAGAAGAAGGGGTGGTGCTGAACCTGGGACAATACAGCAGAACCGTCAATCCCGGACTAAATTTCATAGCCCCTTTCGGTATCGAAAAAATGTACAAGATACCGGTGCAGCGGCAGCTCAAACACGAGTTTGGCTTCCGTACCACCGGGGTGGGCAGCCGGTCGCAATACTCCGACAGCGATTTCAGCATTGAGTCGTCTATGCTCAGCGGCGATCTGAATATGGCCGATGTGGAATGGGTGGTACAGTACAGAATCGAAAATTCTTTTCAATACCTTTTCCGGGTAAAAGACCCCGAACGTTCCCTCCGCGATATGGCAGAATCGGCCATGCGAAAAACGGTGGGCGACAGAACGGTGAATGAAGTACTCACAGTGGGACGGCAGGAAGTGGCAACCAACATGGAAGTGTTGCTGCAGAAATTATGCGATGAATACGAAAATGGCATCCGGATAGACCAGGTGGTACTACAGGACGT
This sequence comes from Agriterribacter sp., assembly GCA_037190905.1. GTDB lineage: Bacteria > Bacteroidota > Bacteroidia > Chitinophagales > Chitinophagaceae > Agriterribacter. The sequence goes on along the minus strand of JBBCKG010000008.1, from coordinate 254,532 downwards.
AAATCCACCGGCCTCTGTAAAACCTTCATTCAACGGCGTTAACCAGGCACAGCAGGAGAGGGAAACACTGATCAACCAGGCAGAATCGGAATACAACAGTGTAATACCGCGGGCAAGGGGCGAAGCAAAAGAAACCATTCAACTGGCGGAGGCCTATGCCCTGAATCGCGTCAATGGGGCTACAGGCGATGCTGCCCGGTTTGAAGCCCTGTACACAGAATACATCAAGGCACCGGAGGTAACCAGAAAACGCATCTACCTCGAAACAATGGAAAGAATACTGCCCAAAATAGGCAACAAAATAGTGGTGGATGAAAAAGGCAATAATGTGCTGCCACTGCTTAACCTCGGTAACAAAATCAATACATCTAAATAACGCACGGGCAAACGGGCGCTGTACTGCGCAGTTTGCACAAACTCTTTCATATGATCAGACCTAAACAAATCATCATAGGCATTATAGCCTTCATAGCAGTGCTGGGAGTATCCGGTTCGGTGTTCATACTCAACGAAACGGAACAGGCCATCGTCACCCAGTTCGGCAAACCCGTAGGTGAGCCACGCGTGAAGCCGGGCGTAAATGTGAAACTGCCCTTTATACAAAAAGTGCAATTCTTCGATAAACGTTACCTGGCCTGGGACGGGCACCCCAACCAGGTGCCTACCAAAGACAAAAAATTTATTTATGTAGATACCTATGCCCGGTGGCAGATCACCAATTCACTGCAATTTTTCATTCGTCTGCGCGACGAGCGGTCTGCCAAATCACGACTGGACGATATCCTGGACGGGGAAACCCGCAATGCAGTGGCCGCACACGAACTCCTCGACATCGTCCGTTCTTCGAACCGGACGCCTGAAGTGGGGGAAGAGTTTCTTGAGCAATTGGAGAACCTGGACTCCATTTCTGTGGGAAGGGATAAGATAGAAGCCATGATCCTCAAAAAAGTCAACGAGCGGACCGCCGACCTGGGCATAAGGGTGTTGGATTTCCGGTTCAGGCGGGTGAATTATGTAGAAGAAGTACGCAATCGGGTATACGACAGGATGATCAGCGAACGAAACAGGATTGCCGAACAATTTCGGTCAGAAGGACAGGGAGAAGCGCTTAAAATACGCGGCAATAAGGAGCTGGACCTGGCAGAGATTCAGTCTTCGGCTATCAAAGAAGCCCAGGTAATCAGGGGTAAGGCAGATGCCGACGCCACCGCTATTTATGCTACCGCCTATAATAAGAACGCACAGTCGAGGGACTTGTACAATTTCCTGAAGTCGATGGAAACGCTGGAGCGATCACTGGATAGTCAAACCAGTGCTATTCTTACCACCGATAGCGAATTGTTTCGTTTCCTGAAACGAAACTAAAATAAAAGGCGTCCGGGGTAGGTGTATGCCGCCCGGACGCCTTTTATCTTTGTATACAATCTGCGTAAGGCAAATAATACACTTATATATCAACCATGAGTTGTGGTATGCGAGCCAAGAAATCCCTATGCCTCTTTATGGAAGAGGGCCTTCCAGGTGATTGCAGCAGCAATGCCGCCTACCACCGGCGCAACAACAAACAGCCATAGCTGGCTCATGGCCTTCCCCCCGGCAAAAAGAGCCGGACCAATGCTTCTGGCCGGATTCACCGATGTACCTGTAACCGGTATAGCTACCAGGTGTATCAATACCAGTGTAATACCAATGGCCACACCTGTTAACGGGCTGCTGCCGGTTTTGGAAGTGGTAGCCAGTATAACAAATAAAAACAGGAAGGTCATCACAGCTTCGGTTATAAATGCAGCGGTGGTATTATAGTTGCCAAGGTAGCCCTCTCCCCATCCGTTGGCCCCCAGCGCCCATTCGCCCAGCCCGTTGTAGTCTGCCTGCCCCTGTACAATCAGTAGCAACACAGCTGCACCGGCTATAGCGCCCACCAACTGGGCTATGATATAGGTGATAGCATCTGCAACTGAAATTTTTCCCGCTACCAGCATGGCAACGGTGACGGCCGGGTTGATATGACAGCCCGAAACAGGGCCTACGGCATAGGCCATGGCCACTACGGCAAGTCCGAATGCCAGGGAAATACCCAGCAGACCAATGCCTGCAGGACCGGTTGTACTCACGCCGGCGATGGTAGCGGCACCACATCCAAATAGTACGAGGGCAAAAGTGCCCAGTAATTCAGCAGTAAATTTTCTCACATCTGTGTTTTTAAAAGTGAAAGAATAGTTAAAGGGTAAGAAGGGTTTTATGAGATAAAAGTTGCATGGATGGATATTTGAAATCGTACTATCTGCCGATTTTCCCGGTAAACCGCTGGAAATGCAAGGTCTGTATCCCGTCTTTTCGAACGGGTGCCCGAAGGAAGCCCGGAGAAACCTCATAAAACAGTGGAGTACTGGTCTTCAAAGTTCTTCCGTCGGTGTTGAGATATCTCCTCCGCTTACGGCGTCGTCGATATGACGGGCAAGTGTGGTATATATCCCCCGCTTGTGGCGGGGTCGATAGGATGGTCAGGTGGTGTCTCGTCTTTTCGAACGGGCGCCCGCAGGAAGCCCGGAGAAATCTCATGACGTAGTGGTGTATTTGTCTTGGGAATTCTTCCGTCGGTGTTGAGATATCTCCTCCGCTTTACGGCGTCGTCGATATGACGCGTAAGTGTGGTATATCTCCCCCACCTGCTGCGGGGTCGATAGGACGATCAGGTAGTGTTCCGTTCTTGCCGCCACAAAAACGCATTGGGAGTAACATAACCGATCGGCGACAAGGATATCGTCAATCGATGCTGACATAACCCCAAGTGCTAAAAAAAGCCGCCTGCTGGAGGCGGCTTGCATGATGGCTATAAGCTTCTATGGGTTTTGCGTCAGTTCTGGCTGAATCAGTATCTGCGATTCGGGTATATACTCCACTGCATCATTGGAGGTGTATTCCACTACGTGCCTGGGTGTTGTTCCCAGCAGGTGGGTTCCGGGGTAGTTACGGTCCATATTTTTTTTATTGCGGAACACGTCCATTTTGCGGTGCCCCTCGTAGGCCAGTTCGAGCTGCCGTTCTTCCAACACAATATCGAGTACCGTTTTATCTCCCAGATTGTCCGGTGTATATAACCCCGTTGCAGGAATACCCGCCCGGGTACGGATACGGTTCACTTCGTCCAGCGCCAGCTGGTCTTCTCCGGTTTTGGCATATACTTCAGCTTTTATCAGGTGCATTTCGGCCAGTCGGGATATCACCGGCGACCACAGATGCCCCTGCTGCTCCTGTCCGGAACATTTGATGATATAATATTTTGGATATCCGTTCCTCAATTCCATTTCATGGTCGATCAACACCGTTCTTCTTTTCCCTTCTATCTGTGCAAAATAGAGAAAACTGCCGCTGCCATTGGATTCTTTCTCCAGTGTGCCGCCACTATAGGTATAGTCGGTGCCGTTCTGTGTAAGATCCAGAAATCCGTAGGTAAGATCGTCTTTCACATACGACCCCTTCAGCCTGGAATCATCCGTTATTTTAGGTTCAATGAACTGGTTTCTTACGTCTTCGGGGTAAGTGCGCAACATTTCCAATATTCTTCTGGAGGCATACATTTCACCCCAGCCCGACCCCAGAAAATTTGCATACAGCGACCCGATGGTAGACCATCCGTTGCCCGGGTAGTCGGTATCTTTCAGGAAACGCACCGCGAAAATGGTTTCGCTGTTGTTTTCCGGCACCATAACAGGGTATTGGGGTAATTCGGCCGTCGACAGCAGACTAAACCTGCCAGACTTGATCACCTCATCCGCAAAATCCAGCGCCAGGTCATCCTTCTCCTTGTAAAGGTATAGCCGTGCCAGCAGGGCCTGTGCCGCTTCCCTGGAAGCAAAATTATTGTTCTTCACACTCCTGAACAGGCCAATGGCTTTTATCAGGTCCTGCTCCACCTGGGTATATACCTGCCCTACAGAAGATCGGATCGGACGATTGGATATGTCGCTGTCCAGTTTGATGGGCACCCCGGGGTTATCGGTTCCCTGATTATAGGGTTTACCGAAAACATTAACAAGGTAGAAATGCACCATGGCCCGTAAGTAATAGTTTTCTGCCAGCAACTGGTCGTTGGCTTCCGACTGCCCTTCTGTCAACCGCTCAATCACCTTATTGGCCCCTACAATGGTTTCGTACGATCTTTGCCAGAATCCCAACACCCGTCCGTTGTTGGGGTTGCGCTGGTAATTATAAATAAAGAAAAGTGCATCGGAGGTGGTGCCGCTCAGTGCTACGTTGTCGCCCGGGTATTCCATCAGCCGGTGCCATTGCTCTGTCCAGGCTTTGAGCCGTGCATAATTGCCAAGCGTAGCTACCTCTGCCGAACCTTCACCTGCAAATAATTCATCTTCTGTTCTGGAGTCAAAAGGCGTTCTTTCTATTGAACAACCCTGAAAGGCGATCGCCGCCAATGCTATATAATATATGTACTTTTTCATTGTTGCCTGTTTAGCTGGTTAGAAAGTAAAATTCACTCCAAACATGATCCTTCTGGGAACCGGATATTGTGAGGTACCACTTGCCCCGGAGTTGGCTACATCTGCATTTACCATCGATTCCGGATCAGACCCTGAGAACTTCGTAAATGTAAGCAGGTTATCTGCCGAGATATACAATTTGAGGGATTTCACTTTGATGTGGTTCAAAATGCTGGATGGTAAAGCATAGTCCAGCGTTACGTTTCTCATTCTCAAAAAGCTTACATCTTCAATAAAGCGGGAAGAAGGCCGGTGCGCCTGGTTGTTACCTCCGAATACCAGTTGAGGGTGGGTGGCATTGGTGTTATCGGGCGTCCACCGGCTCCAGCCATTCTGCAATTGTATGAAATTAAACTGCGGGTAAGCGCCATCGTTATCGAAAAACTCCCTGGCTGCATGATAAATAGAGGCGCCTTGCGAATATGCGAAGTTTGCTCTTAAGCCGATTCCTTTATAGGATAAACTGGTAGAAAATCCACCAAAGAAATCGGGGGTAGAGTTCCCCACCTTCTGCAGGGCGGCAGTAGCATAGTTTCCGGTAGTAGATTTTGCTCCTGTAACGGGGTCTATCGTCTCCCACAAAGGTGTTCCATCTTCAGGATTAACACCTGCCCATTTCCGCATGAACCAGGTATCGATGTTTTCTCCTTCTTCGTAAATTTTGTTGCCATTGATCTGACTGCCGCCGTACAATTCGGTGATTTTATTTACGTTTCGCCCAATGTTAAAATCGAGGTGCCACACAAAATTCCTGTTACGCACCAGGTCGGCGCCCAACGAAAACTCAATACCTCTGTTGCGCACCGCGCCGATATTTTCCCATCTGCCGCCAAAGCCAGTAGTCCAGGGAGTAGGTACAAAATGCAGCAGTCCGCTGGTGTTTTTATTGTAAACGTCCAGCGTGAGGTCCAGCCTGTCGAAAAAACCTGCTTCAAGCGCTATATTGGCATCGTAGGACTTCTCCCATGTAATACTATTATTGCCCGTATTCAGCGGGTATGCAGCCGGGTTGCCGGCATATTGAACGTTCAGATCATATAGCGTGTACTGTGGATACAGGTCTATGGGTACGTTGCCCACGCCCCCATAGGAAGCTTTTAACCGCAGGTAATCTGTTTTCTCAAAAGAGAAGAACGATTCCTGATGAATATTCCAGGCGGCGCTCACGGCGAAGAAGTTTCCATATTTTGATTCATCGCCAAACCGGCTGGCGCCGTCTCTCCTGAAAGATGCCTGTAGATTATAACGGTCATCGTAGCTATAGTTGGCGTTGAATAACAACGACTGAAACGCATACTGATTCTTTGTTCCCTCTATAGAAAGGGGTTGAGAGGCTGCGTTGATGGTGCTGCTGCCGGGAGTGAGCCCTTTTCCATTGGCCATAACATTGTTGTAGGTATAGTCGTTATACTCGTAAGCAGCCAGCGCACGCACCATGTGTTTGTCGAATGTTTTGGTATAGGTCAGCATCTGGTTTGTAAACCGGGTTATCCGTTGCGCCATGCTACTTTGAATTCTTCCCTGATTGGCCAGACCTGCTACCGAGTTCGGGTCTTCGTACGTTAATGCCTCCTGGTTATAGTAAGTTACATTGTTGGTAGAAGTAAACACCAGGTTCGGCGTGATGCGGTATTCAAAATCCAGGTTCGACATCAGGTTGAAAACAGCCGAATTTCCATAGTTCCACTGCAGGTCGTACAGGTAGTTTCTGCCGTCCCGGCTATACCATGTTTTACCGGGGCGCATGCTCTGCGGGTTTACGACCGTACCATCTTCGTAATAAGGATTATCCCAGGGCAGATACATGTACATATCATAGAGATTGTGCTGGCGGTTATCGGTTTTGGAATAAGAAGCTACAATTTTAGGTTTGAAGATAAAATTGCCGGTAAGCGGATAATCCAGGTTCAGTCTGCCTGTCAACCTTTCGAACGAAAATCCTTTTACAGATCCTTCTTCTTTGTAATAATTACCGGACGTGAAGACAGCGCCCTTACCAGCCTTGGCAGCATAACCAACATTGATGTCATGAATGTTGCCCGGGTGAGTGCCCAGCTTGAGCCAGTCGGTATCGGTATTCAGCAGGTCTGGAGTAAAATAATCGGGGATGGCGGCAGGGTTGGCAAAGCCTTCCCAAATATCATACATCTGGCGGCTGTTGTTCATCCTGAAATTGCCAGTGTTGAACATAGACACTCCCGTTCTGGCATTCACGGTAAACTCACTGCCTTCGGTAGCCGGCACCTTGGTAGTGACCACTATCACGCCGTTGGCTCCCCGTGATCCATACAAAGCTCCGGCGGCTGCGTCTTTTAACACAGAAATACTTTGAATGTCTACCGGATTCAGAATGGGGGTTTCATGTTGTATCACTCCGTCCAATACCCATAACGGTGTTACAGAAGAACGAATAGAACTTCTCCCTCTGATGCGGATGGTGGGTTGCGCACCAGGTTGCCCACTATTGGTGATCACATCCACACCCGCCACCTTACCCTGTAGCATATTACTGACATTGGGCGTGGTAACATCGTTGAGCTTTGCGGCACTTACAATAGCCACCGAACCGGTGATATTAGACCTCTTTTGCGCAGCGTAACCGGTTACCACTACTTCTTCCATCAAAGCGGGATTGGTTTCCATCACGATGGTCAGGCTGGTACGATTGTTTACGGCTACTTCCTGCGATGTAGCACCGGTGTAACTACAGATCAAAACAGCGTTGGCACTGCTTACCGTAATGGAGAATTGACCGTCTGCATCAGATACCACCGTATTTGCGGCATTTCCTTTTTCCGCGATCGTTACGCCGGGAAGCCCGTTTCCCTGAATATCCGTAACCAGACCAGTCGTGGTGAACTGCTGCGCCATTAGCGTGGGCAAAAAGAATACAAGTTGCAAAAGCAACATACAGATGTTCTTCATGAATTAGAAGTTTTGGTGAAAAATAATAGGTCTATCTAAGGGAGGGAAAACAAAAATAATGCAAAAGGATTAATAATCAATTCCCGGGAATCATTAGCGCAAGTGGCGGCTCTGCCATTAGTGTTGAGATATCTCCTCCGCTTACAGCGTCGTCGATAAGACGGTCAAGTGATGTTTCGTCATTTCGAACGGGCGCCCGCAGGAAGCCCGGAGAAATCTCATAAAACAGTGGTGTACTGGTCTTCAAAGTTCTTCCCTCAGTGGTGAGATATCTCCTCCGCTTTCAGCATCGTCGATATGACGAGCAGGTCGTATACCGTCTTTTCGACGGGCGCTCCGAAGGGAGCCCGGAAAAATCTCGTGATGTAGTGGTGTATTTGTCTTGGGAATTCTTCCGTTGGTGTTGAGATATCTCCTCCGCTTACAGCATCGTCGATAGGACGGTTAAGTGATATTTCGTCTTTTCGACGGGCGCCCGCTGGAAGCCCGGAGAAATCTCATAAAATAGTGGAGTACTGGTCTTGATAATTCTTCCGCCGGTGTTGAGATATCTCCTCCGCTTACAGCATCGTCGATATGACGAGCAAGTGTGGTGTATATCTCCCCACCTGAGGCGGGGTCGATAGGACGATCAGGTGGTACATCGTCTTTTCGAACGGGCGCTCCGAAGGAAGCCCGGAGAAATCTTAAAAATAGTGGAGTACTGGTCTTGAGAATTCTTCCGTTGGTGTTGAGATATCTCCTCCGCTTACAGCGTCGTCGATATGACGAGCAAGGGTGGTGTATATCTCCCCGTTTGCGGCGGGGTCGATAAGACGGTCAAGTGGTGTTCCGTCTTTTCGACGGGCGCTCCGAAGGAAGCCCGGAGAAATCTCGTGACTTAGTGGTGTATTTGTCTTGGGAATTCTTCCATTAGTGTTGAGATATCTCCTCCGCTTACAGCATCGTCGATAGGACGGTCAAGTGATGTTTCGTCATTTCGAACGGGCGCGCCGAAGGAAGCCCGGAGAAATCTCATAAAACAGTGGGGTATTGGTCTTTAAAGTTTTCCCCCCGGTGTTGAGATATCTCCTCCGCTTACAGCGTCGTCGATATGACGAGCAAGTGTGGTGTATTTTTCTTACAAATTCTCAATAATACCCGCAATACCCTGTCCGCCGCCTACACAGGCGGTGACGATACCAAACTTTTTGTTCAACCGCTTCATATCGTGTATTAACTGTATGGTAAGTTTGCAACCAGTACAACCAAGCGGATGCCCTAAAGCAATAGCTCCACCGTTGATATTAACTATATCCGGATTTATATCAAGTGCGCGGATCACTGCCAGCGACTGAGATGCAAACGCTTCATTCAACTCTATAAGGTCTATATCGCCCAGTTGTTTGCCCGCCTGCTTCAGCACTTTGGGTACTGCTTCCACTGGACCAATCCCCATCAACCTGGGATCTACTCCCGCGGAAGCACAGGCGATCAGTCTGGCAAGCGGTTGCAGATGCAGTTCTTTCACCATTGCTTCACTCATCACCATTACAAAAGCGGCGCCATCGCTGGTTTGCGATGAGTTACCCGCTGTCACCGACCCGCCCAGCGCAAATACCGGTTTTAATTTCGCCAGCACTTCCGGTGATGTATCGGCGCGTGGTCCTTCATCGGTATCTACCACATAAGTTCTGGTTTCTTTTTTTCCATTTTTGCCTAAAAACACTTCTTCTACCGGTATCGGCAGTATACCGCCTTTAAAATAGCCGTTTTTTATAGCGTTGATTGCCTTCTGATGCGAGTGATAGGAAAACGCATCCTGATCTTCGCGGCTCACTTTGTACTCCTGCGCTACGGCTTCCGCCGTCAGGCCCATGCTAAGATAGTAATCGGGATTATCAGCAGCTATTTCGTAAGAGGGCGCTGTTTTCCAGCCGGCGGTAGGTACCAGACTCATGCTTTCTGTACCGCCCGCAATGATGCATTCCGCCTGTCCGGAGCGTATTTTGGCAGTAGCCATGGCAATGGCTTCCAACCCGGATGCACAGTAACGGTTGATGGTAATACCCGGCGCCTGATGCCCCAGCGCCCTCGCTGCAATGATGCGGCCCACCTGCAATCCCTGTTCTGCTTCCGGAACAGCGTTGCCTACGATCACATCGTCTACTCTCTTTGGATCTAACTGAGGTACACTGGCCATTACACCCTGTATTACCTCTACCGCCAGATTATCCGGCCTCGTAAAACGAAAACCACCTCTTTTCGATTTGGCCACCGCTGTGCGATACCCCGCTACGATATAAGCATCCTGCATATGCATTCAATTTAGTTGTTTATGCAACTTTGTATACCAAAGATAATTATTCCGGTCGTGTGCACCAAACAGCGATCTGGATGTATCATTTGTTAACTTGCGCCCATGTTTTACAAGCTGCTCCGAAGTATTTTATTTTGGTTTCCACCGGAATCTGTGCACTATTTTTCTATGAACTGCTTTCGGCTCTGCTGCAGCATACCTCCGCTGAAAAAAATCTTGTCCGCAATGTTAAGGCCCCATGGCAAGCAGGTAAGCCTTAGTACACGAAACGGCGATCTCCGGTTCGAAAATCCCGTAGGATTGGGAGCCGGATTTGACAAGAATGCAAGGTATTTGCGGGAACTGGATTGTATGGGTTTTGGGTTTGTTGAAATTGGCACAGTAACGCCGCTGCCACAGGATGGCAACGAAAAACCCAGGCTGTTTCGACTGCCGGCCGACCGGGCACTGATCAACCGGATGGGTTTTAACAACGATGGTGCACAACAAATCGCAGAAAGACTAAAAGCCTGGAGAGCCACCTCAGGGAAACAATCGGCTATGATCATCGGAGGGAACATCGGCAAGAATAAAATAACGCCCAATGAGGAAGCATGGAGAGATTATGCGATTTGTTTCGACGCCCTGTTTGAATACGTGGACTATTTTACAGTAAACGTAAGTTCTCCGAACACGCCGGGCTTGCGGGCATTGCAGGACAGGGATGCCCTGCAACAAATACTAACACGGTTACAGGAAAAGAACAACACCCGCGCAAACCCCAAACCCATTTTTCTAAAAATAGCGCCCGACCTAAGCACCGAACAGGTAGCAGAAGTGATTGCACTGGCGCTGGATATACAACTGGATGGCATTGTAGCCACCAACACTACCATCAGCCGGGAGAACCTGATAACCGCTAAAGAAAAAATAGCCACCATCGGCGCAGGCGGATTAAGCGGACTACCGGTACAACACACTTCTACCGCTGTTGTCCGGCAAATTGCCAGGGAAACCAATGGCACTATTCCTATCATAGCGAGCGGAGGAATCTTTAACGGAGCGGATGCCGCGGAAAAACTGAAGGCAGGTGCCACCCTGGTACAGGTCTGGACCGGCTTTATATATGAAGGCCCCGGTATTATTCGGCGCATCTGCCGGTTTATCTGATGTAAAAAAATACCGAAGCTATAGTTAGTGATCCCTATAGCTTCGGTATAATAGCTCCGCTGTACGATCAGGAATGTATTGCCAGAATAGGCACCTGGCTGTTGTACGCAAGTTTTTGCGTGTGACTGGCTTTAAACAGACGGGCAAAGAAATTATGACGCCTCGGTATGGTTAACACCATATCGATATTGTACTCCTGCACGAAATCGGATACGGCTTTTTCAAAATCTTCTTCCAGTACAAAATAGCTTTTCGGCTGGTATGGTTGCAGCATTTCTTCGAGTTTTGCCTTTTCCTGCTGGTGTGCCTCTGGCACAGCATGGTGTTCCCGCGTTACATTTACAATATGCAGTGCAGGCTTGAGGGCTTTCAGTACCGTATGCATCTGCGCCAACGGGGTATTGTTCTCTACATTTTTCAGGTCGGAGGTCAACGCTACGTTTTGAATCGGGCGATAACGTACATCTGCGGGTATTGCCAGCACGGGACAAATATCCCTGCCGATCACATTCAATGTAGTACTGCCTACTACCATTTGTTCCAGTCGGGAACTCCCTGTAACGCCCATCACAATCAGGTCTATGCCCTGGTACTTTACATACTTCTCCAGATTAGTGATAATATTTCCGGCCTCTACCACGTGCTCAATGTTTTGGGTCCTCCCATCCGACAAACCACTCTTCAAACTTAAAATAGCAGATTCGGCAATGGCTTTCCGGTCATCATCATCAACGGTTAATGGCGACCCATCGCTTCCGGCGGTCACTCTGTTGTAGCTATAATATAGTATTAGTGAAGCCCCTGGCAAGTCGTTCACCAGTTGTACGGCGTATCGGGCAGCGTTCATGGAAGTTTCTGAAAAATCTACGGCAGCAAGGATTTTTTTCATGTGTCTGTTTTTAAGTTAAACACCTTGGGTGGCTTGAATTTTTGTCACATGGAATGCCCGTCATTTCTTCCTGCACAGCTTGCCAAGGCATTTCATGATATTGAATTGTATTGCATAAAAGCAATAGTCATAAATATAACATGTTTATACCCAATAAGCAATTGACAAATGATATTTATATGATAAAATTCAATTGATCGCAGGCGCAGGAAGTGACGCTTTCCGCGAAGCATATGCGGTAGTAATTACGGTCGGATGATCTCCCGCACAGACCCATCTGCACAGCCGATGATGAGGCGCTCTGCCATATGAATAAACAGTCCGTTGTCTACCACACCGGTAACGTTATTGATATGTTTTTCGAGCGAAGGCGCATCGTTGATACTGCCAAAACTGCAATCCAGGATGTAGTTCCCGTTGTCCGTTATAAACGGTGCCCCTTCGTCCGTTTTCCTGCGCCGCGTGGTACAGCCCAACCGTTGCAACGCTCTGTTGGTATGCTCCCAGCCGAAAATGGCTACTTCTACCGGCAGGGGAAATTTCCCCAATTGCTTCACCAGCTTTGATTCATCGGCTATTACAATGAATCGCCTGCTGGCACTGGCTACGATTTTTTCGCGCAACAGGGCGCCGCCGCCGCCTTTTATCAGGCAGAGGTTTTCGTCGGCTTCATCAGCGCCATCAATATCAATATCCACATACGGCACTTCATCGAAAGGCGTAATGGCAATACCTCTTTCCGTTGCCTTAGTTTCTGTATCTTTTGAGGTAGCCACTGCGGTAATCTGCAAACCCTCCTGCACCCGCTGCGCGGTGTATTCAATCGCCCAGAATGCTGTGGAACCTGTTCCCAATCCTACGATCATTCCATTTTGGAGATAGGTTACTGCCCGGGCGGCAGCCAGTTGTTTTGGATTCATTATGTTGGGTTTTAATCTTCGGTGCCCATTTTTTTACCCTTCATCACCGCAGGCACCCCGTCGCGCAGCCACTCCGCCGGCCGATCGCCTTTCAGGAGCCAGTCGAAAAACTGCTGCTGCCGCACCTGGATATCCTTCCTGTTTTTTCTTTCCACCAGATTATGTGCTTCGCCATTGTAATTCAACATCCAAACCGGCTTGTTTAGTCTGCGCATGGCAGTAAACAATTCAATACCCTGGTACCAGGGCACCGCCCCATCGTTATCGTTGTGCATCATTACCAGCGGTGTAGTAATTTTCGGCACGTGAAACAGCGGCGAGTTTTCTATATACAAGGCCGGCTTTTCCCACAGTGTAGCGCCAATGCGGCTTTGAGTATGTTCGTATTGGAACTGGCGGCTCATACCCGTTTGCCAGCGTATACCTCCGTATGCACTTGTCATATTGCTAACAGGTGCGCCGGCCCATGCTGCTTTGAATAAGGGAGTACGGGTAATAATATGCGCTGTTTGGTAACCGCCCCAGCTTTGTCCCTGCAGCCCCATGCGGGTGCTGTCTGCCCAGGCGTTCCTTGCCAGCGCCCTTGCACCGCTTACTACGTAATCGTAGGCGCTTTTGCCAGGGTGTCCAATGGTATACGCTATATCCGGCACCAGCACAATATAGCCCCTGCTTACAAAAAAGGAAATATTGAGCCTGCTGGGGGTAGGCGCAGGTGGCACATAGTTATACAACCCATCGCTCAACTTCTCGTAGAAATAACAAATCACCGGATATTTCTTTTTGGGGTCAAAGTCCTCCGGCTTATACACGATACCGGTTGCCTGCTTTCCGTTATAGGCCTTCCACGAAAACAAGGCAGCTGTACCCCAGTTGTACTGCTTTTGCTGCGGGTTAAGGTCAGTCAGTTTCGTTTCGCTTCTCCATTCGGTGTTCAGATAGAGGTCGGGCGATTGAATATACGACTCTTTGGTATAGGCAAAAATTGGAGCCGACTTTGCTTTCAGCAGGGCGCCGTTCAACGCATATCCGCCGCTGAAAATCATTCGGGGCTCCTGTTTTTCAGAGAGCCTTGCCGTAGCAAAACCGGCCTGTTTGTTGGTTTCGTTAAACGTTTTCAATACGAGGTCCTGCACGGGCGTGATGGCAGTTTCTTCGGGATCTGTTTTTACGTAACGGTAACGGACTTTGTTTTTTCTGCCTGTCACTGTTACATTGGCAGGCGGTATCACATTCAACGGGTCTACTTCCCAGATATCAAACCGGTCGTATACCAGTACCGAAAGGTCACCAGCAGTCCATCCCATGATCCCATAGGGATAAGGTTCGTCGGGCATATCAAACTCTTCTGCATACAGCTTCGCCGGTATCCCGGACGTAATATTCCGGGTTACCCCTTCTCTCCAGGTAAAATAATGTTTCGCCTTACGATCGTACCAGGCGATGAAATTCGCACCTGCTGAGAGGGATGCCTGTCCGTTCAATTCTTTTTTTACCATCGTACGGGCGCCTGTAGTAGGATTGATGGCATAGAGGTCTTTCAGCGAACTGCCCTTCCATTGTATGGCTCCGCGGTGCTCCACGTCGGAGATGCCCAATACCAGGTCACCATCTCCGTCTGCCGACACTACCAGTTCGGGTACGGCCGGGTCGGCAAGCTGCACAAACTGCCGGGTATCGGTATGTACCAGCGCTACATAACTTCTCTTCCGTTCCTTGTCGAGATTTGCCAGTTGCATGGTCTGCAGCAGATCGTCCTTATAACTCCATATGTCGACTTTCACGCGATCAATTTCCGGAATACTGGTATCCTTCAGGGCAGGTATAGGCGCGGTACCGGCAAAGAGGCGTTTCCCGGACTGGCTAAACCTTACAACAGCGTGCTCACTAATTCCCCAGCCCACGGGCATGCCCCAGGTATTCTTATCTGCCAGCAGGGTAGCGGTATCCTGCCCGTTTTGCCAGTACCACAATTTATAGAATTTCCGCAGCGATTGTTCGCTGCTGTCTCTTTCCGCCACAAAGGCAATACGGCTACCCGAAGGGTCGATGGCAAAATTTTTAAAGTCGCTGCCTCCGTTCGATATGGTATCGAAGCGGTCTTCCACAGAACGATAAATAGAAATTATTTTCTGTGCAGGCGACTGGCTTTCGATCAATAAGATGTTACCATTTTCGCTCCATACATACTCTTTCACTTGCGGCAGCCGAATTTCGGTTTTCAGCCGGTAGTTGTAGATAACGAGTTCATTTCCGGGCGGAGGAGGTGAGGTGGTATCCTTTTCAGGCAGCCCTTCCCCATCGGGCGTAATAGCCGGAGGGTTCGTGAGTTTTTTTCTGCCTCTTGCCTGCTCTGGGTTCCCTTCCTCCGATGCCTTTCGCATGGAATCGAGCCTTGCAGCCAAACCACTGTCCGGCCGGTTGCCGGTAAGCGTATCTTTACCAGGCTTCTCCAGCAACCAGGCTACCCATTGGTTGCTTTTCTGCGGCGCCCGAAACGATTTCAGGTTTGCCACGGTATATACGCTGTCTTTTCCGAGTTCTAATATTGCGAGGGAATCGAGAGGCATTTCTTTTTTCTTTTTTATCCTCGCTTCACGCGTTTGTGCATAAGTAGGTTTAATGCGACAAATCAGGAAACGACTGTCGTCTGATATATATATGCTATGCCCCCTTTCTATAGTTTTTGAATACCGCCCATCAGCGGCACGGATATACAATACAGCGTCTCCCTCCTGCACTTCTACCACATAGGCTATCCAGTTTCCGTCGTTGCTAATGGCTTTTTCCCCTACATGCTGCCAGCTATCGTACACGGTGTGATCCAATGGCTTTTTATTTTGTGCCATACCCGCGAAGCTTATACAGATACCTACTATCAGTAAGACCGTTCTCATTTCTTCGTGTTTGATAAATATGGTGCAATATAATACATTACTGATGTAGCCATGCAAAACGGCGCTGCGAAACTAAGGGGAGAAGAGCGGTTGATCAGCTCAGCACTTTTACATGCACGTTAGACTCCTGCTGTGGGGGGCTTTGCACTTTTCTGCGATAATTTTTGAACATGCTCAACCATTGAATTTTGATAACGCCCAAAATGCCTTCTTTTACGATGTTCTTATTCATTTTGGATGTTCCGAATCGCCGGTCTACAAAAGTGATGGGAATCTCTTTTATGACGAAGCCCAGCTTCCAGGCAGCAAACTTCATTTCTATCTGAAAAGCATATCCTACAAACTTTATAGCGTCGAAATTAATGCTCTCGAGCACTTCCTTTTTATAACATATAAATCCGGCGGTGGGATCTTTTACGGGCATACGTGTCAGGAGTCTGGTATACAGGGCCCCTCCCTTGGAAAGAATGTTTCGTTCCCAGGTCCAGTTCACTGTTTTTCCTCCTGCAACGTATCGGGATCCGATGGAGACATCTGCACCGTTTTTACAAGATTCGTACAGCCTTTCCAGATCTTTTGGATTGTGCGAAAAGTCGGCATCCATTTCAAATATGCAGGCGTATCCTCTTCCCAATGCCCATTTAAAGCCGTGCAGGTAGGCGGTACCCAAACCCAACTTTCCCTTACGCTGTTCAAGAAAAAGGCAATCGCCAAAATGCTGCTGCAACTGCTTTACCACTTCGGCAGTACCATCGGGCGAATTATCGTCTACCACCAACACATGGAATCCGAGGTCCATTTCGAAAATAGCGTGTAGGATGGATGCTATATTCTCGCATTCGTTATAGGTAGGTATGACAACCAGTTTCTCCAAGAAACAGTATTTTTTGAACTATTTGTTTTTTAAAAAAGTCTTGTTAAAGATTTCCGTAAGCTTCTGCTTGGTGTGCAGCGGAAACTCTCCTTTCATCATCCAGTCGTAATACTGGGGTTCCGACTTCAGTACTTCCGCCAGCGGGCGTCCTTTATGTTTACCGAAGTTAACAACTTCCACTCCATTCTCCATGATAAATCGGCGTGCAAAGTCTACGATCTCCTCTTTCCCGGTAAATTTTAAGATACTGTCAACAGTATTGCCCAACTGATCGTATTTTTCAACCTGCGCTTCGAGTATTTCCAACGTGGCCTGGGCATCAACCTCAGCGCTGTGCGCATTTTCCAGTTGTTTATCGCAGTAAAACCTGTAGGCGGCGCTCAGGGTTCTGGGTTCCATCATATGATACACCTTTTGCACATCCAGCAGATTTTTATCTGCAATATCGAAACTCAGCCCGGCTTTCAGAAACTCCTCCGCCAGCAGCGGAAAGTCGAAACGGCTGGAGTTATAGCCCGCCAGATCACAACTGTCGATGAACTGGCGTATTTCGTTCGCTACCTGTTTAAATGCCGGCGCGTCTTTCACCATTTCGTCGGTGATACCATGTATTTCAGTAGAAGCGGGGGGAATAGGTATCTGGGGATTGATCAGTTTGCGCTTCACTACCCTGGTTCCATCTGGCATCATCTTTACAATAGCTATTTCAATGATCCGGTCTGTTGCCAGGTTTACACCTGTTGTTTCGAGATCAATAAAAGCCAACGGACGAGTCAATTGTAATCGCATTCGGTTTTTTTTATTGTAATGGGCAAACTTCGGCAATTCCGTTGATACTTAAAGGCTTTTAAAGATACCACGGTGCCGGCAAAACAAAGATAGTCATAAAAAAATGCCTCGTGTGCATCAGCAGATTTATTGTGTTTGCGAGGTGAAAAAAAATACAATTGGCTGGTTTTTATCATACATCAACGTTAATATCTCTTTTAAGCTTGGCTGAGTGGCATACAATTTGTTCCTTTGCTGTACCAACTTTTTAGAATTCCAATCTCCCATCCGAAAACATAACAAACTTCCTACTCCTACGGTGCCGTTATTTTTAACCGTAAAGTTTTTTGTAATGAAAAAGGTTTTTGTTATTGTTCTTGTTGTTGCATCTTGTTCTTTTGCTTTTGCCTCCTGTACTTCTTCCAGATATGGCTGTAAGGCTACGGAGAAATTATCAGGATACAGATAAGATACCTGCTGTCAGAGGTTGTGGTATCATAGATGCTGAATTTTCGAGGTCACCATTAGCGGTGACCTTTTTTATTCTGATGAATAGAATGTATTGACGCTCTCAAACCGCATCTCACCGCATTGTACCCGCAAGGGTATCGGCAAATTCATTTACATTTGTTTATCACATAGCAATTTTATTCACCACAAAGATTCTGGCTACATGTCTCAACAGGCTATCTATTCTTCCTCTCCAGGCACACGTTTCAGACAAGCGATGCGCGACGAAAATCCTTTACAGGTGGTGGGCACTGTTAATGCCAACCATGCTTTGCTGGCTACGCAGGCCGGCTTCCGTGCCATTTATCTGTCTGGAGGTGGAGTGGCAGCCGGCTCGCTGGGCATACCAGATCTGGGTATTACTACCCTGGAAGATGTGCTGACCGATATTTACCGGATCACCAATGTTACATCTACACCGCTGTTGGTAGACGTGGATACCGGCTTTGGTCCATCTGCTTTTAACATTTCCAGAACGGTGAAGTCGCTGATCAGGGCCGGTGCTGCTGCATTACACATAGAAGACCAGGTGGGTGCCAAACGCTGCGGACATCGCCCGGGAAAAGAAATGGTAAGTAAGGAAGAAATGTGCGACCGGATCAGGGCTGCCGCTGATGCGAGAACGGACGACCAGTTTGTGATCGGCGCCCGCACCGATGCGCTTGCCAGTGAAGGGTTAGAAAAAACACTGGAAAGGGCCGTGGCCTATAAGGAGGCCGGCGCAGACTTTATATTTGCCGAAGCCGTGAGCGCACTACCGGAATACACGGAATTTGTGAAAGCTACCGGGCTGCCGATTCTGGCAAACATCACAGAGTTTGGCATGACCCCTTTATGGACGAGGGAGGAATTGCAAGCGGCTGGGGTGGCTATGATTCTATACCCGCTCTCTGCCTTCCGGGCTGCCAACAAAGCAGCGATGAATGTTTTTCAAACCATACGCACCCAGGGCACGCAAGCGCCGGTTACAGACACAATGCAAACCCGCGCTGAGTTGTACGACAGCATTGGATATTATGCTTACGAAGAAAAACTAGATCAGTTGTTTACACAAAAAAAGCACACCCCATGAGTTCTACATCCACTGGGGCTTTCAAGCCCAAAAAAAGCGTTGCGCTGTCCGGCGTCGCTGCAGGGAATACGGCCCTTTGCACCGTGGGCAAAAGCGGCAATGACCTGCATTATCGCGGATACGATATACTGGATTTGGCTGAAGCTGCAACATTTGAAGAAACAGCCCACCTACTTATACACGGCGCCTTACCGAATAAGGCACAATTAAAAGCCTATACGGCTAAGCTGAAAGCACTCAGAGGACTTCCTGCTGCGGCCCAACGTATACTGGAACACATTCCAGCGGCAGCACACCCCATGGATGTATTGCGCACTTATACATCCGTGCTAGGTGCCGTATCGCCGGAGAAAGAAGATCACGCACCGGCAGGTGCCAGAGCTATTGCTGATAAATTACTGGCATCTTTCAGCTCGGCCCTGCTATACTGGTATCATTATTCACACAATGGCCGGCGCATTTCGGTAGAAACGGATGATGACAGTATCGGAGCACATTTTCTGCACCTGCTTCATGGTAAACCGGCGTCCTCTTCCTGGCAGCAAGCCATGCAAATTTCTTTGAACCTGTATGCAGAGCATGAATTCAATGCCTCTACTTTTACCTCCAGGGTCATAGCCGGTACGGGCGCTGATATGTACTCCTGTATTACAGGCGCTATCGGTGCACTGCGTGGCCCAAAACACGGCGGCGCCAACGAGGTAGCGTTCGATATTCAAAGCAGGTATGCCTCTCCGGAAGAAGCGGCAGCCGATATCAAAGAGAGACTGGCCAGAAAAGAAGTGATCATCGGTTTCGGACATCCCGTATATACTGAGTCCGACCCTCGCAATAAAGTTATCAAAGAAGTAGCGCGGAAGCTTTCGCAGGAAGCTGGCAATATGTTGCTGTTCGATATAGCCGAACGCCTGGAAACCCTGATGTGGGAGGAAAAGAAAATGTTTCCCAATCTGGATTGGTTTTCCGCGGTTTCCTACCACCTGATGGGCATACCTACCCTTTTCTTCACACCGCTGTTTGTTATATCGAGGGTGACGGGCTGGAGCGCCCATGTAATGGAACAGCGGCAGGACGGGAAAATCATCCGGCCCAGTGCGCATTACACAGGACCTGATAACCGGAAGTTTATACCACTGGCCCAACGTTCATAACCTCATTGCAGCATCCTAAAAGTATAAAAGCGGCACTGGAATCCAGTCCGCTTTTATACTAACCAATTATACCATTATATAAACTGGCACCCTATTTTTTCCTCGAAGGCTGAACAGGGGCAGTCAGGTCTTTCACCCTGATATTGCGGTAAAATAATACATCGCCGTGCCCCAGGAATCCGATATGTCCTTTCTTATTCTTCACGCCGGGATGTTCTTTCCCATCCAGCGCACCATTTTTTGATGCTTCTTCCAGATCGCCGTCTACAATCACCACACCATTGAGGGTTACCCTTATTTTGCTGCCTTTCACGTAAATCTCCTGTTCGTTCCATTCGCCTACCGGCTTCAGGTGGCCTCTTTTTGCAGGTATTATACCATATACAGAACCGTGGTACTGGTAATCTTTCAGGTCTTTATAAATATCCGCCCCATCGTCGAGCACCTGTATTTCCATCCCTTCGTAAGCAGCGTCGCCGGTTAGTGGTGTACGGATTCCAACACCGTTGTTGGCACCGGGGGTAAGCTTAAACTCAAAACGATATACAAAATCTGAAAATTCATCTTTCGTGTATAGGTTTCCGTTACCTCCTCTTTTCGGATACACCGCCAGATTGCCATCTTCCGCCACATAGGCTGTTTTATTACCTACCCATTCGTGCAGGTGCGTACCATCGAACAACACTTTGAATCCCTCCTTCTTTTCATCATCTGTCAATTCAAAAGGTGTGGGACGGTCTATTTCGCGAATATATATATCACGGTAGGCCACGTAAGTGCCGTGTGCCTGCAATTCTATCTGCTCTTCGGGGAAGATAGGCAAGCTGCGATCCCAGAAATTTTCCTGCGGCACATTGTTTACCACCAGTTGACCGTTGAGGTATACTGTTACCTGATCACCCACCATAATGATGCGGAAGGTATTCCAGTCACCTATAGCATTGTCTGCCATCACCAGTGGTTTGCTCGGATGTTTTTCGTTGTTGTACAGGCCGCCTGAGCCCACCTCGGCTCCCACATCCCTGCGGGCCGTATCCCATATCTGCACCTGCGGCGTACCACGCAGGTATATACCGGCATCACCATCTTTGGTGATCTTCCAGTCTACATACATCTCAAAATCTCCGTATTTCTTTTCAGTGCAAAGGTTATTGCCTTCGCCGGTGAAAACCAGGAGGCCATCTTTCACCACCCATCCTTTGCGCATTACCTCGTCTGCTTTTGCCTGCTCTTTTGCCAGGGTTTTGGCGTCCATTTTTGCCCGTTTAATCGGGTCGGCCACCAATCCTTTCCATCCGGTGAGGTCTTTGCCATTAAACAACGGTACAAAATTGTTACCTGCGGGCATGGCGGAAAGATGTTTTTTCACGGCTGCTTTCTGATAATCGGCTTCTGCACCATCGAGGTTGCCCAGTGCTTTTTCCAGCGTGGTGCTGATATTGCTGCCATAGAGGTTGTTGTTGGAAAGCGCTATGTTGATTACAGCCGAAGCTGCATCTTTTTTCAGATTGGCATCATCCAGGTACGACGATGCGTAGAGAAAAGCAGGGAAGGTACTGCATCCGGACACCTGCCGGAGCACGCTTCTTTTCTGCGGCACTGTTTTAGCATATTCCATAGCATTGCGCAGCATGATCAGCTTTAAGTCCGGCGTAGCAGCAGACAACGCAATCTGTTTTAAAAATGCAGCAAAAGCATCCGCCGAGCCACCAGACAACTGCAACACCCGGTATGCTTCAGTGGTAGCACCGCCTCCTTTCCAATTGGCCAGTGCTGTAATGACATCAGATTTAACCTGCTGATTTCCTTTTTCAAAGGCTTCCACAAGTTTTCCGAGCGCAGGTTGTACCCCTACCCCGGAAAGAACGTTGAAAAGCCGGGGCTTTTTATCAGGAGCCGCGCGTTCGAACGTACGCAGCAATCCACCTCCCTTTTCATCTATTCCTTTATGCTTTTGAAAAGCCGTAACGGCTATCTGCTGCCAATCGCGTATATCGGCCGGATCGGTCGCGTTGGCCAGGTTGGTCAGGCTCAGTGCAGCCTGGCTGGCACCCGCAGATTTTTTCAGCACCTCGCGGGCAGCATTCCTTACTTTCTCATCGCCTTCCGTTGCATATTTCATCAGTTCCGGCTGTATGCTTTCCACGCCTCTTGCTCCCAGCACCTCTATGATGGCTACTTTTCCGTCTGTAGAAGCATCAGGCAGCAGTGCTGATATTTCGCGTATTATATCATCTCCTTTCAATGAAAGCAAAGAGGCCTTCACCACGCTTACATCGGCTTCACTGCCGGATTTCAGGATATCCAGATAAGCAGGGAGTGCTTCTTCCTGCCCTATCTGCCCTGCGGCTGTAATGGCAGCCTGCCGTAGGGCGACATTATTGCTTTGTATCCCTTTCAGGGCGGCCGGAAGAGCCGCGGCCATTTTTGTATTGCCCAATGCTCTCAACAATTCTGTCTGTACCTCCGGCGCAGCCTTGTCGTAGATCTTCAGCCATTCGGTAACTGACTGCTCATTGAGATGGCTGGCACTGTATTTCAGCGCTGCCTCCCGATATTCCGGGTTCTTATCTTTCAGGGCAGCGGCCAGGAGCGAAGTGCTGCCGGCAGCGCCTTGCTGATCTGCCAGTATCTTCAATGCAGCAATACGGGTATGCACCTGGTTGTCTGCTTTGGCAGCTTTCAGAAGTTTTTTCGCAGACCGTTCTGCAATTTTTGCATGGCCGCCTGCCAGCAGATTATTCAGGTATACAACATACGATGCACTGGCATCGTCTTCGCTGTAACTATAACCGCTTGTCGCCGACGCTTTTTCCAGGATCTTTGCAGACGCCGGATTGCCTATACGTGCCAATGCATACAAAGCCACCTTTCTGAGGGGGGTATTGGTTGAAGAAGCATCCTGCGTAATCAAGGCTACTGCATCTGCAGACCGCATGTCGCCCAATGCCTGTATGATAGCGATACGCTGTTTTCCCTGTGCACCTGTCAGCGCCTGTAACAGGGTGGCTTCTGCCTGGGCTGTACCAATAGAAACCAGCGCACGTGCAGCGGGGTCTGCCAGGCGCTCGTCAGACAGGTAGGGCTGCAGGTAATGCACCGCATCATCTTTTCCTACCAGTTGCAGTTGAATGAGTAAAAACAGTTTTGATTCCGGATTGGAAACCTGTTGCAGGCCGGTGCCGTAAGCCTTCACCGCCATGCTCCGCCAGTTTTCCTTTCCCGGCCCGCTGGCTACCGCCGAAAAGCCATTGATAGCAAATTGTATTTTACTGATATCGCCGGCATCATCCAGTTTTTTCACCAGTGTTTGCAGTCCCTCTTCACCGAGCCCTGCCACAGCGGCTGCATTGGTATTGTATTGCGCAGCATCGTCTGCCGGCGTTTTTGCCAGCAGGTCCGCAATTTTGGTGGTTACAGTCCTTCCGTCGCCAGACTGCGAAAAAACGGACTGCAGCAATCCACATGAAATAATGAGTATGAATAGTTGTCGCATGAAAATCATATAAATATTGTAGTATAATTGTTTTCGCTCCGTTCCCTTAGATAAACCATGGTCCGCGCAGCGGCGGATTTGCCAGCCTGTTGGCGGCCTCATCGTCAATAAACTCCTGTTTCACCGGATCGAACCGGAGATTACGCCCCAATTGCAGTGCTATTTTCCCTATGTTGATCAATGTACAGGAACGATGACCGTTCTCTTCATTTAAAGCAAACTTTTTACGATTTTTCACCGCATCTACAAAGTCCGTTACCTGAGGCTCCGGGTCAGGCAGGGCTGCCAGCTTCTTTTGCAGATCTGGAATATCAGAAACAAATCCTTTATATAATTTCCCTTTGGGTCCTTCTATGTATGCAGCTTTTTCTTCCGTACCTGCACCATCCAGAATAATCTGGCAGCCATCTTCGTAGGTGTACGTAATTTTCCGCCAGGTGCCCACTGCATCATCGTGCTGCTGCGGTGCATCTATCTCTACAGATACGGGACTGGTATTGTCTTTTCCCAGGAAATACTGGATGGGGTCCATGTAGTGCTGCCCCATATCTCCCAATCCGCCCCCATCATAATCCCAGTATCCACGGAAGGTAGTGTGTACCCGGTGAGCGCTGTACGGTTTAAAAGGTGCCGGGCCCAGCCACATTTCATAGTCCAGTTCCTGCGGAACCGGTTCCGGCGTCAGGTGCTCTTTCCCTACCCAATAGAATTTCCAGTCAAACCCCGTGTGGCGGCTTACCGTTACCTTCAGCGGCCAGCCAAGCATTCCGCTGTCTACCAGTTTTTTAATAGGCTTCACGGTGGTGTTCATGCCATAAAAGTTATCACTGAAGCGAAACCAGGTGTTCAGCCGGAAAATTCTACCGTGCTGCTGTACCGCTTCCACGAGTCTTTTTCCTTCTCCGATGGTACGCGTCATAGGCTTTTCGCACCATACATCCTTTCCGGCTCTTGCAGCATCCGCCGCCATGATGCCATGCCAGTGCGGAGGCGTGGCTACGTGTACGATGTCAACCTCCGGAAGGGTGATCAATTCGCGGTAGTCGCGAAAAGTTTTGATGCCTTTTCCCCCACCCAGTGCATCCAACGCTATTTTAATATGCCGGGTGTCTACATCACAAATAGCAACTGTTTTGGTGCCTGCATAATCGAAGTGTCCGCGACCCATAGCCCCCACACCAATTACAGCTTTGGTAAGGGTATCGCTGGGAGCAAGGTAGCCCTGCCCTCCCAATACGTGCCTCGGAACGATCGTAAACGCCGCTAGAGCGCCCAGGGAGTTCTTGAGGAACAGGCGCCTTGATCTGTTTTGTTTTTGTTTCATAATAATTTCGAAAAGAGTTTTTTTCAGAAAGGGGTTGTAAAATACTAATAATTGATCAAATCATACTGCAAATGGTATAATCCACCTCTTTTTAGTCAATATTCAGGAAGAGCAATGTTTTTCCTTTAATTTCGGCACAAACATTTGCATATTGTCGCTGCTATTACAGGTGTCCGGCATCAGTAAACAAAACGATACCGGCTTTCAATTGGAAGACATCCGTTTTAACCTGCAACGCCGGCAGCGTATCGCTATCGCCGGAGCAACCGGCTCTGGTAAAAGCACCCTGCTGAAGATTATTGCAGGATGGATTCAGCCAGACTCCGGAGAAGTATTGTTTAAAAACACAAGAGTAAAAGGTCCCAACGAGCAGCTCATACCCGGTCATCCGGCAATAGCTTATTTATCTCAACATTTTGAGCTCAGGCATCGTTACAGGGTGATAGAAGAGCTGGACTATGTCAATCAGCTTTCCTCAAAAGCTGCCAACCGCCTGTTTGAACTTTGCCAGGTGCAACACCTCCTGGGCAGATGGACAAACCAACTCTCCGGAGGCGAAAGGCAAAGGGTGGCGCTCACAAGAACGCTTTTGTCTTCTCCTTCCCTGCTGCTGCTCGATGAACCCTATTCCAACCTGGACCTTCAACATAAAAACATACTGAAACAAGTGGTGCACGACATCAGTACCAAACTGAATATTACCGTACTGATGGTATCGCACGATGCAGGCGACATTTTGCCCTGGGCAGAAGAAATACACATTCTTAGGAATGGAAGTATCCTCGAAAGCGGAGCACCCCAAACGCTTTATCAACATCCCACGCACCTGTACACGGCGGGGTTGCTGGGAAAATATAACATCATTCCCCCGCACCTGATAAAAGGAACGCCAAAACAAACCGGAACTATGATCGTAAGGCCGGAACATTGCTTTGCCCACCTCCGCAAAACACCTGCCTCGGCGAAAGCCACCATAGCCGCCATACATTACTTTGGCTATATGACTGAAATAGATCTCCTGCTGAAAGAAGAACACCCCTTCACTGTCAGAGCATTTGAAAAAACCGCTTTGAAGCCCGGAGAAAACATTTATGTATCTGTAGATACGAACATGATTACACCAGTGAAACACGACTAAACCGCACAACGATTTCACCAGAACTTTTGTAACTTACAGGTCAGATTGTGACTGTATGAAAAAGATTGCCCGCTGGGCTTACCACCGCCCCTTCACTGCCAGATGGACCATGGCTATTATCAAGGTCGTGCTGCTGCTGCTTACCTGGCAGATTGCCATGCTGCTCCAGCAACTGGACATATTCATTTCTCCCGACAGTATTTACATCGCAGGAGTTATTGCGGTACTGGGTATGTATTTTTATCCCGACGCGAAAAAGAAAAATATATATTTTGAAACAGTGTATTACTACCGTCAGAAAATCTGTTACGGCATAGTTACCTTTTCCTCTTTTTTTATATTTCTGGTGGCATTCAATAGCGGTTTGCCCGGGCAGGGTGTATACGGTGCACGGGCTATCTATTACCCTCACACAACTCACGAGGTTACCATTTCCGGTGACCCGGAGAAGAAAACGGCCAAACAAAAAAAGAGCAGCAGAAAGGCATTCAGAAAGCAGTGGAAGGCATTACAGGAAGGTGAAAAGTCCAGATCAGGCCTGGTAGCAGAACTGGTGCTGGCTATAGTACTGGGAGCGGCGCTGGGAGTAATACTGGTTTGGATAGCCTGTTCTATAGCCTGTGCAGGCAGCGAATTACTGGCATTGCTGGTACTTGTTTCAGGAGCCGGTGCCATTACCTGGGGGCTTATTGCATGGATACGATCTATACGGCGGAGAAAAAGATTACGAAAGCAGGCCATGGCGGCTGGCGTGTAAAAGAAGGATTGATGGCGCAGGCAACACCTCGTTTATCCCGGCAAAAGGCTACTTGTTCACATATCATGGGTTATTCGTTTCCCGTAAACGGCTCCATTGTAGCCTGGCCCTGCTGCGATATACCTTCGCGTACGACCACCTTCTTACCGGTTAAAAGCAAAATTTTCAAATCCAGCATGAAAGACATGTTGTCTACATACCACACATCGTATGCGAACTTTTGCTGCCAACTGATCGCATTCCGGCCATTCACCTGCGCCCACCCTGTAATGCCGGGGCGGGTATGATGTCTTCTTTTCTGATGCGCGTTGTATAGGGGAAGATATTCCATCAACAGTGGCCGGGGGCCTACCAGGCTCATATCTCCTTTCAGTACATTAATCAATTGGGGTATTTCGTCCAGTGATGTCTTTCGTACGAAGGCGCCTACCGGTGTTAAACGGTCAGCATCCGGCAACAGCCTTCCTGCTTCGTCTGTCTTGTCGTTCATGGACTTAAACTTAATAATTCTGAATACTTTTTCATTCAGACCCGGGCGCCTTTGATAAAAAAAGGGCTTGCCATTATTGGCAAAATATAAGGCAATAACAATGAAAATAAAAACAGGCGACAACACCAGCAGTCCGGTAAGAGCTATAGTAAAATCAAGCATTCGTTTAAAAAACGCCTTGTACATTTCAATGAGTTATTCCGTGGGTAAGAATACAAAAGAACCAGACGATACTGCTGCAATCCCGTTGATGCCAAATGATGGCAAACAATCGTCCACGCATGCTCGTCAATTCACCTTTATGAGTCTGTCACATTTAGAAAACATCAGGTCCGCCGCATAATTATTATAGGCGGTAATGTCATCTATGCCATCCAGCCAGTTAATATAGATTGCTGCCGTATTGATACCTGCTTCGTGTGAAAAAGGGTATCCTCCTCCAAATCTGGGGTTTAGTTCCAAAACATAAAACGCACCATTCTCTTCGAATATATCGCAATCCAGATTACCGATATGCTTTAACTGCTGACCTATTTTCTTTCCGATCGCTTCAATTCCGGGGTCAATCACGGTAACGGCTTTATCTGTTTCGCCGGAGCGCATAGACAATTTTTTTCGGGCAAAAGTGCCTACATAGCTTCCATTGAAATCGTTGAGAACATCAATACCATATTCATCACCGTTTATTTTTTCCTGAATCATTATTGAGCGGCTGAGATCTTCTTTACTGGCCTCAGCGAGTATACTCCGCGATAACCTGATTTCGAGCAGCTTGTAAGACAATTCCAACTCTTCCATATCTTCAGGAAACTCAATACCTATAGATGCGCTTCCCCATCTGGGCTTTATCACAAGCGGAAATTGCAGCTCACCATCTGCCAATGCTTTTTTGGCATCACTAAGGTTAATATAGGTTTTGGGAGACCGCAGGCCTATACTTTCTACAAACCTGGCTGTTTCCCATTTATCGAAGGCTACATTGATAACCCGCTCATCCGAAACAATGACTTTAGCCCCCAGTCGCTCTATATCTTCCTTTCCGGCAGACAGAATAGGGAGTTCAAGATCATTGAGGGAAATAACCGCATTCACCTTTTTTTCCACTATAATTTTCTTAATGGATTCCAGATAATCGGGCTCATATATAACGGGCACTACAAACGACTCATCTGCATCAATCATAGCAGGGGCTGAGTCCTGCATGTCTGATGCCAACACTTTCCCTCTTCCGGCCAACGCTTCCTTAAAATAATTTATCAGGTAATTTCTCCTGCCCGCACAGGTAAACAGTATATTCATGTTGTTTCACGGAATTGTTGTTTAAAAAAATGGGCAACCGTCTTATCTGACAACAAGGGATAATGTGTTTGAATTAAATCAATATCCGAAATATGATTTGCCTCCACGATATACACGCCGTCGTTGCAAATTACTATATCCCAGCCAATATACTTTACGTATTTTATTTTTGAATGAATTTCGTTCACAAAATCAAGAATCCCTTGCCAACCAGGTATTGCTATCCCTTTAATTTTCTCCTTTGTATCAGGGTGATTTTCTATATTATATTTTTTCCCGTTTTGTATATAAATGACAGAATCGATTATTCCGGATTGTATATCAACGTTACACGACATTCCCCCACTGGAAAAATTATCAACGTTTCCTGTGGTTACATTTCCAAACCTATGAATAGCCCTAATATTGACAACCTCGTCATCAATCACTCCTGATAGAATTCTTATTGTATTCAAAGTGTTCGGAAATATCTTTTTTGCATAACTTTCGTTCTCAAGCAGAGGAACTGCTATATAGTTGGAATACCTCCCAATATGTAAAAGGGAGCCGTGATTATCGTATAATGTATTACCCCTTAAAAGAGCCTTGGTTACTCCAAAACCTCCCCATCCGTTTTTATCTTTTAGAATTACCGGCAATTCCTGTTCATCAGGCTGCTTCTCAATAATAATATACCTGCCATTATCAATAATTCCCAGTACTGGCACCACCCTATCGGTGAAGTTTTTGAAAAAATAGTAGCTATTGAGCTTATCATTAAACAGGGAAAAATACTTTGCATTGATATTTTGGGTGTCTACATACCGCCAAACATCAGTAAGGTATTCGCCACGTTTGTGCTTTTCAAAGTCATACAAAACACCTTTATTTGGTGTAAAACCATAAAGCATCAGGTACGAATACCTCCAGTTAGCAGGGGTCTTTAATTGAAAAAGAACTCTTTTTAAAAAAGCCAAATAACCTTTAAACTTTTTCATATTTTTTCATATTACAAGCTCTGTCTCTGTTTGGTTCTCACCCTGCTTAACAATGGCATATTTGGAACAACTGAAATATCGCTGGATTTAAGAACTTTTGCAATCGTTTTAAATGCTATTTTCAAATCAGATGCTAAAGTTAAGTTTTCTACATATTGTACATCCATTTCCAATCTACTTTCCCAATCCAAACTATTTCTTCCACTTACCTGCGCCAACCCTGTAATACCGGGTCTAACCGAATGCCGCAGCAATTCCCGATCGGTATAATATTCCAGATATGACTCGAATAGCGGCCTGGGCCCTATGAAAGACATATCGCCCTTTAATACATTAAATATTTGCGGTATCTCGTCAAGTGAAGTTTTTCTCAAAATCTTCCCAACTGTAGTAATCCTGTCTTTATTGGGTAGCGGATTGCCGGCTTTGTCAAAAGCATCAATCATCGATTTAAACTTTATGACATGAAATATTCTGTTATTCAGCCCGGGCCGTCGCTGCATAAAAAACGGAGTTCCTTTATAGTAGCAACTCAAAAAGACGATTAAAAAAATATAGACGGGAGAAAGCATTAATATCAAAAGAAATGCCCCAATGATGTCGATTGGTCTTTTGAGAAACTTCTTATACATATTCTTACCGTTCTTTGTCTTTCACAAATCGTTGAAACCTGGCAGGATTACCGTATACCATGCTATAGTCGTCCACATCTTTTGTAACGACACTTCCTATGCCTATAACAGAAAATTGTCCGAACTTTAGCTTTCCTCTGGTAGTACAATTAAATCCAAAATACGACCACTGCCTGATTACAGAATCGGAACCGATACATGCGTTAGCGGCAAAAAAACAATGATCTTCGATTTTGTTGTCATGACCAATAAAGGCGCCCGACATTACTCTGCAACATTTACCAATCTCAGTATTGCTGGATATAGAAGCGCCCGGCATAATCACACACCCCGGTGAAAGTTTCACGTTGGGTGCTACATATGCCATCGGGTGCACAAATACGGGCAATTGTTCGGTTGGAATATTCAACGACTCAAACAATCTTTTTCTCTCTACCTGCCCATCTATCTTGTAAACCGTATTTATAAAATAATATCCTTCTTCTATCAATCGGGGAATAGCATCTCTCCCAGCCAGTACCGGGAACCCCTCAAATTCCTCCCCTACATGTGAATCGTTGATGTATCCACTCATGATGTACTCACTATACCCTCTTTTGTTAGCATCTGCGATAGCAGCTCCCACTGCAGTTGCACCCCCTACGCCTCCAAAAATCAATACCTTTTTCAATTGTGTAATATTTTATGCCAAACTTTCATATTCTTTTAATAGCTCATTCCACACAAACTTGCGTTCATAGTTTTCTACTATTCTTTGGCGGCTGCCTTGAGCAAAACGTTTCCTTACATCCGGATGCTGATAGAGATACAGCATTTTTTCAAAGAGCTGTTCCTCATTCTTCGCTGGAATGATAATGCCGTTAACACCATTTTCTATGATCTCATTGCAACCGTTGATATCCGTTGCAATGCTGGGAATACCCATTGCACAGGATTGCATCAGTACATTCGGGAACCCCTCCCGGTAGCTGGGAAAGGTAAACACATCTGCCATTGCAAAATACGGGCGCACATCTTTCTGAAATCCTGCAGCCACTATTCCATGATTCGTTTCAATTTCTTTTTCCGTTTCAGGGAACAAAGGATCCAGGTGGCGTTCGAAATTACCCACCAACACCAGTTTGGTGGCAGGATGTTCTTTATGGATGCGACTGAAAGCAGCCACCAGTTCATTAATCCCTTTGTCTTTCACCATTCTGCCTACAAATACATACACAAAGTCGCCGGGTTGAATACCAAGAGATTCCCTGAGTTGTTGTTTCTGCTCTTCTGAGATCAAAGACGGATCAAAATGCGAAGTATCGATTCCGTTGGAACTACCTTTCCCTATTACTTTGAGCTTCTTCTTTGTTGTATATTTATTCTGCACTATAATATCGTATAGTCCGTAAGAATTCGGATATACCATTGTTGCCCAGCCATAAGTCAGTTTTTCCACCAAGTCCAGCAGCTTTCTTTTTTTACCTCTAGCCACCAGCAGCGGCAACCCAGCCACCGTATGCAACCGATGCGGCACACCCGCCAGCCATGCGGCCAGCATACCCACCGTTCCGGCCTTAGGCGTGTGAGTGTGTACAATCAGGGGTTTTTCTCTCTTGAATATCCTATACAAGTTCCATACCGATTGAATATCTTTAACGGGAGACATCGTGCGTGTCATCTCCACTGCTATCGTTCTTACCTGCTCCTGCCGGGCTACGTTTTCCAGCGCCTCTCCGCGACTGGAAATCCCGATCACATCAAAGCCATTTTCCGACATAAATTTAAGCTGCCCTTTCAATAGCCCTTGCAAAGACTGAGGTACTGTGGTGATTCTGATCAACTTTGTTGTATTCACTGGATAGCCTGCTTTATTTTAATATTGCCTGCAAAGATATAACAATCGTGTAAGGATTTTCAGCCCCCGTCCCTCCTGACAGGTGGTTCCATGTGCTTATTGACAAAAAGCAAAAACAGCCCTGCCGCCCCCTCAAGCCCCCAATAAACGGAATACCCGGCTGACAAGCCTTCCAGCCATGACCATTTTCTGACACCCTAAAAAGAACAAGTTCCGTTTCCACCACGCCACCCTAATTTTTACGATTTGATAACCCGGACACCTCCGGCTTTTATGCTCCGGCACGCCTGGAACTTTAGCAAAAACAATTTTTTTAGTATTTTTTACTAAAAATTTTAGTGTTGATAAATTAATCTTTATCTTTACAGCCAACTGTTAATTTTGAGCACTACAAAATCTGTTAATATGGCTGCAAATACTGAAAAGCTCAAGGCATTGAAGCTTACCATAGACAAAATAGAAAAGGACTTTGGTAAAGGGAGTGTGATGATGATGAATGAAAAAGCCGCGCATGAAATGGAGGTAGTTTCTACCGGATCCATTGGGCTTGATACCGCCCTGGGCATCGGCGGTGTACCTAAAGGAAGGATTGTTGAAATATACGGCCCTGAATCTACCGGTAAAACCACCATTGCCATCCACATTATAGCCGAGGCTCAAAAGAAAGGGGGCGTTTGCGCCATTATTGATGCGGAGCATGCCTTTGACAGCGTGTACGCTTCCAAACTGGGGGTAGATGTAGACAATTTGCTGATTTCTCAGCCCGACTACGGGGAACAAGCCCTGGAAATCGCCGACAGACTGATCCTCTCCGGAGCGCTGGATGTGGTAGTGATAGACTCCGTAGCAGCCCTGGTACCCAAGGGAGAACTGGAGGGTGAAATGGGCGACAGTAAGCTTGGTTTACAGGCCCGCCTGATGTCGCAGGCTTTGCGTAAGCTTACCGCTACCATTAATAAAACCAACACGATTTGCATATTCATCAACCAGTTACGGGAGAAAATCGGGGTGATGTTCGGCAATCCCGAAACCACCACCGGTGGTAACGCCCTCAAATTCTACGCCTCCGTAAGACTAGATATTCGGAGAATGGCTCAAATCAAAGATGGCGACGAAGCCGTAGGCAACCGGGTGAAAGTAAAAGTAGTCAAGAATAAAGTAGCACCACCATTCCGGACGGCCGAATTCGACATCATATTTGGTGAAGGCATATCAAAAGTGGGCGAAATGATTGATATGGGGGTTGAAATGAGTATCATACAGAAAAGCGGAAGCTGGTATAGCTACAACAGCGACAAATTGGGACAGGGCCGGGATGCCGTCAAACAACTGCTATTGGATAATCCTGAACTTTTTGCAGAAGTGGAAGGGAAAATAAGAGAAAAGATCAAAGAACTGCAATCTGCATAGCGGTGAATACATATACTTTATGGGCGGGCTAGTAAGACCAACCGTTGAATTCTTTCAACGGTTTTTTTTGTACTGTAATGCCAAACCTATGTAAATTGTACCCTTAGGGTATAATAATCAAAAAACAGCCTGCCATTCGATCAAAAAATATGTTATGAAACAAGTAGTGGTAATAGGAGGTGGCATTATAGGATTGAGCGCGGCTTACTACCTTCAGAAAGCAGGGCATACCGTCACAGTTATTGACAAAGGTGATTTCCTGGATAACTGCTCCTATGGGAATGCGGGCTATGTATGCCCCAGCCATTTTGTACCGCTGGCTGCACCGGGCATTGTATGGAAAGGCTTTAAATGGATGTTCAACTCCCTGAGCCCTTTTTATGTAAAACCCTCCCTGAAAAAAGCCCTGATAGACTGGGGCATCAAATTTATGCGCAGCGCCAACACGGAGCATGTGGAACGATCTGCGATCCCGCTCCGCGATATCGCTGTGCTGAGCCAGCAGGAGTATGAAAGCTGGACCCATATACCCGACTTTGATTTTGCATATGAACACAAGGGGTTGGTAGAGGTATATCAAACGGAAGCCGCAGCAGCGCATGCGCACCATCTGGCGGAAAAAGCACAAGCACTTGGACTTACAGGCACCAGAATACTTAGTCCCGAAGCGTTACAGGAAATGGAGCCGCATACCACTATACGATCCCGCGGAGCCCTGCTGTTTGCCTGCGATGCACATTTATACCCCCAAAAGCTGATGCACGGCCTGCAGCAACTGCTTAAAAAGAACGGCGTTATGCTTGTTTCCAACCAGGCGGTCACAAAGCTGGAGAAAAAAGGCAATGCCATCACAAAAGTGATAACGACCGATATGGCTTTCGAAGCCTCGGAAGTGATTATCGCCACGGGTGCCTGGAGCAGAGAAATTGCAGCGATGGCCAATACGCCCATTCCGCTGATGCCGGGAAGGGGATATTCCATCACGCTGGAGGATTCGCCATACAGGCTCAATCGTCCGGCAATACTGGTGGAAGGAAGAGTGGCTGTAACCCCCATGGATGGCAACAAAATCAGGTTTGGCGGTACCATGGAAGTGGTACCGGTAAACGCTCCGCCCCGTTACGAGCGGATCAACGGCATCATTCGTGCTGTAAAACGGTACTATCCTCAATTTGATATACCCCCACCCTCTACAGATCAGATATGGCACGGGTTTCGCCCCTGCTCTGCAGATGGCTTACCCTATATAGGACGAATCAGGAGTTTCAACAATGTAGTGGTTGCCACCGGTCATTCCATGCTGGGGCTGAGTCTCGGGGCTGGTACAGGTAAGCTGGTGAAAGAATTGGTGAACGGAGAAAAAGCCTCTATAGATATCACGCCTTTTTCAGTGGAACGGTTTGGTTAATGAGTCACTACCGCCAGGTTCGCTTAAATGCTTTTTGATATCCCTGAAAATCCGTTTTGCCGTAATGCCCGTCGCCAAAATAGCGGAGTATTAACTCCATATCCGGCACTTTCAGGTAACCCGGAATAGCCTGTGGCGCAGTACCGTCTGCCGGCAATATTACTGTAGAAGGGTAAGAAAGTTGCCCCCTTGTAATGAGGGCTGCAAATTCATTTACCCGATAATCCGGGTTGTACTTAAACGCTCTTCCTGCCCAGGTAACCGTTTGCCGGGTTTCGGCATTAAGCTTTACCGGGTAAAAATGCTTTTCTATATAAGTAACTACCTGTTCGTTTGAATAGGTTTGCTTGTCCATTACCTTACACCATCCGCACCAGTCGGTGTACAGGTCAATGAGAATCGGCTTTTTCAATTTTTCCAACTTAGCGGCTGCCTCTTCTACCGTCAGCCAGGCTATTTCCTTTTTGACCTTTTTCCTGGAACTGTCTGCATATATCTCTCCGGCACTGCCAGGCAATGTCAGCGCTAACAGATAGATAACCAGTAAAAAACAACATGTCCGCATATCCCAATGTCTGTGTTTTCACAAATATAACTCCCGGCACGGCAAAACATTGTGCAGGGTTTAACCTCCTCTTAAAAGAGAGTACCTCCTGATCAAATTTTCAATAATCCATCAAGTTATTATTCCGATACAAATAAAACAACTATATAATTGTTTAAAAATTGTTAATAAACATATTATAGTTATTACTAAATTTAAATTCCGATTTGAATCGAACAGCAACGATTTGCCACCCTATTCAACAAACCAAAACTTGCACATATGGAAAAATGGCGACTTTCATCTTTAAGGCTATTAATTTGTAGCTTACCTATTCTTTTAGTTTCTTTTTTTGCAGATGCACAATCTCGCAGCATTACCGGAAAAGTCGTCGATGCGACAGACAATTCTCCCTTACCTGGTGTTTCTGTTCAGGTAAAAGGCACCAGCGAGACTACAGTAACTGATGAAACCGGTTCATTTACTATTCTCGTTCCTGCTACCGCCACTCACTTGGTGTTTACTTTCGTGGGTTACACAAACGTAGAGTTACCTGTAAGTACTTCCGGCAGCATGGAGGTTAAGATGACCAGTTCGGAAAAAGCACTGGAAGACATTGTAATCATCGGGTATGGTACGGCCAGAAAATCAGACCTCACCGGTTCTGTAGGCACAGTTTCAGAAGCCAAACTTAAAGAGCGATCTGTATCATCCTTAAGCCAGGCGTTGGCAGGGAGAGTTTCAGGCGTACAGGTGAATTCTAACTCAGGGCGCCCCGGTGGAAGAACAAATGTGCGCATTAGAGGGTTTAGTTCCATAAACTCATCCAACAATCCTTTATATGTAATTGACGGCGTGATGATGCCTATGACCACTCAGCCTCAGGCCAGCCAGGCGATCGATTACATTAATCCAAGCGATATTGTTTCTGTAGAAGTCCTAAAGGATGCCTCTTCTACTGCCATTTATGGAGCGAGAGGTGCCAACGGCGTGATTCTGGTAACCACCCGTCGAGGAAGCGCAGGTACGGGTAAGATATCATACGACACAGAAATGAGCGTGCCTACTATTGGACCAATACGGCCGAAAGTGTTAAATGCCAAGGAGTTTTTAGCTGTGGAAGACCTGGCATACCAAAATATGGCGAAGTATGATCCTGACGGTTGGGCAGCCGGCAGATATGTTAACAGAAACCCGGCCTTGGCCCGAACAGATCCACGGCTGTTTGATAGCAATGGAAACCCCAAATACGATACAGACTGGCTCAAGGAGGCAACGCAAAGCAAGTTGTCACAAAATCACCAGTTAGGTTTTACCGGAGGAAATGAAAACAATAGTTATAGTGTTTCATTGGGATATAGAGATGATCAAGGCCTCCTCATCACCTCGTATCAAAAAAGATATTCAGCACGCTTTTCTTTTGACAGCAAGATAAAATCCTGGCTGAAAGTGGGAGGTACGCTGAGTTACAATTACCAGACAGAAAATATTGTGGACCATTCCGATCAGGCGCCCAGAAGCATTGTGGAGGACTTTCCTTTCATGCCTGTAAAATACGAGGACGGAACCTGGGCAGACAACAGGGATTACCCGAATGCCGAGGGAAGAATGAATGTCGTACACCGTCTTGAGGATACGCGATATATACTCAATACGCAAACCAGCATCGGAAGCGTTTTTTCTAACATAACATTTGCAAAAGGACTGGAGATGCGTACCGTCCTGGGGATAAATGTTATGAACCAGGAGAACACGCGTTCAGAAAGCCGTACTTTGGCCATTAACCAGCGAGGTACCGCCTACGTTGGTAATAGAAGAGAAGCGTTCTGGTCGCTTGAAAACTACCTTACTTACAGGAAACAAATCGCGGAAATTCACTCTTTTACAGGGCTGTTGGGCATATCCTGGCAGGAAAACAAGTTTTTCTCAGGCAATGCCAGCATACAAAACTTCCCCACAGACTATTTTTTATATAATAATCTAGGTGCTGGCAGTACCAGTCCGGGTTATGGATCCAATTCCTCCAGCTTTGCTTTCAATTCCTATTTCGGAAGAATAAACTATAGCCTGAAAGATAGATATCTTGTTACAGTAACCGGGCGTACAGACGGTTCATCCAAATTCGGGCAAAACCACAAATATGCCTTTTTCCCGTCTGCAGCACTGGCATGGAGAGTCTCCGAAGAAGATTTTTTACGCAACAGCGGTTCCATTTCGAATCTGAAATTAAGAGCTAGTTATGGGATGACTGGTAATTCAGAAATTCCTCCCTACACATCCCTTTCACTACTCAGCTCCAACTATGCAGCTATCATTGGAGATGCAAGAACAAGCGGAACTGGCATAAACAGGCTCGCTAACGATGATTTAAAGTGGGAAAAAACTGCACAAACCGATTTCGGAGTTGAATTGGGATTGTTCAATAACAGAATAGTGTTAGAAGCAGATTATTACTACAGAAAAACAACAGACATGTTGCTCGACGCCCCCGTACCCCGCACCAGTGGCTATGCTACCATTCGGAAAAATATCGGCTCCATGGAAAACAAAGGAATAGAATTGTCGCTTACCACTATGAATATTGATCAACGTGATTTCGGCTGGACAAGTACATTCAATATATCAATGAACAGAAACAAGATACTTTCTTTAGCAACTCCTGCGCCGATCTTCAATGTAGGTGGTCCGAACTTCACCAATCCAACCAATATAATTCAGGTGGGCGAGGCTGCAGGTTCTTTTTGGGGATTGGTTAGACTGGGTACCTGGTCTGAATCAGAGCGCGACGAAGCTGCTAAATTTACAAGCTATCGAAACAATATAACAATTTTCCCCGGCGATATTAAATACCTGGATGTCAATAAAGACTATGCAATAACTGATGCAGACAGAATGATCATAGGAAACGGCAGCCCTAAGGGCTGGGGTGCTTTCATCAATAATTTCCGATACAAAAATTTCGCGCTGGTAGTTGATCTGCAGTACTCATACGGAAATGATGTATTAGACATGACGCTCCACTCAAGCGAGGACCGAGTTTCTCTAGCTAACAGTTACAAAACCGTTCTGAATGCATGGACTCCGACAAACCAAAATACACCCATTGCTGAAATACGTGATACAAGGGCCGGATATGTAACAAACGTAGATACACGCTGGATCAAAGACGGCTCATTTATACGCGGCAGGAATATTATACTGAGCTATAACTTCTCCAACAATGCTGCAAATCGCCTTCATTTAAACAGATTTAGAATATATGCTTCCGTTCAAAATGCTTTTATGATTGCGGATAAATCTCTGAACGCAGACCCCGAATCTACCCCCACCGGAGGCTACGCAGATGATGGAAGAAATGCATTTTCGCAAGGTATGCACTGGCATAGCTATCCGAAACCCACGATATACTTGGTTGGACTGAATATTGGGTTATAAATTCCTAAAAGCATATAAAAAGAAAAAACTATGAGCTTATATATTTTAAAAAGAATCAGCATACTATCAGCAATCGGAATAATGCTGATAACATCCGGGTGCAAGAAATTTCTTGAAGAAAGAGATCCCTCGAATCTAACGCCAGGTAACTTTTACACAATTCCGGAACATGCAGAAGCGGCTATTGCTTCTGTCTATGCCGATACACGTTTTTTCGGCAATGGAGCCGGAATTTTTTCATCAAACTGGCAGTTGTTGGAAGCGCTCACCGGCACGTCTACTACAGAGACTGCTCAGAATTCGAACCTCAACAATCTCTACGCCTTAGTGCATGATGGAAACACCGAGCACATTGTAAACTGGTGGAATGGATTGTACCGGGTTATAGCAAATGCAAATTTGGTGTTGGACAAGGTACCAGCTATAAGCCCAATGGATGATGCACAAAAAACCAAAATACTCGGTGAAGCACGATTTTTGAGGGCATGGGCCTATTTCTATGCGGTGAGGCTTTGGGGTGATATTCCACTGATAACATTACCACAGTCTGCACAGTCCGAAGACTTTTTTCCTCCACGTGCTTCACAGGAACAAATATATGCTTTGATTGTAGACGATCTTACAACTGCAGAATCTGCCGGACTGGACTGGATGAATGCCGCCGGGCGGGTGTCGCTGGCTGCAGTAAAGGCACAGTTGTCAAAAGTGTACCTCACGATGGCAGGTTTCCCATTAAATAAAGGAAACGAATATTATCAGAAAGCGGCGGATAAGGCCAAAGAGATCATAAACTACTCTAATGCAAACCCCTCCAGCATCAACCTATTCTCAACCTACCATCAGGTACACCATGTAAATTTTGAAAACCAGCTTGAGCACCTGTTTCAACTACAGTATAAGGCAGATGTTGCAGGAAACCCTATGGAAAACATGCTGCCAAATTTTAAGCCGGCAACTGCTTATGGAGCCAGTGGCACCGGAAGTACCGTGCCCACCTCATCTTTTTTTAATTCCTATGAATCGGGCGACTTAAGAACAAAAGATCATGAGGGCTATTTTTACACCAGTTATTATCATAATGGCAGTGGAGATCCATTCGACCTGGGCGCACCTTATATTTTTAAACATTTCAACGTCGTAGCATTTGGTTCCCCCGGCGTTGTTGGTACCAGGGTTAATGACCTCAACGTGCCACAAATTCGCTATGCCGAAGTATTGTTGCTGTTTGCTGAAGCACAAAATGAACTGGGCTCCCCTACACAGGAAGCCTACGACGCCTTTAAAAAAATCAGGGACAGGGCTGGTCTTGCAACACCGGCTTTGGGCACTTACACCCAGCAATCGTTTAGAGAAGCAGTATGGAAAGAGCGGTGGCACGAACTCTGTTATGAAGGCATTACATGGTTCGATATGGTACGTTTACGAAAAGTTTTCAACGAGGATACCAAAGGATTTGACAATTTTGTAGGTCATGTAAATAAAAACTCTAACAAAACACTGGAAGAAAAACACCTTTTGCTACCTCTCGGCGTTCAGGAAATGCTCAACAATCCAAATCTCAATCCGCAAAACCCCGGGTATTCGAAATAGATGAATTAGAAAGCTGGTACTAAAAAATTATATCCCCTTTTCGCAGGGGATATAATTTTCCTAAGAATAGTATAACCTAATCACTCCAGACTACTGGTAGATTATGGATAATCAAATAATATTAGAAGAGTTCCCGATACTTCTTACACTATATAATTTCTTATGAAACTGCCGATTTGTTTTCAAAGGTCACTGCAGTAACTGGATTCTACTAATTGCTCTCAAGCAGTAAAGAAGAAGAAGTTTCCCGAACCGGATAGCACAGAACCCTATACTTCCCCCTCTTCATCTAAAGAGAGCAATAAATCTTAAATCCTTTATTTACGACTCGCCTGTACGAAAACAGCTTCGAAGTGCCAGATGTAAGTGACGTTACTAAATCATCTAAGAGAATAGCAAAAAGGCTTTGACTTGACGAAAACGAAAGTAGCATGCATCGAAATCAACTATCTCCCACAGTTCCGGAGCGGTGTTAGAGACCTACATAAAAAATGCGCCGGACCAGCCGGCGCATAGCTAATCTTTTCAATTGAATTAATTCGTATAGCCCGGGTTATTCGGCAACAAATTCGGATTCACATCAACTTCCTGTTTCGGAACGGGGAACAGCAACTGCTTTTCTGCATAGGTTTGTCCAAACACAGTGGTATGTCCTACGAAATCATCCCAATTACCGGTAACATCATTTTTGATTTTCCTGGTTCTTACCATATCGAACCACATTTTGTTCTCGAAACAAAGCTCGTAGTACCGCTGGGACCACACTTCTTTTTCGAACGCATCCTGACCCAGTGCGCCCACCGGTGGCAGCTCAGCTCTTTCACGAATATCGTTCACCATCTTCAGCGCTGTAGCGTTCGGAGAACCATCTGCCCTGTTCGAGGCTTCTGCGTACATCAACATTACATCTGCCAGGCGATACAAACTATAGTTTAAATCCGAGCGTGTGCCTCTGGTACTACCCACCACCGCTTCATGGTCAAACCATTTGAAAATGTAGTGGCCATCGAAGACTACCATGTTGCCGGACGTGATATGGGGATACCTGGTATAAAAGAACTGCTGCTCCTTAGCTCTTTTATCAGCCGCATCAAAAGAGGCTATAAATTGCGCGGTAGGATATACAGACCCGTACTCATCTGAATA
Organism: Agriterribacter sp.; assembly: GCA_037190905.1. Taxonomy (GTDB): domain Bacteria; phylum Bacteroidota; class Bacteroidia; order Chitinophagales; family Chitinophagaceae; genus Agriterribacter. Next base: position 213,096 of record JBBCKG010000008.1, on the reverse strand, counting down.
CTTGGAGATTCTTGAAAAATTCGGGATGGTAAGCACCGTCAGCGGGTTTGCAGCAGGAACACTTGCCGCGAACTGTATCTGGAATATAAACTCTCCCTGGTTTTTGTTCACAGGATCTATCATATCTGTATACTCATCAAACAACTCAAACTCTCCGCTTTGGATCAGTTCCAGCGACCTTTTAGCAGATTCTCCATAAGCTTCGTTTCCACCATTAATGGCAGCACCCGCATAAGTGAGGTATACATCAGCCAATAAACTTTTTATCAGCCCCATTGATACCCGTCCGGTACCGTCTCTCCAGGGCAGTGTGGATTTTTCGGCCAATAGAAGATCCGGTATAATTATTTCGTCGTAAATCTGCTTAGCGGGTGTTCTCTCTATATTCAACCCCTCAAACGTAGTAGGAAGCGAGGTTACGGCCGGTACCGCTCCAAACATTCTCACGAGGTAAAAATAGTTAAGCGCCCGCAGCGTATGTGCTTCCGCCAGCATATTAGCCCTGGCTTCTTCAGACAAATCGCCGGCCTGAATATTGGGCAACATCTCGATCGCCTGGTTACAGGCCCCTATTCCTTTATACAGGTATTGCCACCAGGTGTCGAAATAGAATGAAGTCGAATTATAATTAAGGTTTTGAAAAAGTACATAGCCTGTTTGTCCCAGATCGCTCCGGGATTTACCGGTCATGAATTCCATCAAATTCCATGTATTACCCCCGTATGAGGATGGTTGTCCTCCCAGCACCGCACTGCGCAAATGCTGGTAAGCACCATTGGTGATAGATCTGGCCACCTTGGCTGTAGACAACTCTGCATCGGGACTTATAAAGCTGGTTGGCTTCTCCTCTAAAAATTTTTTACAGGAGCTCGTAATACTTGCTACCGAAAAGAGTAGCGATATATATAATATTTTTTTCATGATTACTGTTGAGTTTTTGATTAGAAATTAACGCTTACACCCAGGTTCCATACACGTGGACGGGGATACGCAAAAAAGTCGATGTTTTGCGAGAAAGATGAGTTTGACCCATAGCCCGTATTAAAGGTGTCCACTTCCGGATCATAACCCGTGTAATCGGTAATCAGGAAAAGATTCTGTACGCTTACGTAAAACCTCACGCGATTTACTTTCATTCTTTCTGTAAGGTCTGAGGGAAGTACATAACCGAGCATAAAGTTTTGTCCGCGGATAAACGATCCATCCTCTACCCACCAGGTATCAAACTTGGAATCCTGTGCAAACAAATAAGGCCGTATCTCCGAAATCATGGTATTCTGGTTCTGAGGCGTCCAGCCGTTCAATACCGTTTTCAAGCTGTTGGCAATGCCCTGCCTGTCTTCAACAGAGTGTTTAAAGTTGGCTGCGGTATTGATGCCCTGCACAAAACGTATGTCGAAAGTAAAATCCCAGCTTTTGTAGTTAATGGTGCTGGAGAAATTTCCGGTCCATTTCGGTATCGACCTGCCTATTATGGAATAATGCTCCGACCCGTCCTCGTTCAACAGGTATTTTCTGTCGCCTGGTTTCAATCCCTGGTCTGCTGCTTCTGCTGCCTCATGCTCTCCGTAAGTACCCAAGCGGGTTCTGCCCCAGAATGAACCCATTGATTCACCCACTCTGAGGATATTGTTTTGTCCAAGGAAGTTGGGGCCAGGGAAAATATCAGCATTGCCGTCTCTTAACTTGGTGATCTTGTTTCTGTTGGCAGCAAATATAAAGTTCGTACTCCAGGTAAAGTTTCTGTTCTGAATGTTCACTGTATTTAAATTCAGCTCAACACCCTGGTTTCTTACAGAACCTACGTTGATGTATACATTATTTGTATTCATACCAGAAGACCAGGGTATAGGCGTTTGTAACAGCAAATCGTTGGTATTTCTCACATAGTAGTCTGCATTCAACACCACACGGTTATTAAACAAGCCCAATTCCAATCCGATATCTGATTGTTGCGTAGCTTCCCATTTCAGGTTAGGGTTGCCAAGATAGTTAGGCAGCAAAGAAGAAGCATTTTGGCCATTGAGTATGGTCTGGGCCACACCGATCTGTGCCTTAGACCGCGCCACGCCTATTTCCGAGTTACCGGTGATACCAAAGCTCGCCCTAAGCTTCAGGTCGCTGATGATTGAATTGTCGGCCAGGAAGTCTTCTTCCGATATCCGCCACGCTGCACCAACAGATGGGAAGAATGCGTATTGATTGTTTACACCAAATTTCGAAGAGCCATCGTACCGCCCTGTAGCTGTAAACAAATATTTATTGTTGATATTATAAGTCAAACGGGCAAAGTAGGAGTTCATAGCCCATTGGTAGTCATCTGATTCTGCTGCCGAACGAAGCGACCCGGCATTCAGGTTATGCCATTCAAAAAAATCATCGATCATATTCTGGGTTTCCGCGCGAAGCCGCTCGTACGCAAACTGTTGCCAGGAAGCACCCACCATTGCCGTCATTCTGTGTCCGTTTGAGAACTCCTTATTCCAGTTCAAGTAATTTTCAGACTGCCAGTATAGGTTGTGATGAGAGTTAATATTCGCAATACCACCCTGGTTCATGGAGAGGTTGTGCAGGTCGCTGGCTGAATAGAAATTCGATTTCAGTGTGCTCAGGTCAAACCCGAAGTCGGATTTGAACTCAAGGTTTTTCGCCAATTTGAACGCCAGATACGTATTTCCCAGTGTTTGGAAAACATTGTTGAGCGTATACCGGTTATTAGCGATATGAACCGGGTTAGAGCCGCCTTCCATCCCGGTGACATTACTGTTGCCAGCCCAGGTGCCATCAGGATATTTCACAGGCAGAATAGGCAAAGCTTCCGACACCATTCGCGGTACATTAAGTGCTCCGTTGCTCTCATGCACTGCACGCTGACCGGTTCTGATAATATTAAGATTACCGCCTACTTTAAGCCACCTGTTTACATCGGTATCTAAAGTAAAGCGCGCGGAATACCTTTTGAAGTTAGAGGTGGTCATAATACCATTCTGATCAAGATACCCCATCGACACACTATATAATGTTTTATCAGTGCCACCCTGGAAGCTCAGGTTGTGGTTATGCGAGGTGGCCGGTCTGTATACCTCTTTTTCCCAATTGGTATTATACAGCGGTTGATCATTTGCATCAAACAACAACGGATAGTTGGCATGATTTAATTCTTTAGGCGGTGTTTGTACCTGTCCATCGGGATCATATTTTTGTCCGTTTGCATACATTTGTCTATACACCTGCATAAACTCATTGGCATCAAGCACGGGCAGACTTCTGGTTAATTCAGCAACATTGACATTTCCATCATAAGTTACCCTTGTAGCGCCTGCTCTTCCTCTTTTAGTAGTAACCATGATCACGCCATTGGCGCCCCTTGAACCGTAAATAGCGGTTGAAGAAGCATCTTTCAATACCTCTATGGAAGCGATATCATTAGGGTTGAGGCTGTTGCCATTCACTCCTACCACACCATCTACCACATACAGCGGATCCAGATTCGAGTTGATAGATCCCAGCCCTCTGATCCTTACTTTCGCACCTGCACCCGGCGCATTGCTGTTTACAGCTACCTCTACCCCTGCTACTTTCCCCTGTAATGCCTGGGTAATATTCGGCACAGGCATATCTACCAGCTTCTCGGCGCGAACCGTAGCCACTGCACCTGTTAAGTCGGATTTTTTAGCAGTCCCATATCCGATCACTACTACATCGTCTAAAGACTGTGCATCGTTTTCCATGGCCACATTTACCGTATTGGAAGCGCCGATCGCTACCTCTACCTGCTTGTAACCCACAAAAGTAAAAACCAGCGCCCTGCCACTGCCAGGCACATCAATACTAAACACTCCCCTATCGTCAGTAACAGCACTAACTACCGTACCTTTTACATTCACAGTTACGGAAGGCAACGGAGTGCCATCCACTGCGTCTGTAACGGTTCCGGTAATAGTGCGGGATTGAGCATTAAGTAATAAGCCAGTGGAGAACAAGGGTATCATATATAGCCATACCCTGAATAGCAATCGCCATTTTTTCATATGCGTTTGTTTTGATTGAGTTGAGTCACGAAGTTATATCTGCAACGCAATCCTAATTGTTAACCAAGCTCAAAGCAATTGTTAACGAAACTTAAACAGATGATTTAATCAGGGCGGCACACAAAATATCAGCGCGTAACCTGTAGTATTGCTTATTTTCGGTGACCTTACAGATACACTTGTGCATTGATGAAATATCCCGTAAAGCTATACCAGGCCATTTCTGTTATCAGTTTCTCCATTTTATCGATGGTACAGGTATACCTTGTGTTTAATACTTACCAACTGGAAAACGAACGGTATTATTTTTCCGAGAAAAAAACCATCAACGATGCTTACCTCCGGTGGATTACCAACGATAAACTGTTTCCGGGCGGACAGGCCGTGATTGACTCCTTCCTCTATAGAAATGCGGTCAACATCGAATTACTCTATACCCATGACCAGGAAAGTTTTGACATCAAGCGACAAAAAATATGCGACAGTATTTTTTCCGCCCTGCGACAGTACAGCTATGTGGACAGTTTTCTTGCACACCTGACAGACTCCGCGCAGATTGAGGGCGACCATGCCTATGCGTTGGTGGTGGAAGGGCTCGACCTGATGACTGCCCAACACGGGTATATACCGTTGTATTCCAAATCGGAAACCTATCCGCTTATTCGTCACGATATTCAGTTACCCGCAGGTACCAGGATCGGAGGCAACCTCGCTACCCTGAAACCACAGAACCGGGTTTCCTGGCTTACTGTAAGCGATACCAAGCCCCACACCAATAAGATCATCTTTTCACTGTATGTAGACAGCAACAACCGAATGCTGGTCATTATACGAAAAATGATGCCTGTGCTGCTGCTATCGCTGATTTCGCTCCTCATCAATGTATACCTTTTCTACATCACCTTTAAAAACTGGATCAGACAGAAAAAGCTGACGGAGATGAAAACAGACTTCCTCAATAGCATCACCCACGAATTTAATACGCCCATCGCTGCCATTAATGTAGCCAGTAAGGGACTGAAGAATCAAAAAATAGCCGGCAAGACCGAAAACATCAATGCGCTGACGGATGTTATACAACGCCAGGCTTCAAGACTTGAAAAGCTGGTAGGTCAGGTGCTGGATGTAACGTCGCTCAACCAGGTAGCACTTAACAAAGAAGCATATGCTCTGCATTCGCTGCTGGATGAAATTTTACTGGATTACCGCCTCAACATCGCTAACCGGGAAGTGGAACTCACTTTGCTGAAAGAAGCAGACCACGACAGGGTGGTGCTAGACCGGTTTCATTTCACGACTATGTTGCTCAATATTCTTGACAATGCGCTCAAATACAATATGCAGCCTGTGAAAAAAATATCGGTGTCTACAGCCAACTATAAACAAGGCATTCAACTAAGTATCAGAGATAATGGAACAGGTATCGGCGAAAAAACGAAAGAGCAGATTTTTAAAAAGTTTTACCGTGGCAACGAGCACGATCCCAAAGCGGCAGGACTGGGTCTGGGATTATTTTATGTAAAGCAGTGCGTTGATGCGCACAACTGGGATATCTTTGTTGGCAGTACGCCCGGAGAAGGCACCAATTTCATTATTTCGATTCCCCAATAACAGCACAGTTGCTATGAAAGACAGTATCCTTCTGGTAGAAGATGAAACAGATCTCGGTAATGTGGTAAAGCAATACCTGGAAGCCATGGAGTTCGATGTGGTATGGTGTAAAACGGGAGAAGAGGCATACGACCTCGCCAGCCGGACTATGCAGCGATTTGAGATCGTGATTATAGATGTACGGCTTCCGGGAATGGACGGTTTTAGCCTGGCAGAACGTCTTGTGAAGCTGCACCATCCGATTCCGTTTCTTTTCCTTACGGCGCGTAAAGAGAAAAGCGATAAAATCCAGGGGTTGAAGATCGGCGCCGATGACTATATTACCAAACCCTTCGATATAGACGAACTGGTACTGCGGATCAAAAACATCATCAGGCGTAATAAGGCAGGCACGCTGTTGCCACCCGCCCCGCTCAACACTATATCACTGGGCGATGTTTCACTCAATACAGACGCCCTGCAACTATCGATCAATAAAAACGAACCGGCACAACTCACCATCCGGGAGGCCCAACTGCTGCGCTACCTGCTCGAACATCCCGAAAAAGTACTGAAAAGAGAGGACATCCTCACCCAGCTCTGGGGTGAAAACGATTATTTTCTGGGAAGAAGCCTCGACGTCTTCATTTCAAGGCTCCGCAAACTGCTTACGCCTTCCAGTCGTATTTCCATCAACAATGTGTACGGAGTGGGATTTATTGTAAATGTTAAACCCGCATAAACGACGGTTACCGGCAAGCAGGCGATGACCACCACAGGCTTCGCTTCAATTCCGCTATGGTTCGATTAATGGGGGTGAAAAGGGGGATAAAGGTGATCCGGGAGCCCCATTTCAATTCCGCTATGGTTAGATTAAGAGTTCGCCTGCTTGGTTTCGATTGGCAACACAGAAAATCTATTTCAATTCAAGCATTGTACGATTAAGAGTGTTACGCTAACGTACAACAATAGCCACGTTCCAATTTATTTCAATTCAAGCATTGTACGATTAAGAGCGGGAAGAAGGTTACCGCCAGGTAAAAGACAAAACCATTTCAATTCAAGCATTGTACGATTAAGAGATAAGTCTTTGTTCCGGGCAGCATTTTTAACACTGTTCATTTCAATTCAAGCATTGTACGATTAAGAGCCGGCAAGATTACGTTATCAATCAGCTACGGTCAAATTTCAATTCAAGCATTGTACGATTAAGAGGTACCATGAGGTAATGATCATAAACATAAGCTAAATTTCAATTCAAGCATTGTGCGATTAAGAGCTGGGCTTCGAGTGGTCTGCAGACGGTCGCCTTCTTCGATTTCAATTCAAGCATTGTGCGATTAAGAGACAGTCTTTAGGGCATACCATTGAATTGTTCCGGCAAATTTCAATTCAAGCATTGTGCGATTAAGAGCTCATATTTATTCTCTATGACCATCATTCCTCTAATTTCAATTCAAGCATTGTGCGATTAAGAGCCAGTACACCTATTACTACTAGAATAATAATATAATTTCAATTCAAGCATTGTGCGATTAAGAGCTCAAACGGTAATTTATATCCGGGTAATCTAGTTACATTTCAATTCAAGCATTGTGCGATTAAGAGCAAACCTATCGCGCGCGAAAAAAAAGTTTGGTTGAAATTTCAATTCAAGCATTGTACGATTAAGAGCAGTTATTACCGCTATCGTAGTATCGGCAATACTAATTTCAATTCAAGCATTGTACGATTAAGAGTTAAGGGGGAAAAGGTAAAGAGCAATACACCCGACGAATTTCAATTCAAGCATTGTACGATTAAGAGGGAAGGCATGCTGCAGCGCTGGATTGGCATGATCCCCATTTCAATTCAAGCATTGTACGATTAAGAGTTTCGCCATATTTGCTTTTCCGATACTTCAGTTCTTATTTCAATTCAAGCATTGTACGATTAAGAGAGGGGCGGATTACGGGCTGAGGTGGGAAGTGAACCAATTTCAATTCAAGCATTGTACGATTAAGAGTAATAGAATCATCAAGCTGCTGCATGCGGATTTACCGGATTTCAATTCAAGCATTGTGCGATTAAGAGACTTATTTAATTTTAACCTCACCTAGGTTCGATTATTTCAATTCAAGCATTGTGCGATTAAGAGTTGCAGATCGGAGGACAGAACCGGCATCATTACCCGATTTCAATTCAAGCATTGTGCGATTAAGAGTATTCACGGCGGCGCTCGTATTGTATTTTCTCACCTATTTCAATTCAAGCATTGTGCGATTAAGAGCTGGTACTGGCGGAAAGCAAATATGCAAGACTGTAATTTCAATTCAAGCATTGTGCGATTAAGAGCATATGTTGAACTTTATTTTTACAACATCTATAATATTTCAATTCAAGCATTGTGCGATTAAGAGTGACGATATGCCATTTTGTTCGCCTCCGTTATGAAATTTCAATTCAAGCATTGTGCGATTAAGAGCAAGTTTCATCCGATTACTATCCGCCGCCGGCAGTATTTCAATTCAAGCATTGTGCGATTAAGAGATGACATGGGTACGTATCGTCCCCGTAACTCGATTCGATTTCAATTCAAGCATTGTGCGATTAAGAGGATCGAAGGTGTTTAAGTGTAATAGCATTTACAAATTTCAATTCAAGCATTGTGCGATTAAGAGCGGGCAGCAGACCAGATATCCGTAGCCCTGGGTGAATTTCAATTCAAGCATTGTGCGATTAAGAGTCAAACCGAATTAATCAAGCAACTGCGGGATTCGTAATTTCAATTCAAGCATTGTGCGATTAAGAGCCTGCAAAGGCAGAATGCTCCTGGCTCCATGGTCGTATTTCAATTCAAGCATTGTGCGATTAAGAGGAGGCGTTTAAGCAGTTGTTTGTTTTCAAAACACTATTTCAATTCAAGCATTGTGCGATTAAGAGAGCTGTTATGTCGTAACCCTGGTTGTTATTGCGGAATTTCAATTCAAGCATTGTGCGATTAAGAGGCCGATAGCAGGCAGGATATAAACGACATACTTTTATTTCAATTCAAGCATTGTGCGATTAAGAGTTGGGTTGATAGGATTTGTTGCTGTATCCGGAAGATTATTTCAATTCAAGCATTGTGCGATTAAGAGCTATTCCGTAATTCAAAAACTCTGTACGAATAAAATTTCAATTCAAGCATTGTGCGATTAAGAGAAATGCTACTATAGCGGCTACAGCTATCAGTACAAATTTCAATTCAAGCATTGTGCGATTAAGAGAGAGCAAAAGATATAGCCACTACCGGCAGACTGAATTTCAATTCAAGCATTGTGCGATTAAGAGCGCATGGCGGCCGCTCTCATTTTTGCATTGATTGAATTTCAATTCAAGCATTGTGCGATTAAGAGTGCATTAAATTAGATTGTATAAGTTCAAAAACGTTATTTCAATTCAAGCATTGTGCGATTAAGAGTTCAGTCAGGTATTTTAAATTGAGTTGCGAAAGCTGATTTCAATTCAAGCATTGTGCGATTAAGAGTAGGAAAACACGTAAATGCCTTATAGGGAAAAATCGTATTTCAATTCAAGCATTGTGCGATTAAGAGAGGCGTATTGGTAGACGCTATCGATAACGAACAATATTTCAATTCAAGCATTGTGCGATTAAGAGGTGTTGCGTCATGCCTACAGCGGTAAATACAAATATTTCAATTCAAGCATTGTGCGATTAAGAGATTCACAAAAAATATTTTATGCCAACCATTATTATATTTCAATTCAAGCATTGTGCGATTAAGAGTCTAATTTAGTGGAATCTATTTGTCCATAGGTATTAATATTTCAATTCAAGCATTGTGCGATTAAGAGTAATCTGCATGAGATGGAAGGCTATACCCGCTGGATGCATTTCAATTCAAGCATTGTGCGATTAAGAGGTTCATGTTTTATAAAATAATCACAGTGTATCTTATATTTCAATTCAAGCATTGTGCGATTAAGAGTGGAAAAAGTTATGCAGAAGTGTTTAAGGATGCGCATTTCAATTCAAGCATTGTGCGATTAAGAGGACCGGGCAGAGAGGAATCCTCAAAAGAAAGTAAAATATTTCAATTCAAGCATTGTGCGATTAAGAGATTAAAGAATATCGCGAAAAGGAAAAACTGTACAAATTTCAATTCAAGCATTGTGCGATTAAGAGAAAATCACAACGGCGCAGTTCATCGACCTGATGGCGTATTTCAATTCAAGCATTGTGCGATTAAGAGACCGAGTGTTGTGTCTCCTTGTAACAACAACCATATTTCAATTCAAGCATTGTGCGATTAAGAGGATGTTGGTACAAGTAAAGTGATATAATAAGGTCTGATTTCAATTCAAGCATTGTGCGATTAAGAGGAGATATTTGTGAATTGGATGACAAGGAAGTTAAAAAATTTCAATTCAAGCATTGTGCGATTAAGAGGCGATCATCTGGTTTACTTAGCGTTACTGTTTCCATATTTCAATTCAAGCATTGTGCGATTAAGAGCCTGAAATTAGTCTGCTTTAATACTCCTTGCTTCAATTTCAATTCAAGCATTGTGCGATTAAGAGTACCTGCCGAGATTGATGAGCCTATAGTCAGATCAAATTTCAATTCAAGCATTGTGCGATTAAGAGGAAGAACTTTCAACTGTTTGTCAAGGCTTTCCACCTATTTCAATTCAAGCATTGTGCGATTAAGAGTTCAAGTTCTATAATTGAAAGCATTGGCAGATTTTGATTTCAATTCAAGCATTGTGCGATTAAGAGAATTAAGATGGAAACAGTATCTGCAGATCAGATCGTATTTCAATTCAAGCATTGTGCGATTAAGAGCCGACGGCGTTGCGCCTACGGCACCTGTTGACGGATTTCAATTCAAGCATTGTGCGATTAAGAGTTCATACAAAACGTTATTCATCGACCCGGAAACGTATTTCAATTCAAGCATTGTGCGATTAAGAGTTACCGGATACGAGGGGAAGAGTGTTGCGGTAGAGTAATTTCAATTCAAGCATTGTGCGATTAAGAGGCCAACGGCTTATAGATTATTTGAAATGTAACGCATTTCAATTCAAGCATTGTGCGATTAAGAGGTTTAGTAGGTGTTGTCAACGATATTGACGTGCGTTATTTCAATTCAAGCATTGTGCGATTAAGAGGAGCGGAGAACGGAACCGGCATCATTACCCGTTGCGCTATTTCAATTCAAGCATTGTGCGATTAAGAGGCAGATACGACTAGATACATACCGCCGGGAAAATAATTTCAATTCAAGCATTGTGCGATTAAGAGTGTTCTGTCTGTACACAAGAAAAATTCAAAATTGCATTTCAATTCAAGCATTGTGCGATTAAGAGGTACCGAACTTGGTTAATTGCCCACCTCTAAAATGATTTCAATTCAAGCATTGTGCGATTAAGAGTTAACATCGTCGCCATTACTTCATGCAGGTTGTCGTATTTCAATTCAAGCATTGTGCGATTAAGAGTGTAGGGCGTTGCACGATGAGCAAATGAAAATTAAATTTCAATTCAAGCATTGTGCGATTAAGAGTTGCGGAACGCTTGCGGAAATAGTAGCGGTAAAACTCCATTTCAATTCAAGCATTGTGCGATTAAGAGTTGCGGAACGCTTGCGGAAATAGTAGCGGTAAAACTCCATTTCAATTCAAGCATTGTGCGATTAAGAGTACCGACGGCGTCGCACCCACGGCCCCGGTTGACGGATTTCAATTCAAGCATTGTGCGATTAAGAGTCAACGGCAAGCGCGTTTCACGTAAGAAACTTAAATTTCAATTCAAGCATTGTGCGATTAAGAGCGAAAGGACAAGCTGGTCAAGTTCTGTTCGGATACATTTCAATTCAAGCATTGTGCGATTAAGAGCCGTCGGATCGACGACAAAAAAATACTTATTTTCAAAGCATTATGCGTGCGAAAGTAAGTAAATAAAGTTTAAAAAGTTGTCGATCCCTAATAAGCAGATTTGCCGCTGAGATCGACAACGTATGTAAATTGCTAACAATCAGCTAATTGTTTTTTTTCCAATATGTCAAAGAACACGCGACCAGATGAAAATTTCGTCATCGACAATTATATGAATGTATCGAGGTCATTTTTTTCCTGGCCAATGATCTGCTTTTCCAACCACTTCTCATTCCTGCTTTTAAATACAATGATGCTATCGGTTTCTTCATTCATCAGCTCCCTTGCCTTCTGCAGCAGCTCCTTCAATTTCACTTCGGTAATCTCTCCTTCAAATACAGAATTTTGTATCCAGTTTAAGTATTGCCTGCATAATTTAAGCATTTTTCCAACGCGTTTTTCGCCGATATCGTATACGAGGATGAGGTACATGAGATTGATGAGAGATTGATTAAGATTGAGACAGCTTCCTGCGCATGGTTGATAATATTTTTAAGAGCTCTATACTTTCTTTGTGTAGCAGGTTTACTGTTTCAGTTGTTAGTATGCTGGACGCAATGAGTAGATCCAACCACATTTCCGTTTCATCTGCCTCTTCTACCGCAATAGACAATTTACTGAAAAATTCTGCTTTAGACCTTCCCCTAAGTGCTGCACGATAATTGGCATACATGGAAGTTCCTGATTTGGTGATTTGATAATTTATGATTTTCCCTCTTGCTGTTGTCGGAATTGTTTCAGATAAAGATAATATCAGTAAAGAAAAAGCTCTTAATCTTTCTCTTATGTCGATTTTGTATTGTAGCCAACTTTCGCTGTCCATATTGTAAATTTATAAAATTCTACCATCTATTCCAATCCCCCCCCCCTCAATCTTCATCAATCCCCTCAATCTATCCTACCACCACGCTTTAAACGGTTTGTATTCTTCCATGTTCAAAATATGTTTTGTCAACTTATAGCATTCTAATTTCACCAAATGTTTATAGCTCACGCTTCTGTTGAGCGATCGATGTTTGATGGTTTCGTTCAGGCGTTCTTCAAAGGCACGGACGAATGTTTTTCGGGCGGCATCTTTCAATACCACACTGTTCACCTGAACATCAAAATCTTTGGCCTGGATTTCTTTCTTGTTCAGCACTTTGAAGATCACTCTGTCCACTAAGATGGGTTTGAAGATTTCTGCCAGATCCAAGGCAAGCGAATACCGCCGGTAGCCGGGCTCGTGCAGAAAACTGATAGTGGGGTTGAGCTGGGTATGGTAAATCTGTCCGAGGCATAGGCTGTAGCACATCATGTTGCCGAAGGAGACGAGCGCGTTCACTTCATTTTTGGGCGGTTGTTTGCTGCGACCGTTCATGGCAAAATCGTTCAGGATTTGGTCGAAGGCTTCATAATACACTTGCCGGATATTGCCTTCGATGCCCATCAATATATCAATATCTGTACTCAAACATATGCCGGCACTGTATCCTTCTATAATGTCAATGATGCCTTGTACGTCTTTTCCCCTGGATTGATAATATCTCAGATTTTTAAGAATATTGAATGCTGCCCCTTCCACAAACTTCTGCGCAATAATCAACCTCTTCGCCTTACTGCTGTAATGTTTGGTCTGCTCAATCTGCATCTTCCCGGCCAGTAGATATTCTTTGGGCATAAAACTCCCGGTATAATGTTCGTAATAATCAAAGAAATGTACTGCAATCTGTTCTTTCCCGAGAAAATTATACAAAGCGCTGTTGGCATCCAGTGCTCCGAAGCAATACAGATCGGCTACGCCTTCTACCGGAATGTATTTGGGCGGTCCTTCTACGCCGCTTTCATCCACCGGGGTGAACTTCAGGGTATTATCTTTGCGGCTCATTCTGCCGGGATTGAAGAGGTAGTAGGATTTTTTCATTTGTCTGAACCGGGATTTGCAGGATGATCAGATTCCTGAGATTTGTTATAAGCCGGATGTTTTTTGTTGGTGAGTCGTTTGTATTCCAGACTTCTGGCGCCAAAATTGAGCAGCAGTCCGATCTCCAGATGGTACGCTTCCAGGTAATTGATAGCTTGTGCCAAATGGACATCCTCGAGCCTGATCAATGCTTTTAGTTCTACACTTATGATTCCGGCGACCAGAAAATCAACCCTTCTCGTGCCGATATGGATACCTTCATAGTAAATGGGCATTTCAAATTCTCTAGAAAAATCAATGCTATTTTTGCTCATTTCAATTTCCACGGCTCTCTGGTAAATCACTTCCTGAAATCCATTACCTAAGGTATTATGCACCTTAAATGCACAGGCGATGATTTGTTTCGTGATTTCTGCATATTTCATAAGCATTGTTTTAAGCTTTTGCTATAATCCTTACATCTGATCATCTAAAAAATCCCGGTTCCGACAGCTTTTCTAAATATTTCATCTGATCTTTGGTACAGATCGTAATGAAATACCCATGCGCATTACGATAATCCCAATTGGGATACCGGGCACATTCGATGCTATATTTATTCTCAAACAATGCCATGTTTTATTCATTTACATAACAGAGTTCATAATAACTGCAACTTTTACAAATCTTCGCATTGATGACCGGCGGGCATTGTTCCGATTCTTTTAGCTGAGCTATAGATTGTAGTGTTTTTGTAAGGTGTTCGATATCTTCTTCTATAAGTTTTAACCTATCAGCATGTCGTAATAGCGGATATTCCAAAATAGCAGTTGCTTCTTCAATACCGTTTAATTTCAATAACCAGAGATAGAACTTCACCTGCCATTCGTGGGCAGTTTCTACCTTATCGCTGCGTTTGGTTTCGTGAATGACTTTCAGTTTGGCATCGTAAAAATCGATTTTACCCAAAAGGGTGATTTCGTTATAGGATGCTTCAATAGTCAGTTCCGAATGCTTGATATTTCTATCCGCATAACTTGTTTCATGCAATAGTTTACCATCGGCCACCGTATCGCTGGTATGTTCCATTCTTACGCCATTGGCATGCAACCAGCACTCCCGTTGGCATACATGGTAAAGATTGATGAGTGTGGCGTTGATGGTCATAGGAATTGGGTTTCATTACTATTAAATGCTTTGTCATCCACTCCTGATTCTATGTTGTAGAACCCTTTCCAATGCTCAATATACTTATAGCCGTATTCACTTTTTTCCTTATTTGAATATTCAATCAATTTCCGCTCAATATTTTTATTTGCAAACAAAGAAAAAACAAACTTGGACATTATTCCCTGCAATATCTTTTCTTCTATTTTTTGTTTAGTAAACTCTTGTTTATTGTGAATAAGGCTTAAGTAAATGTCAAATACTTCTCTTCCCTCAGTTTCATTTTGTTCGTTAGGGAATACCTGATATTGCTTCAAAAAATTCAATTCAGATTGCGTGAATACAGAACCTTTCTGCCCTTCCGCAACTCCACCAACTTCAATTGGAACGGATAAGGGTACAAAGCAAGAAATGTTATTTTGCTCAATCAGTTTAAAATCTTCGTGTACAGATTTGAATTTTAGCGATTTGATTTTATTCTCATAATCACTAAAGTTTTCAACCATTGTTTTGTCATTCCATTCATTCCTGTTATTCAAAACAATATCATACAGCTTGTCAAAGTCCTTGCTGTTTAAAATGTCGATGTATTGCTCCTGTTTAATATGCTTTCTTGTCAATTCTAAACGTTTATCTTTTCCATAAATAATCGCTTCTTTATTATAGTTGAAAAGGAATAAAACACAATCCTGCTTGTTGACATTTCTGTTGATTCTACCTGCTAATTGTTCGTCACTATCTATCAGTGAACGGTCTTTAAAGCCTAAGTCCATATCTATGTCTACACCGGCTTCTACCACTTGTGTGGTTATCAATAAAACTTTCTTTTTTCTGTTGTTCTTATTCTTGAGAAAGTTGATGATTTCTTTTCGCCTATGCGGAAGAATAGTTCCAGAGAGTAAAAATAGCTCATCAAAAAAGTCTGTTTCTTTGATGATACTATAAAACTCAGACGCGGTTTTCTTAAAGATGAATTCAATAATCGTATAAACGCTTCCCAAAGGCTTAGCGTTTCCGAAATCCTTTTCTGAATATGCTTTAGACTCTGTTAATAGTCTTTCTGCAATTTCACTAAGCTCCAAATCTGTCCTGTCGAAATAATCGAAATTAAACGCGACCCTCCCGGAGAAATTCGGGTTGTTGAAATACTTTTTCTTGGCATCAGGCAACAGATACACAAAGTCTTCTGCCTGCCCTTTAATTACGTTCAGTTTGTCTAATTTCGGCAGTGTTGCCGACATCAGTATAAACTTGATATTGAATTTGTCAGCGTATTGTTTTATGAAGTAAATGACCTTATCCCAATGTTGTGGATTATAGGATTGTAACTCGTCTATCACCACAATGGAATTGGCTAAACGATGCAGCAAATAGTTGGCTTCCTTCTCATTCGTCTTTAAAATATCAAAGAAACGAATGTGCGATAAAAAGGTAAACGGATAATTGACAAAGAGATGATTGATGTAGTTGAGCTTTTCATTTCCGTAATTATCATCTTCATTATTTATTTTCATCCCTGCATTGGAATGCAATTCTACCATTTCATTTTCCTGCAAGCCTAAAGTTTCTTTAAGCGATTTATAGGTTTGGGTAATGAGCGTTGTAAATGGGAATACATAGAAAACCTTATTGTACTTTCCCTGTTGAATTTTCAACAGCTCTATTGCTGCCAATGCAGACAGATTTGTCTTTCCTCCTCCGGTTGGTGCTTCAATATAGAATAAGTTGCAGTCTGCATTTGAGCGAATATTCCGAATAACTTCTACCGCCATTTCTGTTCGTAAAATATTCAGATTAGTTCCCGTAGCAATCTGCGGATTCTGAAACGTGTAATTCTCTTTTTTTGTAAAAACAGCTTTGTTGTAATTCTTCTTTTCCTCTGTCTCGTTTAACCAATCCGCATTCGTAACAAATTGATATATTTCTTCAATTCTTTCCTTTGAAAGTGTACCAAAACCATTCAATGGTATTTGATTCATATATTCATTGGTCGCTAAATAGTCGGAAGCAGTCAGCAGTGAAAAATTTAAACGACATAGTGCATAGAGTGAGAATGAGTTTTCTGTGTTTAGAATTTTTTTATTAGCCAACAAGTCATTTTCGCCTATTAGTTGAATAATTTTAGGATTAATACTGTAAGCAAACGTTTGTAGATATTTTGATAAAAATTCTTTAACCTTATTGAAATTAAACTTAGCTTTAAAATCAGCAAACCCGGTAGTATAAAGGTTGTCATCATCAAACTTTCTGCTATGATGTTTGAAAATGGAATAGGATAAATAAATGCAGCTTGTGATTAATACCGGATTGGACTTATGTTCCAATGCAATCTCATTCAAATGTTTGCTTAGATAGATGTATGCACTAAGGGCTGAATGTGTAGAACCGATAGGACTATCAGAATTGATTAAATCCCTATACAGTTCATTCTGCATTTTATCAGACTGAAATCGTTCATTTATCTTGCCATAATCGTGGAAGACAATAGTATTTACAAACAGCTTTTTTAAATAGTTTCCGATTGCGGGGTTACCACTCGTATCAATGCTTTGTATTAGTTTGTCAATAACTGGTTCAAGCTTATGTTCATTTACCAATTGGACAAAATATTTGTTCACCAATGTGATATGTTCTTCCAATGTTTCTTTTGGAGTAGCGACATTCATCTTTGGTAAATGAGCAAAATAGCTTCCTGCATTGCGTAGAAACATATGTAATGCAGGAAGTTCGTTTAAGATTTCAGCAACCGATTTAAAACAATTGGACATAGGCCTCTAATTCTTCAACAAATACCAAATTTTCAATAAGGTGTGCATTTTTTATCTGATAATTTGAGAATGCAAATTCTGTAATGTCGTATTGCATCAGTTCAAGGTCAAAATCCTTTGGCAAACGTTCAAAATAGAGGTAGTTACCTTCGTTGACATCTATAGAAAGTAAGTCTGAATCCCCTACGATGTTGTCCCTTACTACAATTTCCTTTTGAAAAACAGATTTAATTTTTACACTTTCCTCCTTTTTGATTTCCTTGTTTGAAAAACTGTATTCAGTAAATGTTGAGGGTTTCCACCAAGCTGAAAACTCATTCTTTCCCAGATAAGGAATATATACAGATTCTCCTTTTTTTAAAGAATCGTAAAGTGCAGAATACAATTCATTACCGCTATCCAATAAAAGATATATTCTGTAAACCGGATTTACCAAAGTGAGCTCTTCCGTCAGGAAATTTGTGCCTTTATTCGCATAGCCAACCGTATTTGTATATTTGATATTGGTCTTCGTAAAGTTGCCTTTATCGTGTTCTAACGGCTCTACGCCAATCTTTAAGTCTTTGAGTTTGTCATAATATTCCGGCAGTTTGCCTTTTTCCTGATAACCTTTCAATCCCAGAACTGCTCCTAATATTCCTAACAAAGCAGGTTTGTGAATGATGTTGTACGACAGGTTTATCGTATTGTTGGTCTCGGGCTTTCTGAAAAAAGCAAAATCAGCTTGTAAGTCAAATGATATTAGTTTCATTAGCTGATAGGTTTATAGTTCAGAGAATAAGGCTCCGGCAGGCTCATTCAATACTTTTGTGTTGGATTTATTGTAGTAAATTTCTATTTTCTCAATCCCACTTTTTATATGTTCCTCTGATAGTAAAGCACTTACCTTTGAAAGGTCGATTTCCTTTTCTTCATTAATGTCTATCAGGCTTACAAATGAGGGTAACACTACTTTCGATTCGGGTTTTAGCTGCACCCATAGCAACAGCTCATTTTCCGTTCCTGCCTTAGCTGCCGAATCGTAATAAGTAGCCCCTTTTCTCAATCCTTCTTTGAGTTTTGAAATATCACTATCTGTTAATCCTTCTCCTTTTACACGGATTACATCGTCTTCAATGTTTTTGGGGTTTACAGAAAAATGATGCACATAATGTCCTTCCTGCAAACGGGATTGAGACCCTAATGTAGTCATTGTGCTTTCAGCACTTGCTTCATTCGAGTTACGAAATGGCGACATTATTTGTTCTGAATAGATAACATTCTCAGCAAATTTGTTTAATCCGTGTGTAATCTGGCACGTACCGTGAATAGAAATATTTGTCTTACCTGCATAAGTACCCCCGAATAGTCTGACATCCAGACATTTCAAAATATTACCTAAAACTTCCAATCTGAGTTTTGCTTTGTCTTTCTCTTTAGAATCGCCAAAATGCAGATTATAGGTTTCATCCAATGTGCGTGGAGACATCTCCTCGCTTAAAGATTTGAAATAAAAAATTCTCTCTCCCAATGCATCTTTCCAGTAATTCCTGACGGAATATTTCAAGGCTTTATCGGTAGCATAAACGGTTCCATTCGGCAGTTTTCGGGGTTGTCCAGAAAAATCGGCGTTATAGTTTGAATTGATTGATTTGATGATGGCTGCACCGTAAACTCTGTTATTAAATGTTATCATGTTATTTATTTTGGATTGTTTGAACTGAATAATTGATTTTTTGCAAATACACCTGACAGTATTTGAGGTAATAAATGTTTTAAGTTGACATCGGTTTCATAGCTTAAAACAAACGCAGCTACTTTCTCAAAATTCTTAGAGAAATTCTCATGCTTATACCTTCCAAAATCGTTTGCAATTGCTTTTTTGAACTCTGCACATTTTGATTGCTGTAAATAAGGTTCTAACAGATTGTGACTATTATCTGCTGATTTGCTTTTACTTAAAATGTATTCGACAACCTGACCGGCTGCGAATGCAAACTTTTCGTCAGTAATATCAGTTAATTCTTCGCCGGAAATAATGGCTGCGACGAAATCCTGATATTCCTTTAACTTGTTTACCATATTTATTTTTTGTTTAGGATTAAAATATTCAAATAAACTGTACCAAATGTTCAATTTTTCTTTTATACCGTATTCATTCCCATTTTTAATATCATCTGAAATGCTGTTAAACACCATTTCATAAAAAACATTTCCGTCAATAGTATTTCGCTGGGATTTATAGACAAAGTCATAGGCCGCTTTCCGGTATTTGGAAAATGAGCCAAATGTTCTATCCAATTTGGCATAATCTTCTTTATTGAGGTCGCCAAAATAATCTACCCGATGATATTTATTTTGAATTAAAGGCTTCAAAACCTGTCGCTCAAAATCAAAAATCGTTTTGACGAGGGGATAATGTTTATCTGTCTTTCCCCCTTTTTCTTTTATTTCAAAAAGGTTTTGAATGATTAAATCTTCAATTTTATATTCAAATTTTGACACGTAATCAAAATCTTTAAATACAATTCCATCCATTGTATTTTGCCAGAAGAGGAGATAATAATTTGAAATATCTTCCTCATTTGTTTCTGCCAGCTTTTGAATAATCTCTTTGTAGCCGAATTTAAATCCGCTTTCTCTAAAAATACTGATTACCTTTCCTTGTAATAATTCTTCCTTGTAAATAAAGATTGGTAGCGGATTGGGTAGGGTTTTGTTGGGAAACATATTTTTCAAATCATTCAACAACTTCGCATCTGTGTTTGAAATTCTCCCTGAAATATCAAAACTCGCTGTTTGGTGCATCAGAAATGGCATATTGCTATTGAAGCCATTCATAAAGTTATTCGTTCCATAAATCAATCCCTGTTCATCCGGAGCTGTATTATATTTATCCGTATTGAAAAGTTTATCATCTAAATATCTTTTGTGTACTTCTTTGTATTTTTTAAGCGGTGCATCCAAATAGAAAATGATGTAACTGCTGTCTTCTAAAGGTTTCACTTTTAGCAACTGTTGGTCAATATCTGAAATAGCATTTTTAATAGTCTCCTTTTCTGATTTGTCTTTGCATTCTTTGAATTGTGCTTTTAACAGCTCACTTTCTTCTTCCAGTTTTTGGTACAAATCAACATTCTGTTTTTCAATTTTCTCAATCAGTTTAGAGAATTCATTATGCACAAAAAAGTTTCTAAAAACAATATACTTTTCTTTCTCTGCCTCATCCTCAAATAGTGCAAATGCTTTATTGAAATAATCTCCAAAACGTTCATAAATCTGCTTTTTCATTTTAGTTTGATTATCTCCATATTTTGTACCACCTTCTAAATGTTCTCTTTTGAACGCCACAGTAAAAGGAGAGCAGGTATGGATAGCTTTAGTGGGCAAATCAAAACATTTGTTCGTATCAATACACCAGGCATTTTGATGCAGTAATTTGCGAGTGTTTAAAAAATCTGAAACTTCTTCTTTTTGTTTTTTAGAAAATTGTTCAAATTGAAAGCTCTCTTTATTGATAGTTATTTCCCCATCTTCATTTTTCTTTAATTGAAGCAATATATGAAGACCTTCTTTGGGTAAAGAGCCCAAATTTTTAAACTCTTCATCCAGGTTTTCCGTAAAATTTATAAGTTCTTTTATCATTTCTGAAATAAGTTTTTTAAATAATTATATGCCTCCTTGTCCGAAAAATCATCCTCACAAAACCATTCAGTAAAACTAAATGACGCAATCACTCTCTTTAAACAATAGACGTACGAGATAAAACTCTCGATATCCATTAGACTGCCATCACTTACTATATAGTACATGTCTTCCATTACCCATTACTTTAGGGTAAAGATACTCATTTTATCATTATTAAGTTTATTAGTATAATAAATTTTGCATTCTATGTTTTCGCCTTATATTTGCTTGCCAGTATTTCATTTGTTTTTAATCGCACCATTTTGGAATTGAAATTTATTGAGTTTTTTAGTTGAAATACTGGATTTTTATTCTTTAGCATTCACTACTTCCATACACCCGCACCCCATACTATTATACACCCCCGCCCCCGCATTCAGCAACAACTCCACAAACCTCTTCTCACCGGTAACTTTCAACCCAAAATGCATCCAACCCCGGATCTTTGTTTCCTGGGGACTACCGGCCTTAATGGTAATCAGCCGCGATTTAAAGGGATGCTTCTCCGGCATTACTTCCATCATCAGTAAAGCAGAAGATGCCACCTGCCCATCATAACAAGTGGTTATTTTGTTCCGCCAGTTGTAGATCAGACTTTCCGTAAACCGGGGGTCTCCAGGGTCGGTAAACCGGTACTGCCCTTTTTCGTTCCGTACACCAGCTACCACCGGAGACAGCGGCTTCAGCAACAAGTGTACAATCTCCTGGTGTTTGTATGGTTGCAGCGGGTCGGGGAGTGCTTCTACCGATTGCACGGTAAATACGGCTCTTGATTGTTTGTCGGCTATTTCGATCTGCTGGTGCCGGAACAGTCCTTTTATAAAACTTTCGGCGGCATGGGGCAGGTGAAAGGCTACCTGTAAAAACGCTTCGTTGCCCAGCAGTTTCAGCCGGTCTTTGTCTATCTTAAAGGGCACATGCAATTGTGAAAACGTAAACAGTTTGAACCCTTTTCCATAGCCCTGCTCATGCAAAAAACGGGAATAGTCTGCATCGCCCTTCGCCAGCACACGGTAGAGGGCGGCGGAAAGGGGATAGGCATAATTGACGGGTATGATACCCGGCCGGCCTTCGGCAAGCTGCAATACGATAGTAAATACCATGGCGGTAATCAGGGGTGTTAACAATAACGTTTTCGGTAGCCGAAAATAAGGTTTATCAGGAAGTGATGGCAGGCCGCTGCATCAATATCGGCGGCTACCGGGTTGAATTAAAGTTTCAATATAGTAAAAAATATGTATATCCAAGACTTTTACGCTGATATTTTGTTTACCACGGCTAAATATCGGCTAAGCGTACGATGCCATACTTGCCCGGCATTGCCGTGCCCGGGGATGTATGGTACAAATCTTTTTCGTTATCCTTTGCTAAATATCGCCAGGAGGCAGGAGACGTATGAGTGGCGGATGATCGTGTTATCACGGCTGCCCTACGGGCACGATCAGGTGCTGAGTGTTTTGTCGAGCTGGTCTTCCATTTTACGGAATACTTCTTCAAGGTCTTTCTCCAGTACGGTCTCTTTTCCGCTCTGGGCCTGGGTTGCGTACCAAAGCAATACCATCGATACATAGTCCTGCATATCTTTTCCGGCAAACTCTGTTTTAAATTCGATGATTTTATCGTTGACTATTTTGAGTGTTTTCCGCACCTGTTCTTCGTCTTGCCGCTGCAGTTTGATGCGGTAGGTTCTGTCGCCGATGGCTACATTCACGGCCAGGAGGTCTTGCATATTTTATTTATTATAGTTAAATTTATTCTAGTCTTATTAAACAGCAGATCGTTTATGCCGCTGCAAAAATAGCGGTTGTATAGGCAATCGGCTTATTATTTAATCACGTAATCCTTTGAAACCATGCTTGCAAAAGTAAAAACGCACAATTTCATCGACTCCTTCACTCTCGAGCTGGCACATGTTGGCCAGCACACCCTGAAAGCCGTTCTTAAAGACGAGGTAGGTAAAGTGTGCAGCATTCTTGATACCGAAATTACGCCCACACAAAAATTGATACACTGGGAAGGGTTGAGTGAATTGCCTTATGGCATTTACCAACTCGAATTATCCGACGAATCGGAGGAGCAGAAGATGCGGCTGGTAAAAAGAATCTAGCGATCGGGCGCGGAAAGCAATGCGATGCACTGATCCAGCTCTTTTATATAGGCATTGATGCGTTTTTCCAATTGATGCCGGGTTGCTTCATCGGCGCCGCCGGCGGATGCAATCTGTACGATGTCAAGCTGCTGCTGCAGTAGTTTTACTTTCAGCAGCAGATCGGCTTCATGACCTGTTTTTATTTTCAGCTCGGCCTTCAGCTTTTCGTTTTCCTTTTCGAGCGCCTGGCACTTCCTGATCAGTAGCTGCATCTTGCTTACTACCCTGCTGATATTTGCTTCGAGCTTGCTCATGGCTTTATGCGGTATATCTACTATTTTCTGATTTCAGCGCCCAGGTCTTTTTCCATCGTACGCATGATCTTGTTCATCATTGCGTCTACCTCTTCATCTTTGAGGGTTTTTTCCCTGTCGAGGAAGGTGAGGTTTACCGCAAACGATTTTTTGTTCACGCCCAGTTTATCGCTTTCAAATACATCGAACAGTTTGATGTCCTGCAATTTTTGCAGACGGATACTTCGGATAGCACCGGCTACCGATTCGTATGCCAGTTGTTTATCTACCACCATGGCCAGATCGCGTTGTACGGCCGGAAATTTCGACAACTCCGTGTAGCCATCTCTGTGAGCGGCCGCAAGGGATACGATATTTTTCCAGTCCAGATCGGCATACCAAACGGGCTGTTTCACATCGAATTGTTCCAGTTTTTTAGCATTTACCTGCCCGATGATACCCAGCACCTGTTGGCCATGCTGCATGCGGAGGGCATAGCGCAGGTTTTTATCGGATGCTGCTTCCGCCTGCACTCCTTCCAGGTTGAGAGACTGTAACAGGCTCATCACCAAACCTTTCAGGTAGTAAAAATCGGTTTTCACTTCCTGCTGTTTCCAGGTAGTTTCGTGCAGCGCGCCGGTAACGTAGAGGCATAGCCGTTCGCTCTCTGTATACTGCCCGGCATCACCGGATCGATGGTAGGTTTTGCCGAGCTCAAACAGCCGAAGCCGGTTGTTTTTCCGGTTGAGGTTGTGTACAATACATTGAAGTCCGGATTCCAGCATAGAGGGACGCATCATATTCAGCTCTGCGCTCAGACTGTTGAGCATCTTAACGGAATGCTGCAGGGTGTCGTCGTCGAAAAAGGCGCTGTTGGTGATGGAGTTGGTGAGTATTTCCTGGAATCCGTTGCCAGCCAGCAGCGTGGCCACCCGTTCTCTCAATGCCATTTCGTACCCCAGCGCTTCTACCGAGGGGGTAATGGAAATGCGCGGAGGGATGGCCACATTATCGTACCCGTCTACGCGCATGATTTCCTCCACCAGGTCTGCGGGCAACGCAATATCCGGCTTGCTGAAGGGCGCCGCCACTGTAAGGGTCGTGTCTGTATCGTGAAGAATGCCGAAGCCTAGGCTTTGCAGTATTTTCTTTACGGTGGAGGGTGCATAGGCTTTTCCGCTCAGTCTTTTCAGGTAGTCGTAGCTGAGTTGCACCTGCTTTTTTTCCTGCGGCGCGGGGTATACGTCGATCACATCGGATGCAATAGCCCCTGCTCCCAGTTCTTTGATAAGCAGTGCCGCTCTCCGGAGTACGTGTACGGTATTGCTGATATCTACCCCTTTTTCGAAACGGGTAGCAGCATCGGTGCGTAACTGATGGCGGAAAGATGTTTTACGGGTAATCACGGGATGAAACCAGGCGCTTTCCAGGAAAATATTCCGGGTGGTGGTGGTAACACCGCTGTGGAGGCCGCCGAACACTCCCGCAAAACATAGGGGTGCACCATTGCCATCGCAGATCATCAGGTCTTCTGCATGCAGGGTGCGTTGTTTTTCGTCCAGCGTTACAAAAGGCGTTCCTTCCGGCATGTTTTTTACCTGTATGGCATTCCCCGCAATGGTATCTGCATCGAAGGCGTGCAGGGGTTGCCCGGTTTCGTGCAGAATAAAATTGGTGGCGTCTACAATGTTATTGACCGATCGTACACCAATGGACTGCAAACGTTGTTTCAGCCAGTCGGGGCTTTCTTTTACGGTGATGTTTTCGATATGAATACCTGCGTACCGCGCACAGGCAGTGGTATTTTCGATGGTTACAGCAAACGGTATCGCTTTGCTGTCTGTGGAGAACGCATCGGCATAGGGGTATTGCACCGCTACATCCTGCAGGCGGTGCACCGAGAGGTAAGCGGCCACATCCCTGGCTACGCCCAGGTGGCTCATAGCATCCATGCGATTCGGGGTAAGTCCTATTTCGTAGATCCAGTCTTCATAC
Organism: Agriterribacter sp.; assembly: GCA_037190905.1. Classification (GTDB taxonomy): domain Bacteria; phylum Bacteroidota; class Bacteroidia; order Chitinophagales; family Chitinophagaceae; genus Agriterribacter. The sequence continues at coordinate 187,698 of JBBCKG010000008.1, read as the reverse complement.
AGGGAGCAATAGCGGGCGGCGGGTTCGCCGGGTACGGCATCGGCAGGCAATACCAGTATACCATCGTGGCTTTCTCCGAGCCCCAGCTCATCTTCGGCGCAGATCATGCCAAAGCTCTGCTCTCCCCGTATTTTAGCCGTCTTCATGGTCAGGGGATCTCCTTTCAGTGGATAAATGGTGGCGCCCACCGGCGCTACAATTACTTTCTGCCCTGTGGCCACATTGGGTGCTCCACATACAATCTGCAGGGGCTGATCACCGCCTGTGTTTACTTTGGTCAGGCGCAGCTTGTCGGCATTGGGATGGGGTATGCACTCCAGCACCTCGCCTACTACCAATCCTTTCAGTCCGCCTTTTACCGATTCAAAATGCTCCAGGCTTTCCACTTCCAGCCCAAGCGAGGTAAGTATAAGCGAGAGTTCTTCCGGACTGATCTTCACCGGCAGGTATTCACAAAGCCAATTGTAGCTGATGGTCATATAATACAGTAATTGATGCGTTTAATTTGAAAAAGCGGCTGTTTGGCCGCGGGTCGCAAAGATAGACAAATAGATATTGTGCGCCGCTGCCGCGGGTATTTTGCTTCTGCAAAAAGCAGCGGTTATACCTCATCTGCCAAATGGTATACCGCATGCTGCGGGCAGGTTTCCCGGCGTTTTTTAACGCCGGCAACTGCCCCATATCGGCTGAAACCCCATACTGTTATTTCTGTTATCCGGCCAAAAAAAACAGTCAAAATTATTCCCAACAGCTTATGTGCATAACAGCATTTTATTAGCGGATTTTTCGTCAACTTTGTGCATAACTAAAGCACCCGTGGTGGATAAGCATGCAAAAACTGTGAATGAACTGTTTTTTTGTGTGGAGTAATGTTGCACTACTATTTATCTGCAAAACGGGTTCCGGAAGTTTCATTGCCTTTAAATTCGCTGTCCCGATCAACCCTGTAACATTTAGATAATATTTTATTAATGTGGAATAATAGGATGTTGTGCTGAAAGATTGTACAGGTTGACCGCTGAGATCGGATACTAAAATTCACGCTATATAAAAGCTTTCTGTTAATGGATCTTACTAACTTAAACAAGGACCGGAAAATCCGGAAAAAAAGCGCGGCTGATCTGGGTCCTATGGTATATGGAAAAGTACCCCCCCAGGCCCGTGATCTTGAAGAAGCCGTACTCGGCGCCATCATGCTGGAAAAATCTGCGTTCGACACCGTCATTGAGATCCTGAAACCCGAATGTTTTTATGTGGATGCACACCAGCGTATCTTCAGGGCCATGCAGAGTCTTGCGCAAAAAAGCATGCCGATTGACCTGCTGACGGTGGTGGAAGAATTGCGGATGAAAGAAGAGCTGGAACTGGTGGGCGGTCCGTATTTCGTTACCAAGCTCACGAACGCAGTGGTTTCTTCCGCCAATATAGAAGCACATGCCCGTATCATTCTTCAGAAATTCATCCAGCGCGATCTCATCCGCATCAGCGGTGAGATCATCAGCGATGCATACGAAGACTCTACCGATGTGTTTGACCTGCTGGATGATGCAGAAAGCAAATTATTCGAAATCACCAACAATCACCTGCGCAAAAACTTCGACAGTATCGATTCGGTGCTGGTAAAAACCATTCAGCGCATAGAGGATATGCGCAACCGTCAGGAAGATATCACCGGTGTGCCCAGTGGCTTCTCTCTGCTGGATAAGGTGACCTATGGCTGGCAACCTACCGATCTGGTGATATTGGCCGCACGGCCCGCTGTGGGTAAAACCGCTTTTGCACTTAATCTGGTACGAAATGCAGCGCTGCACAGCACCAAGCCTACACCGGTCGCTTTCTTCAGCCTGGAAATGAGCTCCAGCCAGTTGGTACAGCGTATACTGAGCGCTGAGAGTGAGATCTGGCTTGAAAAAATCGCCCGGGGTAAAATGGAGGACCACGAGATGGAACAATTGTACCGCAACGGTATTCACCGCCTGCAAAATGCACCTATTTTTATAGACGATACGCCTGCGTTGAATATTTTTGAGCTGCGGGCCAAATGCCGCCGGCTGAAAAACAAACACAACCTGGGGATGGTGATCATCGACTACCTGCAACTGATGAGCGGCACCGGCGATAAACGCAACAGCAACCGTGAGCAGGAGATCAGTACCATTTCGCGCAACCTGAAAGGGCTGGCGAAAGAATTGGGTATACCCATTATTGCTCTGAGCCAGTTGAGCCGGGAAGTGGAAAAAAGAAAGGATGGTGAAAAAATGCCACAATTGAGCGACTTGCGCGAATCGGGCGCTATTGAGCAGGATGCCGACATGGTGATGTTTCTCTACAGGCCCGAGTATTACAATATTACCGCCAACGAAATGGGCGAAAGCAACAAGGGCGAAACCCATGTACGGATCGCCAAACACCGTAACGGTTCGCTTGAAACCGTCAAGCTCCGCGCTTTGCTGCATATTCAGAAATTCGTGGAAATGGAAGAGGAGGATTTCTCCGGTATGGGTATGCCGCAGGGCAACTGGAAGCCGGTACCCGGCAATGACGATGGCGGTGCCAGGCTGTTTATTCAAAAAGGGAGCAAAATGAACGACGGTAGTTTCAATGACGACGATGCGCCTTTCTAAGTGGTGTACCGTCTTTTCGAACGGGCGACCGAAGGAAGCTCGTCGACATCCCGTGAAATGGCGGAATTTCCTTTTTCAAAATACTTCCTTCGGTGGTGAGATATCTCCTCCGCTTGCAGCGTCGTCGATAGGACGGTCAGGTGGTGTGCCGTCCTTTCGAACGGGCGCCCGAAGGAAGCCCCTCGACATCTCATGACCTTAGCGGAATTTCCTTCTTCAAGATATTTCCTTCGGTGGTGAGATATCTCCTCCGCTTGCAGCGTCGTCGATAAGACGGTCAAGTGTTGTTCCGTCTTTTCGAACGGGCGCTCCGAAGGAAGCCGGTCGACATCCCATGTAGCGACACTGATGGCTGCAGGATATCTCACCAGTGTTGAATATCCTCCCACAAGTCTTTCCATTTGGGGTTAATGGTGGCTATTAGTCTCTCTTTTTTCTCTCTCCGCCATTTTTTGATTTCTTTCTCCCTCAGAATTGCTTCTTCTATAGTGCCATAATTTTCAAAGTAGATAAGGTATGTGAGGTTGTACCTATCCGAAAAGCTTCCTTTAAAGGCGTGATTTTTATGTTCCCATATTCTTGCGACAAGGTTACTTGTAACACCGATATAGAGGGTGGTTTTATTTTTATTCGTCAATATATAAATGCTGCCGCCTTTTTGCATGTGAGAAAATTACTAATTTTTTACGTCCTTTCGACGAGTCCTCCGAAGGAAGCCCGGAAAAATCCCATGACGTAGTGGAGTTTCCTTTTTCAAAATATTTCCTTCGGTGATGAGATATCTCCTCCGCTTGCAGCGTCGTCGATAGAACGGTCAGGTGGTATGCCGTCCTTTCGAACGGGCGCCCGCAGGAAGCCCGGAGAAATCTCATGACGTAGTGGAGTTCCTTCTTCAAAATTTCCCCTTCGGTCGTGAGATATCTCCTCCGCTTGCAGCGTCGTCGATAAGACGGTCAGGTGGGGGAAATATCCCCGCCTGCGGCGGCGTCAGGACGGTGAACAAACAGCACGCCCGCCAGTGCATTATGCGCTGGCGGGCGTGCTCAATATTTATACAGATTACTCTACCGGCGACAGGTATTGTGCGTAGGCATATCCCTCTTCTCCTTCATCGGTTCTCACCAGCCACCACTGGTCGTTTGCCTTGCTCACGAGGGTGATGATTTCTTTGTGTGCAGCTTTGCCAACAATCGGCTGATCCGTACCAGGCCCTTTCCGGATATTCAGGTTAGACCGTTCGGTTACTACCTGCACTTTTGCACCGGCTACTGCAGTGGCAACATGGATGTTCATTACCACATCGCCGGACAAAAAATTCGGATCGATGGTTCCATACAGGTCCCAGAGTTTATCTTTCACCGCTCCGGAAGGCGCCTCGCCATCAATATACAATACGCCGTCCTGCTCGCGTACCTGCAATTGCCGCACACCGGAGGCTGCGGCGGTATCTACCAGTTGTTTGTATTTATCTTGTAGTGCCATAGTGTTTGAATTATGGGGCTTAGTTTTTAATGGTTAATCCGCTGGCGTCTACCCTTTTTGGTTTCAAACCGTCCAGGCTTTCCTTGATCTTTCTCCAGTTGGCCGCCGTTGCTTCTCCTGTTACGGAGATAACGCCATCGGCTACTGTTGCCTTCACCGTGGGATGATCTTTGAGTGCATCGGTAATTCCTTTAGAGAGCGGGTCGTCGGCTGCAATTTCAACCGGCGCCGGTGGAGGAGGAGGGGTAATGGTAGCATTGTTGATAACGCTTTTTACTCCCGGAATCTGTTTTACGGCATTTTCGCAGTGTTGCCTGTCTGCCTCATCCGGACACTCACCTGCTAAGGTTACTACTCCGTCTTTTACTGTCGCACTAAGGTGCGCCAATGCCGGATTGTTCTGGATCTGTGTTTGTATATCCGAATCTTTAACCCCAGACTTGCAGGAAAACAGCAGCAGCCCGGTTAATACCATGAGAAAAAGTGATTTATTCATATCCGTGTGCTTTGTTGAATAATCATTAAGACAAATATGATGCCTTAATGGTTGTCAATGGTCGCAAAAAGAATAAATCACCTCCATCTGATGATATCAGACAGCTTGCGGCACCCGGGAAGCAGATACCCCTATTCCATGTGGCTGTCTACTTCCCGCGATATTTCGGCAAAAATTTCTTCGATGCTGCCCTCGCCTTTCACTTTTCTTACTTTATCGAACTGGGCATAATAATCTGCCACGGGCGTGGTTTTATTATGGTATTCTGTAATGCGCGAACGGATCACGTTCTCATCCACATCGTCGCTTCTGCCGGATGTTTTTCCTCTCTCAAGTAAACGCCGGATCAGCTCATCCTCACCTACTTCGAGGGCAAGGAAAAGATGGATAGCGGTTTTCTTCAGCTTCAGCAACTTATCCAGCGCTGCGGCTTGCGCTTCCGTGCGAGGAAATCCGTCGAACAGAAATCCTTTCGCTTCGGGGTTGTTGTCCAGCGCACTGCTGATCATGCCGATCACCACTTCGTCGGGCACCAGTTGCCCCTTATCCATGAAGTTTTTAGCTTCCAGCCCGAGAGGGGTTTGCGCAGCAATTTCGCTCCGCAGCAAATCGCCCGTAGACAGGTGCTTTAAACCATATTTTTCTATCAGGTGCTGAGACTGTGTACCTTTTCCACTTCCGGGAGGACCAAACAATATGAGATTGAACATGAATACAATTTCCTTGGTGAGGAGCAAATATAACGGAAGCGGGCTAAAAATCCTTTAACATTTTGCATGTACCGTAGCTGCTTTATTTCAGCGGTAGTTTCGTACCTTAGTAGCATGCGCTTATCAAGCGGACGATACCTGAAAATGATGCTCATCGCTGCAACACCCATCCTGTTGTCGCAATGCAGTTTTTCTCAGGCTTCGCGAAAAAAACCCATACATTCATCTACAACCCACACCTATATGGATAGTTCGAAGCATAAACATACCGCCTATTCCCGAACAGATACTGCACGGGTACACCTGAGCGACGAGGAATGGAAGAAGGTACTACCCCAGGATGTGTATTATATTGCCCGTATGAAGGGCACTGAACGTCCATGGACAAGTCATTTCGAAGATTTTTACGAAACCGGCACCTACTATTGTGCAGCCTGCGGAAATGCACTTTTTAAAAGTGATACCAAATTCGACAGCGGCTGCGGCTGGCCCAGTTTTTACGAGCCCATCAGTAAAAGCAGCATTATATACACTCCGGATCATTCGCATGGTATGGAAAGAACAGAAGTGCAATGCGGCCGGTGCAAAGCTCACCTTGGGCATGTATTCGAAGACGGCCCCCCGCCCACGGGATTACGGTATTGCATTAACGGGGTCATACTCGATTTCGAGAAAGCTACGGAGGTCGAGAAAGCATATATGAAAGAGCAAAAGAACTGATTCGCCAGTTTTTTCATCGAAGCCTTCTCATTCCATCTGCACAGGCCTGTAGTGGCAGTTGGCTCCATCCTCCTTCCGGCACATCGCCGGGTGTAAGGCAGGAGGGTACTACATATTTGTCGAGTGGCATCCATTGAAGCGGATCGTTGGGAAGGATGTACAGGAAAATCAGCGAGTCGCCCGGTTCATGTATCCGCTGCTGGGGATATTGTACAGCGTAGTCTTTACCTTTGAACCAGTAGTTGCCATGCAACCACACCTCTTTGTCAACAGTTTCCTGCCGGGTGATGGTGGCCAATACAATGGTTCCTTCTTTTTTAAACTTCCGCAGCTCCCGGCTGCCATATACTACAAAAACAACATTCGCCAGTAATGCCACTGCCAGCACTAATAAAATCACTTTGGTTCCGGTCATACTACGAATTTTAGCGCTCAAATGTACAAACCATCGCTGGTATACACGACGAAAACAAGCAGGTGCCATTTTATATGTTGCAGGTATTTTTTAACTTTTATCTATCATTCTGCCCACTGGCTGAAACCCTGTTTTTTGATCAAAAAAACTATCTTCGACGCTCACCCATAACGAGTAACACTTGAGCAGGAGACACCTTACACATGTTATATTATTGATTGCCTTATGGATGTACGCAGGCACCTTATCACTGTGGGCCCAGGTGAAAACCCCTCCGAAACCAGGCGGCTACTGGCTGGCTTATTTCGGGGATAATAAAATCAATGCAAAGCTGGGGATTCACTCAGAGGCACAGTTCAGAAACTTTTTCCTGGATCATTCCGTACAAACCCTGTTATTACGCACCGGTTTAAATTATTATATACACCCCGCCGCAATGGCTACTGCGGGCTACGGATACATTCTGGGAGAACCTACAGAAGAGGAGGTGATAGGCTCAAAGGTTGCAGAACACCGGATATGGCAGCAATTGCTGCTCAGGCAAAAGCACCCGTATGTATTCATGGATCACCGGTTCAGGCTCGAACAGCGCTTTCTGAACAACCTGACCAATACCACCCGGCAAACCGACCACAGGATCCGGTACCGGTTTCAAACCCTCGTACCATTTTATGTGCTGAATCCGCATTTACGGCATTATTTTCTGGCCGTTAATAATGAGGTTATGATCAATCTCGGCAAAGAAACAGCTCAGACCTTTGACAGAAACCGTTTTTTTGCGGGACTGGGCTATCAGGTTAGTCCCAAAATGAACTTTCAACTGGGCTACCTGAACCAGTTTGCTCAATTTTCAACCAAACCCGGTGGACACACAGACCATATAGCCATGCTGGCTGTTTCATATAACATGGATGATTTGATGCAAACATTTTTCAGTACCAGAAAGGGAAATTGATGATAAAAATACTCGCTGCCACGATGGCATTACTCGGCGCCCCGGCTTTGGTACACAGTCAGGAAGTACAGTATTTTACAGATGCATTGGGCAAAAAAGGGCAGGTTCGTTATACGGGCGGTTATACCCCCGCATCGCTACCTCAACAAGGTACCATCGATATACGCTGGCGCGAAATGGACGACGACCGTTTAAAAACTTACCGCGTAAAAGGGCGTACCCGTGATTACCTGCCCACCGGTAACTGGATATGGGAGGAGGGCTTCTGGCAATACCAGGTAGAAACCGGTGATGGTATACAACCGGTATTCAATACTACAGGCAGAAGAATGCGTTGGGAAGGCCGCTTTATAGCAGGGCAGCCCGAGGGAAAATGGCTGTTTTCGCTTGACAGCGTAAATGCAGCGGGCAGGGCCGTACGGAGCTTGCTGCAAATACACATCACGTACCGCAAAGGCGTGCCTGCCGGCACCATCTTCTGTGAAAACCGACAGCCCGGTGCGGCTTACAAGCTCACCGGCTCGCTTGACTCCAATGGTGTAGCCACCGGCACCTGGAGATATTCCTACAAAAACAGTGAAGGCGCAGACGTTACCGAAGAACGCCGGTACCACCGCGGCCTGCTGACCGATATAGTGGTAACAACACGCGGGCATAATACCTATACCATCCGGCTGGAACACAATACCAGGTTCCTGCAAAAAACTGCCGATTCTCTTTTATACGGGGAAAAGCGTATCGGCAATGTACTTTTTGCCAAAGATGAATACGATACAGAAGCTTCAGAGCGCTTCCATGAGGATGTATCAAAGTACTTTTTACAGGGATGGCAACTGGAAGTGTTTCCACATACCGTTGCGCGGCAGGCACCTGCTTTTAAGCGGGTAGAACAACCCATCACGCCTGCAGAGGCAGAAAATATCCAAAACGCCCGCGCATTGATAGAGCAGCAGAAAGAGGGCATAACCCATCATCTCGCCGGTAATATCCATATTCACCGGTTCAGAAACATCCTGCTCGACACCACCATTGCCTACCTGCAATTGAACCTTCACCGGCTAAATTACCTGGATTCGTTGTTGCAACAAACGGCCGACCCCCTGTTTACTTACAGGAACCGGGAGGAGCAGGACGTATACCAATGGGTGACCGGCTTAGATGCCTTGAGTATTACAAGAGGTGAAGTGTTCGACAGCGTAGCAGTACATTACCCGCTGCCTCCGGTATCGGACACCAATGTTTTTCAGCAGATTCGCCGATATCTTCAAAGCAACGGGACTACTCTCCCGCTTTATTTTCGCACAGTGGAAAGCGCCGGTATTGCCGTTCGGCAGGAAGGTGAACTGAAAGCGCTGGAGGATGCCATGGTACAGCGCTACGACCAACTGTACCGTACTTATGCAGCAAAAAAAGGCATCGGCAGCATTATCTATCAAAAGTTCATCGCAGACGAATTGCCGGGGCTGCTGCAGGCGTATACCCGAACCGAACAGTATGCAGAAGCCATCCGCATGAGCGGGCAGATTCAGCTTCGCCTGGACTCGCTGGAAGCATGGGAAAGCCAGCTCGATGTATTTGACAGCATGCCTGAAACGCTCAGAAAGGAATACGCCTATATGGTATACAACCCCTATAACGGGTCTCACGACATTGAAGTGGTTGCCAAAAGGAAGTTTTTCCAGAATATCCGGACGCAACTTTGGCCGTTTATGTTGGCAGGGCTTACAACGGAAAACGATTGGGATGCCTGGGTGGAACGGTGGAACCAGCAATTTCGCGTGTACTATTTTTTATACAGCTTTGTTTCGAGAGATGATGCCCCGGCTAAACGCCTGGAAAGAAGAGTAAGGCGAGACAGAACACCCGAACGAATGCTGCAACACATTGTACAGGAAATAAAAGAGCAACACGCAGGCCAACCGTAGCCGCGATACAACGAAAAATGATTAAGTGCCGCTATCTGCCTCCTTCTCCATCATCAGAAAAGCCTTGATAAACCCATCCAGTTCGCCATCCATGACCGGTTGCACGTTTCCTACCTCGTAATCGGTACGGTGATCTTTGATCATCTTATACGGATGGAATACGTAAGAACGAATCTGGCTCCCCCATTCTATCTTCTTTTTACTGGCGTTGCTGGCATTTTTCAGGGCCTCCCTTTTGCGCATTTCCTCTTCGTAGAGACGGCTTTTCAGCATTTTCAGGGCTTTCTCTCTGTTTTCGCCCTGCGTGCGTGACTGCTGACATTCTACTATGATACCGGAAGGAATATGCTTGAGGCGAACCGCCGTTTCCACTTTGTTGACGTTTTGCCCTCCTTTTCCTCCACTACGGTAAAACTCCCATTCCAGGTCGGCAGGACTTACTTCTATTTCGATGGAATCGTCTACCAGCGGGTACACATATACCGATACGAAGGAGGTATGTCTTCTGGCATTGCTGTCGAAGGGAGATATCCGCACCAGGCGGTGCACGCCGCTTTCCGATTTGAGAAATCCGTAGGCAAAGGGACCTTCGAACTGCAGCGTTACTGATTTAACACCTGCACCATCCCCCTCCTGCCAGTCGAGCTCTGTAACCGACCAGCCCTGCTTTTCGCCATACATGCGATACATACGAACCAGCATTTCGGCCCAGTCCTGACTTTCCGTGCCGCCTGCTCCGCTATTGATCTGCAATACCGCCGGCAATTCGTCTTCGGGCTGATTGAGCGTGCTTTTAAACTCCGCCTCTTCGATCATTTCCTGTGCATGCCGGTAAGCAGCTTTCACATCGTCTTCCGTACCCTCTCCTTCTTTCCAGAATTCAAACAAAACGGCAAAATCTTCCACCGCTTCCTGCACCTTCGTGTACAGCGAAACCCAATACTCGTTCAGCTTGATATCTTTCAATATCTGCGTAGCACGGGTATTGTCTTCCCAGAAACCGGGCGCCAGCGTTAATTGTTTGTCATTCGATATTTTATCACGTCTGTTAGCGACGTCAAAGAAACCTCCCCAATCCGGAAAGCCTGGATCTCATATCTTTTAATTGCTCTTGTGTCATAGGCAGCAAAAATAATATAAAAATCCAACACTTGCTGGTGATCTCACGCGCATACCATTCACGCGGCACCCACAAGGGTATAAAAGACGTAAATTTTGCATACCGGGTGAAATGTATAGTTTTGCGCATGCCCGATTATTATTTGCTGGTGTTGTCCTTTATCGTTCCGCTGGTGCTGCGGCCGCTTGTGTTGTTGGTGAAGCAGGAAAAAGCGAAGTTTATTGTATCCGGCATACTCTTCTACCTTTGGCAGGTAGCCATCGTAGCAGCAGGCACCTTTTTGATAGCGCGTTTTCTTTTTGATTTCGAAACAGGCTTTGGTTTTTGCTATCTGTTTGCTTTTGTATTCTGTCTGGTATTGTCGGGTATACGCATATGGCGCGCCAAACAAAAATAAGGGCTGCCGGCAAGGCTGCTACACGGTTTTACGAAATTATCTTTTATGCCGCCGTTTCAGTACGGCCTCAATATCTTTCAGTGTATGCCCCTTGGCGTTGAGTAGTATCAGGTAGTGAAACAGCAGATCGGCCGCCTCGTTTACAAACAAGTCCTCGTTGTTGTCTTTCGCCTCTATCACGGTTTCCACGGCTTCTTCCCCCAGTTTTTGGGCAATTTTGTTCATCCCTTTTTTGAACAGTTTTGCCACATACGATTCTTCCGGCGAAGCATTTTTACGCTGCTCGATGATGTGTTCGAGGTAGTATAGAAAATTTTCAGGATCGTTGGTTTCATTCCAGCAGGTATCTGCGCCGGTATGACAAACCGGTCCTACGGGATGCGCTTTGATCAGCAGCGTATCGCCGTCGCAATCCACCGCTGCAGAACGGAATTCCAGAAAATTACCGCTTTCTTCTCCTTTTGTCCACAATCGCTGTCGGCTCCGGCTGAAAAAAGTAACCTTAGCGGTTTCCCGCGTGGTATTCCAGGCTTCCTCATTCATAAATCCAAGCATTAACACCACTCGTGTATCTGCATCCTGCACTATAGCGGGCACCAGTCCGTCGCTGTATTTTGCAAAGTCTACGTTCATGCGAACAAAGATATATAATCAGATGGTGATGGCATGAAATAGTAACAGCCGGATTGTACAGCAGCCGGGAAGTCTGTAAAACAGGATTATCTCATACTGTTCGCTAAGGTAACAGCATGAGATAATCATACAGCAAGTTGCTGCCTGCTATTTCTTCTTCAAAGTTCCGAGGTAAGCGAGCAGGTCGGCCAGTTCCTGCGGCGCCATGGCCTGGTGCAGGGCGGGCATGACAGATTCTTTTAACTGCTTCTGCGAGCGGATTTTTTTCAGTTCTATTTTTTCGATGCTGCCGTCCGGATATTTCAACTGTATCTCCGATTCCGACCGGCTCGTGATCAGTCCCATTACCACCGACCCGTCATCCAGGGTGATTTCGTATGCTTCGTAGCCAAAACTGATACCGGCAGAAGGATTGCGGATAGCATCCATCAAAGCTTCTTTGGGTAGCTTATCGCCTATCTCAGAAAGTTTAGGGCCAAAATCAATGCCGTCTCCGTTTACCTGATGGCACCGCAAACAATGCTGTTTGTATACCACTTTTCCCCTGACGGCATCGCCGTTCAACGACATAACAGCATCCTGATCGAATGGCGCGGCTACGGTTACTCCGGAAGCGCCCGGCAGAAAGGCATTGGCTTCGTCCCATATATTTGCCGGCGTATGTTCTTTCGACAAACTGCCTACAAAAGCGGGGATCAGTTTCTCTGGTATTTTGCCGTCTTTCAGCATTTGCACGCCGTGCATCATTCCTACATAGCTTTTCCCTAATACGCCCGCTGCCGTCAGTTGCTGCGATTCTCCAAACTTTCCGGTGATGATCGTTTTTTGCATTTCTACGGTGGCGCCGCCCAGGCCGGCTGTATTCCGTATGATATTATTAGCTTTCAGGGTATCGTTGCCCGCAACAATCGCCATCAGTTGCTTTTCGCCACCGAAACTCAGGAACAACCTCAATGCATGCTTGGCTACCGTTTCGCCCGGCTTTTCCTGCATCAGTTGCAGCAAACGGGGTTTTTCGCTTTCCAGTCTGAACTTTTCTATCAGGTCTATGTATGCTTTTGTTCCGTATACAGCCTGCACTATCTCCGTTAATACTTTGCCGGCCAGGGCTGATTTTTTCACATCGTCCGGCGACAGCAGGCTCAGCAATACAAGATCCAGCTTATGATCTCTGTTGGTATTATCTGTCAGCATTTGCAGCAGCAATGCTTTCTTCAACGGATCGGTATTGAAATCAAAAGCCCGGAAATAGCGTTGTCTTTCCTCCCAGTCCGTTCCATTGTCTGTTGCCAGCTTTACGAGATAGGGCAGGCTGGTTTTACTCCTGGCCCGCCATACAATATCCCTTCCCTGTGCAGTTTGCAGCGGGTTAGGTGTTTGCTGCAGGTAGGCTTCAAAATAGCGATCCCATTGCCCGTGGGCGCCTATGCCGAGCGCCTCGAGGTACCAGCGGTCTTTGCCATCGTGCTGCGCGGCGAGTGCAGCCCACAGTTTGGCTGCTTTCGGGGATGTCTGGAGCCGTAACGACAGCGCAGCTTCCCTTCTTACCTGCGCATCGCTGTCTTCCACCAGTTGCGATACTACAGGTATGATTGCTGCTTTCGACTGCCGGGCGGCCCGGAGCGCCATGCTCCTTATATCCGGGTTAGCGGAACCAACGGCTTGTGTAATATATTTTTCACCGCCGGGTTGTTTTACCAGCACCCAGAAGGCCCTGGCCCGCATACGGGGATTGGCCTTTTCATCATTCCATAGCTTTTCCAGTTCGGGCACCGCCGTATTGCCCATTTCGTGCAGGGCATACCATGCTTTTCGTCTTACGGCGAGGTTGGGATTCTGCAATGCTTTTACCGCACCCGAGGCCGTAGTATAATCCTGCGCAGGCACCGTGTATTTCTTTACCTTAGGTGCTATGCGGTAAATTCTTCCGCGCGCATTGTCTCCCATCTGGTGACCGCCCACTCCCGGATCGTACCAATCTGCCACAAACAGTGATCCGTCCGGCGCCACACATACATCTGAGGGACGAAACCACTGGTTTTTCTCCTGCCGTGCTATATCCACAATGGAAGCGGTATAGCCGGCACCGCTTTTCTGCACTGGGTAGGCACGCACTACGTTGTGCCCGGGCTCGCAATGTATCATCTGGTTCCGGAAGGTCTCGGGCAACAAATCTCCCTCGTACAATACCATGCCTGTAGGAGACCCCGATCCGGTTTGCAGAAGATTGGGCACCACGCCCGGATCGTTGAGATGCCAGTGACGGAATGGAATGGAATCTTCCATATTGATGCGGCTGGCCGGCCAGCCTGCTCCGGTCATTTCGTCGGTATACCCATAGTTACCATAATCCATCACATAGTTGATGCGTACGCCTTTATTACCGTCGTCGTCGTTATCACTCTGCCACATGCCGCCATAGCTGTCAACTGCCAGTTCGTAATTGTTCCTGAAATTATGCCCCAGGCACTCCACTTCGGTGCCATCGGGGTTGCAACGAAACACCATTCCCTGCTTGTACTTACCAGGGCCGATCTCATCGCCATCCTGGTCTCTCACCACTACACTGTCTTTGTCAAGCAGTGTGCGGGCCTCGTTGCCAAAATTAAAATACAACTTGCCATCAGGGCCGAATACAAAGGCATGCACGCCATGATCGTGTTGTTCACCCCCCATTCCCTGAAACAGTATTTCCTTCCTGTCTGCTTTATCATCTCCATCATCATCATATAACACCCATACATAGGGGCTTTGCGAAACAATCACTCTGTTTCCCAACACACTGATGCCCAGTGGTGCATTTAGCTCCGGGCTCTGGTAGAATACTTTTGCCGTATCGGCTACACCGTCACCATTGGTATCTTCGAGAATAAGAATGCGATCTCCATTCGGATTAGAAGGATATTCATTCCAGATGCGATAATTATAAGCCTCCGTTACCCATACCCTGCCTTTTTCATCCACGTCTATATTGGTAGGGTTTACCAGCATGGGTTCGGTGGCGAAGCTTTGTATTTCAAGTCCCTTCGCCATCGCGATGCCTTTTAATGCATTTTGTGGAAGGTGCATTTCTTCCTCTGTGAGTTCATCATAGCTTTCGGCTTGCTCACCGGTATTGCAGGCAGAAAAAGCAAATACACCGATGACAAATGCAGCTATGAACCTAGAAAGTTTTGCTGTAAAAATCATTAGAAGTGGTTTGGTTGAAATCTCTAAAGCTAAGCAATTATTTTATTTACATAAAGCACTTCCTGCAAACGAACGCTATTATCTTTAGCAGGGTGGGCGGGAGCCTTTACCACGGGATATTCGCCTCGCGTGCAGCTTTATCGCCCTCTCGAAGATGGCGGCCACGAACGATACCAGTCTCCTTCGTTCGATAAAGAGCTAAAAGAGCACCATCTAATGATGCACCCTGCTGCTGTGCGGGCTGGAGCATGGGATAAACCCGGCGCCTAATACTTTCTGTCTGTGATGGAGTCCAGTATAGCACAATAGCTGATATAGCGCTCTTCGTGTATCAGACCTTCTGCGGTGGCCTGCAATACGGCACAACCGGGCTCATTGACGTGCAGGCAGTTATTGAACTGGCAATCTGATATTCTGTCCCTCATTTCGGGAAAATAATGAGACAATTCCTGACGGGTGATGTCTACAATACCGAACTCCCGTATGCCGGGGGTATCGATAATTCTGCCGCCGGAAGGCAGGTCGAACATCTCGGCAAAAGTGGTGGTATGCAATCCTTTTCCACTCCAAAGGCTCACCTCCTGTGTTTTAAGCGAAAACGACGGCAATATGGCATTGATCAGAGACGATTTGCCTACACCTGAGTGACCGCTGATCAGGGATGTCTTATCCTTCAGCAGTTCCTGTACTGCATGCAGGTTTTCCTTTTTCTCTGCACTGATGAGCAGCACCCTGTAGCCTATACTTTCATATTCCTCCCGCCACTCTTCAAAGATCATCTGCTCTTTTTCGCCGTAGATATCAGACTTATTGAAAATCAATATGGCGGGTACATGATACGCTTCTGCGGTTACCAGAAACCGGTCGATAAACCCGCGTGAAGTGCGCGGCGAACGTATGGTGCACACCAACAGGGTCTGGTCTATATTGGCGGCTATAATGTGATGCTGGTATTTGTGAGCAGGGGATTGCCGGTTGATGTGGTTTCTCCGGTCGCTGATATGGGTGATGACCGCAGTACCCTCTCCGGATTCTTCCAGTTCAAACGTTACTTCGTCGCCCACCGTGAGTGGGTTGGTAGACCTGATATCGGTATCGATTTTGAACTTCCCTTTGATGCGGGCATTGTATACCTCGCCGGCCGCAGTTTTAATGAGGTACCAACTTCCGGTCGATTTGTATACCAGCGCTTTCATGGGTGGCAAATGTTATGATAAAATCATGGATTGGTCGCCTTTACCATATTCCTTTATCCAACCGGCCATGGTTGACACCCATTCCCGGTTCGTATTGAGGCAGGGGATAAAGGTATAAGAGGTTCCACCGGCACCTATAAAAGATTCTTTTCCTCTTTCCGCAATCTCCTCCAAGGTTTCAAGGCAGTCGCTCACAAAAGCCGGGCAGAGTATCAGCAGCTTTTTAATGCCTTCCGCCGGCATGGCTTCCAGGCGCTTATCGGTGAAGGGCTCCAGCCAGCCTTTTCCCAGGCGGGATTGAAAAGCTATACTGAATTTATTTTCCGGTATGCCCAGCTTTTGCATCACGAGCTTTGTGGTTTCAAAACATTCGTACCGATAGCAGTTCTTACGTGCAGCACCATCTGCTGCGGTACATCCCTGTTGTGCAATACAGGTCTGCAGCAGCGCTTTGTTATCGCGGTGCAGATGCCGGGCGGGTATGCCGTGATAGCTGAAGAGAATATGATCGTATTCCTGCTCCAGGTAAGGCGCAATGGAGCCCGCTAATGCATTGATATAACCGGGATCGTTGAAAAAGGGTTTGATGAACTGCAGCGAAAACGGATAGTTTCCCTTTTTGTACACCTCCTTTGCGTGCTCCACAGCTGTTTCGTACGACGACATGGCATAGTGCGGATACAGTGGCACCGCAATGACTTCTTCCAGGTCGGGGTGCTTCTGCAGCAATGCATCGTATGCCGATTGTACAGACGGATTGCCGTAGCGCATCGCAATTTCCACCGGTTCGTCTACCATAGGTTGTAGCGCCTGCTGTAGTTCACGCGTAAGAATGATCAGCGGAGACCCCTGATCGGTCCAGATGGTGCGGTACGCTTCAGCCGAATTTTTCACCCTGAAAGGCACAATAATGCCTCCCACAAGTATCAGGCGGTATAAATACGGTTTGTCTATTACCCTTCCGTCCATCAAAAACTCCATCAGGTACTTACGCACATCCTTATGCGAAGTAGAATCCGGCGAGCCGAGATTCATCAAGATAATTCCCCTTTTCGATTGAGCGCCGTTCATGTCAAACACATATTGGTAAATAATTCGGTTTATATTATCCGTTAAATGCAGCAGCAGCCTCTATGGTAGCATCGATGTTGCTGTAGCTGAGGGCATCGCTGACGAACCAGGTTTCGAAAGCTGCCGGTGGAAGATACACGCCGGATTGCAGCATGTGATGAAAAAACCGGTTAAACATCGCAATGTCAGCACGGGAAGCCGATGCAAAATCCACCACTTCGTGATCGCAGAAATGCACGCTGATCATACTTCCTGTACGGTTGATGCGTACCGGGAAATCTTTTCCATTAAAAGCGCTGTGGAGCCCTTTTTCCAGGTAGGCCGTTTTTTCCCCGAGCGCTGTATATATTGCCGGGTTGCGCTTCAATTCACTCAGCAGGGTGAACCCTGCCACCATCGCCAACGGGTTGCCGCTCAGGGTGCCGGCCTGGTATACTTTTCCCAGCGGCGCCACCTGCTCCATTATTTCGCGGCGCGCCGCAAAAGCACCTACCGGCATACCAGCTCCAATGATCTTTCCATAGGTAACGATATCAGCGGCTACGCCAAAATACTGCTGTGCACCACCTGCTGCCAGCCTGAAACCGGTCATTACCTCGTCAAATATCAGCAAAATGCCTTCCCGGTCGCAGATGCGGCGAAGCCCTTCCAGGTACCCTTTGGCGGGTGGAATGCATCCCATATTACCAGCTACAGGCTCTATGATAATGGCTGCTGTTTCGTTTTTGCAGGTATTCAACAGGGTTTCTATCGCATCAAGATCATTGTAACCACAGGTAAGGGTATCGGCTGCTGCGCCCGCCGTAACGCCCGGCACGGCCTGTATATTAAACGTTGCCAGTCCGCTTCCGGCTTTTACAAGAAAGGCATCAGCATGACCGTGGTAACAGCCTTCGAGTTTGATGAATTTATTCCTGCCGGTGAAGCCACGAGCCAGTCGTATGGCACTCATACAGGCTTCGGTACCACTATTGACCATACGGATCATATCCATATTCGGCACCATCGACTTTATGAGTTCGGCTATCTCAATTTCCAGCGCCGTGGGCGCGCCGAACGATGTAGAAAGCGTTGCTTTTTGCTGAATGGCTTCTATCACAGGCGGATACGCATGCCCCAACACCATGGGGCCCCATGAGTTGATATAATCCAGATAGGCGTTGCCGTCTGCATCGTACATATAAGCGCCTTTTGCTTTTTCGATGAACAGCGGGGTGCCTCCCACGCTTTTAAATGCCCTTACCGGTGAATTAACACCGCCCGGAATCGATTGCTGCGCACGTGCAAACAGCGCCTCACTATTGGTTATATCCATGTTAGAAATTAACTAAAAACACAATGTTTACAATAGATGCAAAGCTACTACTACTCTGCTATAAACCCAGCTATATCAGACGATTAATATACCAGGGGCTGACCCTCAGGCGCCCTCCCGCAAGAGTCTGTTGCACTCCGTAAGCAGTTGTTGCCGGTTGATGGCTGCCGTTCCCACCACTTCGCATACCAGCCCGCCAGCTATATTAGCCACTTCAGCCATTAGCTTTACATCGCGCGTAGCCGCATACACCAGCGAAGCTACCGCTATCACCGTATCCCCGGCGCCGCTTACATCTGCTATATTTCGCCTGTGCGAGGGAATGATAAGACTGTTACTACCCTGCTGATAAAATACGCCTTTTTCTGAAAGCGTGATAAACGACACATCGTGTTGCAGTTTTTCCAGTAACGCCTGGTGAATACGCTGCATCAACCCAATATTCACCTCGGTGTACAGCATATTCAACCCCTCCGTCGCTTCTTTCAGGTTGGGCTTGAAAATATCCACACCGTTGTAGTTGAAGAAATTTTTTCTTTTGGGATCCACGGCTGTCAATACGCCGTTTTTTTTGCACAGCATTACCATCTTGTGGATGACAAGCGGCGTCAGTACACCCTTGTTATAATCCTCCAGAATCATTACATCGGGCTTCTCCTGGGCAATATAATGTTGCAGGGCAAGAATCAGCCGGTTTTCATCTTCATAGCCCAGGTCGGCAGTATCTTCGTTGTCCAGGCGAAGCATTTGCTGGTTACGGCTGATGATCCTGATTTTATTCGTGGTGATGCGTTGATGGCTTTGCAGGAAAAATTCGGTGCCCACCGCTTTTTCCTCCAGCATTCTTTTCAGTATACCCGCATCCTCATCGCTTCCGGTTACTGAAATAATGGATGCATGAGCGCCCAGCGATGTGATATTCAGGGCTACATTTGCGGCACCTCCCAGCCGGTACTCCCTGTTTTCCACCGCCACCACCGGCACGGGCGCTTCCGGTGAAATGCGATCTACTTTTCCCCACATATAGGTATCCAACATTACATCGCCAACGATGCCCACTTTCATGTTACTGAAAGAATCAAAAAGCCGGTCTACAGTCATACAGCTAATGTAGAAAGTTTTACTCAATCAGGAGGGATTTAGTTCTAAAAGACGATTCCGCTATCAAACCGATTTTGTGGGTATACGTGTGCATTAACCCTACATATTGCTTACCCTGCATTATATCAAATCGCCCGATGGCATGTGTATCCTATCGTACTGTCTGCAATCTTTCACCACATATACTTGCTTATGTATTACCCGTCCCTTCATCGTCTCAGTTTGTAAACTTTAACAGTCATTAACGTGGCCGGGCATGCTTTTTTCATACTTTGTTACAGAATCCGTTCCATCCTTTAGACTTTTTGTATGGTTTCGGCAATGCTAAAGCTGCTCACTTTATGACCAGGAATATCTTTATACCCGCCGCCCCTGAAACCTTTCTTCCGGCAGATATGGTGGTGGGCAACACCCCGATGCGAAAATGTCGCTTTCTGTCTTACCGATACCATACCAACGTATTGGTTAAGGAAGAATTTCACAATCCGGGCATGTCGTCTAAAGACCGGCCAGCGCTGTTCATGCTCAAAGATGCAGTACGACGTGGTAAAATTCCACCGAATGGAATTTTCGTAGAAGCCAGCAGCGGCAACACGGGTTTCTCGCTTGCCATGTTTGCGAAACAAATGGGCTATCGGTCTACCATTTTTGTGTCGCGTAGGACTTGCGCGGAGAAAATAACATTGTTAAAAAGTGTGGGAGCCGATGTAGAAATCTGTGAAAACTCCAATGGGTTTGACGACCCGCATTCCACGCAATTCTGCGCCCGCGAGTACGCCCGCAACCGCTCCGAAGCGTACTTTACCGATCAGTACAACAACTCCGAGAATCAACATGCGCATTACAGTACTACCGGCCCTGAAATATGGGAACAAACTGATGGACAGGTGACGCATTTTATTGCCGGGATCGGTACCGGCGGCACCATATCCGGTGTGGGAAGATACCTGAAATCGAAAAAAAAGAACATACAGATATGGGGCGTGGAGCCTAAAGGTTCTGTACTGGCCGCATTTCTCAACACCGGCACTTTACCCGAAAAAAACAATTCTTTCGAATGTATTGACGGCATTGGCAGAAATTATATTCCCCGGTCTTTTGATCCCCGCTTTGTAGATAGCATTGTGCAGGTAGGATCAACAGAAACCAATACCATGGCACATAACTACCGCAGGGGCGCGGGCATTTTGCCCGGCTTATCCAGCGCGGCTGTGCTGGCTGCGCTGGACTGCTATGCCTCACGCACGCAGCTCGACTATCAGCATACGGTGGTACTGCTGTTCCCCGATCACGGCAGCCGCTATCTGAGTAAACTGTATCCACCCGAGCACCCAAATCCTGCCATATAATACATGTATTTGACACACCATGATATAGCTATTCCTATAGCCTGGCCGGATCAAACCGCCCGCGGAGATGAAAAATGGATGGCCCTGCTGAAGAAAGCGGGCATTGTACATAACCTGAACTTCAAAGTGGGGCATGCCGCCATTGTACTTGCCGAGCGCAAGACCGGCAGGATGATGTATTTTGATTTTGGAAGATACCTCTGTCCGAGGGGGTATGGACGGGCACGTTCCGCGAAATTTGATCCCCGGCTGAACCTGAATACCAGAGCTGTTTTTAACCGGGACAATGATCTGGAAAATGCAGAGGAGCTGATGGAAGAGCTGTTTGCAAAAGAACCGGCCACCCACGGTGGAGGACGTCTTCTTTTTTCCATTTGCAAAAATGTATGTTTTTCTTCGGGCGTTGGCTTTGCAGAACAACTCGTAGCGCAGGGCCCCGTTTTGTATGGTGCGCTTGCGAAAAACAACAACAGTTGCTCCCGGTTTGTAGCGCAGGTGATGGTTGCAGCCATGAGGCGCGGTGACAAGCGAATCCGAAAACTGCTATACCCCGAATGCATTAAGGCCAGCCCTACCAGCAATGTCGTAAACGCCACGGCTGATCACCTCGTATACTGCTACTACCAGCAACAGTTAAGCGCTTTTACCATGAACAGAAGGCAGTCGCTTCGGTTTCAGCTCCAGCTCCTGAAAGACAACTTCACAAGAGAGGGGGCAAAAAAGATGCCCAGCGATGCAACACCCGGACTGATGGAAGCGCCGCTGAAGAACGCCGCGGTTCCCGAGCAGGCGCAATGGCTGGGAGGGATAGGAGAAGGCGCCTGGTTTCATATAGAGCCGGCCGGTCTGTCACTTTACAGGATTTACAAATTCAATTGTTCAGGAGAAAAAGAATATCAGATAGTTGTAAGTGCATCGCAACAATTGCACCTCGACCGGCCCTATGCCTTTAGTTTTCATTTTACATTTGAAAGATATTCCATACTACAGTACGGCGAGTGTATTCTGTTGACAACGGGGTACACTGAAGCCGAAGTGGAAGCGCCTCCTCATTCATCTGAGTCATTATTAAACCCAGCAATATGCAAGTAACCATCTTAAAAGCAAAAATTCATACTGTCACCGTTACCGAAGCCAATGTAGCATATAACGGTTCCATCACCATAGACGCCGACATTCTGGATGCTGCCGGCATCAAAAAGTATGAACAGGTGTATATCAACAATGCCGTGAGCGGCAGCCGCATTATGACCTACGTGATACCGGGCAAAAGAGGAAGCGGAGAAGTGTGTATGAATGGGGGTGCTGCATTACATGCTAAAAAAGGCGATACAGTTCATATACTGTCCTTCATCAGCATGACACCCGAAGAAGCCGAGTCATATCAACCGACGCTGGTATTTACGGAAGGTAACAACAAGATCAAATCCGTAGAAAAATACAGTTACTAACCCAGACAACGCAAAAGCCTGCTGCAGTATGCAGACAGGCTTTTGTAATATGGTTCGGATTGCGATTGTTTGGATTAGCCCACTTATTTTTTCTTATCTGCCGGTTTGGGAAAACGTTCGTTCAAACCTGCAATAACTTCATCCGTTATATCATAGGCAGCATCCTGGTATAAAAAAACATTCGCGTTCCTGGAATACGAAAAGATATAGGTATAGCCCTTGACCCTGCTGTATTCTTCGAGATATTCGTTGATTTTGCTGAAAATATCATCCCGCATCACCATAGCTTCCTGCTGCACATCCTGCTCGGTTTTCCTGCGCTGGTTTTCCAGATACTGCAATTGCTGATCGTATTCTCTCCTGAAGGCATCTACTTCCGCCTGCGATATTGCATCTCCTTTTTTAAGAAATTCGATTCTTTTGTTATCCAGGTTTTGGTATGAATTGTTCAACTGCCTGTCAAGTCCTTCCTTCTTTTTTTCGAAACCTTCCATCTTCACCTTATAGTATTCAAAACGCGCATCCATGGAGTCGAGATCTACATAGGCAATTTTGACAGGCTTAGCTTCCAGGGTATCGCTATGTTCGAGCCGGTCGGATATACCGCTAACGATCTTTTTGCTGGAATTTTGCTGATATAATACAATCCCGGAAAGAATCAGGGCTATGGCGCTCAGCACTAAAGAAGCATACTTCATGATCTTTTATTTGCAAATTATAGAAATATATACACCCGCAGCATTACTTTAGGCTCGGGTTAACAGGGTTCGGTTACCTATGTGATTGCAATAAAAAAAGGAGTAGCTGTTTTTGCATACTACTCCTTTATTATGACTATTCGATTACTCTTCGTCGTCGAAGCTCATGGCTTCTCTGGTGGTCTGTAACAGTTCGTATTCTTCTTTGCTGCCCACTACCATGTTTTCAAACTCGCGCAGTCCGGTACCCGCTGGTATAGCATGTCCGGTAATCACGTTCTCTTTCAATCCGAGCATATCATCAGACTTGCCCTGGATAGCAGCGGAACTCAACACCTTGGTGGTTTCCTGGAACGAGGCGGCAGATATCCAGCTACGTGTTCCCAACGATGCTTTGGTGATACCAAGCAACACGGGTTTTGAAGTAGCCGGGTTGGCATCACGGTATTCAGCCAGCTTTTTGTCTCCCCGTCTCAGCACAGAGTTTTCTTCCCTCACCTCGCGCAGGCTTACGATCTGACCTGCACGCAATTTGGTTGACTCGCCCGGATCAGTGATCACTTTTTTATCGAATATCCAGTCGTTTTCCTCAATAAAGTCTACCCTGTCTTCCAAATCCTCTTCCAGGAATCTGGTATCGCCGGGTTCGAGTATTATTACTTTCTTCATCATTTGCCGTACGATTACTTCGATGTGCTTATCGTTGATACGTACGCCCTGTAGTCTGTACACTTCCTGTATTTCGTTTACAACATATTCCTGCACAGCATAGGGACCTTTAATATTCAGTATATCAGCAGGTGCTGTCTGTCCGTCAGACATAGGGGTACCGGCTCGCACAAAGTCGCCTTCCTGCACCAGTATCTGGCGGGTAAGCGGCACCAGGTATTTTTTCACTACCCCGTCTTTGGCTTCTATGATGATTTCGCGGTTACCGCGTTTGATGGCTCCAAAACCTACCACCCCATCAATCTCCGAAACAACGGCCGGATTGCCCGGATTACGTGCCTCGAACAGCTCGGTTACACGCGGAAGACCACCCGTAATATCCCTCAGCTTGCCCAACACACGTGGGATTTTCACCAATACCTGTCCCGGCCTTACTACGGCTTCTTCGTCTATCACGATATGAGCACCTACCGGCAGGTTATACGATTTAATATCTTTGCCCTCTACCTGGAGCATGGGTATCTTCGTCTTATCCTTTGTTTCAATCACCACCTTCTCGCGGTGCCCGGTTTGTTCGTCGGCCTCTTCACGATAAGTAACACCTTCTATTACACTTTCAAACTTAACAGTTCCCGCCTGTTCAGATACCACAACATTGTTGAACGGATCCCATGTACAGATAACATCACCCTTGCTCACAGCTTGCCCGTCTTTCACCATTAAAGTAGCGCCGTATGGAATGTTATTGGTGATCAGGAGACGATCATTTTTCACATCAATTATTCTCAACTCACCTGTACGGCCAATGACTACCTGGTGTTTCTCACCGGCATTGTTTTCTGCCGTTACAGAACGCAACCCATCGAACTGAACAGTGCCGTCGAACTTGGCTACGAGTTGAGAGTCAACAGTTGCAGATCCGGCTACCCCACCCACGTGGAAAGTACGGAGTGTTAACTGTGTACCGGGCTCCCCGATGGACTGAGCAGCAATGATACCCACGGCATCACCGCGTTGCGCGATATAGCCGGTGGCCAGGTTCAGGCCGTAACATTTCACACACACACCGCGTTTGCTTTCGCAAGTCAGCACCGAACGGATCTCAACCGTTTCGATTCCGCTGTCTTCAATTTTTCTGGCGATATCTTCTGAGATATGACCGCCCGCAGCTACCAATAGTTCCTCGTTCAACGGATCGTACACATCATGGAGGGAGGTACGTCCCAGTATCCTGTCGTATAAAGGCTCTACAATGTCTTCATTATCTTTCAGCGCGCTGATGGCTATGCCACGCAGCGTGCCGCAGTCTTCTTCGTTGATCACCACATCCTGCGCCACGTCTACCAGACGACGGGTCAGGTAACCGGCATCCGCTGTTTTAAGGGCGGTATCTGCCAGACCCTTACGGGCACCGTGGGTAGAGATGAAGTATTCCAATACGTTCAAACCATCCTTGAAGTTGGAAAGAATCGGGTTTTCGATGATCTCAGAACCGGATGAACCACTTTTTCTAGGTTTTGCCATCAGTCCTCTGATACCTGCCAACTGCTTCACCTGCTGCTTACTACCCCTGGCTCCGGAATCCAGCATCATATATACCGAGTTGAAGCCCTGTTTGTCGGTAGCCATTTCCCGGATCAGCGTTTCAGTAACGCGGGTGTCTACACGACTCCATATATCAATGATCTGGTTGTATCGTTCGTTGTTGGTGATCAGCCCCATGTTATAGTTATCCCACACTTCACGCACTTCCTCAGCCGCTGAATCTACCAACTCCTGCTTCAATTCCGGAATCACCAGATCGTTAATATTAAACGAGAGGCCACCCCTGAAAGCAGTTCTGAAGCCGAGTTGCTTAATGTCGTCCAGGAACTTGGCTGTTTTAGGAACATTGGTGATTTTGATAATCTCTCCGATGATTTCACGAAGGGATTTTTTTGTCAGCAATGCATTTACAAATCCTACTTCCTCGGGTACAAACTGGTTGAATATTACGCGTCCTACCGTTGTTTCAATGAGCTTCCTCTCCAGCACTCCGTCGTTCCTGCGTACATTCGCCTTTACTTTTATCGGAGCATGAAGGTCTACTTTTGCTTCGTTGTAAGCAATGATCACTTCTTCCGCACTGTAAAATGCCTTGCCTTCTCCTTTAACGGTTTCTGTTTCTGTAGACTTTTTCCCTTTCGAAATGTAGTACAACCCCAATACCATGTCCTGTGAAGGCAGGGTGATCGGCGTACCATTTTGTGGGTTCAAGATGTTATGCGAAGACAACATCAACAGTTGAGCTTCCAGAATTGCGGCACTAGCCAATGGCACGTGCACAGCCATCTGGTCACCATCAAAGTCAGCGTTGAACGCCGAACACACCAACGGGTGCAACTGAATAGCTTTACCTTCTACCAACCTCGGCTGAAACGCCTGGATAGACAAACGGTGCAGCGTAGGGGCACGGTTCAGCATCACCGGGTGCCCTTTCAATATATTCTCGAGAATATCCCATACAACGGCTTCCTTACGGTCTACCAGTTTACGGGCACTCTTCACTGTTTTTACAATACCTCTTTCTATAAGCTTACGGATGATAAACGGCTTAAACAATTCCGCCGCCATATCCTTAGGCAGCCCACATTCATGGAGTTTCAGTTCCGGGCCTACCACGATCACTGAACGACCAGAATAGTCCACACGTTTACCGAGCAGGTTTTGACGGAAACGTCCCTGTTTTCCTTTCAGCACGTCGCTCAGCGACTTCAATGCACGTCCACCTTCGGCTTTCACCGCATTGGACTTACGGGAGTTATCGAACAAAGAGTCGATCGCTTCCTGCAACATCCGCTTCTCGTTGCGTAGAATCACCTCCGGTGCTTTGATCTCCAGCAGTCTTTTCAGACGGTTGTTCCGGATGATCACCCGGCGGTACAGGTCGTTCAGATCTGAGGACGCAAAACGTCCGCCATCCAGCGGCACCAGGGGGCGAAGCTCCGGTGGTATCACTGGAATATATTGCATAACCATCCACTCGGGACGGTTCTCGATCCTGTTATTAGCGTCGCGGAACGATTCTACCACACTCAGGCGTTTCAATGCATCTGCCTTGCGCTGCTGCGAAGTTTCAGTGGCAGCGGCATTACGCAGGTCATAGCTGAGCTGATCCAGGTCTACCCGGGCCAACATAGCCTGAATGGCCTCTGCACCCATTTTCGCGATAAATTTCTGGGGGTCCTCATCCGGCAGGTACTGGTTATCTTTAGGAAGGTTTTCCAGTATTTCCAGGTATTCTTCTTCGGTGATCAAATCGCCCAGCTTAAGATTACGGTCTTCCCGCACACCCGCCTGTATTACCACGTATCTTTCGTAGTATACAATGCTCTCCATTTTTTTGGAGCTGATGCCCAGCAGATACCCGATTTTATTGGGCAAACTTTTGAAGTACCAGATATGCACAACAGGTACTACCAGTTTAATATGCCCCATGCGTTCGCGACGTACTTTTTTCTCTGTTACTTCCACACCGCAACGATCGCAGACAATTCCTTTATAGCGAATACGCTTATACTTACCACACGCACACTCATAATCTTTTACCGGACCGAATATCCGCTCGCAAAACAAACCGTCTCTTTCCGGCTTGTAGGTGCGGTAGTTAATGGTCTCCGGCTTCAACACTTCCCCGTAAGACCTTTCCAGTATAGCATCCGGAGATGCCAGGCTTATCGTAATCCTGGAAAAATTTGATTTTGGACGATTGTCTTTTTTGATAGCCATATAGCGTTTAAAATTTGTAGTTTGAAATTGGATGATCTTCGAAAAACAGATGGGCAGCCCGGGCTACCCTATCCCTTTATTCAAATTTCAATTCCAGACCTAAGCCTCTCAACTCGTGCACCAATACATTGAACGATTCCGGCAAACCTGCTCTCGGTATATTATCACCCTTCACAATAGACTCGTATGTTTTGGCACGTCCGATGATATCATCAGATTTAAGCGTTAGCAGCTCCTGCAGAATGTTGGAAGCACCGTATGCTTCCAGCGCCCACACTTCCATTTCGCCGAAACGCTGGCCACCGAATTGTGCTTTACCACCCAGCGGCTGCTGCGTGATCAAACTATACGGCCCGATAGAACGTGCGTGCATCTTGTCATCCACCATGTGGTGCAGCTTGATCATATAGATGATACCCACGGTTGCTTTCTGGTCGAACCGGTCGCCGGTTTCACCGTCGTACAGGTAAGTATGGCCAAACGATGGTAAACCAGCTTTGTCTATAAACCCGGCTATTTCATCTGTAGAGGCACCGTCGAAAATCGGTGTAGCGAATTTCACACCCAGCTTTTCAGCAGCCCAGCCCAGTACGGTTTCATATATTTGTCCCAGGTTCATACGGCTCGGTACCCCGAGCGGGTTCAGCACTATATCCACCGGTGTGCCGTCTGCCAGGAATGGCATATCTTCTGCACGAACAATCCTGGCCACAATTCCTTTATTACCATGTCGGCCCGCCATCTTATCGCCCACTTTCAGCTTACGTTTTACTGCCAGGTACACTTTGGCCAGCTTCAATACACCCGCTGGCAGCTCATCTCCGATAGAGATATTGAACTTCTCTCTTTTGTACCTTCCAAGCTCTTCGTTGAACTTGATATTGTAATTGTGCAGCAGCACGTTGATCTGGCTGTCTATCTGCTCATCGCCGGTCCAGCCAAGGGGATTGATATTCTGATAATCGAGTGTTGCGAGGTTTTTTGCATTGAACTTGGCGCCTCTTCCGATCTGCATTTCACCAAAGTTGTTGGTAACACCGGTAGACACTTTATCTTTCAGCAACACCTGTAACTTTCCGATCAGTACATCCAGCAGGTCTTTTTCGTTCTGCTCATGTATTTTTTCCAGTTTATCGATCGCCGCCTTTTCGCGCACTTTTGCATTCTTGTCTTTCTTGGCGCGCTGAAACAGCTTCTTATCTATCACCACACCTTCGGTACCACTGGGTGCTTTCAGTGAAGCATCTTTGGCATCGCCGGCCTTGTCGCCAAATATGGCGCGCAACAGTTTCTCTTCAGGGGTAGGATCGCTTTCGCCTTTAGGCGTAATCTTACCGATGATGATATCCCCTTCTTTCACATGCGCACCGATACGGATGATACCGTTCTGATCAAGATCCTTGGTAGCATCTTCTGATACGTTGGGAATATCCGGCGTAAGTTCTTCCTCACCCAGTTTGGTATCGCGTACTTCCAGCTCGTATTCGGAAATGTGAATGGAGGTAAACAGGTCTTCTTTCGCTACTCTTTCGCTGATTACGATAGCATCCTCGAAGTTGTATCCCTTCCAGGGCATGAACGCCACTTTCAGGTTACGGCCAAGCGCCAGCTCACCGTCTTTGGTAGCATATCCTTCCGTAAGGAAATCGCCATTCTTCACCACCTGGCCTTTCTTTACAGCCGGGCGCAGGTTAATACAGGTTTCCTGGTTGGTTTTCATGAATTTGGTAAGCCTGTATATTTTCAGATCGTCTTCGAAGCTCACCAGTTTTTGTGCCTCGTCTCTTTCGTAGCGCACATGTATTTCGTTGGCGTCTACAAACTCCACTACGCCATTACCATCTGCGTGAATTTGTATCCTGGCATCACGGGCGGCCTTTCCTTCCAGCCCGGTGCCCACAAATGGCGCTTCCGGACGGATCAATGGCACAGCCTGGCGTTGCATGTTCGATCCCATCAGCGCACGGTTGGCATCATCGTGTTCCAGGAAGGGAATCAGCGAAGCACTCAAACCCACAATCTGGTTGGGCGCTACGTCCATGTATTCTACTTCTGTTTTTTCCAGAATCGGGAAGTCGCCGGTCTGACGAGAAGGTACCTGTTCTTCTTCAAAGTTGCCGTCCTTGTCCAGCGGCACGTTGGCCTGGGCAATTTTAGCTTCATCTTCCTCTTCAGCGCTCAGGTAAGTCAGCTCATTCATATCTACCTTACCCTCGTCTACCCTGCGGTAAGGTGTTTCTATAAAGCCCATCTCGTTGATCTTCGCGTGTACGCAAAGGGTTGAGATCAAACCAATGTTCGGACCTTCCGGGGTTTCGATGGTACACAAACGACCGTAGTGCGAGTAGTGTACGTCGCGCACCTCAAAGCCTGCACGCTCACGACTCAAGCCGCCGGGCCCGAGCGCTGATATACGGCGCTTGTGGGTGATTTCACTCAAAGGATTCGTCTGATCGAGGAACTGCGACAACTGAGATGTACCAAAGAAAGAGTTGATCACTGAAGACAAAGTTCGTGCATTGATCAAATCTACCGGGGTAAACACTTCATTATCGCGTACGTTCATACGTTCACGGATGGTACGGGCCATACGGGCCAGCCCCACGCCGAATTGCGCAAACAACTGCTCTCCAACCGTACGAACACGACGATTGCTCAGGTGATCGATATCGTCGATTTCCGCTTTGGCGTTGGTCAGACGTACCAGGTATTTGATGATTTCAATAATGTCTTGCTTGGTAAGTGTTTTCTGCTCGAGCGGCTGGCTCAGGTTCAGTTTGCGGTTGATTTTATACCTGCCCACTTCACCGAGGTCGTAGCGTTTATCGGAGAAAAACAACTTGTCGATGATGCCACGGGCTGTTTCATTATCCGGCGCATCGGCACCACGCAACTGGCGGTAGATATGCTGTACCGCTTCCAGTTCGGAGTTGGCGCTGTCTTTATTCAACGTGTTGTAGATGATGGCAAAATCCCCGCTCACCTCTTCTTTCTGAATAAAAACGCTTTTCACGTCCATGTCCACAATCAACTCAACTGCTTCCTCATCGAGGATGGTATCGCGCTCCAGCACCACTTCGTTTCTTTCAATAGACACTACTTCACCGGTATCTTCATCCACAAAATCCTCTACCCAGGTTCTCAATACCCGTGCCGCCAGCTTTTTACCAATAAACGGCGAGAGGGATTTTTTATCTCCTGTCACTTCATCGGCCATTCCAAAGAGTTCCAGAATATCTTTATCCGTTTCGTAACCGATGGAACGGAGCAGCGTGGTTACCGGGAATTTTTTCTTACGATCGATGTACGCATACATCACGTTATTGATATCTGTGGCAAACTCCATCCAGGCGCCTTTGAAGGGAATCACCCTGGCAGAGTATATTTTAGTACCGTTGGGGTGCAGCGACTGGCCGAAGAATACTCCGGGAGACCGGTGCAACTGCGACACCACTACACGCTCAGCCCCATTGATTACAAAAGTACCCCTGGGCGTCATATAGGGAATATTACCCAGGAACACATCCTGCACGATGGTCTGAAAATCCACGTGTTCTTCGTCGTTACAACTCAGGCGCAATTTGGCTTTCAGCGGTACCGCATAAGTCAGCCCGCGTTCCATACATTCCTCAATGCTATACCGGGGCGGATCAATGAAGTAGTCCAGAAATTCCAGGACAAAAATGTTTCTTGTGTCGGTAATGGGGAAGTTTTCCTTGAATACTTTAAACAGCCCCTCAATATTTCTTTTATCGGGGGTGGTTTCAAGCTGGAAAAACTCTCTGAAAGACTGGATCTGGATTTCCAACAGATCAGGCGTTTCTGCCAAATGTTTGATTTTTCCAAAATCAATCCTGCCGTTTGTAGCAACTTTTGTTGAAGACATAGTTTAAAAGCGCTTTTATTGTTATTGAAATGACAAAATACCCCACAAGCCTCGCTTTGCGATCAAAACGAAACTTATTAGATACCAGTCACTTGTAAATTCAATTGAAAAGTCAAATTGTATTAGGCCCAATTTAAGGAGTGCAAAGGTAAATAATAAAGAAATACCAGCAATTAATTTTTCAACATATTTGATTTTATTATAACTATTTTGTATAAAGCCCTCCCTGCGGCTATCCCAATTCTTTTATAGCATGTTTTTCCTCCTTCGATGAACGGCTTTAATCGGCTTATTTTGCTGGTTAGCCGAAAACGGGCGTTCTAAAATACAGAAAAAACACTTAGTCCGTTTTAGAGCAAAACTGAAAACGATGAAAAACATGATTCTTACTGTAGCTATCTTGATCGCGGGTTCGGCCTTGCATGCCCAAACCGATGTACAGTTTGTATCGCAACAGCAGCGTCAAATCAAATTCGATTCTACATTTAATGCATATTTCATTGATAATCAATTAAACAAAACTTCCTATATTGAAATGGAAGCTAATAAAGTATTGTTGGGAAATACGCGAATCGAACTGTCGGCGGATTATATGCTGGCTATTGATAAAAAAGAGAGCTTTGCCATGAATACGCAAGATGAGTACGGAAGATTCGTAAAACTCGCTTTCTGGTTTATTGACGGCGAACTGGAGGAGGTAAGTTTCACGGATGCCAATAAGGTCACCACTTCTTATAAAGACATCACTATCAATACGAAAGATATTTCGAAGCGCAAATCTGCCGCAGACAGTCGTCTGTAAGGCAACTATTATTAAAAAAATAAATAATTTAATTTATACTCCGGCACCCTACCGGAGTATTGCCATCCGGAAGATGGCTTTTTTCATATAAAGAACGCAGTATCAGGAGGCAAAAGCTATTTCGCTTTGGGTACTGGGCGGATAGGCCGGTTGTTTTTTTCACGCAAAGGCGCAAAGGAGACACGCGCTAAGAACGCAGAGGCGGATACCCACACATTTATCTTTGTGATACCTGGCGAATCAGCGGGTCTTTTTTCACGCAAAGACACAAAGGAGATACGCAAAGGGCGCAGAGATAGAACATATAGACATTTCTCTTTGCGATTCTTAGCGGCTTGGCGAGAACTCTTGCCACCCAAAGAACGAAAATGATATACGCAAAGAAATCCGCAGCAGGAGGCAAAAAAGTTATTCCACTTTGGGGTACCTGGCGGATCGGCGGGTGGTTTTTTTCACGCAAAGAGCACAGCATCAGGAGTGCCACAATTTCCCTTGCAAGCGCTATAGATTGTTTACCAATCTGTGTATTCCGTTTTTTAAGATTCTAGTATTGAAGTTTATGAGCATTCCCAGCTTTAATCCCGACAGTTTTAGGTAGGTTAATGTCTGCGCAAAGTGTACGGGAGCCAGTCTTTCTATGGATTTTATTTCTACAAGTATTTTATCTTCTACTATCATATCTATCCTATAACCTACGTCTTGTCTGATCTTTTTATAAATAAAGGGCATGGGAACCTGTTGTCTGACAACAAAACCGGCTTCTCTTACATCGTACACCAAAGCTGCTTCATATGCAGATTCGAGTAACCCGGGGCCTATACTCCTATGAAGCTCTACTGCTATACCAATTAGCCTGTAGGAAATTTCGTTCTCTGTCATGGTGTTATCATTTGATTAGCGTATCCTTTAAGATACAAAAAATACATGGGGCTATACTATTTTATAATAATGGAGACACAACAGGCAGAAGTATTTTTACTTTATCCTCAAGATAGACGTGGCTTGGCGAGAACTCTTGCCACGCAAAGAAAGCGGCGGGAGTGGGCAAAAAAACTATTTCACTTTGGGGTACCTGGCGGATCGACCGGTGGTTTTTCACGCAAAGGCGCAAAGGAGACACGCAAAGAACGCAGAGGCAGAGCCCCACACATTTATCTTTGTGATACCTGTCGAATCGGCGGGTCTTTTTTCACGCAAAGACGCAAAGGAGACGCGCAGAGGGCGCAGAGATAGAACATATAGACATTTACGCTTTGCGTTTCTCAGCGGCTTGGCGAGAACTCTTTCCACGCAAAGAACGAAAATGATATACGCTAAGAAACCCGCAGCAGGAGGCAAAAAAGTTATTCCACTTTGGGGTACCTGGCGGATCGGCAGGTCTTTTTTTCACGCAAAGGCGCAAAGGAGACACGCTAAGAACGCAGAGGCAGAGCCCCACACATTTATCTTTGTGATGCCTGTCGAATCGGCGGGTCTTTTTTTCACGCAAAGGCGCAAAGGATCCGCGCAAAGGACGCAGAGATAGGACATTTATACATTTCTCTTTGCGATTCTTAGCGGCTTTGCGAGAACTCTTGCCACGCAAAGAACTAAAATGATATACGCAAAGAAATCCGTAGTAGGAGGCAAAAAGCTATTTCACTTTGGGGTGCCTGGCGGATCGGTGGGTGGTTTTTTTCACGCAAAGGCGCAAAGGAGACCACGCAAAGAACGCAGAGATAGAACATATATACATTTCTCTTTACGATTCTTAGCGGCTTTGCGAGAACTCTTGCCACCCAAAGAACGAAAATGATATACGTAAAGAAAGCCGCAGCTTGAGGCAAAAAGCTATTTCGCTTTGGGGTACCTGACGAATAGGCGGGTCTTTTTTCACGCAAAGGCGCAAAGGATACGCGCAAAGGTCGCAGAGATAGGACATTTATACATTTTCTTTGTCGTACTTAACAGCTTGGCGGGAACTCTTTTCGCGCGAAGAGCGTCATAAACATATTCTGCGCCGGATTCACTGTTACCTCGCCGTCAGTCCACCATCTATCACCAGCTCAGCGCCGGTAGTGTAAGAAGATTCGTCGCTGGCAAGGTAGAGCGCGCCGTAGGCAATTTCCATATCGGTACCGATACGTCCGAGCGGGCACATGTTTTTCATCAGTTCGTCCGCATCGGGGGTGGAAGTAAGAAATTCAGTCATTGGAGTGAGTACGCCGCCGGGATGAATCGAGTTCACACGTATGCCGTCTTTGGCCAGTTCCACCG
This sequence comes from Agriterribacter sp., assembly GCA_037190905.1. Lineage (GTDB taxonomy): Bacteria > Bacteroidota > Bacteroidia > Chitinophagales > Chitinophagaceae > Agriterribacter. Next base: position 153,470 of record JBBCKG010000008.1, on the reverse strand, counting down.
CCTGATCTTTTGTCAACAGGCGCATGGCGCCCTTCGAAGCGCTGTACGCGGGTCCGTTACCGCCTACCAGTCCGGCTATTGATGAAATATTCACCACGGCGCCGCCACCGGCTGATCGCATATGCGGAATACAGAGGCGCGTGCCAATGAAAGATCCGGTAGTGTTGATACGTATAATGCGCTCCCATTCGGCCACATTGGTTGTTTCTGTGGTAGCACCGGGCGGGTATACGCCAGCATTGTTAATGAGTATATCTATTTTCCCATAGCGCGCAACTGTTTCATCCACCACACGCTGCCAGTCTTCCTCGGACGCCACATCGTGAACGGCAAATGCAAGTGCAAGCCCCTGTTGAGCTGCGGCTTCCACCCATTCCCGGAGCCTGGGCTCCTGAATATCGGTGGCCATTACTTTAGCGCCCTCGGCAGCGAATAAACGGGCAATGGCGGCACCCATTCCTCCGGCTGCGCCAGTTACGATGGCCACCTTGTTGTTGAGTCGGTTCATAGTATTATTGTATTTAAAATGCTATGTGTGTATGTTGTACCTATAGACTATCTCCCTGTAAAGATAACCGATGGTGGCGAAAAAGGGCTGAGCTACCGCAGCCGATGCGATGACTGTTATCAGTAACAACGAATCAACATCAGCCGATACCAAAACCGGAGTGCTATCTGAAGTTTCCAACTCCAACTGCGGATCATTATATTCTTCCCCGTTTCCAACGGGCAGATGTTAATGAAGTGTATCAAGGCTTTGTCGGAGACAAAGGAGAACATAGTGAATACGAAGTCAGGAGACTTCGTATAGCAAAACAAGATCGGGAATATATACACGTAAGCTTAATCCACAATCCCGGCAAGTTCCAGGCTTTTCTTTTTCAGTTTGCGGATCTCTACGTCTTCTATAATAGCGTCGGGCGTGAGTATCAGTGAAACGTTGTTTTCCTTCCACCAGTGCTCTTCTTTCATCAGCCTGAAATGTAGCACGCCCACCAGGTATTTCCGTTCACCGGCATGCCATTCTTCTATCCATTCAAATTTATCTCTGGGCACGTATTTCCAGTCGTCGAAACTTACATAGGTTCTTACATAAAAGTCATCCGTCAGGGAAGGTGGTGTATGGTAATACAGCTTCTTATATTCGTACCGATACTGGTATCGAAGTGCCGAGATATCGCTCAATACGGCAGAAGCAGTGGGAAAGCTTCCCGCGCCTTTTCCGTAAAAAAACTGTTTATCGGCAAATCCACTCTCTATCACCACGCCGTTGAATTCGTTTTTTACAAATGCCAGCGGATCGTCCTGCCTTACCAGTTGGGGCAACACAAAGGCAGCCACTCCACCGTTTTGGAGTTTTTTCGCTTGGGCTACCAGCTTTACTTCGAGGTTTTTTTCTCTGGCTACCACGGCATCGCTCAGCTTGATATTCTGAATGCCGTTGAAAACGATGCTTTCCGGTTTTTCCACAATACCATAGGCATGGGTGAGCAGAAAGGTCCATTTGTTGAGTGCATCCCATCCATCCACATCCAGCACGGGGTCGGCTTCGGCAAAACCCAGTTGCTGCGCCAGTATCAAAGCCTGTTTGAAGTCCAGCTTATCTTCAAACATTTTGGTGAGTATGAAATTGGTAGATCCATTTACAATGGCCCGTATAGAATGCAGCAGGTCATTGTCGTAATATTCTTCCAGGTTGCGGATCACGGGTATAGAAGCGCAGGCGGCCGCTTCACAAAGAAAGGGCTGATTATATTGCCGTTGCATTTCCAGTATTTCGGGCAGGTGTTCGGCAATCATTTTTTTACTGGCACTCACCACCGCTTTCCCGTTTTTGAGCGCCGTTGACACGATCTCAAAAGCGGGTTCCGATTCATTAATCACTTCAACAATCACGTTGATGTTCGGATCGTTGAGCAACAGGTTTCTATCTGTAGTAAATAATTCTGCCGGTGCATTTCTTTTCTTCGATGCATCTTTGATACAGACTTTTACAATATTAGCCTGCAGGGAAGGTGTTTTTTCCAATACCCTGTAAAGCCCTTCTCCCACTACGCCAAACCCAAAGAGTCCGATGTGTAATTGCCGCTTTGTTTCCATTGTAATTATTAGTTATTTACGATTTTCAAATAGCTGAGGCCTTCTTCCCTTATGAAATCCTGTAACAGCTTTTCTATTTTTTCATACTCCAGCAAAAAGCCATCGTGACCGTAAAAAGATTCTATCGTATGGTATTGCGCATCAGGTATATGTGCTGCAATTTTTTCCTGCTCCACCGGGGGGAACAGCACATCGCTCGAAATACCGATAATCAGTGATTTGGCTCTGATGCACGCCAGGGCTTTCTCCACGCCACCCCGCCCGCGTCCTACATCATGCGCGTCCATGGCCTGGCCCAACCGGTAATAGCTGAAGGCATTGAATCGCTTGGCCAGTTTTTCGCCCTGATAGCGCTGGTAGCTTTCTGCCGCCTCACCGCCGAAAGGATGCGTCACAGGCCAGGCTGTTTTCTTATCCCTGGGCTGTGTTATATTATAAGTATTGTAATTCCGGTAGCTGAGCAGGGCCAGGCTACGGGCTGCCATCATCCCTTTTATACCAGCCTCCTGCTTTTTTTCGCTCCAGGTAGCATCTGCCTCTATACACATCCGTTGGGAAGCGTTGAAAGCTATGCCCCAGGGAGAATGCTGGGCATTAGTAGCCAGCGCTATGATATATTCAAATGCTTCCGGCTCTTCAATCGCCCATTCCAGCAACTGCTGCCCACCCATAGAGCCACCTACGCCGATATGTATTTTTTCTACATTCAGCGATTGCTTCAGGTAGCTATATGCCCTTACCATATCGCGGGTGGTAAACAGGGGAAAGTCGTGGTACCAGCGTTCTCCGGTCTGCGCATTGGTTTCCAGCGGACCAATACTGCCGTAGCAGCTTCCGGGCATGTTTACACAAATAATAAAGTAGCGGGCAGGATCAAAAAACTTTCCCTCACCAACAAGTCCGGGCCACCAGTCTGCCGGGTTGCTGTTTGCCGTAAGCGCATGAAATACCCATACTACATTGTCCCTGCGCAGGTTCAGTTTACCAAGCGTTGTATAGGCGAGGTGAAATCCTGAAAGTTTCACTCCGCTTTCCAGCAGAAAGTCTTCCTTATAACGAAATATATGAGTAGACATGAAAGGTTGCATTGACTTTTAGGTAGCAAAAAGAGGCGCAAAATACATCAGCATTTGCAACCTCTTTTGTACGAATTCAGATCAGGCGCCGGCTACTTGTTTAAAAGCCTGCTCAAAATCTTCTTTTATATCATCAATATGTTCTATTCCAACGCTGATTCTCACCAGGTTAGGCTCTACCCCTGCTGCTTTCTGTTCTGCTTCGCTCAGTTGCTCATGCGTGGTAGAGGCCGGATGAATAGCCAGTGTTTTGGCATCGCCCACATTCGCCAGGTGGCTGGTGAGTTTCAGGCTGTTGATAAATTTCCGTCCGGCTTCTTTTCCTCCTTTGATACCGAAGTTAAACACACCTCCGAACCCTCTTGGGAGGTATTTTTTTGCCAGTGCATGATACGGACTGCTTTCCAGACCGGGATACCATACAAACTCTACCTGCGGATGCTTTTCGAGCCATTGCGCTATAGCCAGGGCATTAGACACATGGCGCTCTAGGCGTAATGAAAGTGTTTCAATGCCCTGCAGCGTAAGGAAGGAGTTGAAGGGGCTGATAGCGGGTCCCAGGTCTCTCAGGCCCTCTACCCTTGCGCGAATGGCAAACGCAATATTCGGTAATCCCAGCGGATTGCCTTCGCCAAATACCTGCCAGAAGTTCAATCCGTGGTACCCTTCACTGGGTTCGCTGAACTGTGGAAACTTACCGTTGCCCCAGTTGTAATTTCCACCGTCAACGATCACGCCACCGATAGAGGTACCATGACCACCCACCCATTTCGTAGTAGATTCTACCACCACGTTGGCACCCCATTTAATGGGCTGCACCAGGTATCCGCCTGCGCCAAAGGTATTGTCTACCACCAGGGGCAGGTCATGTTTCTTTGCCAGTGCTGCTATTTTTTCAAAATCGGGTATATTCAACCTCGGGTTACCGATGCTCTCGAGGTACAGTGCCTTGGTGTTGCCATCAATCAGTTTTTCAAAGCTCTCAGGGCTGTCGCCTTCTGCAAACCGGGCTTCTATTCCCAGTCGCTTAAAGGCTACTTTAAACTGATTGTACGTACCACCGTAGAGATAAGCGGTAGTGACGAAGTTATCACCGGCCTGCAAAATATTGTGCAGCGCGAGCAATTGGGCAGCCTGCCCCGAAGCGGTGGCCACTGCAGCCACCCCACCTTCCAGTGCAGCCATTCTTTTTTCAAAAACGTCTGTGGTGGGGTTCATAATACGGGTATATATGTTTCCGAATTCTTTTAATCCGAAAAGATTGGCCGCATGATCGGCATTATTAAACTGATAGGATGTTGTCTGGTAAATCGGTACAGCCCTGGAGTTGGTTGCAGGGTCTACTTCCTGTCCGGCATGCAATTGTAAAGTTTCGAAACGATAGTTGCTCATGGCATTTGTTGTTTTATTACGGTAAAATGATCTAAATCGGGTGGCTTGTATTTACAAAAGGTAGAAAAGTCCTTCAAAGGTATTATATGTATGGGATGTATGCCTGCTAGGGCATACAACAAAGCATGCTGTTGGCACAGGCTGCTGAATAACGATGATAACTTGTAACGGTTTCCATACTGTTGTATCCGATAAAAATAATAGACTTTGTGTTCACTACCAATTTTTTTATAATGAAGGTATACTGACTTCTACCGTATGAGATAACTTTTCAAATGCTTGTTCCAGATCAGCTATCAGGTCTTCCGCTTCTTCCAGCCCCACACTCAGCCGGATCAGGCTGTCTGCCACACCAGCAGCCCTTCTTTTTTCGGGTGGCACAGACTTATGGGTCATCCCGGCCGGATAGCAGAGCAGGCTCTTCACGCCACCCAGGCTTTCCGCCAGCCGAAACAGTTTTGTCTGACCCGCAAACTTTTCAGCCGCATCGGCTGTATCCGTTGTAAGAGTAAATGATACCACACCACCGAAACCCTTCGACTGCCGTGCAGCTACCGCATGATTTTTATGCGATGTAAGCCCGGGATAATATACCAGGTCTACCAACGGGTGTTTCAGCAGAAATTTCGCTACCTCCAGCGCACTGCTACAGTGCTGTTTCACCCGTAAGGGAAGGGTTTCTATCCCCCTGATGACCAACCAGCTATCAAAGGGGGCCAGTACTGCACCACCCGCATTTTGTAAAAACTTAATTCTTTCGCCCAAGGCCGGGTCTCTGGCAATCACCAGCCCCGCAATGAGATCGCTGTGACCGCCCAGGTACTTGGTAGCGCTGTGCACCACCAGATCGGCACCCAGCAGCAACGGTTGCTGTAAGGCGGGCGATGCAAAGGTATTGTCAACACAAAGCCAGCATTGGTGGGCCTTGGCAATTTTGGCTACAGCCGCAATGTCTGTGATTTTCAGGGTGGGGTTGGTAGGCGTTTCGATCCAGATCAGTCGGGTGGCAGGGCCAATAGCATCCACAATATTGATGATATCTGTGGTATCCACATATTTTACCGTAATGCCGAATTTTTCATACACATGGGTAAACAACCGGAACGCGCCGCCATAGATATCGTCTACCGCTATGATCTCGTCTCCCGCATTGAGCAATTTTAGTACGGTATCGATAGCAGATAATCCGCTGGCAAAAGCCGCCGCGGTGCTCCCCCCTTCCAGTTTTGCTACCAGCTTTTCCAGCGCCTGCCGGGTGGGATTGCCCGACCTAGAATAATCAAACCCCTTATTAACCCCGGGAGCTTCCTGTACAAAGGTGGATGTCTGGTAAATGGGTACACTCACGGCCCCGGTCAACGGATCCACCGGGATAGCATGAACGATTTGTGTGCTTGTTATTGACATGTTAAACAGTTTGGTGTTCCGCTTGCAGCGAAACGGTTGTTAGACAAAAATTGCTTTACATGCTTAACAGAAAGTAGGCGAAACCGCGGAAGACTGCCGGTAAAGGGCATAAAAAAACTCTTCCGACAGGTCATCGGAAGAGCTCACAATATGATGATTGATAACAAATTATAATTGCTGATCTTCTTCTGACTTATCTATTTCCGCCTGTTGGCGAAACTGGAATTGACACCTTGTGTACCGCTACCGGTAAAACAGGTTGTCAAGGCTTCAAAGGGCCAGTCCCTCAGCCTTTCTTGATAAGTATGTTGTAAAGAACTGCCGCAAAGATAATAGCAAAATCAAAAATCAAAAAATAAATCATGATTCCTTCCCCATTTAAATTTAATGGCGTAGCTTTGTCCACCACTTTTATCGACTATTAAAATGCTTTGATGACTTACAAGATGTTACATTTTTGCTGCTGCTGTTGCTGTTAATGATCCAACAAGTGCTTATTTGCACCGACTCAATGCTTCTTGCCTGCTTTAATTTTACAGACTATGACTCAATCGCATCAGAGCGAAATAGCAAAAATTTCAACACTCATTCATCCCACCGATTTAGTAGACAATCTGGTGCGGATTGCTGCTTCCTATCCCGGACAAGCTGTATTCTCCACCAGTTTCAGTTGGGAGGACCAGGCTATATCACATCTTATATTCAGTAATAATATTAATATACAGGTATTCACCCTGGATACGGGTCGTATGTTTCCCGAAACATATTCAACCTGGAGCAGTACCCTGGACAAATACCGTCAACCTATTACGGCCTATTATCCCGAGGCCCTGTCGCTACAGCAATTTATAGAGGAAAAGGGGCCCAACAGCTTTTACGACTCCGTAGAGAACCGTAAAAAATGCTGCCATATCAGGAAGGTGGAGCCCCTGCAGCGCGCCCTCAAAAACAAAAAGGTGTGGATCACCGGCATCCGTTCTGAGCATTCGCCCAACCGCAGCGATATGGAACAACTGGAATGGGACGGTGGTAACAACCTGGTAAAGTATCACCCGATACTGCACTGGACAACCAAAGAGGTAACCGATTTTATTGATACCAATCATATTCCCTATAATCCTTTGCACGACAAAGGGTTTGTAAGTATCGGCTGCGCCCCCTGCACCCGCGCTATCCGACCCGGTGAAGATTTCAGAGCCGGCAGGTGGTGGTGGGAAGATGCCAGCAAAAAAGAGTGCGGCTTGCACGTACACGAAGCTAAAAATTAAATACCCGGATGTTGCCGGTTAAAACCATAAATGATTGAATGAAATGAGTGCATATTACCTGGACTATTTGGATGAACTGGAGTCGGAATCGATACACATTTTCAGGGAGGTTGCCGGGCAGTTTGAAAAGCCTGCCCTGCTGTTCAGTGGCGGAAAAGATTCCATTGTGTTGGTACACCTGGCGCTGAAAGCTTTTCGCCCCGGAAAATTCCCCTTTCCGCTGGTGCATATCGATACCGGGCACAACTTCCCCGAAGCCTTGCAGTTTAGGGACCAACTGGCGGCAGCCATCGACGAAAAACTGATTGTTCGTTACGTAGAAGATACCATCCGCACCAAACAACTGACGGAGCAAAAAGGCAAGTTCGCCAGCCGCAACCAGTTGCAAACCTATACCCTGCTCGACACCATTGAAGAATTCGCTTTTGATGCCTGCATCGGGGGCGCAAGAAGAGACGAGGAAAAAGCAAGAGCCAAGGAAAGAATATTTTCCGTGAGAGACGAATTCGGGCAGTGGGATCCCAAAAGACAGCGTCCTGAGCTCTGGAGTATCTACAACGGAAAGATCAGCAAAGGAGAAAACGTACGGGTATTTCCTATCAGTAACTGGACGGAGCTGGACATATGGAATTATATACTGAGAGAAAATATTGCGCTGCCTTCCATTTATTTCGCACACGAACGCGAAGTGCTGGAATACGAAGGGCAATATGTAGCGGTATCCGAACATATACGCATAGACGAAACGGATGTGATATCTCATAAGAAAGTAAGGTACCGCACCGTAGGCGATATGACCTGTACAGCAGCAGTGGCTTCCAACGCGAACACACTCGAAGATATTATCCGTGAGATAGTGGCCACCAAAACCAGTGAAAGAGGCGAAACCCGCATTGACGATAAGGTATCCGAAGCCGCTATGGAAGACAGAAAAAAGAACGGGTATTTTTAGAACAAAGCATCGTTGTTTCGATCCGGCGCAGCAGGAGAGAAACCTTTTCAAATCAGCATTCAAATAACTCCAAATCAGCATTCATGGACATACTGAGATTTATAACCGCAGGTAGCGTAGACGACGGTAAGAGCACATTGATCGGGCGCTTGCTGTACGACAGCAAGAGCATCATGATAGACCAGTTGGAAGCTATTGAGAAGCAAACCAAAAACCGGGAAGAAGGCGAAATAGACCTGGCGTTGCTGACAGACGGACTGAGGGCCGAGCGGGAACAGGGCATCACGATAGATGTGGCCTATAAATATTTTGCCACTCCGAAAAGAAAATTCATAATAGCCGACGCTCCGGGACATATTCAGTACACCCGCAATATGGTAACCGGTGCCTCTAACTCAGACCTAATCATCATTCTGATAGATGCCAGAAACGGCGTAGCAGAGCAAACCCGCCGGCATTCTGTTATCGCCTCCCTGCTGAACATGCCCCAGGTAGTGGTGGCCATTAATAAAATGGATCTGGTAGATTACTCCCAGGATGTATTCAACAACATTGTAATTGAATACGCTCACCTGGCAAAGGCCCTCGGTTTAAACGATGTGAAATATATACCCATCAGCGCCTTAAAAGGAGATAATATTGTAGAAAAATCACAGGCATTTCCCTGGTACGAAGGGGAATCGCTGCTGCACCTGCTCGAAACCACACAAGTGCAGAAAGCGGTCAACCTGGACAAAGCGCGTTTTCCCGTACAATATGTAATTCGCCCCCAAACCCAGGAACTGCATGACTACCGCGGCTATGCCGGCAAAATCATCAGCGGCATATATAAAACCGGAGACAGCATCACCGTTCTTCCTTCCGGGCTTACCAGTACCATCACTGCCATCGAGGTCAATGGTGGCGCTTCCGTGGAAGAAGCTTTTGCACCACAGTCTGCCGTACTGCACCTGGCTGACGATGTGGATATCAGCCGTGGAGACGTGATCGTACGGAACGACGATATACCAAAAACAGAAAACGAACTGGAGGTACTGCTTTGCTGGATGGACAACAAACCGCTTACGCCCGGCAATAAATACCTGCTGCAAATCAACAGCACACGCGTAAGGGCTGTGGTAAAAGAAATAAACTACCGCCTGGACGTGAATACATTGGAAAAACAATACGATACGGATACCATCCGGCTGAACGACATTGTAAAAGCCACCATCAAAACGGCGCAACCGATAGTATTCGACAGCTACCGCGAACTGAGGGCCAATGGAGGTGCTGTTCTGATAGACGAAACCAGCAATGTAACCGTAGGCGCCTGCATGATACAGTAAACCAAGTAACGACACCGAAATGCCCGACAATACATCAACAACAGGAAAAGTGATTCTGGCAGCTGCCGGTCCCGGCGATCCCGATCTGATCACCGTAAAAACCATGCACTACCTGCAACAGGCGGATGTGATACTAACCGACCGGCTGGTGAGCCATGAAATATTCAACCGGTATGTACATCCTGCCACAGAGGTAATATATGTGGGAAAACAGTGCAGGAAGGGAAACTCCACCCCGCAGGAAACCATCAACCAACTGATGGTGCAGCATGCTACTGCCGGGAAACTGGTGGTAAGACTGAAAGGAGGCGATGTATCTGTATTCTCCAATATTCTGGATGAATTGCAAACCCTCGTGCACCATGGCATTCGTTACGAAATAGTGCCCGGTGTTTCTGCAGCATTGGGCGCAGCGGCCTGTTCGGGTATTCCGCTAACGGCCCGCGGTCATTCTACTGCTGTTAGACTGCTCACCTACTACAAGTCTGATATTGTACCCGATCAATACTGGCAGGAACTGGCTGCCACCAGCGATACCCTGGTTTTTTATATGTCGGCCGAAACAGTGGAAGGAATCATAACAAAACTGATTCGTTATGGTATTGCGCCGGACAAACATATTGCAGTAATAGAACAGGCTACCACCCCCCTGCAAAAGGTATACGCGGCAGGCATATATGAATTTTCTGAGAAATTCGGCGAGGCGTCATTTCTATCACCTTCTCTCGTCATTGTAGGAACCGTGGTGCAACTGCACCGGGAATTCGGCTGGGTGGAAAACAGCCCTGTAAACGAACTATATTTCAAACCAATGGCAACATTGGCAAACCATACTAATCACAATCAGAAAACAAATGTTAGCAGAGCATAAGCTGAAAGTATTTCGGGAACTGATCACGCAATCTTCCCGGGAAGAACTGATCTGGATGAACGGATTTCTTGCCGGGCTGGTGGCGGCCGAGGCAGGTGGAGACGCCGCTACTACCGGCACTGCCGAAATGCCCACAGCAGCCCGGATCGACAAGTTTACCATCCTGTTTGGCACAGAAACCGGTAATTCCAAAAAAGTAGCCACTGAATTTGCCACCCAGGCAAAAAAAGCGGGCTTCAAAGCCAAACTCGTGGGCCTGGACCAATACCGCCTTTCAGACCTCGAAAAAGAAGAGTATGCTTTCTTCGTCATCAGTACCCAGGGCGACGGAGAACCACCGCTGACTGCTAAAAAGTTTTACGATCATATTCATAAGGAAGCCCTTAAACTCGATAAGCTGAAATACAGCATCCTGGCTTTGGGCGACACTTCGTACCCCCTGTTCTGTAAGGCCGGGGAAGATGTAGACGCACAACTGGGTAAGCTCGGCGCTAAAGCCGTTATCCCCGTCCAGAAATGCGATACGGACTACGCTGCCGATGCCGCTGCATGGTTTGCACAGGTAATGAAGTTTTTGAATGAAGGGGGCCATACCGGTGGCACCACACAGGCTGCTGTAAAAAAGGCAAAGGGAAAAAAGCACTACAAAGGAACAATCCTGGGTAACGTTAATCTCAACGACCGGGGCTCGTCCAAACAAACACATCACATAGAAATTGAAGCAGAAGACGATGTGGCGTACGAACCGGGCGATTCCCTGGGGCTTATCCCGCACAACAAGCAGGAAACAGTTGATAATATACTTTCGCTCACCGGTGCCGACGGGGATACGGAAATTGAATTCCGGAATGAAAAACTGAGTTTGCGGGAGGCGCTGACGCGGAAAATCAATATCATCTACCTTCCGGAACGCGTGGTAAAGCAGTATGCCGCCACCGTGCAGCAGGATATTCCAGACACGCGGATAGATCTGCTGGATCTGCTGCGGATATACCCTGTAAAAGATGCGGCCCAATTTGAGCAGGTGGTGTCTGTTCTCGAACCTATGGCACCCAGATTGTATTCCATCTCGTCATCGCCCGAAGCGCATGGCAGCGAGATTCACCTCACCGTAGCCAGGGATATATTTCATATCAACAATGAACTAAAACATGGTTTGTGCTCAGACCACCTTTGTCTGCTCGAACCAGGCACGGCGATCGATTTTCATATCCACAAAAACAACCAGTTTCGTTTACCCGCAAACGATAAAGATGTGATCATGATCGGGCCCGGTACCGGTATAGCTCCTTTCCGCTCCTTTCTTGCAGAAAGAGATGCGCTGGGCGCCGAAGGTCGCAACTGGCTGTTTTTTGGCGATCAGAAATTTACAACAGACTTTCTTTACCAGACCGAGATTCAAAACTGGTCGCAAACCGGCGTACTTACCAAAGTGAACCTGGCTTTTTCGAGAGACCAGGCCTCTAAAATATATGTGCAACACCGGATGCTGGAAAATGCAGACGAACTGTGGCAATGGATCAACGATGGCGCGCACATCTATATCTGTGGAGCGCGTAATCCTATGAGCAATGATGTGGAAAATACCCTGTTGCAGATCATAGAAAGGCAGGGAGGAAAAACCATCACAGAAGCAATAGCATACCTGGATGCCATGAAGGACGAAAACCGGTATCTGCTGGATGTGTATTGAGTAGAGAACCCTTTACACCTATAAGGTTTATGATAACCTTATAGGTGTAAAGACACGAATGACGAATATTATATTTTAAAAAACTAAATTTCTACATAGAAGATGTCTGACTCTAATAACAAGCTGTCTGCTACGGAACATATAAAGATGAAGAGCGACGGACTGAGGGGAACGTTGAAACAAAGCCTGAAAGATGAACTGACAGGCGCTTTGCGGGAAGACGACCAGGCGCTGATAAAATTCCACGGTATGTACCAGCAGGACGACCGTGACCGCCGCGAAGAGCGCAGCGCAAAAAAACTGGAATGGCTGTATTCTTATATGGTTCGGCTACGCTTACCGGGTGGTTTCATCACTGGGGAACAATGGGAAGCCCTCCACCATATAGCCGGCCGGCATTCTACAGGTGTAGTAAAAATCACCACCCGGCAAACGATTCAACTGCACGGGATATTGAAATCGCATGTAAAACCCACCCTGCAGGAATTCAATACTGCCGGGCTGGATTCTATCTCCGCCTGCGGCGACGTAAACAGAAATGTAATCTGCGGCGCGCACCCTAAATTTTCGCCTATCCATGAAGAAATTTTCGCTTATGCCGACAAGCTCAGCCAACTGGGCCTGCCGAGAACAAAAGCATATTATGAAATATGGCTGGATGAAAAACCACTAACCCAGGAAGTGAAGGAGCAGCAGGAAAAAGACCCGCTATACCAGGATCGCTACCTGCCGAGAAAGTTCAAAATTGCCATTGCCATCCCACCCAATAACGATGTGGATGTGTTTGCCAACGACCTCGGGCTGATCGCTATTGTTGAAAACAATACTTTAAAGGGCTTTAATCTGGTAGTAGGCGGCGGGCTCGGCGCTACCCATGGCAATCCCAACACCTACCCGCGGCTGGGCGATACCCTCGGCTTTCTCGATACCGAGGAGAAAGTGCTGAAAGCTGTATACGAGGTGATCACCATTCAACGCGATTACGGCAACCGCAGCGACCGTAAACTCTCCCGTATCAAATACACGATTGAGAAAATGGGAGTAGAAAACTTCAAAAAAGAATTGGAGAAAAGATGCGGCTTTGCGTTACTACCCGAAAAACCGTATAAGTTCAACAGTCGCTCTGACCTGTTTGGCTGGCATAAAAATCACGAAGGCAAATGGTATTACACTGCTTTTGTGGAGGCTGGCCGTGTATTGGACGACGAAAAACTGGCATTCAAAACAGCGTTCCTGGAGGTTGCGCAAACGCGGAAAGCCAATTTCAGATTTACCTGTAACCAAAACCTTATACTGGCGGATATTGAAGAAAAGGATAAGAAAGAAATCGACGCCATTCTCAGGAAATATGATATTATTGCGCATACAGATAAAGCAAGCGTGGTGAGAAAAGATTCCATTGCATGCGTTGCCTTCAACACCTGCCCCTTGGCGCTGGCAGAGGCCCAACGATACCTCCCCACCCTCATCACCAAAATGGAACCACTGCTCAGCAAATATGGATTAGAAGACGACAACATCAGCGTACGCATGACGGGATGTCCTAACGGCTGCGGCCGCCCCTACGTAGCGGAGATTGGGTTTGTAGGAACCAGCTACGGACACTACAATCTGCACCTGGGAGGAGATCGCATAGGGTCCAGACTGAATAAGGTATACAAGGAAAGTGTGAACGAAGACGCCATACTGAAAGAATTGGACCAACTGCTGGGTATATACAGTAAGGAAAGAAAGAAAAATGAAACTTTTGGAGATTTTGCCCAACGCCTGAAATGGGTTGAATATTAAACAGCGCTGCCTTTATATAAAACTCCAGCCACTCAACAATGAATGATGCAATAATAACCAAAGAGTCCAACAGGTTGTTTCCGGTTTTTTTGAAGCTGGAAAAACTGCGGTTGTTAATCGTAGGAGCCGGAAATGTAGGGCTGGAAAAGCTGAATGCCATTCTTCACAACTCGCCGGACACAGATATTACGGTTGTGGCGGAAGAGGTGAAACAGGGAGTAACAGAACTGGCAGCCAGACATCCGAATATACAGCTCATCCGGCAAAGCTATCACGAATCCCTGCTGGATAATATGCAACTGGTAGTGGTAGCAGTAGATAGTCAGGAGCTGGGTACGCGTATCCGGCAGGATGCTCACCAACGCGGCCTGCTGGTGAACGTGGCCGATACACCGGAGCTATGTGATTTTTACCTGGGCGCCATTGTGCAGAAAGGGAATCTTAAAGTAGCCATATCTACCAATGGTAAATCGCCCACCATCGCCAAGCGCCTGAAAGAAACATTTCATGAGGTTATACCGGACGAAATGGACGAGGTGTTGCACAACATGGAAAAAATCCGCACCAAGCTGAACGGCAACTTTGCCAGCAAAGTGCAGGAACTGAACCATATCACCAAAACACTTTCCCTGAAAGAAACTTATCCGGCGAAAAATGCGGGTGAGAAAAAATGGCGACGCATCGCCACCTGGTGTTTGTTTGCTTTTCTATTCATGTTCATCGGCCATGCCATACTCAGTTATGTTCCGTACCAGGACCTGTTGGGTGCCGTAGTGGATGCTGCAAAAAGTATAGACAGCAAATTCTACTGGCTGATACTGGCGGGCTTCTTCGCCCAACTGGTAGACGGCGCCCTGGGAATGGGCTATGGTGTAGTGTCTACCACCGTGCTGATGTCGATGGGGGTAAACCTCTCAGCCATCAGTGGCAGCGTGCATACCGCAGAGATGTTTTCCAGCGGCGCGTCTGGCTACAGCCACTACAAATTCGGCAACGTCAACAAAAAACTATTCAAAACCCTGCTGGTGCCCGGCGTGATAGGCGCTGTGGTAGGTGCGTACCTCCTGGCTAAATACGGGGATGAATATGCCAACTATGTTCGCCCGGTGATTGCCACCTATACCATGATTCTCGGCGCCCGGATATTGGTCATCGCTTTCAGGAAAACGGCTAAAAAGCCCAAAAAGGTGAAAAATGTGGGCTGGTTGGCCGGCGCCGGCGGCTTCCTCGATTCATTCGGGGGCGGTGGCTGGGGACCGCTTGTTACCAGTACGCTTATATCAAAAGGCAGAAGCCCCCGCTTTGTAATAGGCTCCGTAAGTATCACCGAGTTTTTTGTGACTTTCGCCAGTGCCCTTACTTTCTTCTCGATTATAGGCGTGAGTCACTGGCAGGTCATTCTGGGACTGATCATCGGCGGACTCATCGCCGCGCCTATCGCCGCACGCCTCGTGGGCAAACTGCCTACCAAAACCATGTTTATTGCGGTGGGTGTTATGGTGGTTATATGGAGTCTCCGGATACTGCTCAAGTCGATGGGGGTGTTCTAAAGACCTGATCAGACCTGTAAGGTTTTTTAGAAACCTTACAGGTCTGCTGTAAGAATTAACTTCCTGATGATGACCACCTGCCCGAGATGATAATAGGCATGCTCTATCATACTGTCGATATTCCTGTGATAAGTACCATATTTTTCCTCTTCGAATATCTGGTCAAACTTTTCATCAGGCATCGCCGCAACGGCTTCCGTAAACAATGTAGCATTGCGTACAAATGATTGTACCAGTTGCTGCCATTCTGCCTCACCGTTGACCTCCGGCATATCAAAACTGTATTGGTCACTGATCTCCAGATGGCCGCCGTTCAACACCGATAGTACCCCATCCAGGTAATAGTTGATATGAAAAGTAAGCTGGGCAATAGTGTTCAGACTGGCCACGCGCTGCACCGCCTGTTGCCAGCTAACCTTTTCAATCTGCTCCCTGAAGTTTGTATTAGCTATCCATTTTCCGCTCAACAATACCTCGCGCAACCTGTTGGCCATCAAAATATTTCTCATGCTAAAAAATTTAGAAATTATTGAATACCTCTTCGCCCCCCTGCACATCCGCTACCCAACGGGCAATGCTACAATTGCTCCCAAATCTCCTGCGCAAAGTTTTCCAGAGAAGGATCCCGCGCGCCCATTAACAGCAGCACACAGTTGTCTGTAAAATGATTTTGCAGGCTGCTTAGTAAATTGCTTCTGTTTTCTGTGAAAAAAGCATGTGCACCGGATGCTTTGAGGTCGTGTATAAGATCGGCAGCAGAAATATTTTTCTCGGCAGTTCCTCCGGCATAGAAAATCTCGCTCATCCATATTTCGTCGGAGGGTCTCAACACATTTCCTATTTCTTCCACAAAATCGTGGCGTAAAAACCGGGTAGGGCCATAGCCATGCGGCTGCAGCCAGGCGATTACCTTAGGAGCTATATGCTGACAAGCTGCAATAGAAGCCGCACATTTGGCGGGATTATGCGCATAGTCGTCTATGAGCCATACTCCGTGCTTACGGCCGAGCACCTGGTGTCGCCGGTAAATTCCCTCATACTGTTTCAGTGCAGCCGCTGAGGTTTCCAGCGATACGCCTGCCTGTGCGGCAGCGGCAACAGCCGCCAGCGCATTTTGCATATTATGCGCGCCCAGTACCCGCATCTCGAATGGCACTTCGTTTACGGTGAAGCGGATACTCAATCCGTGTTGCTGAAAATCCCGCGCGGTATAGCCTGCAGGCATAGACGGGTCTGCGGAAAAGTCGGCAGAACGCTCTTTAGACAACCTTGCTGCCAGTGGATGTGATTGATTGACTATAAAAGCACCCCGGGTATTTTTTTTAAACACATCGAATATATCCATCAATACATCTATCTCCTTGTGGTCTTTGTCCACATTCAACACTACGCCTATTTCGGGTTTGTATTGTACGATGGAGCCATCGCTCTCATCGGCTTCTATCACCAGCCAGTCGCCGGTACCAGTGGCTGCATTGCCTATCTTCCCCTTTTTGATCAGGCTTACCAGTCCTGCTCCACTGATGATGCCCGGGTTGAGCCCGGCGTACTGCAGTATGTCGAACAGCATAGCGCTGGTAGTGCTTTTACCGGAAGTACCTCCGATGGCAATAGTCTTCCTCGTTGCAGCAATCAAAGCAAGCAGTTCGGATCTTTTGATCACCGGGATCTGCAACTGCCGAGCTTTCTGTACCTCGGGTACGGTGTCTTCTACTGCGGTAGATACCACCACCAGTTGCGTATCTGCTGTAATGCCCTCTCCGTTTTGCAGGTAGCATTGTATGCCCTCCGCCTCCAGTTTCGTACGGGTATCGTTTTCAACACCTGGCGTAAAATACCGGTCGGAACCGGCCACATTCTTTCCCAGGCCCCGCAGATACTGCGCCAGTGCGCTCATACCGCTCCCGGCAATCCCTATAAAAAAAATATTGTCTGTCTCCCTGATGTCTATGAACATGTTTGCGTGCTATTGGTGTACAAATAAAAATAACAACCTGCGTTCGGCTCAAGCCGAAAGTTAGCGTAAAAAGGGATCGCCCTTTAAAATGCAGTGAGAAATCTCCCGATTTCCGGTAATATTTCAGCAGGCTTCTCTTCATTTTTCGTTGAAAGGGCGACTAATTATCTTGTTGAAAGCGACAGAAAACAATATTCCCGTATTCCGAACTAAGGGTGCTATGCTGATTGCAGCGTAAGCGGACTACGCTCTCCAACTGCCGGAATGCACCACCGGCACACCCGATACAAGGCCCGTACGTTCCGCTCAGGTCTGTTCCCGATGCGCCGGTACGATATATACTCCCGCTGAATAAAATTCCGGCCCGTGTGTTCAGATATCATCTGTTGGCAGTAACTTGTGTGAAACAACCTTCATATGTCTGCATCTTCCAAAACCTGGACCGGCATCATCGGTTTCCTTCCATTCCTGTTGTTCATCGTTTATATGGGGTGGTTTTTCGGCAGTTTTGCAGACATAATGGTTACCGCTATCAACCAGGAGCGCGCTCCGGTAGAGGTGGAGTTTGTAAAAAACATGATGAGCATGATTCTTCTTGCTATTATCATGGGCATGGCAGCCCTGGCCGCCATGATTATCTATATCATTCACGTCGTCAACAACAAATCCATCGAAAGCGGGGAGAAAATTGTGTGGATCGTATTGTTTATTTTTGCCGGGCTCATTGCTTACCCGGTATACTGGTTCATGCGCATAAAGGATGGCCCCGCACAGCAACCAGGCGAGCCTCGCTTCTCACAACAACCCTCATAAATGCTGCCGGCCTCTTCTTTTTCTACGCTGCCGCTTTCCGGCAGGAGGAACATATTTCCACTACATTCAAGGAAAAACCTTTTGTTTTAAAAAACATTTCCTAACTTAACTGCTGATTTTCATATCACAACAATATGTCCACTTCTGAGTACAACAGGCGCCGTTCGGCCATTAAGTCTATTATTGCAGGTACACTATCCGTAACCGCTGCCACTCAGGCATTCTCCGGCGTTTCGCTTCCTTCGCGCCAGCATACTCCTCCTATTATGAAAGGAAATATCAACCATTCCGTGTGTAAATGGTGCTATGGCGACATACCACTTGAAGCATTTTGCATAGCCGTAAAGAAGATCGGCATCACTGCTATAGACCTGACAGGACCGGCCGACTGGCCGATGCTGAAAAAGCATGGCTTGTATTCTTCCATGTGCAACGGCGCGGAAATCAGCATCGAAAAAGGATTCAACGACAAGCAATACCATGCCACGCTCGTAAAGAATTATACCGACATGATACCCCTGGTAGCCAAAGCGGGCTACCAGCAACTCATTTGTTTCAGCGGCAATAAGGGGAAACTGGACGATGAAACTGCCTGGCAAAACTGCGTAGAGGGGCTGCAGCAAATCATGGGTGTGGCCGAAAAGCACAAGGTTTTGATCGTAATGGAACTGCTCAACAGTAAAATTGACCATAAAGATTACCACTGCGACAAAACTGCCTGGGGAGTAGCCCTGGCTAAAAGAGTGGGGTCCGAAAACTTTAAATTACTGTACGATATATACCATATGCAGATCGACGAAGGCGATGTGATCCGCACCATACGGGAGTTTCACCCCTACTTTTCTCACTACCATACCGGTGGCGTTCCCGGCAGAAGGGAGATAGACGATACCCAGGAGCTTTATTATCCGGCTATTATGAAAGCCATCGCCGAAACGGGTTATAAGGGATACGTAGCGCAGGAATTCATACCCACGCCCGAAGATGCTGACGGACAACTTTCGTCGCTGGAGAAGGCTGTAAAAATCTGCGATGTGTAACAATTGCATACCACCACACCTTAATACGATAATGCTATGCCTGAAAATATTGACACTCATTTACGAACCACCAATAGCATGTATTCGCTAACCGGCATGCCGCCGCCGCAGATGTTTTTACGCAGTAAATAGCATGTACCGGGCCTGCCTCATTGGTTCGATTAGATATTATTCAAATAAAACAACACTGAATCACTATGCCACAGGATAGTTCAACAGTTCATATAAACGGTTCCGGCGACGCCTATACTTACGATGCCATTGTAGTAGGCTCCGGTGTTAGCGGGGGCTGGGCCGCAAAAGAATTAACGGAAAAAGGTTTAAAAGTATTGATGCTGGAAAGAGGCAGGGATATCAAACACGTAGAAGGATATGTAAATGCGAATAAGGGGCCCTGGGAGTTTCCACATCGCGGAGGCAGAACCCAGCAGATGATAAAAGATTATCCCGTATTGAAAAGAGATTACCCGCTGAACGAAACCAATCTGGATTACTGGGTAAAAGATGCCGAATCGCCGTATACGGAGATCAAGCGCTTCGACTGGTTTCGCGGCTACCACGTAGGTGGTCGTTCGCTTACCTGGGGGCGGCAGAGCTACCGCTGGAGCGACCTGGACTTTGAAGCCAATGCCAAGGATGGGTATGGTGTTGACTGGCCCATACGGTATAAGGATATTGCACCCTGGTACGACTATGTGGAGCGTTTTGCCGGCATCAGTGGCTCTAAAGAGGGACTGCCACAGTTGCCCGACGGGCAGTTTCTGCCCCCGATGGATATGACCTGTGTGGAAAAAGATGTAGCCGCCCGGATTAAGGAAAAATACAAGGGTGCCAGAACCATGATCATCGGAAGAGTGGCCAATCTGACGGTACCCTATAACGAACAGGGACGGGCCAATTGCCAGTTTCGCAACAAATGCTGGCTGGGCTGTCCTTATGGGGCCTACTTCAGCACACAGTCTTGCACATTGCCCGCCGCTAACAAAACGGGCAGACTTACGCTGCGCCCCTGGTCTATCGTAACAAGGGTGCTATACGATAAAAACACCCAAAAGGCAACCGGCGTGGAAGTGCTGGATGCTGAAACGATGAAAACCTATGAATACAAGGCAAAAATCGTTTTCCTGAATGCTTCGGCCTTGAACAGCACCTGGATTCTTTTCAACTCTGCTACAGATATCTGGCCAGACGGATTGGGATCCAGCAGCGGCGAACTAGGGCACAACGTGATGGACCATCACCTTGGGGTAGGAGCTTCGGGTGTGGTTGAAGGTTATGAAGACAAATATACTTTCGGACGAAGGGCCAACGGTATTTATATACCGCGTTACCAGAATATCGGCAATGACAAGCGCGACTATCTGCGGGGGTTTGGCTACCAGGGAGGCGGTAACCGACAAGGCTACAACCGTTCAGCCGAAGAAGTGGCGCTGGGCGTTGAACTGAAAGAAACCCTGTCGCAACCCGGCGGATGGACCATGAACATCGGTGGCTTTGGCGAAGTGTTGCCGTACCATGAAAACAGGATATTCCTTGATAGAAATACTTATTCCGATAAAATGGAACAGTTCAACGACCCCGTTACCGGAAAAGACCTGGGCATGCGCCCAGTACCCGACAAAAACGGGAAACCACGCGTTGACAAATGGGGATTGCCCGTACTCGCCTTTGATGTGGAATGGAAAGAAAATGAACAGAAAATGCGCCGCGACATGATGAACGATGCCGCAGAAATGCTGGAAGCCGCGGGTGTGAAAAACATCAACCAACGCGATGGAGACGGCACCATGGGCAGAGGTATTCACGAAATGGGCACTGCGCGCATGGGAAAAGATCCCAAAACCTCGGTGCTGAACAAATGGAACCAGGTATGGGATGCTCAAAACGTGTTTGTAACCGATGGCGCCTGTATGACCTCCGGCGCCTGCGTAAACCCCTCGCTGACCTATATGGCCTTAACGGCGCGGGCGGCAGACCATGCAGTGGCAGAGCTGAAAAAGGGAAACTTATAATAAAACTTAATTAATTTTATACCATTCAAACAAATCATATGAACAGACGCGATGCTTTGTCGAGGGTAGCATTGATATTAGGAGGAACCGTAATTGGCGCGAATGTATTTCTGGAGGGGTGCAAGCCCGGCGATAAGAAAGCCGGGGCAGGCGCTGACTTCACGGCAGATGATATCAGCTTTCTGGATGAAGTAGCAGAAACCATCATACCCGAAACCGATACCCCCGGTGCAAAAGCAGCAGCCGTGGGCAGTTTTATGACCGTAATGGTCAACGACTGCTACACAGAAAGCGATCGGCAAACATTTAAAGAAGGCATCGGACTGCTCAAAAAGGCTGCGGATAACAGGTTTGGTAAATCTTTTATGGATCTCAGTGCCGAACAAAAGAACGAGCTGCTCAACGAAACAGACCGGGAAGCAAAAGAATATATGGCCAATAAGAAACCTGATCAGCCGAATCACTATTTCAGGATGATGAAAGAACTGACCCTCCTGGGCTATTTTACCTCTGAACCCGGCGCCACCCAAACGCTGAATTACGTGTTGGTACCGGGCAAATACGAGGGCTGTGTTCCTTATACCAAAGGACAACGGGCCTGGGCATTATAATTTGTTAAATTCCAGCCTGATGCAAGCCTTATTACAAGATTGCCGGGGCGGGAGCGTTACACTAATCTATTAAAACAGTTTTTTATGTCCGTAAACAGAAGAAATTTTCTTAAAACCGGCGGATGGCTGGCCTCTGGCCTGGTACTATCATCAAAAAGCCTTACAGCGTTATCCGGCAATATCATTACCAAAAATTTTGGTTTACAATTGTACACGCTTCGGGCAGATTTACCGAAAGACCCTAAAGGTATCATTCGGCAGGTAGCCGGATTCGGTTACAATCAGATAGAAGGCTACGAAGGCGCCCAGGGAATGTTCTGGGGCATGAAGAATACTGATTTTAAAAAATTTGTAGAAGACCAGGGAATGGTATTTGTATCCAGTCATTGCGATATCAACAAGAATTTTGAGCAAAAAGCAGCCGAGGCCGGGGCCATTGGTATGAAATACCTGATATGCCCCTACCTCGGCGAACAGCCCTCCCTAGACGATTATAAAAAAGCCGCCGATAAATTCAACCAGTGCGGTGATATCTGCAAGAAGAACGGATTGAAATTCGCGTACCACAACCATGGTTATACCTTCAAACCAATCAACGGGGTGATGCCTCAGGATGTACTGATGGAGCATACAGATCCCGAGTTGGTGCAGTACGAAATGGACATGTATTGGGTGGTAACGGCGGGGCAGGATCCGCTGGTTTGGCTGGAGAAATATCCCCACCGGTTTACGCTCTGCCATATAAAAGACAGGGAAAAAAATGCACCGGCCGGTGAAGGCAATGCATCCTGCGATCTGGGCAAGGGCAGCATAGATTATCAGAAAATTTTACCAATAGCCAAAAAGAAAGGCACCTATTACCTGATTGTTGAGCAGGAAAAATACGCAGGCAGCACACCGCTAAAGAGTGCAGAGGCGGGCGCAGCATATATGAAGAATTTGGTACTTTAATAGGGTTGTTGCAATAATTTTTCGAAAAAGTCCGCCATGTAGTCCTGGCGGACTTTTTCTTGTTCCAGCCGCCCGTTATGGTATTTTAGTATATTGAAAGCAGCCTGCTCCTCGGTAGTCAGCATCGGAAGTTGCTGTATTCTATAGCGTGAAGGCTGGGCTGCCATTTCAGTGGCATGCTGCAGAAGCGTCTGTTCGTCCATCAGCACGCTGAGCAGGTGCGGATAATAACCACGCATTGCATGCAACATGACAAACCCTTCTTCGTCCAGATCTCCCCAGTAATACAATCTGCAACGTTTCAACAGCGGTATATCACACAACCCATGGGTGGCTTTGCCCTTGCTGAAGAGGGCGATCGCTCCTCGTCTGGGAGGTAGCATATGCAGGTTGGTTTCGTTTTCCACCAGCCACACTTCGGTTATATCTTTCCATGGGCATTCGCGCAACCATCTGGCTGTAACCGCTGTTAGTTCCATACCATACATATACTGCTTCGACAAGTTTGCATCAAGCCAGCGGAGCGGATACAGGTTGGGTTTTCGCCTCAACTGAAGCAACTCCTCCAGCGTATCTGCTGTATTACAAAACCGGTCTGGCGCCACGGCCTTCAAAATAGCAGCAAGCAGGAACTTGATGGTGGCGTCTTCCAAAAATTTGGTATGCACCGGTACCGGAATACTTCGTATATAGAAATGGCTGACGTCTGTTTGCAATAAAATATCCGTTACCCTTTGTATAGCGGGCCAGTCTTTCTTACACCCTAACACATAAGCGGGCTTTTTCAACAATACAGACTTTATAGCGAGCTGCCAGCGCAGCAACGCCTGCAATTGCTCTTTAAAATCTGCAACCTCCTGCGATTTGTTCAGCAGTTGTATATAATCCTCCTCCGTTTCCACCCATATGTGCTTGGGCCATTGTTGTTTACCCAGTTTTTTGCTATTCCACTCCTCCCATTCTATGCGCCAACCCCACCCCTGCAACTGTTTGTCATACCGTTGAAACTGTGCAATCGCTTCGTGTAGGGCAGCAGTTGTAACAGGCTTTTTCTTTTCGCCACGCAGCAAAACAGGTGCAAAGGGCTTGCCAGCTATTAGGCAGCATAGATAGCTGTTGTAGCCGCGAAGTAACTGTGTATGGTAGGCGCTGATCAATTGATAAAATTTTTACACCATAGTCTTTGCAGAAGTCATTTTTACTTACAAGCCTTTCTTCATCTTCCGCTGTAGTTCTTTTATGGTCATATTATACAGTATACTGTTTCTGTTATGCACCCGCTGCACCAGGTGTACGTAGGCAATATAGTCCTGCACAATCTGTATTTTATCGCTGGGCGTTACTACCAGCAGTTGCAGGTGGAGTTGCTTGCACAGCTCCATCAGGTAGGTGGCCTTGTCTTCGTCCTGATTGCTGAAACTTTCGTCGACCGCTATAAAACGCAGGCTACGGCTGTTTTTCCCTTCCCGGGTGATGCCGAACTGATAGGCAATGGCGCTGCATAATATGGTATAGGTGAGCTGCGCTTTCTCGCCACCCGAGAGCTGCCCCATCTGTCGATACGTTTTCTTGAGCTCGCCGGTATTCCGGTAACGTTCGTCTGCCCAGAACTCAAACCAGTTACGCACATCCATTACCCTGGCACGGTAGCTTTCGCTTTCATCGAGACTGTCTATCAGCGGCTGTACCTTATCGCGAAAATGAAGGGCTTTTTCTTCGAAAGGGCTTTGTTGCCAGTTGGCAGCCTGGGGCAGTGCGTCCAGCAATGCAGTACGAAACGATTTAATCGTTGCATCGGGTACGCTTCGTTTACCCAGTTGTATATAGGTATCCGGCAACCGGTTGAAGTTGATAACGCTCAGCGATTGATTGAGTTTATTGACACTGTTGTTGATCTCGCGTTCCCATTTTTCCATTTCCTCATTCAGTCCGCCAATCTTATAGGTAATGGTATCGTTGATAAAATTCTCAAAATCGCGACGATATTTCGGCAGGTTTTCCGTCGTCAGCTTATCCAGCCATTCACCAAATTCTTCTGCATAGGCGGCTTCATCGGGCAACAACTGCACATCCCCATACCAATCGGGAAAGCGTTGCAGCAATGCAGGCGATGGACGCTTAATCTGATGGATGGCCCGGTTGAGATGGCTCTCTTCCTGGTATAGCTTATGCTGCAGTTCCTTTTCACCAGCCTCCAGTTTTTCGCGGAATAGTCTGTAGGTTTCTTCGATTGTACGCAGTTCAACGGCTCCCAATGTAGCCGCGTGTTGCTGTTGAAACTGCAATAGTGCATCCTTATCAGCCGACGTGAGGTGCTGCAACAACCCCTGCAGCAACTCCTGTTGCAACTGCATATCATTTACGCTGTTTTGCAACATGGTTTTTTCGCCCGTTACCTGCTCCCATTTTTGTTCTGCCTGGCGCCGTTGCACCAGTATATCATCGAGTTGGGTTGTAAGGGCTTTCAACTGATTGTTGCTTTTACTCAGCTCGTTCATCTGGGCGGCAATTGCATGTATATCTCTTTGCTGTCCGGCCAGATCCAGCGCAGCAAAGCCCTCGTGTTCCTGTATCCTGTGGAGGGCATAAAACTGTTTCTGTAAGCGCGTTGATTTATTGCGGCAGCGTTCTATCATTTCAGCAGCCGCAGCCAGTTCATCTGTCAGTCTGTTGCGCCGACTGATCAGGGCCTCCCGCTTTTGTTCGTTGTTCCAGCCCATCACATAGCGGCCGGCATCGTTCGCGCCGGGACGGTCGTCCTTCTCGTGCCGGTTTCGGTTCTTAATGAGTCCGTTCAGGGTAAGCGCCCTATCATACCGCTCCAGCGTTTTTTCATCTTCGAGGCATACGTAGGAAAACTGTTGCACAATCTGCTGCTCCACCCATTCTGCGAGGGAATGATCCGGATGAAAATCCAGTTTGTAATAAACCGTTTTATCTTCCGCCAGGGCGGGTATGCTATCCTTCACATGGTAAAATACCAGTCGGGTACGCAGGTTGGTCTGGTTGATATAACGCGTCACTTTCTTGTAATGCCTGTCTGGCACAAGCAAGCGAAGCGAAAAACCATGCAGGAGTTTTTCCAGCGCCGGTTGCCAGTTGTGCTCCTCTGTCTTTACCTGCATCAACTCGCCGGCGAAAGGGAGGTCGTTGGTATCCAGCTTCAACGCGGTGCATATTTCCCGGCGCAACTGTACCAGGTGAGCAGGAATATTGCTCTTGCTATGCAGCAATATATTCAGCTCCGCCTCCAGTTGCTCTTTTTCCGTGGCGCCCGCACGTTGCCTGTTTTTAGCCTCGAAATCGTCTTCTTCATTTAGCCGGTTTTCTCTTTCCAAACGCCGACTGGCCCTTTCAGCTTCTTTTCGGATACGCTTATAACTTTCTTCGTCTGAAGCGGTGGTGTCTTCCAGGTGCAGCGCAGTGCACCACTCCGTAAATAAAGCAAGATTGGCTTCTGCGTTCTTCTTCCGCTCCTGCAGGGTTTGGAGTTGCTGTTCCAGTTGTTTCAGGCGTTGCCCGGCTTTATTTTGATCAATCTGGTTCCTGGTATGGCGTTCTTCTTCGTGCAGGTCGGCTATTTTCTGCTTTGCTGCTATAGCGTCCTTTTCTAATTGACGTACCCTCTCTTCCGCTTCCTGCAGCGCCTCTTGCAGAAGGCTGTTTTGGGTATACGCCTTCCATATAGCCGCATGCTGGAGCGACTGTTGTATATCCTGCTGCTTTTGCTGAAGGATTTTGAAAGCTGTGTAATGTTCCTGCACCGGCTGTAGCAGTCGTATCTGTTCTTCCGCTTTTTCAATATTCCTTTGTGCGTCCAGCAGTGTAGCGAGGTGCTTTTTCAACTCCTGGAAAAGCGATTCCATATCCCGGGGTTCCAGCATATGGGTACGTATAAAATCGTCGAGGTTGCCCAGCACTTTAATACCAACGGTTTGGTTGAACAGTGTAAGTGCCTGCATACTTTGCATACCCAGCACCTCCACCAAACGGTGGGCATATTTTCCGGCTCCGTCAAACCATTCAACCTTTTTTCCTTTCCCTTTGTTGTATTGCTGGTCTATCCGGCGTTTCCAGGCGTTGCCCAGATCAAAAGGCTTAAAATCGGTTTCAATATGCAGGCTTTTATGTGCAATGCCAAACTGCCTTTTCATCTCCCCATTGTTGAAATAACGAACCTGAAAGAGCGTCACCTCCTGCAACGCTTCATTGGTAAAACCGGCCAGTAAAATACTGTAGGCTTCTTCTTTGTTTTCGCGGAGGTACAGCGTTTTGGTTATGCCACTATCGGTATTGATCGTACCATAACCGCCCAGCACATAGGTTTCTTCCGTCCGGTCGCCTTTTTTTTCGCTGCCGCTGCTCTGGTTATAGAAACGGTATCGCTTTTCTGGAACAATGAGGGTAAGCAACGCATCTACAAAAGTGGTTTTCCCGCTGCCGTTGGCGCCTGTAAGCAGGCTGGTTTCTCCATTTGGTGCAATGGTGTGTATCTGTTCATCGAAAGTTCCCCAGTTGAATACCTCCATGTATTGTAACCGGAATCCGCTTTTTTCACTATCCGTGCTGAATACGCTTAGCTGCATGTGCTGTCAGTTGCTGTTTAAAATCTTCCAGTATTTCGCTGTCTACTCTTGCTTTGATGATCTTCCTGATACGGAACTTCTGTTCGTCTGCCACCTCATGGTTTTCCGATCGTTCCAGGAACCCGTTTTCTTCCGCCCGGTCTATTAGCCTGTCTATATCTTTCAATAATTTCACGCGGCTGGCATTTTCCCGGAAAAACAATTCTGCATATTCCTTTATTTCGCGTCTTTTCTTTATCAGTTCCCTGTATGTGGCTTCTCCTACTTCAAATTCAGCCATCATATCCCTGAGCAGTACCAGCATTACACTTTCTTCGTAAGTAAGGCTCCGCCGCTGTACCCAACTCACTTCGGCTGTATCTTCTTCGGTTATACGGTGGCGTATATATGCATAACCGTCCTGCTCATCCAGTACAAGGGCGAGCCCCAACTGATGGAGAAACACGCTGAGCTCGGCTTTATACTGCAGCAATTTTTCCCAGGTATTTTTTTCGAGATACTCAATCGGACCTCTCAGCAGTTTTATAAACACAGGTGTGAACGAATGAATATTTCCGGACATTATACTGATTTATTTACTGAATAATAAATAAGGCACTTCTACAAAACGAGTAGCCGTGTTGTTGAGTGGTATCAGCTCGGTGGCTCCTCCCACTACCTGTACACGTTGTGCTTTTTCTTTCAAAAACCCATAATAGCTGATGATCTCTGCCAGACCGTTGTTCAGCGCGGCCGCTTCTAGCACTTCTTTCAGCGTAGCCGTTTCTTTTGTTTGTAATACCTGTTCTACTTTTTCCCAAAGCGCTTTTTTGTCAACGAACGAAGTGTTCAACAATCGGCTGAACCTTTCAGGATCAGCTATTTTTTCCACGGCCGCTAGTGGCTGTTTCAATGTGGCGGTGGCTTTTTTTTCAGACAGCATCAGCTTTCTATCCATCACCATTTTTATCTCGACCGGTTCTTCTATCCGAATCCCCCCATCTACACTTTCATCGTCCATAAGCTCAAACACCAGTTCCTTGATACTGCTGATTTGCTGCCGAAGCCGTCGGTGGCGGGCTATTTCTTTTTCGGTGATGATGCGGCTGAGTTTTTCTGCCATTTTATCATTGGCATCGTAAACAGCTTTCCCCTGTTCCAGCAGAAATGATTTGATGTTTTGGAGAAAATGCGTATCCGATGCCAGCGACCGCTCGTCGAGCAGTTGCAATAGCTGGTCGGTGAGATGCCTCCAGTCTTCCTGCCCGCTGCGTGAGATGAGAAAATCCCAGAATGCATAAAAACTTTTGCCCTGATTGCTGCTGCGGAGTGCATCGTACGATTCAAAAGCATAGCCCACAATGGCGCCCTTGTTTTGTTCTGCTTTGGTATGCTGCTCCACGATGTTGCGATGTATCTGCTTGAAATTGTCTTCTACCTCTCTGAAATCGCCGATCAGTTCGTAACAGAGTTTAATAAACAGATCCAGTCGCTCCTGCACCTGTGCATTATTGTATCGTTGCGGCGTTATGCCCAGTTCCAGCGCTTTGATCTCTTTATCTATTTCCGCTCTTCGGTTCCGGAGTATCTCCAACTTTTTTTCCCGGTCGTCTTCTGTGTTCTCCACCATATCCCGCAGGGAGGCAAAAAGCATTTTAAACCTGCTTTCGGTACCTACGTGTTGCTGCCCCAGTTGCAGGTTCTGAAGCCACTGGAATACTTTTTCGGTATAGGCACTCAACTGGTAATTGGTTTCGCCTTCAGCATCGGGAAAATCCTGTAGTATACGTTTTTGCACCCAATTGAGCAGGTACTTGCGACTGCGGCTCTCCTCGTCTTCGCCGAACGCTATGCGCGCTTCTTCCAGGTCTTCGGTTCCTTCTGCATGCTGCCCCAGGGTTTCTGCCAACCGGGAGATCAGTTCGGCCTCTCTGACCACCATCCGCCGGTTTTCCTTGAATACCGTATACAGGAAAGGCAATATCCACCCTGCATTCCGCAATCGCAGCATATGCAGCGCCGGCGACGACCGAATTAATATGGCTACCTGTTCACTTGTCATATAGCGAATATACTCTTAACAAAGGGGCACAAATTAATACAATATAGCCAGCTTTACAGCAGGAAGCTGCGTCGTGATTTGAATGGCTACGGCACTCCTTAGCTGCAACCTGTCTTGCAGCAATACGTAGAGGGGAAATGGTGATGAGGAGCCTAACAACCGGGCTTACCGGGTAGGAAACCCTCGTATAGAAAATTCAGGCAGTTGCCGGGCTGGATTGATCAGTTTGAATCATCCGGGGCTACCGTATTCTTCTGGCACTAAAACTGCCTTCTGTGATGGTAACTTGTTCTGTATTGTCATGGTTGTTGACAAGAAAGTTTCCCTGAAAGGTACCTTTAATGAGTGTTTCAGTAATCGATGTGATCGTAATGCTGTAAACAGAATAGGGTTGTATGCTTTTCTGCATGCCGTACAACTTCATAGGGCTGCCACGCTCATCAATATAGTCAACCGGCATAAAGTAATCTCCTGAGCCATACGTACCGGGGACAATGGCGCCATCCTCCTGCTGAAAGTTGAAAGAGAAGGTTTCTTTTCTGTCAGGGCTGGTAGCCATCAGACCAAAATTGTTATAAGAGGCATTATCGAGATCCGGGCCTAATTCAGCCACGACAGATTTCCAGGTTACCTGATTCCCGTCTATTGTAATGTTCAGAAAGTATTCTCCTTCAGGATCCGAAGCATCCTTTTTACAGCCAACGATGGTAACGAAAATAGTCAGCAAAGAAAATATCAGCGCTTTTTTCATGATTTTTTACATATGAGCTGAAAATACAAAAACGTTTCGATCGGGGCGAATTTGTTTTAAAAAAACAGCATAGCTCCCGGCCCCCGACTATACTTGTTGCCCAAAGCCCCGCAACTGAAAATCCCGCACGCATCCCAAATCCAATGAGCGTTCTCCTGGTTGCAATATGCCCGGAATAACATGTTGCCACATACGCTGATTTCGCCTCTTAACTATACAACAAAGAGTTCTTTGCTATTTAAGACCGAAGCTATCTTAAGACAACACCTTCTGCATCAGTTTGATTGCCGTTCGAAATGAGATATCATTGTATGCTAACTGGTTCACTGTGCCGGCGATATAGATGTCTTTGCCTACCCCCTGAAAGGCCACCGCTCCCGATAAACCGGAATGACCATTCAGTTCGGGTATCAGCCCGGTAGGATTCAGCAGCCAGGGCAATTTAAAGCGGTGAATGCCGATACCCGACTGCATAGGGTAAAATATAGGGTTCCACACACGAAGACTTTCTACATAGGTTATGGGGAAAAAACCGCCGTTGAAAAAAAACGCTATAAACCGGAGCATATCTGAGGCGGTAGATACCACCCCGCCATCTGGCCCAAAACAGGTCATGATCCTGGGAATGTGTAGCGGCCGGGTTTTATAATAGATGTCTTTAGGTCGCGCATCTTCACAATCGGTATACAGATAGGTATGTGATAAGCTAGCCGGACCTATAATGTATTGCTTGTAATTTTCCTCCAGCGATGCACCCGTCAGTTTTTCTATTATGCGGCCCAGCAGTTGAAAATTGGTATCGGAGTAGAGGGCTTTCCCTTTTT
This sequence comes from Agriterribacter sp., assembly GCA_037190905.1. Lineage (GTDB taxonomy): Bacteria > Bacteroidota > Bacteroidia > Chitinophagales > Chitinophagaceae > Agriterribacter. The sequence continues at coordinate 122,459 of JBBCKG010000008.1, read as the reverse complement.
GTGCGGGAACAAATGCAGGCTTCATCGACTTACTGAGTGCTATCAGTTCTTCAAATGTGTAGAAACAATCCTTCCCCTGAAACAAATCTTTCTCCATACTGCCCCCATGCTGGTCTCTACCTGAAAAGTAGTCCGGAATGCCGGAGGTATGCGCCAACAGGTGACGAACGGTTATCTGAGCGGCATAATTTTTTCCATTCAGCATGTGCAGCCCTTTCAGCGTGTCGGGCTCAAGGTATCCGGCAATCTTGTCGTCCAGCGTCAGCTTTCCGTCAGCCACCAGCCGAAGAATCACTGCGGTTACAAACAACTTGGTAACACTGGCTATAAAATAGGGCGTATCTGTGGTTAGATCACCGCTGGCACCGGCCCAGGTGGCTCCTTTGTATTGAATGGCAAAAGAAGTACCGAATATCTTCTTATTATCCACCCGCCTGTCCAGTATCCGCTGTAGTTCGCCGGCAACTTTTATCATGGTTACAGTATGAAATATGTTAAGCAGGACGAAGTTAAGCGGCAAAGATGAATTTCATGTTACCGTTTCTCAGGTGTAAACCCTTTCATTCGATATACAATTAAACCCATAGCAATTCAAAGTAACAAATCCCCCCTTCAGACATACCTTTCGCTGTTTTTTATCGGAAGTATTCAACAGATTTCCCATTAAACAAACAGGGTCTTCTCTTCCACACGATAATCGGAACCGTTTTTTTGTTCCGGGAATATCAGAGCCTCGGCTATTACACCCGGCCCTCTAAGAAAAATCGATTATCAGACACAATAATGCAAAAGATTAAAACAACAGCAGGTTTTAAAACGATAAGAAAATCCTGGCTTGGATCCTCTCTGAAGCGGGTTGTTAAGGTTATAAAACCACAGGTATATGACATACTTTTTGCTACATCCGCTTGCTATTGCTGCCCCCAAACTCTCTGCCATTCTTCATATCCGTTACCAGAGAAAACTCCAAAAGCGGCCTAAATAAAATACATCAGTCGTTTTTCACCAGTACTACACGGGCGCGGTCGGCCTTGAAGATTTCATCGTGAAACTTTACCAACGCGTCATAGTCCGTTGCAGGAAACCTGCCGCTGAACTTTTTCATCTCGCGATGATAGTAGATTTTGTTATCACGTATCTCAATATTCGACTTGTAGGTGCCGAATGCACTTTCAATACTGGCATCTGCCGGACGGGATTCTACTGTATACCCCTCAGGAATGGCGATGACCGTGCTATCTATATCGTGGTATTCAAACTGATGAAAGATGGGGTACTTTCTTGTTTCACTGGGTTTCAACTTTACACTGCTGCGCGTAATGATATTGGGAGTAATGAACAAACGCCTGCCCGTAACCGAAGCATAGTTATTGGCCAGCAGCTCAATATGCTCGTCCAGTACCGGCAGCCGGTCTTTTGTTTCCACATACCGGAATGCCGTAATATCGTAATGTGGAAGATCAATATTTTTCTTGAGGTATTCCAGTTGCTTTTCGTTCGACAGCGCATGAATCATACCATGCAGGTAGTCTTGTTGTACGGCCCTGTAGCGTGTATCGATTACCGCCTTCAGCAGTCCTTTATCGTCGACTTCTGCTATAGTCTTTCGCAATTGCAGGTTTTCTTCGAGACCGTATCGGGGCGTCAGCGCAGTTTTGCCACCGGTTTCATCTACCAGCAATACCTGCCGGTTGGCATTGCTGCCGCCAATGTAACCTGCGGCCATATCCTGGCTGGTGCATTCCAGCCAAAGAGTATCGTTCTGTAAAGGAACGCTGAGTATGGCATGATTAAAATAGCTGCAGGGAAAATCATCGAGGTAACTGATGGGAGAGCGGCCGTTACGAATCAGCGTATAATGCGATTTGATACCGGCTTCTTTCAGCAGGGAGTACATGTAATTAGACAACGCTTTGCAATCGCCGTACTTTCGGCTGGCCACATATTTGGCGTCGTAGGTTTGCCAGCCACCGATACCCAGCTGTACGCTAATATAGCGGGTATTCTGCTGAAGAAAAGTATACAGCAATTCAATTTGCTTATAAGGATCTGTGGTACCCTGGATGAGGGCATGCACTTTTTCTTTCACATCTGCCGGCAGTTCATCGCGCCCTTTATTCAGTTCATAAATGAAAGCCCCCAGGCTTTCCCAGGTGCTCATATCGCCCTGGTATTTATCCACTTCAAATTTCGACGGAGCAAAATACACTACCGGTGCTATTTCGGTAAAAAAAGGCGAAGCATACTCAAGTGCGATCGCTTCCTGCTCTCTAAGCTCCCATCTATACGTCTGCATTCCTTTGTGCATGCTTTTCACCGGTTCGCCGGCATAGTTGAAAGCCTTATACCGAACGGTAAAATCGGGCGGTGCTACAATGGTAACAGCGCTTTGCTCAATGGCAATATATTCACCATCGTATGGCGACCAACTGGGGAAAAACATATTAAAATTGTAGTGCTCTATCGTTTCGTATTCTACTGTATAGGGATATTGCCGGTGATAGAAATGATGCTGTTTGATTCTGGAATCATCCATCAGACTGATATCCTGCACACCGCTAACGTCGCGGATCTCATTTTTCTTCAGACTGCGTATTTTCTTCCCATTGGCATCGTACAGCGTTCCGTCGAAAGATTTTATCTCTCTCAGCTTGTTATAACTAAGGGTTCTGCCTGCATGCTCCTCTCCTTTTTCGTTGAGAATCGTCAGTGCATATTTGTGATAATACCTCGACTTACCAAGTCCTAATACTTCAAACCTGCATTCTTCCATCCGCTTTACCACATTGGCGTTTCCGATCAGTGCGGCGGGTATTTTACCCACGGCATAATCGCCCTCAGCCGCCAGCAACAGCCCGGCATACAACAACAAGCAAACCGTACCTATATATTTTACTGTATGCATTTTCTTATTTTTTTTTCTTAAATACGATGGGCTCCGCGTGCTTTTTCACCACATAACTGTAAAATTCTCTCAGGTGGTTGTATTCGTCCGGCAAAAAATATACGCGGTTCAGGCGAATGCGCGTACGCAGCCGGATGGTGGTTCCCGTATTGTCTATCATATACTCAAAATAACCGTCTCCTTCGCCCAGGTTTACCTTCGCCGATTTGGGCAGCTCCTCAACGGTATAGTCGGCGGGTATTTCCAGATTCAGCAAATAAGTCTCATCTGTTTTACAAGGCATTTCAACAGGGTAATGGCGTTCGGCTGATTTGAAATAATTTTCCCGATGACCCTCTGTCATGAGCGGACTGAAGTATAACAAATCTTCTGTGCAGTTAAGGGAAAAATCGTATTCTACTTTCACATTTGCATCGTTTTCTTTCAGCCGGTCAATTCTGGAGCTGGTCAGGTTCCAGTCGCCGGTATACGATGTCTGAATATTTTTGAAAAAAGCTTCTTCCCCTGAAGATTTCACCCGCTCGCGCACATCGGTAGATTCATAATATCCCAAATTGCCCGTAAAATGACCCGTCCACTCACCCGGCTTTTCACTACGCAGAAAAACCGACACCATTTTCTTCTCAGAGAGCGAATCGGCTACAAGTTCATAGGCTTTGGCGACTGTGGGGTAAACAATCCGGGCCTGCCCATTATAGCACGCTATCGGCAACCGGCCAAAACCGATGGCCGGATCGCTTGCATCCATGAGGTACTCTTTTTTGTCGACCACTGCATAAGCCACTACGTAATTATACCGGTTGAGCAAAGGATACAACTCATGGGCATACCCGTTGTCTCGGGTACTTAGTATCACCGGGTATGCTTCGATTCCTTGGTGACGTAGCATGGCTACCAGCAACATATTCAACTCCTGAACATAACCGCTTTTATTTTTGTCTATATTTCTAAGCGAAGTCGTAAGGTAGATACCATACCTGCCTTTCGAGGTATACCGATCCCTCACGTACTCATATATCCGCTTTGCTTTTTCAAGGTTATCTTTCGCTCCCTGCACTACTGGTTGCAGGCCCTCGTTCAGCCAATTGTTGGATTTGGTGAGGTCTAATCCAAACTCGGCATCCTTCATCAGGTCTACCGCCGTTTTTTCCCAGTTGCCCATTACATCGCGTACCGCACCGTTGGGAGGACGCACCTGTGATAGTTGAAATTCAATTTTGGCAATATGATTTTTAAGAGACGAGGTGAAGTGCTCTTCTTTCAAAACCGGAACATCGGTGGCTATCCAGGTATGTCGTGCCGCATTGGCTGTAAAACTTCCTCTTGAGGAACTCCCGGCTCCTTCCGAATCCACGATATTGAACGATTCCCGTGTATAATCCACTGCGTGCCTGATAGCAAAACTCCCCTGTGAAAGAAATACAAAATTATACACCTCAGGAATGGTAGCTTCGTACTCGCTGTACAGTACCGGGTAAGCGCCCTGAAAACGCCACGGCTGCAGGTTGAAGAAAAAGTCTGACACTACCGTATAAGCATACTCTATTATTACTCCTTCATTTACCGCAGGCAGGGTAAACTTCACAGCTACATGATTTTTATCGTACTTATCTTTAAACACGGACTTCTTATCCAATTCTGTGCTCACCACCTTGCCGTTTTCAAGCGCATAGGTGGTAGCTTTCAGTCCGTTCACTCTTTCCTCTCCGTTATTACTAAAATACAGCGGTATGGTAACGGTAGCGGCATCCACACCATTTTTGTTCAGTATTTTGATACGGGTATGGCGTTTAAATACGAGAGACAGGCCTCCTTTATTATTGCCTTCAAAAACAGAGTTTCCAATATCAGCGATTACCACCGCACTGGCGCTGGTATCGAACCGGCTCGCGGAAAGATCAAAATCTGCCGCAGCCACTCTGCCATATCGGAGTTTAAGCTTATCCTGGGCGTGTATAGAAAGGGAAAGCAGGCATACTATACATGCCATCGCAAGGGTTGAACTTTTCATAACGGGCTTTTAACTATTACCAATTTAATGAATATTTTAATTACTTTGAATGATCGTCATAATACATTTCGAATATTCAAAATTTATGTATCGCACATCATACAAGCGCCCGTAGATCCAGCCAGCTCCGGCAATTGCAACATCAAACTCTTATTAGGAAGGATTCTAACAACCTGCCACTTATAAACGAAAATTAAGATATCAAATTGTGGCAGCGGGTCATACACGTTTAGCCGCATTCCTTCTGTAAAAAATTTGGAGGAAAAATTTGGAGATATAAAAATCTATACTATATTTGTAGTGTACTAATACAATAGTACACTAAATCACCAAACATGATCACAGTAAATAACCTTCATTTTTCCTATAAACGAAAAAAGGTATTTAACGGGCTCAGCCTTACGTTACAGCCCGGCCATATCTATGGTTTACTGGGCAAAAATGGCACGGGAAAGTCTACCCTGCTTCGCAATATTTCCGGACTGCTGTTTCCGGACGAAGGCAGCATATTGGTAAACGGCGAAGCGCCCCGGCTGCGCCGCCCTTCCTTTCTACAGAATGTTTTTATCGTTCCGGAAGAGTTTTACCTGCCGGATATCACTCCTGCCAAATTGATCACCCACCATGCACCGTTTTATCCGGCATTCAGCAAAGAGCAGTTTGACCATTATCTGAGAGAGTTTGAGATACCGGCCGACCAGACAATGCAAAGTATGAGCTACGGACAAAAAAAGAAAACGCTGATCAGTTTCGGTCTGGCCTGCAATACCGCTGTGTTGCTGATGGATGAGCCCACCAACGGTCTGGACATCATGAGCAAAAGCCAGTTCAGAAAGGTGATAGCCGGTGCACTGGATGAAAATAAATGCATCGTGATCAGTACCCACCAGGTGAAGGATCTGGAGAGCCTTATAGACCGTATTACCATCATTGACGACGGAAAGATACTTTTTGATCAGACGATGGAGGAAATTACACGGAAGCTGCATTTCAAAATCTCTTTCGATCAGCACGAAACGGCTGCGGCACTCTATAGCGAGTCGTCGCTAAAGGGTAATATTATCATCAGCCGCAACACAACAGGAGAGGAGAGCCGGCTTGACCTGGAGGTTTTGTACAAGTCGATCATCCTGCAGCAATCCAACATACAATCTGCTTTTCAACAATAGCTACTATCATGCAAAACTCATTCAGTTTTTCCCGCCTCTGGCTGTTAATCAAAAAACAGTGGTTCGACAATGCCCGCCTTTACCTGCTTTCCTGGCTTGCACTGGTGGGGGTGCTGTCGCTCGTATTTTTCTGCTGGGCTTTTTTCAACACGGGTAACCGATACGATGCGGAAGACAGTTTTGTGATCTTCCTGCTTTTCCTTTTTCCGGTTGGATTTATTTTTGCCAATACCACTTTTCAGGCCCTGGGCAACAAGGCCAAAGGTACCGACTGGCTGATGGTACCAGCTACACTTTCAGAAAAGCTGCTTACAGGCATTGTATACGCCCTGGTGATATTTCCTGTACTGTATACTGGTATTTTTGTTGTTATCCAGCTAATTACTTTTTTCCTCATCACCCTCAATCCGCACAACAACCTCTCGCAGGTACGGGATTTCTGGAGCGATCTGAAGATAGCCGCTATGTTCTTCATACCACTCCAAGCGGCGTTTTTGCTGGGTTCCGTCTTTTTTCAGCGGTATACTTTTGTGAAAACCGTATTGGCGATCATGATAATCGGAGCTGTGTACGCCCTGATCATACACTTTCTTACCCGCAGTTTGTTCTCAGGCCATTTACATTTCAACAGTTTGTTCAGCGTTCGCACCTGGGAAGGGGACGATTCTAAAATTTACAGTCTTACAAAATGGGTAACGGAAGTTTCGGAATGGGTACTGAAGTATATCTGGACGCCGGTATTGCTTGTTGCCACCTATTTCAGGTTGAAAGAAAAGGAACTGTGATAATGCTTTAAACCACCGATCATGCAATTCAAAGAAAATCAATCCATATATCTGCAAATTGCAGACTACATCTGCGAGAAGATACTTTTAAAGGAGTGGAAGCCTGAAGAGCGGCTGGCATCTGTAAGAGAGATGGCCGTACAACTGGAGGTAAACCCTAATACGGTGATGCGCACGTATGATTTTATGCAGCAGCAGGGCATCATACACAACCAACGGGGTATCGGCTATTTTATATCGCCGGATGCCTACGAACAGACCATCCGTTACCGGCGGCAGGAATTTCTACAGAACGATCTGCCCGATCTTTTTCGCAACCTGTACCTCCTGGGAATGAACACAGACGATCTGAAACCAGGTTTTGACCAATTTGTTAAACAATATTTTTCGCAGCGCTAAAACATTTTTTTATGGCCATCAGCAATAGAATACTTACGGGGCTGTTCCTGCTCCCCCTGGTGATACTGGGACTCAATTATGGCGCCCTGTACGTAAAGTATAAAAACGACGACTACATCACAGAGAGAAAACTCCGGGAAGAACAAACCGCCACTACTGCACTTCCAGCCTTCAGCCGGATAGACCTTAGCGGTTATGGATACGACGCTGTTCGGATACAGCAGGGCGAACCTGCCATAAGCTACCACAAAAATGCTCATGATCTGGTGCAATTTGAGGTGAAAGACCAAACACTGTACGTAAAAACCACAGCAGACGGGTACCACGGCATAAAAATTACCTGTGCTTCCTTAGCGCAACTTACAGTAGCCCGTGGCGTGGAAATCGTTGATCTGCCGCTACAGCAGTGCACGGTTACCATCAGCGGTGAAAATGCCAGCCTGGGCCTGCAAACAAAAGCGAATACACTTGCGGTATCTCTCTCAAACAATGCTTCTTTCAAACTGGAAGCTGGCGGAAGCATAGGTCTGCTGCACCTGGAAATGAACGAACACACTGCTTTCTCCGTAGACCCTTCCGGCTCCATCAATCAATTTGGGAAGGTACAGGTAGCCGACAGTGTACACATTCAAATGGATGGAAAAACCTTCAGTAAACTATTAGCGCAACCCTAATTTCCGATAGTATGAAATCAAAAAAATCGTTGTTCGTTTTACTGCTCAGTATTGTGCTGCTCACAATGGCAGCGTACAGTAATTTAAACGCTTTGTACAAAAAACAGGTCAACAATCAATATCGTTATGGCCAGGGGGTCGCAGAACGACAAATGCGTTCAATCAAGCTGGTTCCTGCCGCAGTAATCTTTCTGCTCCACGAATACCGCTAATTGCCAAACGTACGAATGCCCACCCGTAAGGCGGAGTGATGCAATCTGTTGCCATAGCCCCATACATAGTCCACACGTACAACTTTAAAAATATTCTCCAGTCCTACAAACCATTCATAGTAATATTGGTCCTTATTCACCCAAAGTGCATTGGCACCACCCACCAGGTACACGTTCAACCTGTTCACCCAGGGTATTTTATTCGTAAGAAAACCGTTGAAATGATGCTCAATATGGGTCGTACTGTAAAAATCCGATGCCGTTGAATAACGGTAATAAGGAGCCAGTTGAAAACTGGCCAGGTATTCTCCGGCAATGATGGTACGGTTGCCGTTAAAATGTCGTAAATCCTGCACCGGAACATGGCCCGTGTGCAGAAAACCGCCCACTCCGGCATTGTAATAGAACTTCCCGAATAAGCGAAAGTTGACATCATCTTTTACAGAAAAAAACCATTTATCGAAATCGGTAACGCTGTTGAAAACACCTCGTAATCCTTTCGCATACGATAAGGTGAACAGGGGATGTCTGGAGCCAATGTTGATCCGGCTGTCGGGCAATTGGATGTAGCGCGTACCGGGCTGATAGCTCACTACAATATCGGCAATCGCTGCACGGTGCGGATCGAACGGCTGCCCGATGAGCTCCTCCGGATAATTGGGTGTTCTTCTGTTCACCCGCTCCTTTTTGCCCCATAAGGCATTACTGGTATTAGCCAACGGAATACGGTCTTCGAAAACAAACCCGGCGCTGACCGTAAAACCCTCCCCTGCTCCGCGTGTATAACGGATCTTCCCTATTGTCGCCTCGTATATTTTCATATAGTTGTACCCTGAAAGCAGCGTGGCATAGGTGTTTACTGTTGGCAGTATGGGATTGCTCTGATTGAACTGGGCAACCCGTTTTCCGCCCTGCACCAACAGGCGGCCCCGCATTACACCGCCAAAGGAATAGGTAGCAGACAGGTCGGCATTCAAATGTCTGTTGCTGAATCCATAGCGAACAGTGGGCGCGAGTGTGAGCGAACTGACCGCAGAAAACCGGCGGGTATACACAGGAGAGAGCTCTATGTTGCCCCCCTCTACAGTGTTGTAGTTAACGGCTTCTATCAGCGGACGGTAACTGAGTGAAGACTGGTTACGTTGCCGCGAGAAAGTTTGCCCAAACAGCAATATACCCGTTGCCGTTGGCCGGTTTCTGCGCCGGTCCAGCGAATCGAGGTAGCGCGGATCAGCTCTCGCCTGCTCCAGACTGTCTTTCTTAATATAATCCAATACCTCTTCGCTTCGTAGCGGTACAGGCCGCACCGTATCCCAATATTGCCGCGGCTTCTTATTGGCTCCTTCCTGGTATTGTAATGCGATATTGCCAAAATGCTTTTTATCAAAGCCCGGCTCCAGGTCGTACCCGGAAAAAACCGAAACAAAACTACCGGCGGCATCAAAACCCAGCATTTTAACGGAAGGGTATAACACCTGGCTCTGCACCATCCAAACATTTTTACCCACGGGCATGTATAGCTGCTCTATTGTGAGCGAATCTGCCAGCTCCATCTGGGATGACTTTGTAAGCAGCAGTTGCACACTCTGAATCCGCCACTCATCTTCCACAATATTGATATAACCCTGGAATACCGGCTCCCGGTTTCGTTTGGGTATCACCATGATGCGATTGATCAGGCGCCCATCGTCCGTAAAACTGCCGAGATAACGATACTGGTAAAAATTCAGCGCATTGTCGGCAATAGGCGACACAAAACCACGTGGATTTAGTGCTTCAACAATGCTAACATTGTTGTCGTAAAAGTTAATGTATTTCGGATTGCTGAATCCAAACCCATCGCCCTGTCCGCTGACACGGCTGGAAGTAACAATCGCTTTTTCTTTGTCCGGCTGCTGAAAAGAATAAGTGGCAATGGTTTCCGACAAAAACAGCATTTTGCTATCCGAAGAATCGCCGTCGCCAAAATCTACCGGCTGTCCAAAAACGGATTTAGGATAATCCCTTAGTGTCAACTGCCCTTTGGTATATACCTCGCAGGTATAGGCTTCTACCTGGCTTCTGTATTCTTTGCGTTTTTTAATGGTTTCCCGTATAATCTCGTACGCCGCATCTTCCCCCCTGGCTATCACCACTTCGTTCAAAGTTAGCTGTTGACGTTTTAGCACAAAGTTGACAACCACATTGTTGCCTTCCACGACTACTTCCTTTTCTTCTGTAGCAAACCCCACGTGCATACATTGCAGGGTATACACACCAGCCGGAAGGTTGATATAATACATACCGTCGCTATTGGCTGTAGCGCCCCCGGTGCCACCTTTTACCATCACCGAAGCATACGGCAACACATATCCGTCGATATCCTTTACCGTTCCGGTAATGGGAACAGCGGCAGCCACATGTATCAACAATTTACTGAAAACGATCAGCCAAAGCTTTTTCATCCGCAAAAATTATACATGCGAAGATAGGCGGAAATGTACGTGCCCCTATATACAAAGCGCTGTTTTACGCATATTGCGCTATCAAAATGCAGGATCAGCATAGTTGCTGAAACACCTGTGCCAGCCGCTAAAAAATCATAGTTTTCGTATAGAAGCGCTACCATCTTTCTATACGAAAAGCCTGAAAAAATCAGGCTACATCGGGTTCTTTTGCCTGTCCGTTTCCTCCTTTAGCCAACTTCGAGCTTTTAGCCATCACCGTATTGATTTTCGATGACTTCCGCTTTTTACGTGATTTTCTTTCTGCATTTTCCGTTTTTTGTGCTGCCATTGTAAGTGCTATTTTAGTGTTACAAAATCATTTTCCTATACCTTCTTTATCAGACGGGCTATTGTATAAGCTCCCCAAACAGCTATTAGCAGGAGTAACCCCACCAGTATACTATCCCGCACGAGCAGGGTGTTTGTCAATTCCAAAGCGCTGTTATCGCCCATCAGTACCATTGCCGCCCAATAGTAAGGTAGTTGTCTGCTTCTGGCCCCGTCACTCAGGTAATCCAGTTTTGCCTGCCGCAACGCTTCATCTGCCGGCATACCTTTTGCCAGACCGGCATGAAACCCGTTGGATATATGATACACTGCTTCTTCATCGGCTACCCACAGCGTGGAGGCCACAGCAGGAATACCGATCGTGGCAAATCCCCTCGCCAGACTGTATATTCCTTCGCCGGCTTCTTTTCGTCCCACATTTGTCTGGCAGGCACTAAGCATAATCAGTTGCGTAGCCGACCTATCAAAGACCTGCAATTCGGAGAGACTGATCAGTGAATCCTGCATATAGAGCACCGGCTCTCCCTTTCCGGTATCGGCGGTTGCGTGTGAAAATACATTCACAACGGCGTAGCCTGCAACCTGGTTTATGAAGTTTCTTTTACTGGCCTGCTCTCCGGTATAGCTTGCGGAGGTGCTATACAGCGATGCAATACTACGCAGCCAGGGAACAGACCTTTTCAGGTCGGGTAAATAAAGACGTGGCGCAAAAGAGGAGGGTGCGAAACCTGCAAAAGCGGCACCCGGCTCCTTCCGTTGGTTGTTATTCTGCATTAAGAGCGCAGCAGAGTATGCATAGCTGAACGCATGCCGGTAAATAAGAAAGGATCCATCATCATCACAAAATGCGTCAAACGGCAACAAATAATGATCCAGGCATACGATTACGCGCTGCTGGGTAATGCCCAGGGGGTTGAACAATGCATTGTTCAACCTGCGTGACAGGGCCGTAAAAGCCGGGTAGTGTTGGTTCAGGTACTGCCTGCCGGCACACATCTTCATGAAATCTGCTATGTCGCCGGGGTCTGGTTGAAGGGTATGCATGGATACTTTATCTCTAGCGACGGTCAATGCATAGGCAACCGATTCTCCGATATGATAATGTATAAAAACCTCGTCGGGCAATAACCGGCGCTGAAAAGCATCCAGTGACGGCATGGCAGATTCGTACTTGATGCGGTAGTATTCGGGATAGTTCAGTTCGAGTTTCCTGATATGACGGTCAAGACTATCTTTCAACAGCATCAATTGTACGCGGTTTTCATCCTCGCTGATGCCCAGGCTCAGTTGCCCTTGTACCGCCATAAGACGATATTTGTAGTGCTGCTCCTGTCGTATTTCTTCCTCAGGCAGTTTATCTGCGGCAGTCCGCTCATTGATGCGGTCGTAGAGCAAAACCGCCCGGCTTTTTTCCATGAAAAAAAAGGCATGCTCATAATCTCCAGCCAGGTAGCATGCTTCCAAAGCCTGTGAAAAAAAGTCGCGGGTAAGCTCCCGCCAATACAGCTTGCTACGTTCCTCAGTGTGTTCGAAACGCATCGTGGTCAGCAGGGTATCTGTCAGCAGGGCTGCTTCTATACATTTGCTGATCAGTTGCGGATCGCCGGTTTGCTTATATCGTTTCAGCAAAAAAGCGGTTCTGGTTTTCAGTAACGCGATTAAAAGATCCTTGTTTCCCACGGAAGACAGCTCGTTCTGGCGAAGCTGCCCGTACATACTCTTGCCGCCCACCCCCAATTGCTGCAGACAATTATTAAAATATTGTTCTGCTATGGCATAATTGACAGTGGTTGATTCTATTTCAACCGCACACAGGTTGTGCCAGGCTTTTGCCAACTGGTCGCTGTTATTGTCTTTTGCAGCATAACGCAGCGCTTCCGAAAAACAATGTCTGGCTTTTTTAAAATCTTTCTGCTGAAAATAAATCGACCCGAAATCGATATAGTCATCTGCCACCTGATCAAACCTGTTGGTACGGATTCTTCTGGTAATGGTTTTTTCGAAGAGTAATCCGGCTGGTTCATATTGATGTTGGGCTGCCAGTATCCTGGCGCGGTTTTTCATAGCGCTGGCCTTTTCGAAATCATTCTCCAGCGTATCTGCATATGCTTCAGCACGCGTTAAACAATCTACAGCTTCGGAAAAACTCTCCAGATACAAAAATGCCTGCGACTGTTCATTTAAAAACTTCATCATCCATTCCGTGTCGTTCAATGCCTTCGCATTCATAAGAGACCTATGGCACTCTTCTATACACTTTTGATATTCTCCGCTGGCGCTGAACAGCTTTGCCCGCTGGTAACCTGCTGAGAGTGCAAAAGAGCTGGAACGGCCTGTATTGACAATGATAGCGCTGTCATAATAGGCACTGGCCTTTTCATTGGAACTGAGTGACGCAAAAAAAAGTCCCAGGTTAAAATAAGTATTGACGAGATAGTCTGGCGCAGCGCCTTCCTTACCCGACGCATTGATGGTTACAGCTTCCAGCGCCTCATCCAGCGCCTCTTTAGTAGCCACCCTTCCGTTTTCCAGAAAACGAACAGCCGACAGCCTGTGCAACAAACGGGCATATACAGAATCTTTGGTAAGCTTACAGGTTAGAAATGTATTTTTTAGTCTGATCAGTTTTTCCCTGCTTTCCTGTAAAGACTCCTGTGCATTTTTTTCTATTGTTCGTATGCTATCCCATACTGACCGGTGCTCGGGGCACTGGCTGTATGCTACCGTAGTGATGCCCAGTATCCATATGATGAGTATACTTGCTTTTACAGTCATTTTGTCGGCAATTGGCCGGTTATACGATTATAATTGATGGGGTAGGATCATTAAAAAAAACGTCAACACATATACAGATTTATTCCCGTTGCAGCTATTACCAACTGTCCAGCATTTTTTTTGCCTCAGCAGCATTTTCCAGGTTTTCGTCTACTACCTGCCGTAAGATGGTTCGGGCTTGCTCCCGGTCGCCGGGTTGATCGCGTTGCAATAAAGTTACAGCTTTCAGAAACAAACCAGGGTTGCTGAAAAGCTGCTCCCGGGCAGACAATTCACTGAACACCTGTATGGCTGCTTCATACTCCCCTGTTGCCAGGCGGGTGATACCGGCATACAACAGCGCTTCTGTATTGCCTGCATCTGCATGGTACAATTCTTGAAATATTTGCAGCGCTTCTGTATACTTCTTATTGTTATAGGCGGCAATCCCCTGCTGCAAACTATCTTTTGCTCCATCCATTGTCTGGCTTAGTACAGCCAGGTTGTTCCGTACATACCTGTCTGCAAGTTGTTGTGGATCCTGCCTGGCAAACCAAATAAAGCAGGCTGCTATTATCAAAGTCACACTGGCAGCAACAGCCACCATTTTCGGAAACCTGCGTTTACCCTGCATCTGCACTACCGGTGTAGCCTCTTCGGAGGCAATATTTGTTGCTGATGTAAAATATTCTTTGCCCAGTCTGCCCAACACCGATTGCAGCGCCTGTTGATGCTGATCTGTTTTTTCGTGGTACTTCATCTCCAGTTCTACGGTACGATACAAAGATAAAAGCGCAGATAACTCCGCATCGGTACGCAGCCGGCTTTCAAAAGCCTGCTTTTCCGCTTCCGGCATCGTTCCCGAGAGATAGTTTTCTATTTCAGATACACGTTCGTTTTCCATAAGATCACCATTTCAATGAATCAAAGTCCGGAGCGTTTCTGACAAGACTGATAAGCCTTGCCATACATTCCGATTTTTTCTTCCGCGCATAAGCATAGCTAACGTTCAGCTTGCGGGCTACCTCTTCCATTGATAAACCACTCCAGCTCAGGCGCAACAGGTTTTTGCAACTTTCTCCCATCTCCTGCAATTTTTCGCGCAGCAGGTTGCTACGCTGCTGTTGCAGGATACAGTCTTCTGCCAGTTTAAATTCGTCTTCTCCGATATTATTAAAACCCTCCGAATCCATGTTTGTTACCTTTCTTGTTTTTTTCTTATTCAAGGTATTAATCCACTTATTTTTACATATTAAATAAAGAAAAGCTTCAAGAGGACAGGTCAGTTGAAAACCGGTTGTCTGCGTTTTATGGTAAATAGTGAGGAGTGCTTCCTGAAAAATATCAGCCGCGTCTGATTCCGTGCCATTATTCTGAAGAATCATCCATTTAATCTTACCTGAATACTTCCGGTAGAGTTCATCCAATAATACCGGGTCGTTGTTAATTAATGCGTCGATATACTTCTGATCTGGATGTAGCATTGAATGTAGAAATTAGAATGGTGGACTGTTCCATAGTCTGGCAACGCTTTCCCCGGGCAGGTGATCTGTGGCAAAATAAAGAAAAACCATTACTTTTTGCCCATTATTTACATGCCGGCAATTCAGATACGAATACAAAAAGACCCTCCATGGCAGGAAAGGTCTTTCTCATATAGTTCTATGTTACGAAGATAAAGAAAGATTATAGGTAACTCAGATTCGTTTTCGGCGTAAGCTTCACCAACGATTCATACATCAGCCGGATGGTATTTTCAATATCGTCTTTGTGCAACATTTCAACGGTGGTATGCATGTAGCGCAAGGGAATAGAGATCAGTACAGAAGGGCATCCGTCGTTGGCATACGCAAACGAATCGGTATCCGTACCCGTACTGCGGCTGAGCGTTCTCCATTGCACCGGTATTTTCTTTTCCTCCGCTATCTCTTCCACAAATGCCAGCAATTTATTGTGTATGGCGGGCGCATAGGCCAGAGAAGGGCCTTTTCCGCAGGCAATATCGCCCTCGATTATTTTATTGATCATGGGTGTGGTGGTGTCGTGGGTAACATCGGTAATGAAGGCCACATCGGGCTTTATTCTGCGGGCTATCATTTCGGCGCCGCGCAAACCAATTTCTTCCTGTACCGCATTTACCACATATAGCGAAAACGGCAGTTTCTTTTTATTTTCCTTCAGCAACCGGGCCACTTCGGCGATCATGAACCCTCCCACGCGGTTGTCCATAGCTCTGCCGATATAGTAACCGTTTGCCAGTTCGTCAAACCCCTCTTCGTAGGTCACTACCGAGCCTACATGTATGCCCAACTGCTCCACTTCTTTTTTGCTCCGGGCGCCACAATCAAGAAACAGGTTATCGACTTTGGGTTGGGTTTCTTTTTCACCGCTCCCCATACGGGTATGAATAGCCGGCCAGCCAAAAACAGCCTTCACCGCCCCTTTTTTTCCATGTATCAGCACCCGCTTGGCAGGCGCTATCTGGTGATCTACGCCTCCGTTTCTTTTCAGGTATATCAATCCATCGCTGGTAATATAATTTACGAACCAACTTATTTCATCTGCATGTGCTTCTATTACCACTTTAAAAGGCTGCCCGGGATTGATAATACCTACAGCAGTTCCATAAGGATCCACCATCGTATCGTCTATATAAGGCTTCAGATAAGACAGCCAGAGTTTTTGTCCGCTGCTTTCAAAACCTACGGGTGAAGGATTATTGATGTATTGCCTGAAAAAAGACAACGATGCTTCCGTCAGTACCGGTTTTTCTTTTGTTTTGGATGATTTTTCCTTTGATTGTTTAGCCATAGTGTAAATAAATTAGGGCACCAAATGTACCCAATCCATTTGAAACGCCGGCACGGTAATCTTCTAAAGTGGGTTTACCGGTTAACGCAGATAAAAAATGGCACGAAAATCCAAAAATGCGCGCTTTGGTTTAACTTGGTGCTTTTACCGGCGCATTCATTCTATAGCGTTTCAATCTACCCGGCTGTGCTGCTCCTGCGCAGCTCTGGTGCTCCCGGATATAGGGATGCCATGGATACAACGTCCGGAACAACCATTAAAACGATTGTATGGTCAGACATTTTGGTGTTTTTAAATTTAAGGCCGGCATCACAAACGAACAAATTGATGACTGCTTTATCACGATGAAAAGCATGGTGGGCAAAATAGACGGGCTGCTGGATATGGAGTATGGCCCCTATAACGGCGATGAAGGATTGAACGAAGACTTCACACACGGTTTTCTGATGACGTTTACTTCTGAAAATGCCAGAAACGCCTACCTGCCGCATCCCGTACACGAGGAGGTAAAAGCATTTGTAGTACCTAAGCTGGAACGGGTGATCGTATTCGACATTCAGGTACCTTCAATCGCCCGGTATGAATAAGCGCAGCATTCTGATCATCGGCTGTTTTGATACCAAAGGAGCAGATTTTGCTTTTCTGCGGGATTGTATTCTACAGAAAGGAGAGCAGGTCATCACCGTAAATACAGGCATCATGGGAGCATGCCATGCATTTGATGCAGACATAGAAGCAGATGTACTCGTGCGTGAAGCGGGCCTTTCGATCGAAGCCCTTCGCGACGCCAACGATCGGGGCAAAGCGGTGGATATGATGGGCAAGGCCGCTGCCCGACTTGTAGACCGGCTGGTAAAAGAAAACCGTATCAAAGCTGCTATCGGTATGGGTGGCGGAGGAGGCACCTATATAGCCCTCTCTGCTATGCAGCCCATTCCCTTCGGCATTCCCAAACTCTGCCTCAGCACGGCAGCACCGAAAGACCTGTCGAGGCAAATGGGAAGTAAAGATATTGTACTGATGCCATCCATTGTAGATGTGGCCGGCATTAACCGCATCAGTCGGGTACTAATACAACAGGCGGCCGCTGCCATTTGTGCAATGGCTAACCTCACCTTACAAAAAGACGATACCACCCGGGGCTGCATCGCCATCAGCATGTTTGGCAACACCACAGCCTGCGTTGATCAGTGTAGTGCGCTGCTAAGAGAAAAAGGGTATGAGGTAATGGCTTTTCATGCCAACGGCTCCGGCGGACGCACCATGGAGGCACTCATCAGAGAAGGCTGTTTTGATGCTGTACTGGACATTACAACTACCGAGCTGGCAGACGAATTGTGCCGGGGCATCTGTAGTGCAGGCCCTGATCGGCTAAAGGCGGCTGCGGCTACAGGTATTCCGCAGGTGGTAGTACCCGGCTGCCTCGATATGGTAAACTTTGCACAACCCGATACCGTTCCGGATACATACAAAAATCGCCAGCTCTATAGCTGGGCGCCGGATGTAACCCTCATGCGTACCAGTGTGGAAGAAAACAACATCCTGGGGCAGGAACTGGCGCAAAAACTCAACCAGTCGGCGGCTCCGGCTGCGGTACTGATTCCGTTGCAGGGCATTTCGCAGGTGAATGTAAAAGGCGGAATATTCTACCAGCCCGATGCCGACAGGGCTTTGTTCAACAGCATTAAAAAACATTGTCACCCACGCATTCCCGTAACCGAAACAGACCTGCACATCAACGATGCTGCCTTCGCAGCTTTGCTGGTGAGCACGTTGCTTTCTTTGATGAACACTACACCATTACCGAACCAATAAAATTATCAGCATATGCCCAATCCATGGACAGGAAAAGGAAACCCTTACACAAGACAGGAAGTACGCGACAGACTGCAAAAAAAAGTTGACGAACGCAAAGCCATCATCGCCGCCGGTGCAGGTACCGGCATCAGCGCAAAATTTATCGAAAAGGGTGGCGCCGACCTGATCATCATCTATAATTCGGGGCGCTTTCGCATGGCCGGTCACGGATCTACCGCCGGATTGATGGCCTACGGAGACGCCAATGCAGAAGCTTTGGATATCGGAGAGTTTGAAGTGCTGCCGGTAGTGGAAGAAATCCCTGTTATCTGCGGCGTACATGGATCGGACCCCCGGCGCCGGATCTGGCACCACCTGCTGAAGGTAAAAGATATGGGGTTTTCCGGAATCAACAATTTTCCTACGCATAGCATCGTAGACGGACATTTCAGACAGGTGCTGGAAGAAACCGGAATGGGATTCGGAAAGGAAGTGGAGATGGTACGGATAGCCTCTAAAATGGACCTGTTTTCCATTGTATATGTGGCTACAGCAGAGGAGGCCGTGCAGATGGCAGAAGCGGGGGCCGATGCCATTATTTCGCACGTGGGCACTACCGTCGGCGGCTCCATCGGTGTGGTAGATGCCTCCTGCTCTATGGATGAGGCGGTTGCCCGTACACAGGAGATTATCGACGCCGCTCAAAAAATAAACCCTGCCATCTTCTTCCTGGCACACGGCGGCCCTATCAATACGCCTGAAGACGTTCGGGTTGTGCTGGAGCAAACCACTGCACAGGGGTTTGTAGGCGCATCCTCTCTGGAAAGAATGGGGGTAGAACAGTCGCTCACTGAACTCACCCGCAGGTTCACTTCGCTTACCCTGAAAAAATAGAGACTTTCATCAATAAAAAACAATGGAGTAGTTTTCTTCCCTGACCGTTGTACAATATACCTATGCCTCTATGTTTCGGAGCGAAACTATCAGCGATCAATGGTATGCCCGACCATATACATACCCTTGATATGCGTCCGTTGTATTGCTTACCTGGTTTGGTACAAAAAATAAAAAATCATCTGCCGGTTTTGTGAAAGAGCCGAGTTTTCAAAGTCTAAATTCCGGTGGCAGGAATATTTGTTTGACTGGCCTGGAATAAACAACCCTGCGCCCGGGAAACCTCCCGGTAATCGCTTCATTGCAACTTACGCCACAAGCGATGTGACCCCTTCAGGGTCAGGCAGGTTGCATTTTCAAGGGCTATGAATATTCATCCCTTCGGGATGTCTATTCCCCCGTTTGATCCTTCGGATTCAAACATCTACAACCTTGAAACGAAGCAATAATACGACGCCGAAGGTAGGGTGCACACACTATGCGCATCCAGACGACTTACCAAAACAGCGTATACAGCGCTACCAATATGCCGGTAACGATCAGGGCACCAACAGCAAATCCCGGGTTGAGCCGGAACATCGACCGGTCGATATCCAGTCCCTTTGTCTGAACGCCTTTGCTGGTTTCATACATACTGATGATATACATTCCCGCCACGGCAATGATAAACACGAAGCCCATCCGGTCTATAAATGGTATTTCATATAGCATAGAACCATCTTTTTGAGGTACCAGCTTTGAAAAGCCCATTCCGCTCAGCCATTCCAGGTTTACCCACCGCGGCATCAACTTAAATATAATGGAAAGCAGGAATCCGCCTACCGTAGCAAAGAGCGCAGCGTTGGAAGTGGTTTTTTTCCAGAAAAAGCCCAGCAGAAACATAGCCAGGATACCCGGAGATACAAAACCCGTATATTCCTGTATGTATTCGAATCCGCCCTTTTTATCAATGCCAAGGAATGGAGCGATCAGCACAGCCAGTATCATAGAAACCAACACCGCTATACGACCTACAGACACCAGTTTTTTTTCACTGGCCCCGGGATTGATTTTTTTCTTGTAGATGTCCAGGGTGTAAATGGTAGAAATGCTATTGGCTTTGCCCGCCAGCGAGGCCACCACTGCGGCGGTAAGGGCAGCAAATGCCAGTCCCTTCAGGCCGGAAGGCAGCAGGTTGAGCAACACCGGATAGGCCTTATCTTTTACCACCTCTCCATCCACCAGCATCTCCTGCTGAAAATGACCGTTCTGGTACAGCACAAATGCAGCGATCCCCGGCAATACCACGATTACGGGCATCAGCAGTTTCAACACGGCCGCAAACAGCAGTCCGTTGCGAGCCGTTTTGAGGTCGGCGCCCAGCGCCCGTTGGGTAATGTACTGGTTACAACCCCAGTAATTCAGGTTCACAATCCACATGCCCCCTACCAGTACCGACAGTCCGGGCAGACTGATATAACTCGGGTTATCTCTGTCGAATATCATATGAAAATGGCTATCGGCATTCTTCGTAAGCAGGTTAAACCCTTCCACCACGCCACTGCCACCAAAATGTTCGGCCACCAGATTGAGCGCCAGATAGGTGGTTACCAATCCGCCCAGTATCAGAAAAAAAACCTGTATTACATCGGTATAGCCAATAACTTTCATGCCCCCGAGTGTGATAACAATGGCAAACACAGCCAGAAAAATCATACAGGCTGTAAGGCTGATGCCAGATATACTACTGATCGCCAATGCCCCCAGAAAAAGGATGGAAGTGAGATTTACCACAACATATAACAGCAGCCAGAATACCGCCATGATCATGGCTACCGTACCATTATACCGCTGATGCAGGAACTGCGGCATGGTATAAATCTTGTTTTTAAGGTATACCGGAATGAAGAAAATTGCTACAATGAGCAGGGTAGCTGCTGCCATCCACTCATAGGTAGAAATAGCGAGGCCCAGGGCAAACCCGTCGCCGCTCATACCAATGAACTGCTCTGCCGAAATATTAGAAGCAATCAGGGAGGCGCCGATCGCCCACCAGGTAAGCGAGCCCTCGGCCAGGAAAAAATCCTTGCTGTCGGTGGTGGCTTTCTTTTTCCGATGGTATATCCAGTAGCCGTAAACAGATACGATCAGGAAATAAACGATAAAAACGAGGTAATCTTTGCCAGACAATGTATTCATATGAAGTCAATCCTTTTTGTAACTGAGCGGTTGGGTAATGGATAAGGGTGATAAAGATTGATGATTTTGACGATTTTAACAAATAGAATTTTGGTTGCTTCTCTTTCCTGCTGTTTTCACTACAGCAGTTTGTTGCCCGTGCAAGGGCTGCGCCGGAGAAGGTGCAACAACTCAGAACCAGCAGGCACTGATTTATAGGGTCTCCCCGGATAAGCCCCAGGCACACGGCATACCCGTACGCGCGATTATCTATGCAATAAGCAGATTATTCGAGTCCGAAAACCCCTTTGTTCAGTTGTTGAAGCGTTTGTATTTTAAAAGCCGCAGGCACCAGCAGCGATATGTTGTGCTTGCTGCCTCCGTAGCTCACCATCCTCACCGGCACATCCGTCAAAGCGGCAAAAAGGTTACTTAATACGTTGGGCGACTGGGCAATATCATTCCCAACAATCGATACAATGGCCTGATCTCTGTCTATTTCCACCCTGCCAAACGGCTCGAGTTCCTTGCGTATTTCCTCCAGGTGCAGGTCGGTGTCGATGGTAACGGACACGGCTACCTCAGAGGTGGTCACCATGTCTATGGGTGTTTTATATTTTTCAAACACCTCGAATATTTTTCTCAGAAACCCGTACGCCAGGAGCATCCTGCTGCTTTTGATTTTGATGGCGATGATGCCGTCTTTGGCCGCCACCGCCTTTACGCCCACAGAACCTGCCTCCTGGGTAATAGTTGTACCGGGCGCTTCCGGCTGAACGGTGTTCAGCAGTTTTACCGGCACTCGCTCCTGCTGTGCGGGCCAAATACAGGTGGGATGGAGTATTTTGGCACCGAAATACGCCAGTTCGGCGGCCTCCTCGAAGCTTAGCTGCAGCACAGGGCGGGTGGTTTTGGCTACCCGGGGGTCGTTGTTGTGCATACCATCTATATCCGTCCATATCTCGCAAACAGAGGCTTTCACCGCCGCAGCCACCAGCGAAGCCGTATAATCGCTGCCGCCTCTCTTCAGGTTATCTACCTCTCCACGGGCGTTGCGGCAGATATATCCCTGGGTTACAAACAATTTGGTAGCAGCATGCTGCTGTAGCAAACGATTGAGTTTCACTCGTATGGCGTCGAAATAAGGTTCGTCGTTTACATCAATCTGCATAAAATCCAGGGCCGGCAGCAGCACATGGTCTATCTCCTGCTCCTCAAGGTAAGCACTGAAAAGCTTGGTACTCATTAATTCACCCTGGGCAAGTATATCTTTGTTGAGGGCCTCGTTGAAGGATATTTTCAGTATGATGTGCAGAAAATCAAAGTGTTCGGCGATAACAGCGGAAGCTTTTTGCAAAGTGGCTTCCTTTTTAAGCAATTCCTTTATAAAAGTATGGTAGTGCGCCTGCAGGGCATCAATGATCTTTTCCGCCTCCTGCTTATCCCCTTTTGCCAATGCATCGCCTATAGAAACCAATGCATTAGTGGTGCCACTGAGCGCGCTCAACACCACTATCTTCGATTCACTTCCCTGTGTAATCAATTTTGCTACCTGCTGCATTCTTTCTGGCTTGCCTACAGAGGTGCCGCCGAACTTCATGATTTTCATGGACTTTCATTTTTTTGCGGTGCAAAGATAACAGGTAGCCGCAAACCAAACAGGAAATAATCGGTACTGTTCCCAAAAAGAAAGGCTATAGAACCCGGCTAAGAGCCCCCCGTCGAACGAAACCATCTTTTAGTCGAAATAAGTAAAGCTTATTTGCAAGGATACGGGTAAATGCCTATTTTTGTTACGGTTTTTCATAGGATATTGGATTTAAAACGGGGCGCATTTCTATGCAGCCCTTTTTTTATGCGCATGCCTTATCCAAAGCCCACACTGACTTTCTGCTTATTATACCATTATCGTTTATAGGTAATCGATAGTAACAACTGGTAATTTATTTACCGTACAAAGCTAAATTGAATCAGTACTCGTTTTATAAAAAGCACAATTAATGATTCATTGAATGGATACAAACAATAAAGTGTTTTTTTTCACGAAAGAATGTTACTATACCAGCCGGGAAGAAAAGAAATTCTATTGGGTGGAAGTGGATGAAAACAAATGGGCACACTTTTATAAAACCGGCTTGCTGAAGGAGTCTTTTTATACAGAAAAACTCTCCAACGTTGAAGACCAGGATCATACCAGACAGTATCTGCAAATTTTACTTCGTTCTATTATTATGGTGCAGGAAAACTAACCTTCGCATTCTATATTCACCGTCGGATGATTGATCTTCCAATATATCACAATTAAAAAATAAAGCCTTCTCCCGGCAACCCTTCCCCCGCTCCTGACAGGCATCACTTTAGCTATTCCATGCCTCCTACCCTGGTCAGCAACACCTGTTGTATGAAAGAACGTTCTGCGTAACCTAAGTAACACAAGTGTACATGCAAAAACACGAACTTTGTGCACACATTGCAAATCATGCATAAATGTTTACTTATGATAATAGACCAGATATACACCGGTTGCCTTGCCCAGGGCGCTTATTACATTCAAAGCGGCAACGAGGCGGTAGTGATAGACCCGCTCCGAGAAGTAGAACCGTATATAGCCAAAGCTAAAAGAAATAATGCCCGCATAAAATATGTACTGGAAACACATTTTCATGCAGATTTTGTATCCGGCCACCTTGACCTCGCAAAGAAAACAGGCGCCACCATTGTATATGGGCCGGAAGCCAGGCCTGCATTCGACGCCTATATCGCACGCGACGGAGAAATTTTAACGGTAGGAGACATCACCATAACGGTAATCCATACACCGGGGCACACACTCGAAAGCACTTGTTACCTTTTGAAAGATGAACAGGGAAAGCCCGCTGCCCTCTTTAGTGGAGATACGCTTTTTATCGGCGATGTGGGACGCCCCGACCTGGCGCAGAAAATAAACACAGACCTCGACCAGGACAAGCTGGCTGGTTTGCTTTACGATTCGCTTCGGAATAAAATCATGCCCCTGCCCGACGATATTATGGTGTACCCTGCACACGGAGCCGGCAGCGCCTGCGGAAAAAACATGAGCAGGGAAACAACCGATACCCTGGGCAACCAGAAAAGAACCAATTATGCGCTGCAATCCGATCTCAGCCGCGAAGCTTTTATCAAAGCTGTAACCGACGGACTCACCGAGCCTCCTTCCTATTTTCCGCTGAATGTATTGATGAATATCAAAGGATACGAAAGCATCGACAAGGTGCTGGAACGCGGACAGCAGGCACTGGAACCTGCTGCTTTTGAAGCGCTGGCCAATGAAACCGGTGCTTTGATACTCGACACGCGCGCAGCGGAAATATTTGCCAGGGGCTTCGTTCCCAACTCCATTAATATTGGTATAGATGGCAGCTTTGCTCCCTGGGTAGGCGCTCTGATCCCCGATATACAACAGGAAATTTTACTGATCACGGACAACGGAAGAGAGGAAGAAGTCATTACCCGCCTGGCAAGGGTAGGCTATGATCACACCATCGGATACCTGAAAGGAGGCTTTGATGCCTGGAAACAGGCGGGGAAAGAAACGGATGAGATTGCTTCCATCAGTCCGGAGGAACTGGCGCAACTGGCGAATGAGCAGGAACTGCATATAGTGGATGTTCGTAAGGAAAGCGAGTTTGAACAGGGACACCTGAAAAGCGCCATTAATGCACCACTCGACTATATCAACGACAGTATGCTAAAGCTGGACAGGAACAAGACCTATTACCTGCATTGCGCGGGTGGCTACCGCTCGATGGTATTCAATTCCATATTACGCGCCAGGGGGTTCAATCACCTCGTGGATATTACAGGCGGATACAACGCGCTGGTAACAACAGGCAAATTCGAAGTAAAGAATTAAAACCTGCAACCCGTAAATACAATAACATGGATACACAGGAAATCCGTTCCATCAGAAACACCATCTGGTTCAGCCGCATACTGCGCTGGACGATGGGACTGTTTTTTACTGGCGTAGGCATAGCGTACTACCGCGACGGCGCGTGGCCGGCGATACTCTTCGGCGCAGTGCTCGTCATAACCGGCTTTATTAAACCGCAGCGATGTATTGATAACAGTTGCTCACTGCCAGCCCGAAACAGCAAAACATAGCCCTGATTAACTGACTCCTGATCCGGAAGGTATTGCATTTTCCGGGCTAACAAAATGTAATTGACCGGTATTGTCTTCCGCCATGAGTATCATACCGTTGCTTTCGATACCCCTCATTTTCCTGGGGGCCAGATTAGCTACCACCACTACCTGCTTTCCCACTATGGCATCCGGAGAAAAATGCAGCGCTATACCCGAAACGATGGTGCGCTTTTCAAACCCAAGATCCACCTCCAACTTCAGCAACTTATCGGCTTTCTGTACTTTCTCAGCAGAAAGTATCGTACCTACCCGCAGATCCAGCTTACCAAAATCGTCGTACACAATTTCCGGCTTGATGGCTATCGTATTGGTATCAGCAGCGGCATTGCTTGCAGGAGCAGGTGGTTGAACAGCATTGGCGCGGAGCTTTTCTACCTGTGCCTCAATTTCGCTGTCTTCTATTTTACGAAACAGCAGTTCCGGCGCCCGAAGGCTGTAACCTACACTCAGCAGTTTCAGACTGCCTGCGTTTTCCCAATCCAGCATTCTGTCTACCACCTTCATCATGTGCAGCATCTTCTGTGCCGTGGAAGGGAGAAAGGGATTGATAAGAATCGCCAGGTTGGCAGTTAGCTGTAAACTCAGGTGCAGACAATTGTCTATTTCTTTTTGTGCCAGTATAGCAACTTCTCCTTCTTCGCCCAGCTTTTTGGCCTTGATCCAGGGCTCCTTCTCCTGCATATACCGGTTCCCTTTCCGCGATAACTCTATAACTTCAAACAGCGCTTCTCTGAAACGGTATTCTTCCAGACTCTGGGTAATCTTCTCTACGCCCTGCTTCAGATCGGCAATGAGTTGCTTGTCTTTATCATCGATGATCTCGTTGTGAAAAACAGGCACTTTTCCACCGCATAATTTATGCATCAGTACCAATGCCCTATTCACAAAATTGCCGAAAACAGCCACCAGTTCGTTGTTGTTACGATCCTGGAAATCCTTCCATGTAAAATCATTGTCCTTGGTTTCCGGTGCATTGGCGCACAACACATACCGTAGTACGTCTTCACAGCCAGGAAAATCTTTTACAAACTCATGTACCCACACCGCCCAGTTGCGCGAAGTAGAAACTTTTTCTCCTTCAATATTAAGAAACTCATTGGCGGGCACATTGTCCGGCAATACGAAACCGCCATGCGCCCGCAACATAGCCGGAAAAATGATACAGTGAAAAACGATATTGTCTTTCCCGATAAAATGTACCAGTTTGGTATCTTCCCGGCACCAATAGTCTGCCCACTGCGCTGTTAATTCTTTGGTAGCGCTAATGTAACCGATCGGTGCATCGAACCATACGTACAGTACTTTTCCCGCTGCATCGGGCAACGGCACCTTCACCCCCCAATGACTGTCGCGGGTCATAGCCCGGCTTTGCAAACCACTATCCAGCCAGCTCTTGCACTGTCCATATACATTATTTTTCCATTCTTTATGCTCTTCCAGCACCCATTGCTTCAGCCATTCTTCGTATTGCTGTAATGGAAAATACCAGTGCTTTGTTTTTTTCTTCACAGGTACGGCGTCACTCAGGGTGCTCCGGGGCTGAAGCAGTTGTTCCGGACTCAGCGACGATCCGCATTTTTCGCATTGATCGCCGTAGGCACCGGGGTTTCCGCAAATGGGGCAGGTACCGGTTATATATCTGTCTGCCAGGAACACATTGGCCTTTTCATCAAAATACTGCTCGGTTTCCTTTTCTTCAAACAAACCATTGTCATACAGCTTCTTGAAAAAACCAGCAGAGGTTTCATGGTGCACGGGACTGCTGGTACGGGAATATATATCGAACGATATACCCATTTTTTCAAGGCTATCCTTTATTATCGAGTGGTATTTGTCTACTATTTCCTGCGGGCTCACGCCTTCTTTCAATGCCCGGATGGTGATAGGCACGCCGTGTTCGTCACTTCCCCCTACGAATTTAATGTCTCTCTTTTGCGCCCTTTGATAGCGAACGTATATATCAGAAGGTACATAGCAGCCCGCCAGGTGTCCTATATGAAGTGGACCATTTGCATAAGGCAACGCAGCCGTAACCAGTATCCTTTTGTAATTTTTCATAATATAATTAATGCGAAAGAATGCAAAAATAACGCAATGGAGTCACATCCTGTTCATTTCCTATCTTCGTAAACACGGTGGTTTCGCCGAAAGCATCACCCAAAAACAACGAGCATGAAGCATATTTTTACCGCATTGGTTGTACTACTGCTGTTTTTAGGCAAAACGCCTGCTGTTGCCACCGAAGGTATGTGGCTGCCGCAGTTGCTGGCAGCGCTGAATGAGAAGGAAATGAAAGCAATGGGGATGAAGATATCTGCCAAAGACATTTACGATGTAAACAAGGGAAGTCTCAAGGATGCCATTGTAAGCCTGGGCGGTTTCTGCACCGCAGAGGTAATATCAGACAAAGGCCTGCTGCTCACCAATCACCATTGCGCCTATGATGTGATACAACAGCACAGCAGTCTGCAGAACAACTATATCGACAATGGATTCTGGGCATTTTCTCAAAAGGAGGAATTGTCCAATCCCGGCCTGACGGCTACTTTCATCATTCGCATTGAAGACGTCACCCAACAGGCGCTGGCGGGTGTTACAGCAGGGCTCTCTGAGCGGGAAAAACAATCTCAGGTAGACAAAAACCTCAACGCAGTCAGAAATGGTGTACAAAAAGAAAGCTGGCAAAACGTAACGATCCGCCCCTTTTTTGAAGGCAACCAATACTATCTTTTCGTAACAGAAACCTTTTCCGATATAAGGCTGGTAGGCGCACCACCCTCTTCGATTGGAAAATTTGGCAGCGATACCGATAATTGGGTATGGCCCCGTCATACCGGAGATTTTACACTACTGCGCATTTACGCCGATAAAAATAACCGCCCTGCAGCCTACGCCGAAGACAATATACCCTATCAACCGAAACGATCGCTCAGTATATCGCTCGATGGTGTAGATAAGAATGACTTCACGATGGTATTTGGTTTTCCAGGACGTACGCAGGAATACCTGCACTCCTCCGCCATTGCCCAACTACTGGAACATCAAAACCCGGCCAAAATACAGATAAGAGACAAAGCATTGAATATAACAGATAAACATATGCGCAATGATCCGGGCGTCAAAATCCGGTATGCTTCCAAATTCGCCTCTACTGCCAACGCCTGGAAAAAATGGCAGGGTGAAAGCCTGGGATTAAAGAAAACAAATGCGCTGGCGAAAAAGAAAGCGTACGAAGCCGATTTTCAAAAGCGTGTGAACAACTCCCCCCAGTGGAAAACGCAGTATGGCACGTTATTACAGGAGCTTGCGCATGCCTATACTGCCATAGAAAAGCCCGCCCTTTATAGAGATGTTTTCAACGAAACCATACGTAACATAGAAATATTTTCGTTCGGAACCCGCGTGATTCCGCTGATCAATGCAGCTTCCCGCAGCGCCGATGCCTACGAAAATATTAAAGCGGAACTCCTGGAATACAGTTATGATTTCTTTAAGAATTACAGTCGGGAAATAGACGAAGAAGTAGCTGTAGCTCTGCTGGATTTGTTCGTTAAAACCATGCCCCCTTCCTTTATACCACCTGCATTACAGACAGACAACCGCTCGTTGGTCATCAGCTTTTTTAGCAACAGCCTGCTGGTAAATCCCGATAATTTTAACGCAGTGCTGCTAAAGCCTACAGACGACGCGGCAGCTACCTTGTCTGCCGACCCGGCTGTACAATTACTGTCGTCCATGGCCAGGCGCTATTCCGAAAACAATGTGGCGACCGTAAACCAACTACAGGAAAAATTGAATCAGTTACAGCAGCTATACATGAAAGCCCAGATGGAGGTATTCAAGGAAAAACGTTTTTATCCTGATGCCAACAGTACCATGCGCGTAACCTATGGGAAAGTAGATGGTTACACTCCCAGAGATGCGGTTACCTACGACCATTATACTTACCTCGATGGCGTAATGGAAAAATACATACCCGGCGATTATGAATTTGACGTACCGGAAAAGCTAATAACGCTGTACAATAAAAAAGACTACGGACCTTATGCCGTAAATGGCCGGATGCCCGTATGCTTTATCGGATCCAACCATACTACCGGGGGCAATTCAGGCAGTCCTGCGCTGGATGCATGGGGCAACCTGGTGGGGCTCAATTTCGACCGCGTATGGGAGGGTACCATGAGCGATATCAACTATGATGCTTCTATTTGCCGAAATATCATGGTAGATGTACGCTATATATTGTTCATCATTGATAAGTTTGCCGGCGCACAACATCTTATCAAAGAAATGAAGCTGGTACACCCCAAAAAATAAAACTGTCCCCTTTCCGGTATGGACTTTTAAAAGGTGACGGATAATACCATCCCTCGCCAGTTTGTTTATATCATGTTATTTTTCCCGCAGCGTCTTAAGCTAGTTGAGCATCCAACAGCATACAGAATTACCAAATAAGTATAAACAGGCAGGAGAAACCACTGCGCGGTGGGTTTAGCCATTTTAAGGGGGTATTTGCGACATACACAGTCATAAAGCAAAAAGAGCGCAGCGGATTTTCATCCGCTGCGCCGGCAGAACAAATATCCGCTTCAGCTACTCCTTCACGGCATCCGGATTATCCAGATAACTTGTGTATTTGACAAGATATTCTCTTGGAGTAGTATGCCACTCCGAAATACGGGATACACCGGTTCGTACGCAGTGGTATACAAATTCATGCAGCATGTTGACGATTTCAGGTTTGGGCACGAGTTTATTATCCACGGTATTAAAAGCGCCGCGGGGTCCTGCTTTCTCTGCTTTGGCTATTTCCAGCATAGCATAGTACACCGGCAACCGGGCCGATTTTACCCGCACCAGTACATCCGGTGTTTTTTCAACCTTCTTCACTGCACGATCAAAAATAGCGTTGTACTGTCCGATCAATTTTTCAGATAGAAAAGTTTCCTTATCGTCCACCGGCGACCCAAAGATTGACATCTTCACCTGCCTGCCAGATTGGTTATGATCATGCAACAGGTTGATGTATTCCCTGATATCACCTGCCGCTGCACCATAGTATCCTTTCAGGAACTCGTTCATCTCTTTTTCAATATCAATCTCTGTATCCCATAACAGGCGCGATATCAGATAAGCCCGCAGGTGCGCGAACTCTCCTCCGCTATCGCGGTTGCCCTGTTCAAACATGGCAGACACCCGGTTTTCATGTAAAAAACGGAGATTAGGCTGCAACACCCGCAGATTTGGAAAGGGCGCCAGCAGGTTGGAAAACCGGATCACATAATCCCATACTAATATATTATCGGTAAGTTTACCCCAGCCGATGAGGTCTTCGGCAAATGGTTTGTCGCCTACTTCCATCGGATCGTTGCGCGAACTCTCTATACTGCACAACATGATATTCACATTCTTACGGGGGATAATGCCTTTCGGCGGTACACGTGAGTACTGATAAGCGAGCGTTGAAATGATTTTATCGGGGAAACGATCGGCTACCTGGTTAATAAATGTCAGCAGCGAGCCCATCCCGAGCGCGGGGTATTGCTCTCCGCCATGCGTAGACAGCATCTTCTCTTCGGGAGCGAAAGCAGCGTGTTGTTTATCCAATGCTGCACAGTTATCGCAACGACAGTAATTCACGTTATCATTCTGGCTTACCGACCAGTAGATCGCTTCAGGTTTCTGTTCCATCGCTGCCTTCAGGTTCTTACATACGATCTCCAGCACATCCGGGTTTGTCAGGCACAACTGGGATTCCGGCTGCACACTCTTTTTGTCCCACGAAGGAACTACACCCGCATGTCTCTTACCGTTGTAATAGCTGAAATATTCCGGATGCTGCTCTCCATATTCCTCCGGGTTGAGCAACTGATGGAAGGTATGTACAAAGTAGCCCCATTCTGTTGTGTCTTCCCCCCTTGTACTAACCGACTGTAGTTTATGCCAGTTGGTATATTCGGGATCACGCACTTCATTATAGTAGGTTTCACGAAATGAAAAAGCAGGCAACTGAAAATCATCTATAGCCGGCAGACTGATCGCAGCCATACTAGGTACATAGCTCACGTCGGCAGCAAACTTCCGGCAACCCAGGTATTTGTCGAGGAATGTATACACGCCATATAGCACGCCTTTTTTATTACCACCAGTGATGATTAGTTTTTTGCCGGTGGTACGGATCAGCAGCCCGTCTCTTCCGAAACTGTCATAATCGATTTGACTGGTTTGCGGCCGGCTCACTTTACCAATTAAAATTTCCTCAGGCCTTTCTTCCGCCGTATCAAAACCAGTAGGCACCGTAACACCTGTGATACGGTACAAATAATCCTGCAGCACTTTAGCTGCCTCCACTTCTACCAGTGTAGCCTTCTCAGGCATAACGATGGTATAGGGTGTTTTTCCTTTCTGAACCAGGGTAATTTTTTGCGCTGCAAGCGTGTTGCCAATCAGTAACAGCAGCAATAATTGAACACATTTTTTCATACTTGTTATTTATAGTAATACAGACGATATCATAGTAATACAGACGATATCATATTTGCTCAGCAACTGGTACTGAATCCAACGCAGGATGCGTCACCCACAATTTCCTGCGTGTTACCAGCCGCTCGTACCCGGCAATGCGTTGAACCCTTTGGTGCACCACAGTTCTCTTACATGTTAATGCCTGCCGGTTTCCCGGCCTTCCCATCCGGTCTTCCCCTCTTCAATATAAAGCTCGGTAACGGTTTTAGACACCCGATCATCTACTTCCTCTACTAATTGAATGCGAAGTGGAGCTGTTAGTTTCTTCTTCCATTGCAGCACCGGGCTGTAAGGTTTATCATTCGCCGGTGTCTGATAAACCAGGTAGGCCCATTTCTCTGTAAAGAAATTACCTTTCAAAGCGGGCACCATCTGTTGCATATTAGACGATAGAAACGGGAGCGACAATGCCCGAGCCCAGTATATCCATGGACCACCGGTGATATAGAAGAATGGATTGAGCAGTCTGGCACGGTTCTCCAGTCCGGTATTGGCATAGCTCAACTGAATGCCGGCAAATCCCACACCGGTTTCTTTGTTGTAAAAACTAATCCAGGGTACATCATCCAGCATCTTTACATCCGTCAGTTCCGGCATGTTCACTACGTCGTATTCCATAATAGAATCCCTCAAGGCATCGTACCATGCGGCATGGGTAATCAATTCGCGCTTGAAAACGATTTCGGCATTACGCAGGGCGATCACGTTCACCGTTTCGTTGATGCGCAGGTTGGTGGTACTGAAAAAATAGGGTTTGCCGGGGAAAAACTCGTACCGGACAGAAGCATCTACCTGGGGTATTTCGCGCAGGCCTCCCCATACATCGCTGAACGATATGATAGGGCCGGTAACCGTTTTCACATTCTCCGGTGGACGCCAGTCTGATGTATGCGTCCATGGAGCCGGTGGTGCGTATACTTCCGGATTCCAGTGGATGGCCCCATTGGTTTCTTTACGGTGATAAAGGGGATACTCCGGCTTGCTTTTTAAAGTCAACTGATCAAAATGTCCTGAATGCGGGTGCAATCCCACCTCTATATACTTATTCTCCACACG
Source organism: Agriterribacter sp. (assembly GCA_037190905.1). Taxonomy (GTDB): domain Bacteria; phylum Bacteroidota; class Bacteroidia; order Chitinophagales; family Chitinophagaceae; genus Agriterribacter. The sequence goes on along the minus strand of JBBCKG010000008.1, from coordinate 89,351 downwards.
CAAACCCGGGGCTTCTCCCTGTACTTTGAGATCTGTATCATAGTTTTTGATCATAGCATCCCGGTTGCCATAATACACTAAAAAGATGCGGCTGGTACGGGCTGGTACATCGGCCAGAAAAGCTACCCGTGCAGAAATAGTGGGCATCCACACCGGAATGTTTCGGGTAAGCTTACCCGTTTCATCAGGCGCCATATCATCCTCCACCAGGTACTCGTGTATATCATATACCTGTGACGGTACTTCCTTGATAGATTTAGTAGCGGGATCGAAAGCAACTACCCTTATTTCCCTTTTCAGATCTTCTACCTCATCGGGATAAAAAGGCAGCAACACCTCTACCGGCTCTGCTTCTCTGTTTTCACCGGCCGTTTCGCTCAATACCACCGATTTATATTTCGTCCAGCCATTGTCGAATACCACACCCGAAGGGGCTGTTATTTTCTGGGTATGACTCAGTATCACATCGTTCCTGCTATGTGCCAGATTTTTCTTCATGCGCACTACTACTTTTACCTCGTAGCTATCGCCGGGATGCCACTTTACCCAGCCGATAACAGACGGGGTTTGGTATAGTTTGTGGTCCTGCGACAAGCCGGCCCCTGACGGCGGCCGGTTGGTAAGATGGGGATACGATAAATCGCCCAGGTCGTGTTCGGCCCTGAGATCGGTATACCGGAGTGTTTTCCCGTTGACCACCATTTCCACTTCAATCATAGCACTGTACGGCAACTCCAGATCTGCCTTGATATGGTAATAAGGAATAGCGGGAACAGGATATCCAATCTCCAGGTTAGCAACACGCATCTTTTGCGCTGTTGCAGTGATTGCCAGCATGATGAGCGCTGCCAGAAAAGCAGATTTCAGCATTGTAATTTTCATTATTCAGTTACTTTATATCCAATGTAAACAATCTTTACCAAAAAAGCTTATCGCATAGTGATAAGGTTTCTGTCTCGAAGCGCCTGCACGCTTTTCTCCCATCCGTTACCAGCGCCCCACATGTAATAAGAGAAATAGGTTGTATTGCGGTTATACAGCGGCACCCAGGGCTGAAACTCGGCATAATAATAATGTGCATCGCCATTGGAAGGGTGATTCATCCACATATGCAGGAAGGTTGGCTGTTTTACCGGGAATGCACCGGCAAACGAAATATCCTGCCGGGTATCATAGCCGGCATTCCATCCTTCATTTATAAAAAATGCCCTGCCGTAATATTTCTCAGGCATCATACGGTACTGGTGCAAACCATCCATTTCAGGAATGACAAAAACATCTTCTGGTCCGTGTGCCTTCCCTATTTCCAGAATCGGCTGGGGGCCCAGCATACTCAATTCGGGGTTTTTCATGGTCAATGCAAACCGTACTTCCAGCAGCGGTGAATTGCCATAGAGGGTGAATATCTTCTCAATTGTATTACCATAATAGTTTGCCTTCATGGTTACCTGTACATATTCTCCATCATTCTTTACGATAGAAGCATCGTATACTTTATGGGTTTCAATACTGGGTTGTCCGAGAAAATCTTCAAAACCACCGTAGGGATAAAATCCTCTTTCCCGGAATGGGCGTCTGTCATCGGCCGGCTTTTCCGGCCATAATTTGAAAAGCACGTTATCGTTTCTGGATTTTACGATGTACTCTATCACACGGGCGCCGGTTGCGAGCAGGGTAACGCTTACATGATCGTTCTCCATACGGTATTCACTTACCCCGTCATTGTTCAGATCTACCTCCTCCAGGCGTGCCGTGCCTACAGCGCTTTCTACTCCCAGTTGCGTTTCTGCTGTAACGCCCATTGCTGTGGTCTTTACACGGTAATTGCCGGCAGGGAGGCTGAGATCAAGGTTTGTGGTAGCAAACTTTCCCTTCGGCACCGAGAGGATCTGTTCTGTGTCATATACCGTTTTTGATGCGTCTGCCATGTCCGTCACCGATAATTTTACGGAAACAGCTTCCTCATCGGTGAAATTGTGAATACTTACCGGAAACTTTAGGCCCGAGCTGTGCCCGTATAATAGTTCGTGTACAGATACAGCAGGCGGCATATCTACAAGAGCAACGGTTGTTTTTGTTTTATCATTCCCCCATTTCAGTTCCAGCGCTACCGCATTCGGACGTCCCATCGCTTCAGGTGTTGCATCAATATCGAGGTTGAATACCCGGGAATCATTTGCGTCCAGGTTTATGCGTATTACATCTTCTCCTTTGATGGTAAGTTGTTGGGGTAAACGAATCTTCAGCTCACCTTCGAGGCGATGCGCATTGCGATTGGCGATCGTAAGCTGCACCTGGTTTCCATGCGTAACGGTTTCCATATTCACCCGATCGCCGAAATAATTCTCCAGGAAGTTTCTATCCAGCAGCAGGAACTGCAGGGCGCTCCTGTAGTTGTCGGGGCCCATCATCTTCCCTTTTTCCAGAATGCCAACTCCACGTCTTTCCAGAATACCTTCCCAGAGCTTTTCCCTGGTGAAGGGCTGTCCTTTGGGATGAAAAATAACCATGGCATTGGTAACGCCGTTTTTCAGGTTGCCGGTGCCCAGAATAAAAGGCTTATCCTCACCATTGATCTGGCTGATGTTACCGGCATGGGCAATATACCCGTCATAGGTAAAGGCGTCTGCCTTGCTGTCGTACACCGGACGAAATACGTATCCTTTTTTCTCTTTAGCGTAGTTAATCCATGCATCAGGCGTAAACAGACTTTGTACCTGCAGCCCATCGTAATTTTCGCAACCATATATAGGAGAGAATCCCACATCGGTCACTACCGGAAGATCTACTTCTTTCACCCACTGGTTTATTTCATCTTTGGCCAGGAACTCCATGTAACCGTCGAAAACAAACCAGGAATTACCTTCATTCATTCCCAAACCGATCAATTCGATAGGCGTACCCGGGGTACAGGTAACACTCCTTATCAGCGATTGCGCACCAAACCATCCCTTTTGCATCTCGTATTGCTGCAATACCTCTTTCGTATTCTCAATCAGATTGCTGAATTGCCCCAGTTGTGCAGCGCCGCCGATCACCGTGTAGAGGTTCCTGTTTCCGCTTTTCAATACAAATGCGTGGGTGGGTTGAAAATCCGGGTCACCAGCCTGGTAACTGTTCAGCGCTACAGCAATATTTGCAGGAGCATATTTAGCCAGCAGGTTCTTAGCCACCTCCGACGCGGAATCTAACAATGCCAGCACATGGTTATTACCTGCAAATGCCTTTTCAATATCATCGGCACTGGGATGCTCAATAGTGCTGTATTCATGCTGCAATAGTTCGTCGGCAAACCCTTCTTCCATTTGAAGCCCCGGTATACCCAGGTCTTCTGCCAGGTCGGCCTTGCTTTGTAAAATGGCGGCATCAGCATCTGTTACATTGAGGCGATATAAATTTCCGTACCGATACCTTTGTTCATACACATTGTGCCAGTACTCCGTATACCCGTTGAACCTAAAATCGGCACGTATGGCCGCTTTACCGGCCTCATCGGCCCGGGAAGATGTAAACTGATCGAGTGGACTTTTTACTCCGCAAGCCGTTATAAAAACGAATAAAAGGAGTGTTCCTGTTAAGTACTTTCTCATCATATGATCAAGGTAGTTTAATGTAAACAATAATGAATATCAATAGCTGCCGGGTATGAAATTTAGGTGATTACATACTTTTTCCGGACATTTTCCATCTGATTATTTTATTTCGCTTCTTCTACAAGCTTCCTGAAGCGGTCCATGCTTTGTCCGTATTCTGCTACATGTGTAATCCCCTGCTTTTTAATAACGGCCAATGTTTTAGCGTAAGTGCCATCGGTGCGCGCTTCCACCGGATTTCGCATACATTTCAGGTACAGTATGGGGAGAGCGGTCAATAACAGCCGATCTTCTATGGTTTCGTTGTCTGCTACTTTCAGCGCTTCACTAAACAGCGCCATCGACTTTTGCACGTAATCGTCTGTAAACATTTTATCATTCGGCTGCAGGCCTATTTTCATATGCGTGTCGGGAGTTACAAGCGCCTGTGTAAGATCAAAATACTCCAGCACAAACCTGCCACCTCTTCCGTAATATCCGTTTATAAAATCTTCTACAACTACACGCGTATCGCATTCCGGATTCCACAACAATTTAGCAATCAAATAGGCTTTTAGCTCAGCAAACTCACCGCCTCGGCTCTGGTACGCGGCCTGCTCCATGATCCCAATCGCCTTATTGTCTCGAAAGGTTTTGATATTGGATTGTAAAACGGAGAAATTGGGATAAGGCATGATATAATGTGCGAAATTCACCACGTAATCCCAAATGTACAACTGCGGAGAAATGGCCGCCCAGTTTTCCAGATCATCAAGAAAAGACTTATTGTGTTCGCAGGATTTCAGATCATGTGCCACGCAGGCTTCTATAGGACAAAGCCGCACTACCACATTGTGTCGCGGACGTATATTGGAAGGTGGGGTTCGGGTGTACTGGTAGGCCAGCGTACCAATATATTTATCCGGGAACTCTTTCTCCACAGCAGCAGCCACCTGGTTTACAAACCATATCATGAGTCCTGATTCACCACCCTCTCTTTTCACAATTGCCTGACACTTGTCGCATTCACAAGGGTTGTAGTAATCATTCTGCGATACATCGTATATCCTGTAATCCGGTTGATCCCGCATATGCTTTCTGAGGCGATCGGTAAGTATCTTCAGTACATTTTTATTGCTCAGGCATAATTGTGCCAGCTCATGTCTTTTTCCTTTCATCACTTCGTACACTCTCTTCCCGTTGATAAGACTGTAGTACTCCGGATGTTTTTCGTAAAACTCGGCGGGGGGCACCAGCGGGTAAAAGGTATGCACCCGCCAGAACGCCTCTACACCACCCGGCTGCTTTACAAAGTCCATCCTGCCGTTCATCTTATTTCTGGCCGACCAGACAGGATCGAACGCTTCGTAATAAAAATCATTTCTTACCCGTATGCCCGGCGCGCTTTTGTAATTATACGCTCCGAAAACCAATTGCTGCTTTTGGGGCACTACCGTTACCAGAGGGGTATACCACCTGCAACCAAACTCGTTTTCCAGAAAGGTAAATACAGCATACATGGTACCTCTTTCTTTTCCACCATAGATGAATACATTTCCACTATCGCTGAAATAGTGAAACGATTCATCATCAAATGCCGGCATGGGCACTCCGGCCTTTTCTTTCACTTCTTCGGTATAGCCCAATACAATCCCCGGTCCGGTATAGCCTGCCTGATACGATTGTATGGGAAGGTAGTTTCCACTAATGCGAAACAACCAGTACTGCAATTCTACAGCAGCCCAGCGTTCAGACTCCGATGCTTCGGTATTCAAGATAATCCTGTAAGGCGGCTGATCACCAGAAGGGTCTGCCTGTAGTTGGTTTACTGTTATGATCGAAATAAGAAGCGTTGTAAACGCCAGCACTATTTTATTCATCAGTTGCTGTTTGGGTATTGAATGTTTAAATTACTGAGCTGCTTCTACAAACTTCTTAAAAGTTTCCTTTGTTTCACGATATTCTGCAAAGTGCGTGACCCCTTCTTTCTCAACAATACGTATCAGCTTCTGATAGGTGCCGTCGTTGCGGGCCGCCACCGGTTGCCGGCGACACTTAAGGTACATAATAGAAGTGGCAGTCAGTTCTACCCTCGACAGTATTTCGTTATTATCGGCCACCTTGTATGCCTTTTCGAATATAGCAAATGATTGGTCAACAAACGTATCGGAGAACATTTTGTCGTTTGCATCGAACCTAATATACATATGCGTATCGGGTTTCACCAGACTATGTACCAGATCAAAATATTCCCGGATATACCTGCCTGCTCTGCCGTAGTAACCATATATAAAATCGTTGACAACTTCTTCCATATCACACTCCGGATTCCATAAGAGCCTGGCGATGGTGTAACATTTCAGTTCTTCGAGCTCTCCGCCTCTGCTCTGGTGATTGGCCTGTTCCATAATACCAATAGCCTTGTTATCCCTGAAGGTCTTGATATTTGGCTGCAACACATAAAAATTAGGATAAGGCATCAGGTAACGGGCAAAGTTTACCACGTAATCCCATATATAGAGGTGCGGAGAAATTGCCGACCAGGCTTTCAGATCGTCCATAAACGACTTGTTTTCGGGGCATTCATGCAGCGGGTGCGCCACACAAGCTTCGATCGGACAAAGACGAACCACCACATTATGGCGGGGACGAACAGTTTTGGGAGCGCTCCGGGTGTACTGATAGGCCAGCGTTCCAATGTATTTATCCGGGAATTCTTTCTCTATTGCCTCTGCCACCTGGTTTACAAACCAGATCATCAATCCGGACTCATGTCCTCCTTCTTTCTTAACAATGGCCTGACATTTATCACACTCGCAGGGGTTGTAATAATCATTTTGCGAAACATCATAAATCAAAAACTCCGGATATTTCCGGATATTTTCTCTGATGCGTTGCGTGATGATTTTCAACACATCTTTATTGCTCAGGCACAGTTGAGCCAGTTGCTTTCTATCGCCTTTTATCACTTCATGCACCCGCTTACCGTTGATAAGGCTGTAGTATTCCGGGTGTTTAGCAAAAAACTCCTCCGGTGGCATCAGTGGGTAAAAAGTATGCACCGACCAGTAAGTTTCTTCACCTCCCGGTTGTTTTTTATAAAAAATGCCATCGTTAGGCGTGTTTTTGGGATCCCACAGAAACATCCTACCATTCATCTTGTTTCTCGCAGCCCAGGTGGCATCAAATGCTTCAAAATAGAAGTTATTCCGTACCTGTATGCCGGGCTGCTCTCTGTGGTCGCATGCCTGAAAGGATAGCGATGGTTTTTCGGGAATCAGGCTTACCTGCGGTGTGTACCACCGGCAGCCAAACTCATTTTCCAGAAAAGAAAATACACCGTACATAGTTCCCCGCTCTTTCCCTCCGTAAATATATACATTACCGTCGGCTGTGAAATAATGGTACGATTCGTCATCGAAAGCAGGCGCTGCCACCCCTTTTTTGGCTTTGACTTCGTCGTTGTAGCCTATAGCTATCTTTGGTCCGGCATAAGCATTATAAGCATTGTAGATCGGTACATATTCCTTGCTGATTTTGTATAACCAGTGTTGCAGCTCAGTCGCCGCCCATTTTTCCGATTCAGAAGAGTCGCTGTTCAATACAATTCCGTAGCTGCTTACTTTTTTCCCCTGGGCCTTTGCTTTCTTTATGGCGATGGCTGGGTCAGCAAGTATAGAAGAAACCGGCATTATCAGGCCGCCAAGTCCCAATCCTGCGAGTTTTATAAAGTCTTTTCTGCTGGTAGTCATATCTAAAAAGAATTTAGGTTGGACATCACTTGTGTCCATGGAAGTTGAAATAAAAAAACCCGGGCACATTGTTATTGCTGCCCGGGATGCTTGTTATCAGTAATCAGGATTTTGCTCCAGTACAGATGTGCCATCTACTTTATCAGACAAGTCGATCTGTATGAGCGGTATCGGCCACCTTTCATGTTTGCCGGCAGTAAACGACATGCCTGCTACAGGCGGCATCACCGTTCCTTCCACTTCCATATATTTATTCATCACTTCCGCTGCAATACCCCATCTAACGAGGTCAAAGAATCGCATACCTTCCATTCCAAACTCCAGCCGGAGTTCGTTGCGAACCGCCTTCAACGCATACTCCTTTGAAGGAAATGCCTGTGTATAAGGTTCCACTTTATAGTTGGCCGCAGGCGTGCCATCAGCTTTTTTCACAACCTCCGAATCTTTGGCACGATTGCGTATAAGATTAACCAGCTTTCTGGCATTCTCCAGTGAGCCTATTTCAGCTTCACACTCCGCAAGCCATAGAATAACATGGCTGAACTTATACACACGATAGTTATTAGGATTCAATCCTGTCATCCAGCCCGTAGTGGTGGCAGAACTAGCCTCTGATTTGAGGAACATATTCTTTTTATAGTTGTAGGGACCCATGTTTACGGCATCCACTACCCAGGAATCTCCTCCGTGTACTACGCCGTAATCCAGGAATGGAATCCCGGGGCGGCCCACTGTATGATCCAGACGAGGATCCACAGGGTCGGTATACAATACACTGGCGCCGGTTTTGGAATAAGGTAGTATATCATCAGCAGAATAAGTATCCTCCAGCAGCGGAAGTCCGTTATTATCTACCCTGAAAGCACTGACAAAATTATGGGTAGCCTGAAAAAATGCGCCCTGTATACCCAGGCCAGCCGTTCCGTGGGGAAACACCAGGCCGTCGCCCCAGTTGGCATTGGGTGATCCATCAGCACCATCGTTTACGGCGTATTGAATTTCCCATATAGATTCTGCATTATTGTTGTGGGCTATACGATAGTTTTTTTCGTAGCTGTCCATCAACTGGAAGGGACCATTATCATATATATCCTGCAATAAAGGCATCGCCAGGTCGAACTTTTTCTGGAACATATATACCCTTGCCAGGTAAGTTTTAGCAGCCCAGGAAGTAACCCTGCCCTTATCGCCCCATGACGGGGGAAGATTGTCTACCGCAAATTTCAGATCGGCTTCCATTTCCGGCCAAACGGCATGGTCGTTGGGCACGGCGCCGGGATTCTCTGTATTCTCGTCTATATACGGTACTTTATCATAAACGATGGTAAGATAGAAGTAAAAATGCGCCCGCAGAAAGCGTGCCTGCGCCTCAGCCTGTGCCGCCTCCTGCGCCGTCATATCCGTTACATCCGGCAGTGTTCTCAGCACTTCATTGGCTCTGGTTACTGCTTCGTAATATGAAGCCCATCTGTTGGCAACATACGAATTTGCTGCATCCACATAAAAGTATTCTATCGGATTGATCTGCGCCTGGTCGCCCATTGACGATCCTTTACGAGCATCGTCGCTGGCTACGCTTCCCCACACCCAGTTAGAGATGGAACTTGCCCAGGCCATTCCTGCGCTGTTGATCATAGTACCGTCTGTACAAGCGTATACTCCTATCAGCAGCGAATTGATCCCGGCCTTATTCGTAAGCTGGTCAATGTTTGCCTGCCCTTTCGGTTTAATTTCAAATTTTGAACAGGACATGAAGCCTCCTGCCAAAAAACATATCATTATCAAAAACTTTTTCATTGGTAATTCTTTATTTTTTTAGTGCAGTTACCTGCATCAATAAAAATTGCTCCTTATATACATTTTCAATTGTACACCCTATAAGTTGATATCGATACCCAGCATAAAGCTTTGTGAAGTAGGATATACGCCATTGTCAATTCCCAATGTAAGATTGTTCACCGGTGTTACTTCCGGATCAAGCCCGGTATAGTTGGTGATGGTAAACAGGTTGGTAGTTTGTGCATATATTCTGGCGCCTCTCAGTCCAACGCGTGATGCTGCACCGGAAGGTAGATTGTACCCTACGATCAGGCTTTTCATTCTGAAAAACGAGCCATCTTCCAGAAAAGCAGAATTGGGCAGGTGCAACTGGGTTACATCCCGTGTAATAATCGGCATGGTAATTTTATCGCCGTTGGCATAGCGCTCTTCTGTCCATGACTCATACAGGTGACGCTTCGTATTCACGTAAGCAAATCCATCCCACAGCAGGTAGTTGAGCAGCTTGTTGCCCTGTACCCCCTGGAAGAACATGGTAACATCCCAGTTTTTATATTTCAGATCAATGTTTAGTCCATAGGTGAATTTCGGGTGCGGATTACCAATGAACGTTCTGTCTTCTGCCGTAATAACGCCGTCGCCGTTCACATCCCTGTATTTGAACATACCCGGCTTGCTGTAGCTGTCAATGCCGTCGGTAGTGGGATTGTATTTCGGATGACGACTGATTTCTTCCCAGGTATTAAAGATATCATCTACCTGGTACCCATAGTAAGAAGAAATGGGTTGACCGGCAGTAGAAGCGTTATAGATGGAGTTGCGCAGTGTGTTGCCAAAACGGATTTCATCCGGCTTCCCGTTGAGGTCTATCACTTTGTTTTTATAATGAGACAGATTAGCCTCTACGTTGAAGGAAAAGTCTTTACCAATGTTATCCCGGTAACCGGCCGATACATCGAACCCTGTGTTTTGCATTTCACCGATGTTCACAGACGGCAGTTCAACCTGTCCATAGGTAGCCGGCTTGGAATCGGGGTAGAGCATATCCTTTGTTTTACGGTTGAAATAATCAAACGTAAAGTGCAGGCGATGATCGAAGAATACCGCGTCTATACCGAAATCGGTGGTCACAGTCGTTTCCCAACGTGCATCCGGATTGCCCAGTCTGTATTTACGGAAACCAGCCTGAGAGGTAGTGGTGCTTGAGCCGGATATATTGTAATATGACTCAAACATATTTGCCCGGTAGGTGCTATAAATATTGTAGTTACCTACATTATCATTACCGTTTTGTCCGTAAGCCGCCCTCAGTTTCAGGTCGCTGATCCAGTTGATGTCGCTCATAAAGGCTTCCTTGGAAATACGCCAGCCTACAGCCACAGCAGGGAAAGTTCCCCAACGGTTTGCTTCTGAAAAACGAGACGATCCATCGCGGCGAACCACCCCTTCCAGCAGGTATTTTCCTTTATAATCGTAGTTCAACCTTCCGAAATAGGAAAAGGTGTACCACTCGTCGAACAAGCCTGAGCTGGTCTGGTCTTTTTCACCAGCATCCAGTACCATATAATCCAGATCTGTTAGTGCAAACGTAGAGCGTCCTCCTCTGAGTATATCGCTATAACTGCTTACCACAGATGTACCTACCAGTACATTAAGGTTGTGATCACCAAAGGAGTTATTATAGTTCAGCGTATTATCCCAGTTGTACTGCAACCCGCCGTTATAGGTCTGCGTCAATACATCGGAAGCAGCCGCATCAGTAGATTCGTACATGATCAGGTTACGATCCATGCCTCTGATGGAGTTCATATCGATACCTACCAACGACTTCAGAGTGAAGTTATTTACAGAAGCTTCTGCATATGCGTTACCCAACACCCTCAGCCTTTTTGAGTAATCATCTTTATTACGGTAAAGCAGTGCCGCAGGATTCCAGCCACCAGCCCAGTTGCCCATAATATCTGTTACAGGCATCATAGTATTGGTACGAGCCGCCAGCGCAATGGGATTCAGATCGCTGTTGTTCGCAATCCCGTTCTGATTGGTATAGGAAACGCCCAGGGCTTCCCCTACCTTTAACCAACTGGTGATACGTGCATCCACGTTGGAACGCAGAGAGTAACGCTCAAAGCCTGTATGCTTCAGAATACCATTCTGGTTGGAATACCCAAATGAAACAGCATAATTGGTTTTTTCCGACCCACCGGATACGCCCAGGTTATATTCCTGAATCAACGGGTTGGGGTTGGTCACTTCATCATACCAGTCGGTACCGGTTTTATTGGCCCGTATGATACCATAGTAAGGCCGGGGCCAGCGATACAAAGCCGGATCTACATCCGGGTCGCCCTCCATTTTACCTACAGGCAATATATAGTCGGGAATCACAGGCTGCGGACCATATCCGTACATGGGGCTTCCCCAGTTTATGTCGCCCACCTGCAAGCCGTCGTTTCTGTATTGCAGCCACGCAAGCTCACCGGATTCCTGCGGATTCAGCACATCCATTTTATTCTTGTTCCACTGGGTACCGATACGAGAGGAGAAATGTACTTTCGGGGCACCGCTCTTCCCCTTTTTTGTGGTGATCAATATTACACCGTTGGAAGCCCGTGACCCATATATTGCCGCAGATGAGGCATCTTTCAGCACAGTCATAGACTCTACATCGTTGGGATTGATGCTGGCCAAACCTTCTGTAGCAGGTACGCCATCTATAACATACAGGGGATCGTTGTTGTTAATAGAACCAAACCCGCGTATACGTACCAGCGGCGTACCACCGGGGGTATTGTTATTGGTAACGGTAACGCCGGATACACGTCCCTGCAATCTTGAGGCCACGTTCGCATCGGGCATCACGGAAAGATCTTCTGAACTTACTGTTGCCACTGACCCTACCAGACTGGCTTTCTTTTGGGTAGCGTATCCCACTACCACTACTTCATCCAGACCCGTAGCGGCAGACTTCAACACTACCGTGTCCAGCTCTGTGCGGTTGCTCACTGGTAACTCCATGGCCTCATAACCCACCATGGTTATTTCAATAATATCGTTGCCGTCGGCTGTGATCGTAAAGGTACCATCAGCACCGGAAACTACCACCCGATTAGATTTGCCCTTTACGCGTACCGTAGCACCTTCCACCGGCTTTCCGGACTCATCCAGGATACGTCCCTTCACTTCATTAAAAAAATTAACAGATTCGGAGTAAAGAAAACCTACCGTATTATTTTTTGCAAATAGTTGAGATACAGAAAATAGTAAACATACAATACCAATAGACGGGAATATAAGACGGCCTGCATTCAGACGCGCACGAACGCTTTGCAGCAAAAGCCTGCATTTTTTCATACATTTGAGTTGAAAAGTTAATAAGATTGGTTTGAATAAGATTGTCTGGAAACTTTACTTATTCATATAACCGATGTAGCTTTTAAAGGGAAGAATTAGCCGTTCTTCCTTTTTGTTTCAGGTAAGGCGGACCGTGAGTGTACATAATATTAGTTTAGTTTTGGTTACATAATCTATTCTCATAACAATCATATTTCATATGACATTATGTAAGACATATTTAAAATATATCTAAAGCCATTAGACCTTCTATATAAAAGGCCAGCAAGCTACCGACAGAGAAACCAAGTGTAGGCCTGGAGAAGCGCTACTTCATGTTTTCCATCTTTCTTTTCTCAGAGGGGAGATGTTGGGAGTTGTTAATAATCGTCGGGGTCTGCGGTTATTAAAAAGATTCCTACATTCTTTACAATCAGTGACTAAAGGTATTATTTTTTTGTGAAAAAAAACAACCGGCAATCTTTTGAACGACCTAAAAAGTGCTGCATAAACACATATTTATAAACGAGATATCTCGCATGCTTCCTGATGACTTTTATTAAAAAAAAGTCGCCTTCATACATACTTAATCTGCCGCTCGTAATAAATAGATATACAACTTAAGGTATGTATTCAAACAGCGGGTTGAGGCATTTGTATAGACTACAACTCATCGGGCACCAAATAATAACTCAGGTCAAAAGCAAGAGGTGTATAGTTTGCTTCTGACCTGAGTAGGTGGTTTTAATACTAAACAGTTTCGTGAAGACCTGCCTAATCCTTTTTACGCGGAGCTCTTTTTTCTATTTCATCCCTGCCAATGATTAATAGTTGTCCTACGGGAGCACCGTTGCGATAAGTCTGCGCTCGCAAGTGGTATATGCCGGGGGGAATCACAATATACTCTTCTGTATACTTTTGAGAAAACAAATCCGGATTGGTATTATCGGTTGTATAATATACATCCAGACCGTCTATATCCACATTCAATTTGGCCAGCAGTGTTCTACCATCTCCTCCTCTCTTAGCCGTCACCCTTACATCGTAAGCGGCACGGGAGTAGTTGATGCCTGCATGGTCGAAGCGCTGAAAATGTTGGGGAAGTTTTCGTTGAAAATGATTCCAGCTCATTTTGTGAATGGGGGTCCAGAAAACCTCTGCTAGTGCAAAACTACGTGGCCAGGTCATGTATTCTGCATGCCGGCCTGTTGGTACTGATTCTGTCCACAGATTTCCCTGGCCACCCAAAATCAATTTATCATCGACATTATCGGGTACGGGGTTCCAGTTATACGACGACTTCAGCGTCAGCATGCTATAGGTATCGGGCTCCAAAACCGGATCGCCCTGATATAGATCCAGGTAGGCAAACTCAGCCGGCGTCATAATTACATTCCTTCCCATCTTCGCTGCGTCAATTCCCCCCGCCATGCCGCGCCAGCTCATTACCGTGGCTTCTTCAGCCAATCCACCTTCCAGAATCTCATCCCACCCTACCAGTTTTTTTCCTTTGGTTGCCAACAGCTTTTCCATGCGTTTGATGAAATAGCTCTGCAATTCATCTTCTGTTTTTATTCCCTTCTCTTTCATAAAGGACTGAACAGAAGCCGACCTGCTCCAGAAAAGCTTGGTGCATTCGTCGCCGCCCACATGAATATAGTCGAAAGGAAACAGCGCCGCAACTTCAGCGAAAACGGTATCCAGAAAGTTATATACCCTTTCGTCGGCAGGGTTGAGTGTATTGTCTTCGATATTATAAAACTTACTACCCGGATTTACGTAAGTAAGATAACCAGTTGCCGACAAATACGGATATGCTGCTATGGCCGCCAGGGAATGGCCCGGCACATCAATTTCAGGCAGAATATCGATATGCCTTTCTTTTGCATAAGCAACAATTTCCTTTATTTCCTCTTGTGTATAAAATCCGCCATACGAAGCAGGCTCCTCTTTTTTCGGAGGTTCATGCGTCCACCATCTTCCAGACCTGTATACCCTCCATGCACCGACTTCTGTTAATTTCGGGTAGGCCTTGATCTCAATTCGCCAGCCCTGATCATCGGTAAGGTGCCAATGCAGCACATTGAACTTATACCGCGCCATCTGATCAATGTATTCCTTCACAAATTCTTTCGGAAAAAAATGACGGCTCACATCCAGCATAAGTCCCCTCCATCCAAACCTTGGATAGTCTGTTATGGAAACTGCAGGAATTTCCCAGTCGGTGTCTGTTTTTTTAATTCCTTCTATTGGTGCAGGAAGTAATTGACGGAGTGTTTGTAGTCCGTAGAAAATTCCCGCTTCTGTAGTAGCTTCCAGCACAATTTTCTGTGGGTTTACAGACAGCCGGTATCCCTCGGCATGTTGTAACCCTTTCACAGCCTTACTTAGCTTCAATACTATAACACCGGGGGCTTTGGCGGCAGATTTACCGACAGGCAAATTCCAACCGGTAGCCGGCGCTATCCATTTAGCAAACTGGCGACCCAATTTTTCTAACTCGCTATTGTCTGTTTGAATAACAGTGGCAGCACTTAACCGAAAAACACCGTTGTGTGCTGTTAACTGCACCGGTTCCGGAATGATTGCAAAATTTCCTTTTTGTCCGTATCCTATCGTAGAAAGGAAAAACAAGACGGTAAGCCCAACGATACGTTTCATAAATACATTTGAATTTTATTCCACATTAAGATGGCAAATTATTAAACTGCTTCATAAGCTGGTATATGGCCGGTATATATGTATTGAAGGTCTGTAACCTACCTGGTAAAGTAGGAATATTTTTGTTAATGCGACGTACTCAATAACAACCAATCTGCCCTCCATAACATTCCTGGCAAAAATGGTATTTATTACGTACTTCTCATAATAATAAATGAGCGCGGTTCCTTAAACTTATGTCCATGAAAAAAAAGCTAATATCAGGTTGCGTAGAAAATTCCAAATTAATAATATTTTATTAATAACTTACCACGCAAAATCTCCTGCTGAGTAGCAGCCTGGAGATGTTTTAACGATTGAAACAGAAGATTAATAAATAATTAATGTAGAAAGTCGCCTTGCAAGGTGATTTTCTATAATTTTATTATTCAGCCTGATGCCCGCTTCAAAACCCCATATCGCCCAGTTGTTTCATCAGATCCATAATGGAGATGAGTCGGCTTTGTGGCGCCTGCATGGAAACTATTTTCACAAGCTGTTTCGTTTCGTTTTGTCGATTACCGGAAGCCGGGAATGTACAGAAGAGGCCGTGAATGACAGCTTTCTGGATATATGGCAAAGCAGGCATTCGCTGATAAATGTAGAAAACCCGGAAGTGTACCTTTTTATATGCGCGAAAAACAGGGCGCTCAGGCAAATCAGGAGGCGTAGCAGTTACGATAAAGTGCTGGAAAATATACATGACTTTCCATGTACACTGGAAAGAACGCCACACGATCTATTGGTAAGCTCTGAAATACAAAACAAAATCAATCAGGCCATTCAGTCGCTGCCCATACAATGCAAGCTCATTTTCAGCCTGGTGAAGGAAAACGGATTAAAATACAGGGAAGTGGCTTCCATACTCGACATTTCAATTAAAACAGTTGAAAATCAAATGAGTATAGCCCTGAAAAAACTAAGCCGCTCCATCTCTTTAACGCTGATTTCTTAATTTTTTTTATCCGCTTTGGGGGTATTACCTATTTCGCGGCATCCTTACTATATCAAACGATAATTTTTACTATGCCCGTTTCAAGAATATGGGAATTGCTGGCAAAAAAGTACAACGACGAGATTAGTGCGGATGAATTGCAGGAACTGGAATTGTTTTTAAACCGGTACCAGGACGTATTTCAGTTAAACGAAATTTTGTCTGGACTGGATGATATTCCATTACAGAAAGTAACCAGCAGAACCGACGAAGAAAAAAGCCTCGCTGCTATAAAAGGCGCTGTTGAAAAAAGTAATAATGAAGAACAGCTATTGGCAGCCATAGCCAGCGCCTCAGAACGTAAAAAGCGCCTATGGAAGCAGGTAGGCTGGTTGGGCAGTATAGCCGCCTGCGTAGTATTGGTATGGATATTTCTGCCATCAGGCAACGGCTCCGATGAAAAAAAGCCGGTAATGAGTGAAGTAGCCACCAATGCCGGATCAAAAAGCACCATTCGCCTGCCCGATGGCTCTACCGTAAAACTCAACACCAACAGTAGTTTACAGTATAATGAGGATTTCGGCATAGGGGGCAGAAAAATCACGTTGACGGGTGAAGCTTTTTTCGACATTGTAAAAAACGAAGCACAGCCCCTCACGGTTCAGGCGGGTAATGTAAACATAACGGTAAAAGGCACCATATTCAACGTACGAGCTTATCAGGAAGACGCCACAGTAGAAGCTTCGCTGATAGAAGGTGCAATTGAGGTATCAGAAAAAAGTGACCCCGAAAGAAAAATACTGCTCAGACCCAATGAAAAAATACTAATCGGGCAGACCCTGGTGGCACCTGCCGGTAAAACAAATAAAGTGGCCGTGAAGGAGGCTGTACTGGAGTTAGGAAAAATAAAACCCAATCCCACAGACAGCAGTATCAATGAGATTGTATGGGTAGAAGATGAGCTTACCTTTTACAGAGAGCCATTTTACAGCCTGGCGCAGAAAATGGAAAGGTGGTATAACATCTCTATCCGCTTTGAAACAGAGAAGATAAAAGACATGAGCTTTACTGGTTCATTTGAGAAGGAAAACATCATTGAAGCGCTGGACGCTTTACAGCACCTGGCTTCGTTTACATACAGCCTGGAAAACAAAATCGTTACCATACGTGGAAACGAATGATAACGCATGGACGATTGTTTACATATATTAAACTTTATTTAAATAAAGTAAACCATCACTGAAAGAAAGTATAAGCATTATTAAATAAAAATAACGATATGACAATGATTACGTAATGCAACGCCTACAAAAAAGGAGATGCTCGCAACATCTCCCCGTCAAGCAAACAGGGAACCTCCGAGAAGCTGTTCTCCTATTATTAAACTTAACAATTTAAAGGTATGCTTTTTTCCAAAACTAATTGGGGCAGGCTAAATAAGTCCTGTGACCTGAAATGGAAATTCATCATGAAAATTTCTCTTATCGTCACCACGTGTTTAAGCCTGCATTTAAGTTTGCTCGCCAACGCACAAAAAGAAATCTCACTAGCGGTGAAAAAGGAACCGCTGCGGAAGGTTTTAAGTCTTATCGAAAAAAATTCTGATTACCGCTTTCTGTACACAGATGCCCCTGTTTTTGAGAAAAACAGGGTGACGGTTAAATTTCAGGACGCTTCTATATCCGAGGTACTGGCAAAGGTACTGGCCGGTACAGGACTGGAATACAAAATCAACAACAATGAACTGGTTGTACTGAGCTTTTCTCCGCAGCTTATTCAGCAACAGGCCCAGGTAAAAGGGGTAGTACGAGACGAGAACGGACAGCCGGTGGCCGGCGCCACAGTAGCGGTAAAAGGTGGTACGCAATCCGCCGTTACCGACAGTGATGGAGCCTTCACTATTGAAGCCGATGGCAACGCCACCCTGGTTATCAGCTCGGTTGGTTATACAGACCGGGAAATTTCCATAAGTGGTAGAACAATTTTAGAAATCACGCTTCAAACCGATCAGAAAAATCTGTCGGAAGTAGTGGTAACGGCATTGGGTATCAGCCGTGAAAAAAAATCGCTGGGATACACTACCCAAAAGATTGACGGTGCGCAATTAAACGAAGCACCTGCTACTAACTTTGTAAACAATATGGCGGGAAAAGTTGCTGGCGTTCAGATTAACACTTCAGGCGCAGTGGGCGGCTCCGCAAGAATTACCCTGAGAGGCGAGTCGTCTTTTAGCGTAACCGGCAATCAGCCACTTTTTGTAATCGACGGCGTACCGGTGGGTAATGATGGTACAGGCAGCAACAGCGGCACGGCCGACTACGGCAACAGCGCCGCTGAATTCAACCCGGCAGACGTGGAATCCATGAATATTTTAAAAGGACCTGCTGCCGCAGCGCTCTACGGTTCCCGTGCATCTGCAGGTGCTATTATTATCACTACCAAAAAAGGCAGTGCGCGTAAAGGAGTAGACGTTAATTTCAACACTTATTATTTCAACGAACAGGTGGCCAATCTTCCGAAATTCCAAAACGAATTTGGCCAGGGAAGAGACGGACTATACGAAGGATCCAACTTCGGCGCGTCGTGGTCTATATACCCTAATGGTGTAAGAGACGGATATGATGAAAGCTGGGGACCCAGGCTCAACCAGGGAACACTGGAAAAGCAGTTCAACTCTCCCACCACCAACGGATTCAGAGGCGGCGATGTAGCGCTGAACAACAGGGGCGACGTAATAGCTACGCCCTGGGTATCACAACCCAATAATATCAAAGACTTTTTCGACAATGGTCAAAAGTACTACAACAACCTCGCTTTATCCGGCGGAAATGACAAAGGTACTTACAGGATATCTATGACTTCTTTGAACGTAAAAGGAGTAGTACCCAACAACAACCTGGATAGGTATCAATTGAACTTTAACGGTCAATACAAGCTTACTGAAAAACTAACGTCCTCCATCAACTTCAATTACATGAAGCAGGCCAGCACCAACCGGCCGGACAATGGATACGGGCGCAATACCATGATGTATTTCTTCACGTGGATGACCCGGCAGGTAGACATCAACAGTCTCCGCAATTACTGGCAACCAGGCTTTGAAGGAATCCGTCAGTTTCAGTACAATTATGGAGAAAACCATAATAATCCCTACTTTCTATTGTACGAAAATACGCGCGGACAAAACAAAGACAGGATATACGGAAATATAGCGTTTGACTATGCTTTCACCGACAGGTTGAAACTGAAGTTGCGTACTGCCGAAGATATGTACTATGATTTTCGCCCGCAACGTACAGCCATCAGCACTGTGGATCAGCCATTGGGAGGCTACATAGAAGAACTCGTTAAATTCGAGGAAAGGAATACAGACCTGTTACTTACTTATAACGGAGAAGCAGCGGATGGCGATTTCGGATATATTCTCTCAGCGGGTGCCAACCGACTGGACGCCAACTCCAGAAGTGCTTATTCCCGCAACAGCGGCTTATTAATTCCTAATATTTACACAATTCAAAATACATCACAATTGATCTCTTCTTCTTCTTATCGCTCCAAAAGAAGGATCAATAGCGTGTATGCAATGGCGAACCTGAACTATAAGGGATTGGTGTATTTAGACTTTACCGCCCGTAACGACTGGTCCAGCACTTTACCCTCCAATAACAATTCCTATTTTTATCCGTCAGTCGGGTTAAATACCAACCTGAAAGATGTTTTACAACTCCCGGCAGCTATTAGTCAGGCTCAATTAAGACTGACCTGGGCTAAGGTGGGAAGTGATACCGGGCCTTACAGCTTATATAACACGTATCAAAACGCACTACAGTGGGGCAGTTATTACACAGTAAGCAACAGCAGCGATCTGAAAAATTCCACTTTAAAGCCGCAGATCAACAATACCTATGAAATAGGAACCTCACTGGGCTTTTTCAACAATCGGTTGGGAATAGACGTCGCGTATTACGATATCCGTTCCATCAACCAGATTATGTCTTTGCCCATGGTACAAAGTTCAGGACAGACAGGCAGGATTATCAATGCAGGAGAAATCAAAAACTCCGGTATAGAATTGATGCTGAACGCCACTCCGGTACAAACAGCAGGCGGACTCCGCTGGAATATCAGTGTAAACTGGGCGCGCAACCGTGGAAAAGTTATTTCCCTGGATCCCGAGGTTGATAAAATTGTACAGGCTGCACCGGGAGAAAATGCATCTATCCAGGCAAGAGCCGGAGAAAGAATGGGCGCCATATGGGGCCCTGGTTACCAGCGTGTACCCGACGGACCTCTTAAAGGTGAGATCATCATTGGCAGTAATGGACGAGCCATGGCTACTACCGAAGATATCTATCTGGGCAACTACAATCCCGACTGGACCGGTGGCATCTACAACCAACTTACCTACAAAAACTTCCACCTCAGCTTCCTGTTTTCAGGTCAGTACGGGGGCGTATTCGTGTCGCGGTTTTACAATAAAGCCGTGGGTTCAGGACAGTTGGTAGAAAGCCTCTGGGGCCGTGGAGACAGAGCCCCCGGCACTGAGTATACAGACCTGTATTATGCAAAAGGAGCAGCGCTGATGCCTGACGGCAGCTACCAGCCCAACTCTACCGGCGATCAGGGCAAACTGGATGCGGGCGTTTATGGAACAGATGTGAGATCAATGGTAAAAGGGTTGATGGATCATATTTCAGAAGCACAGTTATTCAGTTCTACCTATTTCAAATTAAGAGAACTTACCGTAGGATACAGCCTCCCTTACAAAGTTCTCAGTACCACCTTTATCAAAAATGCTAAAATATCGCTGACCGGAAGAAATCTGCTCCTGTTCACCCCATCGAGCAACCAGCATTTCGACCCCGAAGTATCAGTAGCAACCGCAGGTGGCGGACTCGTACCCGGATTTGAGAACATGAGCATACCAGGCACCAGAGAAATAGGAGTAAGCCTGAACCTGAATTTTTAATCTTCCAAAGAAATGATCATGAAGAAGTTAAAACCGATATATTTCCTATTCCTGCTGGTGTTGGCAGGATGTACAAAAGATTTCGAAAAAATCAATACCAATCCCAACGAATCCGAAACCCTCACCGGTCCCGGACTGTTGTTGCCGAATCTGATGAGAGGGTCGATCAATGCCAGTTTAAATACCTCCTACCAAAGAGGGGTGATAGCAGGCGACCTGATCTACAACGATTTCAGCAGCAACTACAGCAACTGGGTAAGGGGAGATGCACCTAACTATTTCCTGTGGTCGCACTACAACTACATCAGAGAACTGAATGAGGTGATAACGCTTGCCGAAGAGGGCGATATGAACAATTTCAAGGGAGTAGCCCTGGTGATGCGTGCCTGGCTGTTCCAGAACCTGACAGACCTGTACGGTCCCATACCGTTCCGGGAAGCTGCGAGCGCTAAGTTGAAGCAGATATACAGCCCCAAATACGAACAGCAACAGGCGGTGTACGAAGGTTTACTGCAAGACCTGGAACAGGCGCTTACCCTGCTGGGTTCATCGAATGAAAATGTATTAGGCGATATTTTGTTCGAAGGTGATATAGACCGCTGGAAAAAATTTGCCACAGGATTAACAATCCGCCTGCTGATCCGTCAGTCTAAAAAAGTGGATCCCACCGCAGCGCTGACCAGTATACTCAACAATCCGACCAAGTATCCGTTGTTTACCTCTCACGAGGACCAGGCTGCCCTGCAATACATTGCAGATACCAGGGATAATGCTATACCTTTCTACAACCGCTCTAATAGTGACTACGCTACGAGCACCCGGGTAAGCAAAAACCTGGTAGATAACCTGAAGATGCTGAACGACCCGCGCCTGCCCGTATATGCACTGCCGACGCAGACCAGTTCAGATGCCAGCTCTAACCCGGCGGATTATGAATACGAAGGTGCCGTTAATGCGATGGGGCCCCTGCTCAACCCTGCCGATTATTCAGCGCCGGGAATGTTGTGGGCACCGCTGCAGTACAGTTCGCTGGCCTCTATGAATGCTGCGCAGGCCCTGCTCCTCACCTATTCTGAGGTTCAGTTCAACCTGGCCGAAGCTGCCGAAAAAGGATACATTCCTGGTGGCTCCGCGGCAGCAGAAACCTATTACCTGAACGGTGTAAAAGACCAGTTTAACTATTATTCCAGCAGGATAGGTAACCTCTACGAAAACTCCTTTCTTGCCCTCAGCGCTGCTGATGTAATACCCGATGCCAGCTATTACACGCAGCCGGTAGTAGCCTACACCGGTACGCAGGCAGAAAAACTGGAAAAAATAGCCCGCCAGAAATGGTTATCCCTGTATTTCGTGGGTTATGAATCCTGGCACGAATGGCGGAGAACCGGCTTCCCTGAAATTGTGGTAGGAACGGCCGGCCCGGGTTATATTGCCAGAAGAGTAATGTACCCCGCAGATGAATTGCGGATCAACGAAGACAATTACAATCAGGCCGTTCAATGGCTGGGCGCCGACGACCTGAAGACCCGCGTATGGTGGGATGAATAAAATACCTAACCCCTTCTGAGTCAGAAACAGTTTGTTTCTGCAAACAGGCTGGATCATTCCAGCCTGTTTTTATTTGTATGTTCCCGTATCGAAAGTTCGCAACACAAAGAATGCCGGTGAATTATCTCTGCCCGATATACTTGCCGCTACAGCAATAAAACAATGGAAACCTTAGATGAAAAACACTTCAATACCTATCTTCGTTCGCGAAGTGCAAAAGCATTATTTCAGATGAACAAAAAGATATGGCAGAGCAAAAGCTGGTGATATATACGGATGGCGCGGCAAGGGGCAATCCCGGTCGCGGTGGATATGGCGCTGTGTTGAAGTGGGGAAAGGTTGAAAAAGAACTATCCGCAGGCTACCGCCTCACCACCAACAACCGAATGGAACTGATGGCGGTGATCGCATCGTTGGAAGCCCTTACTAAAAAGGGCTTGCATATCACCATCTATTCAGACAGCCAGTATGTGGTGAAAGCCGTACAACAGGGCTGGTTGCTCAACTGGATTAAAACCGATTTCAAAGGTGGCAAAAAGAACAAAGACCTGTGGAAAAAATACTACTCCCTGTCAAAAGATCACCATATTGCATTTGTGTGGGTAAAAGGTCATGCAGACAATGCGTACAATAACCGCTGTGATGAACTGGCTACCACAGCCGCCGACAGTAACAACCTGCTGGTGGATGAGGGGTATGAAAAGCTGAACGGGTAGAAGCGCTTCTTCTTTTACAAAACCTCTACCCTCTTCTGTTTCTACGGCAAATAAAACGGAATACTATAGGTGTACAGGCAATCGACCTTGCGATTGTGAGAAATAGCCGGCTCCCATTCAGGTACAGCTTTCAAAAAATTCACTACGGCATCGTGCAGCAACCGGTTTCCCTGGTTCTGGAAATTAATACGGGTGAGTTTTCCTTCTTTCGTTACGAAAAACTCAAACTCCACTACGCCTTCCACTCTTTTTTTCAATGCTTCTTCGGGATACATCAGGTTCTCTATCACATAACTTTCAAAGCTATAGGCGCCTTTGGGCGCGGGCTTTTTATCTAAACGACAATTAAACCCTGTGGGGGTACCAGACTCGTTAAAACAGGAAAGGTCCTTCAGCTTGCTGTTTTGGTAGATCTCTACCGTTGCAGGGTTGCCGTTTTCGTGAAACCATTTCCAGTTACCATCGGGTATTCCTGCCGTGTAGGTTCCTTCCGATTCAAGCACTCCGTTGGCATACCAGGTTTTCCATATACCGGTTTTTGCGTTAGACGCTAACCGGCCGGAATCGGCCATGTGACCGCTTTCGTGCCATACAGTATATACACCTTCCAGCACATTATTGTCAAATGTAGCGCTCAGTCTTTTTTGCCCGTTGGGGAAATAACCCTGCATAACACCGTGCCTTACGCGCATGCGTTTGTCTTTGTAGGATGCTGCCAGCAAAGGTTGTCCACCGGGGTAATTGGCTACCACGTCCCACACACCTTCCCCGTTCTGTACCATCGTACCATTGAAAGCGGCATTCCGACGACTCGTGGGGTTCAGGTCGGCATCGAAGTAAACAGGGATACTATCCTGCGTCAGCCCGCACAACCCACAACAGGCCATGATTAATGTAAAAACAGCTTTCATTTTGTAAATGTAAAATAGAAGACTTGAAAAAAAACATAAAATCCCGGAGTAGGCACTTATACCAACCAGGACGATCTGTCAAACATCGGCCGTTATTACCAATACACCGTAGTTTTTTATCCCCCTACCAGATGAGCTTCGACCGCTTTGGCAAAGCCGGGCAATGCATTCAGGTCTTCTCCCCAAAATGCGATGTTCCCCAGCACCGCTTTCACTATTTCCGAAGGAGCTGCATGTTGCTGCCAGGCTGCATAAAACCATCCGGCCTGATCGTCGTTGATCGGGTACGGTTGTCCTTTAAAGCTTCCAAAATATGTATTACCTTCTTTGGAAACGGGTTTTGTAAATGCTATATATGCAGCAAAGCCTTTCGCCACCAGGTCGGGAGCTTTCTGATATATTTCTATATACTTTTTCAGCACCGGAATCACACGCATTTTCATTTTCGATGTGTACTGCATGGTGATGCTGATCCACTGGTGGCGGATAGCAGGGTTCCGGAAGCGGTCCAGTACCTGTAATCCGAACTGCTCTGCTTCCACTGCATTCACCGAAAAAGGTATCGCGGGCGCTATTTCTTCCAGCATCAGTGCCTTTACAAAACTGCTGAAATTGTTATCTGCCATGGCGTCTTTTACAGTAGTAAATCCAGATAAAAACGCCAGTCCGCAACTAAGTGTATGCGTGCCATTCAGCAGGCGAAGTTTCAGCTCACGATATACTTCTATATCTTCAGCAATGATCACCCCACTGTCGGCACCGGAAAACGACAACACTTCTTTTACTTTTTCATCTCCTTCGATGGCCCACAACCTGTACGGTTCGCACATGATCACCAGTTGATCTTCATAAGAGAGTTGTTCGTCCTGTGGTTTGCCCGGCACTATCCGGTCTACCAGCGAGTTGCAGAAACGATTATTTTCGCGAAGCCACTGCACAAATGCATCTTCCAACTGGTTATAGACCGCCAGTTGCAGTACAATATTTTTAAGGGTATCACCATTTCCTACGATCAGTTCGGTCGGAATAACAACCAGCCCCTTATCTGCATCACCGTTGAACGTTTTATACCGTTCGTATAAAAAAGCCAGGAGCTTAGCCGGAAAAGAAGCCGGCGGAGCCTGGTCTATCTTCTCCTCCACCAGTTGAATACCCACCTCCGTTGTATTGGAAATCACCACTTCCATGTCGGGATTGCGGGCACATTGCAGGATATCGCTCCATTGACTGCGGGCAGACAGCACCCGGCTGATGGCACCTGCTATCACATTTTCATTCACCTGTTTTCCGTCCTCTATTCCTCTTATGCACAAGGTATATAAACCATCCTGCACGGCGAAAGCATCGGCGCCCCCGGTATCGGTAGATTTTACTACCACAACCCGGCCATTGAATAGCCCCTTCTTATTGGCTTTGTCAATGAAATAATCGGGTAGCCCCCGCAACAATACACCGGTTCCAAACTGCAATACCTTTTCCGGTAAATCAAAATGAGCAGGGTCCGGCTTGTTCGGGCTATCTATTAAGGGAAGATTGGCTTTATTTAATACCATGGCATGTAATTGTGTTGTGTAGGATTGAAAGGATGAGTTTTCAACGTATGTGACCGTTGCCACGAACCACCCATTTTTCGGTAACCAGTTTTTCCAGTGCAAATGGCCCCCTGGCATGTAATTTCTGGGTAGATATACCTATTTCGGCGCCCAGTCCGAATTCGCCGCCATCAGTAAAACGGGTGGAAGCATTGTGATAAACGGCAGCGGCATCCACTTCATGCAAAAAACGCTCCGCCATTTTCTTGTCTTCTGTAACGATGGCTTCCGAATGACGGGTAGAGTGATGCCTAATATGGTCTACAGCCTCTTGTATATTGTTTACCACTTTTACCGCACATTTGAAATCCTGAAATTCGCGGTCGAAATCTTCAGGAGCAGCTTTTTTAAGCCGGGTATATCCCTTCAGCAATCCAAACGCTTTCCTGTCAGCAAATACCTCCACATCGTATGCTTCAAAACGATCTTGCAGCGCCGTGAGGAACGGCTCAGCAATCTTTTCGTCTACCAGCAAGGTATCCATCGCATTACATACAGACGGGCGAGACACTTTGGCGTTGACTACAATGTCCACCGCCTTATCGAGGTCGGCTTTTTGCTGCACATACACATGACATACCCCTGCACCCGTTTCAATAACGGGCACCAGGCTGTTTTTTCTTACAAACTCAATCAGTCCGGCAGATCCACGGGGAATGATGACGTCCACATATTTTGTTGCGATGAAAAGTTCGTTTACGGATTCCCGTGCCGAAGGTAACAGCGTTACGACCGCCGGAGGAATACCATTGTTTTTCAACACCTCATGTATCAGCTTCAACGCTGCCTTATTAGACTCTTCCGCCTCGCTGCTGCCCTTTAACACACAGGCATTCGCACTACGGAGACAAAGCGCTGCAATATCAAACGTTACGTTGGGGCGCGACTCGTATACTGCTCCTATCACCCCCAGCGGCACAGATACCTTCTGTAGCAGCAGCCCGTTTTTCAACTCATTCTCTGCTATAACCTTACCAGACGGATTTGGAAGTTTTGCTACCTTCCGCAGGCTGTTTGCTATATCTTTTATACGCTCTTCCGTTAGTAACAGCCGGTCTGTGCGGGGATTGGCCGGATCCTGTTTTTCCACATCTTTCCGGTTGGCCTTCAGCAGGTACGATGTTTTTTCCTCGAGTTTATCGGCAAGTTCCCTGATGGTTCTCTTTAACGTTGCGTCTTTAACCGATCTTAATACCGGCGCTGCGTCATACGCCTTCCTGATGCTTTTGGTAATGTCCGTCATAATTATTTCTTCTCCATTAAAAAATCACAATATCATCCGCATGCGCGGCAATCACGTTTTTGGCGGCGATCTGCTTTCCGATATCACCTGCACTCAGCCTCGTTTTGGCCACCCCGATGATCATTTCGTCTTCATCTATTAACTGAATCACTTCACCTGCAACAAAACTACCACTTACTTTCTTTATTCCCACGGTAAGCAGACTTTTCCGGCTATGCAGCGCCTTAGCAGCCCCTTTATCTACGTGAATTCCACCCAGCGTGATGGAGCCACTTGCCAGCCACTTTTGCCTCGCTTTCAGGTTTGAAGGCTGCGCCCTGAAAAAAGTACCGTTGCTGCCCGCCATTGCTTTGGTAAGTGCAGCCGGTGCATTCAGTCCGCAAATTGTTACCTCTATTCCCAGCTTCGTTGCCTGTTTGGCAGAAGTAAGCTTCGATAGCATGCCACCCAGTCCCATACCCGATGTTTCCTTGTTGACATATGCCAGTATGGATGCATCTATTTTTTCCACCACCGGCACTACTACCCCTTCGTGATCGAGCAACCCACCGGCAGATGTACAAATAATCAAACGTTCTGCATCGAATGCGATAGCCATCAGCGTTGCCAGTTCATCATTGTCGGAAAACTTGATTTCTGCATTACTCACCAGGTCGTTTTCGTTTACCACAGGCAGAATATTATTTTCCCAGAACTCTCCGAAGGTTTCCTTCAATTGCAGAAATTGTCTGCGGTTGGAAAAATGGTGTCGTTCGCACAACGCCTGCGCTACTGTAATACCATGCCTGGAAAAATACTTATGATATAACTGTATAAGCATGGGATTGCCGACTGCAGCCGCAGCTTTTCGCTCGGTAATAGTACCCCTGTATTTTTTGAAAAACGACTTTCCGCTGCCCACCGCTCCGCTTGACACCAGTACAATATTATACTTGTTGCTCAACGCTGCTATTTCCGCTGCTACAGTTCTGACTACCTTCTGGTCTATTCGTCCTTCCTTATTTGTAATGACGGCCGTACCGAACTTCACTACCAAAACCGGCTTTTGCATGTACTATCCTGTTTATAATTCTGCAAAAGTACAAAGGAGCTTCAAGATAATGCTATTATGTAAAAATAGTCGTTGAGGCCGTTGGGAAGCGGTATTATATAACTATTGATTTGTACTTTATTATCCATTTTACGGGCAATAGCACCCAATTTTAAACGTTAACCTTATTTAACCTACGAACATTAATCTTCCGTATACTTTTGAAGTCTAACACCCCGACATCCCCTATTTTCCAGGAAACCCATACAATTATACATGAAATCCCTGATACTGGTACTGGCACTGTTTTTCGGTTTGATTCTGACGGTACATGCCCAATCCGGTTCGGTAAGAGGTAAAGTATACGACAGTAGTCACTTTGCATTACCGGGTGCCACCGTAACGCTTATAACCAAAGGTAGTACAGACACACTCACGGCTGTTACCGACAAGGAAGGTTTGTTTATTTTTAGAAATATCAACGTCTCTTCTTTCCGGTTGCGTGTATCCAATACCGGCATGGAACAGATAGAGCAGGATTTCGATTTCGAGTCTGGCAAAACGGACCTGAACGTAGGCAGCATTACCATGACACCGTTGATCACCACACTGGAGGAAGTAGTGTTGAGCCCGCCAGCGGTGGTTATAAAAGAAGATACCGTAGAGTTCCGGGCCGATTCTTATGAAGTACGCCCTAATTCAAATGTTGAGGATTTACTCAAAAAACTACCTGGGCTACAGGTGAACAGCGATGGCAGTATTACTGCACAAGGAAAAACTATTACTAAAATAAAAGTAAATGGAAAGGACTTTTTTGGCGGCGACCCTAAAACAGCGAGCCGGGAATTGCCGGCCGACATTATAGACAAAGTGCAATTGGTAGACGACTACGGCGAACTGGCGGCCGCATCCGGCATACGCGATGGCGATCCGGATATTATTATTAACCTGCAATTGAAAAAGGACAAAAATCGCGGGGTATTCGGACGAGCAGCGGCAGGATACGGCACCGACAACCGCTATCAGGCAACCGTAAATGCCAATGTATTTCGCGAAACCAACCAGGTTTCGGTTTTAGGCAACCTCAATAACATCAACCAAAACCTGTTCGACTTCAGCAATGCCAACAACCGCCGCGGAGGGGGCGGTCAGTCAAGATCAATCAGAGGAGGGGGCGGAAGCAGCAATGCCGGCGACGGCACTTCCGACACCAATGCCAACCAGAATGGTATTACCGATAACAAATCAATAGGAGTTAATTTCAGATCCGACTTCGCCAAAGGATCTTTTTACGGAAATTACAGCTATGCGAACCGAAATACCATTGTTGAAAGAGCTACTTCGCGCCAAAATATTGCAGGACGTATATTCACCAATAACCAGAACAGCTATGCCAACAATATAGGTAATAACCACCGTGCCAATCTGAACTTCGAGTATAATTTTGACTCGCTGAATTACCTGAAGATTATTCCCAACTTCTCATTCAACTCCAACAATAATATCAGCAACGGACTGTTCGACTATACCAATGACGAGGGATTTAAAACGCAGGAAGGATACAACCGGGATGCCGTAACAGCAAGCGCTCCCAACTTTTCTGCTTCTATTAGTTATAACCGGCGGTTTCAGAAAAAGGGAAGAAATTTGTCTACAGACATCAACCTGGGCACCTCTCAGTCGCTGAATGATGACGACCGGATCAATTTCACCAGGAACTACCTGGCAACGGCGGGTTTGGATAGCATTTATCTCGACCAATTGATAGCGCAACAAAACCGAAACCGCAACTATGGAATCCGAGTTCGCTATTCAGAACCGGTTTCACAAAACAGATTCCTCGATATTCACTACAGCTACAATTTTTCCTATGCCAATGTCAACAGATCTACTTACGCCAACGATACAATATCCGGCCTCTCCAGCTTTGTAGACAGTCTCAGCAATGCCTATGAAAACCGGTTCATCAACCAGCAGGTAGGTGTAAGTTTGCGCACGGTCAATAAAAAATACAACTATTCGCTGGGCGTAAGTCTTCAGCCTGCACACCTGAGCGGCTACTCCATATCAAAAGACAGCGCCTATACACCCCAACGCAGATTAAACGTGGCGCCTTCAGCCAGACTATCTTATAATTTTTCCCGTACCAAGCGGCTGAATATGAACTACAATGCCAACTTCAATCAGCCGAGTTTTAACCAGTTGCAGCCGGTAAAAGACGTATCCAATCGACAATACCAAACCCAGGGCAATCCTGATCTCAAACCAGAATTCAGTCATAACCTACGCGTATTTTTCAACAACTTCAATGCTACGAGCGGACGCTCTCTGTTTGTAGGCGTGAATGGCAACACCATCCAAAACCGCATCGTCAACAACAATATCAACCTGGATAGCAGCGGTGCTCAGCTCAGTCGTCCGGAAAACATGAACGGATACTACACGCTCACAGGCTTTTACAACTACTCCATCCCTTTCCAGAACCGTCGCTATGTGGTAAGCTACAACGGTACGATCAACTACAACCATGATGTAGGACTGGTAGACAGCAAGAAAAATGTTGGCAACAACTGGGTAACTACACAGGGACTTCGGCTGGACATCAGCCTGCAGCAGTGGCTGGAACTGGGGCTGAATGGAGCGTATAGCCTCAACTCTACTCAATACTCACTTACCCAAAACGGCGATAGATTAAGTTCCAGCGCCTGGACCATGGGCAGCAATATGCGGCTGGACCTGCCAGCCGGATTTATCCTGCGTTACGATGTACGATACGTTATCAATAACGGGCTGTCTTCAGATGTAACAGGAAACCCAACCCTCCTGAATGCTTCTATAGAAAAAACCATTTTAAAAAACAAGAACGGATTCATACGCCTGTCTGGTTTCGATATCTTAAACCAAAATACCAATATCTCGCGTACGGTAAGTGGCAATGCCATCATCGACAGCCGCGTCAACCGCCTGACCCGCTACTTCATGCTCACATTTACTTACCGGCTTACCAAGTTTACAGGTCAACAACCACAGAATACCAGTCCGGGCATCCCCGGTGGAAGAAACAGGATGAATTTTTAGTAGTTTTTAGGGGTTGGAACATTTTCTTACGCAGATAATACACCAGGCTGGTAAGTTCCCTGTGCAGTAATATACCCGGGTATTGTCTGTAAACGCTTTTGTTTTCATATTAAGCTTACCGGTTCGCTCTAAACCCTATTCGGTCACGATCCTCCCATTTCCTTATCTCTTTTTTCTCGTCCAGCAGATTTTCCAGGGCATCATAGATCTGGCTCAGTTGCACATCATGTTCACCGATGCGATCCCTGATTTGTTCTATTTGCACGGCTACATCGCTTTGCAATAACAATACCCTTCTCACCTCCACAAAAGCACGCATAATAGCGATATTCATATTGATAGCGCGATCACTGTTGAGTATACCACTAAGCATAGCTACCCCCTGCTCTGTAAATGCATAAGGCAAGGCAATTCTTGAACGATGCTTTTGGGAACCGGTCACAATTTGTGACCGGTTCTTCTCAATTAATTGATCATCAATATGTTGAGAACTTTTCAATGCTTTAATACTATTCCATTCCCGTCTGGTAAGCTGGAACATGAAATCAGTCGGAAACCGCTTCGTATTCCTTTTAACGGTCTGGTTAAAAACTTTTGTTTCTACTTCATACAGGGCTGCCAGGTCATAATCCAGCATTACTCTTTCTTTTCGGATCTCATAGATCCTGTTTTGGATGGTTCGTATGATTTGCATACTCATAGGTTAAGGAATAGTAATATAGACATTTTCGTGATAAGCTGCAAATCAAGATACCTGCTGTTGAAGTGCAGGGCGAAGTATTTCTTAACCTGTTTCTCCAGGCATTGATCCTGTATTATGGAAAATCAAAGAGGCTTGCAGCCCGACGGTTCCGGGCAACAAGCCTCTTTGATAAGAAACAACTTTATTTTACCATCTACTGCAACTGGTACGCTACTACGCTGTTTTTAAAGAATGTGGGTACGTATACAATTTTTTTTGCGGGATCGTAGCCAATATCCGCAGCATTTATTTTTTGATCGCGGGTATCCAGGAGGTGGTCTTTTCTGCCGTCGGGGTATACGTACCAAACCGATCCGGCCCAGCAGGAAATGATGAACTCTCCATTCCCAACGTGCTCTATACCGTCTGTGCCACCTTCCATGCCATCAGCTATTTGCCTGAGTTGTCCGTTTTCCAGTTTGTTGAAAGTACCGGCGTCTACCAGATAGAGATCTTTGCCTACAGCCAGTACCCCATTGGGGCCTTTCAGGTCGTCTATTACAACGGAAGCATTTCCGTTGACTACTTTATGAATTTTTTTTGTTTTAGAGTCAGACACATAAATAGTGCCCTTGCCGTCAATACTGATATCGTTTAGCCCGTCTGCTCCCGATACAGCTATACGATCGGCGATCTTTCCCTGTGCTATATCAATCACCGCTATCACATCCAGGTCGGCCACATACAATTTTCCTTTGTGTATTCCCATACCTTTCGGCGCATTCAGACCAGTTACCCATTCAGAAGCTACGATTTTTCCGTCAAGCCCGATTTTTCCGATCGACCCGTTTCCATCTCGCCCCCAGGGTTCACCATCTATATTGGCAGAATACAGCACTTTATTTTTTGCGTCGTATATTACAGATTCCGGTACTTTCAGCACAGCATCTGTTTCCCATAGTTTAACTAGTTTATGCTGTGACTGTACGTTGCCGTACAATAAAACAAAACTGAACAGTACGGCGCAAAGTAATGCTGGCTTCATATTATAACGATTTTATAGTGATAGATGTTTGCATTCAAATGTAAACACAATATTTTGTTATGATTGGACAGCATCGCGGGTTAACTGATTATTAACAATTCTCCACAGATGCAGGGGATTACTGTTTTTGAGTTCGTCTGGCAGCAAATCGTCTGGCCATTGCTGGTAACTCAGCGCACGGGCAAAGCGTTTGATACCATCCGCACCCACGGCCGTAAACCTGCTGTCTGTAGTGGCAGGGAAGGGGCCACCATGGTGCATGGCATGGCATACCTGCACTCCGGTAGGCACTCCGTTCACGATGATTCTTCCACATTTACTTTTAATGATTTCTACCAGTTCCTGATGATGGCGTATCTCCGTATTGGTTGCAATAAGCGTGGAAGTGAGCTGCCCTTCCAGACCATCAGCAACTTCCTGCATCTCAGACATATTCCTGCATTTTACCACAATGGAATATGGGCCAAACACTTCCTGTTGCAATGCCGGATTAGCCAGAAATTGACTTGCCGCTACAGAAGCCAGCGTGGGTATGCCCTGGTTTTCCGTTGCGGATAATACTG
This sequence comes from Agriterribacter sp., assembly GCA_037190905.1. GTDB lineage: Bacteria > Bacteroidota > Bacteroidia > Chitinophagales > Chitinophagaceae > Agriterribacter. Next base: position 55,904 of record JBBCKG010000008.1, on the reverse strand, counting down.
CTACAGCTTCGGTGGTTACACCCGGTTGTGTAAGCGCACGGGCGCGGTTGGCGGCGAACGCAGCGGCAATACCTGCGTGCAGCATATCGGCGGGCTGCACTTTCTGAATGGCTTCAGCAAGGTTTTGTATAAACAATTCAAGCGGCTCTCCTTCTACTCCAACGATCAAACCGGGATTGGTGCAAAACTGCCCCACACTCATGGTGATGGAAGCTGCATATTGCGCGGCTATGTCAGCCGGGGTTTCTTCCAGTTTTTCCGGAAAAAGGTATACCGGATTGATACTACCCATTTCGGCAAATACCGGAATGGGCTCACTACGCTGATTAGCCCAGTCAAACAAAGCCTTTCCGCCAGCAGCGGAACCGGTAAACCCTACCGCTTTCACAAAAGGGTGTTGTACAATGATTTTTCCGGCAGCATGCGCTGCACCGTATATATGAACAAACACGCCTTCCGGCATATCACTTTTCCTTATAGCCCGCAGTATCGCGTCGGCAACACAGGCGGAGGTTGCAGGATGTGCGGGATGGGCCTTCAAAATCACAGAACAACCAGCCGCCAGTGCACATGCAGTGTCTCCTCCGGCAGTGGAATACGCAAGCGGAAAATTGCTGGCGCCGAAAACAGCTACGGGTCCCAGTGGCACCATTGATTTCCTTATATCAACACGAGGTGGAGCAGAGGAAGTTGTTGCGGTATCTATCCGTATATCCATCCAGGTACCTTGCTCGCAGGCTGTGGCATAACTGATTAATTGAAAAACCGTTCTGTTAAATTCTACCTCCATACGTGCGTAAGGCAGGTGTGTTTCTTTCATGGCCAGCGATATGATCGTTTCCTTCTCGTATGTTAATTCGTCTGCTATGGCGCGCATAAACCTTGCCCGCTGAACAATGCTTAAACTCCGGTACTGCAGAAACGCCTCCCACGATTTTTCAATAGCCTGGTTGATTTGTTCCTCTGTGAAGTCTGGAAATTGTGTCATGGAATTAATTTAAAAACAGCCGTTCCGGCTGTAGGTAAACACCTATACAAAGCTCGGTTAATTTGCTTAAAAACAAGGGCATGCAACCATATATGCTGTTTTTCTATCCTTGCTATGCGGTTTTTTATGATCAACTTATATCCGTTCTTTTTTTCAGCAACGATTAATTTATCTTCGCAACCATGGAAGAAAGTAATAAAAAGGAAATAGTGATGAGTGGGATTCGTCCCACCGGTATATTGCACCTCGGCAGTTATTTTGGTGCACTGCAGAACTATGTTAAGCTACAGCACGATTACACTTGTTATTTTATGGTGGCCGACCTGCATTCACTTACCACCCACCCCGATACCAAACTGTTGCGCCAAAGTGTATTACATGTGTTGGCGGAGCATCTCGCCTGCGGGCTCGATCCTGAAAAAGCCATCCTGTTTTGCCAGAGTACGGTACATGAAACATCCGAATTATACTTTTATCTGAATACACTGGCTTATAAAGGTGAGCTGGAGAAAACCACCACTTTTAAGGACAAAGCCCGTCTTCAACCGCAGAACATCAATGCTGCCTTGCTTACATACCCTGTATTACAGGCGGCCGACATACTGCTGCATCGTGCAAAGTATGTTCCGGTAGGTAAAGACCAGGAGCAGCATCTTGAAATGGCCAGAAACTTTGCCAATCGCTTTAATCACCGATACGGAGAGATTTTTCCGGAACCGGTAGCATTTAATTTCGGTAACGAGTTGGTAAAGGTACCCAGCCTGGACGGTTCGGGAAAAATGAGTAAGAGTGAAAACCAGAATGCTACCATTTATTTATCAGACAGCGATGACCTTATTCTGAAAAAAATAAAAAAAGCAAAAACAGACGAAGGTCCTCAAACGCCCGGTACTCCTATGCCGGACTACATAGAAAACCTTTTTCAACTGCTAAAACTTACAGGAACAGAAGACATTTACCACAAGTTCCTGGAAGACTACAACAATTGTGTGATACGCTATGGCGATATGAAAAAAGAACTGGCAGATCAGATGATCCGCTTCGTTGCTCCTATACGAGAAAAAGCAACAGCTATCAGAAACAATGAAACGTTTTTGCAAAATATCGTAGAACAAGGCGCAGCAAAAGCCAGCGATAGTGCCCGCAAAACAATGGACATGGTAAGGCAGGCTGTTGGAGTAAAATATTTTTAGGAAAAAGATTTGCAGGCAGGGAGCAAAGCCTTATATTGAATGATTGCACCTGTTTTTACAGATCGTAAAATTTTTTGAATGGCTAAGGCAAAACGTCCCAAACATATTGCGGTTGCCGGCAACATCGGCGCAGGCAAAACCACCCTTACGGAGTTGCTTAGTAAACACTATAAATGGCTGCCCCAGTTTGAAGACGTGGATCATAACCCCTATTTATACGATTTTTACGAAGATATGCCCCGGTGGAGCTTTAACCTTCAAATATACTTTCTCAACAACCGGCTGAACCAGTTGCTAGACATAGAAAAAGGACTGGAAACCGTTATACAGGATCGTACGATTTATGAAGACGCCCACATTTTTGCGCCTAACCTCCACGAAATGGGATTAATGAGCAAGCGCGATTTTAATAATTACTTTCGCTTTTTTGAAACCCTCAAAAAAATGGTTAAGCCACCAGACCTGCTGATTTACCTGCAGGGATCGGTGCCAACCCTGGTAGGACAGATACAGAAAAGAGGCAGGGAATACGAAGAAAACATACGCCTCGATTATCTGAAACGCCTGAACGAATTTTACAACAAATGGATTGCAGGCTACAAAGAAGGCCCATTATTGATCATCAATATCGATGACAACAAGTTTGCAGAAGATGAAGAACACTTCGGAGATATTGTCGGTAAAATTGATGCGCAATTGTACGGTCTGTTTTAAAAAAGGTTTCCAACCTTTTTACAGATTGGAAACCTCGGTAAAACTTCTACAGCGCCAATAGTTCCAGCCCCGATATAGCATACGGGTGTTCGCTTGTTCCATTGGGTGTACTGATAATATACAAGTTGGCAGGCTGTGCTGCAGTAATGGTTTCAAAACGTATACTGAGTGTGCTGCTGTTTCTGCCTGGCGTTACCTGCATCATCCCCTCACCCAGCTTTGTTCCTTCGGCACCACCGAGCCTCACTTCATATACAGTACCCGGAAGAGGTGCTTTTTTTGCATCCTGCCAGTTGAATGTAAGTGTAACTCCATTTACTCCCTGCAGATGTACACTGTCTATACTAAACCAACCCTTTTTTGCGGCCGGGGGCAACAACAGTTTTCTTCCTCCTAAAGTTACCTGCTGATATCCTTCCAGATTGGCAGCATTTGCCAGTCCCAGCCTGCTGCTGAGCAGTACTTTTCCTGCAGCGCTGCTTAGCGGCTTAATTCCTGTACCTCCTTTGTCTGCATAAGCAGCCGTTATATATAAGGCTTCGTTTTCCTTAACGGACTTAACAGGAATACTGCCTTTAGCTGGTAACGACTTTTTAGCATCTGCTGCCAGAGACAATGTCCACTGAACAATCTGCTGTGCATCTTCCCGCGAAAGATCGGGGTGTGCCGCCATCGCCACTTCGCCCCATACGCCACTTCCTCCTTTTATAATCTTGTCTATCAGATAATTTACAGCATCTGGCTGCTTATGGTATTTTTTTGCGATATCGGTGAATGACGGACCGATCGATTTTTCGTTTACCTTATGGCAGGTCTGGCAATCCAGGGTGGACATTATAGCCTTGCCATTGCTGGCGGCAAGCGTTTGCTGATGCCCCTGAGGAAGAGCAGCTTTGTCGGCCCCCTCCATAAAGTCGGCCGATACGTATAAGCTTGACGGATCTATACCATTGCCATCCTCTGCGTCATTTACAGACACTTCATATCCTACGGCTTTTCCGGGGAAGTAAAAAGACTGATTGCCTGCTACTGCTATGGTCACCATCGGAGCCGTATTCCCGGCATAAATGCTTACTGCATTGCTTTTTGCAGTAGCGCCATGTGCATCTTTCACTTCTACTGAAATGGCATAATCACCGGCTTTATCAAACACCAGTTCAGCCTCGGGCGCTGTTGTTTCCTTGGTTTCTCCCATGCCGGAAGACCAGATATAAGTCAGTGCATCACTTTCGGGGTCTTTCGCGTCTATGGCAGCCTTCACGGTTAATGGGAGCGCTCCGGAAGTAACACTTACGGTCAACTCTCCCACTTTGGGCGGCCGGTTACCTCCGTTGTAGTCAATACGCGAGAGGCCGGCATTATCGTTCTTGGAAAACCAGCCGCTGCCGTATTCCAATATGTATAGCCGCCCGTCGGGCCCCATTTCAATATCAATGGCATTGTTGAACCGTGTGTTCTCCATGAAAGGCTCCATTCGTTCAAAATCACCCTCTGGCGACATGGTCACAACCTTAATCCAACCCCTGATCCATTCGTAAATGAACAGCTTATTATTATAATACTCCGGCAACCGGGTTTCTTTGGGATAGTTGTCGGCATAGTATACCGGGCCCGCCATTGCATTTCTGCCGCCAGTACCCACCTGCGGAAAGTCCTGCGACTCGCCATAAGGATACCAGATAAAAGCAGGCGCTACCGGAGGCAACTCGGTAAGCCCGGTATTGTTACGGGAATTGTTCACTGGTTTTTGCGGATCAAACGCATCGCCCGACACTCCGGTGTTATAATCGTATGCACGGTAAGGATAATTATTTCCTACAAACAGTGGCCATCCGAAAAAGCCTGCTTTACGCGCCTGGTTCACTTCATCATACCCACGCGGACCGCGGGTAGCTAAACTATCTGCGTTGGCATCCGGCCCCACTTCGCCCCAATACAGAAAACTATTTTTCTGATCCACCGAAATACGGTAAGGATTCCGGTTGCCCATCACATATATTTCCGGACGGGTTTTCTCCGTTCCCTTTTCAAAAAGATTTCCTTCCGGGATAGCATAAGAGCCGTCTTCGTTTACTCTTATGCGTAATATTTTGCCACGCAGATCATTGGTGTTGCCCGAAGATCTCCTGGCATCGTACTGCTCAAAACCCGGACGGTCGTCCTGGGGCGTAAATCCCCGATTGGTATATAGTTGATCGGGCTGATTGAAAGGGGTGGCATTATCGCCCGTTGATACATACAACAAACCGTCTGGTCCAAAAGCGATGGATCCGCCGGTGTGGCAGCAGATCTCACGTTGTTCGTAAAACTGCAGAATCACCTGCTCGGTTTTATTATCTATGGTATCATTCTCAAACTTAAACCGCGACAACCTGTTTACCGATGTATCAACGGGACTGTAAAAAACGTATACCCATTTATTTTTTTCAAATTCAGGATCGCGGGCTATTCCCAGTAAACCTTCTTCGGAATTGGCCTTGGCATAAGCCGTTTTAAAGTACACATCCAGAAAACCTACCTGCTTCAGTTGCTTGGTTGCATTGCTGTAGTGCATAATCTCTCCCCGGCGCTGCGCTACCAGTATGTCCATATTGGGCAGAATGGTCATTTCTGTAGGTTCAAAAAACTCTCCGCTGATCAACGAGGTTTTGGTGAACCGGTCTTCATCGGGCGGGTACTGAGAGCTCGCTTTTGAGTAGTTTAACTTCTTGTTGGATCCTATTGCATATTCTATGCCCCCCAGTAGATGTTGAAGCAGTAGTGGTTCGTCGTAAGATTCGTCTGTGTGTCCAAATTCGGTGTAGAAAGCCCTTCCGCCATCATAGTCGTGGTACCAGGCCATGGGGTGGTGATCGCCCATTAGTCCGCCTTCATAACTGCTTTCGTCGATAGCAATCAGCACGTTGACCTTGTCGTTCAGCTTTTTGAAGTCGTACCATTCGTCGGTCCGGATCCATTCGTCCGGCAGGTGCTTTGTGGAGGGATGGGTTTTATCTTTTACGATGAGTTTAGCCTCCTGAGTCCTGGGATGGCTCAAAAACTGGCCACCCACCAGGCGTGTGTACCAGCGCCAGTCGTATTCCGCATCAGAAGCCGCGTGTATACCAACGTATCCGCCGCCAGCCTGTATATAACGTTCAAATGCTATGCGCTGGGGGGTATTGAGTAAAGGTCCTGTAGTATTCAGAAACACCACCGCCGAATAATTCCGGAGGCTGTCTTCATTAAAGTATGCCGCGTTAGTTGTTGTATCTACCTCAAAGCCGTTGTCGGCGCCTAATTTCTGAAGAGTGGCTACTCCCTTGGGAATGGATCGATGGTAAAAAGCAGCCGTTTTGCTGAATACCAGCACACGTGGTGGACCACTTCGTTTGTTACAGGCCCAGGAGATGACTATGCAAATAATCGTCAGTAAAAGGAGAATCTTTTTTTTCATTGTGGAATGTTGAGCTGAATAAACTAAGGGGATAAATATAAGTTCATTTATTTAATTATGGGTGAAGGAAAACCAAAATACCAGGCTTGCGGTCAAAGGCTTTTACGCTTTTTTTCAATTTGAGATTGAATCCACAGCCGGAAAGATCGCTTCGTCTCGTTCTGCATATTACCATTCAATAATACCCGGGGGATTGGCTTACAAGCTCATAACCAGCCAAACAAACCACCTGAAAGCGGTATGTTTACAAAAACGCCGTCTTCATTTTGCTTTACAGTCCAATGTTTAAGGTGATATCCTTCCCCACTCACATTTCTCCCATTTGTCATACAAAACTTATAACGGTGCAACGGACAGACGACATTTCCCAGCGCATCGATGTACCCTTCAGACATCATGCCACCTGCATGCGGACAAGTGTGGGCAAAAGCAAAAAGTGCGTCCTGGTAGCGGGCGATGCAGATTTTTTTCCGTCCCACCTTTACTACTGCTATATGGTTCTCTCCAAACGCCAGTTCGTTGATGTGCAGAGCCACCTGCACCCAGTGATCATCTTTCTCTTCCATGGTGAATTTACTTCTTCGCGCCAGTACCACCGGCGCTTAAAATTGGGTCTTGTAAGGGTAACGTATCTGGTAAATATCACGGACCTTCTGTACCAGAGCAGTCCGGAGCGCCTCCACCTTGTCTTTTTCTAGTGCGGAAATAAATACACAGGTACTACGCGTTTCGTTTATCCATCGTTGTTCGAGATCGTTCAGTAATTGCTGTTGGGTTGCTTCATCCAGCCATTCATCAAACGTGTTCTTTACATACAGGTCCATTTTATTGAACACATATATCACCGGCTTATTATAACTATCCAGTTCCTGTAAGGTTTTATTAACCACGGCCATCTGGTCTTCATATTGCGGATGAGATACATCTATCACATGCAGCAACACATCGCTCTCCTTCACCTCATCAAGCGTGCTTTTAAAGCTTTCCACCAGGTGATGGGGCAGCTTTCTGATAAAACCTACGGTGTCACTGAGTAGAAAAGGCGTATTGCCCAACACTATTTTTCTGGTGGTAGTGTCGAGTGTGGCAAACAATTTATTCTCAGCAAATACCTCGCTTTTACTGAGTACATTCATCAACGTAGATTTACCAACATTTGTATACCCCACCAGCGCTACGCGTATCAATTCGCCCCTGGTTTTACGCTGGGTTTGTGCCTGCTTGTCAATTTCCGCCAATCGTTTACGCAATAACGATATTTTTTCACGTACCAGCCGCCGGTCGGTTTCGATTTCTGTTTCACCCGGACCGCGGGTGCCGATCCCGCCCCCCAGTCGTTCCAGGTGTTTCCACATGCCACGCAGACGGGGTAATATATATTGATACTGAGCCAGCTCTACCTGTGCTTTGGCCTGTGCCGTTTTCGCACGGCTGGCAAAAATATCCAGTATGAGGTCGCTTCTGTCCAGCACCTTCACTTTCAGGGCTTTTTCGATGTTGCCAATCTGGGCACCGGTGAGTTCGTCATCGAAAATAGCAATCTGTACATCGCCTTTAGTACGGATATAATCTGCTATTTCTTCCAGCTTGCCTTTGCCGATAAACGTTCTGCTATCGGGATGCGGTAATTTTTGGTAAAAGCTTTTTACGGTTTTAGCACCGGCAGTTTCCGCCAAAAAAGCAAGCTCAGCAAGATATTCCTTCAATTGCTGCTCAGACTGGTTTTTGTGTACCAAACCAACCAATACCGCATTTTCTTCGTTAGAGAGTTTCGATTTCTTATCTATCAAGTGTCTGTATTTCGGGCAACAAAGTTAATCTACTCTTATCATAAAAACGGACTGAATGCAGGTACTTCTTAGACGATGGATATCCGCGTACCACAACTTTAACCGGCGAATATCACGGATTCACCAATACTGCCGCGCCTGTGAACAAAAAAAGCCACGCAAAAGCGTGGCTCCTAGCAGTTGGTTTTGGGGCTATTCATTCAACTTTATAAAGCGCCCAATAGGGAAATGTGTCTGACCAGGTATTACATAGTAGATGCCGGGCGGCAAATCCCGTATCTCTATTTCCAATATGGTTTGATTGCGGGGATATATCCTTTTTACAATCAAGCCGGTTATATTGACAACATACAATTCGAAAATGCTGCTTGCAGATGGAATTTTTATAAAAATTTTTTCCCGTGCAGGGTTGGGATACACCCGCATTTGTTCCCCTCGCTGCACCCTAACTAATTTACTATCAGTTACATATACCAATCCGGTGGTGTTGAAAATTTTTAAACGATAAATATTATTTTCCTGCGGGTTTTCATCATAAGCCAATGTTTCGCCGGATAGGTGGGAAGAGATTGCACGAAACGAATCCATTATCAATTTCTCTACTATTACAGCTTTATACACGCTCGTATCCACCTGCCAGCTTATTGCCACTTTGTCATCTTCGGCGTACACCCCAAACACATAGTCATCCAGCGGCAGGGGATTATTGGGGTAGTCGGATGAACTGCCCAGGCTGAAAAAACCTGAACCGGTAGTTGTGGTACTGGTTACAGATCCATTAGCACCCGGCGATCCAACAAAGCCCGCTACTCCCTGGGCCTGCCAGGCCGCCCCGTCGTAGCGTGCTACCCGCAGTGCTTCCATATCAGTTACTCCCCCGCTGTTCGGATCGAAGTAAGGAAGCTCTACCTTAACGCTACCCGCTCCTGCTATCTGCCAGTATTCGAGATGGCTAACATGATGAATGCCATTGCCCATGATGTCGCCCACATCGTTGTACGGATCGCTGCGTATATAACGCACGGTGAACTCGCCTGTAGCCTCGTGCAATAATAGTGGCCTGAGTTTATTGCCGGCTCCCAGCGGAAACGCAAAACTTTCGTTGTTTAGCCCCTTTTTCGTCACCAGGCCTTCTACAAAACTATGGTCGCAACCAATATGGGTATACGGCAAATTGCTGTAATCATGCATGCAACTGGTGATGCCGGCATGGGCATGCAGTATGAGTGGCGCCGTATCGGTACTGAAAATTTTTCCATTTTGCAGATGCAGATTACCAGAAATGTTCAACGGACGGTGAAGGGTAGTTGTAAGGTTGTTGCAGGTGAAGTTGAAAAAAGTGAGGGATCCGGTACCGCTGCCTACGCCAACAGACTGATCGGTGCCTGCCAATTCCACCGCGCCCGTCATATTCTCATTGCCAATGTCTATCCAGGCTTCGCTTTCACATATAATATCGCCTTTAACGAGGAAATTGCCCGTATGCGTTGCAATAGTATTGGGCTTAAAAGACAAAAACCCGGATTTCAGGTGCAGGTTATTTTGTATGGTACAGTTTCTGGCCGAACCAATACCCGCAAAGTTCAAATTACCCTCTATGATCAGGTTGCCGTAAGTTCTTCCGGCCAGCGCAGGCACAGGAGTATTGGTGCGATGAATATAATTGCTGCCATTTTCGAATATTACCACAGCATCCGGGGCAGGAGCGCCAAATGGTGTGGAACCAGTGGTAGACATAGAAACATACGTAGCTCCCTGCTCAAATACAACCGAATGAAGATGCATGGTACCAAATGCATTGCCCGAGAACCCCGCATCTGCAGTAAATCCGGCACCGGCATGGAAAACCAGGGCACCGGGAGATGCCGCAGTTAAGCGGTGTTCACTACCTGCAAAACTGATTGCTCCCCCTATCTGGCCGGTTGCATTGGCTGCTATATGAAAGGAAACAGGTTGGCTGCCGGTTACGTGAAGCGCGGCACCTGCGTCTACCACAAAATGAGGGCCATTGATACCACCTTCACCGACGATTATATTGCCAGGCTGAAGCGAAGAGAGGTATACAGTGGCACTGTTATGAATCCTTAAAGCGCCGATTTTGTCTGCATCCGGCAGCGCCGCTACGGTGGCATCCGCTTCAAATTCGAGAATATCGTCCGGAAGGGGTAGGGTTCTTTCAGGCGTCCACGCCGAAGGATGGTACCACAGTGGCGAAGAATTGTTCCAACGGTAAGTGTGCTGGCAAAACAGTAGTGCAGGCGCAAGAGCGCCCCAGGTTAGCAGAATTTTTTTCAAATTATAAGGTTTTTAGTTAGCTGGTGCAGTAAATTAACAAAAAAGGGTGATATAAGGTAATAAAATGCCGGGTTCTTAGTTAAGCAATTGTATTTTTGAATCATCCCCGCAGTTCCTGTGCCCTGCTGTTGCTTTACGCAGATTTTGCAGACAGCAGAGAATATAATAGCATTGCGAAAGGAGCAGGCGGGTATTCCAAAAATCCAGTATAACCAGTTACATTCATGTTCGCAATTTGTAAAAAAGAGCTCAGGCAGATTTTAGGCAGCTTTACAGGATATATTGCCATCATCGTTTTTCTGTTGCTCTGTAGTCTGTTCCTGTTTGTTTTTCCGGAAACCAATGTGTTCGACGCGGGATATGCTACACTCGACCAGTTTTTTGAACTGGCTCCCTGGATATTGCTGCTGCTGATCCCTGCTATTACTATGCGCAGTTTTTCGGAGGAGTTCAAAACCGGCACCTGGGAAATCCTGGCTACCCGACCAATCAGCCGCTGGCAAATCATACTGGGCAAGTACTTTTCCAGCCTTTTGATAGTAGCTGTTGCCATTTTACCCACCCTGGTATATGTTATCACCATCCACCGTCTTTCTACCGACGGCATTGACAGTGGCGGCATAGCAGGCTCCTATATAGGATTGATGCTGCTGGCAGCTTCCTTTACGGCTATCGGGCTTTGCTGCAGCGCTTTCACGCCTAACGCTGTGATATCATTTCTGGTAAGTGCCTTTGCGTGTTTCTTACTATACATTGCCTTTAACGCCATCAGCAAAGCGGGCGCTCTGCAGGGCGGGGCTGATTACATTGTAGAAATGATTGGTATCGATTTTCATTACCGCAGCATCAGCCGTGGAGTCGTAGACAGCCGCGATATTGTGTATTTCATCAGTGTGATAGCGCTGTTCCTGTTCATCACGCACAAAAAACTCTTGACCCGCTAAATCAATTATGAAGCAGGTATTACAATCAAAATATGGTTGGGCAGCAGTATTGGTTGCATTGGTAGTGGTAAACATCCTCGCATCCCGATGGCACAGTCGTATAGACCTTACTGCTGAAAAACGATATACTGTATCGCAAGCCACGCGCTCCCTTATACAATCGCTGCCGGAGCCCGTTACCATTACTGTTTTTTTAGAAGGCAACCTTCCCGCGGGGTTTAAAAAGCTGGCGTCGGCTACCAGAGATATGCTGCAGGAGTTTAAAGAAATAGACGGACAAAATATCCGGTACTTCTTCCGGCAGCCGGGCGAAGGCCTCAGCGACTCGCTGAAATTTGAACTGCTGGACTCTCTGCAACAAATGGGCATTCAACCCACCAATGTAAAAGCGCAGGTGAAAAAAGGAGAGGGCGAAGAACAACGACTGGTATATCCCGGTGCTGTAGTTGAATTTCAAGACAGGGTGATCGGCATCAACCTGCTGCAGGGTCAAAGCGCCGTAGACGGTTTACATTCACTGAATAATGCCGAGGCGCTGCTGGAGTACAAATTTGCAGAAGCCATAGATAAAATTGTCAGAGACTCCATCTCTGTTATAGGCTACCTTACCGGAAACGGGCAACCCCAAAACCTGGAGGTGTACGACCTGATTCAAAATACCCTGAAGTCGGAATATGGATTCGGAATACTGCCTATAGACAGCGTGCCGGTAATACCTAAACAATTTGATGCATTGATGATCGTGAAGCCGCGACAGGGATTTACCGATGCACAGAAACTAAAGCTGGATCAATACATAATGCACGGGGGGAAGGTCATATGGCTGCTCGATAACCTCTATGCCAGTATGGACAGCCTGATGCGGAACGAAAACAGGAGTTTCATTGCTTTTGACATGGGGCTGAATCTGGACGACCTGCTGTTTAAATACGGCGCTCGTATCAATGCCGATCTCGTACAGGACCAGCATGCTGCTTCCATCCCTTTTGCTGTGGGTATGCTGGGAGATCGTCCGCAGTTTCAGCTAATGCCCTGGCCATACTTTCCGCTGCTCGCAGCACCCAATAACAATGCCATCGCAAAAAACCTGGATTATGTAATGGCGCAGTTTCCCCAATCGATTGATACGGTGGGCGCACCAGGCATTGAAAAAACAGTATTACTTGCTACCTCCCCTAATGCCAGAGTGCTCAGTACACCTGCTATCGTAGAAGTGAACAGCGTAAAAACAGAAGACGATATCAAAACATTCAACAAGCCGCATATCCCGGTAGCTGTTTTACTGGAAGGGCATTTCAGTTCGTTGTACACCAACCGCGTTACGGACGCCGCAAAAGACAGTCTCCAAAAGGCAGGGCAGGCTTTTCTTCCGGCTACCGAAAGCGCCAACAAAATGATCGTGATCTCCGATGCAGATATTGTCACCAATGTGGTGTCGCAGGAAAAAGGGCCGCTGCAAATGGGTGAAAACCAGTTCACGAACTATCAGTACGCCAACAAAACGTTTATCCGCAACTGCCTGGAGTACCTGGTAGGCAACCCCGATATTCTGGAAACCAGGGCAAAGGATTATACATTGCGGGTACTTGATAAAAAGAAACTGGAGCAGGAAGCTACGTCGTGGCAAATGATCAATATTGCCCTCCCCATCGCTATAATACTGGTATTTGCCATAGTGTACATAGCCGTAGTGCGAAAGAGATATCAGTACTAAACCAGGAACAGGTCGTTCGGAGCGGGGCTGGATATTAATCAGGCAATCGTCAGAATTCGAATCCCTGATTAATATATCCGGAAGATTGCCTTTGATGATATTTTATAAACGCCCAGAGTACTCCAGGCCTATCCAATATCTGTTCCGTATTCAGTAATGAGTTGACTCTGATGGCAACCCTCCTGTAATATCATTAAATATAAGATTGTAGGGTTCAGAAAAGCCCACGAGTCACCAGGGTTTGGAACCCTGTATATATGATCGGCCAAAAGTCCGTACTTTTATAGCGACTATCATTTATTCAAAAATCGCAACATCCATCCGGCACTTCCAATAAGGCTATGAAATTCTTCAGGGCATTCATATTAATCATCCTTCTATTTAATGCGGTATTTGCTCAGGAACAAACAGCTTCCATTTCCGGGAAGATAGTAGACACGGAGGAAAAACCGCTTCCCGGTATTTCCGTCACGCTTTCCGGACAAACGCAAGGCGTAGTAAGCACAGATTCCGGTTCGTTTACAGTAAGCGTTCCTGCCAATAAGCCCATTGCACTGCTATTTTCCGCTACAGGTTTTCACACCGTTCAGCGTAATTTTTACCTGAACAGTAATGAAGCGGAAAGAATCACGGTAAGAATGGAGCGAAGCTCGCGTATGCTGGAGGAAGTAGTAATAAACGACGAAAGAGAACGCCGGGAAGTTGGGCTGGTCAAGGTCAATCCCAGGCATGCAGTAATATTGCCCTCGCCTACCGGCGGAGTAGAAGGTTTAATAAAAATTTTTGTAGGCAGCAATAACGAACTCACCTCTCAGTATGCCGTTCGTGGCGGCAACTACGATGAAAACCTCGTATATGTAAATGATTTTGAAATATTCCGCCCCTACCTGATACGAAGCGGTCAGCAGGAAGGACTGAGTTTTATCAACCCGGAGCTTACCGGTAGTATCCGTTTTTATAATGGCGGGTTTCAGACAAAATACGGCGACAAAATGAGCAGCGTACTGGATGTACAGTACCGCAAGCCGACCGGGTTGGGGGGATCTGCCTATGCAGGGTTGCTGGAACAGGGCTTTCACGTTGAGGGTATATCCCGCAATAAGCGGTTCACGTACCTGGCAGGTGTGCGTAACCGTTCTAACCGCAACCTGCTGCGATCGCAGGAAACCAAAGGCAACTACGTTCCCTCCTCTTCCGATATACAGACGCTGCTTACTTACCGGATAAACGACACCTGGCAACTTGAAATGTTGGGTAATTTTTCCACGACGAAATTTTTTCTTATCCCCGAAGAAATGAAACTGACTTCGTCTGTATTATCGCCGCTGTTCAGCAGTAACCTTGGATTAGATGTATATTTCCAGGGCAGAGAACTGGACCGGTACACCACACGCATGGCAGGCCTCTCCGCTACACAACAAGTAAACAAGCAGCTTCGTATAAAATGGATGCTGAGCAGCTTCGAAAACCGCGAACAGGAGGCATACGATATCTCCGGCGCCTATCTCTTTGGCGAGCGGGGCTTTGACAAAGGAACCGCCGATTTCGGCGTGATCACCAATCCGCTGGGCTCCGGCATTTTTATGCAGCATGCCCGCAACCGGTTGCTCATACGCAATTACTCGGCCGCGCATAAAGGAACCTATAACATTGCATCTACCGGGCATATGTTGCAATGGGGGCTTCAGTTCGACAAAACGGTCATCAGCGACCGTCTCAGCGAATGGGAGGCCCAGGATTCTGCTGGCTATAACCTGCCCTACAACAGCGATCAGCTTGTGCTAAACAAAGTACTGCGCTCCGCAGCCGACCTCGATATCACAAAGGCTTCCGGCTATCTGCAGGACAACATCGTATTGAACGAACAGGTAACAGTGCAGGGTGGGGTGCGTTTCAACTATAATACCCTTAATAGAGAATTCATTGTATCGCCCAGGGTAAACCTATCCTGGCAACCCCAAAAAAATGAAGACTGGGTGTTAAAGCTGGCTGCAGGTGCGTATGATCAGCCCGCGTTTTACCGGGAAATGCGTCGCTACGATGGCACCCTGAATGCCGACCTGAAAGCGCAGAAAAGTTGGCAATTCGTTGCGGGGGCCGAGTATAACTTCAATATGTGGAACAAACGACCCAGCCGCCTGACAATAGAAGCCTACCACAAGGCTATGCGGGATGTGAGCGTGTACGATATCGATAATGTACGTATCCGCTACACTGGCAACAACAACGCCAGGGCATATGCCACGGGATTGGAGATACGGCTCTTCAGCGAGATTGTGAAAGATGCGGAAAGCTGGGTGAGCCTGGGCTTTATGCGGAGCCGTGAAAAAATAGCCGACTTTCACTACTATCGTTACAAAAATGCTGCCGGTGAATTTATTACCGCGCAAACCGAAGACCAGGTAGTAGCAGACAGTGTTCGTTTTGATCAGGGCTGGATGCGTCGCCCGACAGATCGCCTCGTTACCTTTGGTATGTTTTTCCAGGACTACCTCACCACCAATAAAAACTTCAAAGTACACCTGCATACTATTTTCGGCAGCAATATGCCGTATAATATCCCTGGCAGCGTACGCTACCGGAATGCACTGGTAATAGAACCCTATATGCGGGTAGATATCGGCTTCAGCGCTTTATTGCTCAGTAGTGAAACAATAAACCGGCGGCGTCATCATCCGTTCCGGGGCGTAAAAAATATATGGGCCAGCCTGGAAGTATTCAATCTGCTGGACAGAGGTAATACCATCTCCTATATGCTGATAAAAGATTTTTCGAATACCGTATATACCATGCCCAACCGGCTAACGCCCCGCCTGCTGAATGCCAAAATCATGGTGCGGTTTTAGAATACTGCTATGGGCGTTAGCGAGTAAGGCATCTGAATCAGATGCTGACACATAGTCCAAAGCCCAACAGCACGAACGGCAGAAAATCTCCGGGCAGGCAACACCAGCCCCCGATGCGACAAAAAGTTTGTACTCCACGCACTAAGCCAGCATTCACAAGCAACCTATATCCATGTGCTGAGCGGCCTGACCAATTGCATGGGTTCCGCTGATTCGGGGTGCAGCAAGGTCTGACTGAGCTGTTTGGCCAGGAAGGGGGCCATTGAAAACCCTTTGGTGCCCAACCCGTTGAAAATAAAAATGCGCGGATGATCCGGATGTGCACCCACCATAGGCTCCTGCCCACCTGTGGTAGGACGTTCCGCTACGAGATGGTTCTTAACGCTAACCGGCAGCTTAAGCCAGTTGCGGAGGTAATGGAGCGTTTCCTCACGCCAGGCGGTACCGGGCTGCAGATCGTTGAAGCGCCAGGTATAATTACTGCCACACCAGAATATATCTTTGGTATCGGTTGGGATCAACCGAACTTTGTGGTGGTATACAAACGAAGAAGACAGGCCTGGAATCTCCAGCAGCAAAACCTCTCCCCTGTTTTTAGTGAAAGGAAGTCCGGAAAAGAGCGGATTGCTGCCCACAGCCGCACCCTCACAAAATACTATCGCCTTGCATGCTACTCCTTTATATACAATTGAGTTCGGACTTTTTTGCAGCAGACTGTTGTGGAACGGCTCTTCCCAAAGCATATGCTGCTCACGGAGCCGGGATCGCCAGGCATCCAGTAACGCATCGGTTTGTATCTGCCATACATTCAGTTTCAACAATGTTTCGGTGGAATGAAAACAACGGGTGATCGCTGATAGCTCATCCGGATCGGGCATCTCCAGGTATTGGGATACTTGTAAGGGAGCAGGATTTTTTCCGGAGGAGAAAATCAGCATGGGTTTGGGCGTAATGACAGATCGTCCTGTCAACTGCTCAACAGATCGGTAGGTATCCATTGCCTGGGGAATGAAGATGTTGCTATTGGTAACCGGTTGGCCGGTATTGATATTGAACGGATTGATCACGGCGCCCGCCACGTGGCTGGCACGTGTAATGCCCGGCTGATCGATCACGAGAACAGATTGCCCCGCTTTTGATAGTTCATAGCTGATAAGCGTACCTGCTATTCCCTGCCCAACCACCATAAAGTCTATCGTATGCATACAGCTTAGCTGATGATCTTCAGTCTGGCATAATTCAGCATAATCTTCTTTTCTCCGTTCAATTCAAATTTCACCAGGGCTATAGGATTCTGCGCACTGCCTTCTATTTTCACCACTTCACCGAAACCGAATTTCTGGTGTTCTACTCTTTGTCCGGCTTTCAGTTCCGATGTGTCGCTGGCTACAAAATCAGCAGAAGGTGTGTGTTCCACCACCCTGGAAGCGGGTTTGTTGCCCGTAATGGACGATACAAAGCTTTTCTTTTTCGGCGGCGGTCCATATTGCTGTTCTGCCTTCCAGGTATCTGCTTCACTGCCCCCGGAAAACCCGCGGTTCATTCTTTCAAAGGCAGAACCAGCGTTGCGGCTGGTACGGGTATTGCCGCCTGCGAAGCTCCTGTCTAAAAAGGATTCAGGTATTTCACCGATGAACCGGCTGGGTTCATTCTGCACCAGTGTTCCGAAGCGGTATCGTGCGTTGGCATGTGAGATCCAGAGTTTGTGCTTGGCACGGGTTATCACCACGTAAAACAGACGTCGTTCTTCTTCCAGGTCTTCGCGGCTGTTGATGCTGAGTGCGTTGGGGAAAAGGTTTTCTTCAAGCCCTGCTGCGAATACGCAGGAAAACTCCAACCCCTTGGCCGCATGAATGGTCATTAATTTTACGGTATCTGCGTTCGGGTCTTTTTCTTCAGCATCTGTCAGCAGTGTGATCTGCTGCAGGTAGGCGCCGAGACTCAAATCTTTTTCGTCGGGATTCTCAGTGTCGGGCGCTGTCTCCTCCGGCACTTCAGCAGGTTGTTCGTTCTGCGCAAACAACCCGTAGGAAACATCGTCCATAGCATCCTTCAGGTCTTTTTCTTCGCCCTCTTCCACAAAACCGGCGCCTTCTCCGTTATCCACCCATTCT
Source organism: Agriterribacter sp. (assembly GCA_037190905.1). Lineage (GTDB taxonomy): Bacteria > Bacteroidota > Bacteroidia > Chitinophagales > Chitinophagaceae > Agriterribacter. The sequence goes on along the minus strand of JBBCKG010000008.1, from coordinate 37,870 downwards.
TTAATAGAATTCAGTAACTCCTGTACGTTTTCGTAACGCGCCAGCCCTTCGGTACTTTTATCGTTAAAGAGTTCTCTTACAAAATTGGTTTGCTTGCCTACATGCATGGCTATCTCATAAGCATTCTTATTTTTAAGCATGCTCGCAAAACTCTTAATCATCAGCACAAAATTCTCGATCGATTCCAGGGTCCCTCCTTTGAAACCGAATTCAGCAGCCCGCTCCAGCACCTCCCAGAAGGAAATATTGTGCTCATTCGCAGCAAGAATAGCACGGTCTACCGAGGTTTTGCCTATGCCCCTTGCGGGGTAATTGATGATTCTTTTTAGAGCTTCCTCATCCTGCGGATTTACCAATACGCGCAGGTAAGCAATGTAATCTTTGATTTCTTTCCGCTGGTAGAAACTGATGCCGCCATAAATGGTATAGGCAATACCCAGCCGCCTCAACGCCTCCTCAAAAGCACGACTCTGTGCATTGGTACGGTACAGTATAGCAAAGTCTCTGTTGTAAAAGTGATTGCGCAGCTTTTGTTCCTGTATGGTGTCGGCTACAAATTTTCCTTCTTCGTTATCGGTCATGGCTCTCACGAGCCTTATTTTTTCGCCCCGGGAGTTTTCTGTAAACAGTTTTTTTTCAATCTGCCCCTTATTGCGACTGATCACCTCATTGGCTGCATCCAGTATGTTCTGGGTACTGCGATAGTTTTGCTCCAGCTTAACCACTTTCACATCATCGTAGTCTTTTTGAAACTGGAGGATGTTTTCGATGGTAGCGCCGCGGAAACTGTAAATGCTCTGGGCATCATCGCCAACCACGCATACATTCTCGTGCATGGCTCCGAGCAGTTTGATGATTTCATACTGTGCAGGATTGGTATCCTGGTACTCGTCTATAAGTATATACCTGAACTTGTGCTGGAACTTACTCAACGATTCCGGAAATGTTTTCAACAATTCATACATGTTTACCAGCAGGTCGTCAAAATCCATCGCGCCGTTCTTGAAACAGCGTTTTACATAAGCATCAAAAATTTTCCCTGTGAGCGGACGCTGACTCCGAAGGTCTTCCTGCTGTATATGGTAATCGTTGATGTACTCTTCGGCTGTTACCAGCGCATTCTTGGCAGCCGATATCCGGTTATAAATCATATTCGGTTTGTAGATCTTATCACTCAGATTCATTTCATTGATCACCGATTTCAATACACTTTTTGCGTCATCGGTATCGTAAATGGTGAAGTTGTTGGGGTAACCCAGCTTGGGTGCTTCTCCCCGCAGAATCCGTGCAAATACACTATGGAAAGTGCCAATGTACAGATTGCGAGCCTCGCTGTTGCCGAGGATATGCTCTATTCGCTCTTTCATTTCCCTGGCGGCCTTGTTGGTAAATGTCAGTGCCAGGATGTTGAACGCGTCTACTCCATTAGACATCAGATGTGCTATGCGTGTGGTGAGTACCTTGGTTTTTCCGCTGCCGGCACCTGCAATAATCATGATGGGTCCATCGCGATGTAAAACGGCTTCTTTCTGTCTTTCATTCAATCCCTTAATATAGTCCTGCATGGCTGCAAGTTAATTAAAAGGCTCCTTTGTGCAATGCGAATCAACGCGAAGGCCCAACGGATACCCCACAATATATCTGCATAGCTCCTGTCATTTTTTCCGGGAAAAACAGTAAATCCGTGTTGCTTCAATATAGTAGTCGCCCGCATCCTTATGCTTTCCGAATGGCATTCCATAACAATATTTTTCACTATTTGCAACCAGTGCATATCCCCGGAAAACAATTCTTCTTCCTTGCCCTCTATATCTATTTTAAGAAGATCGATTTCACTGATATACATGTCACTGATCAGCTTCGACATACTCATGCCTTTCACCGATATCTCAGAAATGTTCTTGTCTGATACATGTGAGTTATAAGATTTCAGGCTTTTATGGAGGTATACCGGATTATCGCCGGCAGCGATAGCTGCATGTATGGGTATCAATCGCGAACCCGCTATTTCGTCGGAAAGGTTGACAGTGAGTAACTCGAAATTATCAGGATCAGGCTCTACGGCATATATAGTGGCCTTGGGAGATTGCATGCTAAAATACCAAGCTGTCATCCCGATATGCGCCCCGAGGTCAACAATGACTTCAAAATCAGACCAGTTCAAATTCGCATGGTTATACACGCCACGCCAGAACGTTTCATAAAACATTTCAATATCTCCGGCATAGGTGCGCAACATGACCGTTTTACTTTCTGCCCGGCGTAGTTGAAGCAGATAACTTACCGGCGGGTCTTCCACTGATACGGATGAGGCGCGGGCATATCTTCTGGTATGTACGATCAGCCGGAAAAAATCAGCTATACTGCCAGAGGCATCATAGCAAAAAGCCAGCTTGCTGTATATGGTTTTTAACCGCAACATCATGGTAACCTGGCAGCGCTAACCCTGTAGCAACTTTACTGCGTCTTTGGCAAAATAAGTGGCAATCATGTCGGCGCCACTTCTTTTGATAGCAGTGAGACTTTCCACAACAGCCTTACTTTCATCCAGCCATCCGTTTGCAGCAGCCGCTTTTATCATAGCATATTCCCCGCTTACATGGTAAGCGCTCACGGGTATGGTTACCGCATTTTTTACTTCCCGGATGATATCCAGGTAGGCCATGGCGGGTTTTACCATTACAATATCTGCCCCTTCTTCTACGTCCTGTAATACTTCTGTTACAGCCTCCTGCCTGTTGGCATAGTTCATCTGGTATGTTTTTTTATCGCCAAAGCCCGGCGCACTATCCAGCGCATCTCTGAAGGGCCCGTAGAAGCAGGAAGCATATTTGGCGCTATAGGCCATAATACCGGTTTCTGTAAAATTGTTTTCCTCCAGTGCTTTCCGGATACATCCTATCCTGCCATCCATCATATCGCTAGGGGCTACAAAATCGGCTCCCGCGGCGGCATGGCTCAGACTCATTTTCACCAACGCCGCTACAGTTTCATCATTCAATATCTTTCCATCTTTCACAATCCCGTCGTGACCGTATATGGAATAAGGATCGAGGGCTACATCCGTCATCACCACCATTTCCGGCACGGCATCCTTGATGGCCTTAATCGTTCGCTGCATCAGTCCATCCGGGTTCCAGGCTTCTTTTCCGGTATTGTCTTTCACCTCGTCGTTTGCTTTCACAAAAATCAAAACACTTTTTATACCCAGCGACCACACAGCTTTGATCTCCGGGATCAACAAATCGAGCGAATAACGGTAGTACCCGGGCATGGAAGGAATTTCAAAGCGGACGTTTTCTCCCTCGTCTACAAATACGGGTAATATAAAATCATTCGGAGTAAGTGTGGTTTCGGCTACCAGGCTTCTGATAGCAGCATTCTTTCTTAATATCCTGTTGCGTTTCTGTAAGTACATTGGACGAAATTAGTGTGAAAATATGTAAATGAACGGCATATCAAAGGATGAGGGGTGCCGCCCACATTATTCTGTTCATATCCAGTTTTTCGGGTGCTGACAAGCATCCAGTAACCGGGCTTCTTCCGAGCCTGGAGCGGGCTGGTAATCATAATCAAAACGCACGGTAGGCGGCAGGCTCATCAGGATGCTTTCTGTGCGGCCATTGGTTTTAAGTCCGAAAATAGTGCCTCTATCATGTATCAAGTTGAACTCTACATAGCGTCCGCGACGGATCTCCTGCCAGTATTTATGGCTTTCGTTCCAGGGCGTGTTTTTCCTTTTCTCTACAATAGGAATATAGGCTGTGGTAAAACAGTTTCCGTTAGCCTGCTGGAAGGCAAAAAGCCGGTCTGCTTCTTCCTGTGTTTTGGCACGCAGGTAATCGTAAAACACACCGCCTATACCGCGCATTTCGTTGTTGCGGTGGGTATTGCTGAAGTACCTGTCGCAATGCTGTTTGTACTCCGCATAAAGGTGATTGCCAAATGGTGTAATAGCATTGTGCAGGGTATGGTGAAAATGCCGGGCATCTTCTTCAAACAGATAATAAGGCGTAAGATCCGCACCGCCGCCAAACCACCGGTCAATGATATTTCCGTTCGCATCGTATAATTCAAAATAACGCCAGTTGGCATGGGTAGTGGGTACAAACGGATTCAGCGGATGAATCACAAGGCTGAGCCCGCAGGCAAACCAGGTATCTCCGTCTATTTTCAACTGGTTGCGCATAGCGTCTGTAACTTTGCCGTGCACCACGGAAGTATTGACACCGCCTTTTTCAAACACATTTCCATTGGCGATTACCCGGGTTCTGCCGCCGCCGCCGCCTTCACGCTCCCATTTGTCTTCCACAAAACCTCCTTTCCCATCCACCTGTTCCAGTGCGTGGCAAATGGTGTCCTGCAACTGCCGGATATAGCTTATCCAGTTTTCTTTGGTAAGTGTTGGTACGGGAGGTGTTACTGCTTCCATATCATCCGTTTTTTACAAAGGTGCTTCTCAGGTAAATAAATATGCCTGACCAGGATCAGATGCTCTTCATAGGTTTGTCAAGCATTGCTGCTAAGATTTATCAGGCAAACAGTCCTTCGCTTTCTTTTACTGTATCCACGAACGCCCTCGCATGATCTACCGGCACATTGGGCAGTATGCCGTGGCCGAGATTGGCAATATATCGCTGGTTGCCGAAGGCTTTTACCATGTTTCTTACCTCTTGTTGTATAACTGGAATGGGAGAGAGCAACTTGGCCGGGTCGAAATTACCCTGCAAGGCTACCTTATCTCCTGCAAACCGGCGGGCATTTTCCGCAGTGATACACCAGTCTATACCCAGCCCCGCTGCCCCGGTTGCTGCCATGGCTCCCAGACTATGCCAGGCTCCTTTGGCGAATACGATCACCGGCGCATCATCTTTCAGTGCAGTTACGATCTGGCGGATGTATCGAAGGGATATGTTTTCAAAGTCAGCCGGGCCCAGCAATCCACCCCAACTGTCGAATACCTGTACCGTGTCTGCACCTGCTTTTACCTGCGCTTTGAGGTAGGCAATAGTAGTATCAGTGATCATTTGCAGCAGCCGATGTGCCAGTTCGGGTTGTGCGTAGCAAAATGCTTTTGCCTCGTCGAATGTTTTACTGCCTTTTCCCTGCACCATATAGCAGAGAATAGTCCAGGGGGCGCCCGCAAACCCTATCAGCGGCACCCTATCGTTTAACTCACTTTTTATGAGGCGGATGGCATCAAAAACATATTCCAGCGTTTCGTGCACATCGGGTACCCTCACCCGTTGCATATCTTTTTCGTTTTTTACCGGGTCGGGCAGCCAGGGCCCCTTACTCTCTACAAGCTGTACTTCCAAACCCATAGCCTGAGGTATTACCAGGATGTCGGAAAACAGTATAGCAGCGTCTACCCCCACGATATCCACTGGTTGCAGGGTTATTTCACAGGCCAGTTCAGGCGTCTGGCATCTTTCAAAAAAGCCGTACTTCTGGCGCAATACCATATACTCAGGCAGATAACGTCCGGCCTGACGCATCATCCATACCGGCGGACGACTGGTAGCTTCTCCTTTCAATGCTCTCAGCAACAAATCATTTTTCATCTTGTATGCATTAATCTGAATAAATATTATCAGAGACCGTATGATTTAAACCATCACATCAACATATACAACCGTTCTCCATTACCCCCCCCTCTTTTTCAACTTTTGATTCCGTACCGGCGGGATCCAATTGCACACATCCGTGAAAAGACTTATGGGGTACTTTGTACTTCCCCGGCTGTTTTGCTGTAATGATCAATCACCAGGTCTACCAGGCTGGCTTCGCCCGGCCACTGACTCGTTATTACCTCGTTTCCGCAATACGATTCAATGGTAGCGGTAGTTGTTTTTCCGATGGAAAACAGCGTGGTGCTCAGCGGCAGGGTATTTATAGAAAAAAAACTATGTACCCCACTGGGACTAAAAAACAATACAGCGTCGTATGCTTTGTCGATGGCAACTGGTGTTCCTACCGTTTGATATACAACATGTTCATTCACTTTCACCCCTGCTGCTGCAAGGGTTTCAGGAAGGTCGTTCAATCTTTGCCGGCTGCAAAAGAAGAACACCTCCCGGAGTTCCGGTTGCTTCAGTATTTTTTCTGCAAGGTTACTGGCATTTTTAGCCGTACCTGCCATATCTTTTTCCGAAAAAATATCCAGTAAGGCTTCTTTTGTGGCTCCCCCCGTGGAAAACACTGTCCATGGCGGTCTTATACCATTCAGTTCTCCCCTCACTACCTCTACTGCGTGAATGCTGGTAAAAACCGCTACCAGTCGTAGTTGCGCCAGGCTGTTGATTGCATCAGACAGTTGCAGGGAAAGTTCCGGTATATTCTGAATAAAAGCCACCGCATCGGCCGTTATGCCGCGTTGGCGTGCTTTTTCTACCAATTCTTTCTTCAGGGGTCGGGTGGATAATATATGTATGCTATGCTCCGCCATTTCGAATCGATTCAATTATGGGCGCTCCGCCTTTGTTCAGGATATCTGTTGCCGCCAGCGCTCCCGCTTTTGCGGCATCCTGCACGGGTCCGCTCCATTCGGTTTCAATTTTGCTTTTTCCGTCGGCCGATACCAGGTTCCCACGCAGGTACAATGCGTTATCCCTTATTTCTGCCAATGCTCCTATAGGGGTAGCACACCCGCCGCCCAGCGCTTTCAGAAAGTCCCGCTCTACGCCGGTGCAGATATCCGTATCGGTATGATTGAGCTTTGCACACACCTGTAATAATTCAGTTCTGTCTTCCCGCGCTGCCGCCATTACCGTTCCCTGTGCGGGAGCCGGCAACATCCAGTCCAGTTCAATACTGGTTTCCGGCCGCACCTGTATACGCTCCAGCCCTGCTGCTGCAAAAATAGCGCCCTGCCAGTTGCTTTCAGCCAGCTTCTGTAAACGGCGATTCACGTTGCCACGCAGGTTTTCTACAGCGTGTCCGGGATAACGATTCAACCATTGGGCCTTCCGCCGGGTGCTACTGGTGGCAATGAGAAAAGCCGTACCAGGCGCATCGTGCCAGGTGCCGTTGGTGTACCCCAATTCAGCCGGCAGTGCTTCATTTCCTTGCTTAAATACCAGTATATCTTTGTACGAATCGCGTTTTAGAATGGCAGCTTTGACCAGCCCGCGTGCGAGTTGAGTGGGCACATCCTTATAGGAATGCACGGCCAGGTCGATGGTTCCCTGCAGCAATGCGATATCCAACGCTCGTGTAAAAATGCCCTGGATACCCATTTCATAGAGTGGTACGGTGAGATTGATATCGCCCTCGCTCTTTATCAACACGAGTTCAGACGCTACTCCTTCCCGCTGTAAAAGAGATTGCACCCTTTTTGCCTGCCAGGTGGCCAGCTCGCTGTCACGCGTTCCAATTCTTATCATGCTCATGGCGTGAAAGTACTTAGAGAAATTGACTTATCCCAAACTATTGCCTTCACAGTACGAAGTTGTTACATTTGCAGAAAATATGATTTATGGCAGAAGAACAACAGAATCAATTGAACATTGAGATATCGGAGGAAATTGCAGAAGGCATATATGCCAACCTGGCCATTATTACCCATAGCCATGCAGAGTTTGTAGTTGATTTCGTTAATGTGATGCCCGGTACTCCCAAGAGTAAAGTCAAATCGAGGTTGATTCTGACGCCACAACATGCCAAACGTTTTATGAAAGCGCTCATGGATAATGTAAAACGTTTTGAAGCCGCCAATGGCACCATACAAGACATAGAAGAAATACAGGTGCCTCTGAATTTCGGCGGGCCGGTTGCCCAGGCCTAGTATGGTGGCGCTGCATCCGGCTATTCCATGCTGCCGGTCTGCTGCATATGTCAGGGAGCCAGCCTTTCGATCTGCCAGGTATCATTTTCCTCCAGCGTATACCGTATTCTATCATGCAGCCTGCTGGAGCGGCCCTGCCAGAATTCAACAGTGATCGGTCTTACTATGTATCCTCCCCAGTGATTGGGGCGTGTTATATGGCTGTTTTGCATCCGATCCTGGTTTTCGTGATACAGGTTGTCCAGCCATTCCCGGCTTGTAATCACACTGCTTTGTGGGGAGGTAATAGCGCCGACCCTGCTGGCTTCGGGCCTCGAATGAAAATAGGCATCACTTTCCTCGGAAGGAGTTTTGCTTACAGCTCCCGTTATTCTTACCTGCCGCTCCAGTTCTTTCCAGAAAAACACCAGACAAGCCCTGGGATTGGCTTCTAACTGACGCCCCTTATCACTATGGTAATTGGTAAAAAAAGTAAATCCTTCATCTGAGAAACCTTTGAGCAGTACAATCCGGGCCGCGGGCACTCCGTCGGGAGAAGCGGTAGCCAGTGTCATGGCATTTACCTCCTCTATCTGAGAAGCCAGCGCTTCCAGCCACCATTTTTCGAACTGCCGGATGGGATGGCTGGCCATTTCGTTCTCAGAAAGGGTGCTTTTGGTATAGTTCTGCCGGATGGCTGCAATATCTGGTTGAGACATTCCTGTTTTTTGGCAAAGCTACTGCATAAGCCGTTCAGGTAGTACAATGAAAAGGGCCGACGATAGAAATCGCCGGCTTTGCTTACCTCTGAAACCACAAAAAGATCGTTCAGCTATTTTGCAATACAGTCAGGCATTCACTATGCCACAGTAAGGTCAACAGGTATTGATTGGAAAAAAAAGCAAGTACAGGGAGGATATCTGTATGAGGCACTAAATTAATGCGTAACAAGATAACTTCAAAGAAATTAGTCATGGAAATTTGACAAACCAGTCCATACAGATCTGTTTGCCTTTTTATACACCAGCTACTTTTTTGCCCCCGAGTTAGTGGCGTACCTCTCTTTTGGCTGCCTTATACAAAGTTTTTATTTTGTAATCGTACCAGGCTTGCGGAAAGTTTTTCTTCATAAAGGTGTCAATGTTTCGCATCCCTACCAGGTTCCATAACCCCTTAGCCTTTCCCAAAGCAGATGTTTGAAGCGAACGGAGGCTCATGGCAAAACCACTTTCCAAATACTCCATATGATGCCAGTATCCGGAAGGCATATAGAGCGTATCGCCGTGCTCCAGTGTTACTTCGTACCCTTTGGCATACCTGAGCGCCGGAAACTTTTCATAATCAGGGTTGCCATTGTTGTTGTGATAGTGCGAAAAATCAACCTGACTTTGCACCTCAAAAGGCTTCCTGTATAGTTTTCGCTGCTCGCAATAGGGAAAGAGCAGCACTTTTTTTCTGCCTGCAAACTGGGTATGGAATACATGCGAGAGATCGATATCAAAATGCATATGCGTAATGGAGGTGGCGCCTCCAACAAACAGCATGGGAAATCGCTTTACAAAACCCTTTGCCAGGTGATCCGGCCATTCAAAATCACGGGTGAGTTGTGGTGCATGGTCAAAAATATTAAAAAGGAAGATGCGCCAACCGGCCGGGCCCTGACTGATCATGTCTACATATTCTCCAAAAGTGGTATGACCGTTGGGTGTATTGACGGGCGTAAAGGCATCGGTTTTAATATTGTTATAAATACCTACTTTTTTGTCGCCTACAATATCCTTGAAGTATTCCCAGTTCCATTTATGCAACGCCGGCCAGTTTTTGGAAAGCTGCTTGATTACTAGTGGCTTGGATGCCAGATAATATTCCCGCCGAAAGGTCGCAGCGTCAATCATCTCTACGGTGTCAACTGTTTGCAACAGCATATTTGTAAGAATTAATTCAACAAATGTAATATATTGGCCTGTTCGGAAAGCTGATGAAAAAATAATTCAGCTTTTTGGCAGAAAGATGACAAATTAGTGATATTTTATTCGTTCTTTCAAATGGATCTAACAGTTGTTGCCGGGAAGCACCCTGCAATGCTTCGTCCGGTCAAAGAGTACGAAGGTTCCTTTACCGGTAAACAACACTAAACCAGCAGCGCAAACAATGTATTCAACCACCCTTTCATCCTTCATACAACGAAACCTTCCATGAACTTTCTGGCGCATGCATACCTGTCGTTCAACCATCCTGCCATTATTATGGGCAATATGATCAGTGATTTCGTAAAAGGCAAAAAGCGGTTTGATTATCCAAAGGATGTTCAGAAAGGAATTATGCTACACCGCGCTATCGACGAATTTACAGACAAGCATCCGACCACCAAAGCGGGCAGCCACCTGTTTCGTCCCCATTACAAACTGTATGCCGCCTCTTTTATGGACGTTGTATACGATCACTTCCTGGCGTGTGATGCGACGCGCTTTGACGACACCAGCCTCCGGAAATTTGCTCAGCACACCTACCAGGTACTTGATACCTACGAATCCATAATGCCGCAGCAGTTCAAGCGCATCTTTCCTTATATGAAAAAGCAAAACTGGCTATACAATTACCATTCCAGAGAAGGCATCTATAACAGTCTGAAAGGGTTGGTGCACCGCGCGGCGTATATCAGCGATAGCGGCCCTGCCATAGAAGTTTTTGATACGCATTATGAACAGCTTCGCCAGTGCTATGAGGCTTTTTTTCCGGAACTGGAAAGATTTGCACAGCAAAAGCTTGAAGAGGCATGATCGTACTGCCCCGTTTCCAAATTTGCACATTTCCATATTCTATATGCTACCTTTGCACTACAGTTTGATATTATGCAAGCGTATTGTGAATCACTTACAGCGTATAAGCGGCTTAAAACCAGAGAAGTAAAGATTGGAGAGTTGTTGATGGGCCATTACCACCCCATCCGGCTGCAAACCATGACCACTACCGATACCATGGACACAGCAGGCACGGTAGCCCAAACCATTCGCTGCATAGAAGCCGGCGCTGAGTTGGTACGCATTACCGCCCCCAGTAAGAAAGAAGCCGAAAACCTGCTGGCCATCAAAAATGAGTTGCACAGGCGGGGCTATAATACACCGCTGGTAGCTGATATCCATTTTACCCCCAATGCTGCGGAGGTAGCAGCCCGCATTGTGGAGAAAGTAAGGGTAAACCCCGGCAACTATATTGACAAGAAGAAGTTTGAGTTCATAGAATATACAGACAGCGCCTACCATGCAGAGATAGAAAGAATTCAGCAGCGTTTTACCCCCCTTGTGAAAATCTGCAGGGAATACGGTACTGCTATGCGCATTGGTACGAATCATGGTTCGCTGAGCGACCGTATCATGAGTCGTTATGGCGATACCCCCATGGGAATGGTGGAAAGCGCAATGGAGTTCCTGCGCATTGCGCGATACGAAGATTACCACAACATTGTGCTCAGCATGAAATCCAGCAACCCGCAGGTAATGGTACAAGCCTACCGCCTGCTGGTAAAGCAGATGCAGGAAGAATTCGGCGAGTGTTATCCGCTGCACCTGGGGGTTACCGAAGCAGGAGATGGCGAAGACGGCAGAATCAAGTCTGCCATAGGCATTGGCGCTTTGCTGGAAGATGGATTGGGTGATACCATCCGGGTATCGCTCACGGAAGACCCGGAACTGGAAATACCGGTATGCCGGGATATTGTGAAAAGATATACGCAGGCAGAGAAAGCGCTAGCTCATTCAAAAGATACCATTGTGCTGCCTTATTCACCGTTTGCCTACCAGCGCCGGGATACCTTTCCGGTGGATCATATCGGTGGCACCCATATACCGGTAGTGGTGGCAGACCTGCGCCGGGCGACAGCCCTCACTCCAAAGACATTGCAGGGAGTAGGCTATTCATACGATGCGGCGCTGGATAAATGGAATATCAGCGACGCGGCGGCAGATTATATTTATATCACAGAACCGAACCTGCCGTTTGCATTGCCTGGCACCCTGAAAGTATGGGTACCCGCCGACAAATGGACAGACAGCATTGATAAAGAAAAATACTTCCCTGTTTTTGATATAACGGAGTACACGGCCAATGCCCCCAAAAGCACAACCGCCAATTTTATAATGGCAGCCTGTGGAGGAAGCCTGCCGGAAGGGGTGAAAACTATTGGCAATGATCCCACTGTGGTGTTGTGCCTGAGCAGCCCCCTCCCCAATGCCATGCAGTCTGTAAGAGCAGCTTTCATAGAACTGCAAAAGCGGGGTACCAGAAACCCGGCAATACTGGTTACGAACAGCGATCAGCAGAACTCCGATGAACACCTTATTCATTTTGCTACGGAAACCGGAGCGTTGCTGCTGGACGGCATGGGCGACGGCATCTGCCTGGGAATGACAGAGGCCGCTTACCAGGGCAGCGTTACGCAATTAAATGCCAGCGGAAGAAATTATACACAGAACGCCAGTGTGGAACAGTTTATCAACAATACGGCTTTCTCTATCCTGCAGGCTACCCGTACCCGGATTTCCAAAACAGAGTATATCTCCTGCCCCTCATGTGGCAGAACGCTGTTTGACCTGCAGGAAACCACGGCAAAAATACGGGCAGTAACCCACCACCTCAAAGGCGTGAAAATTGCCATCATGGGTTGTATTGTAAACGGACCGGGAGAAATGGCAGACGCTGACTTTGGCTATGTAGGCAGCGGCCCGGGGAAAATCACGCTGTACAAGGGGAAAGAAGTGGTAAAGCGCGCAGTAAACAGCGAAATAGCCGTGGAAGAACTGATCAACCTGCTAAAAGAAAACAATGCCTGGGTAGAACCTTGATTGTACAATATAAACACGTAAATTTGCACCCCTTATTGCCCGATAGTATAGCGGTAGTACCTCAGATTCTGGCTCTGATAGCTCTGGTTCGAATCCAGATCGGGTAACATTTTTAAAAAGATCCACTGACTCACATGACTCGTTTACAAAGTGTTTTTCAGGAGTTGTGTGTTAGAGCAGACGATTTTCTTTCTTTATCAACCGGTTTTCATTTCCGCCTGTTTAAGCTGATATCGATTCAATAAACGCGCTACAATTGGGTCGCATACGCAAATGATGTATGTAATCCGTTATCAAAAACCGATCTGGTACAGGAGGATTGCAACCTCCCGAAAGACAGCATATCAAAGCACCCCGCCAAAGCAAAACGTTCCGGCTCAGCCTGTAATGCCCGATACCGTTTACGCCATACATTAAAAAAGTTCCGGCGCGAACCGGAACTTACCTACTTCAACAGCGAGAAATATTAATAGTCGTTGTTATAATCTCTTTTGTTGTAGCCGCCGCGGTCGCGATATCCACCGCCGCCACCGCTCTTGTTGTAGCCACCGCCACCGCCGCCGAAGCTGCGTTTCTTGAAGCCACCACCAGCGGGTTTGGCAGGTCTTTCCTGCGCCTCGTTGATAACGATTTTACGACCCTGTACTTCCTGATCATACAGGCTGCTCAGCGCGTTCTGAGCTTCGGTATCGTTTTCCATTTCTACAAAACCGAAACCTTTGCTTCTTCCCGTATCGCGATCTTTCACGATTTTGAGAGATGATACAGTACCGTACTGCTCAAACAGATTTCTCAGGTCGTCCTCCGTCATATTCCATGAGAGGTTGCCTACATACAGATTCATTGTAACTAAATTTAAATAAAAAATGAAATTAACGCAGTAATGGGATTCTAGTTGCTACAATGATCTGAAAACCGGAGGTTAGCCGCGTAAACCAGCCAGAATAGAACTAATGAACATTACTTCATATAGTGAAGATAATACATTTCATATGAATAGTCCAAAAATATACCTACAAATAATATGGCACTGGCAAACGGTCTGCCAATGCCATATTACGTAAAGATAAACACTTATAACAGTCGCCGCATTTACAAGAACACGCGCGATTTTTTGTTTATTCAGCTACCACCTCGAAGCTCAATTCTGTTTCAGTTCCATTGCCAAAATCAATTTTGGCTTTGTGGCTGCCCAGCTCTTTTACTTCTTCAAGAATGTGAATACGACGCCGGTCGATTTCAAATCCTTTCTGGTCGCGGATAGCACGCGCGATCTGCACGGTAGTAACACTGCCGAAAATTTTTCCGGAAGTACCGGTTTTCGCCCCAACGGTAATAGGACTTTCGTTCAGTTTAGCAATTACCTGGTTGATCTCCGCCAGCAACTGTTCTTCCTTTTTCCTGATTTGCTTCAGTTTTTCCTCCAACCGTTTCAGATTTGAGGGAGAAGCCTCTATGGCCAATTTCTGAGGAATGAGGTAGTTGCGGGCGTATCCGCTTTTCACTGTCACTTTTTCGTTGGCGGAACCTAAATTATCAACATCTTTTATTAAGATTATTTCCATGATTACCTCCTTACTTTAAAAGATCAGTTACATACGGCAATAACGCCATTTGACGAGCCTTTTTGATAGCCGCCGATACTTTGCGCTGATATTTCAAAGAGTTGCCGGTAATACGACGCGGTAACATCTTACCCTGCTCGTTCAAAAATTTCTTTAAAAACTCAACGTCCTTGTAGTCAATATACTTGATACCGTACTTCTTGAAGCGGCAGAATTTCTTCCGGGGCTTCTCGGTTTTGATCGCCGTAAGGTATTTGATTTCATTAGCTTTTGCCATGTTATTCTACCTCCACGTTTTCGTTTTTGTAATTGATGCCGTTCTTTTTTCTGTCGTTGTAAATAACAGCATACTTGTCTAGTTTTGTTACCATGTGACGAAGCACCTGCTCGTCGCGTAACAGTTGAACCTTGAAGGGTTCATTGAAGCTGGATGGCGCAGTAAATTCCAGCACCCAGTAAATACCCGTGGTTTTTTTCTGGATGGGATACGCCAGTGATTTCAGCCCCCAGGGGTTGGAATGCACAATCTGACCACCGGCTTCGGTTACCAGATCTGTGTATTTTTTCTGAGCTGCTTTGTATTCTTCTTCGCTCAGAACAGGGGTAAAAATCACCATCAATTCATAATTGTTCATTACCCTGAATTTTTGGTTTTAAAATATGGGGTGCAAAGGTAACAGATTTTGTTGTATCTGCTTCATCTAATTTTAAGAACACTTCTTTACCTGCTGCGGCAAAGCCAAACCAGCTGCAGTATACGCCCGGCTTTCAGCATCACTCGTAAACGCAAAGACCCCCGAACGGCGTATTGACATCCTGTCATGTATGCACCGGCTGGCATTTTATTTGAAACCCACAGTGCATTAAATTATATAATTTATTATAATATAATAAAAACAGATTATGCAAAAAGGAAACATCCGGGTACAGACCGAAAATATCTTCCCTATCATCAAAAAGTTCCTGTACAGCGAGCACGATATTTTTTTACGTGAACTGGTGAGTAATGCGGTGGATGCCACGCAGAAACTTAAAACCCTTTCTTCGATTGGAGAGGCAAAGGGCGACCTGGGAGAGTTGCGGATTGATATACAAATTGATGCAGAGGCTAAAACACTTACCATTTCCGATAAAGGAGTGGGCATGACGGCCCAGGAAGTAGACAAATACCTGAACCAGGTGGCATTCAGCGGTGCCGAAGAGTTTCTTGAAAAATACAAGGGACAGAACGAGACCAATATTATCGGGCATTTTGGTCTGGGTTTCTATTCTTCGTTTATGGTCAGCAACAAGGTTACCGTCGTTACTAAATCTTATCAGGATGTTCCTGCTGCACGGTGGGAGTGCGACGGATCGCCATCGTTTACACTCGAAGAAGCCGAAAAGGCCGAAAGGGGTACCGATATTATCCTGCATATCAACGAAGAAAGTAAAGAGTTCCTGGAAGCGCACCGCATACGTGAAATACTGGAAAAGTTTTGTAAATTCCTCCCGGTGCCCGTTTTCTTTGAGGAAAAGCAAATCAACAACCCTACACCTGCATGGACCAAAAAGCCTTCTGAGCTGACTGCGGAGGACTACCAGAATTTCTATAAAGAACTGTATCCCTACAACGAAACACCCCTGTTTTGGATACACCTGAATGTAGATTACCCCTTCAACCTTACCGGTATCCTGTACTTCCCTAAGATCAAGCAGAGCTACGAAATACAAAAAGATAAAATTCAGCTATACAGCAATCAGGTATTTGTAACGGAAGAGGTAAAAGATATTGTACCGGAATTTCTGATGCTTTTACAAGGGGTGATCGACTCTCCGGACATACCGTTAAACGTAAGCCGCAGCTACCTGCAGGGAGACCCGAACGTAAAGAAGATCAACAACCACATCACCAAAAAAGTAGCAGACAAGCTGGAAGAAATCTTCAACAAAGAACGGCCATCGTTCGAGGAAAAATGGGAGCATATCGGATTGTTTGTGAAGTATGGTATGATGACCGATGACAAGTTCTTTGAACGCGCCAACAAATTCCACCTGTTTGAAGATACCGATGGTGGAAAATTTTATACCATCGAAGAATACAGAACAGCAGCAGAAACCTTGCAAAAAAACAAAGATGGCAAACTGGTGGTATTGTATACCACTAACCCTGTGCAGCAGGACGCCTATATTCAGCAGGCAAAAGCCAAAGGATATGTGGTGGTAAAAATGGAAACACTGATAGATGCGGCGTTCATTAACCAGGTAGAGCACAAATGGGAAAACATTGCGTTTACAAGAGTGGATGCGGATATTGTAGACAACCTGATAGACAAGCAGGATTCGGCTCCGTCTGTATTGTCGGCAACAGAAACAGATGCGCTGAAAGAACTGTTCGACATCCAGGTGCCCGACATCAACCTGAGCGTGGAGGTAAAAGGGCTGAGTAAGGAAGCGCCGCCAGTAGTGGCTACCCGCCCGGAATTTATGCGACGCATGAAGGATATGGCCGGCGTCGGAGGGCCCATGACCAGCTTTTACGCAAATATGCCCGACGAAGTATCCCTAACAGTAAATGGCAATCATCCCATTTATCAAAAAATCCTGGGCGAAGCGGATGCGCAGCAAAAAGAAAAAATGGTGCATAACCTGGCAGATTTGGCGCTATTGTCGCAGGGACTGTTGAAAGGAAACAGCCTGACCAACTTTATTAACCGAAGTGTAGAACTGATCGGTGGCGAAGAAAAACCCAGGATCATAGTAGCGCCATAGAAAATCGTTGTAATAGAATTGCTCAACCGAAGTTGAGCAATTCTATCCATTAGGTTTCCGTGGCTGCCGCAGCGTTGCAGGATCAGAGTTTGTTATTACGATTCGCCTCACTTCTCCGTAGGTAAACTGTTTTAATGGCTCTGAGAATTCGAACTTTACTCCGGTTTGTTCTTCCAGATAATCAAGAAATGCAGGTACCGGTTTTCCCCAAACCAACAAGTTGGGCAAAAATATAATATCGCTTAACTTTTGAATACTATTATACTGAGCTAAAATCCTGCTATTGAAATCAAAAGACCCCCAAATGATATTAGTAAGCTTGTAACAGGCAGGCGAGTCAAAGACCCCTATAAAATCGATTGGAAAAGCATTGTCCTGGATAAGAAATACATGATCGCTTTGTGCAACTTCTTTTACTGAATTGATGAAAAATTGGTGGTGGCCAACATTCACGTTATTCTCCTTCACAGCTCTCACCAACCCCCAGAATAAAAGGAATACAACGGGTAGAAGTTTTGTAAGGCCATTTTTTATAAAATCCGCTTGTGTACAAGCCACCACAAAAACAGCTGCTATCCCTGCAGGGAGCATATAAGTAGGGAGTTTATAACAAATCATCAGAAATACCACGCCTGCTGCCCCCAGTGCCAAAGATATCAATACTGGCCGCTTCCACCTTCTTGCCACCAATAAAAACAGCAAAGCGGCTGTAAGAAGGAATATTCTGTTGTTAATAAATGTCCACCTAACTGAGGATCTGTCTGGTAGCGTAAGTATCTTGCTCTGTTGAAGTTCAGCATATATGCTTGTCAGCTTTTGGGCACTGAGGTAGGTAGTATCAAGAATCAGTGCATTTTTCAGAAGTTCCACTTCTGTTTCCCATTGAGCAGTTTCCGCTGATAACAATTGGGAATCGTTGTAGAACTTATACAGCATTTGCCGGTAATGCTCATTCTGCCGCCAATCGGTGAGTTTGCCTGAGTAATATGCTTCATGGAGTTTATGGAATAGTATGATCATGCCTGCAGCAATACCCAACGCCGCTAAAAAAGGCTTGCGCTGTTTATTGCCGAATAGCAGGAACGGAAAAACAGTTGCCATCAATGGAATCATGACATGAATGCGAAAAAAACTGGCGAATACCAATAATGCGATAGGTATAAAAAAGTATAGTCCCCAGGGTCTACCGTGGCGATACAACCTGAAAAGCACTGCCAGGGAGGCAAAGGTCAGCACTATGCTTGTATTGGTAAAGTTGATGCCAAGCAAAAAAGGTATTTCAAATACAATGAAGAATACCAAATACAATACCAACGCAGTGTTGAATGGCTTTGTTTTATACAGTTCTACCGAAATGACCGATGTGGCCAGAAAATGAAATGCTATGAGTGTATAACCATACCAGTTGATAGTGGGCAGCATGGTAAACAATTCTCTGATGCCAATCGTAATGATAGGGTGCAGCACGTGATTATAAAGGGTAAGTTCGGAAGGTGCGCCACCAAAACCTCCCGACAAAAGATAAACACAGTACGCATCGTCGCCGCTATTTAGTAAAGGAGTAGATAAACTAAGTACAGTCACGAAGCATGCTAAATTTACTAATAACAGGCGGATGTATGTATTCATTTACTTTTATCTTCGTACTTTTTAACTGGACTAGGCATAGCACTTATTATTTTGTCAGTATTAATATACTAATTAGAAGATAAATCAAATATACGATTTTACGCCTACGATTTTTGTCTACCTCAAACTATAGGTCTATCACTTTCTGATTTCGAATCCTGTGCTGCCGCATAAAACCAGAGACCGTACAACGCCTGTTTTTTATTACTGAAACATTCATCATCTTTGCTTTTCTGCTCACCAAAGAAAGGAGTATATGCGGAAGTTATTTATTATTGTTTCTGCCATAGTATGCGTAACCACCTTGTTGCTTGCTATTTATCTGGATGGCAAATGGTACCCTTTTTTCGTTATAGCTGCATTTTTCACGGGGATGGGGTACTATGATATGTTCCAGAAAAAGCATTCTATCATGCGCATTTATCCGCTGTTCGGAAGGCTCCGTTATTTTATGGAAGAAATTCGTCCGAAAGTATACCAATACTTTATAGAATCTGATATCGACGGACGTCCGGTGAACCGCATCGACCGAAGCACCATTTATCAACGTGCCAAACAGCAAAACGATACCATGCCGTTTGGAACGCAACTGGATGTATACGCAGAAGGGTACGAGTGGATGAGCCACTCCATTGTACCCAAGGATTTCAAAACACTGGACAATGATCCCCGTGTGGTGGTTGGCAACAAGGATTGTACACAACCCTACTCCTGCAGCATATTTAACGTATCGGCGATGAGTTTTGGTTCACTCAGCTCCAACGCCATAGAAGCGCTGAACGGCGGGGCACGGATCGGCAATTTCGCTCACAATACCGGCGAGGGCGGACTTAGCCCTTTTCACCTTAAGCCAGGCGGCGACATCATCTGGCAGATCGGCACGGGCTACTTCGGCTGCCGCGATGAGGAAGGAAATTTCAACGGAGATCTTTTTGCTGAAAAAGCACAGTTGCCAAATGTGAAAATGATAGAGTTGAAAATATCCCAGGGTGCCAAGCCAGGCCACGGCGGCATATTACCGGCAGCAAAAAACACCAAAGAAATTGCGGCTATCCGGCATGTAAAACCGCATACCACCATAGCATCGCCTCCTTTTCATTCTGCGTTCAATACCCCCAGGGAAATGGTATTATTTCTTCAAAAGTTGAGAACCCTCAGTGGCGGAAAGCCCGTAGGGTTTAAGCTTTGCATTGGCATTAAAAGCGAATTCATCGCTATCTGCAAGGCCATGGCTGCATTGGATATTTATCCGGACTTTATAACCGTAGACGGAGCTGAAGGAGGCACCGGAGCGGCTCCCCAGGAATTTTCTAATTACGTTGGCGCACCCTTACTCGATGGGCTGGCTTTTGTACAAAACATACTGGTAGGAATGGGTATCCGCCAGCACATGAAAATATTTGCCAGCGGAAAAATATTCACTGGCTTCCATATGGCAAGGGCCGTATCGCTGGGTGCCGATGCCTGCTATACTGCCCGCGCCATGATGATGGCACTGGGTTGCATACAGGCACTCCAGTGCAATACCAATAAATGTCCTGCCGGTGTGGCTACCCAGGATCCCTCTCTTACAGTAGGACTTGTAGTGGAGGACAAAAAAGTAAGGGTGGCTAATTATCACCGGGCCACGGTAAAAAGTTTCGTGGAGCTGTTGGGCGCTGCCGGGTTAGACGATATGCGTAAGATTACCCGTTCGCATATTTACCGAAGAAGCTCTCTGAACGAGATGGTCTCTTTCGAAGAGGTTTTTCCTTCAGTAGCAACTGGTGCCCTGCTCCGCGGCGAAATACCTGAAAAGTACCAGAAAGACCTGGAAACCGCCAACGCCGACGGCTGGTAACTAATATAGCATTTAGTCTGGCAATACTCTCACCATAATATCTTTAATGTATACCACACTTTTGGGGTCGTGTGCCTGTAGTGCGAATGTTCCGCCGGTTATCAGCCGCAGCGGATGACTTTCACGTTTTACATCGCAGGGTTCGGTATAATCCACCACTACATTGTCATTCACTTTTATAATCACTCTTTTGCCCTCCACTTTAATGTATTGCGTGTACCATTCATTGTCCTTCGCGTAGGTTTCTCGTATATCCACCACATTGTACAGGCTGCCAGACCTTCTCCAGTCGGTATGAGAATTATTCACCTGCACCTCGTACCCTCTCTCCGGCCACCCTCTTTCCAGATAGCTGGTGTGAAAGTAGATGCCGGAGTTAGATCCGGGCAATGTTTTCACGCGCGCTTTGAATTCGAAGTTTTTAAAAATACGCTTGTTCACAGCCCCGTCGTAATAGAGATGCGCTACCGGCCCATGCACTTTTATGGCGCCTTCTTCGATAGTGAAGCTGGAGGCATTGTTCCCCACCTTCCAGTCTTCCATCGTACCATTGAACAAAGAAACCCATCCATCTTCCTGCGCCCGGGCCGTACAGGCCAACAAATGCATTCCGGTAAAGAGTAATAATATCGTTTTTTTCATATGCCCATATTTTTATTTTATGACACAATCTGAGGTTATCAGACCATTACAATCTATTATTGAAAACTACAATAATTATCTGTGAGAGCCATATTTTTTGTGTACATACCTGCCAAATGCAGGAATAATAGTGTTAAACTTCCGCCCGCCTATGCCAACAAGGATGGAGGAACTGAATACAGGGATTGAAAGTGGCTGAAACATTTTTATTTGATCAATATCGCCTAAAGTAGATAGCTAAAGGCGATGAATACTATCTTGTACGCCTATCTATATATTCCGGTTTTTAGGTGCCCGTCGTTTTCCGCCTGATTGGCTTGTATGATTTTGTAAAAACAACTGTCCTTTATCGGGATTGCATGAATAAAGCGCTCGAATCATCGTCAGCCAATATTGTAAGTTCAGCTTCGCTAAAAAAAAGACCCCGTTTGTAACGGGGTGCTTCTTGTGTAAATATCTATCGGTTTACCATTATCCGTTCATGCTGGCGAGGAACTCATAGTTATCTTTGGTACCTCTCATTCTTTTCAGCAATTCGTGCATTGCTTCTTCTGTATTCATATCTGCCAGGTAATTCCGGAGCAAGTGCATACGCTTCAATACATCCTTGTCCAACAGCAAATCTTCGCGTCTGGTGGAAGAGTCCACCAGATCGATGGCCGGATACACACGCTTGTTGGCCAGTCTTCTATCTAGCTGCAATTCCATGTTACCGGTTCCTTTGAATTCTTCAAAGATCACTTCATCCATTTTAGACCCAGTATCAATCAGAGCGGTAGCCAGTATAGTCAGGGAACCCCCGTTCTCTATTTTTCTGGCCGCACCGAAGAATTGTTTGGGCTTCTGCATGGCATTGGCTTCTACACCACCTGACAATACTTTTCCGGAAGCGGGCGCAACGGTATTGTGCGCTCTGGCCAAACGGGTAATAGAGTCGAGCAGTATTACCACATCATGACCGCATTCCACCAGGCGTTTCGCCTTTTGCAAGGCAATGGTAGATACCTTTACATGCTTTTCGGCAGGCTCATCAAAAGTAGAGGCAATCACTTCGGCTTTCACGCTTCTTTCCATATCTGTTACTTCCTCCGGCCTTTCATCTACCAGCACAATCATGAGGTAGCATTCCGGGTGATTTTCAGCTATGGCGTTGGCCACATCTTTTAACAATACCGTTTTACCGGTTTTCGGTTGTGCTACAATCAGCCCTCTCTGCCCCTTACCTATCGGCGCAAACAGATCGATAATACGGGTACTGTATAAAGAAGGAGAAGTGAAAAGATTCAACTTCTCATAAGGGAACAACGGCGTCAGGTAATCGAAGGGAACCCGGTCTCTGACTTCTTCGGGCGATTTTCCATTGATATGCTCTACTTTAAGCAGGGCAAAATATTTTTCTCCCTCTTTGGGCGGACGTACGGAACCCGATACGGTATCGCCTGTTTTTAAACCAAACAGTTTGATCTGCGACGGAGATACATAAATATCATCCGGAGAAGAAAGGTAGTTGTAGTCGCTGCTTCTCAGAAACCCGTAACCGTCGGGCATCATCTCCAGTACCCCTTCACTCATAACCACCCCGTCGAACTCAATATTAAACTGTTCCTTTTTTGCGAGAAACGGTTTCTTCTCTGTCTGGGGCTCTTCGGTCATGGCCAATGCCTCGGCTGCCAGTGACGAAACGTTGGTTTCGCCCACCTCTTCTTCTGCTTCAGGCGCAAGTGCTGTTTCAACAGGCAACTCAGCTTCCGCTTCAGACTCGACCGGCGATTCCCCTTCTGGTTCTGCTTTAGTTTTTTTGACTACTTTTTTATCAGCCTTGGGTGTTTTAGGCTCCGCCTTTTTACGCTTCACAGGAGTAGCGGGTTTAGGCTCCTCCTCGTTTTCCACCAGCGCTTCCTCTGTAATATTAGAGGTAGTGGTTTTTACCACTCTTTTGCGCTTGGGTTTTTCGGCAGCACCTTTGGTGTCGCTGTTATCCACAGCCTGTTTGTCTAATATTTTATATATCAGCTCCTGCTTGTCGAGTTTTTTTGCATTGGGTATATTCAGTTGCTCAGCAATATCAAGCAGTTCGGGAACGAGCATGTCGTTCAATTGCAAAATGTCGTACATAGAAGTAAATACTAAAAAATGGCCCTCATCAAAAACGAAATGTTGAAAGAGAAACCCTGAAATGAAATTTTTGGTTGAATGAAATTTGGTGCGGAATGACTAATACTGATAGAATCCTGGAGCAAAGGTAAGAACTGATCAGCTAGATTCCTGCCGCAATGTTACATTTATTTTCTGAAATCGAAAAAAAAATTACCACCTATCTTTGCCGCCCGATCAATGAAATATCGGCTTTACCTGTTATTTTAACGAGTTTTTAATAAATACCAGATATGTTCAACCAAAGGATTAAGATAAAAGAATTGTTGAAATCGGAGCCTGAAAATCAGCAGGTGACAGTAATGGGATGGATAAGAAGTTTTCGGCAAAATCAGTTTATTATGCTCAACGACGGCTCTACCAACACCAATGTGCAGGTGGTGGCAGAACTGGGCAAGTTCGATGAAGCTGTTTTGAAACGTTGTACTTTATCTGCTGCTTTAAAAGTAACCGGTACCGTTATCCCGTCTCTGGGAAAAGGCCAAAAACTCGAAATCAAAGCCGCTACCATCGAAGTACTTGGCGACAGCGATGCTGAAAAATATCCGCTGCAACCCAAAAAACACAGTCTTGAATTTTTAAGAGAAAATGCTCACCTGCGTTTTCGCACCAATACTTTTGCCGCTGTATTTCGTATCCGTCATGCCCTGGCTTTTGCCATCCACCGGTTTTTCAACGAAAGAGGGTTTGTATACCTCCATACCCCTATTATCACCGCCAGCGATGCAGAGGGGGCAGGTGAAATGTTCCGGGTTACAACTTTGCCGCTGGACAAACTGCCTAAAAATGAAGACGGATCCATTGACTTTAAAGAAGATTTTTTCGGGCGGTCTACCAACCTCACAGTGAGTGGTCAACTGGAAGGGGAGCTGGCGGCAACCGCCTTGGGCGAGATCTACACCTTCGGCCCCACCTTCCGCGCCGAAAATTCCAATACCCCCCGCCACCTGGCTGAGTTTTGGATGATAGAGCCGGAAATGGCGTTTTACGACCTGGAAGATGACATGAACCTGGCTGAGGCGTTTATTAAGTATATCATCCGTTATGTAGTAGAAAACAATAGTGAAGACCTGGAGTTTCTGGCGAAACGACAGGAAGAAGAAGAGAAGCAGCTTCCGCAGGATAAACGCAGCGAAATGAAACTAACGGAAAAATTGAACTTCGTGCTGGACAATCCGTTTGAACGCATCACCTACACCCAGGCCATAGAAATACTGCAGCAATCAACTCCTTATAAGAAAAAGAAGTTTGCCTATCCTGTAGAATGGGGCGTAGACATGCAGAGTGAACATGAAAGATACCTGGTAGAAAAGCATTTTAAAAAACCTGTTATCGTAACCGATTACCCAGCCAGCATTAAGGCTTTTTACATGCGCCTCAACGACGACGGAAAAACCGTAGCCGCCATGGATATACTGGCGCCGGGCATTGGTGAAATCGTAGGGGGCTCACAAAGAGAGGAGCGGCTGGATGTATTGGAACGTAGAATGAAAGAGATGAATGTGCCTTCAGATGAACTGTGGTGGTACCTCGATACGCGCCGCTACGGCACCGTACCGCACGCAGGCTTCGGACTTGGTTTTGAGCGGATGGTACAATTTGTAACGGGTATGAGCAATATCCGGGATGCCATCGCATTTCCGAGAACCCCCAACAGCGCCGAGTTCTAAAAACCGGGATATTAATGAAAAAATAAGTAGGCGATCAGAATAGCGGTAATGATGCCCGCCAGATCTGCCAGCAACATGACCGGAATGGCATAGCGGGTGTTTTTAACGTTCACTGCACCGAAATAAACTGCTATCACGTAAAAAGTGGTATCGCTTGTGCCCTGAAAAATCGAAGACAGCCGGCCAATAAAGGAATCGGCCCCATAGGTATTCATAGCATCTACCATCATCCCCCGGGCACCGGCGCCGCTCAGCGGCTTCATCAGGGCAGTGGGCAGGGCCTCCACAAAATCGGTGTTCACGCTCAGCATGGCAAAAAACACGCGGAAGCCTTCTACTATATATCCGAAAATACCGGAGTTGCGTAATACACTGATGGCCACCAGCATCGCAATCAGATAGGGAATGATGCGCACGGCTATTTCAAAGCCACCTTTGGCCCCATCTACAAATGCTTCGAACATATTTACCTTCTTACGCCAGCCTCCCAGCAGAAAAGCCAGGAATATCAGCAGGATGATGCCACTGCTGAGGGTAGTAGAAAACTGTTGCAACCGGTCGGGTGTAAGGGTGGTGAGGTACCATATCAGCGCAGCAATCAGTGCAGAAACACCTCCAATCCAACCGATAATGACCGGTTGAAAAAGATTGATTTTTTGTTTAAACGACATAATGATCAGCGCGGCCATGGTCGCCACAAACGTTACCACCATACAGGGTACAAAAATATCCGTAGGGTTGGCGGCCGGCTCTTTCACCGACGCGCGCATGGCAATGACTGCTACGGGAATCAGGGTCAGCCCGCTGGCGTGTAAAGCCATAAACATCACTTGTGCATTGCTGGCAGTATCCTTATGCGGATTCAGCTCCTGCAGGCTTTGCATAGCCTTGATGCCGAACGGCGTGGCAGCATTGTCCAGCCCCAGCAGGTTGGCAGAAAAATTCATCATCATCTGCCCGGTAGCCGGATGATTTTTGGGCACTTCCGGGAAGAGCCTTGAGAAAAAAGGCGCTACCAGCCTGGACAGAAAGTTAATCGCCCCTGCTTTTTCGCCAATTTTCATAAATCCCAGAAACAACGACATCATCCCTACCAGTTTCAGCGAAATATCGAACCCGTCGTTGGCGGCTTTAAAAATGCCATCCATCAGCAGCTTCAAAATCTCCTGGTCGCCCAGAAAAGCCCATTTAATAAAAGCTACAGCAAATGCCACCAGGAAAAATGCCATCCATATATAGTTTAGTGCCATACTGCGGTTGTTATGTGTGTGTTATAGTCGGTTGTTAAAAATCTGTATTATCCGGCAAAACTCCAAACCCTTGTTTATCAAACGATCATTTCATCGGCAGATTGTGAACTCCGGCACCCTGTGTACAAAAAGGCTTGCATGCTTCATTTTTTTTAATTTCTGCCACAACATTACCTTTGCCACTTTTTACAACCGCATGCGCAAAAACATGCACGAAACTAAACCATTATGGCATTACAAGCTGGTATTGTGGGGCTGCCCAACGTGGGAAAATCAACGTTATTCAACGCATTGAGCAGCGCGAAAGCCCAGGCTGCCAATTTCCCTTTCTGTACCATAGAACCCAACGTAGGCGTTATTACAGTGCCGGACGACCGGCTGATTGCTTTGGAAAAACTGGTAAAACCCGAACGGATCGTTCCTACTACAGTAGAGATCGTAGATATAGCAGGACTGGTGAAAGGTGCCAGCAAAGGCGAAGGACTGGGCAACCAGTTTCTCGGTAATATCCGCAATACTGATGCCATCATACACGTGTTGCGTTGCTTCGACGACGACAATGTTATACACGTTGACGGGAACGTAAATCCTGTAAGAGACAAAGAAATCATAGACACCGAACTCCAGTTGAAAGACCTGGATAGTGTGGAAAAAAAGATCAGCCGGATAGAAAAAGCCAGCCGTACCAGTGGCGATAAGGAACAGATCAGGGGACTGGAATTACTGCAGGACCTTAAAAAACACCTGGAACAGGGGAAAAATGCCCGCTCGTTTGACGTAAGCGCTGAAGACCGCGACAAATTTATTGCCGACACCTTTTTGCTGACCATCAAACCGGTGATATATGTGTGTAACGTTGATGAGAAAAGTGTGGTAAAAGGAAACCAGCATACAGAGGCTGTGAAAGCCCTGGTGAAAGACGAAAAAGCAGAGATACTGTATGTAAGCGCAGCTATAGAAAGCGAAATAGCAGTTATGGAGAGTTATGAAGACCGCCAGATGTTCCTGGAAGATATGGGGCTTACAGAAAGCGGTGTAACGCGGTTGATCCGGTCTACTTACCAGTTGCTCAACCTCATCACCTATTTCACAGCAGGCGTACAGGAAGTAAGGGCCTGGACCATTACAAGGGGTATGTTGGCGCCGCAGGCTGCAGGTGTAATACACTCAGACTTTGAAAAAGGGTTTATCCGTGCGGAGGTTATCAAGTACAACGATTTTATACAGTATAAATCCGAGGCAGCCTGCCGGGATGCCGGAAAGCTGGCCGTACAGGGCAAAGACTACACAGTGGAAGACGGAGACATTATGCACTTTCGGTTCAATGTGTAATAAATACGCCGCCCTGGAAACGATGTAAAACAGCAAATCATCAATTATGCACCGCAGAAGCTTCCTGGAACTCTTGGGATGTGGAGGGTCGGCGCTTACGCTCGGCAGCGCATTCGTTGCTCCCGGCACCGGAATCGTTCGAAGTAGCGCAACATCCAAAGGAAAAACGATGCAAGCCGATGTGGTGATAGCTGGCGGGGGACTCGGTGGCGTAGCCGCAGCCCTGGCGTTGCTGCGCAATGGGCGTTCCGTAATACTAACCGAAACCACCGACTGGCTGGGCGGGCAACTAACCTCGCAGGCCGTTCCGCCGGATGAACACCCCTGGATAGAAACACATGGCGCGCCGCAATCGTACCGTACATTGCGGAATGCAATAAGAGACTATTACCGGCATCATTATCCGCTGACAGAGAAGGAGAAATCCAATCCACTACTGAACCCCGGCAGTGGTGCAGTATCCCGGCTTTGCCATGAGCCTGCAGTAGCCGAAGCCGTTATCCGGCAAATGCTGACGCCTTATCTTTCGAATGCAAAGCTGGTATTGCTTATGGAGCACACTGCCGTATCCGCAGCCGTGTACGGCGATTCCGTGAGGCATATAACCGTTCGTAACGATCGAACCGGGCATCATGTGCAACTGGAAGCGCCCTATTTTGTAGACGCCACCGAACTGGGCGATTTACTGCCGCTTACCGGCACCGAATACATCACCGGAACAGAATCGCGCACAACAACCCGCGAACTACATGCCCCTGAACAGGCTGATCCGAAAAACAACCAGGCCTTCACCATGTGTTTTGCCATGGATTATATAGCTGGCGAAGATCATACCATCCCCCAACCGGCCAACTACAACTACTGGCGAAATTATGTACCTAAATTGCAACCAGCCTGGTCAGGGCGGTTACTGGATCTTGTCTATTCCCAGCCCCAAACCCTTGAACCTAAGCAATTGGGTTTTGTACCGGACGGAAGCGAACTAAAGGGCATGTTGAACCTCTGGAACTACCGGCGTATCATCAACAGAAAAAACTTTCGGGAAGGGTTTTACCAGGGTGATATCACGATCGTTAACTGGCCGCAAAATGACTACATGAACGGCGACCTGGTAAACGCCACACCGGAGCAGTTTTCCCAATATATAAATGAGTCTAAGCAATTGAGCCTGTCTCTCCTGTACTGGCTGCAAACGGAAGCGCCACGTCCAGACGGAGGAAAGGGATGGCCGGGATTGCATTTGCGAAAAGATATTGTTGGAACAGAAGACGGGATGGCCAAATACCCCTACGTAAGAGAGTCTCGCCGGATAAAAGCAGAATTTACTGTGCTGGAGGAGCATGTAGGTGCGGAAAATCGCCGGAAAGTCGCGGGGCAGGAAGTCCGAACGGCTGCCTTTTTCCACGATTCCGTAGGAACAGGCTATTACCACATCGACCTTCATCCCAGTACAGGAGGCAACAACTATATCGATTTCCCTTCCCTGCCTTTTCAAATACCCCTGGGCGCCCTGCTACCGATTCGGATGAAAAACATTTTCCCGGCCAATAAGAATATTGGCACCACGCACATCACCAATGGCTGTTACCGGCTGCACCCCGTAGAATGGAGCATCGGCGAGGCGGTGGGTATGTTGCTGGTTTTTGCCGCATCACAGCAGGTAATACCAACAGCCGTAAGAAACAATGGGCGGCTGCTGAAAGAATTCCAGGCTTTTGTAAGAACACAGGGGCTCGAAACGGAATGGCCCGCTCTGCAATAGGTAAACAAACAAAGCTACCGCCCTTCTTCCCCATACCTATAAAGCCATTCGCGGATTACACCGCAGACGCTATCGGATTTTTTTAAGTGCAGTCACACAGATTGTCTTACTTTTGCCGCCGTTCGGAGAATTGCCGGAAGACAGTGGTTATACACCACACTCCGTCTCTTTAACCTTTTATTAACCTGTACACAAATACATTTGTCATTCAAATA
The DNA here is from genome assembly GCA_037190905.1 of Agriterribacter sp. Taxonomy (GTDB): domain Bacteria; phylum Bacteroidota; class Bacteroidia; order Chitinophagales; family Chitinophagaceae; genus Agriterribacter. The sequence continues at coordinate 8,454 of JBBCKG010000008.1, read as the reverse complement.
TGCGTATGAAGCGGATTTTCCTGATCAGTTCCCTGCTGATTTCCTGTAATATACTATTGGCTCAAACCGAAGACAGCGTGGTGATAACCAACACAGACATCGCCAAAAAAGCCACCAATACAGACGAATTAAAACGCAGGGCAGCCGATCATTTTATGCTCCAGTACGGATACCATGGCTGGTCGGGCTCACCCGATTCTATCCGAAACGGCGGGTTCACCACCAGTTTTGCCTTCAGCCTGTTATACGATTTCCGCTTCAAATCGAGCCCCAAATACAGTGTGGCTCTCGGAGTAGGCATGGGCTGGGATAATATGTATTTCAAGAATACTGAAATAGACCTCCGTAAATTTCCCATTGCTTTTTCAGAAACCGAGAACCAATACAAGCGCTATAAACTCGCCACCAGCTACCTCGAAGTGCCTCTGGAGCTACGATGGGCGGCCAGGCCGGAAAATTATAATAAGACATTCAAAGTGGCGCTGGGTGTAAAAGTGGGTACGCTCATCAATGCCTACACCAGGGGTAAGGTAACGCGCGATACAGAAGGATACGGAGGCTACACAGAAAGACTGCGCGATAAAAGAAACTTTAATACTACCCGGCTGGCAGGTACATTGCGCGTCGGATACGGCCCCTTTTCTATCTTCGGAACTTACCATCTGAACGAGTTTTTCAGAGAAGGTGCAGGCCCTAACATACGCCCCTATACTATAGGGTTCGCTATCAGCGGGCTATAAGCAACTTGCTTTCCGAAACAAGACCTAACAAGTTGTCTGTCTGGCATTTTAACATTATATAATCCATAAGGTTCAGGGAAAGTCATCCCGCCTTTAATCAGTAGGCGGCAAACCTTACAGGTCTTTCCTATTACCTTATCTTTGTTCCTACTCGTTTTTCAAAAATCAAATCAACAATATCATGGCATTCCCCTCCATTGATCCCACACAGACCGCCGCATGGAAAAAACTTGCTGCCCTTTATGAGGAAGTAAAAGGCGATACCATTGCCGGTTATTTTGTGTCTGACAGTAACAGGTTCAGCAACTATTCTATTCAGTTGGAAGATATGCTGTTCGACTACTCGAAAAACCTCATCAACGATACCACCCGCTCCCTACTGCTGGAACTGGCCAGAGAAACCGGAGTAAAGGAAGCCATCGAGGCAATGTTTACCGGCGAAAAAATTAACCAAACGGAAGGAAGAGCGGTGCTACACACCGCATTGCGGAACTTTTCGGGCGAGCCGGTTATAGCAGACGGCCAGGATGTAGTACCTGAAGTGCAACGCGTATTAAAGCAAATGAAGGATTTTGCAAACAAAGTACACAGTGGCGAGTGGAAAGGCTATACCGGAAAAAAAATCCGCCATTTTGTTAATATAGGCATCGGCGGCAGCGACCTCGGACCAGTGATGATCACAGAAGCCCTCAAACCTTACTGGGTGGAAGGTATTCAGACCTGGTTCGTATCTAATGTAGACGGCACTCATATTGCCGAAACACTGAAGAAAGTAAACCCGGAGGAAACACTTTTTCTCATCGCATCCAAAACCTTTACCACCCAGGAAACCATGACCAATGCCCATACGGCAAGAAACTGGTTCCTCGAAGCTGCCAAAGACGAAAAACAAGTGGCCAAGCATTTTGTGGCACTCTCTACCAACGAAAAAGAAGTAGTGGCTTTTGGCATAGACAAGAATAATATGTTCGAGTTCTGGGACTGGGTGGGCGGCCGCTACAGCCTGTGGAGCGCTATCGGGTTATCTATTGTACTCACCATAGGCTACCAACACTTTGAAGACCTGTTGAAAGGCGCCCATGCAACAGACACCCACTTCCGCAACACTCCCTTTGAGAAGAATATACCTGTAATCATGGCACTTGTTGGACTATGGTATACCAATTTTTTTGGAACACAAACGGAAGCTATACTGCCCTACGACCAGTATATGCATCGTTTTGCCGCTTACTTCCAACAGGGCAATATGGAAAGCAACGGTAAATACGTAGGGCGCAACGGCACTAAAGTAACACAGGCAACGGGCCCGGTGATATGGGGCGAACCCGGCACCAACGGGCAGCACGCTTTTTACCAGTTGATTCACCAGGGCAATATCATCATACCCTGCGATTTTATTGCACCCGCCATCAGCCACAACCCCGTGGGCGATCATCACCAAAAACTGCTGTCTAACTTTTTTGCGCAAACAGAAGCACTGATGAACGGCAAAAGCAGAGAGGAAGTGGCGGCAGAACTGGGCAAACTCTCCGAGGAAGAAAGAGAAAAACTGATTCCGTTTAAAGTGTTTGAAGGCAACCGCCCCACCAATTCTTTCCTTATCAAAAAGATTACGCCTTATACCCTGGGTCAACTGACTGCTCTTTACGAGCATAAAATATTTGTACAGGGGGTTATCTGGAATATCTTCAGCTTCGACCAATGGGGAGTGGAACTGGGCAAGCAGCTTGCCAATAAAATTCTTCCTGAACTGAAGGGAGAGGAAACCGTTAGCAGTCACGACTCTTCCACCAACGGATTGATCAATACGTACAAAAACTGGAGAAATGACTAGTGGAATATGACATTATGACAACTAACCACTAACTACTTTGAAGCATCTTACAGCAGTCAACAAGTATTTCCGCAAATATAAGTGGCGCCTGCTGCTCGGTATTTTTTTTGTAACTGTTTCCAACTACTTCGGTATACTGGCACCTCAGGTAACGGGATATGTAGTAGACAAGGTACAGGAAAAGATGCAGCAGTTGTCGGGCGAAATACCGGCTGCAGATGTAACGGTAAAGGGTACCCGGTCGGAATACGATCCACTGGTAAATGTATTCATATCGGAGCTGGAATCACGCATTGAACAGCACGACTTCGCATGGCTCGTCATGGTATGTGGCATTACGCTGCTGCTCCTGGCATTACTGCGTGGATTATTCATGTTTTTTATGCGGCAGAGTCTGATTGTTATGAGCCGCTTCATAGAGTACGACCAGAAAAATGAAATTTACGAACACTACCAAAAGCTCGATACTGACTTTTACAAAACACACAGCACCGGCGATCTGATGAGCCGTATGGCGGAAGATGTAAGCAGAGTACGCATGTATACAGGGCCCGCTCTGATGTATTTCACCAACCTGGTACTGCTCATAGGCTTCTGTTTGTTTTACATGTTCAAAAAGAATTGGGAACTCACTATTTATGTATTGCTGCCGCTGCCAATACTGGCTATAGCGATCTATATTGTCAATACGCTTATCCATAAAAAGAGCGAGCATATACAATCGCAACTCAGCAGTCTTACCACCAATGCCCAGGAGTCTTACTCCGGCATACGGGTAATCAAGTCGTTTGTACAGGAAGTTAACATGGAGCATTTTTTTGAAAAGAACAGTGAAGCCTATAAAAAAAGTGCAGTCAACCTGGCCAAACTCGAAGCCGTTTATTTCCCTTCCATCGCTTTGTTAATTGGCTTAAGCACCCTGCTCACCATATTCATTGGGGGCATGTATCATATCAAAAATCCCGGCAGCATCACCATCGGCGCCATCACAGAGTTTGTGGTGTATATCAATATGCTCACCTTTCCGGTAAGTTCCATAGGTTGGGTGGCCAGTATGATACAGCGGGCATCTGCTTCTCAGAAAAGGCTAAATGAATTCCTGCAAACACAGCCTGATATTCAGAATGCTGCCTTACCCGAAAAGGTAGTGCTGGATGGTGCTATTGAGTTCCGACAGGTAGATTTCACCTATCCGCACAGCGGAATAGCCGCGCTGAACAACCTTTCACTGATTATACCTGCCGGGCATAAAATAGCAGTTATCGGCAAAACAGGTAGCGGCAAATCCACCATCGCACAATTACTGCTTCGCATGTACGACCCGACACGGGGAAACATTCTGATCAACGGCGTGGACCTGCGTCAAATGGATATGCGCGAACTCCGGAAGCAGATCAGTTATGTACCGCAAGACGTTTTCCTGTTTAGCGATACTATTGCCGGCAACATTGCCTTCGGCCTCGACGAAGTAACCGACACAATGGTAAAACGGGCCGCCGCACAGGCCAGCGTTGCCTCAGAAATCGACCGTTTCCCCAACGGCTACGAAACCCTGGTAGGAGAAAGAGGCGTTACTCTGAGTGGCGGTCAAAAACAACGGGTATCGATTGCACGCGCCCTGATAAAAGAGCCGTCCATAGTGGTTTTCGACGATTGCCTCAGCGCCGTGGATGCCCGAACCGAGCAGGAAATCATCGGCAACCTATACCAGTATCTTAAAGAAAAAACAGCCATCATCATCACTCATCGCATCTTCAGTCTGTTTAGTTTCGATACCATCATTGTGTTGGAAGATGGCAGAATCGTGGAAAAAGGGACGCACGAAACCCTGATGCAGCAGGACGGTTATTATGCCGAAATGTATAAAAAGCAACAGGAAAATGAAGAAACGGAAGGGTAAAATGCTGCACAGGAGCGGATTGTAAGAGTTTTAGTTAAAATTTTGTCAATTCAAAAACAATTTTATCTTTGTCATCTTAAAAAAAAGGTTCAAGTTAAAATCATCTAAAATTTTTTATTGTGGCGTACGACAACAATGACAAAAGAATGGAAAGTGTTTACAGCAAACGCATTCGTGCCGGAAAACGCAGAACGTATTTCTTTGACGTGAGGAGTACCAGGAACCAGGATTATTATTTAACGATTACCGAAAGCCGTAAACGTTTTAATGACAATGGGTACGACAGACATAAAATTTTCCTCTACAAGGAAGATTTCAACAAGTTCATCAAAGCCCTGAACGAAGCGGTGGATCATGTCAAGACTGAACTGATGCCTGATTTTGACTTTGACGCTTTTAACCACGATACACCCGAAGGGGAAGAAATGGACCTTGATGTAACAGCAGAAGTGGGAGAGGAAGTAAACGTAGAGGTGAACGCCGCCGCCGCCGCTGTTGAGCCACCTGCTGCCGCTGCAGATACCCGCGACAACGGAGCGGACGAGGAAGTGGATAAATGGTAACTACCAACTACAACACACCATAGAAAAGCCCCGGACTTCCGGGGCTTTTTGCTATTCACAGGTTGCCTCAAACCGTTTTGCAAAATCATTGAGGGTAAAATAGCCGGAGAGTAGCTAATCATAGGTGAACAATGTCGTGTATTCCAACGGCAGTGTTCTCAGCCGACGCTCATCTGCGGAGCAGCAAAGTCATATGCTACCCCCTACAATACCCGGAGAAACTGCAGGCAACTACACTGCTCTATCACTGGCATGGGCAAACCGGTACTATTTACGTTGCACCAGACGGACAGGCAACATAATGACAGACCTGATCAGTTGAAATACACCGTCTGCCACCACCCCTACTAACCTGAAAGGCAATAGCAGTAGCCATACTACCGGATAGAGTACAAGTGCAAGAATGGCTAAAGGTGCACACATTACCAGCAATATCAACCAGAGTAAGAATGTGATCATGATCATGTGAATTTACCGGATATATGTCGGCATAACAACCAACCAAATCCGATTGTAAGTCTAAAATTATAAAGGCTGTTGCCAGAATCTGTATACTAGTTGATGAGCGGCAAAAAGACTGCGATGAACTTCGGTGCAACCTCCTCTCTTTTTACGCAATTCGGCGTTCCTTTTACAAATCTTTCGTAATTTCCGGTGAACTATTTGAGTGTATGAGTATAACGACCCGGGTTAAGTTGATCGTCATGATGTTCCTCGAGTTTTTCGTTTGGGGAGCCTGGTATGGAGCCATTGCTGTTTATATGTCTGCCAATGACATGAAGGATCTCACCCACTGGCCTTTTACCGGTAACGCCATTGCAGCCATCATCTCTCCGTTTTTCGTAGGCTTTATAGCCGATCGTTTCTTTGCTACACAGAAAGTGCTGGGCGTTTTGCATCTGCTCGGCGCCGGTTTCATGTTTATGGCGCCAACGTTTACGGACAATTCGCTGGTATTTATTTTACTGTTGATTGCATATAATATTTGCTACATGCCCACGCTGAGCCTGGCCAACACCCTGGCTTTCCGGCAAATGTCGAACCAGGAAAAAGAGTTTCCGGCCATCAGGGTATTCGGCACCATCGGGTGGATAGCATCGGGGTTGATAATAAGCTATGGGTTGAGCGCTTTTGTTACGGATATTAGTCCGGAGGCGACTGCTTTGCCGCTGTATTTGTCAGCAGGATTTAGCCTGTTGCTGGGACTGTACAGTTTTTCCCTGCCCAACACCCCGCCCCCCGCAGCAGGCAAGGCCGTTTCCGCAAAAGCCATCATCGGTGTGGATGCTTTCAAACAGATGGGTAGTCCCTCGTTTTATGTATTTCTTTTCAGCTCGTTTCTTATCTGTATACCACTCGCAGTGTACTATAACTATACCCAGTTGTACCTGGCAAGTGCCGGATTCGGGAAGATTGCCGCCACGCAGGTACTGGGACAGGCTTCTGAAGTTATTTTTCTGATTATCATGCCCTTTATGTTTCGCCGCCTGGGAGTAAAGTGGATGCTGGCCATTGGCATGGCCGCCTGGGTATTACGCTATACCCTTTTTGCCGCGGCAGCGCCGGATGCCACTACCTGGATGATACTGACGGGTATTGCACTCCACGGCATCTGCTACGATTTCTTTTTTGTTACGGGACAGATTTATATGGACAAAGCAGCTACACCCGAAATACGCGGGCAGGCGCAGGGGCTTATTATTTTCATCACCTATGGCATAGGTATGTTTGTCGGCGCGCAGGCAGCCGGATTCCTCTACAATAATTTTCTGGAAAACAACGAAGCGCTCACCCTGGTGCAATGGCAAAGCTTTTGGTGGATTCCCACAGTATTCGCCCTCGGTGTACTGCTGTTTTTTGTGGCTATTTTCAGGGAAGGAAAAGCCACCGTCAAATAGTTTTCACTTTAAATAAAATATATACAATATGCAGAACATTGCTATGCTCGGCTCCGGATTTATCGGAAGGTTTTATGCAGACTCTTTGCAGGGATACCGCAGCAGAGATAAGATTGTGAGTATTTACTCCCGAAGAGAAGAAAGCGCTAAAAAATTTGCCGACGATTATAAAGTAGCTTTTCATACCACCAATATGGAAGAAGCGATCGCGCGGCCGGAAGTAACCATTGTATGCATTGCATTGCCCAACAACCTACACGAAGAAGCCGTAATGCTTTGTTGCAAACATAAAAAGGCTGTGATGACTACCAAACCACTGGGCAGAAATGCCACCGAAGCAAAACGCATGCTGGAAGCCGTAGAAGCTGCAGGCATCTTTAACGGATACCTGGAAGACCTGGTGTATACCCCTAAATTTATAAAAGCCTGGGAAAGCGTAAAAAATGGTGCACTGGGCAGAATACTGTGGGCCAAATCGAGAGAAGCACATCCCGGACCGCACAGCGAATGGTTCTGGGATCTGGAACAGGCAGGAGGTGGATGTATACTTGATCTCGGCTGCCATTGCGTTGAAATCGGCAGAACCTATATCGGCAAGGATGTAAAGCCGGTAGAGGTAATGTGCTGGGCAGATACACAGGTAAAACCCATTGATGCAGAAGACCATGCTATCGGTTTGGTAAAATATGAAAATGGCGCCATCGGGCAGTTTGAAGTAAGTTGGACATTCCGCGGCGGGCTCGACCTTCGCGACGAAGTAATGGGGTCCGAAGGCACCATCTGGACAAACGGATTTCTCCGCACCGGCTTTGAAATGTTTACGACCGGCAAGGGAGCTGATTATGTGGCCGAAAAAGCAGAAACCAACAGCGGCTGGCTGTTTCCGGTGGGCGACGAACTCAATGAGCTGGGCTATAACCATATGTTCATGGATATGTTCGACTCGCTGGAAAAAGGTACTGCCCCCAGGGAAACATTTTACGACGGCTATGTGGTGAACTGCATCCTGGATGCCGCCTATCGATCGGCTAAAACAAAGCAATGGGAACCGGTTGAACTGGATATATGGCGTGGCAGAACGGGAGTAACCAAAGACAGTCATTTGGTGGAGTACGATGCAGACCACTACCTGGTGAAGGAAGAAATAACGCATTACGGCGCCAAAAAACTGATCCTGAAAGAAAAGGCTTCGGGTAAGATCATTGAGAAACTACTCGCGTAGCCTATATAGCTAATGTATGGCAGGGGGTTCTGTAACTAAAAGCAGAAGCCCCTGTTGTATAAAAGCAAGGAAGGATTGTTCAGATGTTTATTTAGTCGGCAGTGGTACTACGATGAGACTTGTGTTGTGTCACTCACTTGTACGGCTGGAACCCTACGGGTCTGTAAAATGAACTGTGTCAGGAAATAATTTTGATCTAGTTTAAAAGAGGCGGCGACGGCTCCATTCACAGAGCAAGGCGCCGCCTCTTTTAAACGGTATACTATCGTAAGTCCGTTTGCATTCTGTCGCCAAATA
>JBBCKG010000007.1:0-92382 GCA_037190905.1 Agriterribacter sp. | reverse complement strand
TCTTGGTTTTTAATCGTTTCTCTTCAAAATATTTTGTTCGTTGTGCAATGGCTTTTTGAAGTTGATTGTCAGGAACTTTACTTCGTTTTTTGATAAATCCGTGTGTCGAAATAACCAAAGTTTCAGTCGTAGAAGTTTTGTGCATGCCCTTTATTTTCTACATTCTTATTGTCAGCCTGCAAAATGTTTTGTTTTTTCTCTAATAAACCTTGATACTTTGGGGTCAAGGATAATATCCCTTTGTCTAATTTGTGTTTTCAATGTAATTCCTTCAAGTGAAGTGCAGCGACTTAACGCAACATAGGTTTGTCCATGAGTGAATGCACCATTCCCCAAATCAATTACAACATTGTCAAACGTCTGTCCTTGACTTTTATGAATTGTTATTGCCCACGCAAGCTTAACAGGAAATTGAGTGAATGAACCTGTAACAATTGCTTCAATTTTCTTTTCTTCTTTGTTATATTGATATTCTATAACTTCCCAAGTTGCTTTTTCAATTGTGTAGTTCGTTCCGTCAATTTCAACAATCACTTCTTCTCCTGTCAGGTTACTAATAAGTCCAAGAGTTCCATTTACCCATCTTTTTTGACTATCATTTTTCAACATCATAACTTGCGCTCCTTTCTTCAAAAACAATTTTGGTTCTGTCGGATAGGAAGCCTTGTCAAATTTGCCTGTAATTATCGCTGGATAGAAAAATTCTTTAGATGTCAAATTGTTCATCCGCTCCAAATTAACACCGTCAGCTATTTTGTTTGTAGTTGAAAGTGTTAGGCACACATTTGTTGTATCATAAGTATGAGTTGGATTAAATCTATTATTCAGGAGTGAAAGTTCTTTCGATGTCACCCTATTTTCACGAATACAATTCAAAATATCTTTGAAATATTCATCTTTCTGTCTGAAAATTGTCTGTAATTCTATGTATTCAAAATTTAGTTCCTCAAAAACCTTGGCGTTAAAGAAAAAAGGTCCGCCAAAATGCTCCTCAAAATAGTCGGTTAGGTCTTTACCGACAACCACAGGAGGAAGTTGATAAAGGTCTCCGAAAAAAATCATTTGAACACCACCAAAAGGAGTTTCGTTTTTTTTATTTAATCTCAATGAATAATCAATACCGTCCAAAAGGTCTGCACGAATCATTGATATTTCGTCAATTACAATCATATCAATCTTCCCGAACAGGTCTTGTCGGGTAAAGTCTCTTTGAATATTGGCTTTTTCAACTAATTGAGGGGCAAACCTAAAAAACGAATGAATCGTTGAGCCTTCAACATTAATTGCGGCAATTCCTGTCGGAGCTAAAACAATTACATTCTTTTTTGTCTTTTGTCTAAAATATGTTAGCAAGGTTGACTTTCCTGTTCCTGCTTTTCCTGTTATATAAGCACTTCTATTTGTGTTTTCCATAAGTTCAAATGCTTGCTTGAACTCTTCGGTTATCACGAGATTGTCTGGCAGTTTATTCTTGCTTCGGTAAACTTTTTTTGTCGGAGAAGGTGTCTTTGGGAAACTTGTAGGTGTGCTTCTTTGTGGTGTCGGACGTGAAGGCGAGTAAGTTGACTTAGAACTGGATTTACTTCCACTACTTGAAAAGATATTGTAAAGTATTACTACTGCAATTATTCCGAATATAATCCACATAATTAGTATCGTGTCTTTGATTAATGATTAAAACTTGCGTGCTGTGTCGTCACTGGGTTGCACATAACGGTTCAGATATTTGCGATGTGGCAGAATTAGTATTCCGTCTGCTAAATGTATTACAAAAGCCCGATAGCTGCAAATGGCTGAGTGTTTGATTTCCAGCCGCCATATCGCTAAATGCCGTGTTGCCAGTAGTATTTTCTATTTACAAACATTTTTTCTTCCAATTTCTACTATTTCTTCAATTCCAAATTCGTCAAAACGCTGAAGTAAAGCACTCGCTCCATTTTTTTTCTTAAACTCTAGCTCCTCTTTGTAAAGTGGAATTAACGTGTAAATGTCAATCACTTTTTCATTTTCTAACGCTATTTGAGTAAAATCTTCAGACAGTTCCATTGAATAAGCTAACATTATAGAATTAAATCCAACTCCTTCTGCAAATTCTTCTTCTTCTTCTTTGTGTCCGTAAGTATGCCCATATCCAAACCAAGTTTTGTTTTCGTGAGGCGACATCATTATTTCTTTCATAATTCTAATCGGCCAATAATTCTTTTCATCACTGAAAGATTCATATTCCAAATTCCATTCTTTTGGAAGCAAAATCATAATCTCAACAAATTCCGATGATTCAACATCTTCTGGAATTGTCATTGGCAAAGCACTCATTCCACAACTTAACAAAATATGATATGGTCTATCTTCTGTAGCTTTTATGAAGTAAATGTCTCGATGAATTATTTCAGATTCTATTTCATCAAATACTTTGATGTCGGCATCTTTATCAAAAAAATTGTCTAAATGATTGTCAACTATTTCAACACTATTAGGGACATTTTGCTTCATTTTTTTCAGTATTTTCGGAATAAGCGAAAATTAAAATTAGAACCAGCAATAACGTTTTATGGTTGATAATTCTAATTATATTTCGAGGTTGAAATATTACTGGCAACTCATAAATATACAAACACCGCCCGTCTTTCGCATTGCTGCCGGATGGTTGTGGTTGAATGGTGTTTGGGTTATTGTTCCTACAACGAAGGGTTGCGCCCATGTGATTGCTGTTATCCGTGTGTAAGCGTTTATAACCGTTTACACACGTGTGATATCCCCACAGCTTCGCTTCCTCAGTCACAGTACCGCGCGGGAACAGAAAACCAATATATTCTTTATTGTGACTATCGGAGTAAAAATAATGTGGTTGGCTGCTTTGATTGAGTAGCCTGCTGTTAAGGATATGCTGCGGGGGAATGTTACCGGGGCTGTGCACCCCTGCTGCGCATACTGCTATCGCCGCAAAGGCGGATGCTGCGCCGGGTTGGGGAGCTGTAGCAATGGATGAATCATATCAGTTTGAACCGGAGGGCGGGGGCCATCATCTTTTTACCGTCTTTCAGCCGGATGATGATTTCGTCGATGATCATCTCATCGCCTTTGGCTGCATTGTCTTTAATGCTCCCGCGCCAGTTTTCGCTCATTACGGGTTCGGTGAAATCGTTTACGCGCATATCGGGCACGGTACGGGTTTGTCCGGTTTCGGGGTCGGTATAGCTGCTGCGGAATTTATAGAACACCCGGTACCGTGTAATGGGATAGGTATTACCCTTATCGTCGCGCACCATCAGGGCGGAGTCGATGGCACGGGACAGCAGTTCCGGGGTAATGTTGCCGCCTTTAAAACCACCGATGGCAGTCCATACTTTGGGGGCAGCGGGTGTTGCGGGCTGCTGGACGATGGCCCCCTGCGCCAGCAATATGCCGATAAGGATCATCAGGTGTTGCATGTGTTGTATTTTACTAACTGTTGCTTCAACGTATGCAATATATGTTTTGGTATGCTGTTTTTTTGTTAAACCCGGGTTGGATACAAGCCGCAATGGCCGCTGACCTGCCAGGTGCTACTGCCAAACGGGCCCTTCGTTTAATGGATCCTGTCGCCCCTCACCTCCAGGTTTTTCATCACTTCTGCTTCGTACTGCAGCCATTCCTGCCAGCGGCTTCTTACCTTTTCTTTTTCTACATAGGTTTCTGCGAGGTCTATGAACAGGGTGTAATGTCCGGCTTCGCTCTCCATGAACCGGCGATAGAATTTCCGCAGGTAGGGGTCTTTCAGCCCTTCGCTGAGTCTTTTAAACCGCTCGCAACTCCGGGCCTCTATCAGTGCCATGGTCAGCAACTGGTCCAGGAAGCGTTCTTCCGGACTGCCTCCTTTCCGCTGGAATTCGATCAACTGGTTCACGTAGGCGTCTTTCCGCTGTTTGCCCAGCTTCAGGTTTCTTTTCTGCAATTCCAGCAATACCAGCCGGAAGTGTCCCCATTCTTCCGTAACAATGGGAGCCAGTTCGGTTACCAGTTTTTCTTTATCGCTGTAGCGTTGTATCAGGCTGATGCAACTGGTGGCAGCTTTTTGCTCGCAATAGGCGTGATCGGTGAGTATGGCTTCCATGCTCATGCCTGCCAGATCGGTCCAGCGCGGGTCGGTGGGCAACTGCAGCCCCAGTATATTTTTTACGTCTTCTTCATTCATCATAGCGTGGTAATTCGTGTATCGTACGGTGCAAATGTATCGCTGTTCGTGCTAATACCCGCATCTGCATCGCCGCCTGCGGCCTGCACTTGTTGGCGGAAAAACTACGCGGCTGATTTGTTTTGCTTCTTCATTCGCCGTTTTTTATCTGCAATATGGTTATTATTGTGCAAAACTAATAAACCGGGCATTCACGGCGGCCATCTGCAAGGTTGGATGACCGTATGCCGTTTGCCTGCCGCGTACCCTGCTACCCATAATTTTACATTATGAAAATCTTTTACTGCTGTTTGTCTTTTCTGATTACCATCGCTTTGGTGGTATTGCTCAGCTCGCGTTACCTCACGCCTCTGCCTATGGGTGAGCTGCTCAGTCCGCAGCACGGCTTGTGGTACCATGCCGAACCGGTGGATAGGAATTTCAACGAAACGATGGTGCTGCCTGCTTTGCAAAAAAATGCCACCGTATATTTCGATGAGCGGCTGGTGCCGCATGTGGTGGCCGAATCGGAAGAAGACGGTTTTTTTGTGCAGGGTTACCTGCATGCCAGGTTCCGGCTCTGGCAAATGGAATTTCAGGTGATGGCGGCCGGGGGCCGGATTAGTGAAATCGTAGGCGAGGCGGCGCTGGAATTTGACCGGGGCAAACGCAGGCTGGGTATGGTGTATGCTGCTGAAAACCTGTTGCGCGAGGCCGAGGCCGACCCGCAGAGCAAGATGATGATGGATGCCTATACCGCCGGGGTGAATGCTTATATCGCTTCGCTGACACAGGTGGAACTGCCGCTGGAATACAAACTGCTGCAATACCGGCCGGAACCCTGGAGCAATTTTAAAACGGCCTTGTTCATCAAGGAAATGACCCGTACCCTGGCCGGTGGGGCAGACGATCTGTCGCTCACCCAGCTCCGCGACTTCTTTGGCGACGCCACCGTTCGGCTGCTTTTCCCCCAGGTGCAGGATTCCCTGTCGCCGGTGGTACCTGCCGGTACGGTATTTCCTCCGCCTGCGGTAGTGCCGGCAGCGCCTGCTTCTGCCGATTCGCTGTATTTTAAAACCGTAATGCCTGCGGCCGATTCCCTGCAGGAGATAGACCAGCCCGATAAAAACAATGGCAGCAATAACTGGGCGGTGAACGGCAGCAAAACCGCCAGCGGCGCGCCTATACTGTGCAACGATCCGCACCTCAACCTGAGCCTGCCGGCCATCTGGTTCGAAATGCAACTCACCACGCCTGCTGTGAATGCCTACGGCGTAAGCTTTCCCGGTACACCGGGCATCATCATCGGCTTCAACGAACACATTGCTTTCGGCTTCACCAATTCTTCGCGCGATGTGATGGACTTTTACAACATCCGTTTCAGGGATGGCAGCAAAAAACAATACTTTTTCGACAGTACCTGGCGGGAGGCGGATCTGCGCATTGAAACCATACAAGTGCGAGACCAGCCTGCCGTACACGATACGGTAGCCTATACCGTGTTTGGTCCGGTAATGTACGATGCTTCTTTCCCTGCCAAAGCAAACGGCAGTGATGCGCTGGCCGTTCGCTGGAAGGCCCACGACCCTTCTAACGAACTGCTGTTTTGGTACTACCTGGACCGGGCTGCCAGCTACGAGGACTATAAACAGGCGCTGCAGTACTTTACGGCGCCTGCGCAAAACGTGGTGTTTGCCTCCCGGAGCGGCGATATCGCCATCTGGCAACAGGGCGTGTTTCCGGCCAGATGGGAGGGCCAGGGCGTGTACGTGATGCCGGGAGAAGACAGCAGCTATATGTGGCAGGGCATGATTCCGACGGAAGAAAACCCGCATATCGTGAACCCCGAACAGGGCTTCGTGAGCAGCGCCAACCAACGCCCCGCCGACAGCGCCTATCCTTACTTTATTCCCGGGCACTACGACCTGTACCGCGGCATCGCCATCAACAGGCGGCTGCAGGATATGCAAAACATAACGGTAGCCGATATGCGCCACCTGATGAACGATAATTTCAATGTGTTTGCGGAAACGGTCCGCCCACTGCTGTTGAAACACATACAGGAAGACGTACTGCAGGGCAAAGAGGTGGTATACCTGGAGGCGGTGCGCAACTGGTCGCTGCACAACGATGTGGATGAAAAGGGCGCTACCTTGTTTCACCTGTGGTTTGAACAATTTAAAAAGCAGGTCTGGCAGGATGAACTGGGAAAAGCCGGCGTGAAGGAATACCCGTCCGACGGCACCCTGGCGGAGCTACTGCTGCGGAACGATACCAGTTTTGTTTTTGCGGATGATATCAATACGCCCGAAATAGAAACCCTGCCCGATGTGGTAACTGCTGCTTTTAAAAGTATAGCGCCGGTAGCTGATTCGCTGGAGGCAGCGGGCAGCCTGGCCTGGGGCAAAAGTAAAAATACCTCGGTGTATCATTTACTCGGCGACCGTGCCCTGCCGTTTGCCCGCACCGGACTGCCGGTGGGTGGCGGCAAACACATCATCAATGCCACTGCGCACAGCCATGGCCCCAGTTGGAAAATGATCGTGCACCTGCTCGATACCCCTGAGGCTTACGTGGTATACCCGGGCGGACAATCCGGCAATCCCGGCAGCAGGTATTACGACCAGTTTATAGACCAATGGGCAGCGGGCGATTTGTACAAAGCCTGGTTTTTACAAAGGGGCGAAACGGCGCCGGGCAATAAAGGTTGGGTGATGCATTTCAACACTAAATAACCAAACAGCTATGAGATATATTTTATCGTTTGCTTTGATGATATGCTGCAGTTTTCTGCTTTCACTCTATATGTCGTGGTGGTCGGTAGCGGTGGTAACGTTTTGTATATCGCTGTGGCTGATCAAAAAACCGCTGTGGGCTTTTGTAACGGGCTTCCTGGCCATTCTTACGCTCTGGGGTGGACTGGCCTGGTATATCAGCGCTGCCAACCAGCATATACTGGCGCATAAATTGGCTGCACTGATATTGCAAAAAGATGATCCGATGATGCTGATTGCATTATCCGGACTTACCGGTGCCTTCACAGGCGGCTTTGCTGCTTTGAGCGGCTCTCTGCTGGGCCGCCTGCTTTATCAAAAAAATACGCCGGTAGCGGAAGCTTAGTATGCAACCTGTAACCATCATCGGCGCCGGTATTGGCGGGCTTACCACGGCCCTTGCCCTGCAGCAATGCGGCATTACCGTACACATCTATGAAGCGGCGCCAGAGATCAGACCGGTAGGCGCAGGCATTGTGATGGCCGGTAATGCCATGCAGGTATTCCGTAAGCTGGGGCTGCAACAGCGCATCGAAAACACCGGCAACCGGATGGCCGTTATGAATATAACAGACGAACAACTGCGCCTGCTCTCTGCTATGCGGCCCGATTTACTTGAACAGCAGTATGGCGTATGCAATACCGCTATCCACCGTGCCGATCTGCAAATGATACTGGCCGATGCCGTGGGATGGGAGCACATCAGCCTGTCTAAAAGACTCAGCGCTGCCGAACAGCACCCCGATGGATTTCGGCTGCATTTTGAGGATGGCAGTGATGCCGGCTGCGGAATATTGATCGGTGCCGATGGCATACGGTCTGTTGTACGGCAGTGCTTTTTCCCGCATACGGTTATACGGGATAGCGGTCAGGTTTGCTGGCGCGGCATCTGTGAAACTACCCTGCCTCCGGAACACAGGCATCATGCTGTGGAAGCCTGGGGGAAGGGTGTACGATTAGGCATTACGCAGATCAGCGACAACAAAGTGTATTGGTATGCTGTGGCCAATAAAAAACGGGGAACAGCTCCCGGACTACTTCGCGAACTATTTCACGACTTTCATCCTTTGTTGTCAGCGATTGTACTACAGACTCCAGACAGCAGCATACATTTCAGCGCTATCGAAGATCTCAAACCTTTTGACCACTGGACCGCGGGTAATATGTGCCTGGTGGGAGATGCGGCCCATGCCACCACACCCAATTTGGGTCAGGGAGCATGTCAGGCGGTGGAAGATGCCTATGTCCTCGGTAAATTGTTGGGCGCCGGACTGCCAACGGATAGGGCTTTTCGCCGGTACGAACAGATCCGCCGGAATAAAGCCCATAGCATTGTAAAACAAAGCCGCATGCTCGGCCGGATAGCGCATATTGAATACAACACGCTCCGCTGGCTCCGGAACTGGCTCATGAAGCAAACGCCTTCCTTCCTGGCTAACAGACAATTGAAATGGCTTTTTGATATTGGGGAAGAGGGGAAGATGGTAAGAGAGTAAGGGGTAAGATGGTAAGAGCGTAAAATGGTGAGAGGTAAAATGGTAAAATAGTAAAAGGTAAGACCGTAAGATGGTTGCTGGTCGTTGGTGGTGTTCGCAGACTGCTATGTGGTCAGTATCGTCGCTAACCTAGTGGGGTACGATGTGTTCCTGGTACCTGCGCACGTAGTCTACGCGCAACAACAATAGGGGCGTACAATAGCATGATGGGCTATCCGAATTTCACGGATGTCATGTTCAGCGAACCGGCTACCAGTTGATCGTTGAAAAAACTGATCTCATCTTTTTGATCCCGGAGTCCAAGCGTATACATCAGGGGGTAGTAGTGATCGGGTGTGGGAATGGCCAATTTTGCGGAAGGGCTCAGCGTTTCGTAACGGATCAGGGCTTTGTCATCTCTATCCAGTATTTTGCTTTTTAACAGCTCATGCATTTCTATCGCCCAGTCATACCCGTAGTTTGGCACATCAAATTTATCCCAGGCTATCATGCGCAGATTATGTACCATGTTTCCGCTGCCGATGATCAGTACCCCTTTTTTGCGCAGGGCTGTCAGCTCCCGGGAAAGGTTGTAATGGTATTCGGCTGGTTTTGCGTAGTCGATGCTCAACTGCAGCACCGGTATATTGGCTTGGGGATACATCCATTTCACTACGGTCCAGGCGCCATGATCCAGTCCCCAGTCGTGGTCCAGTCCGATATCGGTGGATTTGACCAGCTCCTGTGTTTCTTTCGCCAGCCCGGGATGGCCGGGAGCAGGATATTGCACCTGGTACAATGCATCAGGAAAACCACCGAAATCGTGTATCGTTCTCGGAGCACTCATGGCGGTGACATGGGTGCCCCGGGTCAGCCAGTGTGCTGATATTACCAATACGGCTTTTGGCACCGGCAATTCTTTTCCCAACTGCTGCCAGTAGGCGCTGAACGCATTGTGCTGTATACCGTTCATGGGCGATCCATGCCCAATGAACAGAACCGGCATACGAGTTTCCTGCTCTCCGAGACTTTGTGTAAAGGCATTAAAAGCGGCTATACTGCTCATGGCGATTGCTCCTTTTTTTAAAAACTCCTTTCGCTTCATCTTCCTGATTACTGTTGCAAAGGTATCATGCTGTGTTCAGCTGCACGTTGATGCAGGGTAAGAAATAGGAGATGTAAGAGAGGAAGAGGGGAAAATGGTAAGACCGTAAGATGGCAAGATGAGAAGACCGTAAGATGGTAAGAGAGTAAGAGGAAAAATAGCAAGATAATAGATTAAGAGGCCGGAAAGGTTGAGTAAGCCTTCTGTATGGTATTACATTCAGGTGTTTGCTGGCGGTGCCTGTACACGACCCTTGTTATCCGGGCTGCGGCAGCATTCCATTGCGGGCCGGCCGTTGCAGGTGATTTTGGGTTGGCTCCGTGGTCAGCATCACCAACAATCTCGTGTGAGGGTATGATTGTTCGTGATACCGGCGCACGTATGCTACGCACAATACCAACGATGGCGACGGTGCTGTTACTCCTTCATTTCCGCGAAAAACCGGTGGAAGTACGGGATGGTTTCGATGCCTTTGTAATAGTTGAACACATCGTACTTTTCGTTGGGCGAATGCAGGTTGTCGCTATCGAGTCCGAAACCCATGAATACAATTTTAATGCCCAGCTCCTGTTCAAACAGGGCGCATATGGGTATGCTGCCTCCGCCTCTCACGGGTATCGGCGATTTGCCAAACGTGGTCTCTATGGCTTTGGCGGCTGCTTTATAGGCAGTAGAATCTATGGGTGTCATATACGGTTCTCCGCCGTGGTGTTCGCTGGCTTTTACCGTTACGCCGCGGGGAGCGATGGAGGTAAAATACGTCAGCAGCTTTTCTGTAATATCGGCTGCGCTTTGGTTGGGCACCAGGCGTGCTGATATTTTTGCAAAGGCTTTGGAGGGCAATACAGTTTTGGCGCCTTCGCCCGTGTAGCCGCCCCAGATGCCGTTTACTTCCAGCGTGGGACGAATACCGGTTCGTTCGCCGGTAGTATAGTCCTTTTCGCCCCAGAGACTGTCGATACCGAGGTCTTTCTTATACGCTTCTTCATCGAAGGGTGCTGCTGCCATCAGTTGGCGTTCTTCGGGTGTTGCTTCCACCACATCATCGTAAAAACCGGGTATGGTAATATGATTGTTTTCGTCGTGGCAGGAAGCGATCATTTTAGCCAGGATGGTAGCCGGGTTGGCAATCGCCCCCCCATATACGCCGCTGTGCAGATCTCTGTTAGGGCCCGTTACTTCCACTTCTATATACGACAGTCCACGTACGCCGATATCGATAGAGGGAGTATCCATGCTGATCATCGCTGTATCGCTGATCAGTATCACATCTGCTTTCAGCAGGTCTTTGTGTTGCTGCACGAATTTCGCGAGGTTGGGCGACCCGATCTCTTCTTCACCTTCTATGATGAATTTGATGTTTGTGGAAAGCGTATTGGTTGCCACCAGGGTTTCCAGCGCCTTCACGTGCATATAGAACTGTCCTTTATCATCGCAGGCGCCGCGGGCAAATATTTTACCATCTCTGATTGCAGGTTCAAAAGGGTTGCTCTTCCATAGTTCCAGCGGTTCTGCGGGCTGCACATCATAGTGCCCATATACCAGTACGGTAGGCTTTGCCGGATCTGTGATTTTTTCGCCATACACTACCGGATGTCCTTCGGTGGCGTATATCTCGGCCCTGTCGGCTCCGGCGGCCAGCAGTTGTTTCTGTACGGCTTCCGCGCAGGTCTGCATATCATCCTTATGCTCCGTTTTGGCACTTACGGAAGGTATGCGCAGCAGTTCCAGCAGTTCTTGCAGGAATCTTTCTTTATGAGCTGTTTGATATGCATTCCACTCTTTCATCGTGACTTTCTTTTTTTAACGTTATTATCTGTTCATTTTACGCCGAATTTCTGCCAGCATTGATGATGCCAAACGAGCAGCGCATAGCCAGTTTTTCATAAGTAGTTTTCAGCGATGCATCACCCGCATTCGGATCTTCTTCGATTTCCCGCACGCGGGTAATGGCGTACTGCTGAATGGTCAGCAACGGCAACACGATCCGCTCTCTCATTTCTACCGACAGTTGCTCTACCGGGTAATCTGCCATCAGTTCATTTTTACCGGTGAGCTTAAATATATATTCTTTGGTAAGCTGGTACTCATCGTGTATTCTGTTCCATATTTCTCCGTAAACCGGATCTTCCGAAAGGAAGGTGGTCATGGGAAAATAGCATTTCTTCATCGACATCTCACAGTTGCCTATCAGTGTTTTAAAGAAAGTAGAATTATGGTACAGATCCCTTACATCTTCCCAACGCCCGGCCTCGTCCATGGCTTTGAATGCCGTTCCGACGCCGTAATAACCGGTCACGTTCTGCTTCAGTTGGCTCCAGGCGCCGACAAACGGTATGGCGCGCAGGTCTTTCAGCGAAAGTTTGCCCCCACCGCCTCTTTTTGCAGGCCGGCTGCCGATATTGGTTTCGGCATAAAACCGCAGGGGACTGGCATGCGCGAGGTAGTCGAGGAATTTCGGATCGCCTTTTAAACTCGTGTAGGCGTCCAGTCCGATCTCAGACAATTGCTGGATCAGTTCTTTTTCATTGTCTTTCAGAATGGTTTTGTTCGATGCAAACACTTCGTTGGATATCCCCGCATTGATCAATTGCTCAATATTGAATTGGGCGGAATCGATGGTACCGAAATTAGAACTAACGGTTTGCCCCTGTATCGTAAGCTGTATTTCCTCGTTTTCTATATTCTTGCCCAGGGAGGCATAGAATTTATGCGTTTTGCCCCCTCCCCTTGCGGGCGGCCCGCCCCTGCCATCGAAGAATACTACGTTCACTCCGTTTTGCCGGGATATGGCGGTCAGTTCTTCCTTGGCCTTATAGATACTCCAGTTGGCCATCAGGTAGCCACCGTCTTTGGTGCCATCGGAAAACCCGAGCATAATGGTTTGGATATTATTGCGGCGTTCCAGGTGCTGGCGGTATGCCGGCAGGGTGTACAACTGCTGCATAATGCCCGCAGCGTGCCGCAGGTCTTCAATGGTTTCGAACAGCGGAACGATGTCTATACTGAGCTGCTCCGGTTTCCATCCGCTCATGAGGAATAGTCCGTATACCTCTATGGCATTGAGGGCGCTGTTGCACTGGCTGATGATATAGCGGTCGCATCCCTGTTCACCATTGGCAGCCTGTATCTGCTTCAGTACCCCCATCACCTGCAGGGTATCTTTGTGCACCGGATCTTCGAGTACATCCGGGCTGGCTGTTTCTTTTACGTTGAGCAGCAGTTGAATTTTTTCGTTTTCATCTGCGGCTGCATAGCCCGGCAACATATTGCCTGCGGCTGCAATTTTCTCAACCATACGGGTATGTACAGTACTGTCCTGGCGAATATCGAGCGAGGCAAAATGAAACCCGAAGATCTCTACCTTGCTGATGAGGGTTTCCACCATTTCCACAAACAACCCGCTGTGCTCATGTATCAGCGTATGTCTGATATCGTTGAGTATACCCAGTATTTCCGGTTTGGTGAGATCGCTGATGTGTCCGGGAACAAATACATTGTTGTATAGTTTGGTTTCCAGTTCCTGCAGGGGGGCTTCTACGCCTTTGAAGGTGAGCCTTCTTTTCAGGCGGCGCACTTCCAGATAATAGCATTTGAGAATACTTTCCCGAAGGGCTCCTGCCACTTTAACGGTAGTATCGGTGGTTACAAAGGGATTACCGTCTCTATCGCCTCCCGGCCAGAAGCCCATTCGTATGATGGGGTTTTTAGAATTGTCTACCTCCGGCATATTGGCTTTGATGGTAGATACAATGCGCCCTGCTGCGGGATAAAATATATTTTCCAGGTACCAAACCAGGCTCACCGCCTCATCAAAGGGGGTGGGTTTTACCTTTTTGAAAAAAGGCGTTTTTCCCAACTGCTGCAGGTACATGTTGATGTTATTAAGATTATTATCCGCCATTGCCCTTGTGAGGTCGTGGATAATACCCAGCACGGGACCCGGATAAAATTGCGTGGGGTGGGCCGTGAGCACCATACGGATATTGAAAGAGGCGATCTTTTCCTTTACGTCTTCTTCTTTCTCAAATTTAGCGATATCCGAAAACAGGGTCTTCAGCGTACCCGGGCCGTTCATATCGTTTACGAAAGTAAAAGCGGCATCTTCCAGCGCATCGAATAATACCACTTGTCTTTCAACGTATTGCACAAAACGAAACAACAGATCTATCCGCTCTGCGTCTTTATAAAAAGAGGTATGTTTATTGAAAAAATCTTCAATAATCTGCGACGGGCTTCTTTTTTTAGCATACTCCTCCTCACAGTAACTCAACAGCAGCGCCAACAGGATGCCTGTTTTTTCGATTCTGTGAAACGGCAAAGAGGTAAATAAGCTGTTGTATAATTGAAATTTTCTTCCTACCAGATTCCAAAACTGTCCCAGAGATGACGTAGATGAGCTGATTGTCATTGTTTTTTGCTTAATTTCTATTCTGTCTGTATGATCTGTAGCCTGAGCAAACCGGATTTATTGCTTTACTGCCCGGCTTACCGAAAACAAGGCTTCAAAATTAACCCAATTTTCTGCAAGAGCCGCAAAAACAGACAATAAAGGTAAATATCGTTCCGGTTGACGCTGCAAACTTTCATTCAGAAGGGTTTACAGGGGAATAGAAAAAGTAATGGAGCCGGATTTTCCCTAGTGCGCAGCCTGCGCCAGGGGTATTTCAAAAACAACACATACACCGTTTTCGTTGATGATTTTCAGGGAGCCGTTCAACAGTCCCATTCTTTTCTCCATATTTCTCAGTCCGTTGCCCGGAGATGGTTGCGCAGCACCGTTCATTCCCCGCCCGTGGTCTTTCACTGTAATCACCAGCACCTCGTCGGCCATGCCGAAACTGATATCGATGGTGCCCGAACCGGAATGCTTTACCGCATTATGCAGTGCTTCTTTCACCGACAGGAAAATATGGCGGCGGGTGTCGCCGGGTATACCAATATCCGGAATGGCATCCGGACCCATAAAATTGCAGCGGCGGCCCACCTGATCTGTAAAACAAGTAGCATATTCCCGAAGGTAGGCGATCAGCCCCGGCAAATCATCGTTCAGGTGGTCAAGCGACCACACTATTTCATTCATTGATCGTACAAGGCGTTCAGAATTCTCAGATATCCGCTCCAGTTCCCTGATGTGAAGTCCCCCCATTTTTTGCTGCACCCGCTCCGTCATCAGCTTAATGCCAGATAGCCCTTCGCCCAGCTCCTGCCGCAGCTCCCGGGATATTTCGTTGCGCACGGCATTCAGATCGGCTTGCCGCTTTTCGTCTTCCGGTATAAGTATGCCAACCGGTCGTCTGGAAACAGCGGCTGATTCTGCTATTTGCTTAGACTTATAGATAAGGCCGATATTAAGGCAAATCAGTTCCATAATAATGCCCATCTGAAGAAAAAAGTTGCCATTCAGCTCTCCCGGCAAGGGCTGAGGGTTAAGGTAACGAAACATGAGATTGTATATGATACCGATTGCCATCAGGGAACTTCCCGATACAAGAAACTTTCCTACAACAGCGCCTGTGAGGAGTACCCGGTACAATACATGCACGAAAAACAGGAAAAAAAACAACGAGGCGGCTACGTGCACTATGCGCTGCCATTCGGGCAGTTGGGCAGAGAGTATCCACACCGTTGCTAACACCATATAGCCCAACATCCACTTTACGACTCTTCTGATCCCCCGGTCGAGATTCGGAACAATCGCAGGAGCATCTACAAACACCCGTCCAAAGCTTATGTAAAAAATCATAGCCAGGTAAATGAGTATATTCGACAACACCTTCGAAACAACATCGTATAGCCGGAAACCGCCGATCACCACCTGGCGATCCTCCATCCTGTATTGAAGAAAAAAATAAACGACTATTACAACAGAGTAGAGTGCGTAAAAGAGGTACTCGCGCCTTCGGAAAAAATACCATTGTACCAGTGCATACAACACCTGGAAGGTTAAAATTCCTACAATCAAAGGTTCCGGCAACATAATCGGTATAGGTTAACGGTGAATCATAGCCCATATTACGAAAATATCGGCTAAGCAAGCACATAAAATGAACTAATTTATTGCCTGTTTTCGAGGTATCGCTTCAGGGATTGCAGACTCTTGTCGAGATATTCCTCTTTCAGGCTTTCAGTAAAAAGCCCGTAAAACTTCTCCCAGGGCAGCCATCCCAGTTCTTCATGAATCCACCAGTCTATTTTAGTGAACTGATTTGAACCGGTGTTTTGGGTAACAGAAAGCCCCGATTCAAAGGCGGGCCGGCCGTTGGTACTGAAGATGGCATAAGCGCTATCGGGGGTGAATAACCGCAGTTCAATGGCATTGGTTTTGCCGTCGTGCGCCGTCCAGTACACTTTATGATTACCTTCGAAATGGTACGCTGCCAGGCTGTCCTGCAGCATAGGGTTCCAGTGCGACCATTCGTGCAGATCCATAACAAACGACGATACTTTTTCCCTCGGAATATTTACCAGCACCGATTTGGAAACGCTCACGGATGACCGCAGGGGCAGCGACATAAGAAAAAGTACCAGCCCGATGCCGGTTACTCCTATCAGCAACTGCTTTATAAAACGCATCATATGATTATTCCCATTTAAATAGTTTTACGGCAAGCAGGTATCCTATAATGCCCCAAACAGTCAATACAGCCAGTTGAGGATAGCAATCCGTAATATGTGCACCCTCAAAAGCCACATTCCGCATGGCATCGTTGAGGTGCGTAAGTGGCAGTATGTTGCAGACAGGTTGCAACCATTCCGGAAAATTATCGACGGGGAAAAAAGTGCCTGCCAGTAAAAACTGCGGCAGCGTTACAATATTGGCCAGCGGCGGAATAGCACTATCGGTTTTGGCCAGCCCGCTCACCACAAATCCGAACGACATAAACACCAGCAAACCCAGAAAACTCAAAATGAGTAGCTCTGCAAAAGTAAGCCAGCCGTGCACCAGCGTGAAATTGAAGAAAAAATATCCTATAGCCAGTATGACGATGGCGGTGATCAGTTGAAAAATAACGCGGCTGAGCCCTTCGCCAAGGATGATATACATTCTGCTGATGGGCGTTGCGAAAAATCGCTTCAGTACCAGGGTCTGGCGGAGATGGTAAAACAAAAATGCCACCCCGAACACCCCGGCGCTCAACAGCGAAAAGCCCAGTTGTCCGGGCAATATAAAATCGATGGTACTGTAGGTTCGGCCGGGTATGATGTCAATCTGTTCGCTGATGGAAGCCACGGTAGGCATGTCCGGAAACTGCTGTCTGTTAATATGCTCTACCTGCGACCGGATTACAGAGCGTAGCATTTCTACATGCTGCGGGTTTACCGCCTCTGCACTGGTAAGATGTATATGGTAGGCCGGATAGCCCGGCTCACTGTTTTTTTTTATGGTGATGAGCGCTGTAAGGCGCCCTTTCTCCAGCTCTTCCTTCAGCTCCTGCAAAGGCTTCTTCACCATGATGATACCGGGCTGGCTGCGAATGGCATTGTAGATATAACCACTGGTATCGGAATCCTCTGTTACGGCTGTCCGAAGCGATATTCTGTTGCCGGAGCCGAGAAACCCAAACACCAGAATAAATACCAATGGAAAGGCAAAGCTGAAACCTACGGCAGACGGACTCCTGAATATGGACAGCAGACCGGCACGGGTAATAGCAAACATGGCCCTTAACTGGCTATAGGGTTTGAGCATCGGTTTTTTTTTGCGCTGCAAAGGTAATGGTAAGCGGCTAGTTAACCGAGATATCGAACGGCAATCTTGCCTGCACGCCTTCTGTAGATTTTTCTAATTGTTTCATTTGTTTATACAACGCAAAGCCCGTTTCGCCCAATTCTTCCTTTATTGCCTTAGCCCGCACTGTTTTACTGTACCGTCCTTTTACCATATCCAGCAGGCTTACCGGTTCGGGATACTCTCTGATGCTGTATTTCTCCAGGTCTGCCATTCGGGCGGCACAATCGAGCGCATCTTTCAATCCGCCAATTTTGTCTGCCAGCCCTATTGCTACAGCACGTTTGCCGGTCCATACGCGGCCCTGTGCTATACTGTCTACATAAGAAAGATCTTTCTCCCGGCCTTCGGCAACCCTGGTTTTAAAATCGAGGTATACGCTGTCTACAGAAGCCTGGATGAACAGCTTTTCGGGCGCTGTGAGCGGACGGGTGGCGGAGCCGAGCGTAGCATACTGTCCGGTTTTTACTTCATCGAAGGTAATACCCAGTTTATTTTTAAACAGTCCTTCCATATTCGGCAGTATCCCAAATACACCAATAGACCCGGTAAGGGTGTTGGAACGCGTAAAAATGCTGTCTGCCGGGGCAGCTATGTAGTAACCACCCGATGCTGCAAGATCGCCCATAGACACTACTACCGGTTTGCCTTCTGCTTTGAGCATTTCGGCTTCGCGCCAGATAATTTCGCTGGCCAGCGAGCTGCCTCCCGGCGAGTTGATGCGCAACACCACGGCTCTGGTATTTTTATCGTTCCGGAGACGGGCGAAAATACTCCTGAATTCATCGGAGCCTACCTGCCCCATTTCTCCCTTACCATATACAATATCGCCCTCGGCATACACAATGGCTATTTTGTCTCTCTCGTAAGCATCCAGCGAAACGGCTTTGGCATAGTTGCCCAGTTGTACGAATTTTATTTTATCGCTTTCGTCTATTTCCAGCAGCGACCGTATCTCAGCCTTTACTTCATCATCATAGCGTACACCGTCGATCAGGTTATAGTTCACTGCGTCCCGGGCGGTTTGCACCAAACCCTTATCTGCATATTCCTGTAGTTGAGCAGTATCGATACCCCGGCTGTGTGAAGTAGTGAGCAGCAATTGTTCGTAGAGATCGCCAAGCCAAACCATTGTCTGCAGCCGGTTGGCCTCCGTCATTTTTTCTTCTCGAAGAGGTTCCGTAGCGCTCTTGAATTTACCCGCATAAAATATCTGGGGTTCAATTTCCAGCTTCAGCAGCATGTTCTTTACGAAAAAAAGCTGACTGGCATACCCCATCCATTCTAGTCCCCCCTTGGGGTTGCAATATATTTTGTCGGCCACATTGGCAACGTAAT
The DNA here is from genome assembly GCA_037190905.1 of Agriterribacter sp. Classification (GTDB taxonomy): domain Bacteria; phylum Bacteroidota; class Bacteroidia; order Chitinophagales; family Chitinophagaceae; genus Agriterribacter. The sequence goes on along the minus strand of JBBCKG010000007.1, from coordinate 73,805 downwards.
AGGCTTTCTGGGTAATGTAATCGCCGTAAGCGATGATAAACTTATCGCTTTCCTTAAAGTCGGCCAGGGCAGCCCGCAGTTCTTCGCTGGTAGCCAAACCATTGGGATTACCTATACATTTTAAATAAATGCCTTTTATAGATGCGTCGTTTTTAGCGTGTGCTATCAGCCGGAGCACGTCGTACAGCGGGGGCGTCAATACATCATCGCCTTCTATAAGCTGTGCCAGCGCCACATCTGTTCTCCTGTCTTTGAATGTTTTATTGAGGTCTATGTACAATACAGAATTGGATGCAACCACCACCTTGTCTGTATTGAAACTGCTTACGAGGCCACCTACTACCGCAGCCATAATAAAAAATCCGAGGATGGTGAATATAAACAGGGCCAGCAACGAGGCAAAGAAAAATTTGAAGAAGCTTCTCACGTTGTAGAAATTTTAGACCTAAAAATAGGGATATTTGCCGCGGTAATTTACATACTATCTATGAATAATGCATATTTGCTGATAGGCGGTAACATGGGCAACCGGGAGCAACACCTGAATGACGCGCTGCGCCGTATAGGCAAATCGGGAATGCACATCCTGGCAGCCTCGCCTGTATATGAAACAGCTCCCTGGGGAATTACCAGTCAGCCTCCCTTTCTGAACCAGGCACTGAAAATCAGCACTTCTCTATCGCCACAGGAACTGCTGGACGCCGTACTGGATATAGAGTACCAAATGGGAAGAATCCGGGAAGAAAAATACGGCCCCCGGGTGATGGACATAGATATCATATTTTACAACCACGAAGTCATTGACCTCCCGGCACTCTCCGTTCCGCATCCTGCACTAAGCAGCCGAAGGTTTGTACTCACCCCCCTCAATGATATTGCCCGGCAATATGAACATCCTGTACTACACAAAACCGTAGGCGAATTACTATCGGAATGCAGCGACACACTTGGTGTAGTGAAATGGGAAGAGGGGAAAATAGTAAGATGACAAAATAGTAAAATGGTGAGATAGAGCCTCTCACGGCCTTACTTCTTACCATCTTACCTCTTACGGTCTTACCTCTTACGGTCTTACCATCGGCCCTACCTCTTACAATGTGCAAAACCCGATTTTTTGGTTCCGCCTGCGTAGAGTAAGTTTGACCCGCCTTATGCAGTACCACTTTATTACCATCGAGGGGAATATCGGCGCCGGAAAAACAACACTGGCCCGTCTTTTATCGAAACACTACGATGCAAGGCTGGTGCTGGAACAATTTGCCGACAACCCGTTTCTGGAAAAATTCTACGAGAATCCCCGGCAGCATGCCTTTCCGCTGGAACTGTTTTTTATGGCAGAACGCTATAAACAGTTAAAAGAACTGGTGCATACACACGACCTGTTCCATAGCATTACCGTATCTGACTACCTTTTTACCAAATGCCTGCTGTTTGCCAAAATCAATCTGCCGGAAGAGGAGTTTATATTATACCAGCGATTGTTCGACATCATATACCAGCAACTGGTACAGCCCGATGTACTGATTTATCTCCACGCACCGGTCAAACACCTTCAATCCAATATCCGAAAAAGGGGTCGGCCATACGAAATGGTGATACCGGATGAATACCTGTTTAAAATACAGGAAGCCTATACCCATTATATAAAACAACGAGACCTGAAAACCATTTTTGTGGATGCCTCCAACGCAGATTTCCTGGGTAATGATGCACACCTGCAGGCTGTAGTACAGGCCCTGGAAACACCTTTTGACGGCCGGCAGCGGTTGGTGAGTTTACCTTAGTTGCAGCGGCCCCGCTCGAAAGAAACGACGCCGCATATTCAGAACAATGTTACCGAAATACCATCACCTACTACTGTAATCGTACCGAAAGATTTTTTTCCAGAGGGGGTAACTATTTGCCTGTCATCCGGTTATTGTATAAACAGCTTTTTACCATTTAATCAATAGATGTTGCCGATTACTAGAAAGCACAGCAGGCGAAGGAGTGGAATGTTTTACATTAGATGACTTACCTGGTAAGCATCACCTTTTTCTCCCTGCCCCTTTTATCACCTGGAATGACGCCACCTGATGTATGCATCAGACGGTAACCGGCAGGCATCGCTGCTGCGAATACCTGTATTTATTCATGCATTAAAATCTGTTGAATGACACAGACACAACTGTCTGCCATGCTGGAAAGTATGACGGGCCACCTTCAGGCGCTGAATGCTACACAGGCAACACAACTGCAGCAGGTACGAAAAAAAATGGCCGCGTCCCTCGCCAGCCAGCGGGTGGAAGATACCGGAGCGGAACAATTGTTCCATCAATCGGGGCTGTACCAACGTGAACTTATTGGCAGGGAAACGCTCAGCAACATTCGCTCTATTGCTGAAAAAGCGGTTAAAAGTATGGAGACCGTTGCTGCATCGAACGAGCAGTTTTTTATACGCAGCGTACCGGTTTTGAACGCTTCGGTTGCAGGCAGCAAACCCGACTGGGCTGTGGGAGCAACGCCATCTCATAGCTATGGGCCATTTCTGAACAACGAAGGACGCGACATATGGATTGATGTATATAAGATCGAACAACTGATCACCCTTTACCAGGGCACCCAGCCGGTATTGCTGTTTAAAACCCAAGTCCGTGGACTGGGGAATATACCTCCGGCTCGACAACTGCTTACCAGCTACCGCATTTCAGCAGGAAGCGTGTGGATACATGCCAGGATGTTTGCAGCTTCCGCACCTGCCGATCGGTTTGTAGGCGTGCAGGTAAAAAGCGGCACTTTGCGCCTCAGTAGTAAACCCGGGTTACAAAACGGGCGCATCACCATCGGCTCCGCCACCCTGGCTGAGGTATCACTGAATCTGGTACAACACGCGGATGACCATGCGCAGGAAACATCTCCCTACGGCATGGATGCCAGGGAGGCGGCATATGCCCTGCCGGATCAGTGGCAATTTTCTTTTCAGCAGCAGAAGGCTGCCATCAGCGAAGTGGCACCGGCTTCCTGCAAACTCTATGGGCAGGATCTGAACTTTCGGTTTACGCCGGCCAACAACCTGAAGGTGGCTTACTCCAACACTTCTCTGCTCATTCCCTGGAAAGCGGATACTGATCGTTTCACCGTGCATTCATGCAAAAGTCCCTGGGCCACAATAGCCGGCAGCGCGGCGATCGAAAAAGCCTTCTGGGCGTTGCCCACCGCTGCGCTGAACATCGGCAACCCCGTGGCTGCTGCAGGAAACGGTACGATCATGCTGCAATGCAATGCTGGGCTGCGGCTGGGCTGGACCGGCCTGCTGCACCAAGAAGTACGCTTTAGAAATCCAGTGATACAAGCCCGCCCCGGCGATATCAGTATTACCGATATGGAATCCGACGGTCTTGGTGCTTCGCATCATTTTCAGCTTTGGCGCGACGAATTGAATCCACACGGCGCTACCGCCCATGTAGACCTTTTGCCCAACACACCACTCATCGCCGTCTTCAACAGCCAGGCCACAGAACTCGTGAGCACTTATGGCGCAGCTTCTATTCTGTCTGACCGACCGGTAAAAACAGACGGGGCGCCTTTTTCCGTCTCTTCGTCCTCCTGCAATATGGCGCTTTCGGCGGGTAAGAATGGCCGGCGGGTGCTGATGATGGAAGACGATGCCATCCCCACTTCACCGGCTGGCATAGCCGCCCCTCCACCCGTGCTGCACTCGCTCGCTTTGGAAAATGCGTTGTTTACCGTATCGCCCGTAAAAACTTTTATATTGGTCGGCGCCTGCGACGATACCATGAAGCAGGTGCTGCGTGGCAATCTGATCACTGCGTTTACCCTGCACCGGTACGTTCCTACCCTGCCCGACCCCTACGTGGCGAAGCTGGGTTCTCGAAGAGGAAAACTCACCGACGCAACAGTTACGGCCGCACTCAACAATCTGCTGATCTGCGTAATAAGGTTTGCCAAAGCAGATGATCACTACCAGACAGAACTCAGTTTCTATTTCGGCGGCAGCAACCTACCCAACCTGCTCGAACTGCCGGAAGAACCCCAGCCTGCAGGTAAAACGCGGAAGCCGACACCCGGCAAAATGGCTAAGCGATCCGGCTCCATTTCAACACTCCTAAAGAAAAAAACAATCGGAGCTTTTTCGTTTGGCAAACGGGAGACGTCGGTACGACTCAAAACAACCGATTTTTTAACCGAAAAAACCGATACCCGGTTGCCGGATGTGGTAGCAGCACCCGATACCACGATGCCTTTGCCGCAACCACAATGGAATACCCCCCTACTCGACGGTTTTAAGAAGAATGAAAAAGAGGTATACCAGCCAGAGGAACTGGTAAAAATGGGCAGAAACCTCGAAGAGGTGTGGGATGCCGGACTGGGCACCCGTAACGAGTATTTTTCGCTCCTGGATGTAAGCAGCCATGCCAACCAGATGGGGGTGAGCTTCGGCGCCGACTGGCAGATCATCAAAACCGGCAGGGTGCGTGGGCGTGAGGGCGAAGACCAACAGGTAACCTATAATACAGACTTTCCATTGATCGTGGACGGCATGCAGGTAAAACTGCCCTCCCACCGCGTAAGAGCCTTTACATTGCCGCTGATGGCCTGGGAGCCGGAAATAAACCTGACCCCGCCAGACAGGGATGACCCGGATGACCTTAGTTCTCCCAAGCTGGTGATGGATCCGGAAGCTGGACCTTTGTACTACGCCAACGATGGCGGCCCGGCACGCATATGGAACAACAATACTGCGCCTGTGCCGCTGGCGCCTATTCCGCTGACCCGTTCGCTGGTGGAAGACTTCCAATCGCAGCCCGGGAACTATACCCTGGCTACGTTTACCCTGCCCTTCGGGCTGAAGGCGGTTAGCTATATTTCAAAACATTTTGTAGAAACCGAAAAGCCGTCCATTGAAAACGTACGTCCCCGGTTCAGAAAAAATGCGGACGACACCGGCGGGTACAAACTGGAAGGCGGTATACAACTTAGCCTGCAGGCGGGCAATTTTGGCAAGCCGGCGCAACCCTCTAAGGGATTGCCGGCAGACGAGCCCATGTTTCCCGGCTATACCATGCAGGCCAACAACCTGCTGAACTGGCTGGGCGTTGCCTCGTATGCCAGCAATCTGGGGCACCGCGTTACCGAGATATTCAACAAAGAATTCCTGTTCGATTCGCTAAGCGGGTCGCCCCTGCTCAAAGATTCGCGCGGGGTACCTGTAAAGCGGATGGACATTACCGGCTATGGCGCCAATATGTTCAGCAACTGGGTAAGCCCCAGCGCTGCACTGGCACAAACCAGCCAGGCAAGGTTCGACGTATTGATGGGGCGCACCAGCCACGAGGTCGTTCAGGTTAAAAGCATCCTGTACCCCTGGGGCATCCGCGTGGTACGCACCATCACTGTTTTCCGCACCGGCGCCGCCATTGTATTTCGCACCGACAGCGGCTGGAAAGCCGAAAGCGACGGCCTGTTTGATTTTTCTTACAGCTATTGGAAAAATGAGGTACTGGTAGATGAAAACAATACATACGAAATACACCCCGGTGTCATCAAAGGCCTGTTCAATGTACGTAACATCAAAGATGCTCCTTCGGTCACGGAATACATCAGCCAGAACACCATCGCCCCCGGCGAAGAATACCTCAACGGTATCAAGGGTAAGTGGATGACCAATGGTAACTCCGAAAAACACGAGCCGGTAAAATGCGGTGGCGTATATTTCGATGCCGATGTGGAAATAGAAAACGTGGTACAGGGGCATGTGAACAAAAGAGTGGTATCGAAAAAAATATTAGGATACGTGCAGGTAGCGCCGGCCGGTAAACCTTTAACCGCGCAGCAACTGGCAGCCCTGCTGGCCATTCATAATGGCAGCATCGGCGGCGACATAGACTGCGTTATCGACATCAACAACAGCGGGCAACAGATGCGTGGCGCCCGTTTCGACATGAATGTATCTGTAAACAAAGCCGGATCGGCACCGGTGTTTGCGGCCGCAGCGCGCGGACAGGTACTGCTTCCCAAAGACGGTAGCTGGTCGCTGGTAGCGCACCAGGTGGGCAGCGGTGAGGTAACTCCCCTGCCGACAGATACCATGGTGCCGGTGATTCGTGTGGGCGCCTGGCAAAACGGCAAGTTGTTCAACCCGCAAACGCTGAAAACCGAACTGGCACGGGTAGCCCATCCGATGGAAATACTGCGTAACCCTACAGACGCGTCGGTAAATTTTGGTTACCTGCAATCCACCGCCACACAGAAAGCCCTGTTCCTCACGCCTGCATACGGAGCGGGGATCAGCAAACTGTTAAGTAAAACACCGCCGGTTTTCGCCGATGCCTACCGGCTGATGACGGGCGAAAGCATATTTCCCAATATTGGCAATGCCATCGATAATTTCGGCAAAGCCATGCCCCTGCTGTTCAGCAAAGACGGCAATGGCAATACGTTTCAGGCATTCGCGGAAAACGCCCTGAAAGATGGTGGCGAAAAAGTGCTGGAACTGATGGAGATTACCGCGGAGAAAGCAGGCGAGGCAGTGGTCAGCCAGGGAATGGACCTGCTGAAGCGTGGTGCTGGTGGCGCGCTGAACAAAGCCCTTCAGTTTGATGTGCCTTCTTTTAATGTGCCCCTGGTAGACACCGAGGCGCTGCGGATTTACATAGAATACAAAGCAGCGAAAAAGGGGGCGGCGCCCAAAGACAGCCGGCTCGACTTTGACGTCAGCTCTTTTGCCGCCGATGCAGCCGATCAATGGAAAAGCCGCCTGAACAATGTAGCCATGGTGGTAGACCTCGGCGAAATGAAACGCCTGATGACCATCAAGGGCAACTTCAATGCCGGTAAAGGAAAGGAAAGCGCCTACGAGGGCGGTCCCGATGACGACAGCAACGGACTGCCTGCGCCGGAACTGGAATTCAGCGATGCGCTGCAGCCGGTGATAGACATATTGCAGATGCTGGCTTCCCTGAGCTCGGGCGATTACAAAGAAACCCTGAAAAAAGGATTGAAGATTGCCATGAGTAACAGCGGGGAAATATGGCAATACAAATTTGAGGCACAAAAAGAAATAGCCGCCATACGGTTTCCGCCCACAGATGAGCTGTACAACAGTGCGCAAACACCGCTGAAACTCGAAGCCTCACTGCGAGCCGGCGTATACTTCAACGCCGCACTGAAAGTGACCACCGACCCTGCGCAACTGCTGCCTACAGCCGGGGCCTTCCTGCAATTCAATGGGGGGCTGCAAGTGATGTGCACTTCGGTGGGGGTGGGTTCCATTTATGCCATTGGCGCCGTGGAAGTAAAAATAGCGGCCGATACCAAGGTAGGGCCCAGCCTGGCGCTGAAGTTCGGATTCGGGGTATCCATTGTGGTGAGCCTGCCTGTGGTGGGGAATGCCAATGTGAGTTTTCTGGTAGGCGTAGAAATGTATGCCGATAAAGACAAGGTGATACTGGCGGCCCTCATGCGTTTCCGGGGAGAGGCCAACCTGCTGGGCGGGCTGGTATGCGTGGCCATCACCATAGAAGCCAAGGGTATTGTGGTGCGGCAAAACAACCAGACAGACTGCAGCGCTCAGGTGACTTTTGCCCTGGACATCAGCATATTTCTGGTAATAGACATCAGCTTTTCCAAAACATGGGGGGAAGACAGGCAGATTGCCTGATGACGGAGATTGACACAGGAAGGGTGCGATGGCTGCTGCTCTGCTCGCCCGACACCTGCACCGACAAGTGCTACATTCATAAAAAAGCTGCATAGCGAACCGGAGGTTGCAGTGTGCGACGCAACGTTGGCCCAATGGCTGCGTTGCCGCCGGGTTCAAAAAAATATTTATACCCGATAATATCATTATCATGGAAAAGAACAGAAGGTACACTACAATGGTTTTTCCACAGGGATACGATGGCGCCACCCTTCGGGTGAACATCGTGTTGATACCCCGCAATTACGATCCCTTTGTTGCCTATACCACCGGACTGCCTGCCCCGAACGACCGGGCGGTGGCCTTTGCCGACCTGGCACCTCAGTTTGAGCTGAAACTGGTGAAGGGGCTGAACGAATGGCCGATTGCCAACGCACTGGCACCCGGCCGCGCTCCCGTACCCATTGCTGTTGACACCAACCCTGCCCCGCGCAAAAAACAGCTACTGGAAGCCATTCGCGCAGATTTCGGCAGCCGCATCAACATCACCGACTCCGATGCAGCACCTGCACAGTTTTTTACGGTAAACAAACAACTGCCGCCGAGCTATTGTGATGCCTTCAACTTTACAGGTCCGAAAGTACCGAATGCCAAAACAGACGACAGCTATGCCTGCGCCATCAAAAAGGTGGCGACCAAAAAAGACAACTGGAAAAACGATGAAGACCTGAGTTGGGGAAAAGTATTCGCCTACATCCTCCGGCAGCCACTGCTGGCCAAAGCCTGCGGCATGGTATACGAAGCGGCTATTCCGATCAACGACAGCAACACGGACTTGTTTGAGCAAGGTGCATATCTCTATGCAGACATCGTGCATCCGGATTACCAGGCCATACAAACACAACTGATGCCCCATGCCGATGGTCCGTTTATACAACCCTATGCAGCCAGATTACCTAAACTGAGCTTCGGCAACGACCAGGCCCGTCCGCTGTTTGCGCCTATTTTATTTCCTGTATTGTATGCAAAAGCCGGTGAGCTGACAGATCCCGTGCCGCCACCTGCACCCTGGGACAAAATATTTGCAGAACTGAATGAATACAACGACGGGTTTGCAAAAATTGTACATGCTGCCCAACCCGTGAGCCGCCTGCCGCTCAACCACACGCACGATGGCAGCCACCCGGTGAAAGACGAGGGTATACAACTTGCCTGGGATGATGAACAGATACTCCTGTGGTACATGCGGCAACTGGAGGCTAATCCACAAGACCCCGGAAAACGCATAGATGCCCCACTCGGCGTATTTGGCTACCGGGTAGACGTAAAGGAAGACACCGAAGACGCCACCTGGAACAGCCTGAACCTGGTACAGTGTCGTCAGTCCTACGAATTGGGGGGCATACCGCTTGGCAATACCGCCGGCGAACAACTGGAACTGCCCTTTCAGGTATTTCCCTCCCAACTGGACAACGATACCACGGCTCCGTTCTGGCTGCCTTTGTACTTTGCGGGATGGATCGGCAAAAACCTGGTACTGAAAGATACCGACGCCATTGCCATTCACCGCAATTACGAAGCCCGTTTGCACAGTACCGATGCTACACCTACCAAAGCTGTCGAGGCAGGGAATATGTTTGATGAAGTATCAGCGGGGGTTGACTTGCGATACGGATGGCGCTACCAGTTTCGGGTGCGGATGATGGACATCAGCGGGGGCGGCCCCGCAATACATGAAGAGGTATACAACAATGCCCCTGCACCCACTTCGAAATGGCATTTCAAAAGATATGTGGCTCCGGCTTTGTGCCGCATCGAAAAGCCTGCAGCCCTGCGCGAAGTGAAAACAGAGTTCTACAACGAGCTGGCCGGTGAGGATGGCGCTACCCGGTTTGATCCACGGCCTGTGCTGACCATACAACGCCCCCTGCTCAACTATCCGGCAGTGGTTTTCACCGGCAAGTACCAGCAACTGAACAGCGATCCTGTGCAACTGCTGATACAATCGGTGGACGCACAACTGCAGGGCGGTAGCGCCGATGCTCCGAAAAACATACAGCCTGCTATTGCCGACCCCGATGTAGACCGGGTGGAGATTCGTGTGGAAGTGGAAACCCTGCGCCTGGATAACCGCGCGGGCGACAGCGGGCAGGAAAACTATGTTACGCTGTATACCACGCACCGGCGTTTTCCCGAAGCGGTAACGGCGGCTGATTTTGAAAAAGCGGTATCACTGGATGTGGTATTTCAAGATGCAGCCACCCTCAACCTGGGTAATACAGATGATCCGTTTAACGACCCTGCTCTTAACCGTGCCGCTATTGACGCCATGCAGGACATCCCCCTGCCCACGGCCAGAAAGGTACGCATGAGCATACGGGCGGTATGCCAGGGCGAAGACAGTGGGTACTACGGATACATCAGCCATGCCAACCACGACCTGGACAGCCGCTACGGGAAGCAGACACAGTTTTGCTTTTACAGGGAATCCGGCATTGAAACAGATTTGTTACTGCCCAAGCCCAACGTACCGGAGCTACAGGGGCTGTACCTGCAGCCCGACCCGGAATACCTGCGCAGGGGCGCAGCGGGAAAGCTTTTCTTTTTCCGGGACGATACCAGCACACAGCCGGATATCATGCAGCGGCTGGCACAGCCATTGGGGCTGAAAGTAAACGGTCTGACCCTGGTAGCCGACAAAGGCGAAAGGGTGGTGTTTGGATGCAACAACCGGATACGACATCACCTGGCTCCTGATGGCAGCAGCATCACGTTTTCGTCCAAAGGCGATTTGTGTAACCACTGGATCACCTGCCTGGTGTACCGGCTCAACCGCGACTGGAGTTGGGATGCATTGGAAAACACGGCTTTCACCATTTCCAGGGACAAAAAATTCACCCGCGATGCAGACGACGAGACCGAAAGTCTGGCCAATATCGGCGAAATCGGGCTCGGGCATACCGCCTCCTTCGAATCGCTGCAACCCGATATATACGGCAACATCAACCGCAGCAGCACCACGCTGGTATTCATCGATGCGGTGGAGCCCAAAACCGCTTTGCGGCGCAGCACAGACGGCCCCCTGCGGTTTCCCGACAGCATAGCGCTGCAATACCGGATCACCGCCCACTTCAAGCCGGGGCACGGAGCGCCATTCACAGCTTCGCCTGCTCCGCTATCCCTGCCGTCGACCGTTGCCCCAACGCAGGTGCCTAAAATCTCCAGCGTGGGGCTCGCCTTTTCACCCTATGTGAAAAGCGAAAAATATGCCTCCACAGAAGCCAGGCAGCGATACCTGTGGATAGAACTGGAGGAACCGGTGGAAAATCCGGCAGACACTTTGTTTTGCCGCGTGCTGCAATACGCGCCCGACCAATTGATCGGCAACAACCAGCAACTGGAACAACTGATGCAGGAAACCGCAGAAGATCCACCACTGCCCATTGACCCCGAATACAGCCGGATGATCACACCGGGACAAACAGACGATATGGCCGGACTGGGCGCTATGCAGCCCATGGAAAGAGCTGCCGACGGCGACGACATGCACTACCTGTTGCCCCTGCCGCCCGGCCTTCACCCCGAAAGCCCGGAACTGTTCGGCTTTTTTAAATACGAGTTCCGCATCGGCCACGGGCACTGGAGCAATGGCGAAGAAGGAAAGAAAAATCTGTGGAGCACTGCGCAGGGGCGCTTTGGGCGACCGTTGGTAGTAGCCGGCATGCAACATCCGGCACCGACACTATTGTGCAACGTCAACCGCGACGCCGAAAAGGTATCCGTTACCGCTCCTTACGCCAAAGCAGTATGGAAGGGAAAAAATGTAACCAATAACCCGCCCCGTACCCAATTGCACTGTGTATTGTATGCCCAGGTACAGCAGGCAGACAAGCTGGAATACCGAAACATTTTGCTCGGGGAAAAACTAATGACCCTGGTGCCCCCTCCGCAGGCCCGCCCTGCCGCAACAGATGGCAGAGGCAACCTGGATACTGCTGTACTGGGATCTACGGTAGCACGGCTCTCTGCTGTGTGGACGGTTGAACAAACCGATGCTACAGCCCGGGCACAGGTGGTACTGAGCAACCTTGCTCTTATCAACGAAGTGGAGCGGCTGAAAATAGACGCCGCCCATCAAAAAAAGGTAGCCAAAGCGATGAAAGATTACAAAGCGGGAAAAATAGTGAAGCTGGATAAAACCACCGCTACCGTAATACTGGATGCCTTCGACCACCTGCAACAGGAACAGGCAGCCCCCGCGGTTGTACCGGCAAAGAAGTTTACAGATGCCACGCTCACGGCAGGCGCAGCGCTGGCTATTTACAAAGACCTGCCCCGATCAGCCACTGCTTCGTGGGACAATAAAGAAATAGCAACACTATTGCAACAGTATGGTCTACCCGAAGATGCGCCTTTAAGTGTGCTGGCCATAGAAGTGTTCGGCAATATCTCCAGCATTTTCGATCACCTGCTGTACGTTTCAGACGAGCAGTTGACTGCGTTGCAAAAATCGGGCAATGCCCAAACGGCCGCTTCGGCCCTGCTCAGCCGTAGGAGAAAGAACCGGGAAGCGCTGGGTGAGGAACTCGGCAACTACCGCATACTGCGAACCTCACCGCTGACCGAAGTACCGTTTGTATGCTGTACTACGTGTGGGTGAGGAGGGGGGTGATAGCTGACGGTTGGATATGGGAAATTAGGCTGTATTTTCTAACAGGTAGAAACCTGGGTTCGATGCAGAGGTACTTATAACTGCTTCTCTTCCGGAAAGTCTGCTCTTTAACCGTCGTCGCGGTATTCGGTTGCATACCATACACCTGTGGCATATTAATATACACGATAGCAAAGACGGAGCTATAGAGTTGAAAGATTTCACCACCCTGCCGGTTGCGGATCGCAGATGTTCCGGCTTCAAAAAAGGATTTCAGGTTTATTCCGGTAAATACAACGCCACATAGCGTGGTAGCGCGGGCGGAAGAGACAACCGCTATCACCCTCTCGCCTATAGAGTGTGCAAAAGTATACGTAATCAGTTAACTATAACTGCATTACAAATAAAGCACGTCGTCTTTCCTCCTTACTAAACCCGCTGTTTTTTAAGCAAAGTTTATAAATCGGGGGAATACTGCACCATGTTGATGGAAAGCATAATTTTACACCATCATATTCATTCAACATGTCTAGACACCTGGATCAGCTCGTTCATTTTTATAAGGATAAGCAGAAAAAGCCCTATTCCAGGGTTTTCAGGGAGCTGTTCACACTATGGTTCGGGGAAAAACATTTTCCGTTGCACTATTTTACGCGGTATGCCTACCGGAAAGACGCCGGTTATTTCAAAGACTATGTGGAACTGCCGCTGGCGAAAAAAATATGGACCAGCACCAGCCTGCACGACAAGCAATGCTGCCGCATGCTGAGAGACAAACAATTGTTTGCTGCTTTCGCAGCACAACATGGTATACCTACTCCCCGGATCGTTTGTGTGGTAAACGGAAACGAATGGACCATCGGCGACGAACAATTTTCGGTGGAAACACCCGGGGATTTTAAAAAGCTCGTGTATGAGCAAATCGGGAAAGACCTCTTCATCAAACCCACCGATGGCATACAGGGAAAAAACTGCTTTAAGGTAGAAATCGGGAAAACCGATGATACCTATCTGCAAAATGTTTGGGAAACGGTAAAAGGAGAGCGATATCTTTTCCAGGAGCTGATACAGCAGCACCCGGTAATCAGCAGCATCAATCCCAGCAGCATTAACACCCTGCGCATAGATACTTATAAAGACAACGAGGGGCAGGTGTACATCCTGACGCCCTTTATCCGGCTCGGCAGAAACAACAGCATAACAGACAATACCGGCACCGGTGGTTTCATTGTGCCGATAGACCTGGAGAAAGGGCGGTTTAACGAATATGGTATTCAGTATTTGAATGTGGGCACCGATTTCCTGTACGAGCATCCGGATAGTAAAATAACATTTAAGGGGTTAACATTGCCTTACGCGGACGCCATCACCGCGCTGGTGAAAAAAACAGCCGCGGCCGCGGCCGATCGACTGGTGGGCTGGGATGTGGCCATCGCAACAGACGGACCACTGATTGTGGAAGGCAACTGCGATTATGCAATGATGGGACAGGATATTATTGCCAAAGGATACAAGCGCCATCCCATTTTCAGAAAAATGCTGCTGGAACACGGGTTCGGGTCGTATATCCCTACAGCATAACCGAAGAGTGGATCACTCTGTAATACCCGGGGAATGATCCGTTTTAATTTATGACACAATGAGCGTAAAAAAAATCATTATCATCGGAGGAATAGGCAACGCCGTGAACGTGGCGGAACAAATGGTAGACGCCAGAGAAAAATATGGATTCCGCGACGAGTTCCTGGGCTTTGCATTCGACAACGAATCGTTTGGCAAAGAAATCAACGGCTTCCCGCTGCTGAGTAAATCGAGGGAGGTGTACGATAAATATGAAAAGTATAAAGACGTCTATTTTTTATACCAGATGTACCGCCCGGACAAATTAAAAGAACGTGCCCTATGGCTGCCCGAATTCAAAGTGCCGATGGAGCGGTATTATAATTTCATACATCCTTCGGCTACTGTTTGCAGAAGTGTTCGCATGGGGTATGGCAACATCATACATGCGGGATGTGTGTTGAATGTAAATGCGGTATTGGGCAATCACAACACTTTCAACTCCACCTGTCTGCTGGCGCATGACTCGTCTGTGGGGGATCACAACTTTTTCGCGGCGCACAGCGTTATAGGAAGCAATACAACCATCAAAAACTATGTATTTACCGGGCTCAACGCCACGATCAACAATCAGGTGGAAATAGCAGAAAACGTGATGATAGGAATGGGCAGTGTGGTAATGAAATCCATTACAGCACCCAATCAGGTGGTGATTGGTGTGCCGGCTAAAAAACTGAAAGACATGTAGCCTATGTACAAACTGTTTTTTAAAAGAGGGATAGATATCGTAGTCGCTTTCACTGCACTATTGATCCTTTTTCCTTTATGGATTTTTGTGCTGCTGGCACTGGCGGTTGCCAATGACGGCAAACCCTTTTTCACCCAGCTCCGGATTGGAAAGAGCAATAAGCCTTTCAAAGTGATCAAGTTCCGATCGATGAACGATAAGAAAGACAAAAACGGCCAGCTTTTAAAAGACGTGGACCGACTGACGCCGGTAGGAAAGTTCATCAGGAAAACATCGCTGGATGAGCTGCCTCAGTTGCTGAATGTGATCAAAGGAGACATGAGCCTCGTTGGCCCGAGACCGTTATTACCGGAGTACCTGCCCTATTACAACGAATACCATATCCGCCGCCATGAAGTGACCCCGGGCATTACAGGGCTTGCACAAATACAGGGACGCAATGCCCTTACTTTCGGGCAAAGATTCAATTACGATGTTGAGTACGTGGATAACCTGTCATTCACTCTCGACCTGAAGATCATTTACAAAACCCTTTTAAAAGTAGTAAAACCAGGCAAAGACATACAACTGGGTGCACGGCCCATGTCTGAGATAGACGATGTGGGCATTACAAGGGGACTTGCCAGGCATTATTTTAATGTGGATAGTGACAAAAAATAATATTGGCGCTGCATTACAGCTCCAGGATAGGGCAGTTACCCCGGATGCTACGATTTCCCGAAAAGTACAGCTTGCGAAAAGTTTATCAGGTTGTTATTCGATTTGTATGAGTATAGCTGGTATTCATCATAAAAGCTTTTGTTGTATCCCGATGACCGGTAGCTGGAATACAGACAAGAGATGATCCGTTCGGTTGTAGTATCATGCTTCTGACCTTTGAAAGCAGCAGAAATAGTTTCGATATGTAACAATTGCTGGCAGGCTGTATTCTTCATTGGGCTGGGGGCAGTTGAATATTTCGCACCTATCTGACCCACCTATTTCGGATTGGTTTGACCCACCTGTTTCGGCAATCATTTGACCCACCTGTTTTTTGGATTTGATGCAAAACGCCGTTCGCTTTGAAGTTAAAAAACTTCAGGACGACAATGGCACAACCACTACGTATGCATCAGATCAGAAGAATTATTGAATGTCAGCAACAGCAACGTTCCATCCGGGAAACGGTAAAACTGACGGGCTTATCGCGTAATACAGTGCGCGAATACCTGCGCAGAATATCATTAAGCGGTCTGGATCCGGCTGGGTTGCTTAGCCTGGATGATGCTTCCCTGGGAGCGATAGTGTATACCGAGGCGATTGAAAAATCGGTATCAGGCAGACATGCAGACAGCCGTTATGCGACTTTTGAGCCCCTGCTGGAGCAGTATGTTAGCGAGCTTCGTAAGCGCGGTGTTACCCGTTTACTGCTGTGGCAGGAATACCTTAGTCAGCATCCCAACGGCTATGGTTATACCCAGTTTTGCGATTACCTGAAACGCTACCTGGCAAACCGGCAGACAGTGATGCATTTTACGCATCAGCCCGGTGAGCAGCTTCAGGTGGATTTTGCGGGAGATAAGTTAGGCTATGTGGATCGCGAAACGGGTGAATGGATATCCTGTGAAGTACTGGTTTGTGTTTTACCCTATAGCCATTACATGTACAGCGAAGCGCTGCGCTCACAGCAGTTGGAAGAACTTACAAAAGGGCTTTGCCGGGCGATGGAATATATCGGGGGTGTTGCGCAGAGTATCAAATTCGATAATATGCGCACCGTCGTTACCCGTTCCAACCGGTACGAACCGGTGTTCACAGAGGCGATGGAATATTTTGGCGCTCACTACGGTACTACGGTCTTAGCCGCCCGTGCAGGCAAACCCCGCGACAAGGCAAGCGTGGAAAAAGCTGTAGATCTGTCCTACAAGCATATCTATGCGCCGTTGCGCCATCAGACTTTCTTTAGCCTCGAAGAGCTTAATGCTGCCATCCGGGCGCAGGTTGAGTTAATTAATACCCGCCCGTTTAAAGCCAAACCCGGCAGTCGCAGACAGTTATTTGAAAGGGATGAAAAAGATACACTTAAACCGCTGCCTTCATCCCGCTATCAGATCAGGCATGTTACACAAAGCAAGGTACAGCGTAACTACCATGTTATTCTGGGAGAAGACCGCCACCAGTACAGTGTTCCCTATACCCTTGTCGGCAAAAGGTTGAAGATCATTTATACTTCCGATACGGTGGAAGTATATGATGGTCTGCAACGGGTAGCCCTGCACCGGCGCAGCTATAAAAAAAACGGGTATACCACGCTGGAAGAGCATCGCCCAACCAACCACCGCTACGCGGCAGCACAGCGCGGTTGGGATAAGGACTATTTTCCACGGCAGGCAACCGTTATCGGACCCTCTGTTCATGAAGCAATCGAAAGAGTACTGGCATCCAAAGGTTTTTATGAACAGACCTATAATAGCTGCCTGGGCATTTTACGGCTGGCAAAGCAATATGGTAACCAGCGGCTGGAAGCCGCCTGTGCCCGGGCTTCGGCATCACCCACCATAAACTATGGCATCATTGCCAATATCCTCAAAAACCATCTTGATACCATCGATCCTGACCCGCCTTCGGCGCACATACCTCCCCACGATCAGATACGCGGACCCCAAACTTATCAATAATCATCACTAAATGTAAAACAACATGAACACGACAGCAACGCTCGAACAGCTCAAAGATCTCAAACTCCAGGGCATGGCCCGTTCTTATGAAGCCACCCTTCAGTTACCCATCCATCAGCATCCTGAAGCGCATATGCTCCTGGCTCAGTTGACCGAGGCGGAACGGCAAAGCCGTACCCGCTATAAAACAGCGCTCTATCTCAAACTCAGTAAACTCCGCTACGCGGGAACCCTGGAGGAACTGTCTTTTAAGCCGGGACGCAATTTGGCGAAAGAACACATTGTTCAGCTCGCTGATTGCAGCTACCTGGACAGGGCGGAAAATATCCTGATCAGTGGCGCTACTGGCTCGGGCAAAAGTTTTCTTGCCTGTGCTTTAGGGCATCAGGCATGTGTAATGGGCTATAAAACCCTGTACCTGAACCTCAACCGGTTTACCGAAAAAATAATGGTGGCCAAACTCGATGGCTCTTTTGTGAAGTTACTCAACCAGTTTGAAAAAGTAAACCTGCTGATCCTCGACGATTTTGGACTGGCTCCGATGGATCAAAACACCCGACTGGCGCTGCTGCAGATACTGGAAGACAGGTATGCAAAAAAGTCCGTACTGATCGCTTCACAGTTGCCCATCGCCAAATGGCATGAATACATAGCCGAGCCCACCCTGGCAGATGCTATCATGGACAGGATTATGAGCAATGCACACAGATTTGAATTAAAAGGAGAATCGCTCAGAAAAAAAGAAACCCACAACCAGGCAGAAAAAAATTAATTTTGAACCTTCAAATCCAAAATCACAACAGGTGGGTCAAATCATTAGCGAAATACCTGGGTCACATCATTAGCGAAATAGGTGGGTCACTCTTACCGAAATAATCAGGCAGTTATTTGCTATCATCTGGTTGTTCGTTGCCAAATATAAAAATTCCGCAGGCAACCGCCAAGTTTAGAACAAACGTCAACTATGTATACGCTATATAATGTTGTTTATCGGGCAGTTGATCCTACAACTACTTCCGCCCTACCGCCCAGCTTCGCCAGCCTAATAGCACCACTACCGGTATCAGCGCTTCATTCATGTTTTGCGGCAATACGGGCCACAACAGTAATACCAGCGCACAGATTACAGCAGACAGCTTCCAGTATAGTTTGAGTGGCTTTTTGTTGAAAATACTGAAGGCTGCTATGCTATGCAGTGGGATCGCCCAAAGCAGGTTATAGTTGGAAGCGCATAATTGATGATCAGTTGCCGTCCACATAAACACCAGCAGTATGCCCAGCAGTCCGGTTGCCAGGAATAATACAAAATCCAGTATCCGCAGCACCCTGGTTCGGCGAAAGAGGGCGAGCAGCACAAATACCAGCAGCAGCAGGCTAAAGCAAACCGATGGTGTAAAAAAAGAAGTTTTTTCTGCCCCGGATGCTACTACAGGTACCAGGGTGCTCCTTTTCGCGATCAGTGGAATTGCATTTGCCTGGGCGCTGTCGAACCCGCGGTAAAGATAATCGGGCAGAAACATACTCTCCGCGGAACTGGCGTATGCATCCATCCCTGCTCCCAGCAGTATATCGATGCCGAGCTTACTCCACCAGGCTTTGTTGGCATCGAGGTATTCGTAGATAAGGTGCCGGAAAGTGACTTTATTTTCCGGGAGTAATTCCGGGAACCGGAGACCGTTTACATTCTGATGTACAATATCCCGGATACGGGTAGCGCAGTTATCGAAGAGGAAATCATAGCGGTAATATTTATTTTCTTCCTTTATATTTTCCCTCAAAGCCTGGTATAAACGAAGTTTTTCATCGGCTGTCAGGTTCAGCTCCTGCTCCACCACGCTACGTCCTTCCATCTGGTAGGCATACACGAAGTTGCGGAACTGCTCCGTCTCTACATAGTAATCCAGTTTTCCCTTTACGAATTTTATATAAAAATCAGGATCGAAGCCATCGAAAGTGCCGTAATTAAACACAATATCAGTACGGGTAGTGGTATCTGTTACACGAATGGCACTGTGCCCGAAGGTGGAATACAACTCTTCACCGGGACTGCAGGTCAGCAGACTGATTCGGAGATGCGAAGTGTCCTGGGAAAAACTCCCCGATACAACAACAAATAGGGATAATGCCAGTAGTAGAATTCTCACGCCGTGGTTATGTTTATTGGGTAATGGTTAACGAACTTATACCTGCATGCTTTTTACGACCTCTTCTATCATCTCAATATACAACTCAATTCCTTCTTTTATTTCATGCATATAAATATATTCATCCGCCGTATGGCTTCGGGCTGAATCACCCGGACCTATCTTTAGGGAAGTGAATGGTATCAGCGCCTGATCAGAGGTTGTTGGTGATCCGTAGCAGGTTCGGCCGAGCTTCAACCCGGATTGTACCAGGGGGTGCGAACGTTCGATCCCGGACGGACGCAGACGCAGACTCCGCGGCTGCACCTCACTTTGAAGGTTTGAGCGGATAATATCCAGCACTTCTTCCAGGGTATACCGTTCGTTTACCCGCACATCTATCACGAATTTACATTGTGCCGGTACCACGTTGTGCGCTGTGTTATCCGTCTGAATCACGGTTACGCTGGTTTTCACCGGTCCCAGAAGTTCCGACACCTTCGAAAACCGATGGTTTTGTAACCACCGGATATCTTCCATCGCCTTGTAAATAGCATTTTCTCCCTCCTCTCTGGCGGCATGCCCTGCCCTGCCCTGCGCTACGGCATCCAGCACCATCAGCCCTTTTTCGGCTACCGCCATTTGCATCTGTGTAGGTTCGCCTACGATAGCAAAAGCCCATTGTCGTTTGGCGGGGTTGAAACTGGGTTGCTGCATCAGGTATTCCATTCCACCTTTGCCCGAAATTTCCTCTTCGGCGCTGGCAGCAAAAACAATATTGAAAGGCAATCCCTGGCGTTCGTAAAAATACAGGAACACTGCCAACAACGCCACCAGGCAGCCGCCGGCATCGTTACTGCCCAACCCATATAATTTACCGTCTTTTTCTATTGGGCTGAAAGGGTCGAGTGTGTAACCTTTATTCGGACGCACGGTATCGTGATGGGAATTGAGCAAAATACTCTTTCTGCTCTCATCAAAATATTTATTGGTAGCGAAAACATTGTTACCCACCCGAAAATGGGGAATGGATTTCTTCGCCAGAAACAGGCACAAAATGCCTGCAGTCTGCTCTTCCTCCCTGCTGAAAGAGGGCGTGGCGATCAGTTGTTTCAACAATTCGATCGCCTCTTCCGATAATTGATGCGTTAGCTTGTTCATTGCACAATGGTTGTACCGGAACTGCCAGCCAACAACCCTTCCAGATCGTTGGCATTGCCGATGATCACTTTCCGCACGCCACTGTTCAGCGCCGCAAATGCATTATCCAGTTTGGGTATCATACCGGCAAATATTTTGCCGCCTTCGCCTGAGGGAGCAGGTTTAAGCGTTTCATAATAAGCAGGGGTAAGCTCCCGTATTACGGACGAGTCGTCGTTAACATCCAGCAATACACCGGCTTTCTCAAAAGAATAAATCAGCGATACCGCATAATGCTCCGCCATAGCCTTCGCTGTTTCCTGGGCTATGGTATCTGCATTGGTATTGAGCAGTTGGCCTTTTCCGTTATGCGTTATCGGAGAAAGCACTACGGTAGTGCCAGACGACAGGAGTGTATGCATCAGGCTGGCATTCACCTGGTCTACATCTCCTGCAAATCCATAGCCGTCTTCGCCCAGGAGAGCGAGAGCGTTACCGACAATCCGTTTGTGTGCGAGCACAGCATTTCCGTCTGCACCACTCAAACCAATGGCGTTACAGCCATGCGATTGCAACTGTGCCACGATGTTTTTATTGATAAGTCCGGCATAGACCATGGTAACGATCTTCAGGGTCTCCGCATCGGTGATGCGCCTACCATCTACCATTCTTTGCGGTATACCCAAGGCTTCGCCCATGCGGGTGGCGAGCTTTCCGCCACCATGTACCAGTATGGCTTTCGCTCCCGGCGATATGGGAGTGCCAGCCAGTAGCGCGGCAAATTTTTCCAGGAAGGAAGACAACTTTGCTTCATCATCGATGATATTGCCGCCTATTTTTACTACAATCAGTTTTTCCATAGCGTTTGTTCTGTAGCAGTCATGCAAGGATCTAACACTGCTTTTCGGAAACCAGGTTAGCTGATGTATGATACCTGTCCTTTTTCACAAGCGGTTGAAACAACCCCGGAAGTTTACAAACTGCTCCTCAGGAATGCCCTTTGCATATCAGCGGGGGGTTATGAGCATTTCCGACAACACCGTCTGCGCAGCCCATACGCGATTGGCAGCCTGCCGGGTAATAATGCTGTTGGGACCATCCAGTATTTCATCGCTCAACTCCATATTGCGCCTTACGGGCAGGCAGTGCATCACCTTAGCATTGTTGGTGGCGTTCAGGCGTTTGCTATTCAGCATCCAATGTGGTTCTACCGAAAGTATTTTTCCATAATCCCTATACGAACTCCAGTTTTTTACGTATACGAAGTCTGCACCCTCCAGCGCTTCTTCCTGGTTGTGTGTAATAAGGGCTCCCTGTGTAAACGCTTCGTCCAGTTCGTACCCTTCCGGATGTGCGATCACAAAGTCGGCCTTTCCCCAGGCATTCATCCATTGGGCAAAGCTGTTGCTTACGCACTGGGGAAGTGCTTTGATATGCGGGGCCCAGGTGAGCACCACTTTAGGCCTATGGTTGATCTTTTGCTGATTCAGTTCTTCCGTGATGGTAATAACATCAGTAAAACTCTGCAATGGGTGCAGGGTAGCGCTTTCCAGGCTTACGATGGGAATACCGCTGTAGCGGATAAACTGGTTGATATACTGCTCGCTATAATCTTCGTCTCGGTATAACAATTCCGGAAAAGTACGGATACAGAGAATATCAAAATAACTGCCCAGTATAGGCGCAGCATCCTTCACATGCTCCACCCTGGTACCATTCATGACCACACCTTCTTCAAATTCCAACGCCCAGCCGTCGTTTCCCACATTAAATACAATGGTTTCCATCCCCAGGTTTTGTGCGGCGATCTGCGTGCTCAGCCGGGTGCGCATACTGGGGTTTAAAAACAGCAGTCCTACCCGTTTGTTCACACCCAGGTGCTTATCCTTAAAAGGGTCCGCCTTATATACAAGGGCTTTCTCTACGAAAGCATCGATATTACTTACATCCTGTACCGAAATAAATTGTTTCAATGATAACGGGTTTATGACAAGTACAATAAAATAACCATAATATTACAACAATATATTTACTCGGCAGCCGACTCAGCAGAAGGCGCTATGGACTCCTCATTCACCTCTTCTACAGGACTACCCGTCAGCAACGCTATCTCTTCTTTCAATGCATCTATAAAATCCACCGCGTCTCTTTTTTTCAATGCCAGAGAAGGCAGTAAGCGAATTACATTCGGCTTTGCTTCGCCGGTGAATATTTTCTGGTTCAGCAGCAGGTTTTTTCTCAGGTCTTTCAACTCTTCCGGCACATCAAAACCGATCATCAGTCCGCGCCCTCTTACATTTTTGATCTGTGGAATTTCCGCCAGCGATTCCCGCAGGTACTTACCTACCATCACGGCATTGCCCAGCAGTTTTTCTTCTTCCAGTACTTCCAGCACGGCCAGTGCAGCAGCGCAAGCCAGGTGGTTGCCACCAAAAGTAGTGCCCAGTTGAAAATGCTGGGGTTTGATATGGGGCGCTATGATCAGCCCTGCAACCGGAAACCCATTGCCCATGCCTTTTGCCATGGTATATATATCGGCTTTTACGCCTGCAAAATCGTGACTAAAAAACTTTCCGCTTCTTCCGTAACCGCACTGCACACTATCGGCTATGTACACAGCTCCATACTCAGAGCACAGGGTACGAATGGTTTTTAGAAATCCTTCGCTGGCTACATTGATGCCGCCTACGCCCTGTATACCTTCCACTATAACCGATGAAATGTTGCCGCCTTCCTGCTTGAAGCAGGTTTTCAAAGCCTGCTCATCATTAAAGGGCAGAAATATTACATTGTCGGTTTCGTTTACCGGAGCCAGGTAATTCGCGTTGTCGGTAACGGCCACTGCCAGTGATGTGCGGCCATGAAAAGAGCGGCTGAACGCCACTACTTTTTTTCTTCCGTTGTGAAACGATGCCAGCTTCAGCGCGTTTTCATTGGCTTCTGCACCACTGTTGCACAGGAATAGCTGGTAATCTTCCTTTCCGGATAATTTCCCCAGCCGGGCAGCCAGTTCCTGCTGAACCGGTATTTTCACCGAATTGGAATAAAAGGCTATCTTTTTCAACTGCGTTTCAATACGCTCCACCCAGTGCGGGTGAGTATGCCCGATAGAAATCACGGCATGACCGCCATACATATCCAGGTACTGATCCCCATTGTCGTCCCATACATAGGAACCTTTGGCTTTTACGATGGTAACATCGTTGACAGGGTATACGTCAAATAAGTTCATAAAATTGTCTCGCGGAGTTTGACCGGAAACTACTGACAGCCGGTATATTGTTTACATTACGTACAGATGTCCCGCAGTTTTACAATAGCCTACACCAGTTTCTGGTTACCTGTTTGTTGTTTTAAGACAGCGCTCCTTTTTTTAAATTAAAGTTTTATGGTTGATAGATTATCCGCTAAAAATACCCTGCTTTCAGGTGCAAACCTGCTGTTTCTTCCAACCCGAACATCAGGTTCATATTCTGTACCGCCTGTCCGCTGGCTCCCTTTAGCAGGTTGTCGGCAATAGAGTGTACCACCAGCTTTGAACCCACTTTCTCCAATTGAATAATGCATTTATTGGTGTTCACCACCTGCTTCAGGAATATCTGCCTATCGCTTACGAAAGTAAAAGCCGCATCCTTGTAAAACTCCTTATACAGGTTAGACAGTTCCTGATGACTCGCATTACAGTGCACGGTTGAACTGATAAAGATTCCTCTCGTAAAATCACCTCTCCAGGGCACGAAATTCAATTCCTTTTTCCGGTTATTTGCCTCGGGCATTAATTTATTAAGCGACTGCACGATCTCCGCAAGATGCTGATGCGTAAGGGTTTTATAGGCCTGTATGTTATTGGCCCGCCAACTGAAATGAGATGTGGCAGACAGGCTTTGCCCTGCTCCGGTGCTGCCTGTTATACCGGTAGTAAATACCTCTTCCAGCAAACCAGCTTTTGCCAGCGGCAGCAGCCCCAGTTGTATGGTAGTGGCGAAACAGCCGGGATTGGCAAT
This sequence comes from Agriterribacter sp., assembly GCA_037190905.1. Taxonomy (GTDB): domain Bacteria; phylum Bacteroidota; class Bacteroidia; order Chitinophagales; family Chitinophagaceae; genus Agriterribacter. Next base: position 49,283 of record JBBCKG010000007.1, on the reverse strand, counting down.
ATTGTGCGCAGATGCGATCGCAGACCGGTTCAACTCCGGCAACCCATACACAAATGCACGTTTGCCGATCTTTGCACTGCCCTCCAGTCGGAAGTCGTTGGCCAGGTCTATTATCTTTACACGATCTGCAACAGCATTTTCAGCCAGGAATGCAGACGATTCGCCATGGCCCAGGCATAAAAACAATACATCCAGTTCACCGCTTTTGAGAAGGGAGGTATCGTTGGTAAAATTCAACAGTGTATCGCCCAGCAGATCCGGGTGCACGGCCGTCACCGGCTTCCCGGCATTGCTCCGGCTGTGAATAAGCTGCAGGTCAGCATTCGGATGATGCACCAGCAACCTGATCAGTTCTCCACCGGTATATCCCGCACCTCCTATTATGCCTATTTTTATTTTTTCCATATCTACCCTACTGCTTTGGGTGGCAAAATTATGACAAACCCCGCACCCGCCCGCAGAATATTGATGATAATTACTTTAAGGAAGCATCTTTTGACACCAACTGGTGTATGGCGGTCTGGTTGCCGAATATTTTACTAAACCCTCTTACGTCTTCTCCGGTAAAGCCGGTATTCATTTCACCGTATTTACCAAAACGGCTGTTCATGAGATCGTAGGGCGATTCGATGCCCAATACCTGAAACCTGTAGGGAAACAATTGTACAAAAACATCACCGGACACTGTTTGCTGCGAATTGGCCAGAAAAGCTTCTATATCCCGCATCACAGGGTCGAGTATCTGACCTTCGTGCAGCCAGTTTCCATAAAACTGGGCCAATTGATCTTTCCAGCTCAGTTGCCATTTTGTAAGCACGTGCTTTTCCAGCGCATGGTGTGCTTTGAGGATCACCATGGGAGCTGCTGCCTCAAAACCCACCCGGCCTTTGATACCGATAATGGTGTCTCCGACGTGAATATCGCGCCCGATACCGTAGGGGCCCGCAATGGACTGCAGGTGATGGATGGCATCGACCGGGTGATCGAAGCGATTACCATCTATACTGGTCAGTTCGCCTTTTTCAAAACCAAGCTTTACCTCGCGGGGTTCGGTTGCCGTTGCCTGCGTAGGCCAGGCTTCTTCAGGCAGCCAGCCTTTGGAAGAAAGCGTTTCCTTTCCACCCACGCTGGTGCCCCACAGGCCTTTGTTGATGGAGTATACCGCCTTTTTAAAGTTCATTTTAACACCACGGCTCTCCAGATATGCGATTTCCGCTTCGCGGCTCAGTTGCATGTCTCTGATGGGCGTTATAATTTCTACGCCGGGGATCATAATATGAAATACCATATCGAACCGCACCTGGTCGTTACCCGCGCCGGTGCTGCCATGCGCCACGGCTTCTGCTTTCAGTTTTTTCACATGCTCAGCAATATGGATGGCCTGGCTCAGCCGCTCTGCACTTACACTCAGCGGATAGGTATTATTTTTGAGTATGTTTCCAAATACAAGGTATTTGATGATGGAATCGTAATAGGATCTTTCCGCGTTGATGGCGGTATGGGTTTTAACGCCGAGGCTGTAGGCGTGTTGCTCAATGCCTGTCAGTTCTTCTTCCGTAAAGCCGCCTGTATTCACAATTACCGAATGCACTTCATATCCTTTTTCTTCCGTCAGGTACTTCACACAATAAGTCGTATCCAGTCCGCCGCTAAATCCCAGTACAATTTTCTTCATTACAAGAGTTCCTTTTTATAAAATAAACAATAGTGGTCACAAGTTGTAAAAGACACTGAATATACGCTGCAATTTACTCTTCCCGGAGGCTTCTTCTTTGTCTTTTTTCAAAAAAGGTTGCAGCAGCTTCCATTTTTTTATGCGCATAAACCTTTCATACAGCCGGGAATGCTGCTGAAAATCCTGTTTTGTTTCTTCTGGTGTATAATGATCTTTGGGATCGTAGAGCATAGCCGTGCAAAAGCAGTTTTTCCGCTCCTTCGCCATCAGGATTTCATAGTTGACACAATTCTTACAGCCAGCCCAGAAGTCTTCGTCCTGGGTGAGTTCGGAATAGGTCACCGGTTCATACCCCAGTTCTGAATTGATCTTCATCACAGCCAGGCCGGTGGTAAGCCCGAATATTTTGGCTTCAGGAAACATTTCCCTGCTCAGGCGGAAGATTCGTTGCTTAATGGCTTTCGCCAGTCCGCCTTTTCTGAAAGCCGGCGCTACAATCAGGCCCGAATTGGCTACGTACTGGCCGTGGCTCCAGGTTTCTATATAGCAAAACCCGGCCCAGATACCTTCTTTACTGAAAGCGATGACAGCCTTTCCCTCTTTCATTTTCTGCCGGATATAGTCGGGGCTTCTCTTGGCTATACCCGTACCCCTGGCCTTGGCTGAGGATGCCATTTCATCACAAATAATCTGAGCAAAACCGAAATGATCTTCGTTTGCCACCAATACCTGAAATTGATCGTGGATTTTCATTTTCTATTACAGCTTTCTGGGCGCCATAAATTAAAACCGGTTAAAAAAGACGGATTTCCCGGTTACTTGCTCCGGGCATAGTTTCTTTTTTCGAAAAAGGACTACGAGAAGGATGAATGTATCAACGTCGCACCCTGAAAGGAGTAGGGCGGCAGAAAAAAACAGCTCCGTGCGGAACAGAAAAAACCCCACGCGTCAAGGTACCCGTTTCCCCGGTGCCCTTTATTAATAACGTGGTATGATTTTTTTGCATTTTAGTGGTATGAACTTTGAACTAAAGCTTTTAACGATGCAAAGAAAATACTTTTTTTCTATTATGCAGGTTTTTTAACTAAAATTTTGCCGAACGACGGGTATCAGACGCCCACTGGCGTGCTATGGATGGCTGCGCTCATTTCCCTGATCAAACCGGTATCTTTTTCTATAGCATTGCCAATCACAATCAGATCTGCACCTGCTTTGCAGTTGAGGTATGCCTTCTCGGGGGTGGTAATGCCCCCTCCTACCACCAGTGGAATTTCGATAGATTGCGCCACCTGCTCGATCATGGCTTCGGGGATAGGACGCGCTGCACCACTACCGGCATCCATATAAATGAGCTTCATCCCCAGCATTTCGCCCGCCATTGCCGTACACATGGCGATCTCATTTTTGTTGGATGGTATGGGAGTAGCATTGCTGATATAAGAAACAGTAGTAGGGGCGCCGCCGTCAATAATCATATAGCCGGTAGGCATCAGCTCCAGCCCGCTTTTTTTTACAAACGGCGCCGAAATCACATGCTGCCCGATGAGCAACTCCGGATTTCTGCCGGAAATCAGCGACAGGTATAACAATGCATCTGCATAACGACTCACCTGCGAAGGAGTTCCGGGAAAAAGGATAACGGGAATACTGCACAACTCTTTGATGCGGGTTACTACAGCATCGAGATGATCGCTGATAACCAGACTGCCACCCACCAACAGATAGTCTACTTTTGCATCCAGCGAGAGCGAGACTACCGTTTCAATGCCGGCACGATCTATCTTATCGGGATCAATAAGCACTGCAAAAGATTTTTGCCCTGCCTTTTTCTTTGCAATAATAGATTGGTAAATACGATCGGTCATTCTTTAGCTATTGATTCCCTTGTTGCAAAAATGCAAAAACTTTTCGGGTTCGCCAGTTTTATTACAGGGTCTCACAAACCCCGCAATAACATTTGTAAGATACCTATTTAACTGTCTGCTACAAAACACCGTAAATTCACTGAACCACGGGTAAAAATACGCCTGTCTTCAAAAAAAAATACAAATGTGAAGTGTTCTGATGAGCATCTCCTTCTTAAAAAGCAACCGCATCGTTCTTTTTTAAACGTTAGTGCCAATCGACGCTATCTGCATGCAGACAATAACTACAGGATATAATTACACAGGTATGCATAGCCGAAGATTTAACTTTTGTAGCAGCCAATTATTTCAGGGTATATTTATCCACAGCCTGTTGATATTTACCGGTTTGCCAAAAGAGGATTGTGAAATACTTTTATCCCGGTCAAGATTATAACCTGAAAACACAACTGCAGTTTTACCATATTTTAGAAAGAGTTCATTGAAAAACTACAATTAGAGGTGTGTCGGACAGGTTTGGCGGAAGAGGCCCGGGAAACGATGTCAGATGGTTCTGGCGCTCTTTATATAATCAGTACCTAATACGAAACCACAGTTACAGGCTCAGTTTGTAATATTATCATGTGGACGTATTCGGGCCTCCCATTCCTTGCACACCCAGGTAGTTTGCAACAGAACTTACATAACGGTTTTCATTAGGACGGTTAGGAACATAAACCTACGTAATCCGTTCCGATTCTTCGGAATGGATTTTTTTTGCCCTACATCTGAAAGCAGCATGCTCATACCATCCGGCATGAGCATGCTGCTTTGTATCATAACTTCCGGTGGACGCTATCGTGCCGGTGTAAGGATAATATTGCGAAATTCGATCGGACCGTGATCGCCCTGCAGATAAATAGGCCCGGGCTCTCCTTCATTACTATCCAGCGCACCTCCGGTAATACCGGGTATCAATTGATCGCAAATAATTTTTTTACCGTTGGCTACAATGCTCACCTTTCTTCCCACCAGGGTAATGTCGTACGTCTGCCATTCGCCGGGCGCTTTCGCCACCATTTCGCTGGGGGTTAGAAAACCATATACCCCGCCGAAAAGAATATTGGAAGGTTCTTTTCCCTGATCGTCCTGAATCTGCACTTCGTGGCGGCCACGCAGGTATATACCGCTGTTGCTTCCTTTCTGGTAGCGAAATTCTATATGCAGTTTGAAATCGCCGAACTTTTGTTCTGTTACCAGGTTGGCACCGGATTGTGGGCTTTTCAACACACCGTTTTCAGCTACCCACTGGTTTTCCGGGCCCATTGCTTTCCAGCCTGTCAGGTCTTTTCCATTGAAAAGCCGGATGGGTTTACCCCAGGCAGGTGTATGTGTGCCCAACAGGGAGGGCGCACGTTTGCCCTTCCAATTATATTTTTTTCCTTCGCTGGTAAGAATGGTGCCTTCTATGGCCTCGCCTTTCAACTCCCCTTCAATCAAAAAATCACCATCGCCGTCTTCCCATTGCGGGGGAATAGAGAAACTAAAGGTATTGCCTGCAACATTTATTTTAGATACAGGACGGGCACTGCCGGTAGTGGCTACAAAGCGCCCCACATACGTACGGGTACCGGAATGGGTTATCTCCAGCCACGAAGGCTCTGGCTTTCCATCCAGGTCGATCGTAATATTCCAACGACCCTCCAGTGCATTATTTACAAACTGATCTGATGGGTTTCCCTTCTTATTTTCATTTCCTAAAGCGGTACCCGCCATCAGTAACATGCCTCCGACTACCGCAGCACAAAATAATTTTTTCATTCTAACTTATCTTTTCTTTTAAAATCAGTAATTGGTATTAAGAAGTGAAAGTTAGTTAAAAAAAGCCATGCAAAAGGTAAACAAGCTACAGGAGCTGTTAAAAAAGCTTTATTCCTGCCTTTTTAACCCGGTCACAGGGATAATATAAAAAAAAGTGCAACGAAATAATTTAAATGAATTGATTTTCAATCAAATACAACATATAATGTTCTAATAAAATGTTAACATATCCCTATTTCGATGAAAGACAATTTTCTTTAAAGAGTTTATTTATACATTTACGGCCTGATTTTTGATAAGTAAATATATATTATATATAAATTTTATATAACATAACCAATTCATGGCTCTTTCGCAGAGTTTACAACAAAAATTATTACAGAAGCTATCGCCTCAGCAGATTCAGTTAATGAAGCTGCTACAGGTGCCTACTGCCAACCTTGAAGAACGCATTAAAGAGGAAATGGAGGAAAACCCTGCGCTCGAAACATCCGACGAGTACGAGGAGCAGGAGAATACAGCAGACGAGTTCAGCGCTGATGAAGAAGAGGAGTATGACTCGAATAGTGAAGATGAAGAATACGACAACCTCAACATCTCCGACTATATTGACAATGATGATGAAATTGCCGACTATCGGTTGAAGGACGAAAATTACCCGGACAAGGATGAAAATAAAACGCAGCCTTTCAAAGTAGAGGAAAGTTTTTATGAAATGCTGCAGGAGCAACTGAATATGCTTCCCCTGGGCGAAAGAGAAAAAAAGCTGGCAGAGCATATCATTGGCAGTATAGACGATGATGGTTATCTGCGACGGGATTTTACCGCTATTGTAGACGACCTGGCGTTCCGGCAAAACATTTCGGCTACAGAAGAAGAAATCGAAGCGCTGGTAAAACAAATCCAGAAATTCGACCCCCCCGGCATCTGCGCCCGCGACCTGCGCGAATGCCTGCTGCTGCAATTGTACCGGAAGGCTGAAGAAGGGGTGGATGTAGATATCACCATACGGATACTGTCTAAATATTTCGACGAATTCACCAAAAAACACTACGAAAAAATACAGAAGGGGCTGGACCTTACAGACGAAGACCTCAAGACAGCCATCAACCAGATCATCAGGCTGAATCCTAAACCCGGCGGTAACATCGGTGAATTGAACAAAGCAGAAAGCTATATTATTCCCGATTTCTTTATTTATAATAACAACAATGTGCTGGAGCTGACACTCAACTCTAAAAACGCACCTGATCTGCGGGTAAGCGAAGGCTATCGCGATATGCTGCGTGATTACGAAAAAGGCAGCAAGAAGGATAAACGCCAGAAAGAAGCCGTGCTGTTCATCAAACAAAAAATAGATGCGGCCAAGTGGTTTATCGACGCCATAAAGCAACGGCAAAACACGCTGTACACCACCATGCACGCCATTATGGACTACCAGCGGGAGTTTTTTTTCACCGGCGATGAAACCACCCTGAAGCCAATGATATTGAAGGACATTGCCGAAATCACCCATCTCGACATCTCCACGGTAAGCCGGGTGGCCAACAGCAAGTTCGTGCAAACGGAGTTCGGCACCTACCGGTTGAAGTTTTTCTTTAGTGAATCGCTGAGCACCGAAAGCGGTGAGGAGGTATCTACAAGAGAAGTAAAGAAAATCCTGAGCGATATGGTAGAGGGAGAAAGCAAGAAAAAACCGCTCAGCGATGAACGACTGACCGAGTTGTTGCAACAAAAAGGTTATAATATTGCAAGAAGAACCGTTGCCAAGTACCGCGAACAATTGAATATTCCCGTAGCACGGCTCAGAAAACAGATATAATGAAGAATATGGTCTCGGCTTCTCCGGACAGACAGACCACGGGCCTGTCTCTTTTTTTGGGTAATGTAGCTTCCGTTCTGTTTCACCCGTTGCTGCTCGGTGTGTACGTTACCGGTTATTTTATTTTTCTCCATCCCGACTATTTCACCGGTGTAAGCCATCAGGGAAAGGTGCAGACGTTTTTGATCTTTATCGTCAACGCCGTATTCTTCCCGCTGTTGTCTGTAGTGCTGTGCAAAGCCCTTGGATTTATACAATCCCTCATCTTCCAGACCCGTCAGGAAAGGATCATCCTGTACGCCATTACCATGATCTTTTTCTTTTGGACATTTTATGTATTCCGGAACAAAGAAGGCATCCCGGGCATCATGACGCAATGGAGCCTGGGTTTATTTCTATCCGTGATTGCCGCCTTCCTGGCAAATATTTACTGTAAGGTAAGCATGCATGCGGTGGGAGCAGGAGGCGCCATCGGCATTTTTGTGGTATTGCTATATACTTCTCCTTATATAGTGCACCTGCCGCTGATGCTGTCGGTGCTGGCAGCAGGCATCACCTGTACTGCCCGGCTGCTGGTATCTGACCATAATGCCGCAGAAATAACCTGGGGATTTTTTCTCGGATTTTTATGCCAGTGGATGGCTTATTGGGTGCTGTAAACCGGTTATCATATTTTCCGCTTTTTTCACATTTTTCCCCTTTATTTTTACAAAAAACAGCAGTTATGCAAACAGCGCACGAAATCGACTATAGAATATACGGTGAGGAAATGCAATATGTGGATATTGAGCTGGATCCGGGGGAAACGGCGATGGCTGAAAGCGGTGCCTTTATGATGATGGACGAGGGCATTCAGATGCAGACGATATTCGGAGACGGCACACAAAAAAGCAGCGGCGGCATTATGAAAAAACTGCTGAGTGCCGGCAAACGTCTCATCACCGGAGAAGGTTTGTTCATGACGGCATTTACCAACGTGGGGCATGGCAAAAAAAGAGTAGCATTCGCGTCGCCTTACCCCGGTAAAATTATCCCGTTGGACCTTTATGAACTGGGGGGCAAAGTGATTTGTCAGAAAGATGCATTCCTCTGTGCTGCCAGGGGCGTAAGCATCGGCATTGAGTTTCAGCGCAAACTCGGAACCGGCTTGTTTGGCGGAGAAGGATTCATTATGCAGAAGCTGGAAGGTGACGGTATGGCTTTCGTACACGCCGGTGGTCATGTATTTGAGCGCGAACTGGCTGCCGGCGAACTCCTGCGCATCGACACAGGATGCCTGGTAGGCTATACAAAAGACATCCATTATGATATTCAGTTTGTGGGAGGTATACGCAATACCATTTTCGGAGGAGAGGGATTATTTTTCGCCACGTTGCGCGGCCCCGGTAAAGTGTGGATACAAACACTCCCGGTAAGCCGGCTTGCCAGCCGTATACTCTCGTACGGAACCGTTAACCGAAAAGAAGAAGGAAGTATTTTGGGAGGATTGGGCAACCTGCTGGATGGAGACGGCCGCTAACCGCAACTACACAACGCCCGAAAATCAATCGTGGCACTTCCCGCCAACCATGTAAACACCAACGGCAAATAAAACACTTTGCCATAAGGAATAGATTTACCTTTACAGTTATTACATTATTACACAGTCACTGATAAACATACCTATACATGGACCTCAAGGAGCAATTTGAGAAAGCTGTAGCAGAGAGCAGAAAAATAATGGAAAAGCCCAGCAACGAAACCTTACTGCAATTGTACTCCCTGTTTAAACAATCCACAGAAGGAGACAATGCGGCTACCGGTCCATCCAACCCGTTTGATTTTGTAGCCAAAGCAAAGCACGAAGCATGGGCGGCGCTCAAGGGAAAATCCCGCGAAGAGGCCATGCAGGAGTATATTGACCTGATCAATAAACTGTCTGCCGGTTAACAGGACATTACCCCCCGGAAGTAACCGACGGACTCCGCCAGCCCGGGAACAAGGTCTTTCATATCCTTTTCAAATTCCATGCTGCAAACACCATTGTAGTTAATGGCGCGTAAGGCGCGAACGAAAGGCTGAAAATCGATGGCGCCCCGCCCTACTTCAACCGACTTACCATCTGCGGCAGCAACGGTTACATCTTTAATATGAAGGTCAAAAATCCTCGGTGCATAATCCTGAACAGCTTTAACCAGGTTGCTGCCGGCACGCAGGGCATGACCAATGTCAAGACATATACCCATACGCCTGTCCATTTTGCTGATGCGATTGTAAATATCATCCGGTGCCGGGTATAGCTTGTCTTCCGGCCCGTGGTTATGGATGGCCATTTTTATATCAAAAGCTTTCACTTTTTTTTCGGTATAAGTAAGCAAATCGTAAGTAGGCACACCCACTATCATATTTACCCCTACTTTTCGGGCGTATTCAAAAGCCCGGTCTACTTCCGCCTCCGTTTTCATGTAAATTACGCCAACCGTATATACATCAATGCCGGCTGCGCGGTATTGATCCAATACCTCCTTTATTTGTTCGGCCGTACTGTCCAGCGGCAAATGAAAATCTTTTACAGACAGGTAGCCTATACCCAGTCTTTTCATAATAGCAATACTGTCATCGAGGCTGTAATGCACAAAGGTATAGCCGGCAATACCGATGCGGAGCGGCGCAGCTTTGGGAAAACCGGTAGCGCGGGCAATAGAAAACAAACCAGTAGCAGGCACCAGCATGGCAGTAGACTGAAGGAACTTTCTTCTTAACATATTCGTCTGATTTACACTTCAAAAATGCAGTTCAGCAGTAAATATATACAACTTGATACGTCTATTTTGAATTATTTAACAAAAACGGATACAAACCGCGGCTTACCACTTCAAACTGCGAAGCCATGCTATTACAGATTCCTTATATTTGCGCCTTAATACACAAAGATGGATGCGAATTTTAATGCGGACAAACAACATACTCTCAAATCTGCAGTAGCCATATCCGGAACCGGGTTACATACGGGTATTAAAGTTGATATGACACTCAACCCTGCCAATCCGGGGTTTGGTATACAATTTCAAAGAGTAGATCTCCCCGGTCAGCCTGTGATAAAAGCAGATTGCGACCTCGTGAGCGATACTTCCAGGGGAACCACACTGGAAGATAATGGCGCAAAAATCAGCACCGTAGAGCATGTACTGGCTGCATTGGTAGGCATGGGTGTAGACAATTGCCTGATAGAAATCAATGGCCCTGAAATACCCATTATCGATGGCAGTTCGACCCCTTTCGTGGAAATAATTGAAGAAGCAGGTGTATTAGAGCAATCCGCCAATAAAATATGGTATTCCATCGATACCAATATCTCTTTTTACGACGAAGAAAAGCGCGTAGAGATGGTAGCCGTACCTTCCATCGATTACAAAATAACAACCCTCATCGATTTCAACAGTCCCGTGCTGGGTACGCAGCATGCCGGGCTGAAGCATATGCGGGATTTTAAATCGGAAATTGCCCCATGCCGCACCTTCTGCTTTCTGCATGAACTGGAAATGCTGCTGGACAACAACCTGATCAAAGGTGGCGATATCAACAATGCTATCGTGGTGGTAGACAAACCGGTAACCGAACCCGAAATGGACCGGCTTGCCAAAGCCTTCGGAAGAAATAAAATAGAGGTGAAAAGCGGTGGTTACCTGAACAACCTGGAATTGCGCTTTCCCAACGAACCCGCCCGCCACAAACTGTTGGATATAGTAGGAGACCTGGCCCTGATAGGCGTACCGGTAAAAGCGCATATTATAGCCAACCGCCCCGGTCACGCTTCCAACATCAGCTTCGCTAAAAAGATCAAACAGTATATAAAAAAGAACAAGCAAACGCTGGATGCGCCCGTGTACGATCCCAACCAGGCGCCAATATACAATACCCAGGAAATTGAAAAAACCCTGCCGCACCGATATCCGTTTTTGCTGGTCGACAAAATCATTGAGTTAACAGACACAAAAATCGTTGGCATTAAAAATGTGACGTTCAACGAACCCTTTTTTGTAGGACATTTCCCCGGAAACCCTGTAATGCCTGCCGTTCTACAGATTGAGGCCCTGGCACAAACCGGCGGTATACTGGCCATCAATTCCCTTCCGCCCGGCGACTACGATACCTATTTTGTAAAAATGGATGATGCCCGTTTTCGCCAGAAAGTACTTCCCGGAGATACCATGATACTTAAAATGGAAATGATGGCTCCCATACGGAGAGGAATGTGCGAAATGCGGGGAACAGTATATGTAGGTAATAAAATTGCAACGGAAGCCACGCTTATGGCACAACTGGTTAAGCGATAAGATAGATGCAGAATATTATCTTTTCCTTATTTTTGCGCCTGTCAGGTGGCACGCCTGACGTTTTTTGTATGCAGGTTTGCCAAAGGATTCACAAACAGGGACTTACAGGCGGCCCTCAATTATAACTCAGCAATTAATGATTCATCCACATACGTATATTCACCCGAATGCAAAAGTTGCAACCAATGTAAAGGTGGATCCCTTTACCGTGATCCACCACAATGTGGAGATCGGCGAGGGCACCTGGATCGGTAGCAGCGTCACCATAATGGAGGGCGCCCGCATTGGAAAAAACTGCCGCATATTCCCCGGTGCTGTGATTTCTGCTATTCCGCAGGATCTGAAATTCAATGGAGAGGATTCTCTGGCCATTATCGGCGATAATACTACCATCAGAGAATTTGTCACCATCAACCGGGGCACCAACGAACGCGGAAGAACAACAGTCGGCAACGACTGTTTGATACAGGCGTACAGCCATATTGCGCACGACTGCGCCATCGGCAATCACTGCATCGTAACCAATAATACACAAATGGCAGGGCATGTGGTTATGGGCGACTGGGCCATCATCGGCGGTATGTGTGCCGTTCACCAATTTGTGAAAATAGGTGCACATGCATATATTGGCGGCGGATCGCTGGTAGGCAAAGATGTTCCACCCTTTATAAAAGCTGCCCGTCAACCGCTGAGCTATGCCGGCGTAAATTCGATCGGTCTTAAGCGAAGAGGGTTTACCGTCGATAAGATCAATCACATACTTGATATATACAGAACCATTTATAACCGGGGACTCAATACATCGCAGGCGCTGGAATACCTGGAAGAAGAGTTTCCAGCCTCAGACGAGCGGGATGAAATCGTAACCTTCATACGCGAGAGCGGCAGAGGCATCATTAAACGCTATACGAAAAACAGCGTGGATGACGATATCGCTGACTAATACCGGCAAACGCTTCAACAGGGAATGGATATTCCGTCACATCAGCTATACATTCACTACTGGTAACCAATACGCTATTGTAGGCCCGAACGGGTCCGGCAAATCAACCTTACTCCAGGTAATTGGCGGAGCTATATCAGCCAGCGAAGGAAAACTGCAATACCAGCTGGAACAAGCCATCCTTCCCCCCGATCAGGTATATAAACAGACAGCCATTGCTGCGCCTTATCTGGAGCTGATAGAAGAAATGACTCTCCGGGAATTTCTGCAATTTCACCACCGGTTCAAACCCCTCAAAAAAGGCTGCGACATTCGCGCTGCAATGGCAGCAGTAGGACTGGAAACAGCCGCAGATAAACAGATACGTTTTTTCAGCAGCGGTATGAAGCAAAGGGTGAAACTGGCACAGGCCCTGTTTTCGGAAGCCGCCTTATTGTTGCTGGACGAGCCCTGCACCAACCTCGACGCAGAAGGCATTAAGCTCTATCAACGATTAATAGCCGAATATGGTAGCGACAGGCTTATTATAGTAAGCAGTAATGATGAAAATGAATACAGCTTCTGTAAAGAGAAGATTGACCTCAGAGATTTTAAGTAATACCTTATTCCTTTGGTAGTATACCAGGCTTCACCAACCATTCCAACACAGATGATGTTCTTTTACACAAAAGAAAGCCGTTGTTGGTGGGGCAGACTACGCAGCCCGGTTCACAAATACCAACAACAGCTGCCTCACGCGGCCTCCTACGCAGCGCGCGCCTATTGTGCCAGGCTTTACCAACCATTCATTTGATATGAAGCCTGCAAACCCTACCAGCCCAGCACCCAGGCAAATACCAGTGGCGCAACGATGGTGGCATCGCTTTCAACAATGAATTTCGGGGTATTGATATCCAGTTTGCCCCAGGTTATTTTTTCGTTGGGCACCGCTCCGGAGTACGAACCATAAGAAGTAGTGGAATCGCTGATCTGGCAGAAGTAACTCCAGAACGGAACATCCTGCCATTCCAGATCCTGGTACATCATCGGCACCACGCAAATAGGAAAATCGCCCGCTATACCGCCGCCGATCTGGAAAAAACCAACGCCTTTTCCCGCACTGTTTTTGCGATACCAGTCTGCCAGCCATACCATATATTCTATTCCGCCCTTCACAGTAGTGGCTTTGAGCTCGTTTTTAATCACGTACGAAGAAAAAATATTCCCCATGGTGCTGTCTTCCCAACCCGGTACTACGATGGGAAGGTTCTTTTCTGCGGCGGCCAGCATCCAGCTGTTTTTGGGGTCAATCTCATAATGTTCTTCCAACACCCCGCTCTGCAATAATTTATACATGAATTCGTGGGGAAAATAACGCTCGCCTGCTGCATCCGCGTCTTTCCATATTTTAGCGATATGCTGTTGAATTCTGCGAAAAGCTTCTTCCTCGGGGATGCAGGTATCCGTTACACGGTTATAGTGATTTTCGAGTAGTTCCCATTCATCCTGCGGGCTCAGATCGCGGTAGTTAGGCACCCGCTTATAATGAGAATGCGCCACCAGATTCATAATATCTTCTTCCAGGTTCGCACCCGTACAACTGATGATATGCACTTTATCCTGCCGTATCATTTCGGCAAGAGACAGTCCCAGCTCCGCAGTACTCATCGCACCGGCCAACGTAATCATCATCTTACCACCTTCCAACAAATGGGTTTCATATCCTTTAGCAGCATCTATCAAAGCTGCAGCGTTGAAATGACGATAATGATGCTCAATATATTGCGAAACAGGTCCCTTGCTCATAATGGTATCATTTATTTGGTTCGGCGCAAAAATAGTGGTTAATAGCTAATGATCAATGGCAAACAAACAGAACCCCCAAATCGCCCTATCCCCCCTCTTACCATCTTACCATCTTACTATCTTACTATCTTGCGGTCTTACTATCTTACTATCTTGCGGTCTTACATGCTCCCCTACGGAACCGGATCATACCCATGTCCCCCCCAGGGATGGCAACGTGCAATGCGTTTCGCCGTCAGCCAGATCCCCTTGAATAAGCCATGCTTTTTCAAAGCCTCTATTCCATATTGCGAACAGGTTGGCGTAAACCGGCACGATCTGCCAAGCACAGGCGATAAAATGATTTGGTAGAGACGAATCAGCCCTATAAAGGGGAGACTAATTATCCGGAGTATTCTTTTCACCAACCGTACGTATTAGTTTATTTACAATAATAGAAATTTTATCACAGCACAAGGCAAATACAGGAAGTTCGGCACCGGTATAAATAAAAAACAGTGCCATTTTTTTTTTCGATTTTTGCAAGGCCTGCTCCAGCCGGGCTTTATCCAACCGATAGGCTTCTCTTGTTAGCCGTTTAATCCGGTTGCGTTCTACCGCTTTCTTAAACTTTCGCGCACTGACACTGAAACCAGCCTGCAGAAAAGGTTGTTCTGCTTCCCAATCATCCAGGCGGTACACCACACGATAGGGAAACACATTTACCACCAACCCGTTTTTAAAAAGGCTTTCAATGGTTTTCCTGCTTTTTAAACGCTGGTTTTTATGTAATGTCAAACGCAAAGAAAAAATTTTAATAAAGGTCGCATTATGCAGTGATATATGTTTAATATTTTCATTGCACCCTATTTTTATGCCCCCATGCATAGTATTTATGCCCTATCTTCGCAGCGCAAAGTACAACTCATGGCAACTAAGTATAAACGCGTTCTTCTGAAACTTTCCGGCGAATCATTAATTGGCAAAAGTAATTTCGGACTGGATCCGGACGTACTCAAGCTATACGCCCGGGAAGTGAAGGCCCTTCATGAGCTGGGAGTGGAAGTAGCAGTTGTAATAGGTGGTGGCAATATCTATCGGGGCATGAACGAATCCGAAACGGGTATTGAGCGTGCGCACGGTGATTATATGGGCATGCTGGCCACCGTTATCAACGGTATGGCATTACAGGCATCTATGGAAAAAGAAGGATTGTTTACCCGCCTGCTAAGCGCTATTAAAATGGAGCAGATAGCAGAACCATATATACGAAGAAGAGCCATACGTCACCTGGAGAAAAAAAGAATCGTCATTTTCGGAGCAGGCACCGGCAATCCCTACTTTACTACCGATACCGCTGGTTCTTTGAGAGCCATTGAGATCAAAGCAGACGTAATATTAAAAGGCACAAGGGTAGATGGCATCTATACTGCCGATCCGGAAAAAGACCCCTCCGCTACCAAATACGAGACCATTACCTTTAAAGAATGCATTGACAATAACCTACAGGTGATGGACATGACCGCCTTTACATTGTGCATGGAAAACAAACTTCCCATCATTGTTTTCGACATGAATAAGCCCGGAGGACTCACTCAGGTGGTAAAGGGAGAAAAAGTGGGCACTCTCGTCACCAATTGATTGCAGATATACGGTTTTCGTTTTTGTAGCGGTTATTTCGCGGCAGCACTCTTTTACGCTACGATTGTATGCGGTAATTCCCACACAGCAGGCAACCGTTGATTTTCTATCTCCCGGTACATTCCCTGACGACAGTTTTAAAAATACAATCCGCCGGGTTCAACTATTTTGTGGTAATTTTAGTTACACTTAATACATGCTGTAATGGACCTTACGGATTTTTTCCAGAAAAATAAGATTTTGCTCAGAGAATACCTGGATGTTCGGCTGGAGCTACTTCGGCTGCAGGGTGTAAAGTTTCTTTCCAAAACAGCAGGCCTGTTCACATGGCTGATGGTAATATTGTTCCTGGTGTTCTTTATCCTGCTATTTCTCGGGATGATGTTTGCATGGTGGATCGCCGAGCTTACGAAAAGCAATATAACAGGTTTTGCCTGCGCTGCAGGTGTTTTTGCCGTGCTGTTGATCATATGCATAGTGATGCGGAAAAACTTGTTTCAAAAGCCCATCGCAAGGCTGATCATCAAAGAAGTATTGGACGAAAGCGAAGAAGAATAACCCATACCAATCGTTATGTCAGAAACAACAATATACGATATGGCCACGCTGGACGCCGCCATCAAACGGCTGAAGCAACAGGCCGCGGAGTTAGAAAGCCGCTTCAATGAGAGTGCTGATGAGTTGAAAGACAATTACGGGAAAATGGCTTTCAACAGTTTTGTGGGCAACAGTATAAAAAACATTCCATTTATAGGTGGTATCCTATACCCCTGGTTAACCGATCCTACAGTTCAGGAAACAGTTCAGCGGGTATCCGAACGATTTTTTAAACTGATGTCGGTGTACCTGCAACGGGGGATTTCCTCTTTTTTCAAGCGCTGATGCCAATGGCTCTTCCGATATAGTATCGTGGCAATCGGCGTGCGTTGTTTTATAACTCCTTACATTCCTCACAAATAAGGCAACAAGCGGCTCGTGGGGCATAACATTTTTTTCCGTAATACTGTTAGTATTGCTAAATTGTATACAGTTTCATCTGTCATCAAACGCTTGTTATGAAAAAAAACATTGCTTGCTTCATTGCACTAACACTTTTTATGTCGTTTGCTTTCGCACAAACGCAAACCATTACAGGAACGGTTACCAACAGTAGTAATAACGAAACGGTCAGCGCGGTATCGGTGATGCTTAAAGGCACCGCCGAAGGTACGTTTACAGATCCCCGTGGCCATTTTCGATTGACTGTTTCCCGTTCTTTTCCGATAACCCTAGTGATTTCCTCCGTAGGTTTCGTTGCCCGCGAAGTGGAGGTTAGTTCCACAGATCCGGTGCTGGTATCGCTGGAGCCCTCTTCTATATTGGGTGAAGAAATTGTAGTAGCCGCCACACGAACCGCTACCCGGGTCATGGAGTCGCCGGTATCGATCGAAAGGATCAGTTCATCTACCATACAATCTTCTCCCGCTTCCAGCTATTACGATATGATCGGACAACTGAAAGGTGTAGACCTTACCACATCCTCCCTCACATTCAAAACCCCCAGCACGAGGGGCTTTAATTTTTCCGGCAATACCCGCATGAATCAGTTGGTAGACGGCATGGATAATCAGGCACCCGGCCTTAATTTTTCACTGGGTAACTTTATAGGTTTAACAGAACTCGATGTAGACAACATGGAACTGCTGCCGGGCGCTTCTTCTGCGTTGTATGGTCCGGGGGGTATCAATGGCACCCTGCTGATCAACAGCAAAGACCCCTTCAAATACCAGGGCCTCAGTTTTCAGGTAAAAACCGGTGTGAACCATGTGGATAAAAGCCAGCGAAGCGAGATGGGATGGTACAACGACTGGTCTGCCAGATGGGCACAGGCGGTAAACAATAAATTTGCCTACAAAATGGGTTTCCAACTGATACAGGCCAAAGACTGGATAGCCGGCAGTACGCAAAACTACGACAGGCGGCAAAGAATGCCACTGCCCGGGAATGCGGCAACCGACCCTAACTACGATGGGATAAATGTGTATGGCGATGAAACCAACATGCGCGACAACGGCCTGAGCATGCAATCGCTGGCCATGCTGGTGCAGGAACAGACCCGTCAGGGACTACTGCCTTTCGGCGTGGATATTGTGCAAGCACTGAACGCAGCCCTTCCCGCGAACGCCACTCCTGAACAGATAGGAATGTTCGTGGGCGCACTACCCGGCGCTGCACAGGGCCCTGTACAAAACATGCTACCCTTCTATTTCGGATTGCGAAACGGCGCAATCCCGGAGCAAAGTGTATCCAGAACCGGCTACCATGAAAGCCAGGTAATTAACCCCAACACCGTTAATTTCAAGCTGCACGGCAGCCTCCATTACAAAATCACCCCGGATATAGAAGCATCCTTAACTGCTTATTTCGGTACAGGTAATACGGTATACACCGGCAGTGACCGGTATTCGCTGCGCAATGCAAAAGTAGGCCAGTACAAAGCGGAGATTCGCAGCCGCAACTGGTTTGTAAGGGGGTATACCACCCAGGAAAACGCCGGGCAGGCCTACAACGCCACCATCACCACGCGTCGTATGAACGAGGCCTGGCAGTCCAGCACAGCCTGGTTTCCGGAATATGTAGCAGCCTACTCACAAGCCCGGCTGACCGGCGCGGAAGAAAATGCCGCCCATGCTGCTGCGCGGGCTTTCGCCGACCGTAACCGCCCCCAACCGGGAACCGACCAGTTCAAACGATTGTTCGACCAGGTACGGTCTACTCCAATACCTGCCGGTGGCCTATTCCTCGATAAAAGCGATTTGTGGATGACGGAAGCGCAATACAACTTCAGAGACCTCATCCCTTTTGTAGAACTGATGGTAGGCGCTACCTGGCGACAGTACGTACTCAACTCGCAGGGAACGCTGTTCATCGATTACGATGGACCCATTAAAATAAATGAATACGGGGCCTACGGACAACTGACCAAACGACTGTTTCAGGATCGGCTCACGCTGAGTGTATCGGGCCGCTACGACAAGAACGACAACTTTAAAGGACGCTTTACTCCCAGGGCAACCGCTCTCGTGAAACTGGCCCGCGATCACAATGTACGACTCAGCTACCAGACGGCATACCGATTCCCTACTACACAGCAGCAATACATCAATCTGGAAATCGGCGGAGGCCAGTTCCTGGTAGGTGGTTTGCCCTGGATACTGGATGCTCAACTGGCAGGCGGCAGACCCGGCCCCCACCTCAGCGCCCAGCCGGCATACCGGCTGGACAACAATGCGCAGGTGATAGGCACCTATCAATACAGGGAGCTGAAACCTGAATCGGTGGTATCTTACGAAGTGGGCTACAAGGGGCTGATCGCTAACAAACTGATGGTAGATGTATACTACTATACCGGGCAGTATGAAAACTTTCTCGCCCGTCCGCTGGTAGCCAAACCGATTTCCCCGACCGCCAACCAGATATTTGCCATAGTAGAAAACGCAGCCTCCATGGAAGCGGACGGAAGTGGGGGTGTAAAGATCACACCGACCAAAGTGAGAACATCGGGCTACGGACTGGGGCTCGACTACCGCATCGGTTCCGGTATAAACATTTTCGCCAATTACTACCACGACGAACTCGGAAACCTGCCGGCCAACTTCAGTGCACAGTTCAATACACCCGCGCACAGGATCAATGCCGGTATCGGACATGCAGGGTTTGGCAGTAAAAAAAGACTGGTATTCAATGTAACCGGCCGTTGGCAGGACGAATTTCTATGGGAGGCGGAGTTTGCAACCGGTACTGTACCCGCTTTCTTTACCCTTGATGCGATGGTGGGCTATAGGTTACCACAAATCAAATCTTTGTTCAAAATCGGCGCCACCAACCTTTTGAATCAGTACTATATCAATGCTTACGCCAATCCTGCTATTGGCGGACTGTATTACGCCAGCTTTGCATACAATATTTTCTAAACCGACCACGTTTTCTAACAAAACAAACTAAACAATAAGTCCCGGTGCCAGCAAAACAAAAAGGCATCGGGACTATTTTTTTGGGTACATCTCAATGCAGCCTGTCAAATATTTATCATCCGGTTGCGGGCTATTACTTCCCAGCTTTGCGTGATGGTGTTATCTTCTGTTACCCATGCCCTGTCGTAGAGAGCAACGGTAGGGCATATATGTACAGGCACACCATACAGCACATCACCAATAGAAAAAGCGCTGGCATCGTCCACCTTCAATACTAGGTGTTCTTCACTCTGTCCGTGAAAAACCACTTCAGGAGCATTTAAAAAACGAACCCTCTGTTCCAATGGATTTTCCGGCGCTATGGATTTATGCCCCAGATCGGTGCAGATCGTATGCGCATCAATGATAGAAATCACACGGGTAATAACCAATGCTGCATAATCAAACGGCTGATCGGGCAGGGCATGTTTATACCCCCAGTCGTTGAAAACAAACGTACCGGGGCTACACTCCACGTCGTGACGCTGCAGGTGCATGGGAAAAGTAGGCGTGCCCCCCATCACCACAACCGGTACAACACCCAGTTCCTCCTGAATAAAAGTGTTGAGCGCCGCAACAGGTGCATAACCTGCATCAGCCTCCTGCCGGCGAACCACCGGATCCACCGCCCGTATATGTCCATCATAACCATGCAGCCCTGCCAGCACCATTCCGTTACGTTGATGAATAAACGAGGCGAGTTCACCAGCTTTCTCCGGAACAATACCTGTGCGGTTCATGCCAATGTTCAGGTCGATAAACAAGCGTATGACCAGCCCGTTTTTTTCCGCCTCGGCGGCCATCGTCTCGGCCGATGCTATATTGTCTGCAAGACAGGCAAACTGTGTAGCCGGGTACGATTTCATCAGGCTGATGAATCGCCGCAGCTTTGGCCCAGCGGGTTGATAAGCCAGTAACACATCCGGCGCTTGCAACATCGCCAGCATTTCGGCTTCGGCAATAGTAGCACACTTGAATTTGGATATCCCCGCTTTCAGCAACAGATCGGATACTTCCCTTATTTTGTTGGTTTTAACATGCGGCCGCAATTTCTGTACATCGCCCGCCATTTCTTTTACCAACGCTATGTTTTTCTCTATTCTTTCTTTATATAGTACCAGCGCCGGACTGTCGATGGTATCGATATTGGACAAGCTATACCATTCGCCGGCTGGATTCTTTTTATACATCGGTGATTATTATTTTTTAAGCCAGTTCAAACAACGCCTCTATCTCTACGGGAATATTACCCGGCAGCGATCCGAAACCCACAGCGCTGCGTACGCCCACTCCGTTATCATCGCCCCATAGCTGTGCAAACAGTTCGCTGCAGCCATTGATCACATAGGGATGGTTTTCAAAATCGGGCGTAGAATTTACCATGCCCAGCACCTTTATTACGCGCTTAATATTATCGAGGCTGCCAATATGAGCACGTATAGTAGCCAGCATCGTGAGCCCAACCTGACGCGCAGCAAGTTTTCCCTGTTCCTGGTCTATATCCTCTCCTATTCTGCCCTTCATGAGAGCCTGATCGTTTTGCACAGGCCCGTGACCTGAGAGGTACAAATGATTGTCTACAATAAGAGCAGGCTTATACACCCCCATAGGTTTGGGAGCCGGCGGCAGTACCCATCCGAGCGCCTGCAATCTGCTTTCCGGAGTATCGTTTTGCATATATTTATTTTTTGTGAAACGGGGCTTAAATTAATCCAAAAAACGCAAACGATTCCATCTCATTTAAACACATCCTGATTTTTGACCGGTAATGACTAATTTTACAGCCTAATAATTACAACATGATTGCTTGCAAAAAAATATGGTTAACTACATTATTCCTCATTACCTGCGCTACAGGCATGGCGCAGGAAATAGGCGTGCAGCTCTATTCATTCCGGAACCAGATACCGAAAGACGTAGCGGGCACATTCGAGAAAATCAGCCGGATGGGCATCCGGCAACTGGAAGGTGGTGACACGTATGGGCTGTCTGTGGATGATTACAAAGCCCTGCTGAAAAAACACAACATGCAAATGATAGCCGTAGGTGCGGATTTCAACCAATTGTCTGAAAACCCTCAGGCAGCGGTAGAACAGGCTAAAACATTTGGCGCCAAATACGTAGTGGTATACTGGGTGCCGCACCAGTCGCCATTCAGCATAGAAGATGCCAAAAAAGCAGTGGCTGTTTTTAACGAAGCCGGTAAACTATTGAAAGAAAATGGCATTTCCTTTTGTTATCATCCCCATGGGTACGAATTCACACCATACGAGCAGGGAACATTGTTCGATTACATAGCCACCCAAACCGATCCGAAATACGTAAATTTTGAGATGGATGTATTTTGGGTGAAACACCCGGGGCAGGATCCCGTGGCACTGCTGAAAAAATACCCTGGCCGTTTTCCGCTGATGCACCTGAAAGACAGGAAACACGGCACCCAAGGCAACCAGTTGGGGCAGGTAGATGTAGAATCCAACGTGGTGTTGGGCTCCGGCGATGTGGGTATAGCCGCCGTTATGAAAGCAGCCAAAAAAGCAGGGGTAAAACATTACTTTATAGAAGACGAGTCTTCACGTTCAATGGATCAGGTACCCAAAAGTTTGCAGTTTTTAAAGTCGCTGAAGTAGGAATGACCATCTTGCTAACATTCCATCCACGGCGCTATACCCTAACCGCTAAAATTGTACATTTGCACAAAGCGGAAGCGGCATGGAAAATTTTATAGTTTCGGCAAGAAAATACCGTCCCCAGACTTTCAATACCGTTGTTGGGCAATCGCATATTACCACTACACTCAAAAATGCTATCAACAGCCAGCAACTGGCGCATGCATTTTTGTTTTGCGGTCCCAGGGGTGTGGGTAAAACCACCTGTGCCAGGATTTTAGCAAAAACCATCAACTGCGAAAACCTTACCGCCGACGGTGAGGCATGCGATGCCTGCACTTCCTGCCGAACCTTCAACGCCGGCACTTCCCTGAACATACACGAACTGGATGCTGCCAGCAACAATTCGGTGGATGATATCAGAACCCTCACCGAGCAGGTACGGTTTGCGCCACAGGCAGGAAAATACAAAGTGTATATCATAGATGAGGTACACATGCTCACTGCCCAGGCTTTCAATGCCTTTCTGAAAACACTGGAAGAACCCCCCTCCTACGCCATTTTTATACTGGCCACCACCGAAAAGCATAAAATTCTTCCTACTATTCTCTCCCGTTGCCAGATATTCGACTTTAAAAGAATCAACACCCAAGACACCGTAGAACACCTGCAGGAAATAACCGGTAAAGAAAACATCAGGGCAGAAAAAGCAGCCCTGCAGATTATAGCGCAAAAAAGCGAGGGCTGCATGCGCGATGCGCTCAGTATTCTGGACAAAATCGTGAGTTTCACCAACAGCGAACTCACCTATACCAATACGCTTGAGCACCTGAATATACTGGACGCCGACTACTATTTCAAGCTCATCGACGCCATGCTTGATCAGGATGTGGGAGAAGCGCTTATGCTCTACGACGACATTAACCGAAAAGGCTTTGAAGGCGATATGGTACTGAACGGACTGGCAGAATTCATCCGAAACCTGCTGGTATGCAGAGACCCCAAGGTAGCCGGGTTGCTGGAAGTGGTGGAAAGCTTTAAAGAACGCTATATTGCCACCGCAGCCAAACTGAGCCCTTCGTGGATGATCAGCGCGCTGAACATACTCAACGATGCTGAAATCAGCTATAAAGGGGCACGAAACAAAAAACTGCATGTAGAACTGGTACTGATAAAACTCGCCTACCTCGACCAGGCGGTAATCCTTGCAAGCGGCGATAATGGCGTTTCAAAAAAAAAACTAGCTGATACAAAACCGGTAGCATTCCGGCAACTACAGCCCATAGCCGTATCTAAGAAAAAACAAACAGCAGCATCTGAAATGCCAGGCGTAGAAACGGCGGTTCCCAGTGCTTCCATGGCCGCTGAAGCAACCATGCCATACAACGCCACTCCGCCCCCGCCTGCTGCTCATAAGCCAGCAGACAAGCCCCGGCCCGAAACCAAACAACCCGCAGTAACCCTGGGCGCGCTGCGAAGCATCCGGGAGCAGGTAGCCAGAGAAAAACAACAGACGGAAAATACACCGTTGCCTCTGGCCGATGAACCTTTGCAACAAAGCTGGAACCGATATATTGACAAACTGAATGAGCAGAAAAACCACTCGGCCGTAACCAATTTCAAACTGGCCAAACTCCGTATTTTCGATGAAAAGACCTTTGAAATAGTGGTGGACAATAACATACAGATGAAATTCATTGAACAGGAGAGAGCCGCTCTGGTAGACCATCTGCAGCTTTTTTTCAATAACAGAACCCTGGGTTATGTACTCCGGGTGGAGGAATCCGAACGTCCGCAAGATACCGGAGAACCCACCCTCAGCAGTCGGCAGCTCTATATGAAACTGTCGGAAGAATACCCCCTCATCAGGGAGCTGAGGGATCGGCTGAAAATGGAACTCGACTATTAAAGCGCGATGGTGTTTTTAACAGCCCCCTGCTGGCATTTGCGCTTTTTACATTAATTTCGACCTTCCAAACTCATCTTAAACTTAAATAGTATATAATAATGGCTGAAGTTATTAGAATGCCGAGAATGAGCGATACCATGACGGAGGGCGTGATAGCAGAATGGCACAAAAAAGTAGGAGATAAGGTAAAGCCGGGAGACTTGCTGGCTGAGATAGAAACGGATAAGGCTACCATGGAGTTTGAAAGCTACAATGAAGGCACTCTTTTGCATATTGGTATTGATAAAGGAAAAAGTGCGAAAGTAGACGATGTTATAGCGGTAATAGGAAAAGAAGGAGAAGACTTTTCAGCGCTCTTGTCTGGAAGCACCACCGCGGAAAGCAGCAAACCCGAGGCTGCCAAAGAAGCACCGGCGGCTGAGGCTGAGCCTGCCCCCGCTGCCACAACTTCTGCCCCCGCAGTTACCCCCGAAGAACTGGGCGTGACCGTTATCAGGATGCCATTACTGAGTGATACGATGACGGAAGGAAAAATAGTGCAGTGGAATAAAAATGTGGGAGATAAAGTAAAAAGCGATGATAACCTGGCCGATGTGGAAACCGACAAGGCCACCATGGAAGTGGTAGGTTATACAGACGGAACACTGCTGCACATTGGTGTACCCGCCGGTGAAGCCGCAAAAGTGAACGACGTAATTGCCATCATCGGCAAAGAAGGTACTGATATCAGCGGGCTCCTTACATCGCTCAGTCAACCACAGGGTTCCGATGCACCGAAAGCAGATAAAAAAACCGACGCTCCGAAAGCCGCCGCTGATGCCCAACCAGCCGCTGCTGCCACTACTGAAAACGGACGCATCAAAGCTTCACCCCTCGCAAAGAAAATAGCACAGGAAAAAGGCATAGACCTGAACGCAGTACAAGGATCAGGCGACGGCGGAAGAATCGTAAAAAAAGATATTGACAATTATACCCCCTCAGCCGCTCCTGCCGCAACAAAAGCCGCCGGAACCGGCGCTGCTGTAGCTGCCTTTAGTCCCGCCTCCGATGCAGAAGGATACACCGATATCAGCCTGAGCCAGATGCGGAAAGTAATCGCCCGCCGCCTGGGTGAAAGCAAATTCTCTGCTCCGCATTTCTACCTCACCATGGAAATTGTAATGGACAATGCCATGGCTGCAAGAGCACAGATGAATGAAGTAAGCCCGGTAAAAATAAGTTTCAACGATATGGTGGTGAAAGCCGCTGCCCTGGCACTTAAAAAACACCCCGCCGTAAACAGCAGTTGGATGAATGAAAGCATCCGCCAGTGGCACCATGTACACGTCGGTATAGCCGTAGCCATAGAAGACGGACTGATTGTACCGGTGGTGCGCTTTGCCGATCAGAAAACCCTCAGCCAGATAGCAGCTGAAAGCAAGGAACTGAGCGGAAAAGCGCGTGGCAAAAAACTGCAGCCCAACGAATTCACCGGCAATACCTTCACCATCTCCAACCTCGGCATGATGGATATTGATGAATTTACCGCCATCATCAACCCGCCAGACAGCGCCATTATGGCCGTGGGCCGGATAAAAGAAACCGTAGTGAAAAAAGGGGATGGATTCGGTGTGAGCAACATCATGAAAATAACCCTGAGTTGCGACCACAGGGCGATAGACGGCGCTGTAGGCGCTGCCTTCCTCCAGACATTCAAGAAATACATGGAGAATCCCGTAACCATGCTGGTGTAGCATAACGCCCGCATTTCAACAACGTTTTTAAATATTAAACAAATACATATGACTGGGCTTTTAGGAAAAAAGATTCTTGCCGTTGCATTGCTGCTGACGGTATATACCGGTGCAGTGGCGCAGAAGGCCAAATCCATATTCAACGGGAAGGACCTTTCCGGATGGACGATTCACGGAACAGAGAAATGGTATGTGGAAAAAGGAGAACTGATCTGTGAAAGCGGGCCCGATAAAGAATACGGCTATCTTTCTACAGACAAGCATTATAAAAATTTCGATCTGACGCTGAAATTCAAACAGGAAGCCGAGGGCAACAGCGGCATCTTTTTTCGCTCCTCCATTGATGGTGTAAAAATCAGCGGCTGGCAGGCAGAAGTAGCCCCTCCCGGCCATAACACAGGAGGCATATATGAATCCTATGGCCGCGGCTGGCTGATAAAACCGGACGAAGCCAAAGACAAAGCCCTGAAATACGGAGAATGGAATACCTACCGGCTACGGGTTGTGGGCGACGAAGTGACCACCTGGGTAAACGGCGTGGAAATGATCCACCTGAAAGATGAAAAAATCGGACAGGGAGATGGTTTCATAGCCCTGCAGATACACGATGGCGGTGGCATTAAGGTAAGGTGGAAAAAGATTAAGGTGAAGGAACTTTAATACAGTTCACTTCATTTTACATAAAAAAAGACAGTATCAAACTGTCTTTTTTTATGTTCGTACTCTTTATCGAGCATCGCAGTCAAAAGCATCCAATGCTGATTGATATATTTCTTTCTCCTGCGCATTTAAAGAGCTGAAGCAGTCTCCATTGATAAAAGCCTGGTAAGCAGCCCTGGCTTCTTTACATTTTTCCACTGATTCCACATCGCCCATATAAGCTTGCATCGCAGCAGAAGCTTTATTAGCTTGTTCAGAACAGTTAACTTTTTTCTCTTTTTTACAGCTTGTAAAAGCTACCAGGGCTGCACAGATAAACAACCCGGACATTAATTTTTTCATGGATTATAAATTTTAATTATTTCTTTACAAACGTATGACATATTAATATTATTGTACTTTGTTAAATTTTATCGCTGATGTCCGGATAACCCATCTGGATGGCATACCATTTTTCCTTACATTTAACCGAATGTTACAGCATTATTTTCAGGATCAGTTGATAGAAGCAGGCTGCGATGAAGCCGGGCGGGGCTGCCTGGCCGGACCGGTTTTTGCAGCGGCGGTGATATTGCCCCGGGACTTTTACCATCCCCTGCTCAATGATTCCAAACAGGTGAAGGAAGAACAACGTAATGAGCTCAGAATATTCATTCAGAAAAATGCGCTGGCATATGCCGTAGCGCAGGTAGATCAGGACGAAATAGACCAGATCAATATACTAAATGCTTCTTTCAAAGCCATGCACCTGGCGATAGCGGCCCTTGCCATAACACCGGAACTGCTGCTCATAGACGGCAACCGGTTTAAGCCCTACAAAAACATCGCACACCAGTGCATCGTAAAAGGCGATTCAAAGTATGCGTCCATTGCAGCCGCCAGTATCTTAGCTAAAACATACAGGGATACCTTTATGCTGGAACTGGACAAACAATATCCCCAGTATAACTGGAAAAGCAATAAAGGATACGGCACCATAGCCCATCGACGAGCCATCGCCGAATGCGGCATGAGCGCCCTGCACCGAAAAAGTTTCCGTTGTTTGCCCCTGCAACTGGAATTGTGGAACAAAGGATAGAACGCCCGCCAATATATCTGGTTGACTGCAACGTTGCTATCTTTGAGCAAAGCCGCTGCAATGAAAAAATTTTTCAAAGGGCTGTTTGAATACAGTCATTACTACAATCAACAACTGCCAACTGTTTTTGCCAACAACCCGGAATCTATCCCGGAAAAAGCAATCGGTCTTTACAACCATATACTGAATGCCCATCAGATATGGAACAACAGAATACACCCACGCCAGACTACTTTCGGTGTTTGGCAACAACACCCTTCCCGGGATTGGGCCGCGATAGACAACGCCAACCTTGAACATTCCCTGATCATTACAGACACCTTCCATCCTGATGACAGCATTGCCTATACGAATACCCGGGGAGAGACTTTCAGCAATACCGTTCGAGATATACTGTTTCATATCATCAATCATTCTACCTATCACAGGGCACAAATAGCCATGTTATGCCGGCAGCACGGCATTACGCCGTTAACAACCGACTATATCTCGTACAAAAGGTAGAACCGCCGCCGGGTAACTGTATGCGTAACCCCCCAATGGTATCGATGCTAATGCAGTTCCTGAAAACAATGACGTTGTAACGAAGGATTGCTTAAATTACACCATTAGGCAAATGCAAGGCCTGTCCGTTCACGCAGATAAAACAACATTCAATTTTCTGCCGCTCAGATAACCGGTTGAATAGCCGGCATGGCGGTGAATCACACAACACCAGTATTACAAAATATGGAAGTAAAGGTAAGAGCATTAAAAATGGATGATTACAGCGATCTGAAAGAAGCCATGGCGGCAGCCTACGGTGAATATGCAGCCATTTGGAGAGAAACCAGTATCCGTAAGCTGATCCATATTTTTCCGCAGGGTCAAATGTGTGTGGAGGTAGACGGCAAGGTGGCTGCCTGTGCATTGTCTATTATTGTACAATACCGGCTATACGGCGATGACCACACCTACGAGGAAATTACCGGCAACTATACCTTCGACACGCACTACGACGGCGGTGATGTATTGTATGGCATAGAAGTGTTTGTTCATCCCGATTTCCGGGGTTTGCGGCTGGCACGACGCCTGTACGATGCGCGCAAAGAACTCTGCGAACAGATAAACCTGAAAGAAATAAAGGTAGGAGGCAGGTTGCCGAACTATCACAAGTATGCCGGCGAGCTGAGCCCCAAAGAATACATTGAAAAAGTAAAGCAGAAAGAAATATACGACCCGGTGCTGAGTTTTCAGCTATCCAACGATTTTCACGTGGTGAAAGTACTGAAACATTACCTGAAGGGAGACAGCGAATCGATAGAATATGCAGCATTGCTGGAATGGAATAATATTTATTACTCCAGAAAACGCATTACAGTAAACGATAGCGTGATCCGCCTTGGATTGGTGCAATGGCAAATGCGACCTTTCGCTTCCCTCGATAAATTTATGGAACAGGTGGAGTTTTTCGTAGATGTATTAAGTGGCTACCAGTCAGACTTTGCACTATTCCCGGAGTTTTTCAATTCGCCCCTGCTGGCCGCCTACAATCACATGGACACCCACGAGGCTATGCGGGCCCTGGCTTCACAAACAGACGCCATCGTTGAACGTATTTCACAACTGGCCATCGCTTACAACGTGAACATCATAACAGGTACGCTTCCTCTGGTGGAAGACGACAAGCTCTATAATGTTTCTTATCTGTGTCACAGAGATGGGAAGCGAAGCGAATTCCGGAAAATACATATCACACCCAATGAAACCAAATACTACGGCATTACAGGCGGCGACAGCATTGCAGTGATACACACCGACTGCGGTAAAATAGGCATCCTGATCTGTTACGATGTGGAATTTCCCGAACTGCCGCGATTGCTGGCATTGGATGGTATGAAAATCCTGTTTGTACCGTATTTGACCGATACACAAAACGCCTATACCCGCGTTAGAAACTGCGCCATGGCCCGCGCGATAGAAAACGAATGCTATGTGGCCATTGCGGGATGCGTGGGCAACCTGCCGGGGGTTAATAATATGGATATCCAGTTTGGACAGGCGGCGGTATTTACCCCTTCAGACTTTCCATTTCCTACCAATGCTATCAAAGCAGAAGCTACACCCAATACGGAAATGACCCTGATCGTGGATGTAGACCTGAACCTGCTGAAGGAATTGCATCACTATGGTTCGGTAAAAACCATTAAAGACAGGCGCACCGATCTCTATGAAGTAAAACGGCTGAAACAGTAGGCGCCGGCTCTTCTTTAACGTCCTTTCGAACGGGCGCTCCGAAGGAAGCCCGGAGAAATCTCATGAATTAGCGGCGTTTCCTTCTTCAAAATATTTCCAGTGGGTTGAGATATCTCCTCCGCTTACGGCGTCGTCGATAGGACGATCAAGAGGTCTTCCGTCCTTTCGAACGGGCGCTCCGAAGGAAGCCCGGAGAAATCTCATGACTTAGCGGCGTTTCCCTCTTCAAATATTTCCATTGGTGATGAGATATCTCCTCCGCTTACGGCGTCGTCGATAAGACGATCAGCTGGTGCTCCGTCCTTTCGAACGGGCGCTCCGAAGGAAGCCCGGAGAAATCTCACTATTAAGTGAGTTATCGTCTCGGAAATCCTTCCACTAATCTTGAGATATCTCCTCCGCTTACGGCGTCGTCGATAGGACGGTCAGGTTATGCTCCGTCTTTTCGAACGGGCGCTCCGAAGGAAGCCCGGAGAAATCTCACTATTAAGTGAGTTATCGTCTCGGAAATCCTTCCACTAATCTTGAGATATCTCCTCCGCTTACGGCGTCGTCGACAGGACGTTCAGGTGGTGCTCCGTCTTTTCGAACGGGCGCTCCGCAGGAAGCCCGGAGAAATCTCCTGACTTAACAGCGCTTCCTTCTTCAAAATATTTCCATTGGTGATGAGATATCTCCTCCGCTTGCAGCGTCGTCGATAGGGCGGTCAGGTGGTGTTCTGGCAATTAGCTCGCAGAGATTGAAAACAATTTTTTACTTTTACTTATTCAAAAAACATTATTCTCATGCAACGTACATCTTTTTTCAGTGTATCGGCAGGCATACTCACCCTCCTTTGTGTGGGGTGCAACAGTGGTGCCAGCGGCAATAGTGAAGCGTCTACAGCATCGCCTGTGATAGATACGCTTCCCCCTGTGGAAGCCAAAGCGGCCAACACCAACTACCAGCCCGCTTTTGAAGGGCAAACCAGGATCAACGGCGTTAAAACAACTACTCCCTATCAGGTTGATAAACTGGCGGGTGACCTGGGCAGACCGTGGGCTGTTATCCTGCTGCCGGACGAAAGACTGCTGATTACTGAAAAATCAGGGCATATGGAGATCCGCAACGCTGATGGTACACTGGCAAAAAAGATTACCGGTTTTCCCAAAGTAGATGATGGCGGACAGGGCGGATTGCTGGATGTAGCCCTCGATCCCGACTACAGCGCCAACAAAACCATTTACTGGTCTTACGCCGAACCGTATAAAAAAGGCAATCTCACAGCCGTAGCAAAAGGTGTATTGAATGAAGAAGGCGGCAAAGTTGAGAACGTATCCGTTATTTTCCGCGCAACACCGGAATTGAATAACAGCAAGTTGCACTACGGGTCGCGCATGCTGTTCGATAAAGACGGACATCTCTTTGTGTCCTCAGGCGAACGCTCTGTGTTGGAAGGAAGACCCCAGTCGCAGCAGTTGAATTCCGGCCTCGGCAAAGTATTTAAGATCACGAAAGACGGTAAACCCGCCCCCGGCAATCCTTTCATAGGACAGGATGGCGCCATGCCTGAAATATACAGCTACGGACACCGCAATGTGCAAAGTCTGGATATCCACCCCGTTACGGGCGATCTCTGGGAAGTAGAATTCGGCCCCAGAGGCGGCGATGAACTCAACCTTATCAAGCCGGGCAAAAACTACGGCTGGCCTGTTATCACCTACGGGATAGAATACAGTGGTGAAAAACTAGGAGAAGGCATTCAGCAAAAGGAAGGACTGGAACAACCTGTATATTATTGGGATCCCGTATTATCGCCCAGCGGCATGAGCTTTTATAAGGGAAACACCATACCGGAATGGGAAAACAACCTCTTTATCGGCGGACTGAGCAGCAGCCATATAGCACGGCTGGTTATTGAAAACAACAAAGTAGTAGGAGAAGAGTGGTTGCTGGAAGACCTGAAAGAGCGCTTCCGCGATGTAGCGTATCACAACGGCATGTTGTATACAGTAACCGATGGGGGCAGCCTGTACCGTATCAGCAAAAAATAGAAAAGTATAGAAAAAGAGTATGGCCGCAGCTATCGCTGCGGCTTTTTTTATATAAACTTAAAACCTATTACAGTATGCCATTCTTTCAGCAGCTACGCTTACCTTTAACAATAAATACCAACCGGATATGTCTGCAAGAATCGTCATAATTGGTGGAGGATTTGCCGGAATAAACGTAGCCAAATACGCCTGTGCCGAAAAGCATCACCACGTTACCCTCGTAGATAAAAACAACTATACTTTTTTTCCGCCCCTTTTGTACCAGGTCGCTACCGGGTTTCTGGAAGCGTCTAACATCAGTTACCCTTTTCGAAAAATGTTTCAGAAAAAGCCTAACCTGCATTTCAGGATGGGAGAATTGCTGAAAATATCGCCTGAACAAAATAAGGTATTGTTAAGCAGCGGCATATTGGAATACGATATACTGATACTGGCCACGGGTACGGAAACCAATTATTTCGGCATGGAGAATGTAAAGAAAAATGCCATTCCGATGAAAACGGTAAACGATGCGCTGGAAATGCGCAATTACCTGCTGGGTCAGATGGAAAAAGCCACCATCACCGCCGATCCTGCCACACTGGAACGAAAACTCACCATGGTGGTGGCCGGCGGCGGACCAACCGGTGTGGAAATATCAGGCATGCTCGCTGAAATGAGACGTTCTGTAGTAAGAAAAGACTACCCGGAGTTGAGAGGTAAGGGTGCCCGCGGACGCATCTATCTCGTAGACGGCGCCAGCCAGCTTCTTACCCCCATGAGTAAAAAATCGCAGGACAACACCTATAAGGCTTTGTCGAAGCTGGGTGTTGAAATATTGCTGAACAGAAGAGTAGCCGACTACGTAGATAGCAAAGTGCTGCTGAACGACGGAACCATTATAGAATCTGAGAACCTTATCTGGGCAGCCGGCGTTACTGCTCATGTATTTGATGGGCTGCCGCCTGAAGCCTATGGAAGAGGAAACAGATTGATAACAGATGCTTACCAGACAGTAAAAGGCTTCGATAATATCTATGCTGTAGGCGATACCTGCATTCAACATACCGATGAAAACTTCCCCGAAGGACACCCCCAGGTAGCCCAGGTTGCATTGCAGCAGGGTAAAAACCTGGCCAAAAACCTCTCCAGAAAATACAGAGGACAATCGCTGATTCCCTTCCGGTATAACGACAAAGGCTCGATGGCCATCATAGGCCGCAACAAAGCCGTGGCAGACATACCACCCCGCATCCACTTCAAAGGCTTCATCGCCTGGTTTGTATGGATTTTCATCCACCTCATGTCGCTGGTAACTTACCGCAACCGGGTTACCACGTTTTACAACTGGATGGTATCTTACTTTACCAGAGATCAGTCGCTCAGGATGATCATCCGCCCGAATAAAAAGCAGGATAGCACAGAGCAATAAACAAAGGAATTTCCACCCGTCTGTTGAGTATAAAAACAACGGAAAACGCTTACTAAGAGTAAGGATTGTTTTCACGATGAAATAAAGCGACGATGGAGAAACCTCAGATCAAAAAGCACGCTACCGTACACGATGTAGTGGTGGTGGGTTCGGGCGCAGGCGGCGGTATGGCGGCCTATGTGCTTGCGCAGGCAGGCATAAAAGTACTGCTCCTCGAAGCAGGCCCGTTTTTCGACCCGGCTAAGGATTCCTTTCAATTCAAATGGCCCTGGGAGTCGCCCAGACGTGGCGCCTCTACCGTGCGCCCTTTCGGTGATTTCGATGCTGCTTACGGCGGATGGGAAATAGAAGGCGAACCCTATACGCGTGCGGATGGAACAAAATTCGACTGGTTTCGCTCCCGGATGCTTGGCGGCAGAACCAACCACTGGGGACGAATATCACTCCGGATGGGGCCGGACGACTTTAAACCTACAGACGGCCTTTCGGATCCCTGGCCTTTCACCTATGAAGAACTGAAGCCTTTTTACGATAAAATAGATCGTATGATCGGACTGTATGGCACAGTAGAGGGCATCCGCAACGAGCCGGACGGCATCTTCATGAAACCGCCCAAGCCAAGACTGAACGAACTGTTTATTAAAAAACATGCAAAAAAACTGGGCGTACCCGTTATTGCGGGCAGAGGTTCGGTGATTACTGAATTGCTGCCAGACAACCGCGACAGGCAGCCGTGTTTCTACTGCGGACAGTGCGGGAGAAGTTGTAAGGTATACGGAGACTTCTCCGCCTCCTCATGCCTGGTAATACCCGCTATGAAGTCTGGCAACCTCGAAGTGGTTTCCAATGCAATGGTAAGGGAAGTAATTACAGATAAAAATGGTTTGGCTACTGCCGTTTCGTATGTAAACCGGATCAACCTGCAGGAGTATCAGGTAAAAGCCAAAATAGTGATACTGGCGGCCAGCGCCTGCGAATCGGCCCGTATTCTGCTGAACTCCAAATCATCCGCACATCCCAATGGATTGGCAAACGGCAGTGATGTGGTAGGCAAATACCTCCACGATTCTACAGGATCGAGCCTGGCAGGCATACTACCCCAACTCGTGAACAGAAAGCGTTATAACGAAGATGGAGCCGGCAGCATACACATTTATTCACCCTGGTGGCTGGATAATAAAAAACTCAACTTCCCCCGCGGATACCACATAGAATATGGAGGCGGCATGCGTATGCCGGGTTATGGATACGGCGCCAATATTCACAATTACAACAGTAAGGTGCCCGCATCAGATGGCAGCTCTAAAAAAGCCGGTGGGTTCGGCGCTTCCCTGAAAGACGATTACCGAAGATTTTACGGCACGCAGGTCAGCATGGCCGGACGAGGAACTTCCATAGCCCGTGCAGACAATTATTGCGAAATTGATCCCAATGTGGTAGACAAATACGGAATACCTGTGCTACGCTTCCATTATAAATGGACGCAGGAAGAAGTAAACCAGGCCAAACATATGCAGGATACATTCCAGGAAATCATGCATGCCATGGGAGCCATCGTTACTTCGCCACCACGCACCGCCGAAAACAGCTACGGACTCGAAGCTCCCGGGCGCATCATTCACGAAGTAGGCACCGTGCGGATGGGCGACAACCCGGGGAAGTCTGCACTCAACCGCTGGTG
Source organism: Agriterribacter sp. (assembly GCA_037190905.1). Taxonomy (GTDB): domain Bacteria; phylum Bacteroidota; class Bacteroidia; order Chitinophagales; family Chitinophagaceae; genus Agriterribacter. Next base: position 14,116 of record JBBCKG010000007.1, on the reverse strand, counting down.
CCAGGCACATGAATGTAAAAACCTTTTTGTGGTAGACGGAGCTCCTTTCGTACAGCAGGGAGATAAAAATGCTACGTGGACCATTCTCGCCATGGCGATGCGTACTGCAGAATATATACTTGATCAGCGTCAAAAATTAAATGTTTAATCCGCTATAAATATCGGTATGAACAGAAGACAATCGTTAAAAGCCATCGGCATCACAGCAGTATCTGCCACCGCGCTGCTCAATGCCTGCAAAGAGGAAGATAAAAAAATGGCCGGTGCGGCAGCAGAAACCTCCTCAGAAAGCGGACTGATAGACGGCAGGGAGCCGTTCGAAATCGAACGCAATAAAAAACTCGCATCGGAAAAATTCTTTACTCCGCACGAAATGGCTACTATCGCCATACTGGCCGATATTATTATTCCGGCAGACGAAATATCCGGCAGTGCCACCGAAGCCGGGGTGCCGGATTTTATAGAATTTATAGTAAAAGACATACCCGATCACCAGACACCCATGCGGGGCGGTCTGCGCTGGCTCGACTTCCAGTGCATGACGCGGTTTGATGCTGCTTTTAAAGACGCCACCGCGGAGCAGCAACTCGAAATGGTAAACGATATTGCCTACCCCGAAGAAGCCCAACCGGAAATGAAGCAGGGGGTGGCTTTCTTCAACCTGATGCGCAACCTCACCGCCACCGGGTTCTATACTACCGAAATGGGCTTCAAAGACCTCGGCTACGTAGGTAATATGCCCAACAACTGGGAAGGTGTGCCGCCGGATGTGCTGCAGCATTATGGACTGGAAGATGTATAGAAAAGCAGGCCTACATCCAGGGAGGAAGCAACCCGAAACAAGGTGCGCGCCACCGCTCATTGCATTCAGGCTGGCGACCGAATGATGATTATGTCATCCCGGGAACTGTACCAACAGCAGAATGTCAGGGCAATTCCAGTTTGTTATTTCGCCGGTTTACATCCGCCATCCGGTAGCTGGGATCAATATCAATGGACTTAATCTGCATCAGGGGCTTGTCTACTTCAAAAACATAAGTAGGATGTGTCCACCGCCAGGGAGTTTGTACAGTCCTGGGGGTATCATCTTCCGCTGGTTTGGTGCCAAACATGAGGTACTGGGGTATATACACCATTTCCTTCGATCCATCTTTATAATCCATTAATACGTCCAGCGGCATGGGCATATGTCCATGCATCCGCAACCTGATTTTCGTCTTATCTCCTTCCTGCCAGAGGCTGTCTATTCCATAGTCGATGGTTTTGGTACTATTCACCCAGTATTCCCTGTACCAGCCCAACTGCATATTGCTCACTTTTTCAGCTACACGTATAAAGTCGTTGTCATCGGGTGATTTGAACCGCCACTGCCGGTAGTATTCCAGCAGCAGCTTATTCTTTTGTTCTTCTCCGATGATGTACGCCAGTTGTGCCAGAAACACCTGCCCTTTGGAATAGGCCGCAATAGAATAAGCAAAATTGCTGTTGAAATGATCGGCGTGGGTGGTCAGCGGCTCTTCCACGCCGCTCGCTACCAGGGTGAAATAGTTACGGTAGGCGCCAGCATCGTACTGTGGCAGATCTGAAGGAGCGGTATTGTTGCGTGGTCCGGTTGAAACGGCATTGCCCGTCACCTCTCTGCTTTTGCGCGCGCGGTAATAGGCCCCCACCCTCGATGAGGCATAGCTGGTAAAGCCTTCGTCCATCCAGGCATACAGCGATTCATTCGTATTCAGCATCATCTGGTACCAACTGTGCAGGAGCTCGTGAAACGCCGTACCCAGTCCCGGCCCGCTGACGAGGGTGGCCATCGGATATTCCATCCCTCCATCGCCACCGTGTATAAACGAATATTGTTTGTAAGGATATGCTCCGAAATGCTTTTCGATATAGGGCAATACAATCACAGCGGCATCTGCCACTTCCGTCCAGGCATTATCGTGGGCGGCATCATTGGGTTTGTTTTTATACAAAACATGTATTACTGGTCCATTCGGTATGGCGCGGGTAATATGTTTAAAATCCGGATCGGCAGCCCATACAAAGTCGTGCACGTTGGGGGCCTCAAAATGCCAGGTCAGCGTATTACCTGCCGGGCGCGATACCTTCGTACCTTTAGCTTCATAACCATACCCTATCTGCTGCGCATTTTGCAGATAGCCCGTGCCCCCCAGTATATAGTTCTTATCGATGGTGATTTTCACCGAAAAATCTCCCCATACGCCATAAAACTCACGGGCCACATAAGGCGTGGGATGCCAGCCTTTTTCGTCGTATGCACATATCTTGGGGTACCACTGGCTCATGGAATAACGAACGCCGGTGTTGGGGTTATCTCTTCCGGCCCGCCGTACCTGAAGCGGCACCTGGGCTTCAAACGTCATATCGAACACTACTTTCGATTTCGGGGGTACGGGTTTAGTGAGCTGCACTTCCAGAATGGTTTCATGTACGGTATATGGCTGGGCCACTCCGTTCATCTTCAACGATAGCACCTTCTGGTAGCCGATTTCATCCGGTTTAAGGTGCAGTATGCGATCTCTCACCCGGCTGTCCCAGTCTCTGTTTTCGCCCTGCCCGAGCTTCCCCAGTTCACGGCTGCGGCTGTCCATCATGCTGTTGGGCTGAAAAGCATTCCAGTACAAATGATAAAACACCTTTGTCAACGTATCCGGTGAATTATTCCAGTATTCCAGCTTCTGACTACCGGTAAACCGGTTGGTTTGCACATCCACAGCAATGCTCATATCATACTTCACTTTTTGTTGCCAGCGGTGAGGCTGAGCCTGCAGGCCTGCGGAAGCAATAATTACACAGGTTAATAAAAGATATTTCATATTGGTTATTTTTCTTTCCGAATCGTCTGGCAAATATATCGCTTTCGCGAACGTAAAGACGGCAAAACGGCTGCTTATCGCCTCCCAACCAACTATTATGCTGAATACCGCATTCGCAGTTTATCTTCTATTGACAACAGCCTGAAATAAGAAAATATACAGCAAGAGTATTTTCTCAGCCAAAGTTTTATTAGCTTGGCGCATGACCGGAATGGATATGGCCGTATACCTGCTGATTGTATTATGCGCCTTGCTGAGCGCCGTCGCACGGAAGCTCACTATCCCGGGCGCCTGCGTAGGTGGGGTTATTGCAGGCATCATATACGGCACTGCCGGTGTACAGGGACTCAGCCTGCTGGCTGCGTTTTTTATCATGGGGATAGCCGCCACATCGTGGAACAGGGCGACAAAACAAACCCTTACATCCCGGGAACCAGTAACCCGTACCGCAGGACAGGTATTCGCCAACAGCGGTCTGGCGGCCGTGATTGGTATGCTTTCGATTCCATTCCACAGCATGGCAGTTGGTGTACCCCTGCTCGTTGCAGCTGTTTTTTCGGCCGCTGCTGCAGACACCGTTTCTTCTGAAACGGGAAATGCCCTGGGCAGAAAATATTACAACATACTGGATGGCAGTCCCGGTATACGGGGAGCCAACGGGGTGATCAGCGTTGAAGGAACATTAGCCGGCGTATTGGCCAGCGGGGTGATTGCAGTAATCTACGGTTTGTGGTATGCACAGTTTGGGTACACAATTCCCATTATGCTGGCGGGTATGGTCGGCAATCTTACCGATTCTTACCTCGGCGCCACCCTGGAAAACAAAGGGTATCTCTCTAACAATGCGGTCAATTTCCTGAATACCCTGGCAGGGGTACTAACGATGGCCCTACTGATGCAATTGTAAACACGCATCCGCTGTATACGCCCCTGCCAGAAGACCGGATTGGAATAACCGGCAGCAGTTGTTATTTTTGCGAATCGTTATGATCAGATTATTACTTTTGGTGCTGCTATGCTGCCTGGTGAGAGAAAAAACACAAGCGCAATTCAACGATTCCGTTCATCACCAGATCGGGGCTAATCTCTCGGGCACGTTGAACCGCTCTCCGACGGCCCAAACCTATTTGCTGAACAACGGTTTCAGGTATAGCCTGAACAAGAAAAAGACGCAGTTAAACTTCAGCAACGCCTGGGTTTACGGCGAAAATTCAGGAAAGCTCACCAACAATGATTACAATGCTTCTTTAGACTTCAACATCTTTCGCGACAACCGTTCCCGCCTTAACTACTGGGGACTGGCGGGGTATACGACCAGCTATTCGCTGAAAATTCGCAATCAGTTGCAAACGGGGCTCGGCGCTGCCTACAAACTTATTGATAAAGAGGGAGTGGCTATGTTGCGCATCAGTGATGGTATATTATACGAGGCAAACAGCCTCCTGGTGAACGAGGATGAAAAGGAAAACTACAGCACGCTCCGTAATTCCCTGCGGGTACAGCTCAGGTTATACTATAAGAAAATCCTTACATTTGAAAGCACGGGATTCTGGCAACCCTCTCTTCAGCACAAAAATGATTATATCGTAAACACGCAACTGGCGCTGAATATAAAACTGCTGCAGTGGCTGAGCCTTTCCACCAGGTATAACTACAACCGCATCAGCCGGACACAGAAAGAGAATATGCTGTTTACATACGGCGTGGTGATTGATCATTATTTTTAAGGGCCTACTTTCCATCTTCAGGTGTGCAGATGGAACCTCGTTTTCCCAATATCGCGTATAAAAAAATTCCAGCGTCTCAGGCTTCAGGGCAGCTATAGGTGTTCCGGATCAATGGCAAGGCCACAGCAAGTGATTTTCCAATACATTTTTTCTTAATCCAGCCTAATAGCAAGTTGTAAACACGGCAGTAGCGAAAAAACTTTGTCATAAAAAGTTCTTCCTGTACATACCGAACCGCTACAATTTTATCTCTTCCTCATTTTTATCAAAAAAATGAAATTCTGTAAGGTAGTAGTTGTTATCGGGCCTAAGCTTGATGGTTTGCTTATATTTCCAGCTCCACCTGCGGCGGATAGAGATCAAACCTTTGGTGAGATAAGCGTGTATAATAGGATGTACCCCTATAGTAAGTCCTCTGTGCTTCTGCATGACCAGATAACTCAGGTTCTTCTCAATTTCATCCTCCAGAACGAGGGTAGAAGAAATTTTACCGGTGCCATTGCAGGTGGGGCATACCTCCTGGGTATTGATATTGACTTCCGGCTTCATACGCTGCCGGGTTACCTGCATCAGCCCAAATTTGGAGATAGGCAGCACCGCGTGCTTGGCTCTGTCTGGCCGCATAAACCCTTCCATGGCCTCCAGCAGCTTACGCTTGTTATCCGGCAATTTCATATCTATGAAATCCACCACAATAATGCCGCCCAGATCCCGCAGCCGGAGTTGCCGGGCAATTTCTGCCGCCGCTTCCATATTGGTTTCCAGGGCGTTCATTTCCTGATTATTGCTTACGCTCTTGTACCCGCTGTTTACATCTATCACGTGCAGGGCTTCGGTATGCTCTATAATCAGATAAGCGCCGCTGGGCAGGTTTACGGTTTTACCGAAAGAAGCTTTCACCTGTTTGGTGACCCCAAACTGGTCAAAAACCGGCGTGCCGTTATTGTAGAAACTGACGATTTCCTTTTTTTCGGGAGCTATTTTTTGAATGTAGTTGCGGGTATCGTGATAAATGTTTTTATCATTTACTACAATGCGGTTAAAATCTTCATTCAACAAATCGCGGAGCATACTGGTCGTCTTGGTTTGCTCGCTCAGGATCTTCGAAGGCGCTACGGCACCTTTCAGGTTTCGCTGCAGGTTTTTCCAGCTCTCAACCAGCATCATCAGGTCTTCGTGCAACTCTGCGGTATTTTTTCCTTCCGCTGCTGTGCGCACAATAACACCGAAATTTTTAGGCTTGATTGCTTCTACGATCTTATGCAGGCGTTTCCGTTCCTCGGAAGAATGTATTTTACGCGATACGGCAATAATGTCGTTGAAGGGAGTTACCACCACAAATCTGCCGGGTAGCGAAACCTCGCAACTCAAACGGGGGCCCTTGGCCGCTATGGGTTCCTTGAGTATCTGCACCAGGATATTGGGCTTTTGCCCCAATACCTCGTTGATTTTACCGGTTTTTACAATCTCGGCCTCCGTCTGAAAGGTAGAGAAATCAAAAGCACCCTCGCTCATAGAACGCTGGGTAAACTTCAATAGAGAGCGGGCATAGGGGCTGAGATCTGTATAATGGAGAAAAGCATCCTTTTCGAACCCCACGTCTACAAATGCCGCATTTAGTCCCGGAATAAGTTTTTTCACCTTACCCAGATACAAATCACCTACTGCAAAACTGGCATCTGCTTTTTCATGATGCAGCTCTACCAGTTTTTTGTCTTCCAGCAGGGCTATTTCCACTCCTACAGGAGCTGCATTAATAATTAATTCTTTGTTCAAGCTATAAGCCTTTAAATGAACCTACAAATTGTAAAAACACGAAGGAAGCCGGTGGAAGACGAACAGAAGGTGATGTCGGATATACCGTACCCGCATTGAACCAACGGTCGCTGCATGGTTACCAAACCATTCAACCGCTGATGCGGATGAATGGCTTCGATCCTATTTTAACTAAATGGCAAACCAGTCCTACAGCTTCAAAGAAGAATTAAGCAGCAGTTTTATTTACTTTTTTTTCTTGTGACGGTTCTTTCTGAGCCTCTTTTTACGCTTATGCGTAGCTATCTTATGACGTTTTCTTTTTTTACCACAAGGCATACACCAAATAAATTTTAAAGTAAATAATTATTTTAATGCATTAATTCTTTTGTCTATTTCAGTCAGCAACTCCGGGTTCTGCACAAATCTTTTCCCTTTTTCATACCAGTCGGCCGCTTTTTTGTTTTCTCCGTTACGCTCATATGCTTCTGCCAGCAGAAATATTGCTTCGGAATTTTCGGGATCGGCCTCAGCTACCACCAGCAACCGTTCGGCTGCCTTATCATATTGCCCGGTCATAATCCCGCCGTATCCCAACATAAACTGCGCATACAAATTATCGGGATGTTCTCTAACCACCTCCAGTATTTTCTGGATGCCCTCCATCGGGCTGGATGCTCCTGTAGCACCGAAAATATAGCAACTCCCCAACCCTACTCTGCTTGAATCATTAACGGGATTCAATTCCAGCGCCTGCTTGAAAAGGCCGGCTGCCTGGTTAGCCATCCATACCTGCAGCGCATGCTGCTCAACACTTTTAAGTTGTCTTAAATACAAATGGGCTGCAAAGGTGAGGTTTTTTTCAGAATTTTCCAACTTTGACTTTTCTCCCAGATAATAGATGTACGGCTCAAACACACGGGCACTGTCGCGCCAGAAAGCGGCCAGTTCATCGTACAATTGAATTTTCTGGGTTCCCAGGTCACCCCGTACTATAGAAGTTTCTTTTGTTCCCAGCCAGGCCTGTTGTTCAGGAGTTAGCCGGGCTTTCGCGTCGTTCAGAATCCGCTCTGTATCCAGCGCGTCATCGTGGTCGTTATGCGTTGCATTAGTGGCAGGTAGAGGAACCTTGTCCAGATTGGGCTTGGTTCTGCCGAAAAAATAAAGGCTCAATAACAAAACGAGCCCCGAGGTCACTACAATAAGTTGCTGTCTCTTCAATGCTTCTGTTTTGCACGAAGTTACATGCTATCATCCGAGTCGTCAAAATTCTCATCGACGGGTTTCACAGATTTCAGCTTTTTAACTTCCTGTACAAACTCCTTGGCAGGTTTAAACGCAGGTATGTAATGCTCCGGTATATGCACTGCTGTATTCTTCTTTATATTGCGCCCTATTTTGGCGGCGCGCTTTTTAGTGATAAAGCTTCCAAAACCACGGATGTAAATGTTTTCACCGCTGGAAAGCGTTTCTTTGACTTCCTTAAAAAGCGTTTCAAGTGTTACTAAAACATCAACCTTGGGAATACCTGTTTTTTCAGATATATTGTTAATGAGATCAGCTTTTCGCATGGTATTGTATTTATAAGTAAATGAATTTCAATGATAAAATAACAAAAATCTTATGTACCGGGCAAAAGATTTTCATAAAAATTTTTTTTCAGCCCATTTATATCAAGAAGAAAACCAGGTTATTGCATGATTTTCGTCTCATAAGTATGAACGCGATGCCATCTCAAAAATTGTATTATTATATAAATAAAATTGTTTTCATATAATTGAATAACAGTTTATTACCTGATATGAAAGCTTATTTTACCAGGAAATTACTGGAATGGAACACGCTACACAACAGACGGGAGATGCCCTGGAAGGGAGAAAAAGACCCTTATAAAATATGGTTGAGTGAGATCATACTGCAACAAACCCGGGTTGAACAGGGGCTGGACTATTACCTGAGATTTACCAGCGCATTTCCCTGCGTATCAGACCTGGCCAATGCCCCGGAGGAAAAAGTGTTCAAGCTCTGGGAAGGGCTGGGATATTACTCCCGTTGCCGCAACCTGATTGCCAGCGCAAAGATTATACACTCCCAATACGGTGGCGTATTTCCGGATACTTATGAAGAAATACTGGCTTTAAAAGGTGTAGGTCCGTATACTGCAGCCGCCATTACTTCTTTTGCCTATAACCAACCCCATGCCGTAGTAGACGGCAACGTGCTGCGCGTACTCTCCAGATATTTCGGGCTGGAAACGCCGATAGATTCCACCAAAGGCAAACACCTCTATTCCGAGCTGGCTGCTACGCTGCTGCCTCCCAAACTGCCAGCGGTTTACAACCAGGCGCTGATGGACTTTGGCGCTACGGTATGCAAGCCGCAGATACCTTTTTGCACATCATGCCCGCTGCAAAAAAAATGCAAAGCATATGCAGAAAAAAAGACCGGCCTATTACCGGTAAAAGAAAAGAAGCTGCTGCGAAAAATCCGCTGGTTTTATTATATCGTCCTCACTTATAAAGAAGAGGTGTTTATAAAAAAACGTGCCCAGAAAGATATCTGGCAGAGCCTGTACGAGTTTTCCCTTATAGAAACTGAAAGAAAGTTGACAGAGCAGGAACTCCTCCGCCATCCGGAAGTAAAGGATTACCTGAAAAACGGCGCAATAACCGGTTGGTCGAAACCCTATACACAGCAACTAACACATCAAACGATCCATGGTCGGTTTACAGAGATAACGCTCCAAAAAAAAACCGCTTCTCTCCATACATTTACTGCTACTACATTACAGGAACTCGGTGCGTTTGCTTTTCCTAAATTAATAACTACCTATTTGAAGGAAAAAAATGTAAATTTAAGTTGATAACAGGAGTAACACCATTCGCGCAACTTAAAATCAATTATATGAGGGGAGTAAACAGAGTTATGTTGATCGGTAACCTGGGCAAAGACCCGGACGTACAATTGCTGGAAGGGAATATAGCGGTGGCGAAATTTCCACTGGCAACCACGGAAACGTTTAAAGACCGTACCGGAAAGCTGGTGAGCCAGACTGAGTGGCATACCGTGGTGCTGTGGCGCGGACTGGCCGAACTGGCGCAAAAATACCTTCACAAAGGCAGCCTTGTTTATATTGAAGGAAGACTCCGCACCCGCAGTTGGGAAGACAAAGAGGGCAACCGAAAATTCGCAACAGAGGTAGTGGGCGACAACCTGATTATGCTCGACCGGCGCGCAGAAGGAGGACACAACAGCAACGAAGGCGAAAACTTCTCCGGAGATGTGCCGCCGCTGGGTGACTCGCCTGAAAATCTTGCGTTTTAAATATAATTGCTATTTTTATGTTTTGGTTGTCGGGCGATGCCCGGTGTACATGTAGCTGTATTATTCATTTAAAACCAGTAACTTGGATTACCTGCCGGCGTTCTTGTCATTCATACACACCCCTTATCTGCTCGCTGCCAATCCCCAGGTTGTAACTATATTGGGGGTACTGCTCTTATTGTTGCTGATCATTTCATTTTTTGTATCCAGCGCTAAAATCTCTTTTTTTTCCCTGAGCTACAGGGATATCAACATGCTAAAAACCAAACAGCATCCCTCCGCGCGTAGAATCATCAGTCTGTTAGATAATCCTCGCCGGTTAATGGCTTCCCTGGTAATATCCAATATACTGATCAACATCGGCACCATCATCGTAGGCAATGTATTGCTGGATGAATTCCTGATTTCCGAAAGCAGCAGCCAGGTTACCAATTTTATAATAAAGCTGTTGCTGCTGATGTTTCTACTGGTATTGTTCGGTGAAATGCTGCCCAAAATGTGGGCCACACAAAACAACATCCGTGCAGCCTACAGCGCATCGCTGCTGGCAGAAATCCTGGACGCTTTCTTCGGCAGTACCAGCCGGTCGTTCGTTAAATACACCGATGGCATTGAAAAAAGTTTTGGGGGCGTTAAACAACACCATGTTTATAAAACAGAGGATATTGATCAGGCCATTGAAATGAATACAAGCCCGGACGCCACCGAAGAAGAAAAAAACATATTACGGGGTATTATACGCTTCGGGCACGTAACGGTGAAGCAAATCATGCGTACCCGGCTGGATGTGAGCGCCATCAACCACAATACCCTTTTTCCGGACCTGGTAAAAAAAATACAGGAACTCCAATACTCACGCCTGCCTGTGTACCGCGGCAGCCTGGACGATATTATCGGTATCATCCATAGCAAAGACGTATTGCCCTATACAGACCAGGAAAACTTCGACTGGCATACCCTCATTCGTCCGCCGTTTTTTGTTCCCGAACAAAACCTGATCAAAGACCTGCTGCGTGAACTGCAACGCAAAAGCATACATTTTGCCGTAGTGGTGGATGAATTTGGCGGTACAGAAGGAATTGTAACGATGGAAGACATCATGGAGGAAATTGTGGGAGATATCAGAGACGAGTTCGACGATGAAGAGAGTGCAAATAAAAAACTCGACGACCGAACCTATGTTTTTGAAGGGAGAATTATCATTACAGACGCCTGTAAGGCTATGAATCTACCGTCCGATACCTTCGACAGGGTGAAGGGCGAAAGCGAATCCATTGCCGGACTGGTATTGGAACTGGCGGGAGAAATTCCCCGGGAAAACCAGGAAATAACCATTGGCGATTTCACGTTTACCATACTGGAAATTGATAAGAACAGAATTAAGAAAGTAAAAATTACAATTAATCCGCCCGAACAGGTTTAATTGTGACTATGATCCTGATGAGAAATTTGTGGTTCCCCATGCTACTGGCCGTTGTTATTACTGCTTTCGTTGCCTGCAACAGCAACTACACCCCCAGGCCTAAGGGGTATTTCGCTATTGATTTTCCCGACCATGCCTATCAGGCATTCACCAAGCCCGGCTATCCCTACGCATTTGAATACCCGGTATACGGTAACATTATTCGTGACAGCTCTTTTTTCGACGAAACACCAGATAATCCATATTGGATCAATGTGGATTTTCCGGCTTTTGACGCAAGGATATACCTCAGCTACAAGACCCTGGGCGGTCGCTCGCTCTACAAAGTGAAAACAGCTACAGGCTACAAAGATTCATTTGCGGTTAATACATTTGAACATCTCAGAGAAGAAGCCTACAAAATAACGTATAAGCATACTGCCAGGGCTTCATCTATCGAAGACTCCGTATTCAGAACCCCCAAAGGCATAGAAGGCGTTTTCTTTAATCTGGGAGGCAATGCCGCCACCGGCAAACAGTTCTATGTGACCGATTCTGTCAAACATTTTTTACGCGGCGCATTGTACTTCAACACAACTCCCAACGAAGACTCTCTCGGTATTGTATACCGGTTCCTTGAACAGGATATGCGGCACCTGCTGAACACGCTGGAATGGAAATAGGCGGTATCCAGCTTTCATTGTAATTCCCTCCCGGTTATACACTGTAGTTAATAAGCGACTCATATTCAACAGCAACGTTATGACTATCTTTTTCTTAAGATAAAACGGCGTTCAATGTATTAAATTTTTCTATCAGACAACCCCTTCAATACCTACCTTTGTTACAAAATCTCCATACATGCGGCTAATACTACTATCCCTATTGATTTTTTTCGTTCAGCATTGCTTTTCCCAATGGCATAAAAGAGAAATAGACTTTGGTGGACGGCAGCCTCATGGAAACCTTCTTACCAAGGATATGCATTTTTCTGATTCTCTTAATGGATTCATTACGCTGGGAGACTACTTTTTGCAATTTGATGGAAACGCATGGTCTAAAATCACCCCCGGGCTACCTTTCTTAGCTTCCTCAGTATTTACGATAAGTCCAACGAACACATTCTTCGGTGGTGTAAATGGAGGTATTTTCAAATACGATGGTACGAACATTGAGATTATTCGTCAGATGGATAACCTCAATGCCCTTGAAGAACCTTATAATATTCAGAAAATAATTATGACCGATTCTACTTCAGGATGGGCAATTGGAGAAAAAAACAAACTTTTCAGAATAGAACCGGACACTAGCTACCTCGTACATTTTAACGATTTCGCCAACCCGAAAGATATTTGTTTTGACACTCCCGAACACGGATGGGCAATAAGTGATCGAATACTCATCGAATATCAAAATGGGAAATGGAAAAATCATACATACATGATTGAAGATATTTTTACAGCGCTGGATATTTCTCCCTCCGGTATCTTATATGTATCCGGCGAAAAGAATCTTTACAAGCTAAATCTGTTGACGAACAACCTTGATGCGATTTTCCAACAACAACTTCCGTTTTCACTGAAAGATATTTCTATGGCCAGTGATAGCTTCGGGATTGCTATTTCCACCGACAAGAGCTATTTGGTACTGAGAAATGGTAGCTGGGAAACCCGTCAGACAAAACATATCAATTTACAAAACGTACAATGTGTAAGTGATGAGACAGCTTGGATGACGAACTCGCATATCTCATCAAGGGACACCTTCCTAATCAGCAGAAACACCGAAATTCTTCTCAAATATGATGGTAAAAAATGGCAGAATAATCATTTGTCTCATCTGGATTACTTTGAAACAAAGCCTTTTACAGAACCGATAGAAACCATCTACTCAATAGGAAGAAAAACATTATTTGTAAATGGCTTTCCAATAGCCATGCCTGAAAATGCCGATTGGCCAGACAGCATCCCATATATATCAAACTGGGCTGCAGCAACGAGCGACTCAAAGGTATTCAACGCTGAATACTGCTGGTTTGCCAATAGGGTTTGGGGACTTTCTCGTCAGTCGGGCGACACGATCTTTCTTGGTATACCCGAATCTATACACTCTAGAGGAATAAAAATGCATATGTTTGAAGACACTTCTGTTTTTATATTACAGGATGGTATCAGCGTGTTCAAAAACAGACAGCTTATCAAACGATACGAATCACCCGACTATCCAGTAAATATTCATTTTTCAGGAAAAAATCACGGATGGGTAGTAGGCAACTCCGGTTTAATTCTCAGATACAGCCCCGAAAATGATGAGTGGATCAAAGAAACAGCGCCGACTCAAAACAGACTTCAGGCTATATACGCCTTCGACTCCGTCACTATTTGGGCTGCCGGCGACAATGGCACTCTGCTTAAATGCGACGGACAAACATGGGAGAAGGTTGAACTGAACTCATCTGCAAACTTTACAGAAATATATTTCACAAATGTCAATGACGGGTGGTTAGTAGGAGATAAAGGGACGATATTCAGGTTCAACGGACAAGAATGGAAACTTCTACCTGCTTTTACCGATAAAAACCTGTACTCAGTACACATGGTAGACAATAACTATGGATGGGTCGGAGCTGCTTCAGGAGAACTCTGGCAATATATTAATACAGATACTGCACTAAGTGGCAGACTCTCTGAGGATGGCATTCCTAGCGTGGTGTACCCCAACCCTGCTGTTGGCGGCAGGGTAAAGATAGCATTTTCACTGCCGGCCTCCGGCGAAACGGATATAGTTATTGTAGATCAAAATGGAAAGGTCGTAAATCTGTTTCATCTGGGAATACTCGAATCTGGCAAGCAAACATACGAGGTGCCCGTGCAACACCTGTTGAAAGGAATTTATTACTATCAGATTAATAGCGGCAGTAAATCAGGAACGAGAATGTAAAATAAACTGTGTCAAGAGTTAAGTCTTAACTTTAAACACAGTAAAAATGAAAACAGAACAACCTGAGTCGTTCGATTACGAACAAGCCAAGCAAAAGTTAAAAGAACAATTTCGTAGCGGGCAGCCCCTTT
>JBBCKG010000006.1:0-82779 GCA_037190905.1 Agriterribacter sp. | reverse complement strand
CGAAAAATGGCTTACATACCTGCTGCAAAACGTTAACAGCACAAAAAAAGAAAACCTACATCTGCTGCTGCCTCAAAACTACACTGGATAGATAAAGCTTTGTTTTTGAACTAAAAACATGGGGTTCCCCGATAGGATACGTTGAGAAGAGCACATGCACACAACAGGCAGGTTGGCGTAAATGCGGGCAGACGGAACACGTTCGTCAATTTTTGGTTCTTTATTTAGCTTCTATTCCGGCAGACGGAATGCTATCGGCAAAAGTTACAACTTGTACATTAAATAAATAATCAACTTCGGTAAGCCTGGCGGGACGGAGCGCTATTATCCGCACTTCGCCAACCTGTACCGTTGTATGTAACCTTATTGACGACACCACTTATTGACAATTTCCAGCAGACAAAATAGATGGATAAAATCATAGACAGTTTATCAACAAGAGAATTAGCTTGGGCAACTTGGATATTAATTGCTTTAACAGCTTGTATGTTTAGTAAAAGCATACGAAGTTCAATTGTAGGAGTAATCAAGGCTCTTTTTGCTTGGAAAATTTCTGTAACGCTTTTAGCATTTTTTGTACATACAGCTTTATATGTATTTCTATTGTTCAAATTCCGACTTTGGGACATCTCATTACTAAAGGACACAATTATTTGGACATTAGGCTTTGGTTTCATATCCTTAATGAATGTCAACAAAATCAACGATAATGTATATTTTAAAAAAGTTCTTGTTGACACAATTAAATGGACAATAGCAATAGAGTTCATTGTTAACTTTTTTACTTTCAGCTTGACAAAGGAGTTGATAATAGTACCAGTTTTAGTTTTTTCAGCAATGATGCAAGCAGTAGCATCTTTTAAGCCAGAACATAAACAAGTTGAGAATTTGTTTAAATACTTGTTGACAACTCTTGGGCTATTAATTTTCTTTTTTTCATTTTACAAGACGGTTGAACAACATAGTAAACTTTTCACCGTTGACAATCTAAAAAGTTTTTTATTGCCAGTGTTTCTTTCACTTACATTCTTACCATTTATGTACCTATACAACTTGTTTGTGAAGTATGAAGAATTATGGACAAGGCTTAATTTTAGCATAAGAAACAAGAAAGACAGACAAAGAGTTAAAAGACAAATTATTTTGGTAGCGAATTTTAATATTGACAAACTTGTAAGCATATCAAAAAATATTGCGAAGCCTGTTAATGTATATAATGACTTTACGAATGCAATGGTAAAGACAATTAGCAAAGGGAAATATATAGGTTCTGACGAAGATGACTTTAAATAACTTAACAGCATTTTGAAATTCTGTGAAAGCATCTGAACTTGTTTTATGTTTTGACATTTTTAAATTAATTTGACGACAAAAATTGACCAACAAAAAAGGCTACATACAACAATCGGTTTTGCAATAGTGCGGCTGAAAGTCATAGGCTCAAGTTCAGTAATTCTATTTAACTTCGTTACAAAACTCAACTGACCGTTCGCTATTGCCGCACCATCGCAAAGCCGCCAGACGTTGGCAGCTATGCCGTCAGGCCGGACTGGCTGAAATCTTTCTGACCGGGAGCAGCTTGTAGGCTAGACCATGAACAACTATTGAGCGACGGTTTTCCGTTTCCAAAACGAACGACACCTAGAAATGGCTATTGGTGACAGTAAAAAATGGCTTGCTTTAAGCGACAGAATACCCTATAGACTTTCCTACGCTTCTTTCGTATCGGTTATAGATTTCAGTAACACTTCAGTTGGAAACAGGATTTAGAGGCAGGCCGACGGGACTAAAAAGAAGAAGAAAAAAAAAAGGAAAAGAATATAAGAAACAAGGAAATTTACAAGGCCAACGCGCGACAAATATCATCAGCCAGAGCTGCAAATCGCCAGATTTTTTTAGGCTATATAATGAGATTGATTATTGGTTTGCATGTTGACAACGACCAACACGCGGCGGCTATTATGAGCAGCTATTTTTTACGGCTATCGGTTGACAAAACACGCATGACCCAAAACAAGTGACTCCCGATCCATCGGTGGACTCTACACAGCTGCCAACACGGTATTTAGCGATATGGCGGCTAGAAATCAAACAGTCAGCCATTTGCAGCTATCTGGCTTTTGTAATACATTTAGCAGACAAAATACTAATTCCGCCACATCGAAAATACCTAACCCGTGGGCAACCTTAAAAGACAGACACCGAAACAATGAACTTTGAATTAGCTGACAAATTATACGCTTTACTTGAAAGTAAAAAACTTGACGAAGCAATTGCTTTGGCAGAAAAAGAATTGCGTGAGATTCCAACAACAGCCTTTCATAGAATTCTTGACAGAAATTTATTGCGCCAGGCTTCAGATTTGGCAAATTATATTGCGGAATTTGACCAATCCACGACAGACGTTTTAAGTAAGAAACAAAGTTTTTTGAAAACAATATTTGGGTCTAAAGACAAACTTAGACCCGTTGCTTATTATTGTGAAATGAATGGATTTACAATTAACTACGACCGTTGGTTTATTGACTTATTCTCTTTTGAAAAATTCAGTTCCGAAGATTGGGATTGGCTTTCTGACTTTTACGACTCATCTACAAATGACTTGACAATAACAGGGTTTGAAGACATTCAAGCTGTATTTCAAGACGTTCACGAGAACAACCGATTTGACGAACCTAATATTGACAAAGCGTATGAAGTTTGTGAATTGCTCGTGATTTTGCGCCTGCAAGAACTTTTTAGAGAAACATACAAAGACAAGACAAGCAAATGGGCAGAAATCCCAATGTTTGTCACAGCCCACGACTATGAACTAATTTACAGACCAAACTAAAACGAATGACAAAAAAGCAAGCCCATAACATCGTATTGGCAATAGGCGGGCTGAACAGCTTTGTATCAAAGGAAGTGCTAAATTCAACTTTCGATTCTTCGTATGAGCGACAGTGCTAAAAATCCCGCCAATCGCCAACACGCAGCCCGTTGTGCGTCAGCTTAAAGCTATACTCAAAATGAAACAAAGAGAAGAATTTTTAACAAATGGTTTTGCCACAATTGACAATATTTATTCGCCAGACGAAGTAGAAGCAATATTAGGCCAAATTGGTAAGGCAAACGCAGACAAAGAAACATTTAGAAAATCAGCAGACCTCTTCGCAATCAGGCAATTTTTAAAAGAAGTTCCAGGAACGATTGACATAATATTCAATGATAAATTGAAATCTGTTTTGACGCTACTTTTAGGCTACAAATACTTCATTGTTAAAAGTATCTATTTTGACAAACCTCAGAAATCAAATTGGTATGTTTCTTATCATCAAGACTTAACTATTTCGGTGGACAGAAAACTACAGTTAACAGGTTTTGAATTTTGGACTACAAAACAAAATCAATTTGCAGTCCAGCCGCCTGTTGAAATTTTACAAAATATCGTGACGGTTCGTATTCATCTCGACGATACTGACGAAAACAATGGCGCTTTGAAAGTTATTCCTAAATCGCATTTAAAAGGTATTTACAGACCAGAAACAATTGATTGGACTGTTGAGAAGAAAGTGAGTTGTAATATTTCAAAAGGTGGAATCATGCTAATGAAACCACTGTTATTACACAGTTCAGACAGGACAACTAACGAAAGACAGAGACGAGTAATACACATTGAATTTTCAAATCAGGAATTGCCTATAGAAATAAATTGGGCTGAAAGAATAAATCTAAATTGACAAGCCGAACGCACAACATTGCATTGGTCTTACGCTGGCGGAAGGAAGTAAAATTGGGCATTTGTAACTTGACCAAACATCAGTATCAGCGGCCGTTAAGAAAAAAAAGTTACGGCCGCGGCCAGGCGGAAGGAATACTATTACCAGCGAAAAACAAATGCGCTAACGTTGTGCGTAATAATTAACAGTTTCAAAAGCGGACCTAGTAGTTTAGTCTCTAGATTTTAACTATTATGTTCTAAATGAAATTGACTGAATAGATAAATATTTCAATGGACAATTTGCTGTATATAGGACAATGGCAAGGATTCTTTAAATACGGACCAGAATACGGGTCAATTGTTGAAGGGAAAGAAGCTGAATTTAGACTTTTCATTGAAGCATATAAAGACGGAAAATTTAGCGGGCGGATTATTGACTGGGATGGATTTGGAGCTGATGGAGAAGTGTCTGCCGTTGAAGGAGTCGTTAAGGAAGACAACATTATTTTTACGAAAAAATATGATCGGAATTTTATCGTTGACGAGTGGGGAAACAGCGGTATTGAAGAAAAAGTCTCTGGACACAAGGTTGTATACGAAGGACGTTTCGACAAAAAGGCAAATCATTTTCTAGGAGAATGGAAAATTGTATCGGATTTATCGCATAGTCGTATATTGACACATGAAGAAGTTTTAACAGGTACATGGCAAATGTATAGACATGATTAATATGCGCCTAACATTGCATTGGTCTTACGCTGGCGGAAGGAAGTAAAATTGGGCATTTGTAACTTGATCAAACATTGGATTAGCGGCCGCTAAGAAAAGAAAGTTACGGCCGCGGCTTGGCGGAAGGAATGCTATTACCAGCGCAAAACCAATGCGTTAACGTTGTGTGCCATTTTGAACAGACCAAACTATTTCAATGAAACGAATATTCTTTCTGCTTTTTTTTCTAAAGAGTACTTTTATTTATGCTCAAAATCACAATAAGGAGTTTGAGGGAGTAATAACTTATAAAACGACAATCATCCTGAAAGATAAAAATTTGGACATTAATGACGTTTATAAAGTGTTCGGAAAAGAGCGGCAATATTATGTCAAAGGTGGACATTTTAAATGGGTACCTAAAAACATAAGACTTGAATATGAAATTTTCAATCCTACATTTTCAAAATCTTTAATTGTTGACAAATATCATTCAAACGATACGCTGTTTTATGAGGACGTGAGTAAAATCCCTGACACAGTGACTTCGGTTAAAAAAGGCAAACAGTTGACTCTGCTAAATATCCCTTGTAATTCAGCAATCTTTACTGTGACAGATGAAAGCAAGTCCAACTCTCCGCTATTTAGGACAATATACTATCCAATAGATAGTTTGGTTTATGCAGCATCTTACTTCGACAACTTTAAGGCTATGGGGCAAAGTTTTATCGCTAGATATACAAACTCAATACCACTAAGAATGGAATTGCACTATAAAGAACAACTATTTTCAATTGTCTATGAAGCGACAAACATTGAATGGAAAAAACTCTCTGAAAGTGAATTTCATATTGATGAAAAACTCCTGCAAAAAAGATAAGACAGATAACGCCACTTCAACTATGTGCTACTATCAGCTTCTGTCTCAGCCCGACATTATAAATTCAGCGACAGAATTAACAATGAACTTTTGTATTTTACATCAGCATTTGTACCAAGCTGCCAGATTTCAAATTCCGCCACAAACACAAATGCTTTAACGTTAGCGGTCAGGCAAAGACGACATACCAAAACAAGTAATTAGACAACAAAAATGACAACGGACAGAAAAGTAATTTTATACATAGCGACAAGTTTGGACGGCTACATTGCAAAACCCAATGACGACCTAAGTTTTTTATCAATCGTTCAACAAGACGGTGAAGATTATGGTTATACAAATTTTGTAAAATCGGTGGACACCGTAATACTTGGGAGAAAGACTTATGATTGGGTTATGACACAAGTTCCAGAATTTCCTCACGCTGACAAAAACTCATATATCATAACACGGACTGTAAGACCAAGTACCGGCAAGACAAATTTTTATACTGGAAAACTTGAAGACTTAATTTCAAAACTTAAAGCCGAACAAGGAAAGAATATTTTCGTTGACGGTGGTGCTGAAATTGTAAACGAACTCTTAAAGGAAAATTTAATTGACGAATTTATTATTTCCATAATTCCAATTTTAGTTGGTAACGGGACAAAACTCTTCAAAGACGGTCGACCTGAACAAATATTAGAACTCGTTTCGACAAAACAGTTTGACAAAGGACTAATTCAACTTCATTACAAACGTGCAGACAAATAGACGAAATATTAACGCAGAACAAGAAGCGCGAACCGCTAACACGGGTTTTGCGTCAACATGTGCAACATTCCGATTCCAAAAACTGTAATGCCGAACGCACAACAATCGGTTTGGCAATATGGTGGGGCGACGAATATATCCCAGCTTTTTGTTCGCTATCCGGCTTTAGTTCCAGCCTACGAATAAAGCCGAGTTGTAGTTCTTATCATCAGCTTTTGTAACTTTATTCAGCAACAGTTACGGGCTGACGTTTTTCAAATGCCCTGCCGAACGCAAAGCTGCTAAACGTTAGCAGTAATGTTCGGACGACCCACAACAAACAGACAATAACGAAATTGAAAACAGCAAATTGGACAATATCGACACTTCTAATCTTGACAAATATTTACTTTTTGCCATTTAGTTTCGTGACAATTAAATCGACAGGTGGAGCTTTTGGCTATGGACTTTTAATTTTACCAATTTCACTTTCGATAAACTTGCTACTTATATCGGCAGGACTGACTTTCAAGACAAAATTTGATAATAGCATTGGACTATTTATCATTAACGGACTTGGACTACTTTGGTCATTGTTTTGGCTTTGGCTGTTATTGACAACACCTAAAATGGAGTAACAATGAGAAAATCGTTTCTTAAATTTTTGGGGTTAATTTTTACAGTTGCTTTGACAGCTTGTAACTCTGACGACAAAATAGAAGGCTATAAATCCCACGAAATATTGGTTGTTAAACTTGACATTGAAGACGATTTGCCAATTGAAAAAATTACCCTTCGTTCAAGTTACGGACAATTCACCGACACTATTACACTGCAAGAAATTGGTAACAAAAAGACTATTAAACTTAAATGTCCGCAAAAAGGTGAAGGGACTTTTTCAGTTTGTGTTTTTACAGACAAAGACACAATCTGCTCAAAAGACAGTTACATTGAAGGTGGTTATAGACCACGACTAAAACTAAAAAATAATACATTTGAAACCATAGAATGGAATTAACACACAGACGAAAGAATAACACTACAACAACACGGGTTTTGCGTCAGGCGGTCTGACGTACAACTTGGAGCTTTGTGCGTCTATGAAACTTTAGTGATAAATTGAAACTTTGTGCTTCGTAAACCCGCCCGAACGCAAAGCCCCAACCCGTAGGCGGTCATGTTACCGACAGTCATCACTTTTAATTAAGCTGTTAAATTCTAATTTAGAAAACGCAATATACGAATATATTCGTATATTGCGTTGTAAAATTACATATGAAACTTTGGTTCGTCTTCTTCCTATTGCTTTTGACAAGTAATTTTGGGTTTTCTCAAAATGTTAATGCAAAAGAACAGAATGCTAACTCCATTCTTAAAAAAACTTCTGACAATCTAAATAGCTTGACAACTTTTACCTATGACATTAGGAGAGAACTTAATTATGCATCAGAAAACTATCATAATATTTCCGAATGGTCTTGTTATCTCAATTTTGACACAACCAATACGACGGTTGGCTTTAAATATCAAATTGCCGACTCAACATCAAATAATTTCTTCAATGGAACAGAAAAATTTGAATTAAATAAAGCAAACAAAACAATCCATGTAAATAACAATCCTCAAAAACAAGATTTCAAGAGCCTTTCCTACTTGTATAATTCAATTGTAACATTAAGAAATATTTTACCTCTAATAATTTCTGACCAAAATTCAATTAAGATGGTTTCTGACACAATAATCGATAGTCATCCATATGAAGTAGTAACTATCAATATTGGAAAAAGACGAATCCAAAACCTTGGCGAGGGGTTTGATGCAATGCAAACAAAATCCAATTTCATTTATAAAATAACCATTGACAAAATCAACAATATGCCGAAAGAAGTATTGCAGAAGAACGATTTGAATGATGATTTTATAAAAACAAGTTTTACTGATATTAATATTTCGCCAAATCAACTAACAGAAAATTTATGGTATTATTCAACTTATACTGATCAATATAAGTTTGTCAAACAAAAGGAAATCCCACAATTAATATCAGTTGGTTCTATTGCATCAGAATGGACACTTCCATTTTATAATAGAAATGAGAATGTTTCTCTTTCTGAACTTAAAGGAAAAGTAATATTGCTTGACTTTTGGTTTAAAAATTGCTCACCGTGTATTGAAAGCATTCCGCATTTAAATGCGATTACTGCAAAATTTAAGAACAAAAAATTTAAGGTTTTGGGCATCAATACCTGGGACTTAAAAAAGGATATAGCATGGTTCTGTAATAAACACAATGTTGGATACGATATTTTAATGAACGGTAGGGAACTTGCAGAAAGGTATGGAATAGACGCATTTCCTACAATAGTTCTTATAGACAAAGAAGGTAAAGTGTTATACGCCGGTGGCTTTGACCAATCAAAAATTGAAAAATTAATTGAGAAAGCATTATAGCTTGGAAACATGAACCGCCAACATTCGTATTTTCAATAGTCGGGCTGGACATAGGAGCAATCAGCAGCAGTAATTCTATTGTACTTCGGTTCGGGGCTGGACGAATAGAGCCGAGCTTTAGTACCAAATATTTATCTTTATCAAAAAGCCAGGCTGCGGTTCCGGCGGACGGATTTTGAGTTCCCAACCATTGGCAATACCTGTTCGTTACCAGTAATGCTATGACAGACTACGAACTTAAAAATATCGACCCAGACGACATTAGCGATTTACTCGTTAAAGTGGAAAAATCATTTGACATTAAGTTTGGCGACACCGAACTAATGCACATTTCGACTTTTGGTGAACTGTGTGACCATATTGCAAATAAAATCCAACTTGACAATTCGGACGACTGCACCAGCCAACAAGCATTTTATAAGTTGCGTGACACAATTTCATCAACACTTCAAATAGATAGTAAAACAATATCGACAGACTTTTCTCTTGCAGACTTTTTACCAAGACAAGAAAGACGTTCACGGATAAAAAAAATAGAAGAGAAATTAGGTTTTAAACTTCACATCTTACGACCACCACATTGGGTTACTGGCACACTTATAATTCTTTTTTTAGCTTCCCTTGTTGGACTTTTCTTTATATGGCAAATTGGACTTTCAGGACTTACGTTTTCAATAGTAGGACTTTGGTTCGCAAATAAAATTGCAAACGAACTTGACTTGCAAACGGTTGGACAAGTTGCACAAAAAATGACAAGAGAAAATTACTTAAAGTCAAGGCGAAATCAAAAGACATTTAATAAAAACGAAATTGAAAAAGTATTGACAGAATGGTTCAGTAACGAGTTTGACTTAGACAAAAGTAAATTAACCAAAGAAGCGAAATTTGTATGACGAAAAAGGAAAGCACTACTGGTAACATTGCATTGGTCTTACGCTGGCGGAAGGAAGTAAAACTGAACATTTGTAACTTGACCAAACATCAGATCAGCGGACGTTAAGAAAAGAAAATTACGGCCGCGGCCGGTCGGAAGGAATGCTATTACCACGCCTTCGCGAATCCGGCAACGTTGGCAACAAGGCTAAACAACCGTACAGCCCGAACTTAGTAAGGCCAACGGTGGACTTTCGGGCAATCCTGCCAAACTTACCCTAAACAGACGATGTTTTTTAGCACATGACAAATACCAGACTGACAATGATTACTAACTTTTGTCCAATGAAAGAATTGATAAACTACATATTGCAGTTTGATAATCTCAATAAACAACAAATCGAATTGCTTTCAAAAAAAGCAAAGGAATCAGAACTTCTTAAAGGCGAATATTTTTCGGAAGCAGGAAAAATTGCCCGACAAGTAGGCTTCATATTAGAGGGAGTTATCCGTTTTTGTTACTACAACAATAAGGGAGAAGAAATAACCAGCTACTTCATGGGCGAGAACAATTTTTTCGTGGATTTAAACAGTTTCGACAACAAAGTTCCATCGTCAGGTTACGTTCAGGCTGTTACGGATTGTAGGCTCATCGTATTTTCGCAACAAGATTGGCAAGAACTTTCAAATACGATTGTTGGTTGGGATAAAATTGTTCAAAAAATCATCTCAAAAGCAATGCTCGAAAAGATAGATAAAATAAATCCTTTAGTTTCAGAGGACGCTACCACCCGATATTTAACATTCCTAGAAAAGTACCCAACCCTTGCCAACCGCATTCCGCTTTCCTATTTAGCTTCATACTTAGGAATCACACAATCATCACTGAGCCGAATAAGAAAAAACATACGCTAATTCACTTTTTGCCAAATGGCAAATGATTTCATTTTTTATGGTGGCAGTTTTGTGTCAAAACAGAAAAATGGATAAATTAAACATTGTAATGACGGGGGGCACATCCGGTTTTGGAGCGGTCACTTCTAAGGAATTGATTAACACCGCAGGTGTAAAGGTGTTTCTGGGAAATAGAAACAGTCAAATACAAGGGGCAAAGCATATTCCACTTGATTTGAAAAGCTTGGATAATGTCCGTGCATTTGTCAATGAAGTAGTGGAAAATATAAAATCCGAAAAAATTCAGGTACTTATTTGCAATGCCGGGATGAACCACCCCGATATTAATTCGAGAACTGTGGACGGCTTTGAAACGACCTTTGCCGTAAATCATTTAGCACATTTTTACTTATTGAGATTATTGATGCCTTATTTGGATAAGAATGCCAAAATAATAATGACAACAAGCGGCACCCACGACCCTGAAGAAAATGCACTGTCAGCCCCCCCTAAACACGCCAATGCGATTTGGTTGGCATATCCCGAACAGGACAAAACGTTGGACGGGAAGATGACCATCAATGCACAAAGAGCCTACTCTTCCTCTAAATTATGCACCATTCTTGCCTTACGATACCTTGCCGAAACTGTTGAGGCAGGCCAACACAATTGGCAGTGCATAGCCTATGAACCAGGACCTACACCAGGCACAGGATTACTTCAAAAAGGAACATTGTTTATGCGTTTGGCCTGGCAGATCTTTACCATCCCTTTTATACGAAAACGAATACTTCCGAAATCAAACAGTATTCGGGATGCCGGCCTCGCATTAGCGCATTTGGCATTGGATAAAATAACATTACCTGACGGGAAAGTTTATGCAGCTTTAAGAGCGGGTAAAATAACCTTCCCGCCACCATCTAAGTTAGCACAAAACGACAAGTTAATGAAAGAACTTTGGCAGCAAAGCGAACAGCTTTTAAATAGCGCTAAGTTTAAACTAACTTAGTCAACCGCAATCATTCAGCAAACTATTTAAGATAAAAACCAATCGTGTTTGGGAGTTCAGAGAGGCGTTCAAATGATGGGCGGGACAAAAGCCCATGCTTCCAATATCGGTTTGGCAAGAGCGGGGCGAAAGTGCGCCAAAGAAACTTTTTGCTAAATTTGCATATTCGAACTCCGCAAGAAAGTTGGTATAAAATCCCCGCCCTCGCAAAGCCGTTAACTATTGGCAGCAAGTTTAAATGACACACATCGATATTCAAAATATAAAAGAAACAGAGACATTAAAGTTGCCAAAGTGGCAATTGTTTGGACACTATGCAATAGTTCCATTTTTGTTGATTTTGCCAATAATGACAACGTATTCTCTTTTTCAAATTTATGTGACAAAAAATTATACCGGTGTTAGGACTGCAGACGAGTTAATGTTAACAGGTTATCCTTGGTTGATTCCAGCCTTAGCTCTTTATTTTATTCAAAAAAGACGACTAAGATTTACTGTTATTAATGTATCGGTTAACGAAGAAAAATTTCACAAGGCTGTAGAGTTGGTGGCAGACACACTTGCTTGGACAATTCAGCATTCTTCAACAGACTCTGTAATTGCAGTTAGAAAAGGAGGATTTTCAAGTGGAAGTTGGGGTGAATTAATAACCATAGTCAGAGACAGTGATAAAGTTTTAATTAACAGTATTTGCGACCCAGACAATATCGTTTCAGTTGCATCTTATGGTTGGAATAAGAAAAATGTCAGGACTTTTAAAGCAACGTTAGAAAGTCAGCAGGCAACATTGGGTTTTGTGCAAGTTGGGCAAACAAAATAACAATTAACATTTGTAATTCTATTCAGCCTCAGCTTGACAAACATCGCTGAACTTTTTGTAGTAAACTTGTACATTTGTTTTTCAGTCAGCAGAGGTTCCGCCAGACGGAATGCTAATTCCCAACCTGCATAAAGCCCCGAACCGTTAGTGGCAAGCGCAACAGACTCCCGTACCAACAAAGAAACAATGCAAAACATACTATTTGACTTTATATCGAAATACGTTTCCCTGACGGAAGAGGAGAAGAACGCAATCGTTTCTTTGGACATATTTCGCTCGGTAAAAAAAGGGACGACTTTACTCAAAGAAGGAGAAAAAACGAAGCATAACTATTTTGTTCTAAAGGGATGTATTCGGACATATTACATCATAGAAGGAGAAGAAAAAACAACCGCTTTCTACACAGAAATGGAAGGCATGACACCTCATTGCGTAAAAAGTAACGCCCCATCGGAATATTATATAAGCTGCATAGAAGACACTATACTTGTCGTTTCAAATCCTGATATGGAAGTAGAAATAAACGGAAAATTTCCAAAGTTTGAAACCATGTGCAGAATACTTTCCGAAGAACTTTTAGATAAAGAACGAATAGACTTTGACAAGTTTAAGACTTCTTCTCCTGAAGAACGATATTTGAATTTATTGCAATCACGACCAGACCTTATTCAACGTGTACCGCAACACCAATTAGCAAGTTATCTCGGTATAAAACCGCAATCATTAAGCCGCCTAAGAGCAAGAATTCTCAAAAAAAATAAAAGTTGAGATACGTTTCTTAACTTAAGTGAACGTTTTAAGCAACGCTCCAATCTACTTTTGCGGTATCATTTAAGAGTTATAAAAAAGATATGCAAAAGAGAATTTTATGGACCGGACTTGTCTTAATGTTGACAACCAGCTTACAGGTAAATGCACAATATACCAAACAAGACAGCACTTATAAGCGATGGTTCGTTGGCAGTACGCTATATTTATTGGGTAATTTTGATAAAGTAAATAACCCTGAGTATGTACAATTAAATGTTGGGTACAGGATAACGCCTAAAGATGTTGTTTCCTTTAGATTTAAAAGATCCGTTTACGCTTGGCCACTAGGTATCCCTTTTGGACCATCCTTTGATGCACCAGGACTAAACTATCCCGGACATGCACGCATACTTGCACCCACATTAGGATACCAGCGGTTTTGGTGGAAAGGAGCTTATACATCCGTTCAAGCGTTGAATGCTTTTGAAAAATACATGGATGAGAATAAAAAAAAGGTTGGAAATGGATATACGTTATATCTGGACTTCTATTTGGGTTACCAGTTTAAGTTTTTTAAAAACCGGCTCTTTTTTGAACCGGCTATAGGATGTAGTTATTGGCCGGTAAGAACGAATGTTCCGGAATCTTTCAAATCGATAGAAAAAAAATGGCCTAGCTATTTTATTCAACCCGGGTTTGATTTTGGGTTTAATTTTTAGCATTTCTGTATTTCAAAACTTAAGTGAACGAGCTACAATATTTGGTCGGCCTACTTTTGCAGCTTCATTTAATAACAAAAACATGCAGAGGAGAAATTTATGGATTGGACTTTCCTAAATTCTGGCAATCAGCTTGCAGGAGAATGCACAATTCCAGGCAGGACAGTACCTACAAAAAAACTTTGTAGGCCGCACCTTATTTTTGTCAGAAAATCCCTCCGGTCTTCGCACAACTCAATTTAGGCAACTGACCATTCGCTATTGCCGAACCTTCACAAAACTGATGCCCGCTAGCAGCAAGCAGTGCAACGTTCCTGAAATTTCAGCTGTCTAACGAAGAGATTAAGATAGAGCATTCAGACGAACGCTATGCTGCTGACCAACAACTTGCTTCAGCAGGGGCCCAAGCCCTGCTACCATCAGCTACATACCGGCTAATAGAACGCTGATGAACAGTAAAACACATTTTCAAGTTTTGTATCTTTAATCAGTAGTCGCCAGTGTGGGGGGGGGGCCACCGCCTACACGCTGCCTGCCATTTTAATCTACAAAACATACAGCACAATAAATGACCTCAAGACAAACAACACAAAATATACTTCTTATTGTTTCAGGTTTTCTGACTTATTATTATCTCTTTTCAAATTTTAAGGCTATAAAAGTTAGAATTGACACCGTAACTCAACAAGGATTGATGAGTTATATCCTGACCTATTTCATAATCGGCATTCCTATTTTTTTGGCAACTTTTTTAATTAACAAAACGATTCCCATTACTAAAAGTCTCGGACTTTCATCAAGTATTTTCACGGGCATATGGACAAGTATATTGTTTGCTCTACCTATGTTTGTAGGCGGGTGGTGCTTTTTTAATTTC
The DNA here is from genome assembly GCA_037190905.1 of Agriterribacter sp. Lineage (GTDB taxonomy): Bacteria > Bacteroidota > Bacteroidia > Chitinophagales > Chitinophagaceae > Agriterribacter. Next base: position 68,363 of record JBBCKG010000006.1, on the reverse strand, counting down.
AATCCACAAATTGAAATGGAGGCTTTAATTGCCGGAACCATCATAGCAGGCTTTATGGAGGAGCTTTATTTCAGAGGCTTTCTATTTGGACAGTTATTTAAAACAACAAATTTCGGCTTTATTCCCTGCATCTTCTTTGGTGCGCTGATTTTTGCTTTCGGGCATCTATACCAAAGTCAAAACATAGGTGAGATTGTTGGAATTTTTATAATTACTTTTCTGGGAGCTGTGTTCTTTGCCTGGCTATATGTAGAATGGAATTATAACTTATGGGTTCCTATTTTGACACATACTTTGATGAACCTATCCTGGAATTTATTTGAGGTTGACAATACTGCATTAGGAGATGTAAAAGCAAATACTTTCAGGAGTCTGACGATTTTAACAGCTATCATGTTTACAATCATCTATAAGAAGAAGATTAGAAATCACAAACTAGCTGTAAACAAGCAAACATTATTGTTGAAAAGGTAAAACGGCATATAGCAACTAAGCTTCAGAGGCTTCTCAGGGACCAACAATCGATACTTCGTTATTGTACCTAACTAGAAGGCAGCGCATCATTAATATTATTGTTAACAGCGTTAACATATAGGAGATGGAGGAGACAAAAACTTTCTCACCAGCCGCTAACGTAGTATAGGCAACCGGCGATCTGAAGGGCCTGGTATAAACAGAAATTAAAAATCGACTTAGATTATTCCATATGTTGTATTAGTGATAAAAATCCAGTCAATCGCTGATATGCGGCGCGCTGGTGTTAATTTTACCGAACACCATATGAATTTAAAAGGAACAGGCATTCGTTCAACAATCAATTCATTAAACTTTACAACCATGTCACAAGAACCTAGTAAACAACCAGTATTTGATGGAATTGGCTACGAGCCTTCCGCATTTTCACGTTCGATGTTTGTAGCATCCAAAACCGATTATGATCATACCGTTTACAAAAATGCAAATACAGATAAAAACAAAAAATACTGGTGGTATGTACAGAAGATAAATATATGACCATGTCAAACGGGAGAAAGTTTTCAACCGGCAATCATCCGGTAGAAACCCTGGTGCCCCTGTTGCATTTAGAGGCCGCTGGCTATGAAGCTGACCTTTATACGCCAACGGGTAGCCCCGTTGTACTCGAAATGTGGGCAATGCCCTCAGAAGATACTGCTGTTAAAGGTATACTGGAGAAATATAAATCTCAGCTTGAAAAGCCTAGGAGTTTATTAGACTTTGTTGAGAACAATATGCAGTCTGCTACAGAATATGTAGCAGTATTCCTGCCCGGCGGTCACGGCGCTATGCTCGGTCTGCCTCAAAATGACAATCTTAAAAAATTAATCCGGTGGGTAATACAAGAAGACAAATTTATGCTGGCAATCTGCCACGGTCCGGCTGCTTTACTTGCCGCCAGCCATCATGAACCGCCTGAGAACTTTCCCTACAAAGGCTATCAAATGAAGGCCTTTCCTGATATAATTGATACACAAACACCTGCCATCGGTTACGTACCCGGAGAAATGCCCTGGTTCTATGCCCGGAAATTACAGAATTTAGGGGTTGAAATATTGAATAACGATATTACGGGTGCTTGCCATATCGACAGAAAACTGATAACCGGCGACAGCCCGTTAGCAGCCAACAACTTTGGAAAATTGAGTGCAGAGGCTTTGCTGAAAAATTAAAATCCTGTCCAATAAGCAGCATTACGAAAACGATCGCAGATAAAAATAATAGTGAATATTTATAATTTGAACATAGGGTATCCGTTCGATTAAGACATAAAGTAACGGCCTCTTAGGGCAGAAGCAATTATCCAATCGTTCACCTATGCTTCCGGGTAACCTGAAGCAGACTTATTCTGACAAGTACCAAACCAGCCATCAGATGCCAACCTACATATCAATCTTAAGAGGCGTAAACGTAAGCGGACAAAAAATAATAAAAATGGACGCCTTGAAAAAAATGTATGAACAACTAAACTTTGAAAACGTACAAACCTATGTTCAAAGTGGAAATGTCATATTTTCATCGGCAGAACAAAAGCCCCAAAAGCTCGAAAAAATCATCTCATCAAAAATTGAATTTGAATTTGGACTTGAAGTTCCGGTCATTGTCTTAAATACCACTATGTTAAAAATAATTATAGAAAACAATCCTTTTCCCAAAGAAAAAAATAAAGACACAAAGTTTTTGCACGTTACTTTCCTATCCGGGAGATCAGCTGGGTTTGATGAAGAAAGCATCATTGAGAAAAAACAGCCTGGCGAAGAAATAGTTTTTACGTCTGAGGCAGTTTACTTGTTTTGTCCAAATGGGTACGGAAAAACTAAACTCAACAATAATTTTCTGGAAAGCAGGTTGAAAGTAAAAGCAACAACGAGAAACTGGAAAACAACAACCGAATTACTTAAATTAGCAACAGAATAATATGACCAGTAAATATTTGCTTCACGGAAAATTAACAGCGAAGGAAGGACACAGGGATACACTTGCGAACATACTGCTAGAAGCATCCAGACTGGTGTCAACCGCAAAAGGCTGTAGACTGTATATCATTGGCAAAGAGGAAAATGATACAAACGCTGTGTATGTAACAGAAATTTGGGACAGTAAAGAAGACCACGACAACGCATTAAAAGTTGAAGGCGTAAGAGAACTGATTGGGAAAGCTATACCAATATTGGACGGGCAACCTGCAAAAGGGCAGGAACTTGAGGTTGTAGGTGGAGCAGGCGTATAGTGAAACGCCTCCTTGCTGGTGGTAGCGTCTGATTCCTTATCTGATCAATGACGTTACAGACAACAATGGCCGGAACAAAATGGAAATGGGGCATACGTCGCCGGTCAGCCTAACTAATTCCATCACATGAAACAAGGTTTTTTTCTGCTGACTGTTTCCTTCCTGCTGGGTTCCTGTGCAACGCTGTCCAGAAAAGGAATGTACGACATGCGTATCAATACAAACGCAGAAAATGCTAAAGTTGTAATTACCGGCAGCATCTATTCACTACCCGCCACCGTACGGGTAAAGCGCTCCGGAAAAGACCTTGACGTAAGACTAATTACTGATACAAACAGCTTCGACTATACAATAAGACCTTCCGTTAATCCCGCTTTTCTATTCGGAAATCTATTATGGGTGTACGCAGCGCCCGCTGCCTATCTGGTAGATTTGACCAATGAAAAGAGATTCTATTACGGCAAATCGGTTTTCTTAAATGTATACGACACCGCCAGCCTTATCAGAACCCCGGTTTCCAAATCATTTCGCAATTACTTTTCTAAAACTTATCCGGATAATAAAGGCAGGCAATATCTGCAATTATCACTGCCATACGTGAACGCATTTAACCTGAAACCCGCACACGAGGCCAGAAAAATAAATACAGGCTTTTGGGGTATTCATTTGGGACTCGATCATTGGTACGCCGATGATGCATTTTTAAACGTTGGTATTTCCGGCATCACAGACCACTTTGTCCCGGTTCCGGTTGGAGCTTCTATGAGTGGTGAATTCGAGAAAATGAATTCGTTGTACGGCAGCTTTGCCAACAACCACAAAATAAGCAGGCTCTCGCTTGGTTACGGCATCTCCTATGCGCTAAACACATGGCATCTCAGGTACTACGACAGGTATTCCGCTCCCCCGCCCAGCAGAACGCCGGTGAAAAGAACACACAGCTCACTGGGCCTGATCTTCCCGGTACACTTTCAACTGCTTAAACAACTACACCTCGGCATCATTTACAGACCCGGTTTTTTCACCCCGAACCAAACCCATGCCTTCACATACGAACACACTATAAGCTGGGGCATTTCGTGGAAAATAATCATAAAAAAAAGAGAGATCCGGTAGTCACAGGCTCTCCATTCCGGTCCTACAACCTGGAGTGAGCCCTCCTAAGAATACTCCACCCTGTTTACCCTTCCGACGCTCCATTCTCCTTTCAATGCCGAAAAAACGGGGCTGCACATATGGGTAACGGAGCATACCTGTTCTCGACATAATTCGCCGAAGTTTTGTATTTTTAATAACCAACCTCTTTACAATAGGGAAAATATACCTGGACTTGCATCATGAGTAAAAATTATTTGTTTCTTGCAGCCGCCATTATTTTCGAAGTAATCGGAACATCGTTCCTGAAAAAGACCGAACAGTTTACACGTCCCCTTCCCACCATTGTTTTTGCAGTTTCAATAATACTGTCATTCTACTTGCTATCTTTTGCATTGAAGGGTATTCCCATCGGTGTAGCCTATGCCATCTGGTCTGCAGCAGGCATTATAATGATTGCACTGGCCGGCTATTTTATATATAAACAAAGCCTGGATCTGCCGGCCATACTGGGAATAGCATTCATAATGATAGGTGTGATTATAATAAACCTTTTTTCAAAATCTGACGTTCATTGATATCCTGGCCAGACTGTACCCATCCTCCGTATTCAGGAAGAATTGTCCGTTGCTGGCAAATTGTATGTTTCTTTGCAGTTGATCTAACTAAAACCTCCACAGCATGGCCAAAAGAAAAATCGTAATTGCAGTGACCGGTGCCAGCGGCTCCATTTATGCAAAACAAACCATCGAAAAACTATTGCATATACCCGAACAATGGGACAGCCTGGCTGTGGTAATGTCCGACAATGCAAAACAGGTTTGGGAAACTGAAATCGGAAACAGGTCCTATAACACATGGCAGAACCTTACCCTGTACAGCAAAACGGATTTCAATGCGCCGTTTGCTTCCGGGTCCGGTAGGTACGATACCATGATCGTAGTGCCCTGCTCAATGGGAACACTGGGCAGAATAGCAGGCGGCATATCGAACGATCTGGTTACCCGCGCTGCAGACGTAGTACTCAAAGAACGGCGAAAACTGGTATGCGTGCTGCGCGACACGCCCTACAACCTTATGCATATCCGTAATATGGAGACTGTTACCCTGGCCGGCGGTATCATTTGTCCAGCCTCTCCCTCTTATTACAGTAAACCTCAGACCATTGAAGAGGTAGCAGCCACCGTTACCGACCGGGTGCTGGATCTCTGCGGATTCGAGATCAATACTTTTCGGTGGGGAGAAAACGGATAGTGGCAGGTTGACAATAACAGAGAAATTCAACCGTCAACGACAGGCTTTTCAACCTCCGGCTTCAACATTCCATCCGACATACAGTAGCCTGCAAAAATGCACCATCGTACCATTTTACTATCTTACCCTCTTACTATTTTACTATTTTACTATCCTACTATTTTACCATCTTACCATCTTACAACACCAGTCTCTCCAGATTACCTTCTTCAATAAAGCTCCGGCTCAGACCAGCCGCTCTTTTCAACAAATCCTCCAGCGTAGGCGTACCCGGCGCCAACACAGTATATACTTTCTCTAATGCATCCTGCTCCTTCAGGTTTTCGGTATATCCAAACCCCTCGGCCAATGCCATCACGCGCAACCCCTCGTCCTTGATCCTACCCAATTCGGCTATCATCCAACTCAGCGCAAGGAAATGGTTTTTGTCCAGCTTCACATGCCGCTTCAAATCCGGCGATGCTTCTATTTTGTTGAAAGGGGAATCAATGATCGCAGGCGTCAGGTATTTTTTGAGATACCCCGGTACGGGCTTTTCATCGTTCACCAGCCGAACCCTTCCCTGCAGCGCCATCGCGTAAATACTCAGCCAACGCAGTTTTCTCCTAAGTTCATGTACATCGTTTTCCATATCGTCAAAAGCCGACCGCGTGATAAATCTGGTAATGCTTCGGATTTCCTTATTGTAAACGTCCGTTATCGCTTTCACTTCTTTCTGAAGCGGGAGCCACGCTATATCCCCGAGTTTCTTCTTTATCAAACGAACGCGCTCCCCGGCGAACCATTTCTCTTCTTTCAACACATCATTAAGCAGCAATGAACCCTGAGTAGCTTTTTGAGCAAAATATTCTTTTACGCCCACGGGCACTTTTATATGGGGAGCAAATTCTTTTTCGAGCGCGGTATAATGATCGATCACTCCAAGCCCGTCTTCCAGTTGCTTGATCTGCTTATTCAGTTTTCCAAAGTATTTTTTATTGTGCATCCGGGCATACAACCTGGCCAGACCCTCCAGCCGGAAAGCCGGTGTTCTAGCATCTGCCATGTAAAGACCAAAAGCGGGATTCGGCAGTTTGGATGCTTTTTTAACGTGTTGTCCTATCGCATCCAGGTAGCATGTAAAAGCAGAAACAGATTTTTTCATTACACCTAAGATAGCAAAATAATAAAAGGTCGAATAGTAAAATAGCGGATGCGCGAAAGTAAGATCACGACAAATGGTTGCATATTCGTTTCAGCAGCAATCTAACCCTCCAACGGGGTCTTACTATCTTGCTATCTTACCATCTTGCTATCTTACGGTCTTACCCTCCTACCCTCCCTCCCCCAAATCCCTCTTTGTCAGCTTCCGGCTAACCAGTACCTTTGCGGCACTTTTTAATATATACAATGAGTACACAGCCATTTTCCGAACAGGAACTGATCAGGAGAGAAAAAAAGGCAGCGCTTGAGGAACTGGGAATAGACCCATACCCCGCAGCCGCCTTTCCTGTAACGCATACTGCTGCTGCCATTAAAGCCGACCTTACAGAAGATAACAAGGATACGTATAGCGAAATCAGTATAGCGGGACGCATCATGAGCATCCGTGACATGGGAAAAGCCTCTTTTGCCGTGTTGCAGGATCAAACCGGCAGAATTCAATTGTATATAAAGCGCGATGATATTTGCCCGGGTGAAGACAAAACCCTGTACAATACCGTCTGGAAAAAGCTGATGGATATTGGTGATATCATCGGTGTGAAAGGGTTTGGATTTATTACCAAAACCGGTGAAACCTCCATTCATGTGCAAACCCTGACCATTCTTTCCAAATCGCTGAAACCACTGCCAATTGTGAAGGAAGCGGAAGGGCAGAGTTTTGATGCTGTAACCGATCCTGAATTCAGGTATCGCCAGCGGTATGCAGACCTGATCATCAACCCGCAGATGAAAAACACTTTTGTGAAACGCACCGTGATGATCAATACCATTCGCGAATACCTGAATGGCCATGGTGCACTGGAAGTAGACACCCCCGTACTACAGAGTATTCCCGGCGGCGCGGCGGCACGGCCTTTCATAACGCATCACAATGCCCTTGACATCCCCCTGTACCTTCGCATTGCCAATGAGCTCTACCTCAAACGACTCATCGTGGGCGGCTTCGACTGGGTATATGAATTCAGCAGGAATTTCCGTAACGAGGGGATGGACAGAACCCATAACCCCGAATTTACCATACTGGAGTTTTATGTAGCCTATCAGGACTATTACTGGATGATGAACACTACGGAAAACCTGTTGCAACAGGTAGCTATCGCCATGAACGGCACCACGGAGGTAACCGTAGGGGATACAACCATCAGCTTCCAAGCGCCCTTCAACCGGGTATCTATATACGAAGCCATTCAGCAACACACAGGTTTCGATATCAGTGATATGGACGAAGCACAATTGCGTGAAGTGTGCCATAAACTGCACATAGAAACCACTCCCAGCATGGGCCGTGGCAAACTCATCGATGAGATATTCGGCGAAAAATGCGAACGTCATTACATTCAGCCCACTTTTATTACCGACTACCCCGTGGAAATGAGTCCGCTCACCAAGAAACACCGCGAAAAGCCGGGACTGGTGGAGCGCTTTGAACTGATGATCAACGGTAAGGAAATCGCCAACGCCTACAGCGAGCTGAACGATCCGGTAGACCAGCGCCAGCGTTTTGAAGACCAGGTGAAGTTGATGGAAAGAGGAGACGACGAAGCCATGTTTATCGACTACGATTTTCTGCGCGCACTGGAATACGGTATGCCGCCTACCGCCGGTATAGGCATTGGTATAGACCGGCTGTGTATGCTGCTCACCAACCAGGCTTCAATACAGGATGTACTGTTTTTCCCGCAAATGCGACCCGAAAAAAGAGAAGGCGAGAAGGAAGAACCGGAGGCGTAGCCCTGCAACCTGGTACCTTCTGTTCCTCTTCAGATCAGATCGGATGGAGCAAAGCGTAAGGAGATATCTAATGAGTATCGACAATGCCTTCAACTTCACTCGCTGCTTGCGGCATCCAGGCTTTCGCGCCTGTCTTTCAATGAAGACTGAGAGCGCTGGAAGGTAAACGCATCGGTATCCGCTATATGCTTCTTATTCAGTATACGGCAGAGTGTAGCCGTGACCGTAGCATTGTCATCATCAAACCCGCCATGCGTGGTGCAATTGGCGTGCTTGTACGAACCTTCCTTCTCTGCATTCGGCGAAAGCACCAGGGTATTATCGGCAACATTCAGCACTTTGGCCACTGCAGGATCTTTCCTTATAAACTTTTCCATACCCAGTATGGGCGTCCCGTCGTTGATGATGCCCGGTATACGTACCTTATGTTCAAAAGCATTGGATACGAGGTACAACAATGACTTATTATAGATATGCGCACAATGATCATCATTCTCCGCCGCATCTGTCAGGTTAAAAACAGAAAGCCGTTTAATTTGTTTCGCTTTACAGGCGGGCAGATAGGTTTTTTTAAACAAATCCACCGTACAGGCAGGCGCCCAGAGTGTACAGGACTCGATGTTTTGGGCAATCCCCTCTTCGTTACCGGCAAGGTATTCTATCAGGTGCGCCAGCAGAATACTGCCTGCGCTATGCCCCACCAGGTGTAGTTCAAAATTGTTTTTATATCGCTCAGCCAGTGCTGCCACCAACTGTAAAGTCAGTCTTACGCCACCGCTTTTTGCTGTGGTAGCCAGCCGGGCGTTCTCTTTCATCTCATCCCACTGCATTTTACCGGTAAGCGACCGGGCAATCGGTTCCAGCATATCATCGAGCCGGTTCAGCATAAAATCTTTGGCCGCATCCAGGAAGCCTTCGGGCTTTCTTTTTCTTACCGCCTCCTTCAGTATGTTCGTCAGCGTAGTCCATGCGTCGGTGTTCCAGATAAACGCCAGCGGGTATACCTCCGATTCAAGTAACCTGGACCGGTAGTCGGCTACCCTTTGTATGGCATTAGCTTCAGATACCAGCCCCCCATGCGCGTACAGCAGCAGGCGCTTTTTTTTCCAGGTTTTAGTAATATCGTGAAAATCATTTTCGAAAACCGATCTTACTTCTTCTTCCGTATTGCCATATTCTCCGCTGGTTTTCAGTAATCCGTTGTTGCCGATATTGATGATATGCGGGCGTAGTTGAAAAAATGAATACGCATTGGACTTCTTCGCAACCGGAGCATGATTAATGGCAACAGATTCGTGGCTGAGCAACGCAACAGGCACTCCGAGGCGGGCCACCCACACATCCACGCCATTTTGCAGCCAGTCGTCGTAGGTGATCAGCCCAAACCCTTTCTTACCCCAGCCCGCACCCCAGGAATTTTGAATCCAGAAGCCATTTCTGTCGTAGGCTACTATTGCAAACGCGTGCCCGCCCTCTTGCTTGTTGGAAAACGGAATGATGCCATCGGCCTGCACCGTATCCCAGCCGCTGTGCGTTACACAGGTAGCAAACAACACCCCTACTTCTGCCATGGCGCTGTGCATGGCCACCAGATCTTTATGGTTCACCCGGTAGTAGGCACCTAATGGCCGTTCAACAGCATCACTGACCCTTTCTTTGGTGAGCGCTTTGCTGATATCTCCGGGCTTCCAACGTTCGTGTGTGCATACGCCATGCTTATGCCAGCCTTTCATGGCGCCCCTTGCACTGGAACCATCGTAATCCTCGCCCGGCCACTCATCGTAGCGTTTGGCCAGGTGATACAACATAGCAGGACTCACTTTCTCGGCCTTCGCACCTGCCGTGCGACATCGCAGCAGGTAGTTGGCCACCGTAGCCAGCCCGTACCCCGTACAGGCACCCTCGGTACCCTGATCGAGCACCGGTACTTTCCACTTCCGGTAGGTTTCCAGCTTTATTTCCATCGGTACTTCCTTCAGGGTGGACTGGTACATCTGGTCACGAAAATCAAGGGTATCGGGACGAACATTGCGCACACGTTTTTTAGAAGCAGTACGCCTGCCCGTACCCGCTGTATTGGTTGCAAGGGCTTCCTCATGTTCAAACAACAAATGCAACCTGGCTTCTTCTTGCGTATCAAATGCAGCATGTTCGATCCACCTCCCGTATCGTTTCCGGTAGCACGACCAGCGTTCTCCATTCGGAGCTATTTTGTAAGCGCCTTCACCGGCGCCGGTAGCCCTCGTTTTTTTGGCAGGACTGCTTTTTGAGCGCGTCGGTTTGACTGTTTTGGTTTTTGCCATACAATAGTTTTAGTATTCATTCCTCCAGCAATAAAAATCGCAGTGCATCGGGGTCGTTAAATATTTTCGCAACATCGTACACCAGCGACTTATTGATACCCGATATTTTATTTTTGGAAATTTGAACAACCTGTGAAAAACGAAGCTCTTTTGGACCAGCGCCAGCCAGCCCGTTATAGAAAAACACCAGCTCCGGACTGCCTTTTTTACAGAAATCCACTTCGCCGTTCCGGGTTCTCTGCTTTCTTATCCTAAACATATGCGTGCTGGTAAACCTGTTGATTCCATCATTGTTGATATCGATACTACCCGTATATACCGGCCCAAATCCAAGGCAATCACCGTCGGCACTGAAGTTAGCGCCGAAGAGCATACCTCTGGTTACCGGCCTTTTTAGTGTATCGCCATTGTACGGGCGCTGTTCCTCTGCTGCTATCTCAATAAAATACATTTCAGTGCGTCCGCCTTTGGCGGAAATGCCGATATCATCTGCTGTTTTTTGGGAAAGCGTATTGGAAAATGTAAACTCCGAAACTGCATTTTTTACCACCAGCTTTTCTTCGATATCAGCCCTGAACACATGCAACTGTCTGATCTCCACCGATGGATGGGATGATGGCATCGGGTATAGACGGACAATCGCATCCGTTGTCATTACTTCACTGGGCTGGATGGTATAAAATGGTGATTTGCATGCGTGAAAAAGCACCATAACGGCACCCATACAGCATATGATTTTAAAATCTGACATCATGCAGTTGATTGTAAGTGCCTCCAATAAAAAAACGGTTGCCGTCCTCATTCGGATGAAGGGGATACCCCAGTAGTACATGTATCAGTTCCTGTATACCCCAGTATCTACCTCTTTTACTGTCCTTCAGCGAACCTACTACGCCGGCATTGATACCAAACCGCTGATCGAAATTCAGCTTCAGCGAATAGGCAGAGGTGTTGAAATTATACACCTTATTCTTATCGGGCGCATCATACAACGGCACATTCATACCCAGCAGACTGGTCAGCTCATATAGCAGCGGAATATAGCCGGTGAACTGATCAAAGGCCATCTCCGCATAGTTATAGTTTTTACCGCTGTGGTACAGGATCGCCCCGCCGCCGGTCCAGTACCGGTCAAACCCGTCGCCCGTACCGGTAAAATTGAACGGAGGCCCGTCGTTGTAATAATTGAAAGAGAGTTTGCCGATGGTGGCATTCAGCGACCCAACAATCTGGTTTCTTTTGTGGTTGTTGAGAATAAAATTAGTGCCGAGCATCAGCATGCCCGACCGGTTGGTGATAACGTTATAAAAATCGCCGTTGTGAAGCGTTCGGCTAAACTTGTTATAATCCAGGTGTTTGCCCCATTCCAATCCAATATTAAAACTGTTGGTGAAATCCATCTGCCAGTCGCCTACCAGCGGGTTGAGATTAGCGCCGATGGTTTTTGTGTATACAGACACGGATGGACCATAGCTTAGCAGGAAGTCTCCGCGGTTGGCGGTGGCAGTAAAAGCAGCAAAAACCCGCAGGCCGGGAAAGTTCTGACCAGGGCCGCGCATGAAGAAAAGGTTACATCCGAAGTTCACCTGGCCGCGATAACGCCAGCCATCCTGCGCCGCTGCAGCAAACGATATACCGCAGTATAGTATCGCCAGCAAGCTATAACTATATATTGTTTTTTTCAAAATAACAGCGCTTTATGATCCAAATTCCTATAACAGGAAAACGAAAAAATGCTACCGGCAAATGGTGAAAAATTCAGCAGATCAGCAGAAAAAAGTCCCAGACCGGTCTACAAACAATCCGGAGAGCTTTGGAACGATAAGGATGTTTTTACACAAAGAAAGCTGCCATGGGGTCTTTTTTAGAAGCCCGGTAAATATACCATTCCATCGCATCTCAAGCACCCTCGTTTAGGGAATGAACGTTTTTTTTATTAGACAGCGGGCTGCACTTAGTGATGGCACATATGCCACCCGGATTACACATGGCACAATCGTCCGGCAATATTCCGCACGCACTGCCTCCGCAATGAAAAAGAAAAATATATCGTTCTGCAGCTCCCTGAAATTTTGCAGTAAAATAAAAACAGAGTAATTTCATCGCAAAGCTTTGCTGCCCTCATCATACAAGCCGCCCGGCACCACCCGTGGTATATACCTGTCAGGTATCTTATCCCGCGCTCCATGGTTGGCGGAATGATAATGATGTATTAGTATTAAGTACATAAATTATTTGCAATGGCAAAAAGGGTAGCTTCCTGTCAGATCATCAGGCATCAATGCATAGGCGCAGTACACAAAACTAAACTTGTTTGCCGCCGCCGGAATGCTTATATTATCCCCACTGACCTGCGGTACAGCACTACCAGCACTTCCGCATTCTTCTCAGATAAATCATATGTATGAGTAACCTACAAACGCTATTAGACGAATACACCTGTTCCCCCGGCATCTGGGACGAAATGTGCAGCCAGGGATCCATCCGTAATCACTATACCAAACTGGCATCCGCATTCTCGCAGCTTGACCTTTCTGTTTTACGGCAGAAAGACAGGCTGGCAGAAGAACTATTTATGAACCAGGGCATCACTTTCACGGTATACAGCGACGACAAAGGCATTGAGCGGATATTCCCATTCGACGTCATTCCCCGTATCATCACAGGCACAGAATGGGATACGGTTGAGAAAGGAATCAGGCAACGGCTGAAAGCGCTCAACCTGTTTCTGAAGGATATTTACCACGATCAGCAGATCATAAAGGAAAATATTATTCCGGCCGCTCTGATCGCCTCCTGCCCGCACTACCTAAGGGAAGTACACGGCATCAAATTGCCCCACGATATCCATATACACATCTCAGGAATTGACCTGATCAGGGGCAACGACGGAAAATTCTACGTATTGGAAGACAACCTGCGTACCCCCTCCGGTGTAAGCTATATGCTGGAGAACCGAGAAGTGACCAAACGGATTTTCCCCGAGATGTTTTCCGCCAATAATGTACGGCCTATCAGCGATTATCCATTGAAGTTATACAATGTATTACTGCAACTGGCATCTACCCATATCTCCAACCCCACGGTGGTATTGCTTACGCCCGGCATCTATAATTCCGCGTATTACGAACACAGCTTCCTCGCCCGGCAGATGGGAATTTCACTGGTAGAAGGGCGCGACCTGGTGGTAGACGATCACAAAGTGTATATGAAAACCACCAACGGTTTGCAGCAGGTGCACGTGATATACAGGAGAATAGACGACGAGTTTCTCGATCCGTTGGTTTTTAATCCCCAGAGCGCGCTGGGCGTTCCCGGCATCATGAGTGCGTACCGAAAAGGGAATGTAGCCATTGTGAACGCCATCGGCAACGGCGTTGCCGACGATAAAGCCGTATATGCCTATGTACCAGCCATGATCCGGTATTACCTCAACGAAGAGCCGGTGCTGCAAAACGTGCACACCTACGAACTCAGCGAACCCGATGCGCAGGCCTACGTATTTGAAAACATACGCAACATGGTGGTAAAACGTACCAACCAGTCGGGTGGATATGGCATGGTGATGGGAAACAGCATCAGCGAAGAAGACTGGCTGAAAGCGAAAGCCGAAATAGAGAAGGATCCCCGCAGCTTTATTGCCCAGCCGATCATTAGCCTGTCTACCGTGCCTTGTTTTATCGACGGCAGGTTTACGCCCCGGCACGTAGACTTTCGCCCTTATGCGCTGTACGGTCCTGATGGAGTCGACATCGTACCAGGGGGGTTAACGCGTGTGGCGTTGAAGGAAGGGTCGCTGGTAGTAAACTCTTCACAAGGCGGCGGCAGCAAAGACACCTGGGTAGTAGACCTTTAACCGGGTTTGCAGGATACAATCTCTTTAACAATCAAATCGGAACATACATGCTAAGCAGAATTGCCGACTCCCTGTTTTGGTTGAGTCGCTATATGGAAAGAACAGACGGATTACTCAGGGCAACTTCTTCTCACTATATTTTGTCGCTGGACAATGTAATGGGCAAAATGAGCTGGCGCTCCGTACTGGAGTCATTTACCACCCTGCCTGCCGGGCAGATAGCAGCTATAGAGCACAACACCACTGCCAGCCTGCATACCCTGCTAACGGATACCGCAAATCAAAACTCACTGAAAGTGATTGTAACGCGCGCCAGAGAAAACGCCCGCGGAGCACAGGATCATATTACCAAAGAAGCCTGGGAAGAAATCAACGCATTATACCATCTCATCAACCAGTTTAATATCAGCGACGGAAAAGACGACCAGGACCTTATACAAATGATGCTGCTGCTTACGCAGCAAAGCCTGTTATACACCGGTATTGCAGATGTAACCATGCCGCGGGGTCTGGGATGGAGCTTTATGAACCTCGGTAAATTTATAGAACGCTGCTTTGAAATACTGTCGCTGGTGAATAAACATTATGAAGCCATACGGTACAACCTGAACGAAGAAAATGTAATCATCCGGTGGAAAGAGCTGCTCTATTCCTTATCGGGGTACGAGTTGCATCTTAAAATGTACCGGGGCAGCCACTACAACCGAAATGTATTGCACCAGGTACTGTTTAACGAAGATTTTCCGCATTCTGTTCTATATTCGCTGTCGCGTATCAAACGATACCTGGAAGATGTGGCCACGGAACACCCTTCCTCCAGCAGCTCGGAACTGCTGCGAAGGTTCGGCGCATTGTACAGCAAAATAAAATATATGGACCCTCATGAAATCAACAGCGACAACCTTCGTTCCTTTCTGGAAAGCACCCGAAACGATCTGCTGCAGTTCAGTAACAAACTGGGCCAAACCTTTTTTTCCTATCAATAGCAATGCTGATGCCTGTATATAAGATACACCACATCACCCAATACACGTACGACAGACCGGTGAGAGAAAGCGTCAACGAAATAAGAATTTATCCCTATAGCAGTCCGGAACAGGAAGCCCTCCTGCACGAGATACAGATCACGGGCAACCCCAAAGTGGAAACTTTTAATGACTACTGGGGAAATAAAAGCGGTTCTTTCAGTATCCTGCCCTCCCACAACCAACTGACCATAGAAAGCAAACTCGTCATCAGAACCACCCGCAACAACCAGCTTTCTATTAATTTCCACAGCGGCATGGATGAGCTGCAGCGCGAAACCCGCAACAACATGCAACTGCTGGTACTATCCGAACCTGATGCCATTCTATCGCAGGAGTCCATCCGCGAGATGGTAACGAAAGCAGCACTTCCGGAGCGTTCCGTGGCGGCTGCAACAGAATTTTTCTCCGAATATATATTCAGGAACTTTAAATATAAAAAAGGAGTAACCGGTATAGAAACCACCGTGGATGAAATACTTGAAGCAAAAGGAGGCGTTTGCCAGGACTTTACCCACCTGATGTTGCAGTTGCTCCGAACAGCAGGTATCCCAGCCCGGTATGTGAGCGGGTATATTTGCCCCAATAAGAATGGCATGCGCGGTGAAGGCGCCACCCACGCCTGGGTGGAAGCCTGGATACCCGGCTTCGGCTGGGCAGGTATTGACCCTACCAATAATTGCTGGGTTACCAACAACCATATCAAGTTGTCTGTTGGACGCGACTTCAAAGACTGCACGCCGGTGAAAGGAGCTTTCAAAGGACCCGCCCATCAACAATTATCGGTATTCGTCTCGGTTGGCTACGAAGACGGACACACTTTTGAGGATATCAACAACGTTCAGTTGGAATTACAGCAGGGGCCCTTGCCTGAGATAGAAATGTTGCAGGGATTCGCTCAGCAACAGTAATAAAGAAATCATACATAATGGATGGCATTAAATCCATAGCCGTTTTTATACTTGCCGGACTATGCGAAATAGGCGGCGGATACCTCATCTGGCTCTGCCTTAAAAACGATAAGCCCTGGTGGTATGGAGTGTTGGGCGCCATTATTCTCGCCTGTTACGGGGTAGTAGCTACCTGGCAAACATCGCAATTTGGGAGGGTGTATGCCAGCTATGGCGGTTTCTTCATAGCCTGCTCCATTATATGGTCGGTAAAATTCGACCATTTCGTACCCGACCGGTACGATATCATCGGCGCGCTGATCGCTTTACTGGGCGTATGCATCATATATTATGCACCGCGGTAAACAATCCATCCATTACCTTTTGGTAATCAACTACTTTATTTCTTTACCGGCCACAACAACCGACATACTCTCAAAGGCATTACTACAACCGTTTCCCGCTAAGAGTTTATACTAAAATGTTGTAATAAACATACATAAAGCCCGGCGGAGTACAATTAAAAACTCTTCTCATACGTTTAGCTTTCGAAATAAAAACTGTTGTTGATAACTGCGACAACGTGTTAAAATTATTTATTAACCAATATTAGTTTCATGAAAATCAAATTCAATTCCTTGTACGCAGTAGCCTTTATGGGACTGTTAAGCTTTGCTTCCTGCAAGAAAGATGATGCACCTACCCCTACCCCTCCTACTCCGCAGCCGCAACCCGAGCTCGTTGAAGTGATACAGGGTAAATGGGTGATTGATCTGCCAGCTTCCGCCCGTGTGAAGCATCCTAAAGTTTCTGCTAAAACACAGGAACAGGAAACCACCTACACAGTGGAGTTTCTGAGCGACAACACTTTTATTCTCGACCTGGGAGGGTATGCATTTCACAGAGCCTTCAGCATTCAGGATAAAGTTGTATCTCTGGACGGTCTGATTATGCTCTCCAATGTAAAACGCACAGATGACAACCTTTCCTTCAAAATCACTTTTACCGACGCTTTCGATGAAGAATTTGATGATGATAAGTCTGGAGCTTCAATTAATGTAACCAGTACAAAAGTAGCTGCTATTCAAATTCCGGAAGACATCAAAAACATCACTAAAAAGTGGTATTTGGACATGAATTCCGACTACGAAAACAATTACTTGCTGTTGCTTGCCGAAGAGGCACATGCCAACAGGGTAGAGAGACTATTCACTGTAAATGGAACCATCTATACCGAGTTTTTCAACAATGAGGAAAGACGGGGAGCGCTTACCAGCCTTTGGAAAAAGCACGCCACCCAAAATGGTATAGTTGAATACACTGAAGAGGAAGACATTACCGATGAATTCTATGCAGTTGCCCTTACAACAAGCGCACTGGACCTGAAGCATTATGTTGCTATTGAAGATGATAGTGTACCCAGCGCTCGTAATACTGAGGGCGGAGACGGCGATGATGAAGGTGACGACGACGCACCCGACGGATTTGAACTCAAAGGAACCTTGAGCTTCTCTACCGAAAAGCCTTCTACTCCCGAAGTAAGGAAAAGATAATAGTACACCATACAAACTTGTACAAAGGCCACCAGTATTCCGGTGGCTTTTTTGTATATTGGGGTTTCACCAGATAAATATTGCATGACGCAAAAGAATGACCAGGCAGAGCTTTGGTTGTGCGGCCCCGTAACAGGCATCCCTCCTTTGCTGCAACCCGTAGCACATGCCCTGCTGCAGGCGAAGCGGGAGGTAGGAATAATCACAGAACGGTTCCCGGATCATCTGCTGTGGGAACGTCCGGCCGGGCTGGCATCCCCTGCTTTTCACCTCCTGCACCTGACCGGCGTGCTGGACAGGTTGTTTACTTACGCCAGAGGCGAGCAGCTCCAGCATTCACAACTGCAATACCTCCGCGAAGAAGCAATTCCCCGGCCGCTAACTACGCGTATGCTGGCCAACGATTTTTACGAACAGGTAGATAAAGCCCTGCAACAACTGCAGCACACCAGCGAACATACCCTCACAGAGATCCGGGGCGTGGGAAGAAAGCAAATTCCCTCTACCGTCGTCGGTCTGCTGTTCCACGCAGCAGAACATACGCAACGGCATGTAGGTCAGTTGCTCGTAACCGCCAGGGTACTACAGGACGGCCGGCAATCCTAAAATTCTCCCCGCGAATCAGCCTTCGGTTTATTATCTTCACGCGATATTTATATCAACTATGTTGAAAGCCGGTATTTTAGGCGGAGGCCAATTGGGAAGAATGTTGTTGCAGGCAGCGGCGAATTACCCCGTAGAAACATATGTGCTGGAAAACGACCCGGATTGTCCGGCCGCACATCTCTGCCACCATTTTGTACAAGGCGATATCCGCAACTTTGACGACGTTTACAATTTTGGTAAAAACCTGGATGCCCTTACCATAGAAATTGAATCGGTAAACGAAGAGGCGCTGGAAAAGCTGGAATCCGAAGGCGTGAAAGTGTATCCGCGATCCGGCGCCCTCCGGATCATCAAAGATAAAATACTACAGAAAAATTTTTACGCACAACACGAGATTCGTACCGCCGATTTTGTGATCACGCAGTCGCGCGGAGAAGTAGCAGCACATACCCACCTGTTGCCCGCCGTGCACAAACTCGCCACGGGTGGATACGATGGCCGCGGAGTACAGATGATTCACTCAGAACAGGAACTGGAACTGGCCTTTGATGCACCTGGCGTACTGGAAAAAAAAATCAGCCTCAATACAGAAATTGCCCAGATCGTAGCCGTGAACGAAGCAGGCCAAACCACCCTCTACCCTCCGGTAGACATGGTATTCGACGCCGACCTCAACCTGCTCGATTACCAGCTTAGTCCCGCCGACCTCACCGAAACCATATTATGGAAGGTAGAAGCCATCGCACTGCGGGTTGTAAAGGAATTGAAGAGCCCTGGTATTTTTGCGGTGGAGTTGTTTGTAGACAAAGAAGGCGAAGTATATGTAAACGAAACCGCTCCCAGGGTACACAACAGCGGACACCATACGATAGAAGCCAACTACTGTTCGCAGTTCGACATGCTCTGGCGCATCATACTCAACTATCCCCTCGGAAATACAGCCCCCATATTGCCCGCTGCCATCGTGAACCTGCTGGGCGAAGAGGGATACAGTGGCGATGCTGTATACGAAGGAATAGAAGAAGTACTCCGGATGGAGGGGGTGTTTGTACATATTTATGGTAAAAAACAAACCAAACCGGGCAGAAAAATGGGGCACGTAACCATTATCAGCGAGGATAAAAAAGAATTGACGTACAAAAAAAACAGGATCAGGCAACTATTGAAAGTAGTATCGGCTGCGAAACCCTGATTTTGCGGATCCGCACCAAATACTACCTGAAAATATAACGTATATGAGCAAGATATTGGTTGGCATCATCATGGGAAGCGACAGCGACCTGCCGGTTATGCAGGAAGCAGCAGACATATTGAAAGCGTTTGACATTCCTTTCGAACTAACGGTAGTGTCTGCACACCGCACCCCCCTGCGCATGGTAGCATACGCCAGCGGAGCAGCAGAACGAGGATTAAAAGTCATCATAGCGGGTGCGGGTGGAGCGGCCCACCTGCCGGGGATGGTAGCCTCCATTACGCCGGTACCTGTAATCGGGGTACCCGTGAAATCTTCCAACTCAATAGACGGCTGGGACTCCATATTATCCATCCTTCAGATGCCCAACGGCATACCCGTTGCCACTGTAGCCCTGAATGCCGCTAAAAATGCGGGTATTCTGGCTGCTTCCATCATAGGCAGCGGCGATACTGCCATTCGTGATAAAGTGGCCGCCTACAAGGCTGCACTGGAACAAACCGTGCTGGATAAAGCAGCACAGCTACAACAAAAAGGCTGGCAAAACGGGTTTGATTAAACTATTCACCCTCATTACACCTCCGGTGGCCTGCCACCCGCCCGTGTGACGATTAATAGCGGGCACTCCGGGCCAAATCCGTATTTTTGCCGTCCTTATGGCAAAAGCAAGTTCAGAAACTCCATTGATGCAGCAACATAAGGCTATCAAACAACGATATCCTGATGCCATCCTGCTGTTCAGAGTGGGCGATTTTTACGAAACCTTCGGGCAGGATGCTATTACTGCTTCGCAGGTGCTGGGCATTACGCTTACCAAAAGAAACAACGGAGCCGCATTTTCGTCTGAACTGGCAGGTTTTCCGCACCATGCATTAGATACCTACCTCCACAAACTGGTGAAAGCGGGGTACCGTGTGGCCATATGCGACCAACTGGAAGACCCTAAACAGGCCAAAGGCATCGTAAAAAGAGGGGTAACGGAACTCGTTACACCCGGCGTGGCTACCAACGATAAACTGCTGGAGCACAACAGCAATAATTTTCTTGCCGGTATATACTTCAGCGACAGTAAAAACGGCATCGCCTTCCTCGATATCTCCACCGGAGAATTTTTTGTTGCGGAGGGAGATGCGGAATACATAGACAAACTACTGCAAAGCCTGAAACCGGCTGAAGTGGTTTTTCAGCGCAATTTCCAGAAACAATTCAAGGAAACTTTCGGATCGCGGTTTTATACCTATCCACTTGAAAGCTGGTTGTTCGAAGAAGCATACGCCACCGAAAGCCTGCTGAAGCATTTTGGCACCCATTCGCTGAAAGGATACGGCGTGGAAGGGATGCAGGCAGGCATTGTGGCAGCCGGCGCCGTATTGCACTACCTGAAAGACACCGAACATCCCAACCTGCAGCACGTTACCGCTATTCAGCGGATAGACCGCGAAGACCACCTGTGGATGGACCGGTTTACCATCCGGAACCTGGAAATACTCGGTAGCGGTACGGAAGGCGGGCACACCCTGCAAAAAGTAATGGACAATACGATTTCGCCTATGGGTGCCCGTTTGCTGAAGCGATGGCTCGTATTGCCCCTGAAAGATAAAAAAGGCATCAGCGAACGCCTGGATCTGGTGGAATACCTGATCAGGGAAACAGAGCTCCGCGCTAAAGTAGCCCAGCACATCAAACAATGCGGCGATATAGAAAGGCTGGTAAGTAAAATACCGCTCAAAAAAATAACACCCCGGGAAGTAAAGCAGATAGAAAAAGGGCTGCGGCATGTGGAAGAAATAAAAAAACTCTGCGCCCTTGCCGGTAACGAATATATCAAAAGACTGGGCGATGCACTGAATCCCTGCACCTTTATTGCCGATAAAATACACAGGGAGATTGTGGAAGATGCACCAGCACAGGCTGCCAGAGGCGGTATGATCAACGCCAGCGTACACGCAGAACTCGACGATCTGCGCAGCATTGCTTCCGGAGGCAAACAACACCTGGTAAAGCTGCAACAGAAAGAAACGGAAGCCACCGGCATTGCTTCTCTGAAAGTGGGCTTCAACAACGTATTTGGCTATTACCTCGAAGTAACCAATGTACACAAGCATAAGGTACCTGATACCTGGATACGGAAGCAAACCCTGGCCAACGCCGAACGGTACATTACCCCCGAACTGAAAGAATACGAAGAAAAAATAACCGGCGCCGAGGAAAAGATACTCCGCATAGAACTGGAACTGTATGAAAAGCTGCTGCTGGAACTACAGGATTATATTGCTCCTGTACAAACCAACGGCAACATACTGGCCATACTCGATTGCCTGATCTGCTTTGCCAGTAACGCGCTGCAATACAATTACCGGAAGCCACAACTGCATGATGGCGGCATACTGGAACTAAAAGACAGCCGGCACCCCGTGATAGAGCGGTTTCTTGCACCCGGCGATCAGTATATAGCCAACGATATAGTACTCGATCCGGCAGATCAGCAGATCATTATCCTGACGGGCCCTAATATGAGTGGTAAAAGCGCCCTGCTCCGGCAAACAGCATTGATCACGCTGATGGCCCATGCCGGCAGTTTTGTACCGGCTTCCGCCGCCCATATACCGCTTACAGACAAAATATTTACCCGCGTAGGCGCATCGGACAACCTGAGCGGGGGTGAATCCACATTTATGGTGGAAATGAATGAAACTGCCAGCATCATCAACAATATTTCGGACAACAGCCTCATACTGCTGGACGAGATCGGACGCGGCACTTCCACCTACGACGGCATTTCCATTGCCTGGAGTATTGCGGAATTCCTGCACAACTCACCGCATCGCCCCAAAACGCTTTTCGCCACCCACTACCACGAGCTCAACGAACTGGAGAATAAGTTGACCAGGATAAAAAACTACCATGTTACCAATAAAGAAGCCGGCAATAAAATTATTTTCCTGCGCAAACTGGCACCGGGCGGCAGCACCCACAGCTTCGGGATTCATGTGGCTAAAATGGCCGGCATGCCACCCGAACTGATCCGACGTGCCAACGACATATTGAAACAACTGGAGGCTCAGCGCGGAGAGGCAGACGACGCTGTAGGGAATGCCGTTAAACAACTGGCTGCTCCACAAATGCAGCTTTCTATTTTTGATGCCCACAGCCAGACCTTTGATGAAATCAGAACATTGCTGGAAGGGATCGACATCAACAAACTGACACCAGTGGAAGCGCTGATTAAACTAAATGAAATCAAAGGTTTACTGAAGTAATCCCGATGTGCTCGAATAAAAAAAGCAGACGTCTTTCAACGTCCGCCCTTAACATGAGAAAACAACCATCAGAGATCCGCCGTCTTTAGCTTCCGCGGAATTTTTATCTCCAGCTCTTTGGTAGCCTTACCGCGCTGTACCCGCACCCTGAAAGCATCTTTATCCTTTACTGCTCCCAGTTGGCGACGGGCTTCATCGGTATTCGTGATTTTCGCACCGTCTATCTCCGTAATCAGGTCATTTTTTTCTATACCGGCTTTTGCAGCAGGCGCCTCCCGATCCAGTTCTATTACGCTCACACCATTACCTTCTTCCGTATCCTGAATGCGAAGTCCTAACTGCGGCCGGCTCCAGGTTTCTGCAAAACCTTTAAACCCTTTGGTTATATGGTCGCCGATATGATTAAAGTAAGAAGACGACCATCCGCCCTGGCTGTCGAGCTTTACAGCGGTTTTGTGTCGCTTTTTATTGCGCAGGTACTTTACCACCACCTCATCGCCCGGCTGCATGCCGCCTATCGCCTCCGATAAACCTGCAGCATTTGTCACCTCTTTTTTATCAATCGCGGTAACGATATCTCCTTCCTGCAATCCTGCTTCGCCAGCCGGACTTCCTTCCACTACTTTGGTAATCTTAGCGCCCTTTTCGTCATTTTCGGTATATACGCCCAGTCTCGCACGCTTTCCGTCCCATGCAGGCGGAGACGGGGGAGCAGGAGGAACGGGCGGATTGGTCATATACTGAAAACTGCCGCCGAGGGATCGCACGCTGCGTTCTATTTCCCGCTCAATACGCCCCACATTTACTTTTACATCTGCCAGGTCTATCACTTCCCTGCCATTCAGCGTTACCCTGTTTCCATCTATCACTATCGTTATTTTGTCGTCGCCATCCGGCTTGCTTTTGATGATAATTTTCTTCCCGCTTTCCTTAACAATCGTATCCTGTGCCCGTGCTTCGGGTGCAATGAGCTGTACGGCAGATGCCAGAAAAAAGCTGAGTGTAAGCTTATACAATAGTGTTGTCATATACCAGTGATTTTTGAATTACGAAAACTTTAGTAGATCAAAACTAATAAATATTGATGATATACGAAACATTTCGGAAATGTTAAAATCCTGCTTTCCGCTACCGGCAACTGGCATTCCAATTCCCAGCAGGCGTCCCTTATTTCTTCTTAGAGGCGTCACCATACATCCTTTCAAAAGGCCATTCTTCCCCTACCTTTGCGGCATGATAAATGTTTACCTTAAATCGAGAATCAGCAACAGGATACAAAACGGGCACCCCTGGATATTTGCCAACGAAGTAAAAAATGTGGAAGGCACCCCCGCGGGTGGAGAAACGGCAACGGTATATACACACGACAAAAAATTTATAGGGAAGGGATATATTAACCCGCGGTCGCAGATACTGGTTAGACTGCTTACCAGGGATAAAAATGAAGCAATCAATGAGGCGTTTTTTCAACAGCGGCTGGCCGAGGCCTGGCACTACCGGCAACGGTTGGGCTATACCGAAAACTGCCGGCTTGTATTTGGAGAAGCCGATCATTTGCCACAACTGATCATCGATAAATTCAACGATTATTTTGTAATACAAACCCTGGCACTCGGCATCGACCATTGGAAGCCAGCCATAGTAGCCGCTCTGGAAACCATATTCTCACCCAAAGGCATATACGAAAGAAATGATGTGCCCGTAAGAGAACTGGAAGGGCTTGCCCAGCAAAAAGGTTTTTTATCCGCCCCATTCGACACCAATATCCTTATTCGTGAAAACGGGCTGCAGTTCAGGGTAGATGTCGCCAACGGTCAGAAAACGGGGTATTTTCTGGATCAGCAGGATAACCGGCGGGCCATACAGCATATTGTGAAAGGCGCAGATGTACTGGGCGCTTTTTGTTATACAGGCACCTTTGAAATTCATGCTGCCCACTATGGCGCAAAGTCTGTACTCGGACTCGATATTTCGGAAAATGCCTGCGCGCAGGCTACTGCCAACGCCGCGCTCAACGGCTACGATTCCACCTGCCGGTTTTCGTGTGTAAACGCTTTCGACGTACTCAAAGCCTGGGCTAAAGAAGGCAGGCAGTACGATGTGGTCATGCTCGATCCGCCTTCCTTTACCAAAACGCGTGAAAATATCCAAAAGGCCATTACCGGCTATAAAGAAATTAACCTCCGCGGTATGAAACTGGTAAAGCCGGGTGGCTTTCTCGTTACGTCCAGTTGTACCAACCTGATACAACCCGATCTCTTCAGTGAAATCATCGGAATGGCAGCAAAAGATGCCCGGCGAAAGCTACGGCAGGTAACGTTTCGCGCCCAATCTGCCGACCATCCGATTATTCCCGGTATGGAAAACACCCATTACCTGAAGTTTATGATTGTGCAGGTACAGTAACCCGTTATCTAAAAAAACAGGCATGATCGTCAATAACAAACTGGGCATTACCTTATCAGGCGGTGGATTTCGTGGTATTGCGCACCTGGGTGTGTTACAATACCTGCAGGAACTCCAGATGGCGCCCAACGAAATCTCAGGCTCCAGCGCGGGCGCTCTGATAGGCGCTTTGATTGCGGAAGGTTATACCCCGGCGGAAGTGCTGCAATGCTGTCAACAGGAAAAACTGTTCAGCTATTCCGATATTTCCGTCAGAGGCGGCGGCTTGTTCAATACCGCTATCCTCGAAAAAATTGTAAAAAAATACATACCACACGATAGCTTCGCCGGGCTCAAAAAACCACTGTACGTGGCAGTAACAGATTTAACCAATGCCCGCCCCCTGATTTTCAACCAGGGCTCGTTGTCGTTTGCCATCAAGGCTTCCTGCTGCTTTCCGCTGGTGTTTCAGCCCGTGTTGTATAACGGCGCTTACCTCTGCGACGGTGGCGTCATGAACAATTTTCCCGTAGAGCAGGTAAGGGCGGGTTGCGCGAAAGTGATCGGTATCAATGTGGACCCCATCGGAAAAATGGAGGGCGTGCCGGGCTACAAAAGTATAGTGGCCAGGCTGATCCGCATCGTCACTTCCAGTTCGATGCAAACACCTGCCAAACACTGTGATCTTTACATGCAGATGGACGAACTGAACGCTTTTGGCACATTTGACGCCACAAAAACAGACGAGCTCTACCAGGCAGGCTACCTGCATGCCCAACAATACCACGACGAATTACTTGCGATACGGTTATACCTGGAAGCATACAAAGAAGTATCCTGATGCCTGTCGCATAGAGGATAGAACACAGGACATCCGTAGTTTGGAAACCACAGCGTTTTGTAGCGCCGGGGTCTTCACAGCGAAGGCAGGAAGCCCGGAGCGAGACCCCGGCGCCTTTCAGGTTATCCAAGATTGCGGATGGCCCGCTGCATATGCCGCTCATTGTGCGCAATCACAAACTGAAAAAAATACCCGGTTTCAACCGCATCCTTCTGGCAATGGAAACCATATTTTCAGCGTCGCGCCGGGGTCTTCGCAGCGAAGGCAGGAAGCCCGGGGCGAGACCCCGGCGCCTTTCAGGTTATCCAAGATTGCGGACGGCCTGCTGCATATGCCGCTCATTGTGCGCAATCACAAACTGAAAAACATCCCCCAGTTTCAACCGGATCCACCTGGCTATGGAGACCGGCACCTTCAGTCCATCCAGGTCGGCATCACGGCCCCGCTCCAGCAAACGCAGCAGTTGTTCCTGCTGGTGCAGAAACGCAGCTACCACCGCATACGCATCCAGTTGCGGCGGAGGTATATATGCTTTGAAAGCTTTCACTTTTTTGGCCCCTGTAGCCGGATCCATCATACGGGTGAAATAACTACCCAGCCAGCTTCCCCTGAATGTATCCGGGTTTTTGGCACCAGCCGCAGCGAGTTGTTGAGCTATTGCAGGAAGGTAATAATCACCGTACCGGTTCAGGTGCTCCAGGCACTGGGCAATGCTCCAGCCACCATTGGCAGCAGGCTGCAACAATAGTTGCTCCGGCAGGTTCTGGAAAATATCCGTTGCGGTGGCTATATGGTTTTCTACCCTCGCCTCCAGTGTTCGCAACAAATCGGCTTTGTTTTTTGCTTTCATGATCCTGTGTTTGGTATCGCAAAAATGACCTCCCAGCCCTGAATAAATCATGGTATTTACCAATATTTCAGAAGAGCGGAACATCAAGTTTTTCGGAACCGGTGATTAGCTTTATGTATCTTTGTACGTTATGCAGGGAATCACGAAACAAAATATCCGTCACCTCAGCCTGGCTGAGTTGCAGGATTATTTTGTACAGACGGGCGATAAAAAGTTCAGGGCCAGCCAGGTATACGAATGGTTATGGCAAAAACATGCGCACAGTTTCGATGCCATGACCAACCTTAGCAAAGACCTGCGCACCCGCCTCCAGGACCGTTTTGAATTACCTGCACTGCGGGTAGATGCCTCCCAGTATTCGGCAGACGGCACCGTAAAAAGCCGGTTCAAAACCGTAGACAACCACCTGGTGGAAGGAGTGCTCATTCCAACCGATACCCGGCAAACCGCTTGCGTATCCTCACAAATCGGTTGCAGCCTGAGTTGCAAATTTTGCGCTACCGGCTACATGGGCAGAAAACGCAACCTGCACTATGATGAGATATACGACGAGGTGGTGCTCATCAACCAGCAGGCAGAGCGGATTTATGAAAAAAAACTCTCCAATATTGTTTTTATGGGCATGGGCGAACCATTGCTCAATTATAAAAACGTGCTGAAGGCAATAGAAAGAATAGCAGCACCCGACGGCCTTGCGATGAGTCCGCGACGAATTACCGTGTCTACCGCAGGGGTGGCGAAAATGATCCGTCAGTTAGGCGACGATGCCGTACGGTTCAAGCTGGCACTGTCGCTGCATGCAGCCAACGATCAGAAACGCAACGAGATCATGCCTATCAACGACACCAACGACATCAGGTCGCTGGTAGAGGCATTGAATTATTTTTATAAGAAAACCGGCAATGAAATCACCCTGGAATACATCCTGTTCAGAGATTTCAACGACTCGCCCGAAGATGCAGCTGAGTTGGTAAAAGTTTTCCGGCAGATACCGGCAGACCTGGTAAACATCATAGAATACAATCCGATCGACATGGCTTCTTTCAAAAAACCCGACGAAGCCACCACCGATCGTTTTATGCAGCTCCTGCAGAAAAACAGGGTAAATGCACGGCTCCGCCGCAGCCGCGGGAAAGACATTGATGCGGCATGCGGACAACTCGCCAATAAAGAAGCCATCGGCTAAAATCAATCAAATTTTCAATTCAAGTATATGGGCAAAAGCGCTTTTGATAAATTCATCAACAAACCGGAGGGCGGTGCAAAAAAAAAGGAGAAAATCCGGCAGGAAAAGAAAAAAGCACGCGAGGAAAAAAACGCCTGGTTTGAGGAGCAAAAGCGCCTGGCACGTGAAAGAAGAGCTACCGGCAATCAGCAAAGAAGCGATGCCCCGGGCAGGAAGCGGTCTATACCTGACTCCGCTGCACCGGAGGGTAAAAGAACAGTGATCAAAAAAACGGATGCCCGCAACAACAGTCGCACTCCCCGACCCGACCGTGCGCCTGCATACGGGAAAAAAGGTGGTACCGGCGGCAAAAGACAACAATTAGCCGATGCACCTGCACCCTCCCGGCAGGTTTATGCCAAACCCGCCGGCCGGAAGCCCGTTGTAGCCAAAAAACAGACCAGTGCAGCTACGTCGCCTGTAGCCAGGAAACCCGCTGCTTCCGGCGACGACACCATGCCGCTCAACAAGTTCATCGCCTGGTGCGGGGTATGTGGCCGTCGGGAAGCGGTAGACCTGATCAAAGCGGGTAAAGTAACGGTAAATGGAGAAGTGATTGTACTGGCTCCCCACCGCGTAAGCAGTGCAGACCTGGTAAAAGTGAACGGAAAAAAAGTATCGGTGCAGAAAAACCTGGTATACATCCTCCTGAACAAGCCCAAAGACTATATTACCACTACAGATGATCCCGAAGGAAGAAAAACCGTTATGGACCTGGTACGCAATGCTACTCCCGAAAGAGTGTTCCCGGTGGGGCGGCTGGATAGAAATACCACAGGCGTGCTGCTCCTAACCAACGACGGGGAAGTGGCACAACGCATGACGCACCCCAAATATGAAGTAAAGAAAATCTACGAAGTAAAGCTCGATAAAACGGTCACCAAACAGCAACTCGACACGATCGCCGGTGGTATACAACTGGATGACGGATTTATTCAACCGGATGCGGTGGCCTATGCCGACGCAAAAGACCGAAGCGTTATAGGCATTGAAATACACTCCGGCAGGAACCGAATCGTGCGCCGTATTTTTGAAAAGCTCGGCTTCAAGGTTAAGAACCTGGACAGGGTGATGTATGGCATCTTCACCAAGAAAAATGTAGATCGCGGTAAATGGCGGTTTCTCTCCGAAAAAGAAATCCGTTTACTCAAACACCTGAACACTTCGTTTGCCCCTAAAAAATCTGCACGCTGACTGTGACACATGTACCCACTCTTTTCGAAGATGCTTTTTTCGTAGCGCTGAATAAGCCGTCCGGCCTGCTGTCCATCCCCGACCGGGATGGCAGGGAGCCTTCGCTTAAAAACATATTGGCGGAGCGATACGGATCCGTATGGACGGTACACCGGCTGGACAGAGACACCAGCGGATTGATCATATTTGCCAAAGACGAAACAACACACAAACACCTTTCCGGCCTTTTTGCGGGTCGGGAAGTGGAAAAGTACTACCTGGGCCTGGTACACGGTGTGCCCGCCCAGCCAACAGGCACCATTGACGCGCCAATCATGGAGCATCCCGTAAAAAAAGGGGTGATGGTAACCGGTAAAAGGGGGAAAGCAGCAATGACCGACTATACCGTAGAGGCATCGTTCGGCACCTGCTCACTGTTGAAATTTCGCATTCACACCGGCAGAACCCACCAGATACGGGTACACATGAAACTGTTAGGGCATCCCATTCTTTGCGATGAGATCTATGGCGACGGACAGCCCGTTTTTCTCTCCTCTTTCAAGCGGAAATTCAACCTGTCGCGCCATACTGAATCGGAACGCCCGCTGCTGAACCGCCTGGCATTGCATGCAGCCACCCTTCAGTTTACAGATAAAAACGGAACCCTTCACCATATAGAAGCGCCGCTATGGAAGGACATGAGGGCCCTCCTGCAACAACTGCAAAAATGGAAAAGCACATGATCAGCAATACACCTTTCAACTTCTCACAGGATTATATACTCGAAAACGAACGTGCCCTGCTGCGGCCGCTAACAGCATCCGACTACGATCTTCTACTCCCTTTCGCATTGAATGAACCCGAAATATGGACCTATTCGCAGGTACCGGCTTCCGGAGAAAAAGGACTGAAAGACTACATTACCACCGCTCTCGATGGGAGAGCTGCGCAAAGAGAGTACCCGTTTATAGTGTACGATAAAAAGGCACAGGCTTACGCCGGGTCTACCCGTTTGTACGATATGCAACCCGCTATCAACACAACGCAATTGGGGTATACCTGGTATGGCAGTGCTTTTCAGGGTACCGGACTGAATCGCCACTGCAAATTTCTGCTGCTCGATTTTGCATTCGGCCTCATCGGCATGGAACGCGTGGAGTTCAGAGCCGACAACGACAATGCTAGGAGTATAGCCGCCATGAAAAGTATGGGCTGCACCGTAGAAGGTATATTACGCAGCAATGGCATCAAACACGACGGACGGAGGCGCGACAGCATCATACTGAGTATTTTAAAACACGAATGGGAGCAGGGCATCCGGGAAAAGCTGGCGCAAAAAGCAGGTATAGCCATTGACTAGTACCTTTTTGCACAACCGACCCATAAACACCGTGCTTTACACGAGGCTGCGAAGGTGATGGATGCACAGCTTTTAAAGTCGCCAACCTCTCCGCTATTCAAAAATTTTATCTGCACCCGGGAAGCCGTATTTTTGCCACATGACAGATGCCGGCAGTGATTTACAAACCAGGTGGTGGAACCTTGAAGCCAGACTGGTGGAAAGATTTGGAAAAAAACCCGACATGGAAGCCATCCTTTTTCTGATTGGTATCCAGGAGCTGGGTGATATCCGCAAAAAGTACTCCAAAGAGCAGAAACAGGACCTTATGCATATTGCCACCTGCACTCTTTTTGCTCAAAGCGGATTTTTTGAAATGGAAAAGGTAGATGAAGACGGCTGGCCGCATTTCCGGCAATTAAAACCACTGCCGGTGATGAACCTGATGGAACAGGAAAACTTCCTGAAAGACCACATATTGCTATACTTTAACAACAGCGGGTTTATGGCGCCGGAGCACTGAATATCTCCGACAGTTTGATGTGCAGCGCGTTACCCTTCAGATTGGTAGCTATTACCCGCCCCTCCGGATCGAGCAATACACTGAAGGGAATGGCATTGATATCGTACAGCTCCACTACGGGGCTCTCCCATTTTTGCAGGTCGCTCACCTGCTGCCAGGTAAGTCCGTCTTTTTCAATAGCTTTCAGCCAGGCCTCTCTGTTGTCATCCAGCGAAACGCCCAGTATGGCAAAATTCCGGTTCTTATACGTATTATAGGCTTTCACTATTTCCGGGTTTTCCTGCCGGCAGGGACCACACCAGCTTGCCCAGAAATCCACGAAAGTATACTTGCCTCTGAAATCGGACAATGAAACTTTCTGACCCTGGGTATCCTGCAATGTAAAATCCGGGGCCAGTTTTCCCTGTGTAACAGACTTAGCCTCTTTGGCCTTCTGTTCAAAATATGCCTTCGCAAAGGTCTTTACAGTAGCATCGCGCGGGAAGTTTTGTGTAATGCGGGTGACCTTCCGGGTAATGAGGGCGGTATCGCTATCAAAACGGTTGATAAAACCCAGGGCATAGATGGCAACGATGCTGCTCCGGGTAGTATCGATATAACCTGATATGGCATGTTTCATCGCCATACGCTGTTCTTCCAGTTGCTGCTGCTGTACATTTCTAAGGCTATCATCCGCTTGCAGGTTCAGCAACCGCTGTACAGAATCGATGGATCTCATTCCATTATCTGATAACCGCAGCAACTGCTGCAGCGAAGCAGAACCTGGTGAGGAAACCGTATAGTCGCCCGGCCGCTCCCAGTTTATATCGAAATGAATAAACGGCGTATCGTTGGCGAACAGGATCGTTCGCTTTTCTCTCTCAAACTCCAGTTTATACACGGCCGGCTCGGCCAGTCCGGTAGAGAGTTCAATGGTGCTGCTGCCGGGTGCCAGGGTGGCTGTATCCAGCAATACTGGTCCCATGCCAAAATCTACCGCCACCAGGCTTACCAGTTGAGGCTGTGGATTACCGGCCACGGTAGCTGTTACCACCAAACGATTGTTTTTATCGGCACAACCGGCTAATCCAATAATCAAAACTGCATAAAAAACGTATCGCATGCTGCTGTTCTTTTCAGGTGCAAGATATTCAACATTACCCAATCGCCCACCTAAATAGTTTTAATGTACACCCAGGGTTATTTGCGTTGAGGCTATCTCCTAAATATTTTAATGCATACCATCCGATAGCAGGATTAATCCCCAATGGGTAACTGATAAAACCTATACGGGCTATAAAACACAAAGCCATGCTGTCGCACGGCTTTGCTACCTATTGAAATGTCTTTTACTTTTTAAGATACATTACCTCCTTCACCAGTTGTACGGTGCGGGGTACATCGGGCAGGTAGGCGGCCACCAGGTTGGGGGCATAGTGCATAGGAGCATCGGCGCTGGTAATACGGCGTACCGGTGCATCCAGATAATCGAATCCTTCACGCTGGATCGTATACGCCAGTTCAGAGGAAACGGAGGCAAACGGCCACTGTTCTTCCACAATCACCAGCCGATTGGTCTTTTTTACCGATTCCAGTACGGTATACCAGTCCAGCGGACGAATGGTGCGGAGGTCGATCACCTCTGCACTGATGCCTTCTTTTTCCAGCTCCTGTGCAGCGCCGAGCGCCACTTTCATCATTTTATTAAACGAAACAATGGTTACATCAGAACCCTGTTTTTTCACATCTGCTTTTCCTATGGGTATCAGGTACTCTTCTTCAGGCACCTCTCCTTTTTCCCCATACATCACCTCACTTTCCATAAAAATAACCGGATCGTCGTCGCGGATGGCACTTTTCAACAAGCCCTTGGCATCGTACGGATTAGATACGGAAATTACTTTTAGCCCGGGTATATTCGCATACATACTCTCGAAAGCAGTAGAGTGCTGAGCGCCCAATTGACCGGCAGAGCCGTTGGGACCGCGAAATACGATCGGGCAACCCACCTGTCCGCCACTCATGGCCAACATTTTAGAAGCGGTGTTCAAAATCTGGTCCAGCGGTAACACAGCAAAATTCCAGGTCATGTATTCCACAATCGGTCTGAGGCCGTTTTGTGCAGCGCCCACCGCCACACCGGTAAACCCGAGTTCGGCTATAGGGGTATCTATTACCCTTTTGGGTCCAAACTCATCGAGCATCCCCTGGCTTACTTTATAGGCGCCGTTGTACTCTGCCACCTCTTCTCCCATTAAAAAAACACGGTCGTCCCTTCTCATCTCTTCATTCATTGCTTCCCGTAAAGCTTCCCTGAACTGTATTACTCGGTTTCCCATTCCATTTGATTTGAGGACAGCAAAAATATTGGAACTGGGGCAGATAACCAAAAAATGACGCTGCCCGTGCATATTGCGCACGGGCAGCGTAGTCTATATTATAAAAACAATCTATTTAATCACCTTCGTATATGGAAACGATCGGGATATGCGAATGAACCGCAAGGTTAGAGGTATGGCTGCGCTGGAAAAGCCGGTCGAGCAGGCGCTGTTTTTTAGGAATGGTAACAATCAGGTCCACCTTGTTTTGTTCTGCAAACCGGCTGATGCCGTCTTCTACCTTTTCGCTTTCAATAAAATGGTATTTAGGGCTGGCTTCTGCCAGTAACTTATGCAGCAATACAGATTGTTCGGGTGTATCTGGCCTGAAATTCCGGTTATCATAATCTACATTCAGCACCAGCAATTCGGCACCGAAAGCATGCACCCAGGCTTTGATGGTAGCCGCTGGAATGGTATCGGCAACAGCTTTGAAATCGCAGGCAAGCCCTATCTTCCGGATACCCTCGTAAACAGCGCCGGGCGGCACCACCACTACAGGCACTGTAAGTTTACGTAGCACCGAAAGCGTGGTGCTGCCGAGAAACAGCCTTTCCACCTTACTGGCACCCCTGGTACCCATAATTATGGCAAAAGGTTGCAGTTCTTCACATATTGATTCGAGTTCGATGTCCACCACACCCAGTCTCGATTCGATCTGGACGGATACACTGCCATCGGTTTTCTGCTCCACTTCCGTCTTCAGCTCATTCAATCGCTGCCTGCTCACTTCTTCTATATCCGATACGTTGATTACCGGAAGAGGCGCCTGTGAATCGCTGTAAGACACCGGTATCTGGTACACGTGAAAAAGCGTGATCGAGGTTTTCAGCCTGGCGGCCATTTCAGCCGCGTAATGCAAAGCGTTTAACGCAACTGCTGAAAAATCTGTGGGAACAACGATGGTTTGCATGTACTGTATTGTTTTATGAAGTAAAGCTAATAAATATAACGGTTACACCCCTGCCGCACCTTCATACAAATGAATATTTAAATTAAAATAACCTTGCTGTATGCAGGGTGACTTTACTCATAGCGCCCGAAGACCTTTGGTGTAAAAAGCATGATTGCCGTCATACAAAGAACTACCGTCGCCATGAACAGCATGTAGGCAGGGCTACTGTTTTACATATGGTACCTGCTGTCGCTGCCGCACGATTAACATATCACAAATGCCAGGGCTCAGAAGAACCTTTTTTCGACAAACCACCGGGTTTCGTAGATGGCCTATATTGCAAACAACACAGCGCCGGTATAATTTTGCCTCAAATAAGTGTAATCTGATGACCCCTAACCTGAAAACAAAATCTTTTATTGATACCCTCGTATTCGACCTGAAGGGTACCCTGGTATTAAATGCTGTTCTAAGAGATGAAGACGGCAGAATCTGTAGTTCCCTGGATACAGAACTCACTCCGGGGCTTACTACATTTCACTGGAGCGGATTCAATGATCTGCCCTACGGAGAATATACCCTCGAGCTTTCGAACGACAACGAGAAAAAGCTGCTTTCGCTTGTAAAAAGAATATAGGCTGTGTATTGCTACCAATCCGGCGGCACTATGAAAGCAGCAACAGGGCAATAAAAGCGATGTCTTTTGAAAGGTAATAGGCTTTGATACTCTTGGTTGCCTTTACAATGTGATCGCTGATGGTAGACATGGATATACCAAGGTTCCTGCTCACATCTTCATAACTTCTGCCCTCTACTTTACAAAGTGTATATACCAGCTTTCGCTGCGGTGGCAACTGTTGTATCGCCTCGTTCAATATATGAGCCGTTTCTTTTTCCTCCAGCACATAGCTGAACGGGTGCACTGCGCCGGCATGTTGCATATAGTTTTCTATAATCCGCTGGCGGGAGGTTTTGTTGAAATAGTCAAATACAAGGTGCTGTGCAATCGTGAAAATATATGCCCGGAAGCTTTTGCCGGGATCAATTTTCTCCCTGTATTCCCATAACCGTTGAAAAACATCCTGCAACAATTCTTCGGCAACGGAAGCAGATTTCACCATTCGCAGTATACTGCTGTATAGCCTGGAGCTGTACATACAGTATATTTCTTCAAACGCCTGTACATCGCCCTGGCGCACCCTGGTCAGGAGCATAGTTTCGTTTTCGTGGTACTGTACACCATTTCTCACTTGCAGAACAGATAAATTGTTTGAATCGATAAAGAAGCCTACTAAAGTTAGAGAAATTATTCTGCTTTGCGGAAAGTTTTGCGTGAAAACTCAATAAACCATAGCCACCACTGTGCATATGCTGTTTGATATACGCCACGCAATCGTTTTCGTTACTATGTATACGCCGCAGTAACCTGGTAACCTCCAAAAATTTCACACAATTTTTGTGATGGGGAAACAGGCTAGAAGCGGGAAACGACGTCTTCGGTTGCTGTGCTGTCGCCTGCTGCGGGTCCGTGCCACACGCCACCGCCAAAAGTGATGACAAAGATTTTGCTGCTGTCGCGCGGATCTGGCACCACACGTTTTCCCCATTTGAAATTGTATCCCCGGATGCGTTGCCAGCTATTACCGCTATCGGTCGATTTCCATGCATTGCTGTTGAAACCGCAGGCATAGTAGGTATGGGTGCGGCTATCGTAGGTGATATCGTGTATATGCTGATCTTCTTGCAACACCTGCTTCCAGGTGGCTCCTTCGTTGTCGGATATAAAAATGCCGCCACCGGTATCCGGAGTAAACACGCCCGGATTCACCCTGCCCCAGGCGGCCAATAGCAATCGCTTTGGCTCCGCAGCATCGGTTACGATATCAGTGGGTCCATTGGTTCCTTCCGGCAGGTTGAGCGGCATCCAGCTCCCGGCACCATCTTTCGATATATATACGGCGCCATGGCCCTCCCCGGTATCGCTCTCTGTTCTGCGGCTGATAACCAGCAATAATGCACCATCGGCTGCTCTTCTGTGCATGCGCCAGGCAAAAGGTTCTTTGCCGGGCAGTCCTTTGTTCTTTTCCACCCAGGTAATGCCCCCGTCGGTGGATTTGTATACGCCTTTTCCGAAGCCGCAGGCATAGAGAGTACGGTTACTTTTATCGGATGCCGGATCGAGCAGTATGTGTGTAAAAGCTCCTTCTCCCAACGCTCCACTTACCGGTTGCCAGGTTGTACCACCATCGTCGGTGCGCAAGATGCCGCCTTTGTACCGGGATATGCCGGCTCTGCGCCACATTTTCGGGCGCGGCAGATCGTGGGTTCCGCTCATCACGGCCCAGGCCCTGTTGCGCACTGCCGGGTCGAAGACCATCCAATAGGTGCTGTTCACCCATGCCCCGGGAATACCATTATCGCGCGTGGCGCTGTTCCAGCTATACCCGCCGTCACGGCTTTCCATCAATCCCACATCTGTATTGCAGATAAAAAAATTCGAACTGTCGAAGGGGTTCATTACAATATCGTAACTGGTCGTCACCTCCAGCCCGCGCGAGGCCCAGCCATCTGTTGTTTTGCGGGTATATACCTGCTCCCAGCTTGCACCGCCATTGTTGGTAGCAATGGCCCTGCCGAAGTCGGTAGCATAGCATATATCCGGGTTAGAAGGCGACACTCCCATTGAGAAGGGGTTTTCGCCCCAGTAGGGCCCGAACCGTTCGTTGATCCATTCGGCGCTGAAATTGGAAGCCGGCTCGTACCCTCCTTTGAAAAACCGGTCT
This sequence comes from Agriterribacter sp., assembly GCA_037190905.1. Taxonomy (GTDB): domain Bacteria; phylum Bacteroidota; class Bacteroidia; order Chitinophagales; family Chitinophagaceae; genus Agriterribacter. The sequence continues at coordinate 31,278 of JBBCKG010000006.1, read as the reverse complement.
TCCCATACCAACGACCAGTTTACCCCATAATCTTCGCTTTTCGCCACACCGATAGATACCGTATCGCCTTTTTGTAAATTGTTGTACGAAACGTACACCACGTGTGGATACCTGGCGCTGGTGGCAATGGTACGCCACTCCGGGGTGCAGCCGTTGCACAGTGTGGTGAGGCCTGCCTGCCGGTTTTCCCATGTTCTTCCACCATCGCTCGTAAAGAATATGCCTGAAGAATCCGCGGCGTTGTTAAAATACGAGGTGCCCGATATACCATACAAAATGGTTTTCTGCTGCATGCTGTCGAATCCCGCAGTAAATGTAGTCATGGAACCCACCTCACCCGGGATGGCATTATATAGCCAGCCTCCGTCTTCTTTCACATGGATGCCTTTTGCCGTAAGCGCATATATCCGGTGTTTCTGCTCCTGGCGGGGCGTTATCCATATATGGATGAACGGCAGCTCAGCATCCATCTCTTTTTGCCAGTTCTTTCCGCGGTCGGCCGATACCAGCAGCGCATGTTGTCCGTTAACAGTTACACCCGCCACGAGCCGCTCCGAATCGGATGGATCAATGCCAAGGGCAGTCACCCGTCGCAAAATGCTGTCTTTGGGTACTACTACCGTTGCTGCATGGTCCCCCTTTGAGATTACGCCAGCTATATCGTCTTCGGCCGGGTATACGATCTGCCAGGTACGGGCCCTGTCATCGCTCCTGTACAAGGCACCGGCATTGGCATATACCACATTGCTGTCTACCGGGTCGAAGAGAAAAAAACTTACCGGGTTCCCGAGGTTGAACATCCGCCATTTTTTACCGCCGTCGTAGCTTACATACGATCCGGTCATATCGCAGGCGATGAGTACAAACGCCGGATTGAAGGGACTCACCGTAGGGTAAAACATAGCGCCGCCACCGCCATACCCCACGTATCCCCAGGCGTCATTCCTTCCGTTTTCATTTACATATTCGGTTACAGGCTGCCTCCCTGCATCTGTATGGCACGAAGCTGTGATGACCACCAGCAGCACCAGCATATATTTTCTTACGATCAACATATCAATTCGGGAATAAGGATATTATTCAGTTTCGGGAAGCCCATGCCATACGCCGGAGCCAAAAGTGGTAAGGTAAATTTTCTCCGGATGATGTATGTCTACTACAGGACGCTGTCCCCAATGAAAATCATACCCTTTCAGTTTTTGCCAGCTCTTACCTGCATCATCGCTTCTGTATGCAGCATTGTTGAACGTGTTGATGTATAGTCTTCCCTCATAGCGGGTATCTGCCACCACATCGTACACGTACTGCTTGTTATCGAAAATATTGTTCCAGCTTTTGCCACCGTCTTCCGACAGGAATACCCCACCCGGCATAGCGAGTTTTTCATTTCCTCCGGTCTCACGAGCCACGTCGCCACCGATCAGATCGCTGAGGTTAATATCTGCCCAGCATCCCAGATACAACCTGTTAGGGTTTACGGGGTCCACCTCCAATCCATTCGGAAACAGCCATCCATCGCCGACCGGAAGTGCCTGCCAGGTGGCTGCACCGTCTGTTGATTTATACACAGCGCCTGCGTATATTTCCCTGCCTTTTCTGCCCTCACGGTGTTCGGGCGCAGCACTCACCACCAGGTACAGATCGCCGTTAGCAGCCAGTGTAAGTTCAAATGCCGACGTATTGGAGCCTATACCGTTGTTCATCAACGACCAGGTATTGCCTCCGTCGGCAGACTTAAATACGCCCTTGCTGTACACCGAAGCATACAGCACCCTGCTATCGGCTGGCGAACCGGAGTCCAGTACAATACTGGTGACGGGGGAATCAAACCCCATTCCTTCGGTAACCGGTGTCCACGACCTGCCGCCGTCGTTCGACACACAAACGCCGCCCCTCGCTCTTTCCCGCCAGCGGGGATTGCGCGTCATTTTGCCGCGGGGAAAATCATGCAGGTTCGACCAGCCAGACCAAACCCTGTCTTTCACCACCGGGTCAAATACCATCCAGTAACAGGTGTTCACCCACTCTGCCGGCACACCCTCTACCGACCGTATCCAGGTGTTGCCACCATCGAAGGAATGATGATATCCTATATCGGTAAAACTGATGGCTATATGCAAGCTGTCGAACGGATCGAAGTGAACGCCATAGGCCGTGGTAACATCTAACCCACGGCTCACATAGCCCTCCTCTTTTCTATCGCTGTACACCTGCTCCCAGGTAATGCCACCATCCATTGTCTTCATGGTACGGTACCAGTCAGTCACGATGGCTACATTTCCGTTGGTGGGCGAAACGCCCACATCCATTAACCGGATATATTCCCCACCAAAAGCAGCTTTCACCCAGGCATCGTTGAGGTTGGGCGCGTCTGAGCCATCTTTTACACCATAGCGGCCCGATCCTCCTCCACCCTTCCAGCACCATTGCCAGGTTGCTCCACCATCTGTTGTATTCAGCGCGCCGTACCAATATGTATGGCCTTTTTCTTTCTTCTGCAGATAACGGTTGGTTACCACGTATACTTTTTCGGCATCCTGCTCCGCACAGCGGATCATCGAAAAACTGGGGAGTATGCCCGAACTCGAATTATTTATAACGGTGTCGGTTACCTGCATCCAGTTAATTCCGGCATCCTCAGATTTCCAGATGGTGCTGTAGCCAAACTCTCCGTCTATTTCCTTAGCGGGGTCGTGCAGAATAGCATAAAATACAATACTGTCTGAACCCGACCTCACGCCTCCGGTAAATGAAAACGCCTGTTGCATAGCAACCGGCAGCTGTTGCTCTGAAAAAGTTTCTTCGGCTATATTCATCACCCAGCGCGAGCGCGAAGTGAAAACGTACAGATCGTTTCCGGCGCTGTTCGAATGGGTATAAATAAAATCCACCGGCGCGCCACAATCCTGTCGTTTCCAGGTAGCGCCGTCGTCTTTTGTATAATAAAGGTAGGAGCCTGTACTAAAATACAGGGCACCCGGCACTTCCGGGTCTACCCTTATATTATGAATACCCCCGTTCTGATACAGCGAACCTTCCGCCACTTCAATCTGGTAACCGGCATGGTCGCCGGAATACGACGTACGAATCACGTCTTTCTGAGCAGGAAATACCTGTTGCCAGGTGTTGCCTCCGTCGGTGGAACGGTTAAGCACCGCCCCACCTATATAAATGGTATTGGTATCGGAAGGGTGAAACGCGAAGGAAGCGGCTCCATTGGGAAAGTTCACCTGCCGATAAGAACGCCCCCCATCCTTTGTGAGATAGGAGCCCGTCATATCGCACTTAACGAGAAACCGATTGTCGTCTGCAGGTGAAAAAGTGGGTATAAAAGTAGCGCCACCACCTCCGGGGCCTGTTTTTCTCCATTGATTCTCCGAATGCCCCCCTTCGCCGGCACCTTTGCATGCATACAGCAGTATCGTTAGCGCCAGTAGTTTCCCGGCTACATTGTATATATTCATAGTAAAACCATTCACTGTATCGTAGAGTTTACCACCCTGTTTTTCTCATCATCATCCGGAGATAAATCGTAATAAAATAAACAGAAATCAGGCAATCGTTTGCACCAGATATCTTGGTATTTAATGATTACTTTTAACACCAGGGGTGTATCCGCATTAGCCCTGACAGGCAGTTATTCGCAGGAATGTGTACGATACCCTTTACAAAATTGTATACCCCAGGTTGGGCATACAGCGTTTTTTTAACCACTCAATGTGTCTCCAATGAAAAATATATTTCTCTGTCTGCTGATTTCTACCTGTGCTATTGGCGTCAGCGCCCAGCAAAAGGCCACCGTTAAAGAGTTCAGGAAAGAATTTGTAACCTATCCGTTCTCGGACCCTAACCCGATTGCTATGTTGTCTGAAGTATACCCTTATTTCCGGTATGATGGGTTTACAGATAAGCCGGTAAAAAAAGAGTGGACGGTTGTGGTGCTTGAAAATGATTACATCAGCCTGGAGATTCTGCCGGAAGTAGGCGGGAAAATATGGGGCGCTTTTGAAAAGAAAAACAATAAACCCTTCATATACTATAATCAGGTAGTGAAGTTCAGGGATATCGGCATGCGTGGTCCGTGGACCAGCGGCGGTCTGGAAGCCAACTACGGCATCATCGGGCATACCCCTAATACCGCCACCCCGGTAGATTATACCATACAACAAAATGCAGATGGCAGCGCCAGTTGTTTTATCGGCGTACTGGACCTGCTTACACGTACCCAGTGGCGTATTGAAATCAACCTTCCGAAAGATAAAGCCTATTTCACTACGCGCTCTTTCTGGTACAACAACACGCCAACCTCTCAGCCATACTACCATTGGATGAACCTTGGCATGCCTTCCAAAGGCAACCTGGAGTTCATATTCCCCGGCACCCACTATGTTGGCCACGAAGGAGATTATGCCGAATGGCCTGTGAATAAAGAAAACGGAAAAAAGATCAACTTCTATGAGCAGAATGATTTCGGGGGGCCAAAATCGTATCATGTTACCGGTAAACCGGCTGACTTCTTTGGTGCCTATTATCACGACAATGATGAGGGTATGGTACGGTACGGCACATACGATGATAAGGCCGGCCGGAAAATTTGGATATGGGGATTATCGCGCCAGGGAATGATCTGGGAAAAACTGCTCACGGATACAGACGGACAATATGTGGAAATACAGTCTGGCAGGTTATTCAATCAAAATTCGCCCAGAAGCAATTACACTCCCTTTAAACAAACCGCCTTTGCACCCTATGCCACCGATACCTGGACGGAATACTGGTATCCTGTAAACGGCACCAGGGGTATGGTTAAAGCCAACGAGTATGGCGCGCTGAACATACGGCAGGAGAACGGCTGGCTGAAAGTATTCCTGTCTGCCGTACAATCTATAGACGATGTACTGGAAATACGATCCGGAGAAAAAATCATTTATTCCAAAAAAGTACTACTGAATCCATTGGAAGTTTTTGCCGATTCTGTGAAAACGCCACTACCTGCAAACGCTGTAGCGGTATTGGGCAATAACAAACTGGTGTACGACGCCAACCCGCAGGCAGATGTGTTGCACAGGCCGCTGGAAGGGCCTGCCGGCTTTGACTGGAATACTGCCTACGGAGAATACCTGCTGGGCAGTTCGCTTATGGATCAGAAGCTATATGCCAGGGCAGAAAAGCACCTGACCGCTTCGCTGGAAAAAGACCGGTACTTTCTGCCTGCATTGGTGAAAATGGCGGCCCTGCAGCACAGAAACATGCAATACAATCAGGCGCTGCAAACCATCAGACAGGCGCTGCAGATCAATACCCATTCAGGAGAAGCCAATTATTTTTACGGATTGATCAACGAAACCCTTGGCAACACGGCAGATGCAACAGACGGATACAGCCTGGCTGCGCTTACGCAGGAATACAGAAGCGCTGCGTATACCGCACTGGCGAGAATAGCCGGAAAAGCAAAACAATATCCACGACTGCTGGATTATACCAAAAAGGCGACCGACTATAACCGGCACAACCTCGACGCCCTGATGCAACAGGCGGTGGCGTATCGTAAACAGCAACAAACCGGCGAAGCTGCTAAAACCCTGCAGGAACTGCTGGCGTATGACCCCCTCCATCATTTTTCGCTGTTTGAACAATACCTGCTGCAAAAAAATGAAAGCCGGAAACAGGATTTTGTGGCGTCCGTCAGGAATGAACTGCCGCACGAAAGTTATAATGAACTGGCCATTTGGTATTACAATAACGGCTATCAGGCAGAAGCCCTGGAAGTGTTTCAACTGGCTCCCGTCTCCGCCGAAAGCCAGCTATGGATCGCCTTCCTGAAAGGCGAAAACATCAACCCGGCCGCCATCAACCCCGCATTTGCCTTTTCTTTTCGTTCTGAAACCGGACAACTACTGGAGCAGTTGCTGACAACACAGGATCACTGGTTTGTGCGTTATCAACTGGCGCTGGTCTACCGCGACCGCAACCGGATGGAGGAATGTCGAGCCCTGCTTGCTTCCTGCGGCTCCACCCCAGACTTTGCCCCGTTTTACGTATTAAGGGCTGCGTTGGCTGATAAGGCCGAAGACAAAGAAAAAGACCTTCAAAAAGCACTATCGCTGGACGCCACCGGATGGCGATACCACAAACTGCTCGCAGAGCACTATATCACCAACGGACAGGCAGAAAAAGCGCTGCAGATTACCGCCCCGTTTTATAAAAAAGACCGCAACAACATGATGATGGCCATGCTGCATGCCAAAACCCTGCTGTTGAACAAACAATACAAAGAAACAGATGCCCTCCTCACCGCCATACAGATACTTCCTTTTGAAGGCGCCACAGAAGGACGGATGCTGTACCGGGAGGCTAAACTCATGCAGGCTATAGCTGCACTGCAAAAAAAGGACACTAAAAAAGCCCGCCGTTTTATAGAAGCAGCCACCCTTTGGCCGGAAAATCTGGGCGTGGGCAAACCGTATGACAATGTAATAGACTACCGGCTGGAAAACTGGCTGCGCTACCTGGCAGACGGCAAAAAATCAGCCACCTACCTGAACAGGATCATCGCCTTTACACCCGGCATAGAAAATACCATTGCCAATTTTATTCCTTCCAATGCCCTGGTAAGTGCCTGGGCCATTGAAAAGAAAAGCGGGAGAGCAGCAGCACTGGCATGGCTTGACGAACAAATCAAACAGTTTCCCTCATCAGCTACTGCGTTGAAATGGAGCAAAGAAACATTTGAACAAAACCGTGTTGTACCACTGGAGGAAGACAAAAAAGACGGGGGAATGAGGATACTAGAAGCGATTGTGATGATGCCGTGATATAATAGGCAACATTTTTGCACACTCAGCATGATAACTAATTCATGAGATTTCTCCGGGCTTCCTTCGGAGCACCCGTTCGAAAAGACGAAACATCACCTGATCGTCCTATCGACCACGCTGCAGGCTGGGGGAGATATCCCACACCTAGCCGTCATATCGACGACGCTGAAAGCGGAGGAGATATCTCATCACCAATGGAAGAACTTCTAACACCCAGTACATCACTATTTCATGAGATTTCTCCGGGCTTCCTTCGGAGCACCCGTTCGAAAAGACGAAACACTACCTGATCGTCCTATCGACGACGCTGAAAGCGAAGGAGATATCTCACGACTGATGGAAGAACTTCTTACCAGTACATCACTATTTCATGAGATTTCTCCGGGCTTCCTTCGGGGCACCCGTTCGAAAGGACGAAACACCACCCGATCGTCCTATCGACCACGCTGCAGGCTGGGGGAGATATCCCACACCTAGCCGTCATATCGACGACGCTGAAAGCGGAGGAGATATCTCATCACCAATGGAAGAACTTCTAACACCCAGAACATCACTACTTCATGAAATTTCTCCAGGCTTCCTTCGGGCGTCCGTTCGAAAGGACGAAACACCACCCGATCGTCATATCGACGACGCTGAAAGCGGAGGAGATATCTCATCACCAATGGAAGAACTTCTAACACCCAGTACATCACTATTTCATGAGATTTCTCCGGGCTTCCTTCGGGGCGCCCGTTCGAAAGGGCGGGCATTGTACAAAACGCCTACTGTTTAACTATTCTTTTCACGGTTACGACATTCTTTCTACTTGCAACCTGTATGTAATACATTCCGCCGGGTAAATGTGCCAGGTTAATCTCCCTCACCAATTCGCCGGTTGTTGAAACAGTACGCACAACCTGCCCCATGGCATTAATAACTCTTATGGTACTGGCGCCTTTAAGACCAGCCACTGTAACGCTGGCATCTGCAAGGCTTGGATAAACCGATAATTCAGATGCGATGTCGTCAAATTTCACGAAAACAATCGAGCTATATTTAAAAGATCCGGCAACATCTAGCTGGCGCAGACGATAATAATTGATTCCTTTTACAGGTATATCATCTGTGAAAGAGTACGGTAACATCGCACTACTAATATCACCGGCTACTTTACTATTCACAAAACCAAGCTTGCTCCATTCTGCGCCATCTGTGCTCCGCAGCACCTCAAACCCTCTATTGTTTTGCTCGCTGAAAGTAGACCACTCCAATAAAGCTGTATTATTTTTCTTAGTTGCAGTAAAACCGCCCAATGTAACGGGAAGTGTCACACAAGTTTGTATAACCACCTGCCGGCTGGGGATGCCGTAGCAATCCTCCACCGCATCATAGTAAAAAGCGTAATATTCACCAGCGCCTGCATTCGCTATTTCAGAGGGGGAGAGGGGAGTACCGGTATGAGTGTCATTTGTAAACCACCTTACACTCATACCGGTTACAGAAGCCGCTGTTACAAGTGCGGACAAATCCACCGTTGTTTGCGGACATTCAGGAATCACATTGTAATTACTCATGAAGGGTGCTTCAGTAAGCAACGGCTCCTGCGGGGAAGTGGCTCCATAATAATACGATGTATTATCTCCATGCACTACGCTCCAGTTAGCTACATCCGGCAGCGGTATTTTTATGATGGTACCGGTATGCGCTCCGGGATTAGGGTCAAATCCACTGGCAGTTGCAGCATACAATTCCCCATTTACCTTTGCAAGCCCGTAACTAAAGCGGGCTATTCCTCCAAGGTCAATATGACTTATATAATTGTAATGCTCATCAACCTCCACCCGATAGATATGTCCTGTTGATTCGTCTATGTCAGCATCAAACCAAAGAATATATACATACCCATTGAGGAAAATAAAATCTCCGTTTGGCGATCCCGATCCTACATCATGCCATGCACTAACATCATCGGTTGCAGGGTTATAACGTGCTACAGTACTATGCGATCCGGAACCGATCAAAAGCGTGCCATCGGGTAATGCAGAGAGTGAATTAGGAGAAGAGAACGGCAGGGCGGCAACCGGAGTCAGCGAACACGCATCCATATCCACGAGGTACAGAGAATCAGAATCTACACCTACTGCCCATGTATGCCCATACATATCTACTGCGATGTCGCCCAGTATGGTACCGTTTGTTGAACAAACAACATCATAATCGTATGTTTTTACATTGAAAGTGCCTATATTTCCACTGCTGTCATTCCAGTACAGGTTTGAATTGCAAATACTGTAGTCACAATTTTCGGGCGATAGCGTTACTTCGGCAGAGGCAGTGCAGGTGTTGTCGCTGTTTCTTACGTAAACAGTATGAGTGCCGGGAGCTAAACCTGGAAAGTAGGGTGACGACTGATACAAAGTGCCATCTATGCTGTATGTAAAATCCGGGCCAACTGGAGCTTTGACTATCACCGCCCCTGTAGGCAAACAGGATGGGTGGGTAACTGAAAGAGTTAAGTCGCACTGCGCGGCGGCATTTACACAAGCGCCGATACCCATTAAAGTAAGTACGAAAGGGAGTAAGAATGATTTCATGCTGCGTATGTTTTAAGATAAACGGAATACGGAAGCTGTTATCAAATACCCACACAGATGACACCGTACACGGATAAAATAACTCATGCAGATGAACCCGTGTTCAAGACTGTAAAAATTGGGTAAGAGAACGAAAAGATGAAAATGAAGTGTTGTTCAAAAATCAGCGGTCAGCGTATTATAATCCATCAACCTTTCAACCAACAACATACAAACACTGAAAGGTTGAAAAAAGCTGTTATTAAAAACACAGCGATATAAAACAAAACGGATAATAATTATATATATTGTAGCCAGTTGTCCTGATTTTTACAAAATAGGTCGGGCTAGCGAAAGACTACCTGTAAACACTTACGGCATTCGGTTACCCATCAGGGTAACCGTGTGTAGCGAATAAAAATCAATGCTATAAAAGTGGTTGGGGTTAAGCGGTTGCTTTGGATCATTCAGTAAAAACGAGAAGTACTGTTGATTCACTTGGCAGGTAAAACGCCTTACCGGAAATCGTACCGGATGATTTGCCGATCGCGGTATACGTAGATGCCATCACGCGATATCACCTTACGACTATCATCGTGCATAAAAGCAGGCAAACGCAATTCCTGCACGTGTATATCTCCGAGTGTGTAACGTATAAATTTGCCGTCGGCGATACCCACTACCGTGCTTCCCAGTACCTGCAGGTGGGCAATGCCCGGAAGGGGAAGCTCATTTTTGAGCATACCGTAATAATCGAAAACATATAAACCCTTTTCGGTATCATAGAGGTACACAAATCCATCGCGGTCTACCAGCCTGTCTGGAGAAGGCATCACCGTCAATACCTGGCGGAGGTCGGTGGTTTCCATCACCAGCTTTCCCTCATCGTCAATTTTCTTCAGTTTAGCAGCCTGTTCATCGTATACCCACAGGTGGTTATCGTAAGAAAGCCCTACTGCTTTCGCCTGAAAAACACCGGCTTTCCTGAGGTCTACCGTATGGAGCTGGTTGAGGAATCTGTCCAGCACCACCACAGTGGAAAAGTCTTTGTAATACAATACTAACCGCATCGGATTGGTTACATCCATCAAACTCAGCACGCCGTATCTCCTGATGTCGTTGAAAACATTCAGCGAATCACCACGCGCATTCATTTTCTTTAAATACCCCGCCTGGGTTAATACATACAGGTTGCCGAGGTTGTCCACTGCAAAGTCCTGTACCACGCCGGTGGCTATGGCCTCCTGTTGTACAAACGAGGCAGTATCCCGTTCAGGCGCTTCGCCGGTCTGGCAAAAAGCGCCGGTGGCGATCAACCATACCGGCAGCAAAAGCAGTTTATGTATTATCGGCTTCATAATACCTGAGTTGCATGTGATGTCCGTCAAACACCGCATAGCTGTAGTATCGTATCCAGTCGCCCAGATTAATGTAGCGGCTACTGTTTCCCAGTTCAAAATCGATGGGCAAATGGCGGTGCCCGAACACAAAATAGTCGTAATGTTCCGTCTTCAGCACTTCCCTTGCATACATGATCAGCCATTCCCTGTCTTCACCCAGGAATTGCGCATCGTCTTCACCGGTGGCAGCACGGCTGCTTTTACTGGAGTATGCAGCAATACCCATTCCTATATAGGGTGGCAGTATGCCAAACAGGAAGCGTGCCACAGGACTGCGAAACAGCTTTTTAAGGAATTTATAGCCATGATCACCGGGGCCGAGGCCATCTCCATGTCCTACCAAAAATTTCTTACCATTGAATTCAAAAACCTTCGGTTCAAAATACACCGTTACATTCAGTTCCTGCTGAAAATAATTACTCATCCACATATCATGATTTCCTACGAAAAACCATACAGGGATACCACTGTCTGTGAGTTCAGCTATTTTGCCCAGTATACGCACGAATCCTTTGGGTACTACTTTTCTATACTCATACCAAAAATCGAACAGATCGCCCACAATAAAAACACCCGCTGCATCTGCTTTGGCCTCATCGAGAAATCGCACCACCTTCTTCTCACGTACCAGGCTGGATGCATGATCAGGCACACCGAGGTGAAAGTCGGACAGAAAGTATATTTTTTTTCCTTTGGCAATCTGCATGTGTGTAAAATTAAGAAAGGGTTCCGAAACCTGTGTCCAGTTCGAAACCCTTACTGTATTAATTCACCATGTTAGGATGCGGGCGTATTTATTTCAGGAGTAACACCGTTGTTGCCGGATGCCCCTGCTGCGTCGTCTGTAGGCAACGTATCGTGCACCACATCAGCCGGTTTCTTTTCCTCAAATGGTCTTTTACCGATCAGTTGTTCAAGATCACTCTGAAACAGCACTTCCTTCGTAAGCAATTCTTTCGCCAATATCTCTACCTGTTCTTTTTTCTCCGTCAGCAATTCCTTGGTTCTGTTGTAAGCAACCTCAATCAGCTTTCTCACCTCTTCGTCAATCAACTTACCGGTTTCTTCACTGTACGGTTTGGTGAAGTAGCTATCCTGGTTGGGGTCGTAATAGCTGATATTACCTATTTTTTTATTCATGCCGTAGACCGTGATCATGGAATAGGCAATCTTGGTTACCTGCTGCAAATCATTACTGGCCCCGGTAGAAATTTTACCAAAAATAATCTCCTCAGCAGCGCGCCCACCCAGGGTCATACATATCTGATCGTTCAACTGATCTGTATTATATAAGTATTGCTCCTTGGGCGTATATTGAGCATACCCCAATGCTGCGGTACCTCTGGGCACAATGGTTACTTTCAGTAAAGGATACGCGTGTTCGAGATACCAGCCGCAGATAGCATGTCCTGCTTCGTGGTAAGCAATGATTTCTTTTTCGTCAGGTGAGATGATTTTATTCTTCTTCTCCAACCCGCCAATCACCCTGTCTATTGCATCCTGAAAATCGTCCATTTCCACTTCCGACTTTCCTTTACGGGCAGCTATCAACGCAGCTTCGTTACAAACGTTGGCAATATCGGCACCGGCAAAACCGGGCGTTTGTTCCGCCAGTTTATGCACATCCAGTTTAGTAGATGTTTTAATCGGCTTCAGGTGTACATTAAAAATTTCCTCCCGTCCTTTTACGTCGGGTTTATCGATGGTGATCTGCCGGTCGAACCTGCCCGGCCGCAACAAGGCACTATCCAGCACATCCGGACGGTTGGTGGCAGCCAGGATAATGATACCGCTGTCGGTGCCGAAGCCATCCATTTCTACCAGCAACTGGTTCAGCGTATTTTCGCGCTCGTCATTGCTCATCATCACATTTTTACCACGGGCGCGTCCGATGGCATCGATCTCATCAATAAAAATGATACAGGGTGCTTTTTCCCTTGCCTGCTTAAAAAGATCTCTTACCCGGCTGGCACCCACGCCCACAAACAATTCCACAAAATCAGAACCGCTCATGCTAAAAAAGGGTACCTGCGCCTCCCCTGCCATAGCCTTGGCCAGCAGGGTTTTACCGGTTCCCGGCGAGCCTACCAGCAAGGCACCTTTGGGTATTTTACCACCGAGCGCTGTGTATTTTTTGGGATTCTTTAAAAAGTCTACAATCTCCATCACTTCCTGCTTGGCTTCCTCCAGCCCGGCCACATCGGCGAACGTAATCGTTACTTTGGTTCCTTTTTCAAACAGCGTGGCTTTCGATTTACCGATACTGAAGATGCCGCCAGGACCACCACCGCCGCCAGGACCACCCATCTTCCGCATCATCAGAATAAACAGCAGGGCAAACATCAGCAGCGGAAACAGGTAGCTAAGAAAGGAGCCGAACCATTCAGGATCGCTCACAATGTTTACCGGCACCTCGCGCACATGCGGATGTTCTTTATAAAAATCGGCCAGGTTAGAGCCCTGGTAGGTTTTTGCATCGGCTATCTCAAACTGAAACTGCGGACCTTCCGAACGTTTGGCATTCTCCAGTTTGTCCTTCAACAGCGATTGATATACCTGTTTGTTCAGACTGTCTTTGTAAATATATACGCGTACAAGGTCTTTGTTTTTTACCAATTCTAATTTCTGTACATCGTTGCTGATGAGCATCTCTTCCCTGAACTTCAGATCGGTGATTACATTGGCTGCCGGTGTAACCGCCTGAAAAAACTGCAGTCCCAGCAACACCAGCACCACGATACCGTAAATCCAGTATATATTGAACTTGGGTCCCTTCGGCCGCCCTTTATCATCTCCGCTGCCATTGGTTTTTCGGTTGAATCCAGGGATATTACTCTTGTTATCCTGTGTCATATATGGTTCTTAAAATATTTTAAATTGAAAACGATCTCCGCACCATTATTGTGTATCCACATGCTCCACCGATACAGCGTCTGCCCACATTTCTTCCAGTCTGTAAAACTTGCGGGTTTCTTTCTGGAACACATGCGCCACCACATCCACATAGTCGATCAACACCCATTGCAGCGCCTGATGTCCTTCGTGACGATAAGGCAATTCGCCGGTGCTGTTTTTCACTTCTTCCTCAATGGCGTCAGCAATAGCTTTTACCTGCACATTCGTATCTGCCTCACACACAATAAAAAAATCAGCCACCGCCTCCGGTATTTTACGCAGGTCGAGCGAGATAATGTTTTCGCCCTTTTTTTGCTGGATTGCGTGAATGATGGATTTGAATAACTTACTGTTTCGTGTTAATCTTACTGTTCGCCCGGTACGTGTGGATGCCACCTGTAATGCTGTCAATAGAAATAAATTTAGGTTTCCGTATTTGTTTAAACGGGTATATTTGAATTTTGTTATTACCTGAATATCCAGGTTTCAATTTAATTGATTTAGTTATCCCTAACTTGCTCAAAAATAGTAATTAATTCCTTATTTCCTTATGCAATCATTAGGGCGCCCCCTGACTATTTTATCATCCGTTGACAGCACCAACAACTATGCCATGCGTATGGCACATGCCCGAATGGCAAAGCATGGCGCCGCCTGGCTGGCATGGGAACAAACCCGGGGAAAAGGGCAGCGCGGAAAAGAATGGATAGCCAATAAAGGCGAAAACATTTACCTCAGTATTCTCACAGAACCGCATTTTCTAAAACCGGTAGATGGCTTTCAGCTCGTAGCGGCAGTGGCGGTGGGTACTTACAGGTTTGTTAAAAAGCATCTTGGACAAAATATCAGTATTAAATGGCCCAATGATATCTACTGGAATGACAGAAAGACAGTTGGTATTTTGATTGAAAACATTATTCAATCGAATAAATGGTTGTATGCGGTGTTGGGAATAGGCGTAAATATCAACCAGGTTGCCTTTGATCAACAAATCCGAAATGCCATATCGTGGAAGCAAATTACCGGACTAACATATGATATTGTTTTATTAACCGAAGAACTTTGCGATGATATTGATGCGAGTTACCGGCAGTTGGCCGACGATCCGGCTGCTGTTGTTGCGCAATACCAGGCTGCCATGTACAAGCTGGATCAACCGGTAACATTCAGACGCGGAGATGAAGCTTTTCAGGCGATTGTTAAAGGGGTAAGCGACGGAGGGCAATTGATAGTGGAACAGGCAAAGCAGGAAACCCTGCTCGAATGGGGAACCGTGGAGTGGGTAGTGGAGCAATAATCATAGAAGAATCCCCCCGCCTCCATTGGTTTAAAAAATAATATTGAAAAAGAAACGAAAAGAGTATGTTTGTTTTCAACGGATTATACACTTGCCGGGTATTCCTTGTGGCAAAGTGTCTTATACCGTTAGCCGGATAACCCGATTGTGGTTTCATTAACGATAACGATTGCGATGATCCCTAATAACGAAGAACTTGAAAAGTTCTATGAACTGCATGGAAAGTATTATCATCATTTCGTGGCCATAGGTTTGAAATATGGCTGGAGCATCGAAGACCTCAAAGATATTATCAGCCAGATGTTTCTTGATCTGATAGAGAAAAACATTCAGATAGCAACCATCGCTCATCCAAAAGCCTTTCTCACCACCGTTTTCAGGCGAAAACTCATCGATAACGCCCGTAAAAACAACAAAGAGTCGGGCCTGCGTCAGCAAATATCCTACCTGTCGGCCACGGAAGAGTATGAAAATTACCGATTCGAAGAAGACAGTGAACTTCAAAAAAAAATACAAACCGCCTACGCAAAGCTGCCGCCGCGCTGCCGGAAAGTAATATTTCTGACGTTTTACCGCGGCCTCTCTACAGAAGAAATCAGACGGCAACTGGGCTTATCCAGCAGAACGGTGTACAACAATTTATTTGAAGCACTGAAATTGTTAAGAACCAGCATCAGCAAAAGAGATGTGGTACCGGCTTTTCTGCTACTGTACTATTTTTAACGAGTATTTCTACATTTTTCAAAAAAACCTGGTAAATCGGCACCATTCTTCCGTCTACCTGTATAAATCAGTGTATGCAGGAACGCCTTACCCCGGAGCAGATGGTGACAGACGAATCATTTATCAACTTTTGCTTTGGGAAAAACAAAGAAGATATTAACCGCTGGACATCTTACCTAGCACAGTTTCCGGACGAAAAAGAAGCCATAGAGGAGGCCCGGAAAATGGTGCTGGGTATCTCTTACATGTTTATAGAGCAAGACAGGATACATGCACTGGATGAGTTGAAATCTACCGTACGTCTCAAGTATACACAAAACGAAGTTCCGCTCACCAGGAGCCGCATTTCGGGAAAGAGCATCATTAAATATGCACTGGCAGCCATGCTGGCCGGCGCGATACTCTTTGCGGGGATGCGTTTTTCGGGAGAGCAGCAGACACCTGCACAGGGAGCGGATGCAGCCCACCTGCACGAAAGCCTGTTGTTTGAAACAGGATTCGGGGAAACAAAAACTGTCTGGCTGCCAGACAGTTCAAAAGTGATACTCAACGCCAAATCGCTGCTTACAGTTGATAAAGATTTTGGAAGCGGCAACCGCAAAGTACATCTTACAGGGGAGGCGCTTTTTGATGTCAGCCCTATGAAAGATTTACCATTCCTTGTTACGCTCAAACAATTCAATATAAAGGTGTGGGGTACGGTTTTCAACGTAAAGGCTTACGAAGAAGATGAAGTGCTGGAAGCCGCTTTACTAACAGGAAGGATCGAAATCATCAACAATACCAACAATAACAGATTCTTTCTCGATCCCAACAAAAAGGCTATCATACCCATGAAGAAAAAAGCAGGTGCCGACACCGCACCGCATTATAAAGAACCATCGTTCATTCCCTATATCGCACCCTTGCTGCTCAACAGCAAAGACCACTCTGCCACCGATACTTCCTGGATACAGGGCAAGCTGGACATATTCGACAAAACCTTCGAAGAAATCAAAACAGAACTGGAACGAATGCACGGTGTACAGATTGTTTTTAAAGACGAAGCGGTAAAACAATACCGGTTCTCAGCAGCTTTTGAAAAAGAAAGCATTGCGCAAATCCTGAAAGCACTTCAATTATCTTATCCTTTTACATTTTCTATTGATCAGAAACTGATAACGATTTCCAAATAAAAGAGAGAATGCTTACACATTCTCTCCCGGTTTACATGCAGAAACAGGAACTGATTGGCGTTGGCGCCTGTTTCTATTTTTTATTAACAATAAAACCATTACTAAGGTATGACAAAAAACAAATCCCTTAATCAAACCCCTTTGGTCTGCATGGGGGTAAAATTGTTTCTGTTTATGAAACTTAGCTGTTTGCTGATTCTGGCTACAACACTTCAGATATCAGCCAAAACGTTCTCGCAGGAGAAACTTACCGTCAGGTTAAACAATGTTGAATTGTCGAAGGCGCTCAAGGAAGTAGAAAGAAAAAGCACCTACCGGTTTGTATTCAGTAATATGATCATCCCGCAGCAGAAGAAAGTAACAATCGATGTAAAAGAAACGCCACTCAACCTGGTGTTGGATAAGCTGCTGCTCAATACCGGCCTCAGCTTCCATATGCTGGAAAACAACCTGGTGGTCATCAACCATGGTTCAGGTAAGGTGCACCTGCAGACGGTTAAAGGAAAAGTAACCAATGCACTCGGAGAGCCGCTGCCGAACGTAAGTGTAACCGTTGACAACAGCAGCAAAGGAACCACCACCAACGAACATGGAGAGTTCTCGCTGGAGGTAGATGAGGGCGCCACGCTTAACTTCAGCTTTGTGGGTTTCGAAAATCAATCTGTACGGGTAGACGGTAAAACCGACCTCGGCGTTATTGTTTTAGCAGAGCTTTCCTCCAGCCTTACCGATGTGGTAGTGGTCGGCTATGGAACTGCCCGACGCAAAGATGTGACCGGAGCGGTATCCAGCATATCGAGTAAGGAGTTTACAACAGGACTGGTTACCAATCCTATGGATCAGATTCAGGGGAAGGTAGCCGGACTCGTCGTTACCAGACCCGATGGAGACCCGAACGGAAATGTAGTGATCCGGCTCAGAGGACAAACCTCGCTCACCGGTGGACAAAGCCCGCTGATAGTGGTAGACGGCGTACAACTGGACGACGTAAACCAGATTGCCAATATTCCGCCCGGCGACATATTATCATACGATGTATTGAAAGATGCATCCGCCACGTCTATCTATGGCTCACGCGGCGCCAATGGCGTGATTATCATAAATACCAAAAAGGGACGTTCGGGAAAAGCACAGGTAGATTATTCCGGTTTTGTAACCCTATCCACAGTTGCCAAAACCTACGACCTGCTCACGACCAAAGAGTTTCTGAACGCTGCTGCTCAGATTCCGGGAGTGGATACTGCTGCACTCAATGCCGGCAACCCCAATGAAAACAACGACTGGCAGGCAGCCCTGTATCGAAAGGCCGTTTCTCACAGCCATACTGTAGGCATATCCGGCGGCACCGGAGGATTCAACTACCGCGGCTCTGTAAACTACCTGCACCAGCCGGGTATTGTAATGAATAACGGCAGGCAACAAATCGGACTTCGTTTCAACGCGGAGCAGAAAGCCCTGCAAGACAAACTGGTCATACAGGTGGGTGTGGTAAATACCCAAAACAATCGTGATCATGTAGACAGGAATGTATTCCTGAATGCGTACGCCATACCACCCTATTTCCCTATCACACTTCCTGATGGCACCGATAATCCTGTTTACAGCTACAATTATCAGAATCCGCTCTTGCTGCAAAAGTTAAAAACCAACAAAAGCAACCAAAACTTTTCGCAACTGTATGGTACTGTAAATTATACACTATTGGATGGACTGATCGTAGGCGCCACAGGGTCTATCATGAAAGACAATAATCAAAGCGAATACTACCTGCCGGTGATTCCCGGATGGAACAATGCCAACTCGGCGAGCAAAGCCACCTCTAACTCCAACTCGGCAAAAGGCGATTTGCACATCAACTACCTGAAAGATATCGGTAAACACAATATCGGAGCCACTGGCGTATACGAATACAACCACTTTGGCAACGACTGGTACAGTGCCTCTTCAGGGGAATTTGTGGTAGATGCCACCGGCGCCAACGCATTGGAAAGCGGCAACACTTCCCGGAACGTAGTGGGTTCGTCTAAAAGCGAATTTAAAATCATCTCCTTCCTGGCAAGGGTTGCCTACAACTACGATTCCAGGTATTATGTTACGGCCAGTATACGGAGGGACGGCTCGTCTAAATTCGGAACCAACCACCAGTGGGGTAATTTCCCGTCCATATCGGCAGCATGGCGCATCAAGAACGAACGCTTTATGGACAATGTAAGCTGGATCGATGAATTGAAAATAAATGCAGGTTTTGGTATCACAGGAAACCAGGATGCCATTGGGCCGTATACCCGATACACCTTGCTGGGACAGCGTGGCAACACCTACAACCCTACCAGTTCAGACAATCCGTTCCCGGTGGGTTTCGGCCCCATTCAAAACCCTAATCCGGACCTCAGATGGGAAGAAAGGAGAGGCAGGAATATAGGGCTTGACTTTTCGGTACTGAACAACCTGCTGAGTGGTAATATCAGCTATTTCAACGACGAAACCCGTAACCTTTTATATTATTATACGGTACCGGTTCCTCCCAATTTTGTGTCGAGCGTACTGGCCAACGTGGGTAATTTGCATAATAAAGGTGTAGAAGTGCAACTGAACGCCAATATCATCAACACCCCGCACCTGAACTGGTCTGTAGGCGGTCAGATCACCACCATCAACACAAAAGTGACCAATCTTTCCGGCACCTGGGATGGGAATCAGGTTGGGAGAGACAATATTCCCGTGGGGCATGCCAGCGGACGCGGACTTAGCTCCAACCCCATCACCTATCTCGTTATCGGCAAATCGCCTTTTTCCTTCCTGTTGCCGCATTATATGGGACACGATGAAAACGGCATTCCTTTTTATGAGGCAGAGCAGGGAACTACTACCGATCCCATGGCAGCCAAACAACATTACATAGATCCCTACCCGAAATTCAACTACGGATTTAACACCACCGTTTCTTACAAAAACTGGACATTGAACGCCTTTTTAAGAGGTGTGCAGGGGCAAAAAATTTTCAACAATACGAGGTTGAACCTGGCTAATTACAACAGCCTGCCTTCTGTAAATGTTATCAAAGAAGCGGTAACCAGCGGATTGAGAGACAATCCAACGCCTTCGGACTACTGGCTGGAAAATGCATCCTATGCAAGACTGGAAAACCTGACCCTCTCCTATAATTTTACCAGGATCAGGGCAATTGACCATCTCCGCTTTTATGCCGCGGCCAATAACCTGTTTGTAATAACGCCTTATAAAGGACTGGATCCGGAAATCGCGATGACAGATGGCTCCGGCGGGGGATCGGGCAATGCATTTATAGACCTCACCTACAATGCGGCCAATGCATTTTACCCCAAATCCAGATCATTTACGATAGGGGTGAACATTGCTTTCAAATAATCTGGTTTTTCCGTGATACAACGCGGTAAAAGAAATGTAGAAGTCAACAGAAAACGAATACAAACATGAAAAAAAATATCAGCAATATACTTTTATCAGGCGCAGTACTACTACTGTATCCTTCGCTGTCGTGCACCAAGCTCGACGCTGAAATATCAAGTCAGATCGTAAACGAAAACTTCTGGAATACACCCGAGGAAGTGGCAGCAGGCAAAGCGCCGGCTTATGCCGCTTTTCAGCGTGGGGTATCGGAAGGCGGTGCCATCTACCATCAGCAGGAACTGACCACGGATGAAATGATCATTCCTACAAGGGGAAGCGACTGGGGCGATGGCGGACTATGGGCCAGAATATGGTACCACGAGCAAAAAGCCGACGACTCCAAACTGAACGATGCATGGAATAACATATACAATGGTGTGGGCACCAGTAATTTCATCATCCATACTTTGAACAACCTCGATCCTGCACCTGCAACAGCCACCAGCGACCTGGCAGAAGTAACAGCAGCGCGGTCGTGGTTTTACTACCAGGGTATGGATCTCTTCGGTAATATTCCCTACGTGCGAAATTTCAAACAAGACCCGCTGACAGTCGTAAATATTCCCCGTAAGCAAGTGTTCGATTCGCTCGAGACAGATATTAAGGCAGCCCTCCCGCACCTTACCACCACCGTTGACCTTTCCACCTATGGAAAAATCACGCAGTACTACGCCTACAGCCTGCTGGCTAAAATGTACCTGAATGCGGAAATATATACAGGTACACCGCGGTGGAACGAGTGCATAGCTATGTGCGATCAGATTATCAACTCAGGGAAATATAGCCTTATGGCCAACTATTTCGACAACTTTAAAGACAAAGTGCAGGAGGCTTCGACAGAAAACATCTTCGTAGTTCCCTTCGACGGAGCGAGGATTAAAGGACACAACTTTGTGCAAAAAAGTATCCAGGCCAGCTCAGGACAATACACTTTCAATATTTGTTGCGGTTACGGCGACAATGGCTGGAGTACCACCAAACAGCTCTACGATTTTTACGATACCACCTCTACCTACGAATACAGAACAGAGAGCGGGCATACCAATAAATACAGAACATTCCACGATATGCGCTCCG
Organism: Agriterribacter sp.; assembly: GCA_037190905.1. Lineage (GTDB taxonomy): Bacteria > Bacteroidota > Bacteroidia > Chitinophagales > Chitinophagaceae > Agriterribacter. The sequence goes on along the minus strand of JBBCKG010000006.1, from coordinate 9,909 downwards.
GGCAATTTCTGTTTGGCCAGCAGTTTGTAAACGGGGTGAAATACCCGCCCTACAAAGATGTGATGGTGAGCAGTACCAATACCACGCCGGCCGGGTATACCGACTCCCCCGCCGATGCAGTGATGTTGTACGACCAGCAATCCAATCTGCCGGTGAATTATTTCGACACCATGTATTTGTTTTCCAATGCCAACGCATATTTCAGAATGGCAGGCCTGAGGAATATCAAGTATTTCCCCGACCCGCAGACGAACATAGACGGGAACATGGGCAATGACTTTGTTGTTTTCCGCTACGCCGATATTTTATTGATGAAAGCAGAGTGCCAGCTTAGGCTGGGCGTTAACCTCGACGATGCACTGGAAAATGTAAATATGGTACGCCGGCGTGCCTATGGGTATCCGGTAAGCAGCGCTTCGCCCCAAGACTGGACACCGGCTGATCTTACACTCGACAATATATATGCCGAAAGAGCCAGGGAGCTGGCATGGGAAATGGTAAGAAGACAGGATATGATTCGCTTCGGCACCTATCTGAATGCCCGCACTTTCCCCGACAAGCCGGCAGACAATCCTGACAAACACACCTATCTGTTTCCGATACCATCCCCTCAATACGCTACCAACCCCAACCTGGTGCAAAATCCGGGATACAGCTTCTAAACAGTCTGTAATGCTATAACCAACGGGTCTGCCTCTTTTAAGAGCAGACCCGTTTTCGTATATCCGCTCAGCGATACAACAGCATAGCATACTGGCGGGAATGGTATATATTCACTACTTTAGCCTTTTATTATTGCAATGTATTTCTTCGAATATACCCAATAGCAATCAGCAACATTATGACGAATTTCATTCCCATATTTCCATTGGGCATGGTGGTGTACCCGGGCGAAAAAGTGAACCTGCATATTTTTGAACCCCGATACAAACAGTTAATAGAGGAGTGCGCACAGGAATCCAAAACATTTGGAATGCCCGCTATCCTTAACCAAAGGGTTTCCGAAACCGGTACACTGGTAAGCGTAAATGAAATAGTAAAAACGTACGACAGCGGCGAGATGGATATTACCGTAGAAGGTAAAGAAGTGTTCAGGATACTTGAAATCATCAAAAGCGTTCCGCTCAAACTGTACAGCGGGGCCATTGTTCACTACCCCGGAAATGACACCGCGCCCAGGCATTCCGTTATGCAAAAAATACTGGACAACGTACATACCCTGCACCAGTTGCTGAATATTACCAAAGCATTTGCAAAAGAGGAGAAAGTGCTTACTTCCTACGATGTGGCACACCACATAGGCCTTACCCTTCAACAGGAATATGAAGTATTGAACTTACTCACCGAAGCCCAGCGCCTGGAATACATCAAAAGGCACCTGGCTAAAACCATTCCTGTACTACGCGAAACCAATGCCCTGGTGGAAAAAGTGAAGCTGAATGGGCACTTCAAACATATGGACTCGTCTGAATGGCAGTAAAAAACTGCGGGATTCCCTGTTGTCTATTACTCCTGCTTTCAAAATTGCGGCAGCAGTTTAATGCTTCGCTTTGAAGAGAGTTATATCTTTATCAGGATACTATACAAACATGAGCATTCGAATATCCTTTATCCCGTTGCTCCGGTGCTACAAGTTGAGGAGTAATGTTTGGGTAATATCCCTGCTATGCTGTATAAGCATTTCTGCCGTATGCCAATCGCATCAATATCTGGACAGTCTGGTGGAAATGTCTAAAACACAGTATCGCAACCACACATTCAACGCCATTACCAACCTGCAAAACGGGTTTCAACTGGTTGAAAAATCAAAGCAGGCCAATTACAGCAAAGGAATGGTGAATGGATACCTGGCTGTGGCTGAAATCCTATCGCGGGCAGGTGAGTACGAGAAAAGTATGCAGTATACCCAGAAAGCCCTCGAACAAACCTCCTACCTGGATAAAACCCCCACAGATCATTTCTACGTGCTGATGCTTCAGTCCGAAAATTATCACTACCTGGGGTTAAACGCCCTTGCCAGCGCATTGTATTTCAAAGCGCTTACTGTAATACAGCAGGAAAAAGATGAAAGATTAAAAGCAACCGGTATTTTCTATCATCATATGGCATGCTTTATTGTTACAGATGACCCCGAATTACAATATCAGTATTATTGCAAAGCAGACAGTATAGCCTCCAGCGAAACATATAAAAGCCGTAATGCTGCCGAAGAAGCCTATAATAAGCAGGATAAAGCGCTGCTCTACGTATCATTAGGCGATTACCGTTTTCACCACAAGAGTCTTGACTCAGCAGAGCACTACTACCAGACGGCCCTCCGGCTACTGGAAGGCGCCGGAAGTCATAATTACCAGTCATTTGCCTACGATGGCCTTGGCGATGTGCATGCTGCCCTGGGCAACCATCAACAGGCAGTGGTTTACTATAAGAAATCGGCGGATATTTCTTTACAGTTACAACTCAATGAAGAGGTACAGGAAGTATACAGAAAGCTGATAAGAGTGTTTGGATTACTGAACGACAATCAAAGCATACTTGAATACCAAAGGCTGTACGATCAGATTTCAGACAGCCTCTCTCTGTTCAGAGCAAAAGGTCGGGATTATGCTGTACTTAAAATGGTAGAAAACTATGAGCAGGCGTGGCATAAAGCCCGGTCAAACAACCGCCTGCTTTACGGATCACTGATTGCAGTGTTAACATTGGCTGTGGTAACAGTGTATGGTATACGAAAAAAACATACCGCACAACCGGGCATTTTACTCCAACCAAAAGAAAAACAACCGGAAGACACACCATCCATTTTGAAAGAAGAGGAGCACCAGGGAGCACTTCCGGCACAGGCGCATTCGTTTGACAGCTTGCTGCAGCTTGCAAAAGACAACCATCCCAGCTTTTACAGCCGTTTTCAGGAGGTACACGAAGATATTCACCGAAAATTATTGGAACTGAACCCTGCCCTCCAACTTAGTGAACTCACCCTATGCGCATATATATATCTTGATTTCTCAACCAAAGACATTGCGACGTATACCAACCGGTCGGTAAGAACGGTACAAACCAGAAAATACACACTCCGGAAAAAACTATATGTTGCCGGCTCTGTTGACCTGTACGTTTGGATAAAGAATCTGAATAAAAATAATGGTGTTGATCACAGGTCAGCGTAATAATTTTCTAATCAGGTTGTACAGACTACGGCAGGTAGCTTTTTCAACCGCACTGCAATAAACGATTTTCTTCATCCCGGCATATATGTTGTAGTACGTATTAGCTACGTAGGCCGACAATTAAATACATAATAATCTCATAATCACAACGTTGAAAAAACCTGTATTCAAAGTAGCCATCCCGGATACCAATGTCCATGCTTGTCAGGGTCGATACACACCGCAACTATGCAATTATGGTATAAGCTCTCATTACCGACATAGGAGAAGTTTTATTCCAGGCGAATGGCCCATCAGCTTTCCGTTAGTCTGGATACGGTTAAAAAACACGCCAGCAATATCTACGAAAAAATGCATGTCAGAACAAGAAGTTAAGCCAATAAAGTACCTGAGTTATTAATTTTTTGAGACCACTTTTTTCTTTCGCCTGCCATACCAAATATAGAAACCAGTAATGGGCAGCGATGCGGCAATCAGGCTTCCGAAAAAAGCCAATACTTTGCCGGGCAATCCGAGGATAGCGCCCACATGGATATCGTAGTTCATCCGTTGAATTTTGTCCGACAGTGGTGCGTCAAGGAATGCACCTGCGTAAATACCGTCAGTGGGTAATTCTTCGCCGGTATACTGGTCGAAATGATAAAAATCTGCATTATAGTACGAGTCCAGGTTGTGATTTACATACCCTTCCAAAGCGTCAGCATCATCGTGTGGGAATACAATGCCTACCTTATTGTCTGCTTTTTTCTGTTTCATCAGCTCCTGCCATACAGCGTTCACCATTTGACGCCGGTCGGTGGTACCGGCCAGCGTACTGTCTGACAGCGGATGTACGTGCGCTGGCATGCTCCTGCCCCCTGAGGTAACAAAGTAGAACGATTTGGAAAACCAGTCAAACCCCATAATCAACCCCGATATGGCCAGGAAGATCGCCACCCAGGTCATATAAAAACCCAGTACATTATGAAGGTCATAATTTTTTCGCTTCCATTTCGTGGTTGGTTTCCATCGGAAACGAAAGCGTTGCCTGGCTGCCGATTTGTTTCTTGGCCACCAGAGTATCATACCGGAGATCATCAGCACCACAAAAATCAGGGTAGCCGAAGATACAATCACTCTGCCCGGCTGCCCGAGCCATAACCAGTAATGTCCCATGGTTATGACACGGAAAAAATCGGTGCTCATATCCTTTACTTTCAGCACCCGTCCCGTATAGGGATCGATGAATACCTGATAATACAGGCTATCGTCGTAATAATAAGCCAGTGCCGTATTCCGGGTACCCAGGTATTCAATGGAAATGGTTTCCTTTCCGTTTAAATACCGGTCAACAGAATCTTTTAGAATAGTGGGAGGAAGATATGCTTTACCGGGTTCCTCCACATAGCGGTAGCTTTGTGTAGCATCTGCAATTTCTTTCTCAAACGCCAGTATACATCCCGTGATACCCAGCCAAAAAACAATAATGCCAGACGCCAGCCCCAGCCACAAGTGAAGTTTTCCAGTAATCTTCCTGAATGTCATATAGTTTTCGTGGAAAAACGAATATTCCTTCTAAGGAAGGAATATTCGTTTCTGGTATATAAAGTTATACTATTAAAAGCTGTAGGATATACTCAGCCGCAGATTTCTCGGAGGTTCGGTTTGATAATAATATGCCGCCGCCGAGGAACCGTAGTCGCCCGGAATGGTAGGCAGTTCCTGATAAGAGCCGGAATACAGGTATTCATCCAGTATATTGAATACATTCAATACCACCCGGTATTTATTTTTTGCATACGAAATGCCACCATCGAGTTTGAAATAATCAGGCAGGCTGGCGCCGGTGGTCGTCCAGCCGGTATAACGGCCGATCAGCGAAGTGAAGCCTCCGGTAAAGCCCAATCCTTTCAAAGCGCCTTTTTGCAGTTCATAATTCAACCAGGCATTGGCGGTGTGTTTGGCATATCCCGGCACAATTTGTCCCACGGCATACGCACTTTCCAGGCCGCCGGCCACTTTACTTACCACGCTCTCGGTAAAGGCATAGTTGGCTATTACCGTGAAGCCCCTGGCAATGGTTCCCCGGGCATCAAACTCCACACCCCGTGCTACTTTTTCTCCCAGCACCATGCTGTAGCTAACTCCCGGATCGCTGTGAAACGGATCTGCTGTCAATTCATTTTTCTTTAAAATTCTGTATACAGACAAAGTTGTTGACCACCTGTTGGCAAACCAGTTTTTCTTCAGCCCCAGTTCCCAGTTGTTGCCGGTAATAGGATCAATTTTTTCGCGATCGTAGCGTATACCGGTTTGAGGCACAAAAGCCTGGTCGTATAAGCCATAGGCAGAAAAAGTAGGATCTATTGCGAAGCTCAGCCCCACCCTGGGTGTAAAATGTTTTGCACTGGAATATTCAACGCCTACACCATATACCTGGCTTACGTCTGTATAGCGACCGGCAAGGGTCAGGCGCAACCTGTCGTTCATAAAACCCAACTCATCCTGCAAGTACGCACTTGCGTAGCGCTGTGTTTGAATACCCCACGCCAACACCGAACGCTCTTCTATAGAACGGCTCCTGTCGAAAGCCGGGTATCCATTCGGCGGTATGCCATAATTCGGATGATAAGGATCAAAGCCAAAACCAATATCCAGCGCATGGCTCTGCCCCCAGTCTGCATTGTATTTCTTATTCGCAACATCTACCCCGGCAAGAATTCTATGATTTACCGCCCCTGTTTCAAATTTACCATTCAAAAACACCTGCGCCAGCGCCATGGTGCTTTTCGCATCCCAAATGCCCACACTTCTTACAATACTATCGCCGCTGGCAGCCAATGCAGACGGCCACATACTCGACCCCCGCTGGCTGTAGTTGAAATACGAGGCCTGCGCCGTAGCCTTCCAGTTATCATCGAAACTGTGCTCAAAAGTTACATATGCGCTGTGATCATTGATGGTGGTAGGCGCCAGCCCGGGATTGGAATAGGTAAAATTCCTGGGAAAAACGCCATATCCTTTTCTGGAAAAAACGTAATACGATCCAACATCTGTCATTTTCGCAAACTGACCATTGTACTCCAGCGTCAGCCTGGATTTATCATCAAGTTGGTAAGAAACAACCGGCGCTATTACATAACGGTTGTTGTGCTCATAGTCCCGGTGAGAGCCTTTGTTTTGAGCCGCAACATTTAAACGATACAATAGTTTTCGGTCTTTAGATAAGGCGCCGTCCAGGTCCAGACTTGTCCGGTAGAGATCGAAGCTTCCCAGTGTAACATTCACTTCTCCCTTCGATACCCCTGTTGGTTTTTTTGTAACCACATTATACAAGCCGCTCGGGTCTCCATTGGCCAGCATAAACCCGGCCGGACCTTTCACGAATTCTATCCTGTCTACAAAGCTCATGTCTTCCGTAAGCGGCCCCCAGTAAGAAGCCACTACGTTGAAACCATTTCTGAAAGCCTGAATCTGAGAGCCCCTGGCGGTAATATTGGTATACAGGTCTCCCCAATGCTCCAGCCGTGTGGCGCCGCTCACATTTCTGATCAATCCGTCGCTCATACTGATAATCTGCTGATCAGCCAGCGCTTTGGAGGTTACCACCTGCACGTTTTGTGAAAGCTGCAATAAAGGTGTTTGTGTACGAAGCGTTACAGAAGCAGTATTGTTGTTCAGTCTGTTCCGGTAACTGCTTACGATCACTTCTTCCAGGTTCAATGCCGATACCGACAAACGGAGTACCACTTCTTCCGTTGCGTCAACACCCAGCGTTACCTTTTCGTCTACATTGCCGTGCCCCACCAGCGAAACACGCAGTGTGTAATCACCGGCCGGCAAACGGCTGAAACTGAATGCACCGGACCCACTCGCAACAGCAGACAAACCAGTACCCACCATCTGCACGGTTACCCCCACAGCCGGTTTATCGTCCTCGGTCAGAACAGTGCCTTTGATTCTGCCCGTAGCAGATTGGGTAAGTCCGCTTAACGAAATCATCGTCGTCAGGCAAAAAATCAACAGGAAATGACTTATCTTTTTCATTGTATGTTGTAATTGATTGGCATGGCTCATAAAACCACTTATTTTTTATATATGATTGTTTGGGCGGCAAAACTATAGGCGTTATAAAAACGCTGTTTACGAAATCCGAAATAACTAAGCGCGTCAATCAAGAGAGAGCGCAATTTGACGAAATACAGACAATCCGGAGTGAGAAGATGAAGGCCTCTATTGGTCCTACAGGAGCACGTCTATACAGATAAACAATAGGTTAGCGACGACAAATTTTCAGTCCCTCATACGCTTTCACGTTTGTAGCAACACGAAGAAGCAGGAAGGCATTCCCTGATTTTACAGACCTTTTTTATTTTTTACAGTTGTAGTCTTTTTCTTTACTATAACGTAACCTACACCAATTTCACGTCTTTCAATGTGCTTCGCAGCGCCACCCAAAGATCACAATGCCTATACCGTAAGTTTGTCCGAACAGGTTGAAAAAAAATAATCAGGCCTGCCAATTGGCATATTTGCTTACAAACCACTCGGCGTATTGCGGCAATACCGTACCTGCATAATAAGGCAGATTTAAGAGCAGGTATGGCTTTTTATTGGGTGTTACCGCTTCTTCTATCTTAAAAGTACCTGCGTACATGCGGATGGCGAAGGGATGTTCTGCTGCTTCAATGAACTGGTGCAGCGATCTTAACGAACCTGTGCTTCCCGATTTAATTTCTATGGGGATTACCTGTTTGCCGTGTGTGTAGAGTAGATCCACTTCCGCATTGGACTGGGCTTTTTCTCTAACCCAGAAATGGGGCGTATGGAGCGATAAATATTGGAGTGATATGAGTTCCTGCGTAACCAAATGCCGTATCACGGCTCCTTTGTAAGCACTGTTAAGGTCATCCATAGCCAGCATCTCTGCCTGTATTGCCAAAGTGTAATTGACCAGTCCGGTATCCAGCAACTGTAAACGCGGCGACTTTTTCAAATCTGTTTTCAGCGGAGGAAGTATATCAGTAGTAGGGTAAATCAGCCGGATAACCTTCGCATCGTTCAATGTCCGGAAAGCTTCACCTGCCTCCCTTGACCGATAGTTTGAATTGCCGAAGCCCTGAAATTTGATGCGTTCGTCCAGGTATAGCGGTGCAGTATCCATCACATGTTTGATGATTTTTCTTTCTGTATCGTTAGAGGTATATTTTTCAACATCGTTTTTATAGGTACTCCAGATACTTTCATAAACAATCGCCAGATCTGAAAGATTCTGCACAGCTATATCTGTTTTGATAACTTCTGGCATACCCCCGATAATGGCATAGCGGTGGAAAGCATCCATCAAAGCCTGGTGTGCAAAAGCTTTTACGGGCACTTCCAGCAATTGTTCCAGTAATGTCTGTTTACCAGCGGCTTGCAGGTATTCCTGGAAATTCAACGGATATAAATACAGAAACTCCACCCTTCCCACCGGAAAACTCTGCACTTTCTGCATCACAAATTCCAGCAGTGATCCGGCACTGATGACATGCAATGCCGGTATTTCTTCATAAAAGTAGCGTAGCAATTGTATGGCTTTGGGGCTTTCCTGTATTTCGTCTATAAACAAAAGCGTGTCCTTTGCGGCTAATGAAGGAAGGCTGTGTGCCAGGAATAGCGCTTCCACTATAGTCCGAACATCGTCAAAGTCCTCAAAGTAGCGACGGTCAGCTGGTTTTTCAAGATTGAGGGTAATGGCGTGGGCATAGGTTTTCGAAAAATCATGTATTACCGTAGTCTTGCCTACCTGCCGGGCTCCCCTTATAATCAAAGGTTTCCTTGTTTCGCTTGATTTCCAACGGTTAAGATGCTCTTCAATATTTCTTTTAAATGCCATTAATCAACCTGTTGATTTACGCTATGTAACAAAGTAAACCTAAAATTAGGCATATTTTGTAACAAAATAAATTCATTTTTTACAATATTTTGTAACAGAATAAAGGCAAATTGGTAAAACATCTGCAAATAGGATGATTTAACAGGTACGCATCGCGCTGTTTTTAACAATAGGTACAACAAAGTACAATTTATAAGCCGGACTTGAAAACGCTTTCCCGGCATCGTTTCTTTGCTAAGGGAATTGTAAACGACCCGACTATCAAAGCCGAGTTGAAATAGTGTGAACGATTAAAATGAGAAGCGTATGTTTACAGGAATAACATGGATGACCTATCTGTCGGCAGTAACCTTACTGCTGGCTGTCTATTATCTGTATGTTGGGGTGGATACTTTTCCGGCGACCTCAAAGACCTGTTGGCCGGAAATAAGAAACGCTTGTCAAGGCGACCGTTACCAGCCTCAGAGCTACAGGCGTTCACAACACAAGAACCCGACAACTCACCGGTATTTGAGAACAGTTTGGATGATGATTTCAGGGAAATGGAACACCTGATCGGGGCGGTCAGGGTATACCAGAAGTGGAACTCTGGCGATCAGGACGCTTCAAAGGTAGCAGCGGCTTAGTTCGGAAGCTGTGTCTTCGTGGTGGTTGCTCCAAAATTGTTAAAGCATATATTACTTTTTCAATCAGTTTTGGATCAATGCGCTTTCCCAACTTATTTCGTAAGTCGGCAATCTAGAGAATGTAAAATAAACTGTGTCAAGAGTTAAGTCTTAACTTTAAACACAGTAAAAATGAAAACAGAACAACCTGAGTCGTTCGATTACGAACAAGCCAAGCAAAAGTTAAAAGAACAATTTCGTAGCGGGCAGCCCCTTT